>NZ_JBITJI010000002.1:0-580614 GCF_044459885.1 Nocardia sp. NPDC050175
TGCGTCCTGCCATATCGATCAGTGTCCCTTCTCGGCCCTCACCAGGCCAAACAGGACTCTAATACCGAGTGGTCTCATTCATCGGGGACGGCCCAAACCCACATATCTGGGGACAACCCGCCAGCGCAAATCCGGTTTTCCAACTCAAGCGCGTTGACGACTCCGGATGGTTCGACAACTACACCGAAAGCTTCGATGCCATCTGGGCAGACGCGAAACCCTGGATACCCTGACGAAAGGCCGATCATGGGCAGGATCGAGTACTACTACGACCCGAAGGCACCCAAGCCCAATTCGCTTGTGGTGGCGTGCAATCTGCTTGTCACAGACGAGCACGAGGCGATTCTGTTGCAGCGGCGTCGTGATACGGGTCAGTGGGCGTTGCCTGGCGGAGCTATGGATATGGGCGAGACGCCCGCCGAGTGTGCCATCAGAGAATGTCAGGAAGAAACCGGTATCATGGCTGAAATCACAGGCTTCCTAGGCGTTTACAGCAACCCGAATCACATCGTCGCCTACACCGATGGCGAAATACGTCAGCAGTACGAGAACACTTACATCGGCCGACCAGTCGGCGGGGAGCCCACTATCAACGACGAGGCCGACGGCGTAACATTCGTGTCGCCTGCGGATTTGGACCAGTACGACATACACCCGAGCATGCGCCAACAGATCGGCGATTATCTGTCGGGAAACTATCCCTACCTCGGATGAGCCAATAGAGCTTGCTCGATCCACGTCACTGTCGCAAATATATCCGGCGCAGCACGCTGAATGAACCGACCCACCAAGGTATCTGGACCGTAGCGGCTCAGAATTTCTGCCACCCGGTCGCCCGCTGTGGTCCGCGTGCCATCCGGTGTTGTTGTTATGTCGCAGTAGGTCAAGGCATCCACCAGCAGCGGATCATCCAGGATAGGAAACTCTGACTCCAGTTCGTCACGCAAACCGCGCTCGTCCGCTTCCAGCAAAGCGAAGGTGTGGTTGGCAACCAGGCGGACAAGCCGCTCGTCGGCGCGATGCTCGTCCCGCAGGAAACGGGCACCGTCCAACGGATGAAACCCGGTCACTGCAAGCCTGGGCGCGTAGCCAACGTCATGGAGGATGGCGGACGCTTCGAGCAAATCCCGGTCACAACTCAGTTGTGCCGCAAGCTCAACCGCGGCTTTGGCTACTCCCTTCGAGTGCGCCCAACGTCGACGCAGCGGTATCTCCAACTCGCGCTTAGCCAAATCCCAAGCCCAAGACGACGACTCGAAGACGGTCATCGTCCAACGCTAACCGTTGTTGGGTGCACTTGGTGGTGATTGCGCGACACCTGGCGGCCCACCCCTTACCCCCCAGCGCATACCGAAGCGTTCCTTATAGCAGGCGCGAGCCTGTACGGGTTACCGGGTTGTGCGCGAAAGAAAGGGGACCTGGGTGGCTATACCCTCCTCCCCTCTCTGTTCACGGCCCACCCTCAGGCATGCGGGCCAAATCTATCTCGGTGAGGGGGAGGGGGGTCGAGCGTGCGGTTTGCTCGATACACCGTTCAATCATCGGCTCGGCAAACCGGACTGCCGATCATGTAGACCATGCTCGACTGGTGGGGCTACTGGGGGAACTGTGAGCTGCGCACCGAAGATGTAACTCGGCCCGCGCGGTAATGGGATGCCGACACATCGAGCGCAGCTAGCGACTACACGGGATTGGTGAGTTACCAACATGACTCGCGTTCCCGGCAATCGGACGGCGCATCATGAAGTAGGGTGCGGCCATGGTTAGCTATCGCGACCTCTTTGAGGTCAATCTTCGCTACACCGACTATGTCCGAGAGAAGTCTTTAACAATCCATCAGTACATGAAGAACATCTCGGCCAGCGGGGCGGGTGTCGAGAACGAAGTACGCCAGATACTCGAATCCATCCTTCCTGCTCGTTTCAAGGTGACGTCCGGTTACATCATCAGTGCCGAAAGCCGAGCGGAGGAACCGGCAGTCAGCCCGCAGGTCGACATCCTGATCGTGGACACCCTCGTTCCGCACTCGCTGTGGGTGGTCGATCAAGCGCACGGAATCGAGATGGTTCCCGTGGAAGCTGTAGTGGGGATAATCGAGGTAAAACGAACCTTGGATGCTGGCAGCATTGCTTCCGCGACCGAGCATATTCGAGATATCGTGACTGCCTCGCGGGTACGAAAGGACGATGAAACTCAGTACTTGCCAGGTGGACTCGTGGTTGGAGGTGGCCTAGACAGTCCTTATCGTGGAAATCCGTTACTCGGCATAATTGGCCTAGTAGCGGCCGATGATTTTGCCGATATACCTGGAGCGATCACGAGCAAGGCTATAGCAAAGGCCTCGGCTAACTCCAATGTCGCGATGCTCGATTTCGCACTAGCGCTTTCCGGAACGTTTGCGGCAGTTGCAGATGAAAACGGCAGATATGAGGTCGCGACGGTGCGCGCAAGCGATCGGCTTTCACGCCTCCTGACTGCTGAGTCGTCAACGCGGCATGGCAGCGGCGGGCGGGTTGCACTGGCTCATGGGCTCGGCTACATCCAGGCGTACATCGGCAAGACTTGTGGTCGCACGGCCAATGTCGAGAACTATTTCTTCAATGACTCCATCAGGTAACTGAGTTTACGAGACCAGGGTGTATTGCCGGGTGGCAGGTACCCACGGGGTCACCCCCTCTCCGGTCGTTCTGGCCTGCCCTCAGGCATACGGGCCAATATCCCCCCGAGTGGGATTCGTGGTCGAGGGACGGGAGGATGCGCCGGAAGCGTGCGATAGGGATGTCTGAGTGGGTGCGCCCTTGACCCTCGGAATCCGTATCCAGAAGACACAACCAAGCGGTGCGGGGTGGCTCAGGTAGTCGGGGGAGGGGTCCCTGGCCCGGTTGGTTTCAGCCAGACGCGAGCATTCGGTGACAAGAATCTGACAAAGAACGCCGGTCGAAGGTGATCTATGACCGGGTATGCGAGTGAATGAAGATCGCTGTACACCAGGATGTTTGACTGAAATTGCCTGATCGTGGTAGTGGGGTGACGGAGCGTTCAAATCCCTCCGCCACCGCCAAAGCCCCTCACCTGATTCAGGTGAGGGGCTCTTTGTTGTGAGGCGTCAGAGGATGATTCGGTCTTTGCCCAGCTCTTTCGTTCCAGTCCTGTTGTAACAACTCGGGTGTTTCGGCCTAGCTCTCGATCCTCAGGGCCTCGGCGATCTTCTCCACGCCCATCTCCGAATCGGTGGCCACCAGGTGCACCAGTTCGAACGCCTCATCCTCGGATAGTGCCGAAAAGTAGCGGCCATTGATCCACAGCATGATTTCCATGGCGGACCACGCGGTGCGCTTGTTGCCGTCCACGAACCCGTGATTGCAGATCAAAGAGTGAAGCAGCGCAGCTGCTTTCAACTCCATCGTGGGGTACGCGTCGGTTCCGAACATCCCGGAGGAGGGACGACCCGCGGAGGAAGCCACCAGACCCGCATCGCGTACGGCCGCAGTGCCGCCCAGGTGGCGGGCATTGAGGTTCACGATGTCCTCCGGGGTCAGGTAGATCATGCGTCGGCCAACCGCTTGAACAGCCCGGCCCGACGTGCGAACACCTCGTCAGCGGCCTCGGCGACCAAAGCTGCGCGAGTCTGCTGCGCGGCCCACTGCTCCACGGCCTGCACCACGGCTGCGTTGGCGGATATGTGCGAAGCCTCGGCGGCCTGCTCGAGGCGAGCCTTGGTCTCGTCGGGGAATCGAACACTCATCGTCTTGGTCATACCGAAATGATACCACATAGGTGAACCATTTTGGTATCACTAGGAGGGTGGGCGCCCGGAAACGACTCGGCCCCGCACCCGAAAGGGGTCCGGATATCGCGAAGATGTTGGGCTGTTCCCGGGCCACCGTCTACCGCTACATGTCGGGTCCCGTTGGCCGGTGCCACGGTCTTCGGCCGCAACAGACCGCGCGGGATGCGCATGTATGTTCGAGCGCGAGTGTGAACCCGAACCGGCCCTGCCTTGCTGTTTGCAAGAAATCGCCTGGTAGCGCTAACTCGGCAACAGGGGTTCAAATCCCTCCGCCTCCGCCAAAGCCCCGCACCTGTTCCGACAGGCGCGGGGCTTTTCCTTTCCCATTGCCTCGGCATGGCGCGGATATCTATCCCGTTTTGATGCAGGAACTTCCGGTGTAGAGGCCGGTTCCGTCGACGTTGATGGTGGTGAACTTCGTTGACGTGTATTGCCCTGGGACGCTTTGGATTGCGGTGAGGTTTTGGGGGCCGGTTTGAGTGGGGGTCCACGTTGTGGTGACGGTGTTGTTGGCTGGGTGGTGGATGGGGTCGCCGGGGAGGCGTTCGCCGTTGCCGGGGATGACGCCGCCGGAGAGCCAGAAGAAGACGGTGCCGGGTGGGGTGGCGGCGTCGGTGAGTGTGGCGGTCACTCGGTAGTGGCAGCCGGTGACGATGCCTTCGGAGCCGAGGTCGACGCTGACGCCGGTCACCTCGGCGTTGGCCGGTGGTCCGGCCAGCACTGCGGTGGCGGTCGCGGCCGCGAAGGCGGCCGCGCCGACTGCGGCGCGAGAGTAGGACCTGCTCATCGTGCTACCTCCCTGACTGGAATTTCACGATTGCCTCACCGTTGCGGCTTACCCAGTCCAGCAGACTGTGCAATCGTTCCGCTACTTCCATACCCATCGGGGTGAGTGAGTATGTGACTTTCGGTGGGGTAGTTGGTTCCACGGTGCGGTCGGTGAGGCCGTAATCGGTGAAGGTGCGCAGGTTCTGCGACAGCATCTTCTCGCTGATGCCGCCGATGTGGTCGCGCAGGACGTGGAACCGCATCGGTCCGTCGCGCAGGGCGGACAGAATCAGCACGCCCCAGCGGCTGGTCAGCTTATCGAGGACGGTGCGGCCGGGGCAGTCGGTGTCGAATATTGCCTGCCGTGTGGTGCCGGGCGAGCTATTGACCAGGGAACCTACCTTCACGGTTAGAGCTTACTTTGAGGTGGGGCCTTACCAAAGGTTAGTCGCTTTCGTATGGTGAGCTCATGGCTCAAATAGCGAAGGTTTTGGTGATCGGTGCGACCGGTCATGTTGGCGGACAGGTTGTTTCGCAACTCGCGGAGACCGAGGTGACGGTGCGCGCGCTCGCTCGCAAACCCGAGGCGGCGTCATTTCCGACCGGCGTCGAGGTCGTGCCCGGCGATCTGACCGCGCCGGAAACGCTGATCCGCGCGCTCGACGGAGTGGACGCCGTCTACCTGACCTGGCCGAATTTGCCCGCCGACAACGTGATTCCGGTGGTCGAGGTGATCGCCGAGCACGCGCGCCGCATCGTCCTGCTGTCCTCCGCCGCGGTCCGCGACGATCTCGAGGAACAGGACAACCCGATCGGCAAGGTACACGCGCTCCTCGAAGAGCCGATCAGGAATTCCGGACTGGAGTGGACTTTCTTGCGCCCCTACGGTTTTGCGACCAACACGTTGGAGTGGGCACCACAGATCCGCACTGGCAACGTCGTGCGCGGCGCATACGGAGCCGCATCGATGACCTTGCTACACGAGGCGGATATCGCGGCGGTCGCGGTGCGGGCACTGATCACAGACGAGCACATCGGTGCGCGATATGAGCTGAGCGGTCCGGCCTCACTGAGCAGGGCCGAGCAGGTAGCGATCATCGGTGCGACGCTCGGTCGCCCACTGGTCTGGGAGGAGATCACCCGCGAACAGGCCGAGGCGCAGATGGATTGGGTACCGGCGGAATTCGCCGACTACATCCTCGGCGGCCTGGCCGCGATGGTGGACACGCCGGGGCTGCCGACGTCAACGATCCAGGAGGTCACCGGATCACCCGCCCGCAGCTACGCGCAGTGGGTCGCCGATCACGCCGCCGACTTCGCCTGACACCTATCCGATACGCAGACAGGAACTTCCGGCATCGAGCCCACTGCCGACAACGTCGACGGTGATGAACTTCGACGACGTGTACTTGCCCGGTTCACTCTGCATGCCGATCAGGTTCTGTGAACCGACCCGGGTCGGCGTCCAGCTGAGGGTGACGGTGTTGTTCTCCGGGTGATGCACGGCGTCACCCGGGATCCGCTCCCCATTGCCCGGGATTACGCCGCCGGCCAGCAGGAAGAACACCGAGCCGGGCGGAACCTCCGAATCGGTGACCGTCGCCGTCACGGTGTAGTGACAGCCGGTCAGCAGCCCTTCGGGCCCGGCGGCGACGCTGACGGATTCGACGTCGGCGTTCGCCGGTGGACCGATCATCACGGCGGTGACGGCAGCGGCCGCGAAGGCCGCGCCACCCACCACGGTTCGAGAGAAAGACCTGCTCATCGTGCTACCTCCTGGAAGGTCGGCATGCGGGCGAGCTGAAAGAAGCGTAATCGCTGACCGGACCTGGCAACCGGCAGTCGTGCCGAATCGTGCGCCGACCCGGGCTTCCTTGCCCTTCATGCAGGCGCTGCGGACTTGTCCACGGTAGCGCCGATACGCCGCGTCGAGGTGAGTACGGCAGCGCCGAGCACCACACACAACAGGGCAGCACCCGCTCCCACCGGAAACAGCCCGACCTGCCAGATCGAGTACACACCCCAAGCGGCCAGCACCGTACCGACCACCGCGGGCACCGTCGTGTCGCGCGCGGCGTACCGCGCACAGAACGCATCCCAGCGCATGCTGACCCGCACCACGAAGAACAACACCACCCCACCGACCAGAATCCACAACGGCCTTGTCTCCCACCAGATTTGCGGATCGTCCGGCAGCAATCGCGACGGCGCCAGCGTCGCCGCCCCGGTCAACATCGCGATCACGGGCACATGCCACAGATAGATCGTCATCAACAACGGCACGATCGCGGTGATCACCCGCCGCACCGACCGGCGCGGTTCCCACCCACCAACCCGCCGGTCCACCCACGTCAACACCGCCAGCTGAACGACGGCGAGAATCGAGATGGCCGAAGTGGGCGGCGCCAGATTGGACACCGGCGCATCGGCCACCCCGAGGGTGGTCGGAAAGTACGGGCCCGCCCCGACCATCACCACCAGCAGCCCGACGCCGACCCCGGCAAGAAGCAGTACACCGGCATCGGTGACCGTCCGCAACAGCCCGCGCGCGTGTACCACCCCGAGCTGATGACAGAACAACCACACGAAGACCAGATTCCACTCGGCGAACCGCCCCGCACCGCCGAATCGCAAGGCGTCCACCGCAATCGAGCACCCCAGCAAAACCAACGGCAACAGCAGCGGAGCCCGATCGTGCAGCACCACCGCGCCAGGTGCCACCGCCACTGCCATCAGATACACCGCGAGAAACCACAGCGGACTGGCGACGACATGCGCGGCCGTCGCCGCCGTCCGCTCGGAGTAGACACCGAGTACCGCGATCACCGGAGCCAGCACCGCGACCAACGCGAGCACCGGCGTGACCAGCCGCCGCGCCCGCGGACCGAGATACTCCCCATAACCCAACCCGCTTGCCCGCCAACGATCCACGATCAGCGTGTTCGCGAATCCGCCCGCGAGAAAGAACAGCGGCATCACCTGAATCAGCCAGGACAACGCCCAGATCGGCCGCCCGTGCAGCGCGGGCTCGCCACGCAGCACACCGTCGGTAACGGTGACCCGCACCGAAATCCAGTGAATGACAACGACGACCCCGATCGCGAAGACCCGACCGAGATCGATCGTCCAACTGCGCGGTCTAGTCACACTCATGGGCGTACCCGCCCCGGCTGAACAGCGGATGAAATGCACCGCACGCCTGCGGTATCGAACCGGCGAGCGATAGTTCGGCGGCAACGGATATTTCGGGCGAATGGGGGTATACGCCGGATAGCTAAATGCGGGAAGGACGTGGTGGCCCATGCGCCGTCGTGCAGTCCGCTCGAGACCGATGAGCGAGAGAAACATGAGAATCGGAAGCCTTATTGTCCTGGTCTGGTTGCTGATCGGCGTTGTCGCCGCAGCTCAGCGGGACTACTTCGACAGCGGACCGGTGAATTGCGCCGGGTTCGGCACCATCGCCGTCACGGTGATCGCAGGCCCGCTCAACTACATGGGCGTGAATCCCAAGGTCGACGATTGCAATGTGCCGCAACCAAGTCCGTAATCCACGGCACCGGTGACCGCGTACCGCACACCGGCCCAACCTGATTCGGCGAACCTCGCGTCCGGCAACGGGCGCGAGGTTCGTTGCGGCGCGCAGGCCGTGTCGCCGCGTTCGGCGCGTCGCGTTCGGGACCCGATAATGAGGGTCGCTCAGAAGACGCCGACGAATGAGGCACTATGCGACTTGGCAGCCTGATTGTCGTGCTCTGGCTCGTGATCGGTGTGATCGCCGCAGGCCAGCGCCACTACTTTGACAGTGGCCCGATCAATTGCGCCGGATTCGGCACCACCGCGCTCACCGTCTTGGCCGGTCCGCTCAACTACGTCGGCATCAACCCGAAGATCGCCGACTGCAACGTTCCGCAGCCGAGCCAGTAGGGGATAAACGCTGATCAGGCGGGGTATTCTCAGGTGGGGAGCACGGAAAGGGAGCGACGACATGCGCGACCAAGAGATTCGCAGCCGCGGTTTTCGCGGCCGAGCAGTGCGCCACACCGGTACCAGAGTGTTCAGCACACTGTTGCTCATCTGGTTGGCCATCGGCCTGATCGCCGCGGGTCAGCGTCACTATTTCGAGAGCAGCCCGACGAACTGCGCGGGTTGGGGCACGATCGCCCTCACATCGCTGGCCGGCCCGCTCAACTACATGGGTATGAACCCCAAGGTCGATGACTGCACGTTGCCGCAGCCGAGCCAATAAAAACCAGCCCCCACCCGGAGAACCGCGTGGGGGCGAATTCTGGAAAATCAGCCGACGTCGGCGGGCAGCTTCGCATCGCCCGGCGTCGGTTGCCCGCGCAACGCGAACAACTTCGCGCCCTCCACATCGATGTCCGGCACGATCTTGTCCAGCCACTGAGGCATCCACCAGGCCCACTTGCCCATCAGCGCGAGCAGCGACGGAATCAACACCATCCGCACCAGGAACGCGTCGAACAGCACGCCGGCCGCCAGCGCGAAACCCATCATCTTCGCGGTCACGTCGGTCTCCAGCAGGAACGAGCCGAACACCGAGATCATGATGACCGCGGCAGAGGTCACCACCCGGGCCCCGTGGTGATAACCGCTGATCATCGCCTCCTTCGGCGGCTTGCCGTGCACGTATTCCTCGCGCATGCGCGTCACCAGGAACACCTGGTAGTCCATCGCGAGGCCGAACACCAAGCCGACCAGCATGATCGGCAGGAAGCTCACGATCGCACGCGGATCCTGGATCAACCCGAGCTTGCCCTCCTGGAAGATCAGCACCGTCGCACCGAAGGTGGCCGCCATCGACAGCAGGAAGCCGAGCGCGGCGGTCAGCGGCACCAGGATCGATCGGAAGACCAGGATCAGCAGGATGAACGCGGCGCCCGCCACGATCGCCATGTACGGCACGATCTTGCCGAGCAGCACGTGGTCGATATCGGCATAGATGGCGGTGGTTCCGGTGATGCCGTATTTCATCCCGTACTGCGATTCGAGCCTGCCCTCGGCCGCGCGGGCGTCCCGGACCAGGTCCTTGGTCGACTGGTCGTTCGGCCCTGACTTCGGTACACCGTTGATGAGCGCGCCGAGTCCGTCCTGACTCAGCCGCGGCTCGGTCACGTAGTCCATGTCCGGTGAGGCCGCGAGCTCGTCGTGCAGCGAATTCAGTGCCGCGGTGCGCTTTTCCGCCGGAACATTCGCCAGATCGACCGCGACCTGCAGCACGCCGTTGCTGCCTTCGCCGAACCCGGCCGTGCGCAGCTCATAGGCCTTCCGGACGGTGGAGGTCTTGGGCATGCTGTCCTCGCCGGGCAGCCCGAGGTTCATGTTCGTCGCGGGCAGGGCGAGCAGCCCGAGCACGACGATACTGAGCACCAGTGCGACGGCGGGCGCCTTGCCGATGGCCTGGGCGAAGCGCATGCCATTGGTGATCGAGTTGTCGTCTTCCGGATCGTGCTGCGCGATGAGCGGCAGCTTCGGCTTGAACAGGTGCCGCCCGAACGCGCCGAGCAGCGCGGGCATCAGCGTGATCGCGGTGAGCACCGCGAACCCGGCCGCGATCGCGCCGCCCAGACCCATGAAGGTCAGGAATCGAACGCCGACGATGCTGAGCCCGACCAGCGCGATGATGACGGTGAGACCGGCGAACACCACCGCCGAGCCCGCGGTCCCGAGCGCGGTGCCCGCCGCCTCGTCCGGTGAATCCTGTACTGCCAGTTCATGTTTGTATCGCGAGACGATGAACAGCGCGTAGTCGATGGACAACGCGATACCGATCATCGACGCGAGGAACGTGGTGAAGCTGGGGATAGAAAGGAACGAGGTACCGAGGAAGATCAGCGCGGTAGCCGCACTGAGCCCAACCACCGCCGTGATGATCGGCACGAACGCGGCGACGATCGCGCCGAACGCCACGATCATCACGATCAACGCCACCGCCATGCCGATCATCTCGGACTGACCGCTCGGCGCCTGCTGCTCCGTCGCGATGGTGCCGCTCAGCTCGACCGTCAAACCCGCGCCGCGCGCCTGGTCGGCCACGTCGTAGGCGGCCTTGCGGCTCTCGGCGGTGACGTCGGTGAAGTTCTTGATGCCGAACGGCACGCTGAAGAACGCGACCGTGTCCCGGTCGGTCTTGTTGAGCACGTTCAGCGGTGCGCCGCTGCACTTCGAGGCGTCCGGCTCGGCGACGAGACAGCCCATCTCCTCGGTCGCGGTGATCGGGTTCGGGATCGGCTTGCTGTGGTCGACGATGCCGAGCTGGTTCAGCTTGTCGATCAGCGCGTCGATCGCCTGCCGGTTGACCGGGTCGGTCAGCTTCTGGCCCGCGGGTGCGCCGAGCACGTAGGTCCCGGTGACGGCGTCGAATTTGAACGCCTCGGACATACCGGGGAAGTGCTGGTCGAGGATCTGCGTCGCGCGCTCCGACGGCAGGTTCGGCATGCTGAAGTCGTCGCTCATCGGCTCCTTCAGCTGGGTGCCGAGCACGCCGAGGATCAGGAAACCGACGATCCAAATGGGCAGCACAATCCACTTGTGGCGGAAGGCGAACTTGCCCCATCGGTATAGATACACGGACACAGGGTTCTCCTCGCGGTGGTCGAGTCGGGCCGGATCGAGCGTCTGAACGCCCGCGGGCCGACTGCGCCCGCCGGGGAACTACCGAGCTGGAGAGGTCGAACTTCTTCTGAGTCTGCTGCGGACGGCGCACAAGATCAAGAACCGACCGCGCAAACAACTCGGCCCCGCACCCGAAGAATCGAGTGCGGGGCCGAGTGCGGAGTGATCAGCTGACGCCGACCGGCACCTTCGCCGTTTCCGTCGACCGCTGCTGCAGTTCACGCAGCTTGGCGCCTTCGACGTCGATATCGGGCACGATCCGGTCCAGCCACTTCGGCATCCACCAGGCCCACTTGCCCATCAGGACGAGCAGCGACGGGATCAGCACCATCCGGACGATGAACGCGTCGAACAGCACGCCGGCCGCCAGCGCGAAGCCGAACGACTTGGCGGTCACGTCGGTCTCGAGCAGGAACGAGCCGAACACCGAGATCATGATGATCGCCGCCGAGGTCACCACGCGGGCACCGTGGTGATAACCGGCGACAACCGCTTCCTTCGGTGACTTGCCGTTGACGAACTCCTCGCGCATTCGGGTCACCAGGAACACCTGGTAGTCCATCGCGAGGCCGAACACCAAGCCGATCAACATGATCGGCAGGAAGCTGATCAGCGGATGCGGATCCGCGATCAGCCCGAACTTGCCCTCCTGGAAGATCAGCACCGTCGCACCGAACGTCGCACCCATGGAGAGCAGGAAGCCGAGCGCCGCGGTCAACGGCACCAGGATCGAGCGGAACACCAGGATCAGCAGGATGAACGCGGCACCGGCGACGATCGCCAGATACGGCACGATCTTGCCGAGCAGCACGTTGTCGACGTCGGCATAGATGGCGGTGGTGCCGGTGATGCCGTATTCCATGCCGAACTCGGCCTGCAGCTGGCCTTCCGCGTCGCGAGCGTCCTTGACCAGGTCCTTGGTGGCCTGGTTGTTCGGCCCGGACTTCGGCACGCCGTCGAGCAGCACGCCCTGCTTGTCTTCGCTCCACTTCGGCTCGGTCACGTAGTCCATGCCGGGGTAGGCGGAGAGCTTGTCGCGCAACGCCTTGACCGCGTTGTCCCGGTTCTCCACCGGCACCTTGGACAGGTCGGCCGCCACGTTCAGCACGCCGTTGCTGCCCTCACCGAAGCCCTCGGTGCGCAGCTCGTAGGCCTTGCGGATGGTGGAGGTCTTGGGCTGGCTGTCGTCGCCGGGCAGGCCGAGGTTCAGCCCGGCCGCGGGCGCGGCGAGCGCACCGAGCACCAGGACGCTCAGTCCGAGCGCGAGCCAGGGTGCCTTGCCGATCAACCGGCCGAAGCGCATGCCGTTGGTGACCGAGTGGTCGTCCTCCGGATCGTGCTGCGCGACCAGCGGCAGCTTCGGCTTGAACAGGAACCGCCCGAACGCGCCGAGCAGCGCGGGCATCAGCGTGATCGCGGTGAGCACCGCGAACGCCGCGGCGATCGCGCCGCCGAGACCCATGAAGGTCATGAACTGCACGCCGACGATGCTGAGTCCGCCGAGCGCGATGATCACCGTCAGGCCGGCGAACACCACCGCGGACCCGGCCGTGCCGAGCGCGGTACCGGCCGCCTCCTCCGGCGAATCCTGTACCGCCAGTTCATGTTTGTAGCGCGAGACGATGAACAACGCGTAGTCGATGGACAGCGCGATGCCGATCATCGAGGCGAGGAAGGTGGTGAAGCTCGGTACCTCGATCACCGAGGTGCCGAGGAAGATCAGCGAGGTGGCCGCGCCGAGACCGATGATCGCGGTGAGGATCGGCACGAAGGCGGCGACGATCGCGCCGAACGCCACGACCATCACGATCAGCGCGACGCCCATGCCGATCATCTCGGACTGGCCGCTCGGCGCCTGCTGCTTCATCGCGATCGAGCCGCTCATCTCGACCGTGAGCCCGGCATTGCGCGCGTCGGCGGCGACCGCGTAGGCCGCGTCGCGCTGCTGGTCGGTGACGTCGGTGAACTTCTTGATGGTGAACGGCACGTTCATCACCGCCACCGAGTCGGGCACGGTCTTGCTGAGCACGTTCAGCGGTGCGCCACTGCACTTTCCGGGATCCGGGTCGGCCAGACATCCCATCTTCTCGGCGGCCGCGACCGGGTTCATGATCGGCTTGCTGTGGTCGACGATGCCGAGGTCGCCCAGCTTGGCGATGAACGCGTCGACGGCCGTGCGGTTCGCCGGGTCGGTGAGCTTCTGGCCCGCCGGTGCGGCGATCACGTAGGTGCCGGTGACGGCGTCGAACTTGAACGCGGCGGACGCGCCCGGAAAGTGCTTGTCGAGAATGTCGTTCGCGCGCGCGGACGGCAGGTCCGGCATGCTGAAGTCGTTCGTCATCGGCTTCTTGAGCTGCGCACCCAAGCCGCCGAGAATCAGGAAGAGCAGCAGCCAGACGGGGAGCACTATCCATTTTCTTCGGAAAGCGAACTTTCCCCATCTGTAGAGGTACACGGACACGAGAGATCTCCTAGCGGTGCTGGGGGACGTGCTGATTCAGGCCGGTGACAGCACTCGCGGGGTGCCCTGCTTGTCCCCGCCTCCACGTGACGCTTTCTGCCTACCGTGCGGTAGGTAGACTATTCGAGGACTAAGCGGAGGTGCAACCTCTATTTCGCCGACACTGTTAGCTCGGCGCACGAATGGTGAGAGGATCATCCGATGACCGCGCGATCTACCCACGGCAGCGTTGCCGCTGGTCGAGGCACGAAATCCGCGATCCGCGACGCCGCGGTGAAGCTATTCGGCGACAAAGGATTCGAGCAGACGAGCCTGCGCGAGGTCGCGGATGCGGTGGGAATCACAAAGGCCTCGCTCTACTATCACTACGCCTCGAAGCTCGACCTGCTACACGCGATCATCGATCCGATCATCGATCACATGCATTCGGTGGTGCTCGATCTGGGCCAGGCCACCCGCGACGCGGACGGCATCAGGGACGTGCTGCGCAACTATCTGCGCGGCCTGGTGCACCACCGCGCCGCGGGCGCGCTGGTGCTGCGCGACACCGTGACGATCCTCAACGCGATGGCCGACCGGCATCCCGATCTCGTCGAGGACGATCAGACGCTGCGCGAATGGCTGGCCGGACCGGACGCCACCGATGAGGCCAAACTGCGCGCGGGTGCGGTGCTCGCGATGCTCGGCGTCGCGCTGATGTCCAGGGAGTTCGCGCCGGGCGCCGACGATGCGCTGGTGGAAACCACCATGCTCGATGCGGCGACCTGCGTGCTCAACGCGCGCAACAGCGCGTAGATTGCAGCTACTCGACGGACCAACCGGAAAACGCCAGGAGATGCTGTGCACATCACCGCGAAGGTCGACTACGCGGTGCGGACGTTGCTCGAGATCGCCCGCGCACCGCAGCTGAACCCGGCCGTGCTCGGCCCCGTCGTGCAGGCCGCGCCGGTGGTGAAGGCCGAGGCGATCGCAACGGCCCAGCGAATCCCGCCGAAGGTGCTGGAGACGGTGCTCGGCGACCTGCGCAGGGCCGATCTGGTGATCAGCAGGCGCGGTCCCGACGGCGGCTACTGGCTGGCCCGCCCGGCCACCGAGATCTCCGTCGCCGACGTGATCAGGGCGATCGAGGGCCCGCTCGCGTCGGTGCGCGGCGAGCGCCCGGAGGACGTGACCTATCAGGGCGCGGCCGAATCGCTGCAGCGTGTCTGGATCGCCTTGCGCGTGAATATTCGTGCGGTACTGGAGAATGTGTCGATCGACGACGTCGCCAACAATCGGCTACCCGAGTTCGTCGACGCGCTCACGAATGATCCGGGCGCATGGGCGCGTAGAGAGCGCCCGCTGAATTAGGTCCGCTGAATCAGACATATCGCCCGCTGAATCAGATGCCAGGGCCACCGAATTGGACGCCAGGCGCGGGTAAGCGCCTCGACGGGAGGGCATTTATGCAGGTCAGAAATGTTTGCGACGCACGTCACTGTTCGCCGGTATTCTGCGATTCATCATGCTGATTCGACTTCTGCGCACCTATCTGTACCCCTACCGCGCCCAGCTGGCGGGGGTCGTTGTGCTGCAGTTGATCTCGGTGATCGCGATGCTGTATCTGCCGAGTCTCAACGCCGATCTGATCAACAACGGCGTCACCAAGGGCGATATCGGATATATCTGGAGCACCGGTCTACGGATGCTCGCGGTCACCTTTGTCCAGATCGTCAGCTCGGGCTGCTCGGTCTACCTCGGCGCGCAGGCGGCGATGAGCGCGGGCCGCGATATGCGGGGCGCGCTGCTGCACCGAGTCGGCACCTTCTCCGCGCGCGAGGTCGGCATGTTCGGCGCGCCGTCGCTGATCACCCGCAATACCAACGACATTCAGCAGGTGCAGCTGCTCATCGCGATGTCGGCGACCATCCTGGTGATGGCGCCGATCATGTGCATCGGCGGCATCATCATGGCGTTGCGCGAAGACCTCGGCCTGTCCTGGCTGCTGCTCATCGCGGTGCCGGTGCTCGGGCTGTCGATGGGCTGGATCATCAGCAGGATGGTGCCCGGGTTCCGGGACATGCAGACCAGGATCGACGAGGTGAACCGGGTACTGCGCGAGCAGATCACCGGTATCCGCGTCGTCCGTGCCTTCGTCCGGGAACGCCAGGAAACCTGGCGCTTCGGCGTCGCGAACACGGAGCTGACCGATACCGCGTTGCGCGTCGGCAGGCTGATGGCGCTGATGTTCCCGCTGGTCATGCTGATCAGCAATGTCACTGCGGTGGCGGTGATCTGGTTCGGCGGGCACGCCGTCGACGGGGGCACCATGCAGATCGGCTCGCTCACCGCGATGCTGTCCTACATCATGCAGATCCTGATGGCCGTGATGATGGCCTCGTTCCTGGCCATGATGGCGCCGCGCGCCGCGGTCTCCGCCGAACGGATCGGGGAGGTGCTGGAGACCGAGTCCTCGGTCGTGCCGCCGCCGCTGCCGCAGCCGTTCAAGGGCGACCCGGCCGAGGTCGACTTCCAATTCGCCGAGTTCGCGTACCCCGGCGCGGAGAAGCCGGTGCTGAAAGCCATTCGGTTCCAGGTACAGCCGGGCACCACCACCGCGATCGTCGGCTCCACCGGTTCGGGCAAGACCACGCTGCTCAATCTCATTCCGCGGCTGATGGACGTCACCGACGGCGCGGTATACCTGGGCGGCACCGACGTCCGGCACATCGACCTCGAGGTGCTGCGCGCACAGATCGGCCTGATCCCGCAGAAGGCGTACCTGTTCTCCGGGACGGTCGCCAGCAACCTGCGCTACGGCAATCCGGACGCCACCGACGAGGAACTCTGGCGGGCGCTGGAGATCGCGCAGGCCGACGACTTCGTCCGAGAGATGGCGCAGGGCTTGGAAACTCCGGTCGCCCAGGGCGGCACCACCGTCTCCGGTGGCCAGCGCCAGCGGCTCGCCATCGCGCGGGCACTGGTGAAGCAGCCGAGGGTCTACCTGTTCGACGACTCGTTCTCCGCGCTCGACCAGGCGACCGACGCCAGGCTGCGCGACGCGCTGCGGCCGGTGACCGGTGACGCCTCGGTAATCATTGTGGCGCAACGGATTACCACGATCCGCGACGCTGACCAGATCGTGGTGCTCGAGGACGGCGAGATGGCCGGAATCGGCACGCACGAACAACTGATGCGTGACTGCAAGGAATACCAGGAAATCGTGTCATCCCAGCTGAGCGCGGAGGAGGTGCGATGAGGCCAGGAATGCCTGCCCCCGGTGCGCCGGATGCCAAGGCGAAGTCGTTCGGCCCGTCGCTGAAGCGGCTGCTGCACCGGCTCGCACCGGAGAAGAAGCTCGTCTGGCTCGTCATGCTGCTCGCCATCACCTCGGTGGTGCTGAACACGCTCGGTCCATACATGCTCGGCAGGGCGACCAACCTGGTCTTCGACGGCTTCGTCGGCAAGCACCAGCTGCGGTTCCCGCCGGGGACCACCAAGGATCAGGCGATCGACTACCTGCGGGCCAGCGGCAACAACACCTTTGCCGACATGGTCGGCGCCATGGACGTCACCCCCGGCGTCGGCATCGACTTCACCGCTGTCGGCCATGTGCTCCTGCTGGTGCTCGCGCTCTACATCGGCGCCTCGGTGTTCGGCTGGTTGCAGGCCTTCCTGCTCAACATGGTGATCAACCGGACGGTCAAGCGGCTGCGCGGCGAAATCGAGGACAAGATCCATCGACTTCCGTTGCGCTACTTCGATTCCCAGCCGCGCGGTGACGTGCTGAGCCGGGTCACCAACGACGTCGACAACGTGTCGCAGAGCCTGCAGCAGACGATGAGTCAGCTGATCGTCTCGGTGTTCACGGTGCTCGGCATCCTGGTGATGATGTTCTGGATCTCGCCGCTGCTCGCGCTGATCGCCCTGCTCACCGTGCCCGCCGCGATCGTGGTCACCGCGCTGATCGCGAAACGCTCCAAGCCGCACTTCGTGGACCAGTGGAAGCACACCGGTCTGGTGAACGCGCAGGTCGAGGAGGCCTACACCGGGCACGAGATCGTCACCGCGTTCGGCCGCAACCAGGAGGTCGGCGCCGAGTTCGACAAGCGCAACGAGGAGCTCTACCAGTCGAGCTTCAAGGCGCAGTTCATCTCCGGGCTGATCATGCCCGCCATCATGTTCCTCGGGAACGTGAACTTCGTGCTGGTGGCGCTGGTCGGCGGCCTGCGGGTCGCGACGGGTCAGCTCTCGCTCGGCGAGGTGCAGGCGTTCATCCAGTACTCGCGTCAGTTCAGCCAGCCGCTCACCCAGATCGGCGCGATGGCCAACCTGCTGCAGTCCGGCGTCGCCTCGGCCGAGCGGATCTTCGAGATCCTCGACGCCGAGGAGCAGAGCCCGGATCCGATCGCGGCCGATACCCGCCCGGTCGACCGCGGCGAGGTCGAGTTCGAGGGCATCTCCTTCCGCTACGAGGAGGAGAAGCCGGTGATCGAGCGGCTGTCGTTGATCGCCGAGCCCGGCCACGTGGTCGCGATCGTCGGTCCCACCGGCGCGGGCAAGACCACGCTGGTGAATCTGCTGATGCGGTTCTACGAGCTGGACTCCGGCGCCATCACCATCGACGGTGTCGACATCACCCGGATCAGCCGCGACAACCTGCGCTCCCGCATCGGCATGGTGCTGCAGGACACCTGGTTGTTCAAGGGCACCATCCGGGAGAACATCGCCTACGGCAACCCGAACGCCGGCGAGGAAGACATCCTCGCCGCCGCGCGGGCCGCCTATGTGGACCGTTTCGTGCACGCGCTGCCCGACGGCTACGACACGGTCATCGACGAGGAAGGCTCCGGCGTCAGCGCCGGGGAGAAGCAGCTGATCACCATCGCCAGGGCGTTCCTGGCGAAGCCGTCCATCCTGATCCTGGACGAGGCGACCAGCTCGGTGGACACTCGCACCGAACTGCTGGTGCAGCACGCGACCGCGGCCCTGCGCCGCGACCGCACCAGCTTCGTCATCGCGCACCGCCTGTCCACCATCCGCGACGCCGACCTGATCGTCGTCATGGAGGCGGGCCGCATCGTCGAGCACGGCACCCACGAACGCCTGCTCGAGGAACGCGGCGCCTACTACCGCCTGTACAACGCCCAGTTCGCGGCGGCCTCGGCCGACGTATAGCGCTCGACCAAGGGCCGCTTCGCCGTTCGCCACGGCGGGGCGGCCTTTGTCGTGCCTGCGGTGGGGGCTGTCGTGCCTGCGGCGGGGGCCGACATCGCGGCCGATTCCGTGCTGGGAGGATGTTCGGGTGTCAGACCCTGGTTCCTTCTCGTTCACCGTCGGTAACCGCCTCGACGGGCGGCACGGCCGATCAGGTGTGATCAACACTCCGCACGGCTCGATCGCCACGCCCGCGTTCATTCCGGTGGGCACCAAGGCGACGGTGAAGGCGGTGCTGCCGGAGACGATGAAAGAGATCGGCGCGCAGGCACTGCTGGCCAATGCCTACCACCTCTACCTGCAGCCGGGTTCCGACATCGTGGACGAGGCGGGCGGGCTCGGCACGTTCATGAACTGGCCGGGGCCGACCTTCACCGACAGCGGCGGCTTCCAGGTGATGTCGCTGGGCGTCGGCTTCAAGAAGGTGCTCGCCATGGAGGCGGTCGACGTACGCAGCGACGACGTGATCGCGAAGGGTAAGGAGCGCCTGGCCACCGTCGACGACGACGGCGTCACCTTCCGCTCGCACCTGGACGGCTCGAAGCACCGGTTCACCCCCGAGGTGTCCATGGGCATCCAGCACCAGCTCGGGGCCGACATCATGTTCGCCTTCGACGAGCTCACCACCCTGCTCAATACCCGCGGCTACCAAGAGAAGTCACTGCAGCGCACGCACGAGTGGGCGCAGCGCTGCCTCGACGAACACGAGCGCCTGACCGCCGCCCGCACGCACCGCCCGTACCAGGCGCTTTTCGGCGTGATCCAGGGCGCGCAGTATGAAGACCTGCGGCGCAAGGCCTGTCGCGGCCTGGAATCGCTGCGCGGCAGCGAGGGCACGAGTTTCGACGGTTACGGCATCGGCGGCGCGCTGGAAAAGAGCAACCTCGGCACCATCGTCGGCTGGTGCTGCGACGAACTGTCCGAGGACAAGCCACGGCACATGCTCGGCATCAGCGAGCCGGAGGACATCTTCACCGCGGTGGAGCACGGCGCGGACACCTTCGACTGCGTGAACCCGTCCCGGGTCGCCCGCAATGCCGCCATCTATGTCGCCGAGGGCCGATTCAACATCAACACCAGTCGTTTCCGGCGCGACTTCACCCCGATCGACGACACCTGCGACTGCTACACCTGCGCCAACTACACCCGCGCCTACCTGCACCATCTGTTCAAGGCCAAGGAAATCCTCGCGGCAACGCTGTGCACAATCCACAACGAGCGCTACACCATTCGGCTGGTCGACCGTATTCGCGCGAGCATCGAGGGCGGCTATTTCGATGAGCACAAGGCCGAGACGCTCGGTCGCTGGAAGGGCCGAGTTCCGACCCCGTGAACCGGTGGCCCCGAACTCCACCGCGTGGAGTTCGGTGGCCGCCAACATCTTTCAGCTCAGTAGCGCGGGTTCTTTGCTCGGTGCGTAGGTCGGCTCGTTCTTCTTGAGCCAGGCGATCACCCGGTAGGTGATCGGCAGCACGATGACCTCCGCGAGCGTCTTCCACACGAAGCCGACGATCACGTAGTTCACGAACTGGCCCCACGAGTCGATGCCGATGGCGGTGGCCGCG
This sequence comes from Nocardia sp. NPDC050175, assembly GCF_044459885.1. Classification (NCBI taxonomy): domain Bacteria; kingdom Bacillati; phylum Actinomycetota; class Actinomycetes; order Mycobacteriales; family Nocardiaceae; genus Nocardia; species Nocardia sp. NPDC050175. The sequence goes on from NZ_JBITJI010000002.1 coordinate 20,414, forward strand.
ATCGAACAGAAGATCAGCGTGTCACCGAACTCGCCGACCACGGTGGAGCCGATCAGTCGCGCCCACAGGTGCTTTTCCTTGGTCCGTTCCTTGATCAGCACCAGCGTCGCGGAGTTCAGCATCTCACCGACGAAATAGCCGGCCAGCCCGGCCGCGACCAGCTGCGGCGTGGTGCCGATGACGGTGCGGAACGCGTCCTGGTTCTCGTAGAACGTCGCAGGGGGCAACTCGATAGCGATCTTGAAGCAGACCACCACCAGCAGCAGGATGCCGAAGCCGTAGTAGATGGCCCGGCGGGCGGACTTGAAGCCGTAGATCTCGCTCAGCACGTCGCCGATGATGTAGGCCAGCGGGAAAAGGAACCAGGCGCCGTCGGTGCTGATCGGCAGCACCTCCACCGGCCCTATCTTCACCGAGTGGTCGGTGAAGAACTGCACGCCCTTGGTCGCACAGATGTTAGAGATGATCAGCGTTGCCGTGAACAACGCCACGATCGGTGTGTAGTACCCCCGCGCCACCTGGGCGAATGCCGCATGGTCGGGCGCGGGGTGCCCAGATTCGGGCGCTTCGGTTTTATTCGGCTCACTCACCCGCATCATCCAACCAGGTTGTGGAATACCCTGTAGCAATGACGAATCCCGGCGATTCCGACGAATGGTGGAAACAGTACGGCGGCCAAGGCGTATCGCCGGAATCCGGTGCGCAGAGCTCGGTTCCGCAATACCCGAACGCTGAACAGCCATCGGGGTATCCGTCGGCGCCGCAGTACCCGCAGCAACCCGCCCAGCCCATGACCCCGCCGCCGCAACAGCAGTACCCGGGCTACCAGCAGCCGCAGCAGGCATATGGGCAGCAACAGCCGCAGCAACCCTACGGCCAGCCGCAGCAACCGTACGGTCAGCAGCCGAACTACGGTTACCAGCCCGCCTACCAGCCGTACGGGCTGCCGCAGCAGCAGGGCACCAACGGCATGGCGATCGGCGCGCTGATCGCCTCGCTCGCCGGATTCATCACCTGCGGCATCGGCTCGATCGTCGGCATCATCCTCGGCGTCATCGCCTTGAACCAGGTCAAGCAGAGCGGCCAAGAGGGCAAGGGCATGGCGCTGGCCGGCATCTGGATCGGCGTCGGCGCCATCGTGATCGCCATCCTCTGGTTCGCCGTCGTGCTCATCGCCGGAACCACTTAGTCTCGACCGCACCAAAACGTCAGGGGCGCACCCGATAACGGGTGCGCCCCTGCGCGTGTTTTCAGCCGATCGGCGTCAGGACTTGACGACCTGCGTGCCACCGGCGAACTTGTCGTGCCAACCCTGCTTGTTCGGGTCCTGCGAGATGGTGATCATGATGTAGATCGCGAGCCCCAGCGAGACCAGGCCACCGACGCACGGAATGATGTTCGCCGCGACGAAGATGTTGCGCTTCAGCGAGGTGACCGGCTCGATCTTGGCCGCGCCGCCGGGCGCGAGGACCTTCAGGCCGAGCACCTTCTTGCCGATGGTGGTCCCCTGCGAGGTCTCCATGCCGACGAAGTAGGCGAGCTGCACCAGGGTCCAGACCAGGCCGAGGCCGATGGCCAGCCCGAGGCTGTTCTTCACCAGGAAGTAGATGATGAGGTAGGGGATGTAGAGGATGAGTGCGTCGATGACGCGCGCACCGATGCGGGTGCCGAGGTCACCCGGCTGCCCACCGTACTGGTTGAAGCCGCCCGGCTGCTGCGGGTACTGGCCGTACTGATCCTGCTGGCCGTACTGCGGCGCCTGACCGTACTGCGGCTGCTGGCCGTATTGCGGCGGCTGCTGCCCGTACTGCGGCGGCTGCTGGCCGTACTGTCCGCCCTGGGGGAACTGTTGGCCGCCCTGCGGGAATTGCTGACCGCCTTGCGGATGTTGCTGGCCGCCTTGCGGGTACGGCTGCCCATACGGCTGCCCGCCCTGCGGATATTGGTTGGGGTCGTACCCACCGCTTGTCATAGTTTGTCCTCGTCGAGTGATCAGTAGTTGGACGAATGCGTACGTTACGGACATCGACTGCGTTGCAACAACCCATTCCCGTCGAGTATCCACGGTTCGTGTGGCAGATGTGCCGGGTCGAAGCTGTCGAGCAGTTCCGCCGCCGAGGTGGCCGGGTAGCCGAGCGAGTGGGCCAGTACGGCCACTACCTGGTCGGGCGTGTTGCCGAGCGCGCGTTGATCGGCCAGCGTGACCGCGCCGTCGCGCTTAGCCAGACGTTGTCCTTCGGCATTGAGTACCAGCGGAACATGGGCGTAGTGCGGCACCGGAAGATCGAGCAGCGTCGCGAGATAGGCCTGACGCGGGGTGGACGGTAGCAGGTCGTCGCCGCGCACCACCTGATCGATGCCCTGCGCCGCGTCGTCGACCACGACCGCGAGGTTATAGGCCGGGACGCCGTCCGCGCGCCGCAGCACCACGTCGTCCACGGGTGCCCGGTAGCGTCCGTGCAGGTCGTCGACGATCTCGAATTCGGTTGCCGCCGCCCGTAAGCGCAGCGCCGCTGGACGTCCTTCCTCGCGAAACCTGGTGCGCGCCTGTTCGGTCAGGGTGCGACAGGTGCCCGGATAGGCGCCGAGCGGACCGTGTGGCGCCGTCGCCGCCTGCTGGATTTCCTTTCGCGTGCAGAAGCATTCGTAGGTGAGTCCGGCGGCGGTGAGTCGATCGATCGCGTCCTGGTAGTACGGGAGACGCTCGGACTGCCGGACCACCGGGCCATCCCAGTCGAGTCCGATCGCGGCGAGATCGTCGAGCTGTCGTTGCTCGGCGCCCGCCCGCACCCGGTCCAGGTCCTCGACCCGGAGCAGGAAGCGCCGACCGGTCGAGCGGGCGAACGCCCAGGCGAGCAGCGCCGTGCGCAGGTTGCCCAGGTGCAGATCACCGGACGGGCTCGGCGCGTACCGGCCCGCACCCAGCTCAGGCACGGGCCCGGCCCGGGCGCGATGACGTGAACACGGTGCCCATCGTAGATATCAGCCGCGCAGCTGCGGCATCAGCTCCGTCGGCGCGATCGGTGTCTGCGCGTCCAGCGCGTCGAGCAGGGCCTGCGAGTGGGCGATCAGGCCCGCGCGGTCGATGCCGTAGGTGTCCGCGCCGTCCTCGGGCCGGTACTCGGTCAGCCGGGTGATCGCGCGGGTGAGCAGGGTGCGCGCGCCCTTGGGATTACCGCGCTGGATGTGTGTGACACCGACAGCAAGTTGGGCAAGGGCCTGCCACAGCATCCGTTCGGCGAACGGTCCGTTCTTCCACGCGGCCTCTAATACCTCGTGCGCGTTGAATGCCAAACCGTCGTCCAGCAGTTGCTGAGCGAAGGTGAGCGTTTGCTCCGGCGGCAGGTCCAGATCGTCGGGAATTCGGGCAACTCCGGCACTACCGGGTGGCATCGGGCGGCCCAATCGGTCACGCGGACGAGAGTTAAGGGCGCGACCTGCGTCGTCGCGATCGCGGTCAACCATGACTTCCATCATGCCCGCACCCGGCGGTGGCGTCGATGAGCCAGTGTCCACAGAAAGAAACTATGACGGATCACGGAGCAATCACATCGGCCGAAATGTTTGCGGAAGTCCGATCAGAGGAATGGTCAATACCCGCTGGCAATGTTTCCGCAACATTTCATCTTCGCAAACTTGGCAGTTGCGATGTTTCAATAAGCAAGAGATGGGCAAACTTTCGATAGACCTGCTAGTGTTTATCGCGCGGGGGCAACCTCGCGGGGTGTATTCACTCCGACGTACAGTGCGATAACGACGCACCGTTGAGTTGCGCGCTTCTAGCAGGCGCACAGGGGATTCGGCGTTGGTTGGCCGGGTGCCGGTGCTAGTTAGAACGATGTCAGAAGAAATCTCGTTCTCGACGCAGCAAAGGAGCTAGTGCCGTGGAGGTTGATTTGACGGATGCTGTGTGGCGCAAGAGCACATACAGCGGCCCCGATGGGAACTGTGTGGAAGTCGCCTTTCTAGTCGACGGCAAAATCGCGGTCCGTGACACCAAGGACAACGGATATGGCCCGGTGCTCGCGTTTGCCCCGGGGCAGTGGGACACATTCCTAACTGGAGTGGCGCAGGGGGAGTTCGGCTGCGCCTGATAGCAACAGGTCGTCTGAACAGGCACTACGGGCCCCGGGTCGGCACGGACTCGGGGCCGCGCAATATTCGGGCATCGGATTTCCGGCGTCCGAATACTTGCATGTCGCCGATAAAGCACGCCGGTCAGCTATTGGTCGTCGACTAACGCGCACTGCCGTTGCCGCCCGCGCCGTTCCGGCTATCGCGTTCCTGGTAATTCCGCAGCACCGCGAGCTGGCGCCGTTCCTCGTTGTGGTCGGCCTCGTGATTGCGCTCGGATTCCTCCGACGGATCGGCCCGGAAGAAGCTGCCGGTCCCCGGCTTGCCCGCCAAGCCGAGCTTGCTCATCTTCTTCGGCACCGGCGCGCCCTGGTACTCCAGCGGGATCGGATGGCCGTGGTCGTCCACCGGGCCGAGCGGCTGATGCAGCTCGATGTACTCACCGTCCGGCAGCCGCCTGATCACGCCGGTCTCGACGCCGTGCTCGAGCACGGCGCGGTCGCCGCGCTGCAGGCCGAGGCAGATCCGATACGCCACGAAGTAGGCCAGCGGCGGCAGCAGCAGGATGCCGATCCGTCCGGTCCAGGTCGTCGCGTTCAACGAGATGTTGAACTTGTAGGCGACGATGTCGTTCACGCACGACAGGGTGAGCACGACGTAGAACGCGATCGACATCGCACCGATCGCGGTGCGCACCGGCACGTCCCGCGGGCGTTGCAGCAGGTTGTGATTCACGGCGGAGTCGCCGGTCAGCCGTTTCTCGATCCACGGGTAGGTGATCAGCGCCGTGAACACCAAGCCCATGATCAGCGCGCCCCACACCGGGGCGGGCACCGTGTAGCGGCCCAGATATAGCTCCCACGGTGGGATGAGGCGCATCATGCCGTCGGTCCACATCATGTAGAAGTCCGGCTGCGAACCCGCGGAGATCTGAGAGGGGTTGTACGGACCCATGTTCCAGATCGGGTTGATCTCCAGCAGGCCGCCCATGATGGCGACGATGCCGAGGGTGAACGCGAAGAACGAGCCCTGATCCAGCGAGAACACCGGCACGATGCGCGCGCCGACCACGTTGTTCTCGGTGCGGCCCGGACCGGGGAACTGGGTGTGCTTCTGATACCAGACCAGCGCGACGTGCGCCGCGATCAGCGCGAGCATGATGCCGGGGAACAGCAGCACATGCGCGATGAACAGGCGCGGAATGATGATGGTGCCCGGATAGTCGCCGCCGAACATCAGCCAGTGCATCCAGGTGCCGACGATCGGTATGCCGAGCGTGATGGACGAGAACGCGGCCCGCAGGCCGGTACCCGAGAGCAGATCGTCGGGCAGCGAGTAGCCGAAGTAGCCCTCGAACATCGCCAGGATCAGCAGCAGCGAGCCGATCACCCAGTTCGCCTCGCGCGGCTTGCGGAACGCGCCGGTGAAGAACACCCGGAACAGGTGCACGATGATCGACGCCGCGAAAAGCAAGGCGGCCCAATGGTGTACCTGCCGCACGAACAACCCGCCACGCACCTCGAACGAGATGTTCAGCGCCGTCTCGTAGGCCCGCGACATGGTGACGCCGCGTAACGGCTGGTAGGCGCCGTTGTAGACCACCTCGGTCATCGATGGGTCGAAGAACAGGGTCAGATACACGCCGGACAGCAACAGGATGATGAAGCTGTACAGCGCGATCTCGCCGAGGAGAAACGACCAGTGCGTCGGAAAGACCTTGTTGATCGACCGCTTGAGAAAGTTCGCGGCCTGATATCGCTCGTCGGCGGAATTCGCCTGCGCGCTGACCTTGCGACCGAGTTGAGTTGCCATGGTCGACACCCCGCCCCTGGGAGAGTGGTATGCGTTCTACTACAGACGGTAGCAGGTGGATCCGGTGGAATCGATAGGTTTTGCTCGATCTGCTTGCGGAACAAGATCATTCAGCCGATGTCGGGCCAGTTCGGTCTGCGCCGCAGGCGGTGCTGCCCGGCGCTCGAGTGGCGCGGGCTGACGGGTTCGATACTGTCGGGTAGTGGGTTCGATGGCGGCGCAGGACGCGACGATGTACTGGCTGTCGGCCCGTACCCGCAACGACCTGTTTCTGCTGTACTGCTTCACCGATACCGGGCGTCCCACTGCGGACCTGCGCACCTTCGTCGCCGAACGTAGCGCGCGGATCGCCGATCTGCGGGTCCGAGCGCGTGTCGTGCCGGGCGATCTCGATTACCCGTCATGGGTGCGGTGCGAGTTCGCCGCCGACCAGCTCGTTGAGCATGTGCTGGCAGAACCGGATTGGGCGCATCTGCAGGCGGCGCTCGGCGAAGTGCTCGACACCGGGGTGGATGCGGCCGTGCGGCCGTGGCGATTGCACGTGTTCCGTGGCATCGTCGACGCGCCTGGGCAGAACCGCGCGGGGCCGGTGCTCGTCGCGGTTCTGCAGATGTCGCACGCACTCGCGGACGGTCGGCGCGCCGCCGAGATCGCGCGGGCGTTGTTCGCCGAGGCGGAGCCGGAGGACGAAGCAGCCCCGAATTCTGTTGGGTGGTCGATCAGATCGGCGACTTCCGCGCCGGTGGATGCGGTGCTGGCGTTGCCGCAGCTGCCGATTCGTTTGGTTCGGACCGCTCTCCGTGGTTACCAGGCGTTTCGAGCTCAGCAGAAGCTCGCGGAGCTGACCGAGGCGGGCAGTCTGCCGTCGCCTGGGCCGGACTTCCCGCCAAGCCTGGTTAATCAGGCGGCAACGGAAGCTGATTCGGCACATCAAGTACGAATGATTGTGTGCGACTCGGCAGCTTTGCGAGTTCCCGGGCGCACGGTGACCGTTGTCGTGCTGACCGCTGTGTCGCTTGCACTTGGGCGCTATCTCGATGGGCGGGGTGGGGCAGTGGAGCGGCTCGGTGCGCAGGTGCCCATGGCGCTGTCCGATACCGCAATGTCCAACGCGCGCAACAACTATCGAAGCCTCAGCGTCGATCTCCGCATCGATGAACCCGATCTCCGACGTCGTGCCGACAAGATCGCGACGGCGATGGCCGACCGGCGGATGCGCGCACAGCATCCGCTGCTCGGTGCGCAAGATCGCGTCACCTCCATCGTGCCCGCTCCGCTGCTCCGTCGTGATGTCGACCGGTACCCACTGGCTGCGGTTCCCGACTCCATCGCAGGTCACACCGTTGTTTCCAGCGTGCATCGCGGCCCAGCGAACCTCGTGTTCGGCGGCGGCCGGGTTCGCTTCACCGGTGGCTTCCCGGCGATCGGCTCGGTCATGCGGTTGACCCACGGAGTCCACGGACTCGGGGAGACCGTCACGATCTCACTTCATGCGGATTCTGCGACAATTCCGGATCTCGACGCTTATGCCGAACTGTTGCGCACCGCATTGGACGAGACGTGCCGAGTCTTGAAGTGATTGCGCCACAGTTCAATTCGGATGGCTGGCAAATCTAGCTGTCGGCGGGTTTCTGCCACACCAGTGCGTACCGCCAGTAAACGAGCCGCCGCACCCGTGCCCCGGGAAGTAGCGCGACCGCCTGCTGCCGCACCTGACGAGTAGTCAGCGGCGGATCGAGAACCACCGGCATGGCAGCGTGATTCGGCTCGATGGCATGCCAATCTTTACGGCCGAAGCCGCGCAGACCAGCGAAGACGACCCCGAGAACCCGGTGACCGATCACTGCCAAGATTTCGACCGGCAGTTCCCGCAGCAGGTCCGTGCGCGGCAGCGCCACGACAGCCAGTACCCCGCCTGGCCGCAGCGCGTCGGCCAACACCGGCAACATCCTGTCGAGCGGCAGATGGTGCAGCGTGCTGATCGACACGATCGCGTCGTAGCTCGCCGCGGGCAGTGGCTGCTCCAGCACGTCCCCCAGAATGCAGGTGACATTGTCGGGCGTCGCCTGCTTCGCGGCATCGATCATCACCGGCGACCGATCGATGGCATCCACCTGCTCGACCTGCCGCGCCAGTTCGGCCGCGAACGCGCCGGCCCCACATCCGACGTCCAGCACCCGTGCACACGGCTTCGGCAGTCGTCGCACCAGAAACCGGTGGTAGAAGCTGTTGTGATTCCACTCCAGTCCAGCCATCAATCCCACTTTGCCACAGTATTTCCGGGCATCGACGCCGACCGCACCGCGTCAATCGAGCGCTGATGTCGCCGTCACTGTGTCGCCGCTGACCGTCGATGTGGCCGTCCCGAGCAGCCTGCGCGCCGCCGAATTATCAACCGTGGTCACCGCTACCACCCGCCGCGCACCGATCTCCGCGGCAACCGTCCGCAGTTGCTCGGCAACGGACCGGCCCACACCACGTCCACGATCCGAGCGGCCGATCCATACTCCCGCCTCGAACCCCTCCACGCCCGGCTGCAACCGCGCGGCACCAACCACCCGGCCGCCCACCACGATCAAATAGGTGTACTCGACCGGCGCATCCGCCAACAGTGCCCGCCCGCGATGGAAATCCAGAAACGCCTGCTTACGTTCGGCATTCCACCCCGGCGCACCGTCCACCGGCGGCATCACCTCCAGCGGATCCGCGTCGGCAACCGCCGCATCGAGCAGCAACGCGAGATTGTCCGCCGTCAGCGGCTCGAGTTCGACCGGCTCCGTATTCCTGTGCACACCCCGAGCCTCCTGGAACGGTCATGCCTGGTCAACGGAATTCCTGGCGGCGTTCGGGGGCGGCCCGCCGGGTAAAGCCCAGGCTACGATGGCCGGGTGAACGACCGGCGTGCTCGGAGCGGGGTGGTCACTTTCCCGCCCTGCTCTCGTCATTCCGGCGGAAGTCGGCACCGTGACGGACGAGCCTGCGCGGGCGATCGCTTCGGCTCCCCATCGACAGCGCGCCGGACGTGGTCGGCGACTCGACGTCTGAGAGGACGGGATGCTGCGCGCTGGTGAGGTTTTCGCCGGGTATGTGATCGAGCGTCGGCTGGGTCGCGGCGGAATGGGATCGGTGTATCTCGCGCGGCACCCGCGGCTGCCGCGCCGGATCGCGTTGAAGCTGCTCAGTTCTGGGCTGCAGGCCAACGACGAGATGCGGGCCCGGTTCGAGCGTGAGGCGGAACTGGTCGCGCAGTTGGACCATCCGAATATCGTCGCGGTGTACGACCGCGGCGTCGAGGACGGCATCCGCTGGATCTCGATGCAGTACATCGACGGCATCGATGCCGGCGCCCTCGACCCGCGCGCACTGGACCCGGCTCGCGCGGTGGAGATCATCGCCGAGACCGCGAAGGCCCTCGACTACGCGCACGCCGTCGGCGTCCTGCATCGCGACGTGAAACCGGCCAACATCATGCTGTCCCGCCCAACGGCAGGCCAGGACGAGCGAGTCCTGTTGACGGACTTCGGCATAGCCCGCCTACGCGACGACGCCCACCAGCTGACCCGAACCGGAATGTTCGCCGCCACCTTGGCCTACGCCGCCCCCGAACAACTCTCCGCCACCCCCGTCGACCACCGCTCCGACCAATACGCCCTCGCCTGCACCCTCTTCTGGCTCCTCTCCGGCACCGCCCCCTTCACCGCCGACAGTCCCGCCGCCATGATCGCGGCCCACCTCCAACAACCGCCCCCGCTACTCAGCACCCGCCAACCACACCTGCTACCCGCGCTGGACGCGGTGCTGACAAAGGCATTGGCCAAACGCCCCGCCGACCGCTTCGACTCCTGCACCGAATTCGCCACCGCCGCAAGACAAGCACTATCCGGCGGCGCACACCCGGACCGCCGATCACCAAGCGGTCCAACAACAACCGGCCACGCCCCACCCACCGTGCCGCAGCCATGGGTACCGCCGCGCACAGAACCGGGAGTGCCGGGCGAGTCCGCCCACGGGCAGTCGCCGGATAACCGCCCGCGACAAGCAGAGCCGAATGCGCCTACGTGGCAGTCGGAGTCGGCCGGGTCCGCGCACGCGCCGTCGTCGGATCCGGGCGCGTGGCAGGCGGTGCTGAGTGGCTCGACGCAGGAGGTCGGGTCGAGCGAGCGTGCGCGGCAGGCAGAGTCGGAGTCGGGTGGGCGCGAGCGCGGGTTGGCGTCGGGCGCGCGGACACGGCAGGCGGATCTGAGTGCGTCGGTGCACGGGGCCGGGTCGAGCGAGCGCACGTTATCGGAGGAGCCGAGCCAGCGTGTGCAATGGGCGGAAGATCGTGACGGGTCGCGGGAAGCACTGGTAGCAAGGCATTCTGGCGGGCGAACCGCTCGCACTATCGGGCTTACCGGGGCAGCGCTGGTGGTTGTGGCTGTGATTGTGGCGGGGATCATTTGGGCGAACTCGGGATCCTCTTCGGACACTGCGGCGTCGCCCACCGCATCATCCGGGCCCGGTGCGCCGCACCCCATTGATTGGGTGCGGGCGGTGGCTCCCGGGACTACCGATGCGTCACGGGCCTTCGAGCCGCTGACGCAGATCGATGCCCAGGGCAAGGAGGTTGCGAAACCCAGCGCCGCGTTCGCTGCGGCGGGCGATGGTCAGGCGACCTGCGCGCCTGTAACCATCGCGACGACAGCGGGTGCCACGCATACCGCCGGTGGTGGGGTGAAGTTGGCCCTCGATCAGTTCGCGAAGACGAATCCGGGATGTGCCGTCGCACTGCGGGAATTCGATATCACGGGGGACGCGCAGGCGGCGGCCGGTGTTGCCGCGCAGATCGCGAACGACCCGTCGATCGTCGCACTGGTGGGTCCGGTGTTCTCCACGGAAATCCAAACCGCTGGACAGGTCTTCAGCGATGCGGGGCTCCCGTTCCTGACCCCCTCGGCCACCGATCCCGCGCTGTCCACCAACGGCTGGCACTCCTTCTTCCGCGGGTTGGCCGCCGATGACGTCCAAGGCACCGCACTGGCGAAGTACCTGGTCAACACTTCGCACTTCCGCAGGATCTGCGTCATCCAGGACAAGACCGGTTATGGCAGCAGCCTGGCAGGCAGCGCTGTCTCCAGCCTCGGCTCCGCCGCCGACCCGAAGTGTGCGGCCGCTATCGGCAGGGGCGATCGTGACTTCACCACGGTCACCACCGATATCGCCGCAGCCAAGCCGGACGCGGTCTTCTACTCCGGCTTCGACGAGGAGGCGGCCGCCTTGCTGCAACAGCTGAGACGGGCGGGCGTCACCGTGCCGTTCGTCTCCGCGGAGAGTACCGTCACGCCGGATTTTGTTGCCCAAGCTGGTGATTCGGCAGCGGGCGCGATCATGTCCTGCTCTTGCGGCCCGGTCGTCACTCGGTTCGTCAGTGACTACGAGGCTATCAACGGCCGAGCTCCCGGCCCGAGTGCCGTCGAAGCCTACGACCTCACCACGATCATCCTGAAGGGCATCGCCGCCGGCCGCACGACCCGCGCCGGCCTGGTCAACTACCTGCGTGCCTACGAGGGCACAGGGCTCGCCCGCACCTACCGCTGGTCCACCACAGGCGAACTCGCAACTCCCCAAACCTGGCTCTACAAGGTCAACTAACTCGCACCTGCTCTGCCCGCCGAACGCTGTGCCGATCGATCAACTCCACCACCGAATAGCGACGGTCTATTCGCTGGTAGCACAACATATTTGCGACTCACCGACGGCCGATAACCTGTTGCTGTATCGAGAGAGACTTTCTCGCAATGCTGCTACCGTGGGTGAACCGTCAGCTTCTGGGCGGTTGCCAGGACTAGGGGGATTCGCCGGTGCCACACCCGTCGAAAACACGTGTCCGGCAGGGGCTGTGAGGTAGGCGCGGTGAACCTGCGGTTGCCGCACTGCGTTCCGGTCCTCGACGTGCACTCGTTAGCAATGGTCACCTATGGTCGGTTGACACCTGATACACCTCCGACCTTTCCCGAGGCACCTGGCCGAGCCAGGTGCCCGCGCACCGACCGTCTGGAGTCACGTCCTTGACCACGTCACCATTCACCGAGACCGCCGCACCCGGCGTCTGCCCCGTCCAGCACGGGTCGCCCATCGACACCGATGGCCCCCGAGTGCAGCTGCACACCCCGGAGTTCGCCGCCGATCCGCATCGCGCCTACACCGAGATGCGCAGGCAGTACGGCTCGCTGGTGCCGATCGAGCTGGCCCCGGACGTGCCGGCCACCCTGGTGGTCGGCTATCAGGCCGCATTGCGAATCCTGAACGACCCCGAGCACTTTCCGGCCGACCCGCGGACCTGGCAGCAGCACATCCCCGACGACTCGCCCGTCAAGCCGATGATGGAGTGGTACCCGAACGCGTTGCGCAACAGCGGTGCCGCGCACGCGCGCTACCGGCAGGCCTACACCGTCGCCATCGACGGAATCGACCTGCACGCCCTGCATGCCACCGTCGAGCGGATCGCCATCCCGCTGATCAACACCTTCTGCGCGAAGGGTTCGGCCGACCTGGTGACCCAGTACGCGTTCCCGCTGGTCTTCGAGGTGCTCAACCAAATGGTCGGCTGCTCAGCGGAACTGGGCCAGCGGGTGGCGACGGGCATGGCCGCGCTCTTCGACACCGTCAACGCCGCGCAGGGCATGCAGATGCTCAGCGAGGCGCTGCTGGAGTTGATCGGTCTGCGGCGTGCGGAGCCCGGCGACGACGTCACCTCCCGACTAGCCCATCACCCGGCCGAACTCGACGACACCGAAATGCTGTGCCAGCTGATCAGTTTCTACGGCGCGGGCATCGAACCGCAGCAGAACCTGATCATCAACACCCTGCTGCTGATGGTCACCGACGACCGGTTCGGCGGCGACGTCCTCGGCGGCAGCATGTCGACCCGCGACGCCCTCGACGAGGTGCTGTTCAACGATCCGCCGATGGCGAACTTCTGCACCTCGTACCCGAGGCAGCCGATCCTGATCGACGACAACTGGTTGCCCGCGCACCAGCCGGTCCTGATCAGCCTCGCGGGCTGCAACAACGATCCCGAGATCCGCGGCGGCGACCGCACCGGCAACCGCTCGCACCTGGCGTGGGCCGCCGGACCGCATGCCTGCCCGGCCAAGTCGGTGGCCTACCTGATCGTGCAGGACGCCATCGATCAGCTGCTCGACGCTCTCCCCGAAATGGAACTCGCCGTGCCCGTCGACGAATTGGTTTGGCGGCCAGGGCCTTTCCACCGCGCGGTCGCGGCACTGCCGGTCGTCTTCCCCAAGTCCCCTCCGTTGAACATGATGTAAGGAGCGTCCGATGGAGCATGAACCGATAGTTCTGGACACGACCGGTGCCGACATTCAAGGCGAGTCCGCGCGGATCCGGGCCCGCGGACCCGTCGCGGTAGTGGAATTACCGGGCGGTGTGCCCGCGTGGTCGGCCACCGACGCCGCAGTGCTCAAGAGCCTGCTCGCCGATCCGCGGGTGTCCAAAGATCCTCGGCAGCACTGGTCTTCGTTCATCAACGGCGAGATCACCGAGGCGTGGCCGTTGCTGCCCTGGGTCGCGGTGGACAACATGTTCACCGCCTACGGTGCCGACCATCGGCGGCTGCGGAAATTGGTCTCGCCCGCGTTCACCCATCGCCGCACCACGGCGCTGCGGCCGCGGATCGAGGCGATCACCGAGAACCTGCTGAACGCGCTGGCGGCCACGCTGCCCGGCGAATCAGTGGACCTGCGTGCGGGATTCGCGTATCCGGTGCCGATCCAGGTGATCACCGAAATGATGGGCGTGCCGGAGCATCTGGGCGGCGGCCTGCACAAATGCGTCGACGGATTCTTCGACACCTCGTTCACGCCCGAGCAGGCACAAGCCAACTATCTCGAAATGTACCGGCTCATCAGCGAACTCGTCGCCTATCGCACCGAGACACCCGGTGACGACGTCACCAGCGTCTTGATCGCCACCCGCGACGAGGACGGCTCCCAGCTGGTCGAGAAGGAACTCGTCGACACGCTGATGCTCGTCATCAACGCGGGGCACGAGACCACCGTAAACTTGCTCGACCAGGCGATTTTCGCACTGTTGACCCACCCGGAACAGCGCGCCGATGTGGTCGAAGGCCGGGTGCCCTGGTCGGACGTGGTGGAGGAGACGCTGCGCTACGAGGCGCCGGTCGCGCACCTGCCGTTGCGCTACGCGGTCGACGACATCGACATCGGCGACATCCGAATCCCCAAGGGCGAGGCCATTCTCGCCTCCTACGCGGGTGCCGGACGCGACCCGAACCTGCACGGCGCGACGGCCGACCAGTTCGACATCCACCGCACCAACAAGGACCACCTGTCCTTCGGCCACGGCGCCCACCACTGCATCGGCGCCCCGCTGGCTCGACTCGAAGCGGCGGTCGCGCTCCCGGCCTTGTTCGAGCGCTTCCCGAACCTCCGGCTCGCGGTGGATCCGGTGGAGTTGCAGCCGGTCGGCAGTTTCGTTTCCAACGGTCACCGTCAGCTGCCGGTGTACCTGGGGGAGTAGGTCGATCTGCTTGGGGTGTCGTGCGGACGACACCCCAGGCGAATTCATTCGATGAAGACCAGCGCGGCCACCGCGAGGGCGATCAGCGCGACCACGTCCACCCATGCGACGCGCTTGGTCTTGCCGTTGAGCTCGTGGAAACCGACGGTGCCGGCAAGCGCGAGATAGCTGATCAGGCTGATCGCCGCTGCGGTCATCGCGGCAACTCGGATCGGCGCGAAGAAGGCCCCGACGATGACTCCGGCTCCGACCAGCGCGAGCAGCAGCGCACGATGCCGCAACAGCAGTTCCTGGTCGCGATTGCCGAGCTCGGTGCCGTAGACCGCCACGGCGCGACCTGGTGCGCAGGCGACGATGCCGGGAACAATGTGGATAACGCCGATCAGCACCAGCGCTGCCTGCGCGAGGTATTCGAATCGCATAGTCGAGTCCTTTCCGTTGGTCGTGCAAGCATGGCGAGCATGGGTGGTACGGCACTTCCAGAAACACGCTGTCTCGCGACCGTGTGGTTGTGGCCTGGACACGCGGTGTATCGGGGCCCCTCGCTGCGGCTCGACGCGCACTGCGGCTCGGTGCTGTGTCTGGCGGTCGGCGTCGATGCGCCGTTCATGCTGCGTGCCGACGGGCTGGAGCAGACCGTTCATACCGCGCTGATTCCACCTCGGATGGTCCATCAGGTCGTGGCTACCGGCGAGCAGATGCTGTTCTGCTACATCGATCCCAGCTCGCCCCAGGCGAAGACGAGCTGGGATCGGATGACCACCCGTTTCCATGGATTCGGTCTGCACCACCGCGACGAACCCGACCTGATAAGCCATGCCGCGCAAGCGGATTTCGACCCTGTCGCCGCAATCGACCTAGCTTGCGGTTCGGCGGCGGCGCCTATCGATGACAGGATCGCGGCCGCGGCGGCGATCCTGCTGGCCCACCCGGCCCGGGCGAACTCGGCCGCCGAGCTGGCCGCCGAGGCGCACCTATCGACCTCGCGGTTCCTGCACCTGTTCGCCCGGCACGCGGGCACCAGCTTCCGCCGCTACCGAATATGGGCGCGCATGCTCAGCGTCGGCCGGGCCATCGCGAAGGGCGCGGACCTCACGACGGCGGCCGCGGACGCGGGTTTCGCCAGCCCCTCCCACTTCAGCGATACCTTCCACGCCATGTGCGGACTCAGTCCCAGCGCGCTGCTGGCCGGCGGCGCCCGAATCGTCGTGCTCGACTCACGGGCAGCAGAGACGCGGTAAGTGGTGTAGCCGAAAGGGTTTCGATGTTGTGCTGATCATCGACCCATGAACGAGTAGTTGCCGTCATGGTGCGCGGTGCCGGTGCGTCGGGACAATAGGGTGCTAACGCGGCGAAGAATTCGTCGGGGTCGAGCAGGGTCTCCGGAGTGTGCACGCCGGGTCTGGTGGGCAGCCTGAGGGCGGCGACGGCGAGTGGGACGCCGGTGATTTCGGCCATGGACAGCCCGGGGACCTGTGCCAGCGCGGTGGCGACGGTGCCGGGTGCGCCGTCGTGCGTCCCGCTGAGCACGGCGAACAACGGCGGAAGCGCGCCGGGGCGGAGGCCGTCCGCTGGATCCGAGGGCAGTCGCTGTTCGGCCGCTTCGACGATCCGCGCTGCCCTGGCTGCGGTGAGCATGTGGTGATCGACGCTATAACGCAGTGCCGCAAGGGCTGTGATGATCCATCGGTGCCCGACCACCACGTTGATGTTGTCGCGAGCGTGCGGGTAACCCCGATGCAGGGTGACGGCCTCGGGATGCCCGAAGCTCCAACCACGACCCGGTCCAAGCCCTGGGTAGTGGAATCGTCTCTGCGTCAAGGCGGGCCGGTCGACGAGGTGGCCGTCCTGCAGTATCCGGATCGTCCCGGTTGTCTGCTGAATCCCATGTGCGACAGCCGCATTCGGCGTTCCGTTCGCCTCGGCAGGAGACGCCGTCGCCACGTCGATGCTCCACCCGGTGATGATGTCGGCCACGGTGTCGAGTTCGCGAGCCGCGGTTACCGCGAGCAGATTGGCGATTCCGGGGCTGGCCCCCATTCCGACCAGCGCGGTGACTCCTGCCGTCCGCGCCTGTTCATCGAGCTCGAGCAGCTGCAGGGTCGGTTCCCAGTCGTCGCAGATGTCGATGTAGTCGCGACCCGCCTCGATTGCCGCCGACAGAATCCGCGCCTCGAAGCGAAAGAACGGACCCACCGTATTCACCACGAGGTCACAGTCGCGCAGCGCGGTCGCCAGCTCGGCCGCATCGAGCACATCGACACTGATCCCGGATACCTTCGGGCCCAGTCGATCTGCGACTGCCCGCGCATTGCGCTCGCAAAGGTCGGTCACCACAACATGTTCGACAGCGTCATCCTCGGCCAGCACGCGCGCGGCAACCCGCCCCATCTGACCGGCACCACCGAGCAGCAGGATTCGCATCTCTGCCCTCCATATCTATTTACTATCGTGACAGTAAATAGACCTGGAATGCGTGACTCGGCAGTCGAATTCCGATCCGCTCCCCATCAGGCGAACTGCGCGAGCAGCCGCGCGTCCAAGTCTCGCAGATAGTCGCTGCCGTAAGGGCCGCGCTCGAGCCCGATCAGCAATGCATCCGGCAGGTTCTGCTCGATCTGCGGCGAGCGCGATCCGGCGGCGAGCGCGATCGTCGCGACGGTATCCACATCCCCGGTGAAAGCCACTGAGACACGCAGGATTTCGCTGAGGCTGGTGCTCGAGGTCAGCGCGGTGAGCGCGGCGCGCACACTCATCCAGCCCTTCGATCCAACCTTGCCGCGCCACGGCCGCGCCCAGCTCGGGTCGAGCCGTGCACCGAGCCAGCCGGGCAGGTCGGATACCGGCCCGAGCTGCCAATGGCAGTAGTGCACAGCCAGCGCGGCGGCCTGCGCCGCGGCGATTCCGCCGGGTGTGTTGTGGGTGACGCGCGCCTGCACCTCCGCGTAGTGCAGGACCTGGTCGACGGTCGGCAGCAGACCGATCGGCCCGGCACGCATGGCGGACCCGCTCTTGTCGCTGGACGGGTCGATGCGGCGCAACAGGTCCGCGCCGGTGCGCACGGTGTCGAGGAATTGCTGAAACCGAGTGGCGTAACCATCCCGTGGATCACGGTGATAAGCCCGCACGAAATGATCGGCCAGCTGCGCCGGCTCCCACGCCTCACCCGAGACCAGCAGTTCCGCGATGGCCAACGTCATCTGGGTGTCGTCGGTATACGCACCCGGCCGGACGCCGAGATGAGTCGGATGCTGGATGTACGCGTCCAAAGTGTTGTAGTCGGCGACGAGTTTCGGATCTGCATACTCGAAACCCGCACCATAGGCGTCACCCACGGCCAACTCGACCAGCATTCGATCCCCTCCCAGCGCCCGATTCTACAGTGCAGCAGGATATTTCGAAGCTAGAATCGACTGGCCGAGCGACGCCCTTCTCGCTGCCCTGCGACCATCATTCTCGGCGACGCACTGTGACGTGGGTATCTCGTCTCGAGAGTCGCCGCTCCAGGCATGATCTTCGGTCGTCTACACGTGGCAGGCCGGCCACCGGCCGAGGCTAGG
The DNA here is from genome assembly GCF_044459885.1 of Nocardia sp. NPDC050175. Taxonomy (NCBI): domain Bacteria; kingdom Bacillati; phylum Actinomycetota; class Actinomycetes; order Mycobacteriales; family Nocardiaceae; genus Nocardia; species Nocardia sp. NPDC050175. The sequence continues at coordinate 38,401 of NZ_JBITJI010000002.1, forward strand.
ATCCCCGGGGTGTCTGTACCGAAAGCCGAATTGCATCTGCACATCGAGGGAACGCTGGAACCGGAGCTGGCCTTCGCGCTGGCCGAGCGCAACGGGGCCGAGCTGCCGTTCGCGTCGGTGGACGAGCTGCACCACGCCTACCGGTTCGAGGATCTGCAGTCGTTCCTCGACCTGTATTACCGGCTGACGGATGTGCTCCGGGTCGAGCAGGACTTCACTGACCTGGCCGAGGCTTATCTGGTCCGCGCCCGCGCGGCCGGCGTTCGGCACGCCGAGATCTTCTTCGACCCGCAGGCGCACACCGCCCGTGGGGTGCCGTTCGCGACCGTCATCGACGGCCTGTGGGCGGCGCTGCGTGACAGCGAGCAACGGTACGGCATCACAACCAAGCTCATCCTGTGCTTCTTGCGCGACCTGTCGGTCGAATCCGCGCTCGAAACCCTCGAAGCCGCCGAGCCGTACCTCGATCGGATCGTCGCGGTCGGACTCGACTCGGCGGAGGTCGGTCATCCGCCCGCCAAGTTCGCCGCGGTCTATGAGCGGGCCCGCGAGCTGGGTCTGCGGGCAGTAGCGCACGCCGGCGAGGAGGGTCCGGCGGCGTACGTGGCCGAGGCACTGGATGTGCTCCGCGTCGAGCGCATCGACCACGGCATCCGAGTGCTGGACGATCCAGCGCTGGTCCAGCGACTCGTTCGGGAGCGGATTCCGCTGACGGTCTGCCCGTTCTCCAACGTGCGCCTGCGGGTGATCGACAAGCTCACCGACCACCCGCTGCGGCAGATGCTCGAACTCGGCCTGGTCGCCACGGTGAACTCCGACGACCCCGCCTACTTCGGTGGCTACGTGCAGGACAACTTCGACGGCATCCGAGACGCCTTGGACCTGACCGTAGACCACCTACGCATCCTGGCCCGCAACTCCTTCGAAGCCTCATTCATCGACGAGCCAACCCGTGCCCGCTACCTCGACGAGGTCGACGCCTACCACTTCTGACCCGACCAGGCGTCGCCGGTTTCCCTCGGAGTGAAAGCCATTCCGGATCCGCGTTATCTGCGGGCGAGGCAGATCGTCAGGCCGTTGGTGACGCCCGGATCGAAGGTGATCCAGGCGGGCGATTTCGCTGGACAGTTGCCGTCGTTGGACTGGTGCCGGTCGATCACCTCGTGGGTGGCCGCCGGGTCCGCGCAGTCGACGCGTCGCGATCGGTCGGCGGGGCCGGTGCCGCCGGAGGCGACGCAGTCGCCGACCTTCGAGTAGATGACGGCGTTGTCGGGGGCCGGGCCGAGGCAGATCGCCAGCACCAGATCCGCCTTGTCGTTGTGTGTCATCGAGAAGGCGCTGGCGCCCAGCACATCTGGGCACTGTGGCTTCGTCGGCCGTTGATGCAGTGCGCGGACCGTCAGCACCCGAAGGTTGGCATCCGGGGAATCGCATCGCACTATCTGGTGTAGATCTCTGCTGGTGCAGTCGCCGACCTGTGCCGAGTCGAGGTTCTGCGGATCGTTGATGAGCACGCACAGCACAATGGCTCGCCCGCCGAGTGAAGCCTGTGCGAACGCCTGCCTCGCTTGCGGTTGATCACGGCACGCCTGATCGGTGACCGGAACCTGTCGATGCAACTCGATGCTGAGCACCCGGGTCGACTTGTTGGCCGCGCACGGAATGCGATGCACGCTGTCACCCGCGCCGGTGACCTCGACGCAGTCGTCGGGCCGCAACGCACCAGGATCGTTGGTGTTGAACCGGGTCGGGGTCAGACACAACGTGACCTCGGCGTTCGTCCCCGGGGTTTCGCCGACGGCCTTGGTGACGTCGGAATACCTCATGCACGCCGACTCCATCGGCCACACCACTGCCTCGCGAGCCGTGATGCGATACGTCGCTTTGCTGTCGGCACAGCCGTATTCGATCGGTATCGCGGTGTCGATCGAGACGCAGTCGCCGACGGCCAGCGCAATCGGTTCCGGCCGGAGCAGAAAGTAGCCGCCGACCGACAGCGACCCGACCAGCACGAGCACCGCGGCCAGCCCGAGCCACACCCACTTCCGGCGCCCACTCGATCGCACGGGCATCGAACCCGGTTGCGCGTCAGGCGACGCCCACGGACCCCCCATCCACGGCTCACCGACAACGTGCTCGCCGCCGGGAACCCCATACGGTGCCTGACTATCCCCAGGTCCTTCCCCCGCACCCGAATCGACATGGTTGTACCACTGGTCTTGCACGATCTTCCCCCACCGGCCGAACACTCAGCCCTCGAGCACCCGCGCACCTACGCGGAACCGATGATCATACCGCGCGAAGATCCCACCGCAACCGATCGAAAGTTGTTCAGGCATAACCGCATCGATGAAACCCGCACCGCATGGCCCCATAACAATCACGCTGCGGATATTTCGTGTTGAACAGTCTTGCAACGTGATTCACTCGAAAAGTGATCTATTCCGCTGGCTGTTCACTGAGAAATATCGCGGGGGTCGCGATGGTGCTGGCCTTGTCGGCCGTGCCCTGGCCTGCGGTGGCGGATGGGCCTGCGGGTGGGCACGGCTCGGTCATCTCGACGCGTTCGCTGACCGCAGATCCTGGTATCCCCGAGGCGCGCAACTATCTGGTGTCGTATCGGTCGGTGGATGCGCATGGGCAACCGGTCGAGGTATCGGGCACGCTGGCCGTGCCGCAAGGCCAACCGCCCGCGGGCGGTTGGCCACTGATCTCCTGGGCGCACGGCACCACCGGTGTCGCCGATGTGTGCGCGCCCTCACGTGATACGGGTCCGGACTATCTATCCCACGACTACACCTCGCTGGTGCGCGACGTGCAGGCCAAGTGGGTGGCTGCCGGTTATGCGTTGGCGCAGACCGACTATCAAGGGTTGGGCACCGACGGTGCACACGGCTATCTCATCGGTACGGCCGAACAGCGTGCCGTCGCCGACCTCGCGCTCGCCGCCCGCGAGATAGATCCGGCCGTCGGCACTCGCTGGGTCGCGATCGGTCACTCCCAGGGCGGGCAGGCCGCCGTCTTCGCCGACGCGCAAGCGCAGGGTTGGGTGCCCGAGTTGCAGCTGCTCGGCGCGGTGGCGTTGGCTCCGGCTTCCCATCTCGGCCCGGCCATCGAGGCGGCAAAGCTAGCGGCGAACGCCGGGGGCGGACAGCTGCCCGGAAATGCCGCGTTTCTACCGCTGCTGATTCGCGGCGCGCAGACCGTCGCCGAGATCGACCCGGCCAGATTCCTGACTCCCAAGGCGCTGGCGCTATTACCGCAGGCTGACGATCGTTGTATCGGCCAGTTGCGCGGCGAGGATTCCTGGGGTGGTCTGCGCGCGGGCGAGGTGTTCACCAGGGACGCCGACACCAGAGCACTCACTCGCGTCCTCAACGACAACGACCCCAGCTCCCTGACCTTCACCACCCCGTTGCTGGTGCTGCAGGGCCGCAGCGACACCACGGTGGCGCCCCAGGGCACCGATGCGATGGTCGCTCAGCAACTTTCGTCCGGCCAGCCCGTCAACTACCGCAACTACCCGGGCATCGATCACCGCGGCGTCCTCGACGCGTCGTTCGATGACGCGCTGGTCTGGGTGAACGCCCGCTTCGGCCGCTGATCCATCGGCCCGGACTGGTCCATCACAACCGGCCGGGTCGACCGCGTATGGCGGGACTCTCCGGCACTGAATCGCGAATAGTGTTGCGGCTACGTGTTCTGCAGGGTCGGCACCGATCCCGGGCGGGAGGCCGACGCCGCAGGCCAACTTATCGATGTCGACGCCGTGCGCGGCGGCGAACCCGCCCTCCGTCCCCTCTTCGGAAAGGGCACCTGAATGACCGGACCCGCGCTGAACCGAGGACCGTTTTATCCGCTGTGCGGCAAAAGAAAAAGCCCTGACCGAGTGGTCAGGGCTTTTTCGTGGCGGAGGATAGGGGATTTGAACCCACCCATTTCCGCAGGAGAACTCCGCGACCAGCCAGTTTCGTTGCAGTTCAGGCTGTTTCGGCGCTGCTGACAATGCAAACGTTAGGCTCAGGCGTTGACGCGGTCAACGGCGTCACCGAGTCATTCGTCCTCGCCCGTGAGATGAGTCGCACACGGCAGTGACGGCCGTCATCGGGCGGTTTCGGGCGGCGATACCGCTTTTGCCCACTGGCGTAGTTGAAGTCGGCCATCTTGGTTGCCGGTTGAGATCGTGACCGTGACGAAGGCGATCGGTCAGGCCATTCTTCGCACGTACGTTCCCAGAGTTTCGATCGTAGTCATGCGTCCTGGTCGGGGCGTTTGTGTCATGGGCAGTGTCCTGGTCGCAGCTATTCGATCGTCCCTGGTGGTGTTTATCGTGTTACGGTTGTTACCGCAAATATGCAGCAATTATTGCGACGAGGAGGCCTCGAATGACTACCGTTATCGAACGCGCCATCCCAGTGCAAGACTTCTCCGGCATCGTGGGCCAGCACATTATTTACACCTACGCCAACGGCTGGACGTATGAGGTGTACGTCAAGAACGAGTCGACCATCGACTACCGAGTCCATGGGGGCGATGTCGCCGGGCGTTGGGTGAAGGATCAGCCCGTCGCGCTTGCCAGGGTGGCGACGTCGATGTTCACGGTGTCGTGGACCGAACCTACGGGTAATACCGTCAGTTTGTTGATCAACCTGGCGGAGCGCTGGTTGCACGGCGCGTTCTGGTTTGCGAAGTGGGTTCACGACAATCCCAAACTGACTGTCATGTTCCAGAACGACCACCTTGACGAGATACGCGCCCTATGCGGCAAAGGACCAGTCAGCCCGCAATTCATGCTGGACGAGTTCGCCACCATCACATTCGCCGAGAGTAGCGGCATCGACAACGAAGATATCATTGCCTGTGCCCCTGGCGATCTGCCAAAGGGATACATCACCCGCACCAACTGAGCATCGACTGCGCCGCCGTCCAAGCCGACGGCCGCGCAGTCGGCGCCACCGGAGTCGATCCAATCGCGTGGAATCAGTCGCACCCCCGATGCGCTCACGTGCGGATGGCCGAGGCCGGGATCCGCCAGAAGTGTTCGATGTCGGCCGCAGAGAGTTCGGCGTCGAGGGCGTTTTCGACCAGATGCGCCAGCATCCATGACGTCTGCAGTGCGGCGATCGCGTCCGGTGCGATAGCGAACTCGGCAGTAGTTGGTGCCGCCATGGCGGTGCGGAAATGTGGCCTCGTGCACCGGGCCTGGATTCCCCTATCCCGGGGTGTGTTGACGCGGTCAACACGTCCTCCACCTGCGGAAACGACTGTGAGCGACTCCAAAACGGCCCTGGACAAGCCTTTTGGTCAACCACACTGAGCATTTGCCGATACGGATATGTTATGACGAAAAACGCCCCTGACCAGCTAGTTACGTCTGGTCAGGGGCGTTTGCCACTGCGGAGGATAGGGGATTTGAACCCCTGAGGGCGTTAACCCAACCCGCGTTCCAGGCGAGCGCCATAGGCCACTAGGCGAATCCTCCGTGGAGCAGCATACCGGGTGGGGGACGCTTGACGCCAAACGGGTCCGTTCGGACCAGGAAAGTCCCAGTTCGGCCCGGTTTTGACCCCGTTTCGGGTACCCGGCGCAGGGGGCTGGGCGCGGGAGCGGCTACACTGGCCGACGGATCCCGCGCGGCGCGCATCCTGTGAACTCCCCCAGGGCCGGAAGGCAGCAAGGGTCAATGGGCTCTGCCGGGTGCGCGGGGTCCCCTTAATTTTTGAGGGGCCCGCCAGGCCTGCAGCCCGGCTGTCGAATAACGCCTCCAAATCCGAGCAACGCACGGGTAACGTGAACTACGGTCCGGCGACGCACGATGCGCTCGGCGGGCTGGAACGTCTGGCCGCCGCACATCGGTCCGGCCACAACCCACGTCCCCGCTGCTTCGAAAGGCTGCCCAGGATGCCCCGGCAAACGCAGATCGGTTTGATGAGCCACGAGGAACTCGTGTCCGAACACGAGACTCAGGACGCGAACTATGCGACGCTCAAGACCGAGAAGCTCACGCTGGACCTGACGCGAGGAAAACCCTCGCCGGAACAACTCGACCTGTCGCTGGACCTGCTTTCGCTGCCCGGCGACGGTGACTACCGCGACGGCACCGGCACCGACTGCCGCAATTACGGCGGCCAGCACGGACTTCCGGAGTTGCGTGCGATCTTCGGCGAGCTGCTCGGCATCCCGGTGGACAACCTGCTGGCCGGCAACAACGCCAGCCTCGAGCTCATGCACGACGTGCTCACCTTCGCGATGCTGTACGGCACCAACGACTCCGAGCGTCGCTGGGCCGCCGAGGACAAGCTGAAGTTCCTGTGCCCGACCCCCGGCTACGACCGGCACTTCTCGATCACCGAGGTGCTCGGCTTCGAGATGATCCCGGTCCCGATGCACCACGACGGCCCGGACGCGCACGCCATCGCCGAGTTGGTCGCGAACGACCCGCAGATCAAGGGCATGTGGGTGGTGCCGAACTACTCCAACCCGTCCGGCGTCACCTTCTCCGAAGAGGTTGTCCGGGAACTGGTTTCGATGCCTGCCGCGGCTCCGGACTTCCGGCTGATCTGGGACAACGCCTACGCCGTGCACCCGCTGACCGACACCGCGGCCCCCGTGTACGACGTGCTCGGTATGGCCGCCGCGGCCGGAAACCCTAACCGCCCCTTGGTATTCGCCTCCACCTCGAAGATCACCTTCGCCGGTTCGGGCGTCAGCTTCCTCGGCGGTTCCACCGCGAACCTGAACTGGTACCTCGGGCATGCGGGGAAGCGGAGCATCGGCCCGGACAAGATCAACCAACTGCGTCATCTGCGTTTCTTCGGGAACGCCGACGGCGTGCGCGCGCACATGCAGAAGCATCGCGCCATCCTGGAGCCGAAATTCGCTGCGGTGCTGCGGATTCTGGAGGACCGGCTGGGTGCGTCCAAGGTCGCGTCCTGGACGGAGCCGAAGGGCGGCTACTTCGTCAGCCTGGATGTCATGGAGGGCACCGCGGGGCGGGTGATCACCCTCGCCAAGGACGCCGGTATCGCGCTCACCGCCGCCGGTTCGGCGTTCCCGTTGCGGAATGACCCGGAGGACAAGAACATTCGGATCGCGCCCAGCTTCCCGAAGCTGCCCGAATTGGAGAAGGCGATGGACGGCCTGGCCACCTGCGTGCTGCTCGCGGCCACCGAGAAGCTGCTCGACAAGTAGACGAAAACAGCGGGCGCGTACCGAGGTACGCGCCCGCTGTGTTGTCTGAGGTCAGTTCGGTTTGTGCGCGAGCACGGCGAACATCGTCACCGAGAGGTGGATGTCGCCGCTGGCCGCGCCTGCCTCCAGGTCCTCGACCAGCCGGTCGCGCTGCTCCTCGGTGATCACGCCGCGCGCCACCGCCATCGCGGAGATGCGGGTGACCAGCGAGCCGACGCCGACGGTGCGATCCTGCACCAGCGCGTGCGAGCCGATGTCGTCGATCACCAAGCCCGCCTTGGTCAGTTGCCCGGGCAGCTTGCGGCCGGAGAACGGGTTGGTGGTCGCGGAGATCAACGTGTCGACCACCTCACGAACCACCTGGCGCTCGCCGGGATGCACGATCGCGGTGCCCCAGTCGCTGTCCATCACCACGACGCGGCCGCCGGGACGCAGCACGCGCGCGATCTCGTTGGCGGCCCGCGCGGGCGCGGTCAGATGCTGAAACACCCGCTCGCACAACGCGGCATCGAAACTGCCCGCGCCGAACGGCAGGCCGTAGGCGTCGCCGGAATGGAACTTGGCCGGCGAACCGGTCTGCGCGGCACGGCGTTCCGCGGAGGCGAGCAGGTTCGGGTCGGGCTCGACGCCCACCGCCGCGCCGCCGGGGCCGACCGCGTCGGCGAAGGCCATCACCTCCGTGCCGGTGCCGGAGCCGATATCGAGTGCGTGTTCGCCGGGACGCAGCGCGAGCGCGTCGTGCGCCCAGTCCCGCAACCTGCGGATGCCGGGCAGCGTGGCTTGTAAGTCGCGCACGTCGACGAGTTGATCCTGGCCTGCTCGATCGAAGCGATCGGGGCGCAAAGTGTAGGTGTCCATGGGCCCGTTTCCATCCCTAGCCGTGGCCACCTCGTGGGGTGCCGATGTAGGTACTGCCGTCTGCTGAGGCATGCGGTGGAGCCTACGCGGGGGCCTATAGCGGTGCACGGCAGGGATGTGAGGCCCGTCACGGTGCCGTCGGTCAGGAGGGCTACGGGTACGTGACGGCGTACAGGTACACCGTCGCGGCCAGCACCACACCGAGTGCGGCACCGGCGACCACCTGGCCGCGAGTGTGATCGCCGAGCCATACCCGCGACCAGCCGATCAGCGCGGTCAGCAGCAGCGCGAGTAGGAACCACGGCGAAGAGATCAAGGCCAGCAGGACTGTCGTGCCCGCGCTGACAGTCGTGTGCACGCTGACCTTCCAGCCGCCGAGCATCGTCACGAGGCCGATCCCGACCAGCACCGCAAGCGCGGCCACGGTCCAGGCGATCAACTCGCGCGGTGCGCCCTGGACGGTCTCGATCATGAGGCCCGCGTACACGATCGCCAGGATCACCGGTATCACCCAGCGGCGGTCGTCGATCTCGGTCACGTGGTGATCGCTCGCGATGCCGCGCCGCACACCCGTCAGGATGACGATCATCGGGATCACGCCCGAGATCGTCGCGACGAACAATCCCCACGCGGGCGCATCCACCAGGAACCCGGCGATTACCGCGGTGACGGTATTGATAATCCACGGCGCACCGAGTTCGGTCAGCATCCGCGCGGCCCGCTCCGCTGGCGTCACCGGTTTACCTCTAGCGACTGCCCAGCGGTCACCGCGTACCCCCCTTGCATACCGTCATCCAACCACGCGAAGATCCGCGACGCCTACCTACTTTGACGGGGGAGACAGTGCGGTTCGATCGCGATGAGCAGGACGCCTTCACGCCGTCTTGACAAGTGAGATGATCGAGTCCGTCCGAGCATGTTTGTCACGGTGGGAAGGAATGGCGGATGAGTCGCAAGCTTTGCCTGGCGCAAGACGTCGAGGCGGACGAGCTATTGACCGAGGACCACTTCGCCACCCTGCTCGGCATGCTGCTCGACCAGCAGTATCCGATGGAGCACGCCTTCCGCGGCCCGAAGAAGATCGCCGACCGGATGGGCGGCTTCGACATCCACCGCATCGCCGAGGCCGATCCCCAAGAATTCGAAGACCTCTGCGCCACCCCGCCCGCCATCCACCGCTACGGCCGCTCCATGGCGCGGCGCGCCCAGGAACTCGCCCGCTACATCATCGAGAACTACGACGCGAAAACCGAGAACCTGTGGAAGAACGACAAGCCCGACGGCGCCGAGGTCCTGCGCCGGCTCAAGGCGCTGCCCGGTTTCGGCGACCAGAAGGCCAAGATCTTCCTGTCGCTACTCGGTAAGCAGCGCGGGGTCCAACCGGTGGGCTGGCGCGAAGCGGCAGGCGCCTACGGCGACGAAGGTTCCCGCCGCTCCGTCGCCGACGTGACGGACGCCGAATCACTGGCCCAGGTACGGGAATTCAAGAAGCAGGCGAAGGCGGCCGCGAAACAGGGGTAGTCGGCGCGGGGGATTCCGCGAAATCCGGTGCAGTGGCGGGTTACTGGCAGTGGGCGGGCATTGCCGGGGACGGCGGTTTACCGGATGGTTTTGGGCGGAAGGGAGTGGTCTGATGAGGCGACGTCCAGCGGCGGTCGGATATTTGCGTCGAGATATTTCCGGAGCGCGGCAGCAGTGGGATGAGGTACTGATCCGGAGTCTGGCGCAGCGGTTCGGTTATGACCTTGCCAAAACGGTGGTGTTCGGTGCGGAGACCGAGGATGTCACCGAGCGGTTGGTGACGGTGGCGCGGCGACTCGATACGGACGCCGTGATCGTGCCGAGCACAGCGCATTTCGAGGGTGACGTGCCCGACGAGCTGGTGCAGGTGTGCGATGTCATCACCGTGGCGCCGGAGTACACGTATGCCCGTCGGCCGAGCACCCCTTTTGCGGACGGGGTGGAAGGTCCCCGGCCCGCTTGACCTTCGCGACTAACTCACGGCCGAAGCTGACGCCGTGAAGGTATTGCATTGGGTCGTGCGGTTCTTGTCCAGACCCGATTCGAACCACTGGCCGCCGTTTTCCGAGGTGCCGTGGTCGCGCATGTCGCCCGCTTGGTCGCCGCGACCGTAGGCGTCCTTGCGCGCGAGGGTGAGCTGGGAGTTGGTGAGTGACCCGCCGCCGGAGGACGAGTTGAGGTACATGCCGTCGAAGCAGTTGGCCTGCAACTCGACTCGGCGCGACAGCTCGAGACCGCGGGTGGTGCGGGGGCCCGCGTCGGCGCGGTCGCTGTTGGCCTTGCGCAGGATGCCGGACATGGCCTGCACGTGGTGGCCGTACTCGTGCGCGAAAACCGACAGGTAGACGACCCAGTTGTCTTTGAAGAAGTCGGTCTGCAGCTGACTGATCGGCATGTAGATGGTTTTGTTCGCCGGGCAGTAGAAGGCGGCGAAGTTGCTGGTCGAGCCGGTGCACGGGGTGGTGATGCCGGTGGTGGTCGCGCTGACGTTGAGTGCGGGCGCGGTGAACGGCAGATTCGCCTTCTGCAGCACCGGTTTCCAGGCCGCCTCGAGGCAGCCCGCGGCGCTTTCGAAGAACTTGCGTGCGGCATCGACCTGCGTGCCCCACGGGGAGTAAGCGCAGCGCGACGGGATGAGCGTCGCGCTCGGGTCGGCCAGCAGTGGATTGGCGCCGGTCTCGGCCGGGCCGGTGGCGCCGTCGGGGGCGAAGGTGAGGCTCGGTGCGGGACCCGTCGCGGCGCTGTCGTCCTTGCCGGTGGATATCGCGTTGCGCACCAGGCCGCCCGCGACCAGGAAAACCACGACGACCAGCACGGCGATCCACGCGCCGCCACCACCGGACCGGCGGCGCGGGGTGTGCGGCGGACGTCCGGGCGGACCGTAGGGCATCGGCGGCGGTGCGCGATGTCCGGGCGGCGGACCGTATCCGGGCGGCGAATAACCAGGTGGCGGACCGTATCCCGGCTGCTGGCCGTAACCGGGCTGTTGGCCGTACGCCGGCTGCTGCCCATATCCTGGCTGCTGTCCGTACCCCGGCTGCTGGCCATAACCTGGCGGTCCGGGCGGCGGACCGTACCCGGGCGGCGGACCGTAACCCGGCGGCGGCCCATATCCGGGCCCAGCGGGCTGTCCGTACCCGGGCGGGGGCGGAACAGGTCGCCCACCAGGCGGAACCGGTCCATATCCGTACGGTGGTTGTGTCACGCCCCCGTACCCCCTCGTCTCAATGATCACCGACAGCCGATGACGCAGAATAGCAAGCTGTCTAAAGTAGGCAGCCATGCTGACTTTTCGGGGGGGCGCCGTAGGCGCGCTGCTGCTCGCCACCGTGGGATTGCTCGCGACCGCCCCGATCGCCCACACCCAGCCCGCCCCGAGCGGTGTCACCATCATCGCCGATCTGAAGCTCAGCCGCGAGGGTGTGCTCGAGGTAGTCGAACAGGTCGACGTGCCTGCGGACGGCTCGTTCCGGATGTCGCTGCCGTTGCGACTGAAGGTGAGTGACGACGTCGAGCGCTATTTCAAGGTCACCGACGTCGACACCAAGGGTGCGGGCACGGCGACGGTGGCGAACGATCAATTCACCATCGAGGCGAAGCCAGGGGAGTCGACGTTCACCTATTCGGTGCACAACCTGGTCAATGACGCACCGGGCAGTCAGGTGTTCAACTGGCTCGGGGTGATGGGCAGCGATATCGCGTCGATCAGCGCCACGCTGATCAGCCCGAGCTTCGAAATGGGCATCGTGGACTGCAAACTCGGCCCGCCCGGCAACACCAGGCCGTGCGCCGACGTGCAGACCGAGGTCGACGGCGTGCTCCATCTGGAGCAGACCGATCTGAAAAAGGGTGACGCGATCGACCTCACCCTCCAGTTGCCGCCGGGCAGCGTGCCGAGCAATGCCGATGTGCGCGACACGGGCGCTTCCGGGCCGTTCGCCATCACCGCGCCGGTGCTCATCGCGTTCGGCGTGCTGCTGGTCGCGCTGGCCGGACTCGCCGCCTTCGTACTGCGCGCACGCCGCCAAAATGCCGCTGCCGCAACCGGATCGGAGACCCTCGACCCGCTGGTGCGTGACGGCGAGCGAGTCCAGTTCACGTCCCCCGACGGGGTGCTGCCCGGCGAGGCGGGCCTGCTGCTGGACGAGCACGTCGACCCGGTCGATATCGCCGCCACGGTGGTGGATCTCGCGGTGCGCCGGTACATCTGGGTCACGCCGCTCGGCGAGACCGACTGGCGGATCACCCGGGTGAACGCACCCGACGACCAGCTGCGTGACTACGAGAAGGTGGTCTATCGGGCGTTGCTACCCGACGGCACCGACGCCGCCACCATCACCGAACTACGCGCGCCGGGACGGGTGCAGTCCGGACCGGTGCGCACCGCCCTCGTCGCCGACGCGGTCACCCGCGGCACCTTCGTCAACCGCCGCCGCCCCGGCCTGGCGCTCTGGCTGGGCGGTGCGCTGATCGTCGCCGGTATCGCCGCGACGATCGCCCTCGCCCTCACCTCGGGCCACGCACTGGTCGGTGTCGCGATCGCGCTGGCAGGCCTCGCCACCGTGCTGCTGCCGAAGTACCTGCCCGTCCGGACCACCCACGGCCTAGCCCTGACCGGCCAGATCCGCGCCCTCCAGCGCGGCCTCGAATCGACCAGACGCGAACAGGTCCCACCGATAGATCAGGAAACCGTCTTCTCCCGCGCCCTACCGTTCATGGTGATCGGCGGCCGCGCCGACAACTGGATCCGCGCCTTCCGCGACCTGAACCCCTCCGCCGACTCCCAACCCGGCCTCTACTGGTTCGGCGGCTTCGACCGCGACCGCAACCTCCAACGCTTCGCAGGCCACTTCCCCTTCTTCATCACCGCCCTCGAAGCCCTCTTCGCCACCGCGGGCGACCCACACCGCTAGCTCTGACTCGCACTTGACGTACGTTGCGTGTTCTTGACGCAGGCTGCAACCTACGTCAAGAGGATGCTTCGTACGTCAAGTCGTCGGGCTCTGGGCGTGCACCTTGGTGGGGTGCGTCGGCATGGATGGCGGTTGACTTGGTGCACGCATTGGGAAAGTTATTGCGGGGCAGGGGGATCTGCGGGGTGTGTGTCGAGGGCTGAGCGCTTTGCGTTGACAATGGTGCGGCGGAGTAGGGCGCGGGCGGTGGCCAAGTCGGCTGCGCGGCGGTCTAATTCGGACAGGCGGTCCTGTAGTGCGGGTAGGACGTGGGGGCAGGCGCGGAGTGCGCCGTCGTCGTTGGTGCAGGGGAGCAGCTGGCCGATAACGCGGGTGGGGAGGCCGACGGCGAGTAGGGCGCGGATTTGGCTGACGCGTTGCTCGGCGGACTCGTCGTAGTCGCGGTAGCCGTTGCCGCGGCGTTCGGCCGTGAGCAGGCCGACGCGTTCGTAGTAGCGCAGCAGGCGTTCGCTGATGCCGGTGCGGTCGGACAGCTCACCGATCAGCATGATTTGACCTTGTCATGGTGTCAGGGATCAACACTCGTCGGTGTAACTCGATTCCTGAGGAGGACCGTTGATCATCGACGCGCACAGCCACGTACACGTTCCGGTCGAGGACCACATCGCGCTGCTCGACGAGGCGGGTGTGGACAAGACCGTGCTCTTCATGTCCAGGCCGCATCCCGAACGCGCCGAAAACCTGGCAGAGCTGCGGCAGGAGATGGACCTGTTGCACCGAGCGCTCGCCGGCGGCGGCAACGAGGCCCGCGAAATCGCTTGGCGCGAACTGGATGCGGCGCTCGCCGCGTACCCGGACCGGTTCATCGGCTTCGGCTCGGTGCCGCTGGACGCACCGGACGTCGGCTTACTTGTCGACCGGGACGTGGTCGGCCGCGGGTTGCGCGGTATCGGCGAGCTGACCCCGCCCGCAGGCCAGGCAGCGCTGCTCGAGCCGGTGTTACGCGCCGCCACCGACCATGGTGCGCTCCCCGTGGTCGTGCACGGCGCCGCACCCACTACCGCCGCAGACCTGCACACGCTGGCCAACCTGGCGCGAAGTTATCCCCAGGTTCCGCTCGTGGTGTCCCAGCTCGGCGGTGCGCACTGGATGGACGCCATCGAGTTGGTCCGCGACACCCCCAGCATGTACCTCGAACTGTCCACCGCCAGCATCGTTTTCGCTGTCCGCATCGCCATCGCCGAGGTCCCGGAGCGCACGCTCTTCGGCTCGGACGTGCCTTACGGTGACCCGGTCACCGCACGCCTCACCGTTGAGCGAGCGACCCGCTCGCCACAGGTACGCGAACTGGTCCTCGGCGGCACCGCTCAGCAGCTACTGAGTTGACACCGAGACCTCTCCGATGAGGGGGACAAAGCCCTGTTTCGGTGTCGGCACGGCCGCCCGGCGTTCAGTCGCTCAGCGCCGTCCGGCGGATAGCGGCGAGCGGGTCCGCGTAGAGCACGCTCAGTGAGGTGACCACTGCCGCGAATTCCTGGACCTTGCCGCCGAATCCGCTGATCCGGATGTCGGTGGGCGGGAGGGTGGAGCCCTGGTTGAACGCGCGCGCCACGTGTGTGACGGCGGGACGGTAGCCGGTGAAGGCTTGTCCGCCGAGGATCACCCGGTCCGGGTTGAGCATGTCGCGGACCATGGCAACGGTGTTGCCGAGGATGGTCGCGCGTTCGGCGAGCAGCTCGCGGGCCGGTTCCGAACCCGACTCGGCCGCACGGTACAGGTCGACGATGGTCGAGCCCGCGGTTCCGTTGTGCGCCGGGATGATGCCGCGCCCGACCGCCCGCGAGTGCAGCGAACGATCGCCGACGGTCACCTCGAGGCAACCGCGCCTGCCGCAGGTGCATTCGACGTCGGAGCCGGTGGGCAGGTGCGCGATCGAGCCGGGGCCGTTGCTCGGCGTGTGCACGCGACCGTCCAAAGTCACTGCGACACCGGCGGTTTCGCGAACGTAGAAGTACAGGCTGCTGCCGCGTTCCGGACCGGCGACGCGACCGTTGGCCGCATCACGCGATTCGATGGTGGGCAGCAACAACTCCGAGGCCGCCATCGCCTCGACGTGCGGCGCCACCGACACCGGCAGCTCGAGCACCTCGCCGAGCACGGCGCCGATCTGCGCGCCCTGCCATTCCAGCTTGGGATGGTCGACCACGCCGGTGAGCGGATCGACCCGCCCGCCGATGGCGACGCCCGCCCAGAGCGGCTTGCGCCGATGCCACCGCTGCAGGAACGCCTTGGCGCTGCGCGCGACGGTGGTGGTGGCGAATTCCTGGCCGGTCTGCGGGGTGGCGATGGCCAGGCCGCCGAGGATGCGGCCGCGCAGGTCGGCCGCCACGATCTTGGTGACCGCGGCGCCGATGTGGATGCCGAGGGTCAGGTACGCCTCGTGGTCGATCTCGAAGGGCACCCGCGGTCGTCCGACCGCACCCGACGCCGTCAGGTCGGGCCGTTCGCGCAGCAAACCGGCGGCAAGCAGCGCGGACACCTGACGGTTGACCGTGGCGATGCTCAAACCCGTTGACCGCGCGGCATTGTCACGCGAGACGGGACCACCGGTGGCGGACCGCAGGACCGCGGCCGCCGGGTTGTCGGCGATGCGCAGTTCCGGGGCGACCACGGGACGCTGGACGCGGACGCGGACGCGGCCGCTGGCAATCCTGGTGACGGATCGTTCAAGGGTAGGAAGGGACATGGTGAAGATTCCTTGCCGAGGTCCCGCGCCGGGCGAGACGTGCCTACATGGGCGACTAGGCAGCAAATGAGCCGAAAGAACAGCTCAGCTGCAGCAAGGGCGACAACACAGTTCGCGCGTCAGCGGCAACCGCAAACCGAGCGCAGCGGTCACATAGGTGACCCGCAGTGCGTTCGAGCGGCCAGCAGACATGTAAATGAAATTAACACCGGTGACCGCAACTCACCAAGCCTCAACCCGCCGCTGTGTTCTCGCACACACCGTTTCCCCAGGTCACGGCTCGAGCGAGGTGGGACATCCGCCGCCGTCAGTCCGCCCCGGACTCCTGAAAGCGGGCGTGCGACGCGTGAAAAGGCTCGCCCGGCCAAGAGTCCAGCCGCATAGTTACGGCGGCCTGAAGTCTCGGCCGGGACGCATGACTGGCTGCTTGCGGCGGTTTCCGGCGTCCCCGCCGTATCGGCGCGAGCCGAAGCAGGTGCGCTAGTCCGCTGTGAACCATCCGGCGGCCTGTGCGGCCTTGACGGCCTCGCTCTCTGCTTTGTCAGCGGCTATGCGGTTCGGCACGGTATCGCCTGGGATCGCGTCCGCGAATTCGGCGGCCAACGCGTCGTCGGCTTCCATGTCGTCGGTGGTCGGCAGGTTGGGCGATGAGCCGGCAAGGATCTCAGCGCGAGCCAGTGCGGTCAGTGCGGTCTTCTTCGCGGTCAGCAACTGAGGTGTGAGGTCCCTGTCGTCGTGCGTTTTTCCGTCACTGCCACCAGATTTTCTGAGCAAGTAGTCCGCCAGACCTGCGGGGGTATCCGACTTGCGCGACTCGACCGACGACGGGCGGAAGTACAGGTCGCCTCCTTGCCGGGCGGTATAGAAGCCAGTGTAATAGGCAGCGCGGATCGCTGTGCTCTTATATGCGCTGACAGTTCCCGCATTCTTGTCATCCGTCGCCTCACCGAACAGGGCCTTTCGGTTCTGTGGTGTAACGCCGATATTCCCCTTCATGTCGAAGGGGGATATCGCCTCCGGATCTTCCGGGACCGGGACGCTGCTTCGCCGGGCTTCCGCGCTCCGGGTCCGTAACCGCGCGCACTCCGTCGCGGCGTCCGCATCCTTTTCCTGCTGCTCCGAGCATACTTTGGGTGCGGTCGACGGGTCAGCGGACGCGATGGCAGGGGTCGGAATCAACAGCCCCGCGCCGACGGCGAGCATAGTCTGTACGAGAACGCCTGAACGAACGAGCATGAATCCTCCAGGTTCGATGTGCGCTGTTCGGTACCGATGAATCTGACCATGCTTCGTGCCATATGCAGCCTGACTCGCCGCCCGAAGAAGCATTCGTACCCACGGGAATTAAGGACTGGCCGAGCGGAGGATGCCTTCGCCGACGAAAAATTCCGCCCAGCGAGCGGATGCTGGGCGGGATTTTGTCGCGGTAGTGGCGACCGCGTTTATTTCGCCGGGGCGAAAGGCTGATTGATGGTGGTTAACTTCAGTTAAGGGTGTCGACGTCGTACGCTGGGGTTATGCCATTGAACCCCAAGGATTTCCCCGATTTGGCTCCGTGGATCTATGGGCGGAACTCGCAGGATAAGAACAAGGGTCTGTCGGTGCCGCAGCAGGTGCGGTGGGGCACCGAGGAGTGCGCTCGGTTCGGGTGGCCGGACCCACGCGTGACGACCGACACCGATATCGGCGCGACGAGGCACACGGTCAAGCAACGTCCTGGCTATAAGGATCTGGTGGCCGGGTTGGCCGAGCCTGCCCCGGAGGGCACGCAGTGGGTGTTGATCACTCGCTCGTCCTCGCGAGCAAATCGCCAGTTGCTGGACTTCGCGTTGCTTCGCGAGATGTGCGCCAAGCTGGGCGTGTACTGGTATTCGGGCGGTCAGCTCTACGACATGAACAACCCGCAGGATCGCCGGATTCTGGCGCAAGAGGCGGTGGACAACGAGTATCAGCCCGAGCAGAACCGTTTCGATTCGATGCAGCAGCTCAAACAGAACTTCCTCGACGGCAAGCCACACGGCAAGGAAGCGTTCGGGTATCGCATCGTCTACCAGCGCGGCAAGGCGATGGAGCGGGTGCCCGACGAGGCGACCGCGCCGATTGTGCGTGAAATGGCAAGACGTGCACTGGAATTGGAGTCCGCTACCGGCATCGCGCGGTGGTTGACCGGCGAGGCGGTTCCGGTGCCAAGTGCGGGTATGGGGTTGCCGTGCCGGGTGTGTTCGGTCACCGATGGCCGTAAGGTCCTCGAAGCAGTCGATCGGCGTCATTGCCCGTGTGACAAGGGTTGGTTGACCCGTTGGGATCATGTCGCGGTCCGCAATGTGTTGGTCAGTGCGACGATCGCCGGTTTGCGCGCCCACACAGACAAGGCCACGGGCAAGACTGAAACCGTTGTGGGGCAATGGGATTCGATAATCAGCGTCGAGGATCACGATCGGTTGGTGGCGATGTTCACCGCCCCTGCTCGCTTGACGAGCAATCGGGGTTGCGCGCCGCGTTGGCTGCTCTCGGGTATCCCTCGTTGCGGTAAGTGTGATGGCGGCAAGATCCGTTCGCGTTCGGGCGGGACGGCGGGCAAGGCGCGGACGTATGAGTGCGAGCGGTTCTGTGTCGCCCGCAACGCTGAGCTCGTTGATGATCTGGTGGAGGAGACCGTGTTGCGCCGCCTCGAGGACCCGGAGTTGCTGGCCGCGCTCGAACGCAGTGATGAGGAGGCCGCCGCCGCTGGTGCCGAGGCCAAGGCGTTGCGCGCCTCCTACGACAAGTGGGTTGCCGAAGCGATCGAGGCGGAGTTGTCGCCGATGGAGATCAAGCAGTACAAGGACCGGAAGTTGCCCGCGATCAAGGCGGCCGAGGCCCGTGCTCAGGCGGCGATGCCGATGCCGCACGTGGTCGCCGCCGCTGGGCCGGACGCCCGCGCGAAGTGGGACGACGAGCAACAGACTCCGTTGCAGGCCAAGCGCGACATCATCCGGTCGTTGCTGTCGATCACGATCTATCCGGCCGGGAAGCGTCGCGGTTTCGGCGGTTCGCCGGGCGTGGAGACGATCGAGATTGCCCGTCTGGTCGCGTGAGATCGGTGGTGGTGGTGTCGGTGCGATAGCCGCCGCGCCACCACCGCCTTAGCACCGAGAGTTGCTGGTCGGTCAGCGGTCCGGACAGCCGCTGCTGTACCCGATCGAGGTATTCGAGCTCCTCAGGCGACCAGTCCCGCCGCTGTCTAGGCTTGTCCGTCATCGGATTTCCGAGCCGACATCAGCCCACCATCGTGGCCCTTGACCTGCCCGTCCGCCGTCCGGTGACCCGATCCCCCGCGCAGCCCTGCGAACGCGCCTTCGAAGGATCTGCTGATCGATACCGCCTTTGGTGGCTACGCCGGAGCCGCTGGCGTGTGGGCGAGGGTTCCTGTCGGGTGACATGGCTGTTCTCTCCTCCGACCAGCCCGTCAACCCTGATTCTCCCGAGTCCAGTATGCCTGAAGATCGACAGTGCCCGAGTGCCCCTGATTGTGCGCCCAGGGGCTCCCGCTCGTCGTGCGGGCCGCCCGTTGGTCGCGTGCCCGGCATGGTCCGGCGCGCGCCGGACCACCGGACTCACTTCTCTACTCCGTCGAAGGTGCGCACACAGCACACATCGCTACCACCGACCCACACTCCCTCACCCCATCTGCTGTATGCCTCACCCGCGCACCCATTCTCACCCTCTCACCTCATACCCCACCCTCGTATCCATCCACTTCTCAACAATCAGACATCTTGCATCTCGGGGTGATATTGCCTCGAATATCGTTGTTCTCAGTTATTTTTAAGGGTTGACCTCTTGAATTACGAAGTGTAGTAGGCGCTTCATGGAGGCATGGTCGCGACGATGCACAAAGTCGCCGCAGGCAACGGCTACCAGTACTACCTGCGAAACACCGCCGCCAACGACAGCAGCGCGCGCGGGCGCGCCTCACTGGCGGAGTACTACAACGAACACGGTGAAGCCCCCGGAACCTGGCGCGGCACCGGACTTTCCGCCCTCGGTATCAACCCTGGTACGGAGGTGAGCGAGGAGCAGATGCGGAATCTGTTCGGGGAAGGGATTCACCCCGACGCCGAACAGGTCCGCGCACGCGCCCTCGCCCGCCACCTCGCCGCCGGTATGCCGCGTGCCCAGGCTGCCCGGATGGCGGAGAAGGCAACCAGACTCGGTAACCGCTACCCGGCCTACACCTCCACCTCGGCCTACCGGGCCGCCAAGGCCCAGGCATACCGCGACTACAACACCAGCGTCGGCGCGTGCGTCACCGCGCCCATCCCCGAGGATGTCCGCGCTCGGATCAGCACCCGAGTCGCCACCGACATGTTCACCGCCGAGTACGAGCGCGCCCCGCTCGATGCCCGCGAGTTGTCGGGGTGGGTGGTCAAGAACTCCCGCCCCGACCGCACGGCCGTCGCGGGATACGACTTCACGTTCAGCCCGGTCAAGAGCGTGTCGGCGTTGTGGGCGATCGCCTCACCGAAGCTGGCGGACATGATCGCCTCCGCGCACCGCCACGCCGTCAACGATGCGCTGACCTGGCCCGAGCAACACGCGCTGTTCACCCGGTTGGGTCGCAACGGTATTCGCCAAGTCCAGGTGCAAGGAGCGATCGCCGCGACGTTCGACCACCGCAACTCCCGCGCGGCCGACCCCGACCTGCACACCCACGTCCTGATCGCCAACCGCGTGCGCACCACCGACGGGAAGTGGCGCACCATCGACGGCACCACCATCCACGAAGCAGCGGTCACGGTCTCCGAAATCTATGACACCCGCCTCGAGCACCACCTCGAAACCGCGCTCGGCCTACGCTTCGCCGCCCGCCCTGACCGCACACCCGAGCAAGTTCGCGTCCGCGAAATTGTCGGTGTTCCACTGCCGCTGATCCAGCTGTGGTCGCGGCGCGGGGCCGCGATCACCGATCGCCTGGATACCCTCACCGCCGCATGGCAGGCCGCGTTCGGGCGCGAACCCGAACCCGGCGAAGTCCACCGACTCGCCCAGCGCGCCACCCTGGAAACCCGACCCCGCAAACACCTTCCGGGATCACGCACCCAGCAGCGCGCGAACTGGCGCGACGAAGCCGCCGAACTACTCGGCGGCTCCGATGCTGTGGACGCTGTCATCAGCCGTGTCCTGTCCGTCCAACCGGTCCCGCGTCCGGCACTCGATGACGCGTTCGTGGCCCGTATCAGCGGGCAGGCGGTGTCGGCGGTGTCGGACAAGCGCGCGACCTGGCGTGAGTTCAATCTCCGCGCCGAAGTCGAACGCCAACTCCGCGGGCAGGTGGCTCCCGCGGACTGGGCGCGCGTCGCCGTCGAGGTCTGCGCGCACGCACTCGCTCCGGAATCAGCACTCGCACGCGGAGATCCAGACGTGGCCGAGCAACCCGACCTGCGGGTGGTCCCGGCATGGTTGCGCCGCGACGACGGCACCCCGACCCATACCCGCGCGAACTCCCAGATCTACACCACCGCCTCCACACTCGCCGCCGAAGCCGAACTCATCGCCCTGGCCGTCGAACCCGGCGGGCGCATCCTGGACCCCGGACACGTCGCCGTCGCGATCCACGACTACAACACCACCCACCCAGACCGGCCGCTGAACCTCGGTCAGATCCGCGTCATCGAATCCTTCGCCGCTGCCGGGATGCGCGTGCACACCGCCAACGCACCGGCCGGAGCCGGCAAAACCACCGCCATGGCAGTGCTCACCACCGCCTGGAGATCGGCCGGCGGGACCGTGCTGGGCTTGGCTCCCACCGCAACCGCCGCCTCAGTCCTGGGCCGCGAGATCGGTGCCCGCGCCGAAACCGTCGACAAACTTCTCCACGTCCTCGACGCCCACCACCCCGCCGCCCTCACCGGTGAGCGTCTGCCTCACTTGCCACAGTGGGTCCTCGACATAGATGACACCACGCTGGTCATCATCGACGAACACGTCATGGTGCCGACCGCCAAACGTCTGCACCTGTTGCGGTATCTGAGCAGCCGGGGCGCGACCGTGCGATGCCTCGGCGATGACCACCAGCTCCCGGCCATCGACGCCGGTGGCGCCGCCGCCGACATGGCCCACGCCGCACCAGGTCAGCCAGTCAGCCTGACCGAGGTGGTGCGCTTCGCCAGTCGCGGAGAAGCATTGGCCTCCAAAGGAATACGCATCGGCGATCCCCTGGCCCTGGCCTGGTATCTCGACCACGGCCGCATCCACGCCGGGCACCTGGGCAGCGTCTACGAAGACACCTACCAAGGCTGGGCCACCGACACCGCCACAGGCGCACACGCGGTGATGCTGGCACCAACCCGCGACATCGTGACCGCCCTGAACATGCGTGCCCGCGCCGACCGACTCGCCCGCACAGGCGCACCCACCGGCCCCGATATCGCACTCGCTGACGGCCTGGTCGCCTCGGCCGGTGACACCGTGCGCACCCGCCGCAACGACCCCCGCCTAGGCGTCGGTGAACACGACTGGGTCCGCAACGGTCACACCTGGACCATCCGCCACGTCCACCCCGACGGCACACTCACCCTTACGCGGCGCGTCCACGGCCGAGACACCACCGCCGTCGTGCGACTGCCCGCCGAATACGTAAGCGAACACCTGCATTTGGGTTACGCCGCCACCATCGACTCCGCCCAAGGCATCACCGCCGACACCTGCCACGTCGCGTTGTCCGGACGCGAGTCACGCCAGCAGTTCTATGTGGCGATGACACGCGGGCGTCACGCCAACCACGCCTACCTCGCCACTGCTCTGGGCGGGGAGGAAGGCGACATCTACACCATGCCCGCCCACTACCCCCGCACCGCCGTGGAGCACCTGCAACACATCCTCGACCGAGACGGTGCCGCCACATCCGCCCACACCGAACTCCGCGATGCCCTCGACGCCGCACGCCGCATCGGCCGCGCCGTCGACATCTACCTCGACACCCTGGCCATGACCGCCGAACATGCCTGCGGCCCAACACGACTCGACACCATCGACCGCATCGCCGAACAGCTCCTGCCAGGGCTGACCGACAGCCCCGCTTACCCGGTCCTCCGTCAGCACCTGGCAATGCTCGCCCTCGCTGGAGGAGACCCGATCACCGCCCTGCGCACCGCGATCACCGCGCGCGAACTCGATACCGCCACCGACCCCGCCGCCGTGCTGGACTGGCGAATCGACCCCGCCGGTCAGCACTCGGCCGGACCCGGCCCACTCCCATGGACCCCCGGACTGCCCACCAATACCCCCGAGGCCATCGACCCCGACACCCTCGCACCCGTGCGAGCCCGCCAGCAGATCGTCACCGAACTCGCCACCCAGATCAGCGACACCGCCCAAGCGTGGACCCCGGCTACCGCGCCCCGATGGGCGCGAAACCTCCTCGCCGACCCCGAACTCCTCGCCGACCTCGCCATCTGGCGTGCCGGACTCCGCATCGCCGACACCGAGCACCGCCCCACCGGACCGACCCGTCACACCGCCATCGAACGCGCGCACCAGCAAGAACTCCAACGCCGCATCCTCGACAATGATGGCAATATCCAACTGCCCCAACATCATTGGGCCGCAACGGTCGACCGCATCGACCCGCGCATCAGCACCGACCCGACATGGCCGATCATCGCTAGCTACGTCGACGCCGCCGCCCGAGCCGGAATCGATATAGAACACCAGCTCACCCACGCCGCACAGCAACGACCGCTGCCCGACGAGATGCCCGCCGCCGCACTCTGGGCACGCCTGGAAATCGACGAACACGACATCACCACCCACCAACCCGACCCAACCCCACACCCGCACAACCAAACCCAGCCCGAACCCGAACCCGCCGACCCACAACCCACCAACCCCGGCCCGGACGGGCAGGAAATCGCGGACGCGATCGACGCCGCCGACCTCGGCCACCACACCGAGTACGCCGACGACTACAGCGCCGACCAGAATGCCCCCTACCAGTCCGAACCCGACACAGGCCACGACATCGACTGGTAGACCGGTATTCGGTGGCTATATCGGCGAGCTGTGACGTCGCTTATCGGTCATGCAGCTGACGGTATGCCGAGTTCGTCTAGCAGGCCACGGATGTGGTGTTCTATTTCGTCGCGGATCGGGCGCACGGCGTCGATGCCTTGCCCGGCGGGATCATCGAGCTTCCAGTCCAGATATCGCTTTCCGGGGAAGAACGGGCATGTGTCGCCGCATCCCATGGTGATCACCACGTCGGATGCTTCGACCGCGTCGGTGGTGAGTACCTTCGGGATTGCGGCGGCGATGTCGATCCCGAGTTCGCGCATCGCTTCCACGGCCGAGGGGTTGACGTGGTCGGCGGGTTGCGAGCCCGCCGAGCGGACCTCGACCCGGTCTCCGGCGAGGTGGGTGAGAAAGGCTGCGGCCATCTGGGAACGTCCGGCGTTGTGGACGCAGACGAACAACACGCTGGGTTTCGAAATCACCGGTGGTGCAGTCCTTTTCAGCTCGTCGGGAGGTCGAGGCTGGCCAGCAGATGGCGGACGTGGCCTTCGATGTCGTCGCGGATGGTGCGTACGACCTCGAGGGATTCGCCGTCGGGGTCGGGCAACTCCCAGTTCTCGTAGCGCCGCCCTGGGTAGATCGGGCAGGAATCGCCACAGCCCATGGTGACAATCACGTCGGCCGCTTGCAGGATCTCCTCGGTCCACGGCTTCGGGTATTCGCGAGCGATGTCGATGCCGACTTCGGCCATCACCTGTACCGCGACAGGGTTGATCTCATCGCCCGGTTCTGATCCGCCCGACCACACGACGGCCGCGTCCCCAGCGAGGTGGGTGAACCACCCCAGTGCCATCTGGGAGCGTCCGGCGTTGTGGGTGCACAGGAACAACACGATCGGTTTGCCGGTCAGTGCCTTGCCTTCGACCTTGGCGAGTGCTTGCAGGCGTTGTCGGGCGAAGCGTTCAGCCAGCAGCGGCAGGAAGTTGAGAACGGTTGCACGGGAGGCGAATTGGTTGAAAGACGCGTACAGGAACTTCTCGATCGTCTCTACTCCGAAGAGCTCGGCGAACTCGCGCTGGAGCCGAGTCGCCGCTGTCCTCAGGGCGAGCCGATGGTCGATGGTCAACGTGTCGCGGACGGCGTCGGTGTGCGCGAGCGGGCTGTCTGTCATGGGAGGTACTCCGAGTTCAATGCGGGGTGACGGTGCGGGGGAAGCGGTTTCGTAGGGCGAGGGAGACATAGACCAGGCCGACCAGGACGGGGACTTCGATCAGTGGCCCGACGACTCCGGCGAGGGCTTGGCCGGAGGTAGCGCCGTAGGTGGCGATCGCGACGGCGATAGCGAGTTCGAAGTTGTTGCCCGCTGCGGTGAACGCCATCGTGGTCGTGCGCTCGTACCCCAGCCCGAGCAGCGCGCCGAGTGCGTAGCCGCCACCCCACATGAGCGCGAAATACACCAGCAGCGGCACTGCGATCCGCACGACGTCGACGGGATGGGAGGTGATCTGTTTGCCTTGCAGCGCGAACAGGATGACGATCGTGAACAGCAGTCCATACAGTGCCCACGGCCCCAGGCGCGGCAGCAGGACCGATTCGTACCAGCTTCGGCCCCTGGCCTTTTCGCCGAGACGACGGGTCAGGAATCCGGCCAGTAGCGGGATGCCGAGGAAGATGAGCACCGATTTCGCGATCTGCCATGGCGAGGTGTGGATGTCGGTCTGGGCCAGGCCCAGCCAGCCGGGCAGTACCGACAGGTAGAACCAGCCGAGCACGGCGAACATGACGACCTGGAACACCGAATTCAATGCAACCAGTACGGCGGCGGCTTCGCGGTCACCGCATGCGAGGTCGTTCCAGATGATCACCATCGCGATACAGCGCGCGAGGCCGACGATGATCAGCCCGGTTCGATACTCGGGGTTGTCCGGCAGCAGCAGCCACGCGAGCGCGAACATCAGCGCGGGCCCGATCACCCAGTTCAAGACCAGTGATCCGAGCAGCAGGCGGCGATCACCAGTGACGGTGTCGAGCCGGTCGTAGCGGACCTTCGCCAGTACCGGGTACATCATCACCAGCAGACCGACCGCGATCGGCAGCGAGATCCCGTCCAGCTGCACCGCCGACAGCCCGTCACCGAGGCCGGGGATGAGACGGCCCAGTAGGAGACCGGCGGCCATGGCGGCACCGATCCATACCGGCAGAAACCGGTCCAGGACCGACAGCTTGCCGACGACGGCCGGGTGCTCGGAAGTGGTGGTCATGCACTCACCCGCAGTCCTGCCTCGATCGCCAAGATGTCGGAAAGTCGTTGCAGTGCTTCGGGAACCGCCCGGTAATACACCCAGGAGGCGCGCCGTTCACTGGTCAGCAGGCCAGCTTCCCGGAGCACTTTCAGGTGATGGGAGATGGTCGGTTGACTGACGTCGACACCGTCGGACACATCACACACACACGCCTCCTGCCCGGCCCGCGACGCGATCGCAGACAGCAACCGCAGCCGCACCGGGTCCGACAGCGCCTTGAACATTCCGGCCAGCTCGACCGCGTTCTCGGCGTCCAGGGGTGGGCGAGTCCGAGGCGTGGCCCCACAACCAGGTGTGACCACGCCGATCAACGGCAACTCCGACTTCGACATGCATCGATATTGACAACTATCAATATCGAAGGCAAGCCAACAGCTGGTGAACTCGCCCACCTACACGAGGGTCAGGCGCAGCAGTTCGCGCCGGAGGCCAGGGCCTTCTCCTTGGCGGCGCTGCCGCAGCACGCGCCCTCGGCGGCAGCTTCCTCGGCGGTGCCGCAGCAGGCTTGCACTGCCTCGGCGTCGCTGAGTTCCGGTGCGGTGCCGAAGGTTTCACTGTCGGCGAGCACGGTGTAGACCTCCCAGCGCTCGGTATCCGGTGCGGTGACCCACACCTTGTCCTGGGTAGCGAAACAACACGTGGTCGCTATCTGCTCCTCGGTGAACAGGCCCGCCTGCGACAGGCGCGCGATCTCGGCGTGCACCTCACCGGAAGACTCGACCTCGACGCCGAGGTGGTTGACACTGCCACCATGGCCGCGGTTCTCGATGAGTACCAGCTTCAGCGGCGGCTCGTCGATCGCGAAGTTCGCGTAACCGGGCTTGCGCTTGGCCGGTTCGGCATTGAAAAGGGTCGAATAGAACTGGACCGCCTGGTCGATGTCATCGACGTTGAGGGCGAGTTGAACACGGGACATGATGACAAACCTCCATTTGTGAGACATATGTCGAAGAACTGACGGCACGAGTGTGCACCACCTTTTCGACATATGTCAATGAAGTCGGTAGGGTTGATCTCATGCCCAAGGCGCTGCCCGTGATCGACATGTCCGCCCCTGTCTGCTGCCCACCCGTCGCGGCCGGACCGGTCGACGACAACGCGGCCCTCGAAGTCGCGTTGCGGCTCAAGGCAATCGCCGACCCGGTGCGAGTGAAACTGATGTCACTGCTGCTGACCACCACGACCGGCGAAGAACACAGCGGCGACCTCGCCGCAGCAGTCGGACTGTCGGAATCAACGGTCAGCCACCATCTCACCCAACTCCGCAAGGCCGGACTGATCGCATCCGAGCGCCGAGGGATGAACACCTTCCACCGCGCCCGCCGCGACGCCCTCACCGCGTTGTGCGTCGTTCTCGACCCCAACTGCTGCCGCTGATCACAACGGCAATACCGGCAAGGCAAGCCGCGGAGTACTCGATTGCCGAGGGTGACATCCCGCGAGGATGCACCTAGGTCGAGCCCGACCCGACGGACGGACCGGGCTGGGGGCTCACAGCGCCAGTCGCCCTTACAGTCGAACTCTTGCGGCTTCGCTCAGCCCCCGGCCAACAACAGTCCGATCTCGCCGACTCGGCGATCGAGCCGGGCAGAATGCACCGCGTCCGCCGCCTTGCGGG
This sequence comes from Nocardia sp. NPDC050175, assembly GCF_044459885.1. Classification (NCBI taxonomy): domain Bacteria; kingdom Bacillati; phylum Actinomycetota; class Actinomycetes; order Mycobacteriales; family Nocardiaceae; genus Nocardia; species Nocardia sp. NPDC050175. Next base: position 66,043 of record NZ_JBITJI010000002.1, read on the forward strand.
CAGCAGCGATCGTCGCCTCGGCCGCATCGAACTCACGGTTCCGTAGGTACGACTCCGCTAGCCACGTTTGGTACAGCGCCACCTCGCGAGCGTGCTCCTGTGGGTAGCCCTCAATCGCCTCCAGAAGTAGCGGACTCGCGAGGCCTGGCTGACCCAGCTCAACCAAGCAGCGTCCAGCCATCACATTGATTTCAGAGCGATTTAACCAGTAGACCCATTCCGCCTCTTCGATGTCGGCCGACCGCCGCTCGTACGCATCATCGACCGCATCAAGGGCACGCATCGTTCCGTCCCGATCACGAGACCGAGCCGATGCCCACGCAACTCGCTCTGTCAGAAGTGCTTCAACTACTGGCGTAGCGTCTCGTGCACCGGTTACCGCAGTCTTTGCAAGAAGCGCTGCGTCCGCCGGATCGCCGATGTTCGAAATCTGGTAGGCCAGGCTCGATAACAACTGACCGGCTAACACTCGATTTCCTGCCGCTGTTGCGGCCTTATGCCCGTCTAGATACGCGCGCTGAGCCTGCGTGTATCGACCGGCGTCGCTGGCAACCCATCCAACAAGTTGTGCCAGCTCCCCGGCGCTAGTCCGGAGTCGCCGACCTATCTCATCGGTGTAGCTGCACTCCTTGATGGCCTTGCGAACGTCTTCGAACTCCCGGTCGACCAAAGGCAGTAAGTCTTTTCCGCCGACGTGGTCGTCCAGGTGACGCAGTTCGATCACTCGGTTCTCTAGGTCGGTCGCTAGGTCGTTTCCGACGCGCCGCCCGGCAGCGGAATGGGTCGTCGCCACAGAGTCGGCTACGAGCCACTCGTGCGCGATACGGATCGGATCATCCGGAGGTGCCATCAGAGCATCTACGGGGATGTTCAACGCTCGCGAGTATGCGGTGATGTGCTCGGCCCTGATGTCCCGCTGACCGTTCTCCAGCATCCCCAGAAGCGACTTGGAGTAGTGAGTTTGCCCAGCAAGCACCGCCAGGCTAACTCGCTGCGATTCGCGAGCGAGTCGGAGAAGTGCGCCGGGACTATCCATCGCGTCGCCGAATCCGATCTGTGGACCTTTGTGGACACCGAACCTGTTCTGCGTCAAGCGGTATAGCACGAGACTACTACTCAACGCCTGGCTGGGAGTTGGACCAAGATCCGCATGGGCTTCCGCTCCGGGTGCTTCCTTCGTACTACCGGAGGCCGGGCCACCTAAGCCGTAGTCGACGCAGGGAGGTCGGCAGATGCCGAACAAGCTTCCACCACGCGACCCGTCCAACGGGCCACTTGTCCAGCGATGGACAGCGCTCACTGAATCCGCCCGGTGCTGGGGTGTCGCACCAACCTCCAGCATCGGGAGGCACCACCCGGAGGTGCCGTAATGAACCGAGATCGGTTGCGTACCACCGAATCACCAGATAGCCGGAAGGTCGTGACGTGGCGGCTGGTAGGTCGCGACTGCCAGGTACTCAACTTTCAGAATCGGGCCGATTCGTCACCGGCCTACCGATGGCCTAGCGGGACTGAACTTCCTTCTGCTGCGCCGGGATTAGTGATACTCGATGGCCCGCCGTCCCTGTGGGAAGCACGCGAAGGATTCTACGACCATAACGACCTGTGGGACGCCTTACGCCGTGCCTACTGGGTCGCTGTACTCGATCCGACCGACCAACCAAACCCATTGGGAGCGTGAGATCACGTTCGAGGAACTACACCAGCAGGTGACCGTACAAGCCGAGCGGAGCGGGTACGCGGTGCGTCGCAGGAACCGCGCGCCGTACGGGTTCGAGCTGATCAACGAGCATGGCGACATACCGGCGTCCGGAACGCTGGCGGAGCTGGACAGCTATCTGGCTGACCAGTGGGAGAAGACCGGCAGCGATCGGCAATCACGGTGACCGAGTACAAGGAAGCCCTAGCTGAATGGCTCAGTGCCACAGATGCATTCAATGCGATGGATGAACCACAAGCCGGGCCGGTACTCGAACGGCTCGAAGCTGCACGGGACCGATTTGTCAACGCGCAGAAGCCTGACCCTACGAGCGCGGAAGACCGTTCTTTGTCATGGGCTGCTTGTATCTTGACTCGTGTACGCGGACACCTTCCCCGTTCAGGCCACGACGAGAGGGATAGATGTGAGTGACGACGAACAGCTGACGATGGATCTCGGAGTCGAGCGGACCGATTGGGGTAAATGGGTCGCCCCTGAACGACAGGCGGTGCAAGTGCGGAAGTTTCTCGAATATGCGGGACTGGATGCCCTCCCGCCCAAGTTATGGCCGGAGGATTCCCCGGAACTGCAACGGCTGAACGATACTTGCAGGGAATTGTTTCCGGATTCAGACATGCCGTACCGGCCGGAAAATCAGGACATGACCGACGCATTCATTTGTTTCTTCGGCGAGTGTTTTGTGAGATATGTGGATGGCGAGTGGGTCGACCACACCGAATATGGTACCGATAAATCATTCTATGACGGCGGCGTAAACCCGGCACTGCGATACGTGGATTACGACGGCGACGAAGACGAATCAACGGTGTTCGATTATGTCGACTCCATGATCGATCATAATATCGAATACGGTGACGGTTTCATTCACATCACCGCCGATCTGCGCCGAAAATATTACAATCTGATGTAAATGTAGGCTCCTGATGAGTGACGGCTACAGCCGGGATCGTGACCAAATCCCGAACCATGAGCGTGGCAAGATCTTCGAGACCGGTACCGACAGATTCTTTCGCGACCGCGAAACCGGATACACGCAGGGATCGCGCAAATATGAGTTCCGAGACAACGGCGGTCGCACAGAACGAATTCAGTTCGACAAAATCAGGAATGAGCAGGATCGTAGTCGCACCGATTCGATCGAAGAAAAGTCAGGTCGGATCGAAGGACGGAAGGACGAAAAGCAGCTTCGAGGAGTTCGGGAACTTCTCGACAGGGGTGAGATCAATCGTCACACATTGCGTTCGGTTGAGGGTGAGTCGATCTCGAAGGAGTGCCAGGAACTCATCAATGGGTTGAAGCGCGATTTCCCGGATAGATTCACACACCTGCAAATCTCGCGAACCGATGCCCGCACAATTTGGGCAATAGGTAAGGATCTGGAACGAGGCCGACAGGTCGAAACACCGGAGCGAGGCAAACAGCTTGAACTTCCGGGTGTCGGGGAAAAAGCGCGAGAAGCGAAGGCACAAGAGGCTCAAAAGCAACGGGACAAACAAGCCGCACTCGCTAAGGCGCGTGGGGCGAAGGAGAAGTTCCAGGCGGTGCGAAGGTTCAGCCAAGGCGCTGAACGTGGCCGAGCCGAAGCTCCACAACGCATACAAGCTGAACGCGCTCAGCAGGCACAAGAGCGGGCCGAACGGGCGAAAACCCGTGAAACGCCGCAGGCCGAGCGCGATCGGGCGACCCGCGCAGTTGCCGAGAAAGCCGTACAGGAAGTTCAGGCTCGATTTAAGTCCGGCCCAGAGCCGTCCACGGGCAAAGCACCCGAAAAGACTGCGCCGGAACGAGAATCACCCGAAGCGGCACGCGCCAGAGTCGAGCGCGAAGCCTGTGAACAGGTTTTGCGTGACTTCCCGTTCCCGGTGCCCGATCGACCCCAAGAGCGAGAAACCGTCGAGATCGGAGAACGAGCCGCCCCAGCGCTAGCCGACTCTGCCAGCGTCGAACGTGAAGCGGCGGACAAGGCGAAGGCAGCAGAACGTGAAGCGGCCGATAAGGCACGCGAGGAAACCCGGGAACGGGCAAAGGCGTTGGAGCAGAACCAACTTCAAGGTCTTTCGGCCGAAGTCAGGAACCTGCTCGCGTTAGGCCAAGCTCAACCGCCTGCTGCGGCGGTGGAGACGAAACCGGGCCACGCCCCTCCAGTCCAAGGCCACGGGAGAAACGCCCAAGGGATCACTCGGGGGACAGAACGCACCCGTTGATGCGTTCAGTGAAACGAAGCTGCCGCGCCCCTTCGGGGCTTGCCACCGAATCCCCGAACGACGAATGTCCCCGACATCAGGCACGCTATGCTGTCCCGACGTCGAGGACCGTCTGTGATTGAGATCACATTAATGGGTAAACCCGCAGTTCAGCAGGCCGAGTTTACCTATTTCCGCAGGTCAGATCATTTACCCTGGAAAGGGGCATTGATCGTGGTGAAGTACTGGATTGCCGCGCCGATGGCGACCGGGGCGGTGATCAGGATCTGGCCCGCGACGGTGCCGAGGGCGCCGAGGGCGATGATGCCGCCGAGGCAGCCGATGGCGGCGGCCGGGATGAAGGGGCCGAACAGGCCGATGATGGTGGCCGAGGCAGCGGTGGCGCCGAGGATGCCGCCGAGCACGCAGCCCACGGCCGCGCCGCCGAGACCGCCGACCAGGGTGCCGATGGTGGCGCCCGCGCTGATCGTGCTGGTCAGTCGGCTCCAGGCCGCCTGCTCACGGTCGTACTCGGACTTCCACGGCGCCTTGTCCTCGAACGGCAGCGCGACCGGCTTGTAGGTGGCGTGCTCGGTGTCGATCTGCGGGGTGAGTGTCGCGGTGCGGTCGGAAATCTGTGCGGCGATCGGGAATTCGAAGTCGTCGATCTTCAGCTTCAACGGCGTCGCCGCGACGGTGGTCCCGTCCGCGGCTTTGATCTTGAAGGCCTCGTCCTCGACCACCAGCGAGCCGGAATCCGTCGAGATGATCGATGACGTGTCGGTGGCGTGCGCGGTGTAGTTCACCGGGTCCGCGTCGGTCTGCGGTGCCGCGACCGAAGTGCCTGCGGCCACTCCGGTCGCCATGGTCACCAGCGCCGCGACCACGGCGAGCTTCCTCATCCTCATGTACTGCAATCCCTCATCTAGATGGCTCTGTCGAGGCAAAGCATCGAGGAGAAAGCCCAGGAGAACGAGGGAAAAACGCAGGCAGATTCCAATGGACGACAGCGCGTCGGATGGGTCAGAGCTTGCGGCGCACGTCGTCGAGCCACACCGCAGCCTCGTCCGGTGCCGCATCAGTTCCGATCATGTCCACCACCACATGCCCGATGCACGCGGCCCGCAGCACTCGGTTCGCCACCACCTCGGTATCGCCCCACGGGATGAACGGTTTGGCGATCAGCAGCGACGCGATTCCATGCGCGGCGGCCCACAGGTCGAGCACGACCGGCAGCGGGTCGCCCGGTGCGATCACGCCCGCGTCCATGCATTCCTGAACCGTCCGCGAGAAACGCAGGAACGCACCGCTACCGAGCACCTGATCCACCGCGCCGCCGGACGCGGACGGGATGGTCGCCAGCCGATACTGCTCGGGGTGCTCTCTGGCGAACCGGACGTAGGCCAGCCCTTGCTGGCACAGCCGGGTGATCGGCGAGACCGACGGATCGGACTCGCCGGCGATCGCGGCGTCCAGGTCCTCGAAGACCTGCACCACCACGGCCTCGATGAGCTCGTCCTTGTCGGCGAAATGCCGGTAGATCGACGGCGCGCTGACGCCGACCCGCTTGCTGATCTCGCGGATCGACACCGCGTCGGCGTGCCCGGTACGGGCCAGCAATTCCCCTGCCGCGTCGAGGATTTCGGCCCGCAACTGAGCGCCGGTGCCGCGGGCCGAGCGCGACCTGCTCGAACCGATCATTCGCGCCCGGCCAGTACCCGCTCGGCGGGATCGGGATCGGCGTCCTCGCGCAACCCGATTCGGGCGTGCAGCCGGGCCAGCGGCGCGGGCGCCCACCAGTTCCAGGTGCCCATCAGCTTCATCAGGGCCGGTGCGAGCATGGTGCGGATCAGGGTGGCGTCGGCGAGCACGGTCAAGGTTAAACCGAGGCCCATCAGCTGGATGAACGACACCTTCGAGGTGATCATCGCGCCCATCACGATGGCCATGAGAAGCGCTGCGGCCGTGAAGATTCGGCCGGTCCTCGCGACACCGACGGCGACGGCGTGCACGTTGTCCTGCGCGGTGCGCACGGTGACGCCGTCGACGACTCGACCGGAGGCGAGCCATTCCTCGCGGATGCGGGAGAGCAGGAACACCTCGTAGTCCATCGACATGCCGAATGCGAGGCAGAACATCAGGATCGGCATCGTCGGTGTCATGTAGCCGACCGGGGTGAAGCCGAGCAGGCCGGACAGGTGACCGTCCTGAAAGATCCAGACCATCGCGCCGAACGCGGCGGCCAGCGAAAGTACGTTGAGGACAATGGCTTTCAGCGGCAGTATCAGGCTGCCGGTGAAAAGGAACAGCACAACGAAGGTGGCGAGCGCGATGAGCGCGATGGCCAGCGGCAGCCGCTTGCCGAGCGAGTCGAGGGCATCGGCATTGATCGCCGCGCCCCCGCCGAACAGCGTCTCGCCCGGCGCGGGTACGGCGCGCAGCTCGCGCAACTGTGCCTCGCCCGCCGGGGAGAACGGGTCGACCCGGGTCGCCACATTGATGTATTCGCCTGTGCTGTTTGCCATTCCGGCCGGGCCGTTGGCGACTCGCCCGCCCTTGATGTAGACGCCCGCACTGGACAGCACCGCCGAAACACCGTCCGCTTTGGACAGTCCCTTGGCGTAGTCGCCGATCGGCCCTTGGCCGCCCTGATATCCGTCCAGCACGACGGTGGTGTTGTTGCCCGCGTTGGCCGCGGGGAACTCGGCCCGCAGCACGTCACCGACCTGGCGGGTGGCGGCGCTGGTCGGCAGCACCCGGTCGTCGGGATAGCCGAATTTCACGGAGAGGAAAGGCGATCCGAGCGCGAGGAACAGCGCAACGAGGATCACCGCGACCGGGATGGAATGCCCGGTCACCCAGGTCACCATCCGGTACCACCGGCTCTGCTCCGGCACCTGCGGCGCCATCGGATCCGGCGCCGAACGACCGAACAAGCGGCGCAACGGAACTCGGATGTCGAGCGAGTTCACCCGGTGACCCAGCAGTACCAGCGCGGCGGGCAGGATCAGGATCGCCGCCGCGGCCGCCGCGGCGACCACCGCGACGCCGGCGTAGGCGAACGAGCGCAGGAAGTAGATGTCGAAGATGCTCAGCACGGCCAGCGAAAGGGCAACGGTCAGTGCGGAATACAGCACCGTGCGGCCCGCGGTCTGCACCGCGCGAATGGTGGCGGCCACCGGTTCCAGGCCGTTGGCGAGCTCCTCGCGGTACCGGCTGACGATGAACAGGCTGTAGTCGATGGCCAGCGCGAGACCCATCGCGGTGGTCATGTTCAGCGCGTAGATGGACACGTCGGTGATCAGCGTGAACATCCGCAGGATCGCCAGGGTGGTGAGGATGGCGAAGATCCCGACGGTCAGCGGCAGTGCGGCGGCGATCAGGCTGCCGAACACCAGCACCAGCACGACCAGCGACACCGGGATCGCGACGCCCTCCGCGAGGGCGAGGTCGTGCGTGATCTGTTTGTTCACATCGTGGAAGACGGCGGCGGTGCCGCTCTGCCGGACCGTGATGCCGTCGGTGGTTCCGGTGAGCTGCTCGGTGAGCTCGCCCGCGGCCACCTGAGATTGCGTGTCGTCGCCGGTCAGATAGGCGAAGACCAGGGCTTCCTTGCCGCTGGTGCTGCGCAGTGCGGACGCCACCGCGGGCGGCGCGGTCCAGTACGACTGCACGCCCTTCACGTCGCCGCGGGCGCGCAACGTGTCGGTCAGGTGCAGGCCGACCGCGCGGGTGGCCGGTGCGTCGGCGCCCGCGTCCGAGCTGACCAGCAGCACGTAGTTCGGTGCGGCCCCGTCGAAATTGTCCGCGAGCAGCCGCGCGACCTGGGATGACTCGGCATCGGGCGAGGTGAATCCGGCGGACTTCAGATGCGACGCCGCCGTCGCGCCGAACACTCCGCAGAGGATCGCGAGCGCGGCCGCGGCGAGCAGGATCGCCCGGGGATATCGGGTGACGATCTGTGCAATCCGAATCAGCACGCGCGGCTCCCTTGCTCGACGCAATAGGTTAACGGCGTTAGCGTAACGCCGTTAACCCTGCGCGAACAGAGGGAACCGCCGCGCGATCAGTGATCCCGGTCACCCAGCTGGCCCTGGCCGAAATGCCCTTCGCCGAACCGGCGCGGCGAGTGGCCGTGCACGCCCTCGGCATAGGCGGTCTCGGCGTGCAGCGCGAAGTCGATGCCCGCGGTCTCGTCTTCGTGGCTCACCCGGAAGCCGATGGTGCGATCGATGAGCTTGCCGAGCGCGAAGGTCACCACGAACGCGAACGCCGCGACGACGAGCACGCCGACCAGCTGCTTGCCGAGCTGCGCGAGCCCGCCGCCGAAGAACAGCCCCTCGACGCCGCCGGTCATCACCTGGGTGGCGAGTAGGCCGATCAGCACCGTGCCGACGATGCCGCCGACGAAGTGCACGCCGACCACGTCGAGCGAATCGTCATAGCCCGCCTTGAATTTCCAGCCGACCGCGAACGAACACACCACGCCGGCGGTGAGCCCGACGATCAACGCGCCGAGCGTGTTCACCGATCCGCAGGACGGCGTGATCGCGACCAGGCCGGCCACCACGCCGGATGCCGCGCCGAAGGTGGTCGGCCTGCCGTCGCGGATCTGCTCGACCGCGAGCCAGCCGAGCATGCCGAGGCAGCCCGCCACCAGGGTGTTCAGAAAGACCGCCGCCGCAACACCATTCGCGGACAGCGCCGACCCGGCGTTGAAACCGAACCAGCCGAACCACAGCAGACCGGCACCCAGCAGCACGAACGGCAGGTTGTGCGGACGCATCGCATCGGTCTTGAAACCGATGCGCGGGCCGAGCACCAGGGCGAGCGCGAGTGCCGAAGCGCCGGAAGCGATCTCGACGACCAGGCCACCCGCGTAGTCCAGCACGCCGAAGGAGGCCAGCCAGCCGTCCGGACCCCACACCCAGTGCGCGATCGGGGCGTAGACCACCAGCGCCCAGACCGGTACGAAGATCATCCACGCGGCGAATTTCGCGCGGTCCGCGATCGCACCGCTGACCAGCGCCGCGGTCAGGATCGCGAAGGTCAGCTGGAAGGTGGCGAACAGCAGTTCCGGCACCGCGCCGTGCAGGGTGCTCGGATCGATGTTCGCCATGGCGAGGTGATCGAGATTGCCGATCAGGCCGCCGCCCGCGTCGTCGCTGAAGGCCAGGCTGTAGCCGAACAGCAGCCAGGCGACGGTCACCAGCGGGATCGCGATGAAGTTCATCATCAGCATGTTGAGCACGCCGGTCGAGCGCACCATCCCGCCGTAGAACAGCGCGAGCGCCGGTGTCATCAGCAGCACCAGGGCCGTGCTGACGAGCAGCCAGGCGGTGGCCGCGGGATCCAGGGGTGTGGACACGAGGAGCTCCTTCCACGCAAGGTGCGTTGCAAGGAAATTACCGAATGCTCACCGCCGGATTTGCGCTGGTCCACGAGTCGCGCGCAAGTCCGGACATGGGATGTTTGCCGAGGGACGCCGTTCGGCGGTGACCGATCAGGCGCGGGACTTGCGGGTGATCGCGCGCTGACCACGCTTGCCGGGGACGGGCAGCTCGTCCTGGATGGCCACCCATTCGGCGGTGGTCAGCCACAGTTCCTGGACGCGGGCGTCGGCGGTGTTGTGGAAGACCCGGCGGCCGCGATCGTCGCGCAGTTCCTGGGCGACGGTGGACCAGCGCGGGGCGCGATCGTGCTCGGTGAGGTAGTCGCCGAGGTAGGCGGCCACCGCGGTGCCGATCGTGTTGACCGGGCGCAGCGAGACCCGGTTGCCGTACTGATCGGAGTGGAAACGCCGTCCGGCGCACAGCGATCCGGCGTTGGCGTTGGAGGCGATCCAGCCGGCCCGCTGGGCGCGCTCGATCAGCCAGAGGTGTTTCACCGCCGCGGGGGCGATGTCGCCGATGCGGGTCCGGATCAGCGACATGACCTGTTCGGAGGACAGCACGTCGCGCCGGGTGGGGCCGATGCCGTGCGCGGTCCAGTGGGCGTCGGCCAGGGTGGCCAGCGCACGGCCGAAGTCGTCGATGCTGCGCTGGGCGCGGCGGCCGAGGCGCTCGATGCGTTCGGCCTCGTGGCGCATCTCGTTCTGCGCGGTGAGGGTGCGGATGGCGGCCATCGTGGGCACCTGGCCGCGTTCGAGGAGTTCGAGGATGGCGGCGGAGGTGGCGGGATCGGCCGCCGCGGCGACCGGGAGCGAATCGCGTTTGATCGCGAAGTCCTGCGGGCTGATCGCGCGGCTCAGCAGGTCTACCGCGGAGCGATCGCCGGCGAAGTCGGTGCTGGAAAGCAACGCGGTGGCGATGTCATCAGGCGTTTGCACGGTGAGAAGTTCCTCCGATGGATGTGGAACTCGGTTGCGCTGGAACTTGGCGGTGCGGGAACTTTGGTTGTGCCCCGGTCGGGATGAGGGACCGGCCGGGGCAACCAACCTGATGAAGGTTTGGCTACCGAAGTTGCCGATTGCCACGGTAGCCAGCCGATTGCGTCGGTGTCACCCTCGTTGACGCTTTCGTTATCTCCACAAACCTGCGGTAAATCGGGGAATGGGTACATATTTTCCGGTCTACAAGGGGGAATTGGGCGGTATTTTCCCGCGTTCGACCGGTGCTTCGTCAGCGTTAGCTCATACGTTGCCGCTGTCGCTGTCGGTCAGCGGGGGTTAAGAAGGGCTTTGGAATCTTGTGATTTGGATCACATATCGAAGTCTGCGCTGGCGCTGTTTCGCCGCGCCGGGCCCGGCGCGCAGCGGGAATGTTCTTTGTCGGTGCGCGCCGGTAACCTCTGGCCGTGGCTCTGTACCGGAAGTACCGACCGGCAACGTTCGCTGAGGTAGTGGGTCAGGAGCACGTCACCGACCCGCTGAGCATCGCCCTTGATACCGGCCGGATCAGTCATGCCTACCTGTTCTCCGGACCGCGGGGGTGTGGCAAGACGTCGTCGGCGCGCATCCTGGCGCGATCGCTGAACTGCGTGCAAGGTCCGACCTCGACGCCGTGTGGCGTCTGCCCGTCCTGCGTCGCGCTCGGTCCCGGCGGCTCCGGCAACCTGGATGTGATCGAACTCGACGCCGCGAGTCACGGCGGCGTCGACGACACCCGCGAACTGCGCGACCGCGCCTTCTACGCGCCCGCCGAATCCCGCTACCGGGTGTTCATCGTCGACGAGGCGCACATGGTCACCACGGCGGGCTTCAACGCGCTGCTGAAGATCGTGGAGGAGCCGCCCGCCCACCTGATCTTCATCTTCGCCACCACCGAGCCGGACAAGGTGCTGCCGACCATCCGCTCGCGCACCCACCACTACCCGTTCCGGCTGCTGCCGCCCGCCACCATGCGCGGACTGCTCGGCAAGATCTGCGACCAGGAGCAGGTCACCGTCGAAGAAGCGGTGTACCCCTTGGTGATTCGCGCGGGCGGTGGCTCGCCGCGCGACAGCCTCAGCGTGCTCGACCAGCTGCTGGCCGGTGCCGGTCCCGAGGGCGTCACCTATTCGCGGGCGGTGTCGCTGCTCGGCGTCACCGATGTCGCGCTGATCGACGATGCGGTCGGCGCGCTGGCAGACAACGACGGCGCGGAACTGTTCGGCACGGTCGACCGGGTGATGGAGGCGGGGCACGATCCACGCCGCTTCGCCGTCGACCTGCTCGAGCGATTGCGCGACCTGATCCTGATGCGCGCGGTTCCCGACGCCATCCAACGCGGGTTGGTCTCCGGGCCGGAGGACGTGCTCGATCGGATGAGCGAGCAGGCCGGGCGGCTCGGTCCGGCCACATTGGCTCGGTATGCGGAGTTGCTGCACGAGGCGCTCGGCGAGATGCGCGGCGCGACGTCACCGCGGCTGCTGCTCGAGGTCGTCTGCGCGCGCATGCTGCTGCCGTCGGTGTCGGATGCCGAATCCGCGACCTTGCAGCGGTTGGAGCGGCTCGAGCGCGGGTTCGCGGGTGGGGCGATTGCCGCCGTGCCCGCGGCAGCGTCGGGCTCGGCGCCTGTTGCCGCGGCACCCGCCGCGGCAGCGCCGCGAGTCGCGCCCGCCACCACATCGGGCGAATCGACCCGTCGACGGGGCGCGGAGGCGCTGGCCGCGATCCGCCGTGAGACCGCGGGAACGGGTGGTACGCCGACGGCTGCCGACAGCGCGAGTTCTGGTGGACCGCGCGGCGAAACTGCCGCTCCTTCGGCCCCGGCCGCGAGCGACGCAGGTGCTGCGCGGAGTAGCCATGAGAGTGTTGGCGAGGCAGCGGGAGCCCGACCGGTCGACAGTCGGATCGAATCGAGTGCCTCGACCGCTGGCGCGACCTCCGCGAGCGATGCGGGTGCCGCGCGGAGTGACCACGAGATGGGTGGCGCGGCGGCGGGAGCCCGACCATCTGGTAGTCCGACCTCCCACACGAGCGACGCGGGTGCTGCGCGAAGTGGCAACGAGGCCGGGGAAACTCGACTGGCTGACAGTTCGGCCGACGCGGGTGCCACACCGATCAGTCGCGAGGCGGCGCAAGCGCAGCCCGCTGATATCCCTACGGGCGCGAGTGCTTCAGCCTCCGGCGCGTCCGCCGAGGGTGGTGCGCAGCCTGCTCGTGATGGCGAAGGGGTCGGCGAGGCCGAGGCAACCCGACCCGCTGTCGTCGGCGTTGCTGCCGGTGCGGATCCCGTTGCCGCCGCGTCGGACAGCTCGGTCGATCGACCGAGCGCGTCGACTCCGGTCGAGCCCGAATCCGCTGACGCCACGGCGCTCGAGCCGAGGCAAGCGGGTGCCGTGTCGGAGCAAGTTCCGGTGAGTTCGCGCGAGCCCGTTGCGGCTGCGGCGGTCACCGAAGACCAAGCGGCGCAGGCAGTTTCCGCAGCTGGGTCGGTTGGCGGGGAGGTTGCCGAACAGGCCACCGCCGCGCAACCGGAGCCGGTGGCAGCCGCTGCGTCACCCGCCGATACCGCACAGCCCGATCCGGTAGCCGAGCCAGAACCGTCGGCCGCCCCCGCCGGGGCGAACGCGGATCTGCTGCGCGAGGTCGAGGCCGCCTGGGCGGATATTCGAGCCAAGGTGCGCGAGTTCGGCGCCGCCGTGCAGGCGATGCTGGCCGGTGCCTCGGTATCGCGCATCGAGGGCGACACCATCGTGTTCGCGCATCAGCACGCGCCACTGGCGCAGCGGCTCTCGGATCCGCGCAACCTGGACGCGGTGCGTTCCGCCGTCCACGCGGTGCTCGGACGCGAGCACGACGTGCGCTGGGAAGCGGGCGGTGCCGCCGCGCGACCTGCGGCGACGCAGCGGGCCGGTGCCGCGGCGAAACCCCAGCGCAGTGCCGCGCAACCGGCCGGGCGTGAATCCGGCAACGCGGCCGGGCGCGCGTCGGATGCGCCTGCGCCACCGCGTTTCTCGCGGCCGAGCCAGGCCAAGAACGCCGCGGCGGACCAGTCGGCGGCGGCGAACAAGCCGCGCTCGTTCGGCGACGACGACATTCCGCCGCCCGATTTTCCCGATCTACCGGATGATCCCGGCCCTTTTGATTCAGCGCCGCCCGAGTCGGCGCAATCCCAGGTCGGCAACGGGACAGGCGGCGGCGTAGGCCGCGCGACCGACGGCGTGGTACCGGAGACCACGCCGGAGGACGAAGAGGAGATGATCCGGGCCGCGGCGGTCCCGGTGGCGCCGGAGGATCGGCGCGACCCCGACGAGGCTGCCCTCGAATTGCTGAAGAGTGAGCTCGGTGCCACACGGCTGAGTGGTTGACAAGCACCGCCGCCAGGACGTTAAGTTAACCGGAGTTCGCACACCACGGTAGTATGAACGGGTGGCCGTGAGCTCCGGTACGACGAGGTTCTATGGTATGCCCAGGCGTATGGGCGATCGGAACCTGCGTCCGCCGTCGCATGCCGCGTTTTGTACAGCGTCAGGACGGTCGGTCGCAGGACCGGTCGGCGAGGTTACCCGCAGTGAAACCGCAGTATGCGGTGCCGTTGCACAGAGCGCTCGGACGGACGACGTCCGGCCGCCGCACCTTTAAGGAAGGAACACTCCGATATGACCACCGAGGCCTACATTTACGAGGCCATCCGCACTCCGCGCGGCCGCGGCAAGAAGAACGGCTCGCTGCATTCGGTCAAGCCGATCGACTTGACTGTTGGTCTGATCCAGGAGCTGCGCGGCCGCTTTCCGAACCTCGACGAAGACCGGATCTCGGATCTGATCCTCGGTGTCGTCAGCCCCGTCGGTGACCAGGGCATGGACATCGCCCGCACCGCGGTGACCGTGGCGGGCCTGCCCGACACCGTCGGCGGCTTCCAGCTCAACCGGTTCTGTGCCTCCGGCCTCGAGGCCGTCAACCTGGCCGCGCAGAAGGTGCGCTCCGGCTTCGACGACCTGGTCCTGGCCGGCGGCGTCGAGTCCATGTCCCGCGTGGCGATGGGCTCCGACGGCGGCGCGTGGGCGCTCGACCCGGCCACCAACTACGACACCTACTTTGTGCCGCAGGGTGTTTCGGCCGACCTGATCGCCACCATCGAGGGCTTCAGCCGCGATGACGTGGACGCCTACGCGGTGCGCTCGCAGGAGCTGGCCGCCAAGGCCACCACCGGCGGCTACTTCGCCAAGTCGGTCGTCCCGGTCAAGGACCAGAACGGCATCATCGTGCTGGACAAGGACGAGCACATGCGTCCCGGCACCACCGCCGAGGACCTGGCCAAGCTCAACCCGTCCTTCGCTGTGATCGGTGAGATGGGTGGCTTCGACGCGGTCGCGCTGCAGAAGTTCTACTTCGTCGAGAAGATCAACCACGTGCACCACGGTGGCAACAGCTCGGGCATCGTCGACGGTGCCGCGCTGGTGCTCGTCGGCACCGAAGAGGCGGGCAAGGCCTCCGGCCTGACCCCGCGTGCGCGCGTCGTCGCGACCGCGACCAGCGGCGCCGACTCGACCATCATGCTCACCGGCCCCACCCCGGCCGCCAAGAAGGCGCTGGCCAAGGCGGGTCTGACGATCGAGGACATGGACCTCGTCGAGATCAACGAGGCGTTCGCCTCCGTCGTGCTGAAGTTCCAGAAGGACCTGAACGTCCCGGACGAGAAGCTGAACGTCAACGGTGGCGCGATCGCGATGGGCCACCCGCTGGGTGCCACCGGCGCGATGATCACCGGCACCATGGTCGATGAGCTGGAGCGCCGCAACGGCCGCTACGCGCTGATCACCCTGTGCATCGGCGGCGGCATGGGCGTCGCCACCATCATCGAGCGCGTCTAACCCCAACCGACAGCTGAGAATCAAGGGAGACACAGAGCTGTGACCAGCACCGAAACCAACATGATCGGTTGGGAGCAGGATTCGGACGGCATCGTCACGCTGACGATGGACGACCCGAACCAGGGCGCCAACACGATGAACGAGCTGTACAAGACGTCGATGACCGCGACCGTCGAGAAGCTCGAGGCCGAGAAGGACAACATCACCGGCGTGGTGCTGACCTCGGCGAAGAAGACCTTCTTCGCGGGCGGCGACCTGAAGAACATGATGCAGGTCGGCCCGGGCGACGGCCAGGGCGTGATGGAAGAGCTCTTCACCATCAAGGACGCGCTGCGCCGCCTGGAGACCCTCGGCAAGCCGGTCGTCGCCGCCATCAACGGCGCCGCGCTCGGCGGTGGCCTGGAGATCACCCTGGCGACCCACTACCGGATCGCCGCGGACGTGCCGGGCGTGCAGCTCGGCCTGCCCGAGGTGAGCCTCGGCCTGCTGCCCGCCGGTGGCGGCGTCACCCGCACCGTGCGCATGCTCGGCCTGCAGAACGCGCTCATGCAGGTGCTGTTGCAGGGCAACAAGTACCGCCCGGGCAAGGCCAAGGAAATCGGCCTGATCAATGAGGTCGTCGGCTCGGTCGAGGAACTGGTGCCCGCCGCCAAGGCGTGGATCAAGGCCAACCCCGAGGGTGGCGTGCAGCCGTGGGACAAGAAGGGCTACAAGATCCCCGGTGGCACCCCGTCCACCCCGGCCTTCGCGGCGAACCTGCCCGCGTTCCCGGCCAACCTGCGTAAGCAGCTCAAGGGCACCAACATGCCTGCGCCGCGAGCGATCATGTCCGCCGCGGTCGAGGGCGCGCAGGTCGACATCGACAACGCCTCGCTCATCGAGTCGCGCTACTTCGTGCACCTGCTCACCGGCCCGGTCGCGAAGAACATGATCCAGGCGTTCTTCTTCGACCTGCAGTCCATCAACAACGGTGGCTCGCGGCCGAACGATGTGCCGAAGAAGGACATCAAGAAGATCGGCGTGCTCGGCGCGGGCATGATGGGCGCGGGCATCGCGTACGTCTCCGCCAAGGCCGGCTACGACGTCGTGCTCAAGGACGTCACCATCGAGGCGGCCGAGCGCGGCAAGAACTACTCCGAGAAGATCGAGGCCAAGGCCCTCTCGCGTGGCAAGACCACCGAGGAGAAGTCCAAGGCGCTGCTGGGCCGGATCACCCCGTCCGCTGACGCCAAGGATTTCGACGGCGTCGACTTCGTGATCGAGGCCGTCTTCGAGAACACCGAGCTCAAGCACAAGGTGTTCCAGGAGATCGAGGACATCGTCACCCCGGACGCGTTGCTTGGCTCGAACACCTCGACCCTGCCGATCACCGGTCTCGCCGCCGGTGTGAAGCGCAAGGAAGACTTCATCGGCATCCACTTCTTCTCGCCGGTCGACAAGATGCCGCTGGTGGAGATCATCAAGGGTGAGCAGACCTCGCCCGAGGCGCTGGCGCGGGTATTCGACTACACCCTCGCGATCAAGAAGACCCCGATCGTCGTCAACGACAGCCGCGGTTTCTTCACCTCGCGCGTGATCGGCACCTTCGTCAATGAGGCCATCTCCATGCTCACCGAGGGCATTGAGCCCGCGACCATCGAGCAGGCCGGTCTGCAGGCGGGCTACCCGGCCGCGCCGCTGCAGCTGTCGGATGAGCTGAACCTCAAGCTCATGCAGAAGATCGCCAAGGAGACCCAGGAGGCCGCCGAGCACGGCGACACCACCATGGGCAAGAAGCGGCACCCGGCCCAGGACGTCATCGACTACCTGGTGTCCGAGGGTCGTCCGGGTCGCCTGGAGAAGGCCGGCTTCTACGAGTACGACGAAGACGGCAAGCGCACCGGCATCTGGCAGGGCCTGCGCGATCACTTCAAGACCACGGCGGACTTCACTGTCCCGCTGCAGGATCTGATCGACCGCATGCTGTTCATCGAGGCGATCGAGACCCAGAAGTGTTTCGACGAGGGTGTGCTGGAGACCACCGCCGACGCCAACATCGGCTCGATCTTCGGCATCGGCTACCCGGCCTGGACCGGTGGTGTGCACCAGTTCATCGTCGGTTACCCGGGCGGTCAGGCGGGCTTCGTGGCTCGCGCCGACGAGCTCGCCAAGACCTACGGTGAGCGTTTCGAGGTTCCGGCCTCGCTGCGTAAGTAGTCACCAACGGTAAAGCCCGCCACCGCGTTTCGCGGTGGCGGGCTTTCGCCGTTTTCGGGGCTATTCGGCGGATTCGGGTGCTGTTCACCTGTTGGTACCGCATTGTGGATAGCGTGAAGCGCGTGAGACGTGGACAGGCACGACGTGGGCAAGCTCTGGTGGTCGCGAGCATCGCGGTGGCGCTCGGCGTAGCGCCCGCCGCCGCGGCGCCGGACGCGCGCCCCGCGGTCCGGCTGCTCGGCGAGCAGGTGGTGCCCAACGATCTGGTCTTCCAAGACACCGCGGTCGGTGGCTTATCCGGGATCGACTTCAATTCCCGCACCGGCGATTACGTGCTGATCAGCGACGACCGTTCCGAGCGCGATCCGGCCCGGTTCTACACCGCTCGCTTCCCGGTGGGCGAAAACGGTATCGGCCCGGTGACTTTCACCGGCACTCGGCCGCTGCTTACCGCCGGGGGCGTGGCCTACGGCCCGAAGTCGGTGGACCCCGAGGAGATTCGGGTCGACCCGTGGACCGGTGACTACTTCTGGACGCAGGAGGGTGAGCGCACCGATACGGTGCTCGCCGACCCCTCGGTCCGGGTCGCGCGGCCCGACGGTACCTTCGCGGCCGAGCTGCCGATTCCGAACAACGAACGGATGCAGCCGAATTCGGGTCCTCGGCAGAACCTGGCGCTGGAGGGCGCGACGTTCACCGCCGGTGGCGCGCTGTTCGTGACCTCGGTGGAAGGCTCGCTGCTGCAGGACGGTCCGCTCGCCACAACGACGGCGGGCGCGACCTCGCGGCTCACCGTGCAGGCGCGGTCCGGCCAGCTGCTCGCCCAGTACGCGTACCCGATGGAGCCGGTGTTCGCCGAGTCCCGTCCCCAGCCCGATCTCGGCATGAACGGCATCTCCTCGATTCTGGCCGTCGACCCGGTGGATCCGTCGAAGATCCTTGTCCTGGAACGCTCTTTCGTCTTCGGCGTCGGTAACAAGATCCGGATCTACGAGGCCGACCTGAGTGCCGCCACCAACGTGCTGGACGCCCCGCTCGGCAACGCCCGCCCGGTCACCAAGCGCCTGCTGGTCGACCTGGCCGACGTCGGCCTGCGCAACATCGACAACGTCGAGGGCATGACCTGGGGCCCGCGCCTGCCCTCCGGCGAACGCACGCTGATCCTGGTGAGCGACAACAACTTCGCCGACAACCAGATCACCCAGTTCATCGCCCTCGCCGTCCGCTAGGACCTCGCACCGCACCGCCCGCGATCTGCTGCGGGCGGTGCGTCGTTGAGCCGCAAGTAATTCCGGCGTTGCCGAGTTACTCGGCGCGCAAATCCTCGGTCGCGTCGCGGAACGCGTCGGCGGCACGATTGAAGTAGTCGAACAGCACTTCGCGCTGTTCGGGCGTATAGCCGCCGACGATTTCGCCGATCCGACGGCGGGCCGGTGCCAGTGCCGCGTCCAATTCCGCTGGCGTGCCGACCAATTCGACCAGTACCTTGCGCCGATCACCGGGCACCGGCACGCGCCGCACGTAACCCGCGGCTTCCAGGCGATCGATCAGCCGTGTTGTCGGACCGGTGGTCAATCCGCTGCGCGTGCCGAGTTCGCCCGGCGTCATCGGCCCGGTCAACTCCAGGATGTTCAGCGCATATAGATCGGTCGCGCCCAGGTCGACGGCCCGTGCGCCGGCCTGTCCGTGCAGCATCACCGCACTCAAATACCGCTGATAGACCTTGCTCGCATCCGATCGCGCGGGGGGTGTTGACACGGCGGACCTCCATCTCGTAATCTCTTCCTCAACGAAGAGACTTCTTCAAAGAAGAAAGCTCCTCTGAGAAGAGAATCTACCACGGAGGCCATCATGAGCAGCAACAACGTCGACCAGCAGAGCCAGGAAATCCGCACCGTCTTCGCCGAAATGGTCGCGGCCTGGGGTCGCGGCGACGCCGACGCCTACGGCGCGGTCTTCACCGAGGACGCCACCTACACCGCCTGGTTCGGCACCCTCTTCCAGGGCCGCGCCGACATCGTCGAATCCCACCGTGCCCTGTTCGACAGCTTCCTGAAGGACACCAAGATGGCCGAGGACGTCGTGGACATCCGCCTCTACGGACCCGACACCGCGGTGGTCAACAGCCGAGGCGACCTCTACAAGGGCAGCCCGAAGACGCCGGACCAGCTGGGCAAGGTGCAGACCTACACGCTGGTCCGCCAGGACGGGCAGTGGCTGATCGCCAGCTTCCAGAACACCAAGCGCAAGAAGCTCATGGAGCGCTTCACCTTCCGCTTCGCCCCCGGCGCCCGCCCCGCCGCCCAGCGCTGACGTCACCCACCAAGCAACTAACGGAGAAAAGCCATGAACACCACCGACATTCAGACCGTTACCGTCAAGGCCAAGCCCCGCCGCCGCACCGTCGCCCGCGTACTGGCCGCCTCGGCCATCACCCTCGGCGTCGCCGCGGGCGGCGGCTATCTATACCTGGACAAGACCTCGGACGTGCACAACCTCGGCACCACCGAATGCAGCACCATCACTCCGTCCGGCCCCGCCGCGACACCCCAATCACTGCATGAGGTCTGCGCTCTCCTCGACGATCTCACCGAGGCTTGGGGCCGCGGCGACGCGGACGCCTACGGCAAGCTGTTCACCGAGAACGCCACCTACACCAGCTATGTCGGCACGCACTACCAAGGCCGCGCCGATCTCACCGAGGGGCACCGCGCCCTGTTCGGCGGCTTCCTCAAAGGCACCAAGCTGGCCGACTCCTTCCTCGACATCCGGTTCTACGGCGCCGACACCGCCGTGGTCACCAGCCGAGGCGACACCTACAAGGGCGACCGCAAGAAGCCCGAGGACCTGTCGAAGACGCAGACCTACACGCTGGTCCGACAGGCGGGTCGCTGGGAAATTGCGTCCTTCCACAACACCAAGCGGCAGAATGTTATGGAACGAATCTCGTTCCTGATCGCACCGGACACCAGGCCCGCGCTGGAGCGCTGAGCTGGGCGAATTAGGGGGAAGGTTGAGGTGGAAAAGATCCTGTTCCGAAACTTCTCCCACCGGATGCCGTGCCCGCGCTACGTTGGAGTATGCGCAGACATATCGGACATCGCGCGGGGTTTCGGGTGATGTCCGTCGGTCGGCGCGCTTATTGGTCGCCGGTGACGCCGATTCGATATGAGTTCGAGGTGGTCACGTGAATCCACGGACGCAGACGGGGGAAGTCGGCCCGGACTCGACTCCGGCCGACTCGGATACCCAGCGCCACCCGCTCATCGGGATCGCCGACGAGCTGGAGGCGATGGGCCTGTCGGAAGCGAAGGAGATCGGCCGGGGCGGCTTCGGCGTGGTCTACCGCTGTATCCAGCGGGCGCTGGAACGTGTGGTCGCGGTGAAGGTGCTCTCCTCCGAAATCGAGTTGGAGAGCCGCGAGCGCTTCCTGCGCGAGGAACAGGCCATGGGCCGGTTGTCCGGCCACCCGAATATCGTCGACATCCTGCAAGTGGACGTCACGCTGAGCGGGCTGCCGTTCATCGTCATGCCGTACTGCACCCGTGGCTCGCTGGAACAGGTGATCCGCGATCAGGGCCCGCTCACCTGGGCCGATTCATTGCGGGCCGGGGTGAAGCTGGCGGGCGCGATCGAGAGCGCGCATCGCGCCCAGATCCTGCACCGCGACGTGAAACCGGCGAACGTCCTGCTCAGCGGCTACGGCGAGCCGCAGCTGACCGACTTCGGCATCGCCAGGATCCCCGGCGGTTTCCAGACCTCCAGCAGCCTGATCACCGGTTCGCCCGCGTTCACCGCGCCGGAAGTGCTCAAGGGCGACGACCCGACCATCCGCTCCGATGTCTACGGCCTCGGCGCGACGCTGTTCGCGCTGCTCACCGGGCACGCCGCGTTCGAGCGGCAGGCGGGGGAGAAGGTGGTCGCGCAGTTCCTGCGGATCACCACCCAGCCGGTGCCGGATCTGCGCGCGCACGACATCCCACCGGATGTGGCCGACGTGATCCAGCAGGCCATGTCCACCGACCCCGACGAGCGGCCGCCGTCGGCCTACGACTTCGGGCAGCTGCTGCGCGCGGTGCAGCGCGACCACGATCAGATGCCCGACGAGATGGCGCTGCTGGAAACCATCGCCGCGCCCGAGCCGATGGCACATCCCGCCGAATCCTCGGCCTCGACCAAGTCCAGGCCCGCGGTGACGGCCCGGCGCAGCTGGCCGCTGACGCTGCGCCCGGCGCTGACCGCGCAGACCGGCACCACCGGCTCGGCCACCACCTTGCCGCCGACCGCGGCCACCAAGTTCCGCCCGCCGACCCCGGCTCGCGAACCGGTCCCGCGTCCGCGACTGCTCGACATCCTGCGGGCGGGCGGCCGGCGCAGGCTCGCCGTGATCCACGCGCCCGCCGGTTTCGGCAAGAGCACCGTGGCCGCGCAGTGGCGCACCGACCTGACCGACCGCGGCATCCCGGTCGCCTGGATCGGCATCGATCGCGACGACGACAACGAGATCTGGTTCCTCGCCCATCTCATCCAGGCGATCCGCCGGGTCCGCCCGGACGTGGGCGCGGGCCTGGATCAGGCGCTGGAGGAACGGCCCGCCGACGCGGGCGCCTTCGTGATCTCCACGCTCATCGACGAAATCCATGCCAGTGGCAGCACGGTCGTCGTGGTCATCGACGACTGGCATCGGGTCACCGACGCGGGCGCGCACCGGGCGATGGAAGCGTTGCTGGACAACGGATGTCACCATCTGCGCTTCGTGGTGACGAGCCGGGAGCAGTCCGGCCTGCCGACCAGCCGGATGCGGGTGCACGACGAACTGGTCGAGATCGGCTCCGCCGCGCTGCGCCTGACCACGGAGGAGACCAACGAGATCCTGGTGCAGCACCACGGGTTTCCGCTCAGCGACACCCAGGTGGAGCAGATCCACGCGGCCACCGACGGCTGGCCCGCCGCCATCCAGCTGGTCAGCCTGTCGCTGCGCGGCAATGCCGACCCGGCACAGCTGATCGCCAATCTGTCCGAGGGCAATCACGGCATCCGCGAGTACCTCGCCGAAAACGTCTTGGACACACTGGAACCCAGGATGCTCGACTTCCTGATGTCGATCTCGGTGACCGAGCGGGTGTGTGGCTCGCTGGCCGCGGCGCTGTCCGAGGACGCGGGCGCCGAGCAACTGCTGGAGCAGGCCGAGCAGCGCGAGCTGTTCCTGCGCCGGATCGTGCACGACCCGGAGTGGTTCCGGATGCAGCCGCTGTTCGCCGAACATCTGCGGGCGCGGCTGGAACGCGCCCAGCCGGGTCGGCTGAAGTCGTTGCACCGCAAGGCGGCCCGCTGGTACGCCGAGCATCAGCTGCTGCGCAAATCGGTCGATCACGCGCTCGCCGCCACCGATTTCAAGATGGCCCTCGATCTGCTCGAGACCGGCGGCATGGACCTGATCGACCGGTCCCGGTTGGCGACGCTGCTCGGCTCGGTCTCCAAACTGCCGATGCAGCAGGTGGCTTCGCGGTCCAAGCTGTTGATGGCGGTGGCCAGGGCCAACGTGAACCTGCAGCAGTCCGGCGCGGCCCGGACGGCGCTCGGCAGGCTGTCGAACATCCTCGCCCGCGGCTCGGCCACCGACGAGGACGTGAGTCAGCAGCGCTGCCAGGCCGCCGTGATCGGCGCCGCCGATCAGATCGCCCGCGACCACACCGACGGCGTGCTCGACCGGGTCGCGGACTGCCTGAAGAAGCCGGACGAGCTGCCCGCCTGGACCGTGTCGACCGCGGCGAATCTGACCTCGTTCGTGCGACTGTGCGAGTTCGACTTCGACGGTGCCCGTGCGATCCAAGACTGGGCGGCGCCCTACCACGCGCGGTCCAAGGATCCACTCGGCGCGGTGTTCGGTCTGTGCGGGCGCGGCGCGGCCGCCTACGAGCAGCTCGACATCGCCACGGCGACAGAGTGTTTCCAGGAGGCGTGGCAGGTCGCCAAGCAGCGGTCGGGCCCGCGCTCGCACTCGCTGCGGGTGGCCTCGGCGATGCTCGGCGAATTGAACTACCGCCGTGGCGATCTCGACACCGCCGACCGGCTGCTCGACGAGAGCCATCAGCTGGTCGCCAGGGTCGGCCCGGTGGACTTCCTGATCTCGACCTTCGTCATCGGCGCCAGGGTCAAGGCGGTGCGCGGCGACCTGTTCACGGCCGCGACCAGGCTCGACGAGGGCGCGCGGATCGCCAACGACAACAGGCTGTTCCGGCTCGCCGCGCACATCCGCGCCGAACGGCTGCGGCTCGGCCTGCCGATCGATGACACCGACGATCAGTTCGGGGGCACCGAATCCCCTTCCGCGCCACTGCATGCGGGCCACCGGATGACCGGCGCCGCGGTGCTCACCGCGGAGGCCGAGGAGGTCGCCGCGATCCGCACCCTGCTGGCCAAGGGCCGGATCGGCTCGGACGATCGCGCGGTCCGCCGGTCGCGCGCGCTGCACGGCCGGATGCTCGACAAGGGCCGTCCCCGAGCCCAATTGGACGCGTCGCTGCTGCTCGCCGAATGCCTCGCCGCCTCGGGCTGGGTCGGCGAGGCCACCGGCCTGCTGCTGCCCGCGGCCGCCACCTGTGTCGAACTCGGTTGGACAAGGCCACTACTCGACGCGGGCCCGGGCGTGGTCTCCATCCTGCGCGTGCTGCGCGCCGAAATGCCTTCCGCCGCAGCACATACCGGCGACATAGAACTGCCCGCCCTATTCCTGGATGAACTCCTGGACTAGGACGGGCAGCGCTGCGAAAATTACGGCTGCCACCACGGGCGCAGCGGGACCGTCCAGTCGCCGTCGGCCGGTAGTTTCACGCCGAGCACCTGGTGCAGCTGGACCACGTTGCGCTGGAAGCCGAGTCGGCAACCCGCCATGTACAGGCCCCACACCTTCGCGGTGCCCTCGCCGACCTCCGCGACGCACGCGTCCCAGTTCGCGACCAGGTTCTTGCACCATTCGTGCAGGGTCAGCGCGTAGTGCTCGCGCAGGTTCTCCTCGTGCAGCACCTCCAGGCCGGTGTTCTGGATCTCGGAGATGATCCGGCCGGAGCCGATCAACTCGCCGTCCGGGAACACGTACCGGTCGATGAAGTCGCCGGCCTTGGTGGTCCTGGTGTTGTCCGGCCTGGTGATGCTGTGATTCAGGAACAGGCCGCCGTCGCGCAGCTTGGTCTTGATGTAGTCGAAGTAGTACGGGTAGTTGTGCACACCGATGTGTTCGGTCAGCCCGATCGAGGACACCGCGTCGAACTCGCCTTCCGCGATGTCGCGGTAATCGGAGTGACGCACCTCGGCGAGCTCGGACAGGCCCTGCTCGGCGATCTTCTGCTGCGCCCACTCGGCCTGCTCGGCGGATAGCGTCGCGCCGATCACCTTGACGCCGCGCTTGGCCGCGTAGCGGACCATGCCGCCCCAGCCACAACCGATGTCGAGCAGCCGGTCGCCTTCCTTCAGCCGCAGCTTCTCGAAGACGAGGCGATACTTGTTCTCCTGCGCCTGTTCCAGCGTCCAGTCCTCGTCGCCGTAACACGCACAGGTGTAGGTCATCGACGGGCCGAGCACATACTCGTAGAACTTGTTCGAGACGTCGTAGTGGTGATGGATCGCCTCGGCGTCGCGAGTCTTGGAGTGCCGCAGGCCTTCCAGCGCGATCCGGCGCCAGCGCGGCAGCGTCTCCTGCGGCGGCGGCGCGATCGGCTTGAGCCGCTCCCAGCCCAGCGAGCGGGCGATGGTGACCAGCGCGAGCGCGGACGGGCGGTGGAACTTCAGCCCGTCCATCGCCGCGAGAATGTCGTAGGGATCGCCGGGATGCACCCCGTCGGCGGTCATGTCGCCGGAGATGTAGGCGCGGGCCATGCCGAGATCGCCGGGCGCGGTCGCCAGGTAGTTGATGCCGCGTGGCGTCTTGATGTCCAGCGCGTACTTCGAGTCCTCGGGACCGGTCGCGCTGCCGTCGTAGGCGGTCAGCCGGATCGGTACCTCGCCGTCGATCAGCGTCTCGAAGATCTCGGCAATGCTGAGTTTGGCTCCGAGGTCACCTAAGACGTCGGAACGGTCCTTGAATGTCGTCATTTGCGTTGCACCGCCTTCGAATACAAATCCAGCAGCCGCTGGTCTGGGTCGTAGCGTTTCTTCAATTCGGTGTAAATGTTGCCGCCGTACAGCGCCGCGAACTCATCTTTGTCGTAGTAGGAATCGGAGTACAGCGACTTATGTCCGTCGAAGTCGGTCACGGTGCGCTCGATCGCACGGTTGGCCGCTCCTTCCTGCTGTCCGGGCACGGTGGGGACGGCGGACCAGAACCCGACGTTGACATACGTCCGGTTCGGCTCGAGGGGATACAGCGGCCAGGTGCGCTCGGTCGTCGCGGGCGCGTCGGTCTCGCGCAGCCGCAGCGGGCACAGCCAGATCGGCTCGATCGGAATCTCGCGCAGGAACCATTCGACGAAGTCGGCGGTGCGGTCCACCGGCACCTCGATGTCCTGCACCACGCGCTCGCGCGGCGGGTTGCCCTGCCGGGCCTCCAGCTTGTCGGCGATGTTGTATTTGTGGTCGAGCGCGATCAGCTTCCAGTAGAAGCTGCTGCGCCGGTAGCGCTTCGGCCAGAACCGGCGGATCTTCGGGTTCTGCGTGCCGAACGCGCGCGAGCACCAGAACCAGTCGGTGTCCCAGCGCCACAGGTAATCGTGGATGGTCAGGCGGTCGCGCTTGGGCACTGCGTCGTCATGCTGGATGGACCGGTAGAAGATGTCCATGTCCGTGTAGTCGCTGACCGGTCCGGGCTCGTCGGTCTGGCGGCCGAGGGTCAGGTAGCTCTCGTCGGCGGTGAACACCACGCCGTCGAGGTAGTCGACCCGCTCGCCGTCGTAGGTCTTCTCGTCGACGATGGTGGCCAGGGTCCGCTCCAGCTCGCGCAGATCGTGGAAGCGCAGGTGACGCAGGGCCACGTACGGCCGCACCGTCTCCAGCTCGATCTTCAGCCGGACCGAATAGCCGAGGGTGCCGTAGGAGTTGGGGAAGCCGCGGAACAGGTCGGCGTGCTCGTTGTCCGGGGTGGCGGTGATGATCTCGCCCGACCCGGTCAGGATGTCCATCTCCAGCACCGACTCGTGCGGCAGGCCGTTGCGGAACGAGGTCGACTCGATGCCGAGGCCGGTCACCGCGCCGCCGAGGGTGATCGTCTTGAGCTGCGGCACCACGAACGGCGCGAGGCCGTAGGGCAGGGTCGCGGCGACCAGGTTCTCGTAGGTGGTCATGCCTGCCACGTCGGCGGTTTTCGCCACCGGGTCCACCGTGATCACCTGGGCCAGCCCGGATACGTCGAGGCCGGGCGCGGGGTTTTTCGCCCTGGCCCGGAACAAGTTCGAGGTCTTCTTCGCCAGCCGCACGTTCGCGTCCCGGGGAATCGCGCGATAACTCGCCAGGAGTCGGTCCACTCCAGCCCGATGCGCGGCAAACCCGGATTCGTGCGCGGCCGGAGCGTGTCCGGCCTTCCCCAACAGACTCACTGCCACCCCTCGACGCTAGTACGCACCTCAGTGTGAGACCACCGCGAGGGCAGGGTCTCGGGAGAAATGTCACGCATATGTTGCGAACCGGAATACCGACCGGCTCGGAGAAGTTCGCCACACGATTCGACCGGCATGCGGTGTGGTGGCCGCTACAGGGCAGGATGGAGACCGGTCGACATACCGTACCCGGACAAGGAGCTCATTGTGGGACAGGTCAGCGCCAGCAGTTCGATCACCGTTGCGGCGGACCCGCAGCGCACCCTCGCGGCGATCGCCGACTACGAGACGGTGCGGCCGCGCATTCTGTCGTCGCACTACCACGACTACAAGGTGGTCGAGGGCGGCAAGGGTGCGGGCACCGTGGCCGAGTGGACGCTGCAGGCCACCGAGAAGCGCTCGCGCAACGTGCACGCGGTCGTGACGGTGTCGGATTCGATTGTCACCGAGCGCGATTCGAACTCCACCATGGTCAACACCTGGACCGTGACGCCGGACGGCGCGGGCGCGCAGGTCACCCTGCGCACCACCTGGCAGGGCGCGGGCGGCGTGGCGGGCATCTTCGAGGGCATCTTCGCGCCGCTCGGCCTGAAGAAGATCCAGGCCGAGGTGCTGGGCAACCTGCAGCGCGAACTCGCCTGACGCACAAGTCATCACGAAGAACGCAGCCCGACCCCTCGTGTCGGGCTGCGCTTTCGAGTCGGGTGGTTACGCCGCGCCGATGTCGAAGAGGTTGCCCTCCGGGTCGGCCAGCGTTGTCCACTGCGCGCCGTACTCGTCGAAGTCGCCGATCCGCTTGGCGCCCAGGCTGACCGCGCGCTCGATGTGCTGATGCCAGTCCTCGGCGTGGAAGTCGAGGTGGATCACGTTCTTGCCCGGGGTCTTGTCGGGCACCTGGATGAACATCAGCACCGGTGACAGCCCGGCCGCGCTGCCGACGGTGGCGAATTGCGCGGACGAGCCCTCATCCACCGGCTGATCGAGCAGCTCGGACCAGAATCCGGCCAGGGCGGCGGCGTCGTTGCTGTCGATGGTGATGTGTGCGAGGGACAGTGTCATGGGGTTCTCCACTTCTCAGAGCAGGCCGATCGGCCAGCAGACTTCGGTTCGGTAGGTGTTCGGGTCGTCGGTGTCGTCGGGGCTGAGCAGGTAGCGCTCCCGCACTGGCTCGGCCAATGCGGTGTCGTGTTCGGCGACATAACTGCCCAGTGCGCCGTAGGTGCGGTCGAAGTCCTCGAAATCTCCCTCGTGCAGTGCGATGGCGAATCGGCGCGCGGGCATCTCGATGACCGAGACTCGATCGGCCGCTTCGATCCGGGCGGTGGCCGGGATCGGGACGTAGGCCACCACCTCGCCGATGTCGTTCTCGAAGAACTCCATCGAGTAGGTGGCGCCGTCGACGCCGTCGGGCTCGATGCCCGCCGCGGCCAGCGTTTGATGCAGCAGCGGGTACGCGGCCGCACACCACGGGCCGATGTCGTCCCTGCTGACCACCTCGGTGAGCGCCAGCGCGGAAAAGGCGGGGATCGAGCGGTATTCGACGGCGATCGGCGCGGACGGGGTGAGCAGCGACCGCAGTGACGCCACCACTGACCGGGTTCTGGCCAGCTCGGCCTCCATCCGCTCCAGGTGCGCGCGCAGCGCGGCGTTGCGGATGTCGTCGTCCGGCGCGGCCAGCACGGCCTTGATCTCCGGCAGCGGCATGTCGAGCTGGCGCAGGCGCCGGATCAGATGGGCCTGTGCCACTTGGTCGGTCGAGTAGCGCCGATAGCCGGACCCCGTATCGATCTCGACCGGTTCGAGCAGCTCGATGTCGTGGTAGTACCGGAGCGTCTTCACGGTCAGGTACGTCAGCCGGGCGAACTCCCCGATGGAGACGGTCGCTGTCATGCCTTCAGCGAACACCCTCCAGTGAGGGGAGAGTCAACTTCCCCTCGAAATGCGCCCTCGCGCATGCGCTTCCTAGGTCAACACGAAGGTGAGCAGGAGGGTGTTCTGGAAGAAGCCGCGCCACCACGAGTAGCCGAACCAGACGCCGGGGGTGACCTCTCGGATCTCGTCGTAGACCTGTGGTGTGGGGGACGGGTCGTAGTTCAGCGCCCAGGTCGGTTTGCCGTCGAGCATCGCGGGCGCCGTGTAGACGTATGCGGGCCAGGCCTCGTAGCCCGCGCCGGTCACCCGGTTGGTCAGCGTGCCGCCGTCCGGGCCGGTATAGAAGGTCTTGCCGATCCAGAATGCGGGCGCGATGCCCTGGATCGCCGGTGGCCTGGTCACCCAGCCGTTCTTCACGCCCATCGGCACGTCGCCGCGGTCCGCGTCCCGGAAGATGGCGTCCTGCTGTTCGGGTCCACAGCGGAAGCGCAGCGAGTCGATCGTGGCCGCGGGATTGTCCGGGTAGAGGACACAACCTCCGCCGTAGTCGGCGGCCGCCGCGGTGACACCGGAATCGGCGGTCGCCGTCGGCGCGGCTATACCGAGGAAGATGCCGGGAACCCCCAGTGAAAGCACTGCAGTGCTCAGAAAACGCGCCCTCATCGTGCTCATATCGGTAACTCCAGAACTCCCGACCTGTCTCCCGATGGTAGGTCGATCTTGTTGCCTTGAACCCGGCCGTACTCAACCTGTTACCGGTCATGCCGCTAAGGCATAACGACCGGTCGGGAGCTGTATCGCCGAACGGATTTCGGGCGCGCGGACGCAGCGCTCGGTCGAGGCGGCGCGGCGTCGTCCCCGGATCAGGGACTAGGCTGGCGAATGACACTTTCCCCAGAGAGGAATATGCCGTGCAGCCCGGTGGTCAGTTCGACATGCAGCAGTTACTCGCCCAAGCGCAGCAGATGCAACAGGCGGTGATGGAAGCCCAGGCCGAGATCTCCGCGGCCGAGGTGGATGGTCAGGCCGGCGGCGGGCTGGTCAAGGTCACCATCAAGGCGTCCGGCGAGGTCGTCGCGCTGACCATCGATCCAAGGGCGGTCGACCCGGAGGACGTGGAGACGCTGCAGGACTTGGTGATCGGCGCGGTCAACGACGCGATGGCCAACGCGCAGCAGCTGGCGGCCGAGCGGCTCGGCCCGCTCTCGGGTGGGCTCGGCGGCGGCTCGCTGCCCGGGCTGCCGGACTTCTGATAGCCACGAGGACATAGCCGTTGTACGAGGGTCCGGTTCAGGATCTGATCGATGAGCTGGGCAAGCTGCCCGGCGTCGGTCCGAAGAGCGCGCAGCGCATCGCTTTTCATCTGCTCCAGGTGGAGCCGCCGGAAATCGACCGGCTGCAGGCCGCCCTGCAGAAGGTGCGCGACGGTGTGCAGTTCTGTGTTGTCTGCGGCACGGTGTCCGACGGCGAGAAGTGCCGCATCTGTGCCGACGCGCGCCGCGATCGCACCATGATCTGCGTGGTCGAGGAGCCCAAGGACGTGCAGGCGATCGAGCGCACCCGTGAGTTCCGTGGTCGATACCACGTGCTCGGCGGCGCGCTCGACCCGCTGAGCGGGATCGGGCCGGACCAGCTGCGCATCCGGGAGTTGCTGGCGCGCATCGGCAATCAAGAGGACGGCATCGATGTCACCGAGGTGATCATCGCGACCGACCCGAACACCGAGGGCGAGGCGACGGCCACCTACCTGGTGCGGATGCTGCGCGACTTCCCCGGCCTGAGCGTGACCAGGCTGGCGTCGGGCCTGCCGATGGGCGGCGATCTGGAATTCGCGGACGAACTCACGTTGGGCCGCGCGCTGTCCGGACGGCGCGCGCTCTAACTTTCGCCGCAGGTCCAGCCCCGAATTAAGGGGGTTGCGGTGCCCCGCTGACGGGTTACTGTCACGGGGATGAGCATCGAATTCATGCTGACCACGCTCGTCATCGTCGCCACTCCCGGCACGGGCGCGCTGTTCACCCTGGCAGCTGGACTTTCCAGGGGAACGAAGGCCAGTGTGATCGCGGCGTTCGGCTGCACCCTCGGCATCATTCCGCACATGGTCGCGGCGATCACCGGCTTGGCCGCGCTGCTCAATGCGAGCGCGGTCGCGTTCCAGACGTTGAAGTACCTCGGCGTCGCGTACCTGATCTACATGGCGTGGAGCACGTTCCGGGACAAGGGCGCGCTCACTGTGCCCGAGGACAGCGCGCAGGTCACCCAGTCGGCACGCAAGGTGATCACCTCGGCGGTGCTGCTGAACATCCTCAATCCGAAGCTGACCATCTTCTTCTTCGCGTTCCTGCCGCAGTTCGTGCCGAACGGATCACCGAACGCGTTGGCGCGCATGCTCGAACTGAGCGGGATCTTCATGGCCGCCACGTTCGTGGTGTTCGCGGTCTACGGCGTATGCGCGGCCGCGGTGCGCAACCACGTCATTTCCCGGCCCGCCGTGGTGACCTGGATGCGCCGGGTATTCGGCGTCTCGTTCATCGCGCTGGCCGGCCGCCTGGCTGTGCAGAACCAGTGAGTCAGAGTTCCACCCGCGACCACGGCAGGTTCTGCATCCGGGTGCGGTCGTCGGTGGCCCAGTCCCAGATGAGCGCGGACACCGTCGGCGCGTCCAGCACCGTGGTGCCGAAGTGCTTGTCCGGGGCGCCATCTCGGTACTCCAGGGTGAACGCGCCGGTCTTCTCCCGGTAGGTCTGCATGTAGACCTGCTCGTCGCGTTCCACCACCAGGTACGGGTTCGGCGGGGCCAGCTCGGAAACCCACTGATCGGCAAGGGTTTTGGTCAGGTAGGGAAACTCGCCCGCGCCGCCGTGGGTGACCGTGGCCGGCACGTGCCCGGCCGGGTCGATCAGCCAGGCCAACTGCGGATCGTAGATCGCGTAGTCCAGCGGCGTCGCGATCGCGAAGAGCAGCTGCCGGACGAAGCCGATCGCGTCGTACGGGCTCGGCACCTGCAGTGCGGCGCCGGTCGGCACGCCGCCGACCGGGTGCACGCTGAGGAAGCTGTCGTCCTCGGGAACTTCCGAGTTGGCCTTGTTCAGCTCGGCCGCGATCTGCGCGACCAGGCCCGCCTGGGGGAGTCCCTGCTGAGTATTGAGGTAAGCGTCGACCTCGGAGATCGATGACGCGACACCGGACGGCAGCAAGATGTGGTCATAGCTCACCCGGACAGGGTACGTACGCGGCCGTTCAGGCCCGGCGACGGGCCGTCTCGGGCTCGGCGCAGGCGCAGCCACCGGCCACGTCGGCGCAGTCCACCACGAAGGTATGCCTGACATAGTCGAGATCCACGCAGTCGCCCTCGGTGCATTCGGTGAGCCTGGTCGAATGGACGATCAGGGTGCCGTGGCAGTGGTCGACGGCGGATTCGCAGGACGAACAATCCGGCGTGCGCATGTGACCTCCAGACGAGATCGGTTCGTTATCTTCGGTCTACCACTCCCGGGCCGCACGCTGGGGGACGTTGGTGCCGTGTGTCGGACGGCGGCCGTCGTTTGCGCAGTTCGGCATCGGCGCGAACGCTGCGCGATTGTGTCTGACACCGCGTCCGCCATGTGGTGAACTTGCTGCATGGGCATCAAGGTGTCGCTCGAACACCGGACCATATACACCTTCG
This sequence comes from Nocardia sp. NPDC050175, assembly GCF_044459885.1. Classification (NCBI taxonomy): domain Bacteria; kingdom Bacillati; phylum Actinomycetota; class Actinomycetes; order Mycobacteriales; family Nocardiaceae; genus Nocardia; species Nocardia sp. NPDC050175. Next base: position 98,446 of record NZ_JBITJI010000002.1, read on the forward strand.
ACCGGCCGGTGCAGGTACATCCGCACGTCGTGCGCCTGCGCCCGGCGCCGCATTCGCGCACCAAGATCGAGGCCTACTCGATGCGGGTGACGCCCGCCGAGCACTTCTGTAACTGGCAGCAGGACGCGTTCGGCAATTTCCTTGCGCGACTGGTGTTTCCGGAGCCCACACCGGAGTTGTCGATCACCATCGGATTGATCGCCGACCTCGAGGTGGTCAATCCGTTCGACTTCTTCATCGAGGACTACGCCGAGCACTATCCGTTCGAGTACAGCGCGGAACTGCTCGCGGATCTGGAGCCGTACCTGCGGCCGGTGGACGAGTCGGGGCCGGGGTCCGGACCCGGTGCGCTGGTCAAGGATTGGGTACGCGCGCACGGCGTGGCGGATCGGCCGCGCACCATCGACTTCCTGGTCGACCTCAACCACGCGCTGCGGCACGACGTCGGCTACACGATCCGGCTGGAAGCCGGTGTGCAGACGCCCGATCACACGCTGCGCGGCGCGCTCGGATCGTGCCGGGACTCGGCCTGGCTGCTGGTGTCGATCCTGCGCGAGCTCGGGCTGGCGGCACGGTTCGTGTCGGGATATCTGGTGCAGCTGGCCCAGGATGTGCCGTCGCTGGACGGGCCGTCGGGTCCGCCCGCCGACTTCACCGATCTGCACGCCTGGACCGAGGTGTATCTGCCCGGCGCGGGTTGGGTCGGGCTGGATCCCACGTCGGGGCTGTTCGCGGGGGAGGGCCACATCCCGCTGGCGGCTACCCCGCATCCGGTGTCCTCCGCACCTATCACCGGGGCGACCGAGCCGACCGTCGCCACGATGGAGTTCTCCAATACCGTCCGGCGGTTCCACGAGGATCCTCGGGTTACCTTGCCCTACACCGGATCTCAGTGGGAGCGGATCGCCGCGTCGGGTGCCGCGGTCGACGCGCGGATGGCCGCCGAAGACGTGGGTTTGACCGTCGGCGGCGAACCGACGTTCGTCTCCATCGACGATCAGACCGGTCCGGAGTGGACCACCGAGGCCGATGGCACGCACAAGCGCGAGCGCGCGGTCGATCTCGCCGATCGGTTGCGGCGGATCTATGCGCCGACCGGGTTGGTGCAGTATCGGCAGGGCAAGTGGTATCCGGGAGAGCCGTTGCCGCGCTGGGAGATCGCGGTCGCGTGGCGGGACGATGGTGAGCCGACGTGGACCCGGCAAGATCTGCTCACCGACCCGTGGACATCGTTCGGGCAGCACGGCAAGTCGCCCGAATTCGTGCGGGTAGGGCAACCGGGTTCCAGCGAAAAGCCCAGTACCACAATAACTTCGACCGCAGCGAGCGCCGATGCAACGCAGGCGACGCGATCACCCGAGCCCTCGGGACAGGCCGGTGTACTCACAGAGGGCGGTCCGCAGCTATCCGAGGTCACCGAAGCGACTGCCGCACACCGCACATACGCACCCCTCGAACCCGACGCCGCGCGAGCCCTGATCGCGCACGTGACGGCGAGCCTCGGCCTGCCGCCGGGGCAGGTCCGCCCGGCGTATGAGGATCCGCTGCTCCGCCTGGCCGGGAAAGTCCGTGCCCCCGAGGGAGATCCGGTCGACCCGGTCGACGATCTCGACCCGGATCTGGACTCGGCGCAGGCCCGCGAGGAACTGCTGACCCGACTCGACACCGAGGTCAGCGAACCGACGGCCTACGTGCTGTCGCTGTATCGCCGCGACGACGGCACCGGCTGGGCGAGCGCGGACTGGCGGCTGCGCCGCGGCGTCTCCGTCGACCAGCCCGCCGGGCGAATCGTGTTGACGGAGGGCGATTCTCCGGCCGGGCTGCGGCTGCCACTCGACTCGGTGTCCTGGCACACGCCGACCCATCGCCCCGACCGCGACCCACTGTTCGCCGAGCCGCTGACCGTTGCTCGCACCGAGCCACCCGCTGTGGTGCAACCCGCCGACTGGGAACCGACGACCGCGCTGGTGGGCGAGGTACGCAACGGTCGACTACACGTATTCCTGCCGCCCATCGAGGAACTCGACGACTTCCTCGACCTGGTCCGACGGATCGAGGCCGCGGCGGTAGCGGTCGACCGACCCGTGGTGCTGGAGGGCTACGCCCCACCCGTCGACGCCAGGCTGCGCACCTTCTCGGTGACACCCGATCCCGGCGTGATCGAGGTGAACGTGCAGCCGACCGTCTCGTTCGCCGAGCAGTCCGAGCTGCTGTCCACCCTGTACGAGCAGGCGCGGCTGGCCCGGTTGAGCACCGAATCGTTCGATGTCGACGGCACGCACAGCGGAACGGGCGGCGGTAACCACATCACCCTCGGTGGCGCCACACCCGCGCGCTCGCCGATGTTGCGTCGCCCCGACCTGCTGGTGTCCATGCTGACCTACTGGCAGCGGCATCCGTCGTTGTCCTACCTGTTCGCCGGTCGTTTCGTCGGGCCGACGTCGCAGGCGCCGCGGGTGGACGAGGGACGCGAAGAGACCCTCTACGAGCTGGAGATCGCGTTCGCCGAGATCGCCAGGCTCGGCAAGTCGAGTCGGCTTGCGCAGGTGGCGGATTCGGCGAGCCATTCGGCACCATGGCACATCGATCGCGCCCTGCGGCATCTGCTCACCGACCTCACCGGCAACACCCACCGCGCCGAGTTCTGCATCGACAAGCTCTACAGCCCCGAAACCGCCAGGGGCAGGCTGGGATTGGTGGAGATGCGCGGCTTCGAGATGCCGCCGCACTTCCAGATGGCGATGGTGCAGTCGCTGCTGGTGCGCGGCCTGGTCGCCCGCTTCTGGTCGGAACCGTTGCGGGCGCCCCTGATTCGGCACGGTGCCAACCTGCACGGCCGATATCTGCTGCCGCACTTCGTGCTTGCCGATATCGCCGAGGTCGCCGCCGATTTGCGCGCGCACGGCATCGATTTCGACGCGAGCTGGCTGGAGCCGTTCACCGAGTTCCGTTTCCCGCGCATCGGCACCGTCATGCTCGGCGACATAGAGCTCGAGTTGCGCGGCGCCATCGAACCGTGGCACACCCTCGGCGAGCAGACCACCACGGCGGGCACCGCGCGCTATGTCGACTCCTCGGTGGAACGCCTGCAGGTGCGGGTGGTCGGCGCCGACCGCGGCCGCCACGTGCTGACCTGCAACGGCATGCCCGTCCCGTTGCTGGCCACCGACAAGGCCGACGTGCGGGTCGCGGGCGTGCGCTACCGCGCATGGCAGCCGCCGAACTCGCTGCACCCGTCGATCACCGTCGACGTGCCGCTGGTGTTCGACCTGATCGACGCCGACACCGGGCTGTCCCGCGGCGGCTGCACCTACCACGTGGCGCACCCGGGCGGCATGGCCTACGACGAACCTCCGGTCAACGCGGTGGCCGCGCAATCACGCCGCAACCGGCGCTTCGAGGCGGCCGGACACACCACCGATCGGGTCGATCCCGGCGAGTTACGTGCGAAAATAGCAGCACAATCCACGGACGGCGGTGTCGCGGGCATCCTCGATCTGCGCCGGGCGCGGACCGTCTGGGGATTGGTCAGCGACCGTTAGGCACGTCTGGCAGGGGAAGTGAGGTCGGCGCGGTGACAATGCGCGAAGACGCGCTGCGGGAGACCACTGCGGGCGCCACCGTGCGCGAGCAGGTGGCCGAGCAATTCGCGCGCTACCGGACCGGCGGCGTCGAGAGCGCGCCCTACGACGAATGCGGCAGGCCGACCGAGGGCTACTACGACGAACTGGTCGACGGCGACGGCAAGGTGCGCCGGATGTGGTCGGAACTGTCCGCCGATTTCGTCGAACTCGGCACCACCGGACTCGGCAGGCTCGACAGCCGGGTGCGCAGGCTGATCGAGGACGACGGCATCACCTATACCGAGGTCAGTGGCGCGGGCGAGCAGGCGGTGACCACCCCGTGGCGGCTCGATCCGATCCCGCTGCTGATCTCCGCGGACGACTGGACCCGGCTGGAGACGGGCCTGGTGCAGCGCTCGCGGGTGCTCGACGAGGTACTCACCGACATCTACGGCCCGCGCCGCACGCTCACCAGCGGGCTGCTGCCGCCCGAGGTGATCTTCGGCTATCGCGGCTATGTCCGTGCCGCACATGGCATTACGGTGCCCGGCCGGCATCAGCTGTTCCTGCACGGCTGCGATATCAGCCGTTGGAGCGACGGCGAGTTCCGGGTGACCGCCGACTGGGCGCAGGCCCCGTCCGGCGCGGGGTACGCGCTGGCCGACCGGCGGGTGGTGTCCACGGCGATCCCGGAGGCGTTCGAGCATTCCAATCCGCGCCCGCTCACCCCGTTCGCCAGGGCGATGCGGTTGATGCTGATCGAATCGGCGCAGGAGGGCGAGGCCGACGATCCGTTCGTGGTGGTGCTGAGTCCCGGCGTGTACTCCGAGACCGCGTTCGATCAGGCCAATCTCGCGTCGATGCTGGGCTTCCCGCTGGTGGAGAGCGCGGATCTGGTGGTGCGCGATGCCGCGCTGTGGATGCGCTCGCTCGGCACGCTGCGCCGGGTCGATGTGGTGCTGCGCCGGGTGGACGCCGAGTTCTCCGATCCGCTCGATCTGCGGCCGGATTCGCGGCTCGGCGTGGTCGGGCTGGTCGAGGTGTTGCGCAGGGGCGCGGTCACCGTGGTGAACACGCTGGGGAGTGGGCTGCTGGAGAATCCGGCGCTGACCGGATTCCTGCCGCGGTTGTCTCGCGCGCTGCTCGGCGAGGATCTGATGTTGGAGAGCGCGCCGAGCTATTGGGGCGGCGATGAGAAAGAGCGCGCGCACCTGACAAAGAACCTGCACCGGTTGATCATTCGTTCCGCGGTCGACGGCGCCACCGTCTTCGGTCCCGAATTGTCGATCAGGCAGCGGGCCGATCTGCGGGCCAAGATAGAGGACACCGGGTGGCAGTGGGTCGGCCAGGAACCGACGCAGTTCTCGGTGGCGCCTGCCGTCGAAGGCTACGGCGGTTTGGCGCCCGCACCGGTCGGTATGCGGCTGTTCTCGATGGCCCGGCGCAGCGGCTATACCGCGATGGCCGGCGGTCTCGGCCAGTTGCATCAGCGCATGTTGCCCGAGCGCGTGGTGATCAAGGTTGCCGCCAAGGACATTTGGGTCAGGGCGGCACCCAGTGCGGTGCCGGCGGTCGGCACCGAGGTGCCGCACGAGGAACGCGAACGGCGGGCCGCGCCGGTTGTCACGACGGTCAGTTCGCCGCGCGTGCTCAACGATCTGTTCTGGATGGGGCGCTACAGCGAGCGGGCCGAGTCCGCCGCCCGGCTGCTCATCGCCACGCACGCCCGGTATCAGGACTATCGATACCGGCCGTGGATGGAGGGTGCCGAGGCCGTGCCGGTCTTGATGGCGGCGCTGGCTCGCGCCACCGCGACGATTGCCCCGGCAGCTGTGGTATCCGGAATCGCCTCCGACGGCGACGCCGATAGTGATGCGGCAGAGCAGGATTCGGTACCAGACTCCGCGAGTTCGCAGTCTCAGGCATCCGCGAACCATCCGACGGCAGCGAGTTCGGGTGCGTCGCAGTCGCAGTCACAGGGGAACCAGTCCCAGTCGATGGGCCGTCCCCCGACTTCGGTTGGGGCCGAATCCGGTTCGGCCGAGCAATCGGATTCCGCGGCGGAGCGTGTCGACGGCACGGACTCGGGTATTGCCGAGGAAATGAACGTGACCATACGACCAGGGGTGCTACAGCGGGCGATCGTCGCCGCCGCGAGTGCCGCCGAGGAACAAGGAGTCATGGCCCCCGTGCCGGTGGGGACGCCCGCGGTGGCCGGGGCATCTCGCGAGGGCTACGAATACCTGGCGGCGTTGACAATTGACCGCGACCTGCCCGGATCGCTGGCGTTCGCGATCGATCGATACGAGAACGCCGCCCGCGCCGTGCGCGATCAACTGTCCGCCGATACCTGGATGATTCTGAGCGCCGTGGATCGGGCGCTCGCCGAATACCGTGGCACCAACGGGGATCAGGAGACCGCGCTCTCGGCGGTGCATTCGCTGACCTTGGCGGCGCTGCTGTCGCTGTCCGGCATCGGCGCCGAATCGCTGGTGCGCGACTCCGGTTGGTACGTCATGGATATCGGCAAACGGATCGAGCGCGGGTTGGCACTGACCGCGCTGATGTCGGCGGCGCTGACCCAGACCTATCCGAACGAGGCCGAGCGAGTGGTCACCGAGTCGGTGCTGCGGGCCACCGAGTCGCAGGTGAGTTACCGTCGGCGGCACGGGGATTCGGTGCGCATCTCCGCGGTCGCTGGTCTGTTGCTCTTCGATACCGCCAATCCGCGCTCGCTGGCATATCAGCTGGATCGGCTCGACGTCGACCTGCAGGCCCTGCCCGGCGCGTCGGGATCGTCGCGGTCGCAACGCCTGCTGGCCGATGCCCAGCGGATGCTGCGCCGCGTCGACCCGGACGATCTCGACGTCACCGACGACGACGGCATGCGCACCGAACTGCTCGAGCTGCTGGAGGGTGTGCATCTGCGGCTGCGCAAGCTGGCGGATTCGTTCGAGACGTCGAAACTGTCGCTGCCCGCGGGCTTTCAGCCGCTGTGGGGTAGCACCAGGGTGGTCGGATGACCGGCCGCAACGGTGCGGCCCGGCGCTATCGCGTGGCGCACCGCACCACCTACTGCTACTCCGACGAGGTCACCAGCTCTTACGGGCGCGCCTACCTGACGCCGCGCGAATTCCCTGGGCAGCGGCTGCTTTCGCACGATATCTCGATCGATCCGGTGCCCTCGGACCAGTCGGTCGGCCCGGATGTGTACGGCAACACCACGTCCTACTTCCACGTGACCGCTGAGCACCGGACCCTGGTGGTCACCGGCGAATCCCTGGTCGAGGTCGACCGTCCCGATCGCGGGCAGGACGGCCCGGCCGCGCGGCCGTGGGAGCAGGCCCGCCCGACCGGCGCGACGGGGCCACTCGCGGTGGAATTCACTCTCGATCTGCAGCCGCCGGAGATCACCCCCGAGGTCAAGGCGTACGCGGCCGAATCGCTGACACCGGGTCGGCCGCTTGTGGAGGCGGTAGCGGAACTCAACAGTCGCATCCACACCGACTTCACCTACAAGTCCGGCTCGACCACCGTCTCCACCAAGGTCGCCGACGTATTCGCCGCCAGGGCCGGTGTCTGCCAGGACTTCGCGCGAATCGGCGTGGCCTGCTTGCGATCACACGGTTTGGCGGGCCGCTACGTATCGGGGTACCTGGCCACCGACCCGCCGCCCGGCAAGGAACGCATGGTCGGCGCCGACGCCACCCACGCCTGGTCGGCCGTGTGGGTGCCCGGCGGCGACGAGCTGGACCGGACCGGTTATTGGATCGACTTCGATCCCACCAACGATCAATTCGGCGACGAGCGCTACGTCACCGTGGCGTGGGGCCGCGACTACGCCGACGTGCCGCCGCTGCGCGGCATCATCTATACCGACGCCAAGGAGAGCACAATTACCGTCTCGGTCGATGTCTCTCCGGTGGAGGTGTAACCCGCGTGCGCGATTTCGCCTGTCCCAACTGTGGTCAGCAGTTGGCCTTCGAGAACTCGGTGTGCCTGTCCTGTTCCAGCCCACTGGGTTTCAGCCTCGCCGACATCGCCCTGGTGGTGATCGGTGCGCCGCCCGGCGCCGCCCCGAACGACTCGATGACCGGTGTCGTTGATGCCAGCCGCTTCCGGCTCTGCGACAACCTCCATGTGGCGCAATGCAATTGGCTGGTGGCGGTGCCGGAGCCGGGATCCGAACCCGCGGCGTGGGCCGCGAACGGTAACGGGAAGCCGGTGCTGTGCGCATCCTGCCTGCTCACCCGAACCCGGCCCAACGACCTCGACGCCGCCGGGCTGGCCGCCTTCGCCGAGGCCGAGGCGGCCAAACGCCGCCTGATCGTCGAGCTGACCGAACTCGGCCTGCCCATCGTCGGCCGTGACCAGGACCCGGACCGGGGCCTGGCCTTCGACCTGCTCACCAGTGCCAGCGGCAAGGTCGTCACCGGCCACAAGAACGGCGTGATCACCCTCGACCTCGCCGAGGCCAACGACCCGCACCGCGAACAGCTGCGCATCGAAATGGACGAGCCCTACCGCACCCTGCTCGGCCATTTCCGCCACGAGATCGGCCACTACTACTACATGATCCTGGTCGCCACCGACGACGCCGCCCAGCGCTTCCGCGACCTCTTCGGCGACCCCGACGCCGACTACCAGGCGGCACTGAACCGCCACTACTCCGAAGGCGCCCCGGCAGGCTGGGAATCCGCCTATGTCTCCTCCTACGCCACCATGCACGCCTCCGAGGACTGGGCCGAAACCTTCGCCCACTACCTGCACATCCGCGACACCCTCGACACCGCCGCGGCCTTCGGCATCGCCCCCGCGGGCGCCACCCTGGACCGCCCCCAGGTAGGCCGTGCGGGCTTCGACAAAATCATCGACCTCTGGCTCCCCCTGGCCTGGTCCCTCAACATGGTCAACCGCTCCATGGGCCACCCCGACCTCTACCCCTTCGTCCTCCCCGACCCGGTCCTCGACAAAATGCGCCTGGCCCACGACCTCTGCGCCGCCCCGACCCGCTGACCGTCGCGAACTGTGTTGCCTTTCCGCTCGATGGTGGACTAACCTCTTAGCTAAGGAGGTGGGCCATGTCGGGCAGCGCAGCGGAACAGTTCAATATCCACGACGCCAAGACGAACCTGTCGCGCATCATCGAGCGAGTCGAACGCGGCGAGGAGATCATCATCAGCCGCGCCGGTCGCCCGGTCGCCCGAGTGGTCCCGCTGAGTCGCAGCGTGAACCGGGGCGGCCGCGGTTCGCTGAGCGGGCGGCTGGTCCTCACCCCCGAGTGGGACTCCGACGAGACCAACGCCCAGATCGCCGCCGACTTCGGCATGGCGCCGTGAGGATGCTGCTCGACACCCACGTGGTGCTGTGGTGGCTGACCGACGATCCGACGCTGTCCGATGACATGAAGGAACAGATCACCCACGACCCGGACATCCTGGTGAGCGCGGCGACGATCTGGGAGGTCGCCATCAAGCAGGCCCTCGGCAAGCTGGACGGGCCGGTCGGGCTCGCGGACTACATCGGGAACGGCGGGTTCATCCCGCTACCGATCGGCCTCGACCACGCGGCCGCGGCCGGTCGGCTGCCGCTGATTCATCGGGACCCGTTCGATCGAATGCTGGTGGCGCAGGCGCAATGTGAGGATCTCACGCTGGTCACGCGTGACCCGTGGTGTCAGCGGTACAAGGTCGCCGTTCTCCCGGTGTGAGGCCGCGTTATGCGTGGGCGGCGTAGATGTGCGCGGAGACCTCGTCGCGCATGTGGATGAAATCGGGGTGGGCGCGCAGGGTGGTGAAGGTGGGGTCGGTCAGGGCGGTCTTGAAAGTGGTTGGCTCGTCGTAGATTATCCGGCCGGGGCGGGTGCCCATGACCAGGACTCGGGTGCCGAGGAGTAGGGCCTCGTCGATGCTGTGCGTGACGAAGAGGACGGTCTTTCTGCGGTCGCGCCACAGGGTGAGTAGTTCGCCCTGCAGTTTTTCGCGGGTCAGTGCGTCCAGGGCGCCGAAAGGTTCGTCCATCAGGATGATCTGGGGATCGTTGACCAGGACGCGGGCGATCTGGGCGCGCTGTTGCTGGCCGCCGGAGAGTTCGTAGGGGCGGCGACCGCCGAGGTGGTCGAGGCCGACCAGGGCCAGCATGCGGTTGGCGTCGGTGGTGCGTTGATTGCGTGGCACGCCACGGACTTTCGGGCCGAACTCGACGTTCTGGCGAACCGAGAGCCAGGGGTAGAGATTGGGCTGCTGGAAGACAACGCCGCGGTCGGGGTCGGGCCCGGCGATCGGATGACCGCCGACCTGCACCGTGCCCTCGGTTGGTTCGAGGAATCCGGCCAGGATGTTCAGCAGCGTCGACTTGCCGCAGCCGGAAGGGCCAACGACACAGACGAACTCGCCGCCCTCGATGGTCAGATCCGTCGGCGCGAGCACCTGGGTCGGGCCGTCGTCACCGGGATAACTCTTGCTCACCCCGGTGAGAGCGACGCGGAGCTCGTCGCTCACGAGCTCGCACCCTTAGCCGCGTCGGCGTAAATGCCGGTGCGGTAGGCGGATTCGTCGCCGATCGCGTCGATTCCGCCCTGGCTCAACAGGAATTCGGCCGTCTTGTGCAGATCGCCGCCGAAGCCGCCGCCCAGGTACTTCGCGTCGGCCTGCTCGGCCGCGCCGAGGTAGGTGTACCCGGCCAGCTGCGGTCCGACCAGCTTGGGCTCGATGCCGAGCTGCGCGCCGATCGAGACGGCCGCGTCGTCGGGCTTGGTGCGCAGCTGCGTCACCGCGTAGTCCTGCAACTTCGCCCAGACCACCGCGAACTTCGCGTTCTCGTCGAGGAACTTCTTGCTCGCCACCGCCAGATCGAAGGTCGGCGCGCCGGCGGCCGCGGTGTCGGCGCTGGACGTGATGAGGTGGCCGCCGGATTCGGCGAGCTTGGACAGGGTCGGATCCCACACCCAGGCCGCGTCGATCTGACCGCCGTTCCAGGCGCCGGGAATCGCATCGGGTGCCATGTTGATCAACTGCACGTCAGCGGCCAGGCCTGCCTTGCCGAGCGCCGCGAGCAGGCTGTAATGCGCGGTGCTGCCGAACGGCGTCGCGACGCGCTTGCCGCGCAGCCCGGCCAGCGAGGTGATCGACTTGTCCTTGGCGATCAGCGATTCCGACTTGCCGATCACGTCGTGGATCCACAGCACCCGCACCGGCAGGTTCAGCGGCGCGGACAGCGCCTTGGTCGCCGGGCTCGACCCCATGGTGCCGATGTCGAGGCTGCCCGCGCCGAACGCCTGGACCACGTCGGCCCCCGAGGAGAACTGGCTCCAGGTGACTTTCGCGTTCGGCAGGCAGGCGGCGAGCAGCCCGCGATCCTTCACGAGCAGATCGGCATTCGGGATGGCCTGGTAGCCGATCCTGGCCTGCGTGGTCACGCCGGGATCCGCCGCGAACGGGCAGGCGGACTGTGCCCCTTCGGCTCCGGTATCGCCGCGACCGGACTGGACACACCCTGCGGTCGTCGCGACAACGGCCGCCATGGCCAAACCTGCGGTGACCGCCCGGCGGACTGCGGATTTCATACCTTGCCTTTCCACGGAACTGCTTTGGCACCAAGAAATTTGATGACCGAGTCGAGCACGAGAGCGGCGCAGCCGATCACGATGATGCAGGCGATCGTCAGCGGCGTATTCAGCTGCGTACCCGAGATATACGCGAGGCCGCCGATGCCGGGGATGCCGTTGTTGAGCTCGGCGGCCACCACGGTGGTCCAGGCGAACGCGGTGGCGATCCGGATGCCGCCGATCACCTCGGGCAGCGTGGCGGGCAGCACCACGCGCGAAATGACCTGGGCGCGACCGGCACCCAACGAGCGGGCGGCATGGAGATAGTCCTGCTTGACGCCCGTGACGCCGCTCAACGTGGCGATGGCGATGGGCGGGAACGCGGCGAGGAACAGCAGCCAGATCTTGGACATGTCGCCGATGCCGAACCAGACGATCAGCAGGCCGATATAGCCGAGCGGCGGCAGCGACCGCAGGAAGTTCAGGATCGGCTCGGTGACCAGCCGCACCGGGGTGAGCATGCCCATCACGAACCCGACCAGCGGGCCGACCACGATCGCGAGGCCGACCCCGGCGCCGATCCGCTGCAGGCTGGCCAGCAGATGCTCCCACAGGTAGTAGTTCTGCTCACCGATCACCGTGCGATCGACGCCCGCCGCGATCTGATGCCGGGAGTTGGCCCGTACGAAGGCATCCCACACCGCGTGCGGCGACGGCAGATACAGCGGATCGACCAGACCGGTCGCCGTGAGCACCGCCCACAGGCCGAGCACGAGCGCGAGCGCACCGAGGCGGGTCAGCGCCGGACCGAGCAGGCGGCGATAGTTCCGCGACCGCCGCGGTGCGACGGCGGGCGCGTCCGCACCCACCGTCGGTGCGTCCGGCGTGGTGATCGCGGTCATGCGGCGCTCGGCGGCAGTCCGCGCCGATGCAGGCCCACGTCGGACACGGCACTCTCCTCAAAACTCGGCAAACCTCGACGCTATCCGTGGCGAGGGGGCCGAAGGGAGAGTTAGAAACGCCGTGAACTTAATTGATCGCGGACGCGGCGCAGCGCCGGTCACCCTATTCCGTTGACGCTGCCGTTCATGCCGATGTGCTCGCCGATGTTGCCCGCCAGCCACTGGTTCTGCGCCAATGTCTCGAAAACACAGATCAGCAACAGCTTTCGACTGCGCCTGCTCACCGAGTACTCCAGATCGGGCGCGGTTTCCGGGCCGCGCAGCGCGCTGCTGATGCCTTTGCGCAGGTTCGGTTCCGACAGCAGCCAGAACAATTCCGGCCCGATCAACACCGATTGCCCGCCGGTCTCGTGGAACCAGCGACCGGCGAATTCGATCAACAGGTCGGTGAACGCGTCCCCGCTTTCCACCGACTCGGTGAGTTGGCTCAGCGCACCCGATCGGTCCACACTGCTTTGGATCACCGAGGCGAGCCTGCTCGCTACTTCACGAAACTGATCGACGTCCTGGTCCTGCCAGACAGTGAGAGACATGCGTTTTCTCCATCGAAGTAGTCGAGCGTGGGTGAGTTACTAACTACCTCCGGCGTCGCCGCGTGATTATCGGTGGTTGACCAGCTTTCGGCCGTCCGCGTCGAAGGTGTTGAAACGCATCGGGGTGTTCGGTCCGGCGGCGAAGGGCGCCGCCGCGGGCTTCGCGACCTCGTGCCCGTTGGCCTGCGCATGCCCGTTGAGCTGTGGCGATATCAGCTGCTCCGGCAGCTCCTCGGCCGTGACGTATTGCTCGATCTCCGCGGTCACCAGGTCCGGGACCGGACGTGCGGCGGTGCTGCGCCCGAGCAGAATCAGCGTGAGGTGCACCGCGAACAGCAGGGTCAACGGCATTCCGGCATAGATGATCAACGACACCGCACCGCCGCCGATCTCGCGCGCGTATTCGATATTCCCGGCGACCGATACCAGCGTCGAAAGCACGAAAAGTCCGGTCGCATACCACCAGCCGGCACTACGTTTCGGGAATGACGCGGTGGCGACGATCGAGCCGACGACAAGGCCGTCGATGGCGATCGGCACATTGGACGCCAGGTCGGCTTCCACCAGGTTGCGCACGGCCAGATGGTGTAGTGCGGCAAAAGACATCTCGAACGCCTTGAGCGCGACTACCGACGAAACGATCAGCGACAGATACAACGGACGCGGCCGTAGGATGCTGCGCCAGCGAGACCAGATCGGTGGACGGCGTGGCATTACCGGCTGCGCCATTGATTCGGCAGGTGACCCCGGCGTGATCGTCGTCATAGCGGGGAGCGTAGCGTGCAGATAGCCCAGCACCCCGGAGCGCATCGGTCGAGTCGCGTTTATCGACCCATAACGCAACAACCTGGCATTGTGCTATCTAGTGCTGGACTACCTACGCGCGCAGACGTTCACGGCGGAGTTGCTCGACCTCCGGCATCGGCAGCGGAGCCAATTCCGCGACGCCGAGCGCCCGCGCCAGCAGCAGATCGGCCAGTTCGGGATTGCGGGCCAGCGCGGGGCCGTGCATGTAGGTGCCGATCACCGAGCCCTGCACCACACCCTCGAGTCCGTCGCCGACGCCGTTGCCGACACCGCGGGTGACCTTCGCCAGCCCCGTCGCGTCGCCGCCGAGTTTGGTGCCGCCCCGGTGGTTTTCGAATCCGGTCAGTGCCGCGGTGAGCCCGGACAGCAGGGGCGCGGTGGTCACCTCGCCGATCGCGCGCTTGGGCTGCGGCGAGGTGGTCACGTCGATCATGGCGACGCCGTCGACGCGCTCGCCCGACGAGGTCTCGTACCACTGGCCGAGCACCTGGATGGCGGCGCAGATGGCAAGCACCGGAGTGCCGTTCGCGGCCGCCTGCTGCAGGCCTGGGTAGCGCTGCAGATGCCGGGTGGCCAGTCGCTGCGCCGAATCCTCCGCGCCGCCAAGGGTATAGATGTCCAGCGAATCGGGAACCGGGTCGGCCAGCGTGATCTCGACGACCTCGGCGTCATAACCGCGCAGCCGCAACCGCTGTCGCAGCACCAGCGCGTTGCCGCCGTCGCCGTAGGTGCCCATCACATCGGGCAGCACCAAACCGATGCGGACGGTCGATTCACTCATGACTGCACCTCGCTGGCGCTCGGTTCCGTCACGCGCGATGCACGCTGTGACATGATTCGTTCGCTCATGATTTGGCCTCGAGGTCGCGGTTGAGATCCCGGAATGCGGTGTAGTTTGCCAGCACCTCGACGTGCCCCGCCGGGCAGGAGGCGATGGCGCGCAACGGGTTCGGCACCGTGGTGTGTTCGACGCCCGCGTAGGTGAGCCGCACCGCGAGGTCGGTGGCCCGCTCGCCGGAGGCGACCACCTGGACGCCCTCGAAATGCTCGAACCGCACGTCCCACAGCCAGGACAGGTCCTCGCCGTCGGGCACCTGCCCGTTCACCGCGATCACCAGTCCGGCCGAACTCGGCTCGATCATGGACAACGCTTCCTGCCAGCCCGCCGGGTTCTTCGCCAGCAGCAGCCGGGCGGCATGCTCGCCGACCTGCACCGTGCGGTAGCGCCCCGCGATCTCGCGCACCGTGCCCGTCGCGGTGACGGCCGCGGCCGGATCGGCGCCGAGCGCGATGGCCGCGGCGACCGCCTGCGCGGCATTGCCCCGGTTCGCCCGGCCCGGCAGGGCCAGTGTCAGCGGGTAGCGCTGCTTGTCGGGACCGACCAGATCATCGCCGTCCAGCCACCAATCCGGTTCGGGCCGTTCGAAATCCGCGCCGGTGCTGCGCCAGTGCTCACCCTCCCACAGGATCGGCTCGCCGCTGCGCGGGCAGCTGGTCGCGTCCATCGCCCAGCCGCTGCCCGCGGCCACCCACACCACGTTCGGGTGGTCGTAGGCGATCGAGGTCACCAGCACGTCGTCGCAGTTGGCGATCACCACGGTGTCGGGGTGCCCGGCCAGGCCAGCGCGCAGCTTGCGCTCGATCATGTTGATCTCGCCGACCCGGTCCAACTGGTCGCGGCTCAGATTCAGCAGCACCACGGCGGCGGGGTTCAGCGCATCGGTGACGTGCGGCAGGTGCAGCTCGTCCACCTCGATCGCGGCGAGCTCGACACCGCGATGGGCGCTGAGCGCGGCCACGATGCCCGCGTCCATGTTCGCGCCGTCGGCCTGGGTGGCGACCGCGCCGAGCGTGCTGAGCGCCGCGGTGGTCATCCTGGTGGTGGTCGACTTGCCGTTGGTGCCGGTCACCAGCACCGTGCGGCGGCCGCGGCCGAGCTGGTCCATGATCGTCTTGTCGATCTGCAGCGCGATGAGCCCGCCGATCATCGATCCCTTGCCGCGTCCGGCCTTCTGCGAGGCCCACGACGCTGCCGCCGCGGCCCGCAGGGCGATACGCCCACGCACCGAAATGTCTGCCACGCCGCGAGTCTATGTTCGACCAGCGTTACCGGCGCGGCCCGGGCCAGTGGCGTAGCCCACCCGGTGCGGCTAGCCCTGGTACAGCTTGCTGTTGTAGTTGGCGGGGGCGTAGTGGCGTTCGAGTTCCTCGATGGTTTCGGTGACGTCGGTCTGCACCTCTTTGACCAGGTGCGGCCAGGACGGCAGGCCGTCGTCGGGCCACTGCTCCGGCTGCCACAGGTTGCTGCGCAGGAACGCCTTCGCGCAGTGGAAGTAGATCTGCTCGATGTCGACCTCGACGGCGAGGATCGGGCGGTGCCCGCGCACCATCATGTCGTCGAAGTAAGGGGCGTCGCGGACGAGCTTGGCCCGCCCGTTGATCCGTAGCGTCTGGCTGCGGCCCGGAATGACGAACAGCAGGCCGATGTGCGGATTGGCGAGGATGTTGAAGTAGCCGTCGGCCCGCCGGTTGCCGGGGCGCTCGGGAATCGCGAGGGTGCGGTCGTCGAGGACCCGGACGAAGCCCGCCGGGTCGCCCTTCGGCGACGCGTCGCAGTTGCCCGCGGCGTCGCTGGTGCTCATGACCAGGAACGGGGTGGCGGCGATCCAGTCGCGATCGCGGGGATGCAGCGTGACCCGCTCCTTGTTCGCAGCCCGGGGCGGCACCTCGCCGAGCAGATTTCGCAGGTCGACGGGGTCGGTGATCTGATCTACGGGCTCGCGCATACCCGATTCAAGCATCCGAATCGTGTTGGGCGGTCGGGAGATCGGTCACATCAGATTTGGACGTCGAACATGTTGGGCTGGCCCGCGGCGTAGCGATCCGCGTCGATCCGGCGCAGTGGTTCGAGCTCGGCCGCCCGATACAGCGTGAACATCTTGCAGCGTTCGGCGTTCGAGCCGTCCACGTCGAGCAGTGCGTTCACCGCGGCGCGGGCCGACTCGTTGGCGCCCTCCATGGTGGCCAGGTCCACGTTGGTGCGGACGTAATCGCCTGCCAGGAACAGGTTTTCGAGCGCGCCGTGTGGTTCTGGTCGGAACTCCCAAGAGCCGGCGGTATTGATCAGCAGCGGGTCGGCGTTGGCGTTGCGGTGCGGACCGTCCTGCCAGCTGATGCCGGGGTCGAGGTGCCAGGAGTGCAGGTCGGCGTCGCGCAGCACGTCGCCGCGATCGTTGAGATGCGCCGCGATCTGCGCCCAGACCTCGCGGGCGATCTCGTCGTGGGTGCACTCCTTGGCCGGCTTGCCGTACAGCATGCCCGGCGTGTTCCAGTCGGAGACATCGACGGAAAGACAGTCCTGCACGGTGCCGTCGCCGAAGTCGGTGAATTTGCGGGCCCACACCTGGTTCTGGTTGATCGAGGTGAGCGCCCACGGTGCGTCGATGTAGGCGGTGTGGCCCCGGGAGATATCGGCGGGCCTGCGCAGATAGAACTGGATGCCGTTCATCCAGTCGGAGAAGAGCCGGTCCATCGTGGCCAATTCGGGGCGCACGGCGAGCACGTCGGGCGACCATAGGGCCCGCGCCTGCTCGGCGGGCATGGCGACCACGAAGTAGTCCGCGTCGATGGTGCGTTGCACGCCGGACTTGTCCACCACCCGGGCCGCGGCGATCCGGCGATCGCGCACGTCGAGCCCGCGCACCTCGGCGCCGAGCTCGAACTGCACGCCGAGTTCGCGCATCCGCTGCAGCCACGGCTCGATCCAGACCGCGTTGGTCGGCCCGTTCAGCACTCGATCGAGGCCGCCGTCGTTGCCGATCTCGGCCGGGTTGCCGAGGAACTGTTCGCCCATGTTGCCGATGGTGCGGACGCTGGCGACGTCCTCCTTCGCGGCGACCATGATGCTGGTCAGCGTGCGGGAGAGCAGCGCGCGGAATTCGTGCGAGCGCGCGTTGCCGCCGACGTAGTCGCGCCAGGAGGTGTGCTCCCACTGGCCGAGGCGGCGGGCATCGCAGCTGCTGTTGAACACCAGCAGGCGGTTGGCGAAGTAGATGCCCTCGGCGGCAGGCATGTTCAGCGTGGTCGAGATGGTGGCGCCGAGGGTCTCGCGGAAACTGTCCGGGGTGAACCCCGTGCGGGCTCGCGGGCCGAGCGGCAGCCGGAAGTCGTCGCCGTCGCGCCGGGCGAAGCGGGCCTCCGGCACCGCGACCAGGTTGTTCCACACGCCATTGGCGTTGCCCGCGAAGGGAATTCGCCGCATGGTGTCGGGCACGTGTTGATAGAAGCCGGGGAAGAAGCGGAAGCCGTGCTCGCCGGGCAGATCCGGCCGCCCGGCGGAACCGGTGCCGGGCACCGGCACGCTGCGCGCCTTGCCGCCCCACGCGCGGCGCTCGAAAATCGTTACCTGGAAGCCACGTTCGATCAGCTCGTGCGCTGCGGTCAAGCCCGCGACGCCACCACCGAGTACCGCGACCCGCCTGCCCGGACCAGCCGCGGCAGGCCCCGATCTCAGCGCGCCGGCCGTCAGTGCCCCCGCTGTCGCTACCCCCGCCACAGCCGTTCCGCGAAGCAATGTCCTCCGCGATACGGTCCACCGATTTTCTGCCATGCGCCGCTCTGTGCCTAGCCTCGGGACCTTTATTACACGTTGTCACTACTGTAAAGCGGCAGGTCCGCACCGGCGTACCCGCCCCGCGCCTGGCCCGAGGTGAAGGCTGATTCGGTCGGCGAATGTGAGCATAGCGATATCGGCTATCGGATAGGCAAACCTGTGACGACAGTTTCTCGAACCTCTTGGCACACATAAATATCCGTGCCGCCCGGTCCGCTCGGTGGCACGAGCGGCGCGGACGGCACGGCGGGGTGCGCGCGGTGTCAGGCGGCCTTGCACATTCGCCTGCGAACTACGCCTTGACGAGTTCCGGTGTACCGGCCGCCGCATCGAGTTCCGCGGCCTGGGCCCGGTCGACCTCGGCGCGTTTGCCCGCGGTCGCGGCGAACGCGCCCGCGATCACGATCACGCCGCCGATCAGCGAGAGCGGTGTCGGGGTCTCGTCGAGGAACGCCCACGCGGCGGCGATGCCGACAATCGGAACGAGCAGGGTGAACGGCGCGACGACGCCGGCCGGGTAGCGGCTCATCAGATACGTCCACAGGCCGCTGCCCACCACGGTCGCGAGGATGGCGGTGTAGGCGATCGCGGCCAGCGCGGGCCAGCCGGTCGCGGAGAAGGAATCGACCACCGCGCGCAGGCCGGTGGTCGGGCCCTCGGTCGCGGCGGACAGCACGAACATCGGCAGCGGCGGGACGACCGCGATCCACAGCGTCAGGTGCATAGTGTTGAGGCCGGGGGACTCGACGGTGGCCTGCCGCGCACCGATATTGCCGAAGGCCCAGCCGAGCCCGGCCGCCAGCGTCAGCAGCACCGGCAGCACGGAGGCGTGTTCGAGGCGATCCCAGCCGATCACCGCCATGCCCGCCATCGCCACCACGATGCCCGCCACCTGCACCGGCCGGATCCGCTCCCGCAGGAACAGCGTGCCGAGCAGCACGGTGAACGGCGCGGACGACTGCAGCACCAGCGAGGCGAGCCCGGTCGGCATGCCCGCGCGCATCGCGGTGAACAGGAACGCGAACTGCAGGATGCCGAAACCGGTGCCGTACAACAGGAGCCAGCGCAGCCGGACCTTGGGGCGCGGGACGAACAGCAGCACCGGAACCGCGATGACCGCGAAGCGCAGCGCCGCGAAGAAGAACGGCGGGAAGTGGTCGAGGCCCGCGCGCAGCGCGAGGAAGTTCAGTCCCCAGAGCAGGACGACGGTCAGTCCGAGCAGGCGGTCACGAGCGGTCATGTGGTCAATCGTGCGCGCGACTAACCATCAGAACAATCGAATTAATGTGGACTATTACTGTAGTTTTACTTCATGATCGAAGTGCCGCTCTCGGCTCGGCAAAACCGTGGCTGACCAGCCGGATGGGCCGCCGATGTCGGTCGAGCGGCTCCGGGTGCTGCGCGAGTTCGCCGACCGCGGCACCATCGCCGCGGTCGCCACCGCGCTCTCGATGACACCCTCGGCCGTTTCGCAGCAGCTCAAGGTGCTCGCCAAGGAAGCGGGCGTAGCGCTGCTCGAGCCCGACGGCCGCCGCGTCCGGCTGACCGACGCGGGCCGGGCGCTGGTGGTGCGCGCGGACGAGGTGCTCGCCGCGATGGATCGCGCCGTCGCGGAGATGGCCAACTACCGTGGTTCGCCGCGTGGCCGGGTCCGGGTCGCACTGTTCCCCTCGGCGGGCGCGCTGTTGTTGCCGCTGGTGCTGTCCGCGCTGTCGCACAGCGGCGTCGATCTCGTCGCGAGCGATGTCGACCTGCCGCCGTCCGAAGCCACCCGGCTGCTCGCCGACTTCGACGTGGTGCTCACCCATCGCGACGAGCGAGCCGCGCCCATCGCCGACCCGCGCATCGTCGTGCGCCTGCTCATGCGCGAACCCATCGATGTCGTTGTCGCGCCGTTCCATCGGCTCGCCGGCCACGCCGCGGTCGCGCCCGAGGAACTGGCCGATGAGACCTGGCTGAGCGTGCGCGGCGGCTACCCGATCGACGACGTCCTCCGTTCGATCGCAACGCTGACCGGTGTCCAACCTCGAATAGCGCAGCGACTCAACGACTTCCGGGTCATCGAAGCCTTGGTCCTCAGCGGCTACGGCGTCGCGTTGATGCCCCGCTACTCGGTGGTGCACCAGGATCTCTCGTTGCTGCGCCTCACCGGCGTCCGCGCCGCCCGCATGTTCGAGCTGGCCACTCGGCCTCGGGCCGAGAGCAGTCCGGCCATCGCCGCGGTCCTCGCGGCCTTCCGTGATGCCGCGGCGAGCATTGTCGCGGAGTCGGCACCTCGGTCAACCACGCGGCGTGAGAGCTGATTTCGTCGACCGAGGCTGATTGTCGGCTTTCCACAGGCGATTTCGTAACGCTCGGCGGACTGGGCCGAGAAGGCGCAGGTACAGGGGTCAGCTGTAGAGCTTAGGGGGCTGAACGCCGTTGCGTCGTTGGCACATTCCCACAACTGCCGGGTGTGCCCTGTGAGAGATCCGTACATGTCGGATCATGCATCCGCGAAATAGATTGCAGGACAGGCCGTCCGAACCGATGAAGGATTTTTGACACGATGCGTGATATCTCCGAGTTCTCCACTCGCAACGGCGGCTTCCGAAGCGTGGTGGTGACCGCGGTCGAGGTCTCCTCCGCGCTCGGCGCCGATGCGGAGTCCACGTGGAAGGGCCTGCTGGCGGGGGAGAGTGGCGTTCGGTTGCTCGACGACCCGGACGTCGAGAGCAGTCGGCTGCCCATCAATATCGGCGCGAAGTTCAAGAGCGATCCGACCGCCGAGCTCGATCGGATCAAGAAGCGGCGCATGTCCTACGTCCAGCAGGTCGCCTATGTGATGGGCAAGCGGATCTGGGAAACGCTCGGCGCGCCCGAGGTGGACAAGGACCGGCTCGGCATCTCGATCGGCACCGGCGTCGGCGGCGCCGAGGTCATCGTCGACTCGAACGACATCCTGCGCGATCAGGGCTATCGCAAGGTCTCGCCGTTCGCGATTCCGATGGCCATGCCGAACGGCCCCGCCGCGGTGCTCGGGCTGGAACTCGGCGCGCGAGCGAGTGTGGTCACGCCGGTGTCGGCCTGTTCGTCGGGGTGTGAATCGCTGGTGCACGCGTGGCGCTCGATCATCCTCGGCGAGGCCGACATCATCGTCGCGGGTGGCGTCGAGGGGCGGATCAATGCCCTTGCGCTGGCGGGCTTTACGAACATGCGGGCGCTGAGCTCGCGGGTGGCGGAACCGGAACGTGCCTCGCGGCCGTTCGACCGCGATCGGGATGGTTTCGTCTTCGGCGAATCCGCGGCCCTGCTCGTGCTGGAGACCGAAGAGCACGCCCTGGCTCGCGGCGCCAGGCCGCTGGCCCGGCTGCTCGGGGCGGGCTTGACCGCCGACGGCTATCACCTGGTCGCTCCGGATCCGGAGGGGCGGGGCAACGCCCGTGCCATGCGTCGCGCGCTGGAGACCGCGGGCGTCGATGGTGCAGAGGTCGACCACGTCAACGCGCACGCGACCGGCACGCCGTTCGGAGACTTGGCCGAGGCCAAGGGAATTGCCGCCGCGATCGGCAAGCATCCCGCGGTGTACGCACCCAAGTCGGCGCTCGGTCATTCGGTGGGCGCGACCGGTGCGCTGGAGGCCGCGATCTCGGTGCTGAGCCTGCGCGACGGCGTGATACCGCCAACCCTCAACCTGGACAACCAGGATGCCGACATCGATCTCGATATCGTCAGCGGCGCAGCGCGATACACCGACGTCCAGTACGTGATGAACAATTCGTACGGCTTCGGCGGGCACAACGCCGCGGTGCTGTTCGGCAAGTACTAGCAAAGAGTGCGGCCCCGGTGCGTATGCACCGGGGCCGCAACGTCTTTCGGGTCGCTAGTGTCCCATCGGCCCGGGGTGGTGGTACTGCTGCGCGCCGACGTAACCGAAGTCGTCGGCGACCATCGCGCCCAGTTCCAGCAGGGCCCGCCGGGTCGGCTTGCTGACCAGCTCCAGGTCGATCTCCGCGCCTTCGGCGAGATGATCGTCGAAGGGCACCACCTGGACCGCGCGGGTGCGGTCGAGGAAGAGCTTGCGCAACTGGTCGAGGTCGACCGTGGAGGCGCCGCGGCGGGAGGCGTTGACCACGACGACGGTGCGCTCGACGAGCTTGCCGTAGCCGTGGTGGTCCAGCCAGTCCAGCGTGGCCGAGGCGCTGCGCGCGCCGTCGATGGCAGGCGAGGTGACCAGCACCAGCGAGCTGGCCATATCGAGCACGCCCGCCATGGCCGAGTGCATCAGGCCGGTGCCGCAGTCGGTCAGGATGATGTTGTAGAACGACTGCAGGATGCCGATGGCCTTGCGGTAGTCGGCCTCGCTGAACGCCTCGGAGACCGCCGGATCCTGTTCGCTGGCAAGCACTTCCAGTCGGCTCGGCGCCTGCGAGGTGTGCGCGCGCACGTCCGAGTACCGGCTGATGTGCTGGTCCTCGAGCAGGTTGCGCACGGTGGAGCGGGTCTGCCGCGGCACCCGGTGGGCGAGCGTGCCCAAGTCGGGGTTGGCGTCGATCGCGATGACGCGGTCACCGCGCAGCGACGCGAACGTCGAACCAAGGCCGACCGTGGTGGTGGTCTTGCCGACGCCGCCCTTGAGCGACAGGATCGCGATCCGATAGTCGCCGCGCACCGGCTGATTCACCCGGTCGACGAGGTCGCGGTAGACGACGTCGGCCGCGGACTCGCCGGGGTTGAGCACGCCGCCGGTGGCCTTGTGCACCGCACGCCGCCAGCCGCTGCGCGGCGCGCGCCGGGCGCGCTTGAGCAGGTTCAGGTCGTTGACCGAGTGGCCGGGCTGACCGGGCGCCGGCACATGCTGCGGCTGGAACGGCTGCGCGGGCTGGTGCGGGTTCGGTCCGCCCTGCCAGCTCGGCGGTGGCACCTGTCCCATCGGCGGTCCCTGCGGCTGCTGCCCCATCGGGGCGGGCGGCTGCTGATACGCGGGCGGTGGCGGCGGCTGGTGGTGGGTCACCGGCGGTGGCGGCGGCGCCCAGCTGTAGATCGGTCCGGCCGGCTGATCGGCTTGCGGCGCACCGGCTTCGGCGTGTTCCTGCGGCACCCGGCGGACCAGGCCGTCGGGGCCGATCTCCTGCCGGTATTCGCCGTAGCCCGAATTCTGCTGCGGCTCCGGCGCGACCTGATGGCTACCGCTGTGCGCGGCCACCGACTGGTACTGGCCGGTCTGGTACGGCTCATATGCGCCGGGTGGCGCGAACGGCCCGGCGTTCGGCGGCGCGTAGCCGCCGTACTGCTCGGCGGAGCCGGGCGGCGGCTGGAAACCCTCGGGCGGACCGTAGGACTGCGGCGGCATCGCGGCGTGCGGATAGGACACGGTCTGGTCCGTCGAGCCGCTGAAGTCGGGCTCGGCCGGATCCTGGTCCGGCTTGTCCGTCACTTCGGCCGTCTCGGACTCCGCCACTTCCCCGTCGGGCTGCGCTGCCGTCGAATCGGCGGCTTGCTCCGACTCGGTGCCGTCGGCCGTGTCCACCGCTTGACTCTGCAGCCAGGGCGGTGAGGTCGGGTTGTGGTCGTTTGTTGTCACAGTTCCCCCATCTGCTCGGGACTACGAGCAGAGAGCTCGGCGCTTGAGTGCGAAACCAACGCTAGCACGGGGTTCGCGGGCTCGCGTCGCGGTATGTATAGCGGACGCGCCCGTATGACACGCCGCTGATATCTGGTCTCCGACAGCAAGATCGAGAGCCGGACACGGGGTCGATCAACGACCACCGTGCCCGGCTCTACCGTACTCGACCTGCGCTATCAGCGTGCTCGGTTGGCCGAGGAGACCACCGCACGCGCCGACCGCGATCGCGCTCTAGTGTGCGCGGTTCACCGCGGAGACCACCGCGCGCAGTGACGCGGTGGTGATGGAGGTGGCGATGCCGACGCCCCACACCACCTTGTCGCCGATCGCGCACTCCACGTAGGCGGCGGCCTGCGCGTCGTCACCCGCGGACATCGCGTGCTCGGAGTAGTCCAGCACGCGTACGTCGAAGCCGACCGTGGCGATCGCGTCGATGAACGCGGCGAGCGGGCCGTTGCCGGTGCCGGTGATCTCCTGCTCGACCCCGTCGACCTTGACCACCACGGCGATGGTGTCGGTGCCGCCGTCGGTCTCGGACGCGGTGACCTTCTGCCGGATCCGCTCCAGCGGCCGGATCGGGCTCAGGTACTCGCTGGCGAAGACGTCCCACATTTCCTTCGGGGTGACCTCGCCGCCCTCGCCGTCGGTGATCCGCTGGACCGCCTGGGAGAACTCGATCTGCAGCCTGCGCGGCAGTGCCAGCCCGTGATCGGTCTTCATGATGTAGGCGACGCCGCCCTTGCCGGACTGCGAGTTCACCCGGATGACGGCCTCGTAGGTGCGCCCGACATCCTTCGGGTCGATCGGCAGGTACGGCACCGCCCAGATCATGTCGTCCACGTCGGCGTCCGCGTCGTCGGCCGCGACCTTCATCGCGTCCAGGCCCTTGTTGATGGCGTCCTGGTGGCTGCCGGAGAACGCGGTGTAGACCAGGTCGCCGCCGTACGGGTGGCGCTCGGCGACGGCCAGCTGGTTGCAGTACTCGACGGTGCGCCGGATCTCGTCGATGTCGGAGAAGTTGATCTGCGGGTCGACGCCGCGGGAGAACAGGTTCATGCCCAGGGTGACCAGGCAGACGTTGCCGGTGCGCTCGCCGTTGCCGAACAGGCAGCCCTCGATCCGGTCCGCGCCCGCCTGGTAGCCCAGCTCGGCGGCGGCCACGGCGGTGCCGCGATCGTTGTGCGGGTGCAGCGACAGCACGATCGACTCGCGGCGGGCCAGGTTGCGGCTCATCCACTCGATCGAGTCGGCGTAGACGTTCGGCGTCGCCATCTCGACGGTGGCGGGCAGGTTGATGATCAGCGGCTTGTCCGGGGTCGGCGCGATGATCTCGGAGACCGCGTCGCAGACCTCCTTGGCGTACTCCAGCTCGGTGCCGGTGTAGGACTCCGGGCTGTATTCATAGCGCCAGTTGGTGTCGGGGTAGCGCTTTTCGATCTCCAGGCACAGCGCCGCGGCGTCGGTGGCGATCTTCTTGACCGCCGCGCGGTCGGCGCGGAACACCACCTTGCGCTGCAGGATCGAGGTGGAGTTGTAGAAGTGCACGATCACGTTCTGCGCGCTGGCGCAGGCCTCGAAGGTGCGCTCGATCAGCTCGGCGCGACACTGGGTCAGCACCTGGATGGAGACGTCGTCGGGGATCGCGCCGTCCTCGATGATCTCGCGGACGAAGTCGAAGTCGGTCTGGCTGGCCGACGGGAAGCCGACCTCGATCTCCTTGTAACCCATCCGCACCAGCAGGTCGAACATGCGGCGCTTGCGGGCCGGGCTCATCGGATCGATCAGGGCCTGGTTGCCGTCGCGCAGGTCGACCGCGCACCAGCCGGGCGCGACATCGATGATCTTGTCCGGCCAGGTGCGGTCGGGCACGGCGACCGGCTCGACCTCCTCGGCGAAGGGCCGGTACCGGAAGGTCGGCATCGAGGAGTTCTTCTGCGCGTTCCACGCGGCCTGGTCGGCCGGGGCGGGCTTGGACGGCGGCGTGATGGTGCGCGCGCCGGATACGAAGGCGTCAGCAGGGGACATGGCGATTACTCCGAGGGTGTGGTGTTTCCCAAAGGGTGGGTCGACCGGCGCGGCGAAACCCCGCGACGGGAGCCGGTCCGATCAGACCCCGTCGCGGCGGCTGAGAAGAAGTGCCCGCTGCATGATGTCGGCGAGTTTACCGTGTGGCAATACACCTGCGGAACCCCGGTCCCGTCGTCTGTTCAACCGACAGTGCCACTAGCGTTCGAGCCGGAACAAACGCTTGTACGGACCGTTTGGTCCGACGGGACGTCGAACGGAATTTTGTTATGACTTGGCTGGAACAGCTGGCCGTCTTCGGTGCGGGCATCGCGGCGGGCGGCATCAATACGATCGTTGGTTCGGGCACGCTGCTCACCTTCCCGGTACTGCTCGCCTTCGGGCTGCCGCCGGTGACCGCGAATGTCTCCAACACGATCGGTCTGGTGCCCGGCGCGATCAGCGGCGTGCACGGCTATCGGCGCGAACTCGCCGGACAGCGCGAACGACTGCTGCGCTTCGGCACCGCGTCGCTGCTCGGCGGCATCACCGGCGCGGTACTGCTGCTCACACTGCCCGCGACCGCGTTCAAGGCGATCGTGCCGGTGCTGATCATCGCGGCCCTGGTGCTCGTTGTCGTGCAGCCGAGGCTGTCGCGGTGGGTCAAGCAGCGGCGCGAGAACGGCGACAGTCCCGCGCCGAAGCACGGTGGCCCGATCTTGCTCGTGCTGATCTACGCGGCCGGTGTCTACGGCGGCTATTTCGGCGCGGCACAGGGTGTGTTGTTGATGGGGATGCTCGGTGTGTTCGTGCACGACGACATGCAGCGACTCAACGGCATCAAGAACGTGCTGTCGATGCTGGTGAACGCGGTGGCCGCGGTGATCTTCATCGTGATCGCCGACGTGGACTGGCGCGCGGTGCTGCTGATCGCGCTCGGCTCCATCATCGGCGGGCAGCTCGGTGCGAAGATGGGCAGACGGATGCCGCCGACCGCGTTGCGCGCGGTCATCGTGGTGGTCGGCCTCATCGCGGTGGTCCGACTGTTGATGACTTAGGAGGTGGCACGTGACTTCGGCGAACAGCGACGCAGCGCCGGTGCCGCGGCTGCGGCGGGTCCGGTCCTAGTGGTCCCGTCAGGGTCGACGGCGCAGGCGATCTCAGGGTGCAATTCATCCCTGCGGGGGACGACCGCCGTGTCGTTGCGGCACAAGATGATCGGCATGCGTGGGTGGAGGATCGTCGTCGTTGCCGCGCTGGCAGCGACGCTGGCGGCGAGCGGCTGCGGGACGCCGAAGAAGCATGAGCAGGCGGTGGCCGACCTGGTCGCCCAGGCCGATGCCGCGCCGACGCCGCGGCTGGACTGGGCGCCGTGCCAGGAGAAAACCCTGAGCAAGCTGCAATGCGCGACGGCGGCGGTGCCGGTCGACTACGCGCACCCGGACGGTCCGACGCTCGGCCTCGCGCTGGTCCGCCAGCCCGCGACCGATCAGTCGCGGCGCATCGGCACCCTCTTCACCGCGGCGGGCGGGCCGGGCGGCTCCGGCATCCACTGGGCGAGCACCGGTCCGATGTTCCCCGGCGAGATCGCCCGCCGCTTCGACGTGGTGACCTTCGATCAGCGCGGCGTCGGGCGCAGCTCGCCGGTCCGCTGCTTCGCCGATGCCGAAGCGGAGCAACGATTTTGGGCAGGCGCGTCGATTCCGCCGGTGAATGCCGAGCAGGAGGCCGCGCAGGCGCGCTTCAGCCGCGATCTGTCGGCAAATTGTGCGGCCAACAGTGCCGCGTTGCTGCCGCACCTGACCACCGTCGACGCCGCCCGCGACCTGGATCTGCTGCGCCGAGCCGTCGGCGACAAGCGGCTGACCTACGAAGGTGGTTCGTACGCAAGCTATCTCGGCGAGGTGTACGGCGCGGTCTTCGGCGATCGGGTGCGGGCGCTGAGCCTGAGCTCGATGATCGACCCGGACGCCTACACCTCGGACACCCGCGCCGAGGTCGCCGCCGCGGCGACGGGCACCGACGAGGTGCTGTCGGAGTTCTTCCGGCTGTGCGCCCAGGCGGGTCAGTCGCGCTGCGCCTTCGCGAGCCCGGGCAAGGCGCCGGCCGATCCGATCGGGCAGATCCGCAGCGACCAAAAGGCAAGCGACGGTGCGGATTTGCGCGCCCGCGATCTCGCCCTGCTTGACCGGCTGCGGCAGGGACCCGTGGTGGTCGGCGAGGGCGAGCACGCCCAGACGGTCAGCTATGCCACCGTCATCTCGCCGCACACGCTGATGCTGTACGACCCCAAGGACGGCTGGCCCGCGCTGGCCCAACTGCTCACCGAACTCGAGCGCGGCGCCGCGGGCAACCCCGACGTCGTGCGCGCGATCCTCGACGCGAACGCGGTGCCGCCGGGATTCCTCGACTCGTTCACCGCAATCTCCTGCGCGGACAACACTTTTCCCCGTGAGCCGGAGCAATGGCCAACGATGGCAAAGGAATTGGACACCGACGACGCCACCTTCAGTTCGTTCTGGCTGTACCTGCGGCAGCCGTGCGCCTCGTGGCCGACCCCGCCGGGTGACTACCCGCAGCGCTACGCCGGTCCGTGGATCCTGCGCTCGGACGTGCCCGCGCTGCTGTTCAACAACCGGTTCGATCCGGTCACACCGCTGACCGCGGCACGCAAGGCGCAGCAAGCACTGGTGAACGCGCGCCTGGTGGTCGTCGAGGGCGGCTACGGCCACGACACCACCGTCGACTGCACCCGGCGTCTGCAGGAGCGCTACCTCATCGACCAGCAACTTCCCGCGCCCGGCGCGACCTGCAAGGCCGATCGGGCACCGTTCACCGACTGAGTCGCGCCCCCTGCTGTCCATCTGCCGCAGGCGTTTCGTGGCCTGCTCGTCACGCTGCCGTTCCCCGCGCCGGGGTCGGCCGCGGGCCCGGCCGACGGGACAATGGAAGGGAGACAACGGATGACGGTCAGGCAACAACTGTTCAGCTAGCGGGAATACCGGTAATCTGCGCTCGGCCATGCGTGATGAGGGAGGTGGCTGGGTGCGAAGACGTGCCTTCTTCAAAGCGGCCGGTACGGCCGCGCTGTTCGGTGCTGCCGCGGGAACGCTGCGGGCCACCGCACCGGCGTCCGCGGACCCGGTGTGGAACCTGCTGTTCCAGTCGTGGGTACCGGAAATTTTTGCCCCACTACCCGACCCGCCCGAGCACACGCCCGCGATCGTGATCGGCTCCGGCTTCGGCGCCGCGGTCACCGCGTTGCGGCTGGCCGAGGCGGGTATCGCGAACACGGTGCTGGAGCGCGGGTCGCGCTGGCCCAACGATCCATGGCGGGAGATCTTCACCGGCGACGACCTGCCGGACGGGCGCGGCTTCTGGCATCGCACCAGCTTCACCGGCGTCAGCAAGGTGCCGATGACGTTCGCCAGCTTCGGCGGCGTGCTCGACTGCACCACCTATCCGGGCATCGATGTGTGGCGCGCGGCCGCGGTCGGCGGCGGGTCGGTCGTCTTCACCGGCGCGATGGTGGCCCCGGAGCGCCGCTTCTTCGACCACCTCTTCGCCGGCACGGTCGAGTACGGCGAGCTGGATCGGGTCTACTACCCGCGGGTGCGGGAGATGCTGCGGCTCAACTCGATGCCGGGCGACATCTACGGCGCCAAGCCGTTCGCACACTCCAGGGCGTGGGACGACCAGGTGCGCAAGGCCGGCTACCAGCCGACGCCGAACGACTCGATCTTCAACTGGGACATCCTGCGGGCCGAGCTGGCAGGTGGTAGCCGGGAGTCGGCCACCGCCGCCCGCAGCAACCTCGGCAACTCCAACGGCGCCAAGTTCGACCTCAATCAGAACTATCTGAAGTACGCGGAGGCCACCGGCCGGTCCGGGATCTTCCCCGGCCATCAGGTGGAGTCCATCGCCCAGGAGCCGGGCGGCCGGTTCTCGGTCCGGGTGACGAAGCTGGCGCCGACCGGCGAGGTGCTCGGCACCCGTACGCTCACCTGCGATCAGCTCTTCCTCGGCGCAGGCTCGGTCGGCACCTCGGAGCTGCTGGTCCGCGCCCAGGCGACCGGCGCGCTGCCCAACCTCAACGAGCACGTCGGCGACGGCTGGGGCACCAACGGCGACGTGGTGCTCGGTCGTGGTGCGAGCGCGCTGGCCGGTTTCGGGCAGGGCGTGCCGAGCGCGAGCCGGATCTTCGACGAGTCGGGCTTGCCGCTCAGCCTGGAAAGCTGGTACATCCCCGGCATTCCGTTCGAGACGGGCGCGCTCGCCTCGCTCGGCATGGTGCTCGACCCGGCCCGCGCCCGGTTCGGCTACGACGCGGCCGCGAACCGGGTCGGCCTGTCCTGGCCGAGCCGGAACCGGGACGACATGGTGGCCGCGGCCCGCGCGGTCGATCACCGGATCGCCGAACGGGCCGACGCGGTGCTCGAATACGGCGCCCTCGGCTACGACGCCAACGCGCTGTTCACCGCGCACCCGCTGGGCGGCGCGGTGCTCGGCAAGGCCACCGACGGCTACGGCAGGGTGCACGGGCACCCCGGTCTGTACGTGATGGACGGTGCCGCCATTCCGGGCAGCACCGGCACGGTCAATCCGTCGCTCACCATCGCCGCGCTCGCGGAGCGCAATATCGAGGCCATCATCCGCACCGGGAAGTAGCGATCCAGCCGCAGCGCGGTCGTGCCGACTAGTGTCGGCACGACCGTTCGGCGTTGAAGGGACACCCAGGTGACAGCTGCCAGTACCACTCCGGTCAGCGAGGAGCTCCCGGAGGGCGATTACCCGCGTAAACCGCCCGCGTTGTGGACTGATTTCTTCATGCTGGCACTGGCCGTCGTGTCGGTGGCACTCGTCGTCTGGATCACCTTCTTCGACGTGTCCGCGCACACCCATCACACGATCGTGGTCGTCGACTGGACGATCTGTGGCGTGTTCGCCGTCGAGTTCCTGTGGCGCTGGCGCCGGGCGGGCTGGCCGTGGACGTTCCCGTTCGTCTACTGGTACGAGGTCCTCGGCATGATCCCGGTGACCAGCCCGTTCTTCCGCGGGTTCCGGTTGCTGCGGATCGTGGTGATCGTGGTCCGGCTCGGCCGGGTCGCCGACCGCGTTTTCGGCGATCGGATCACCGCCGCCGTGGTCAACCGGTTCGTGCTGACCATCGTGGACACGATCAAACGGCCGATGACCATCGCGGTGATGGACGAGGTCGCCTCGGTGATGCGCACCGGCCACTACACCCGCAATATCGCGGCGGCGCTACAGGAGAACCGCGCCGAGATGGACGAGATGATCCTGGAGCTGATCAAGAAGGATCCGCAGGCGGGCCGGGTGCGCTACATCCCGTTCCACGACGACATCATCCGGCTGATCGCCGACACCACGTTCCGCATCCTGTTCCAGGTGCTGGAGGATCCGCGCACCGACGAGCTGGTCTCGGATGTGTTGCGCGAGAACATCGATCAGATCCGGCACGCGGTGCGCAACGATGTCCGGGTGCCGCCGTCCGCATACGGCCCGACGCCGGCCGAACACAGCGTGCGGCATCACCTCAGTCGGATACCCCGTGCCTGATCTCGTCCCTCGGCTGCGCGAATTGAATTGTTTCCCAGACGATCAGGATGGCGAGCACCGCGCACAGCATGGCCAGGGCGGCCAATGCGGGCAGCGCGGCGGCCAGCGGGATCAACGCGAGCAGCGCGACGATGACGATCACCCGCGGCAGGCTGACCTGCCCTGTCGCATAGTGTTTCGCGCCGACCAACGCGATCAGATACAGCACAACTCCGCCGTACAACGCGAACAACGGAATTCCGTACAACGCGTCTTTCAGCGTGTGATGTGACTCGTCGCCGACATAGTAGAGGACTTTCTTCAAACCCAGTGACAGTGCGATGATTCCGGCGATCATCGGGAAATGCCAAAAGGTATAGGCGCCCCGCGCGATCTTGATCTGCCTGGCGCCGTCGGCATGCTCGAGCTCGTGTTCGATGGACAGCGCGGCGACATCGAAATACGTCCACCACAGCAGTCCGGATACCGCGAGCCCGAGCAGCGCGCCCACCGCGATCGGCCATGAGATAGGCAGTCCGGCAACGCCGATACCGATCGAAACGATCGATTCGCCGAGCGCGACGATAATGATCAGTCCGTACCGTTCCGCGAAGTGGCTGGCCGAATTCAAGCGCCAGTCGGTGCCCGCGAACAGCGTCCACAGATAGTCACCCGCGATGGCGGCGATCCACAACCCGATCTGGACCGCGCCGGAGGTCATCGCCGCGATCACCAGCAGCGTGGTGCCGAGGGTGATCGAGCCGAGCGACCAGCGCAGCACCTGACCGCGCAGCTGCGCGTCCTCGGCGCTGGCCAGCCAGAACATGCCGACGTGCACCAGCCGCACGACCAGATACGCGATCGCGAAGACCAGCGGGCCGTACCAGCCGCCGGGCAGATCGTGGAAGGCCTCGGGGATGGCGAGCGCGGCGAGGAACGCGCCACCCATCGCGGCGAACATCGCGACCCTGGCGAAGCCCTCGTCGGCGCGAACCACGTTGCCGAGCCAGGAGTAGGCGATCCACAGCCACCACATCACCGCGAGCACGAGAAACGCGCGCAGCATGTTCTTGACGCTGGTCTCTTCCGCCGCCAGGTCGGTGACCATGGTGAACGCGAAGACGAGCACCAGGTCGAAGAACAGCTCGAGCTGTGTCACCGACTCGCCTTCGGCCACCGCCTGCAGCCGAACCCGTTTGGAACCGATCATGGTGCACATAGTCGCACCCCGATCGGGTCGGCGGGTGCTTGCTTGGCTGCGCGTCGCCCGATTTCGCTCTGAGCGTGCGGCTACTGCCGGTTATTCGTTATAGCTATACGGCTTCATTGTTTCCGCTTCCGGAAACGCCTCGGCGAACTCGATGAAATTCTGCACCGCGATCTCGTTCTGCTTGCGCACGGTGCGCTTGAGTAGTAGTCCGGGCACCGGGATGGGGAGGTAGACCTCGGCGTGGAACCAGACGTCGGTGGCCTCCGCGCCCGCGCTGACCTCGAACCAGCCGCCGCCCTTCGCGCCCCGAGTACTGTCGGTGACCTGCCAGGATGATCGGTTGCCTGACCAATCGTATTCCAGCACTTGCAGATCGGAGCTGCCGAGAAGTTCGGTCTTGACGAAAACTCGAACCGGCCTGCCCGCCTCGTCACGTGATGCGACGCGGGCATCGGTATATCCCGGCGACCATTCCGGCAACATTTCGACAGCGGCCAGCGCATCCATCACTTGCGTGGAATCGGCGTCGACGACGAATCGAATATCGGTTCTCGTGCGCATGCAAAACCTTCCGACCCCCGATGGACAACTCAGCCCGATTCTCTCTATCGGTTATCTGATTCGTCAACCTCGTCGCCGAGCCGGATAGTCCGTTCGCGAGACCGACGTGGTCTTTTGGTGTCCAAAAGCGGACATCGGAAGTGCGCTAACAAGTTCCATGCGGAAGATTTGTGCCATCTTCCAAGTGGTGTGCAGCGCGGATGTCATCGAAAGTCGGTACCCAGGCCGCATCGCCGAATCACCGTGCGAAGGCGCGTCACAATGCGGCCATTGCGACGGCGGCCGACGTCAGTTGGCCGGTTCGACTATCGCGTCGGGCCCCGGATATACCAGCGACTCACGCCCGTCGGCGTAGCGCACGAGGTAGGGCGGTGATCCTTCCGGTCCGCGCACCTCGATGATCTCCCCGTGGCGATCACCTTGGCCCACAACGTGTCCGTGCACGAGCAGTCGATCTCCGACATTCGCCATCATCGACTCATTATCGGATGCCGGTGACGCGGGTCACAAGGAATCGGCCATGGAGACCGCGCGGTCTTCATGCCTCGATGACGCGATCCACCGCGGCCGCGATCAGTTCCTGGCTCTGCTCCTCGGTGAATACGCCCGGCAGCGTGAGCCGGTCCACGATCAGCCAGTTCAGTGCCAAATAGAGCAGTATTACCGACTTTTCATCGCCGGGCAGTCCGGCGTCGAGGTGGTTGCGCACGTTGAATTCCACGTCCGCGCGCACCCGCTCGGTCAGCACGGCGCGCAGTTCCGGTCGCCGGGTCGCCTCGAGGCGCAGCTCGAGCAAGGCGAGGTAGCCGGTGCGGTAGGCCTCGATGCGCTCGACCACCTCCTGCATCAGCTTCGTGATGTGCGCGCGGTTCTTCGGGCCGTCGGCCAGCTGGCTCATGGCGGCCGCGCTCGGCGCCAGCCGCTCGTAGAAGCGGCTGCCCGCCTGGGTGAGGAGGTCGTCGCGGTTGGCGAAGTAGTTCGACGCGGTGCCCGCGGGCACCGCCGCCTCCTTGTCCACCGCGCGGAAGGTGAGTCCGCGCGCTCCGTCGCTGGCCAGGACTTCGATCGCCGCATCGAGCAGGGCCTGTCGACGCTCGGGGTTAGTCCGCACTTGACACCACTCCATCCGTAGTACTACTTTCAAATCACTACAGATAGAGTACAACGGATTGGGCGGTACCGGAATGCGAAAGCTTGTCTACTACGTCGCCGTGTCGCTCGACGGATACATCGCAGGTCCGGGCGGCGAGTACGACTTCTATCCCGTCGACGCGGAGATGGGCGCTTCGCTCAATGCGGAGTACCCGGAGTTCGTCCCGTCGTTCGTCCGGCCGCACTTCGGCATGCCCGCCGACGAGCCGAACAAGCGGTTCGGCACCGTGCTCATGGGTCGCGGCACCTACGAGCCCGCCCTGTCCATCGGCGTGAGCAGCCCGTACCCGCACATGAAGCAGTACATGGTGTCCAGCAAGCTCGGCCGAATCGATGACCCGGCAGTGGAATTGGTCGACGCCGACCCGCTCGGTCTGGTGCAACAGCTCAAAAAAGAAGAGGGCCAAGACATCTGGCTCTGCGGCGGCGGCAATCTCGCCGCCCAGCTGCTCGGCGAGATCGACGAGCTGATCATCAAGAGCTACCCCGTTGTCGCGGGCAGCGGCATCTCCGCCTTCACCGGCGAGTTCCGGCCGACCCTTTTCGCGCCGACCCGGCGCGCGGAATTCGGCAACGGCGCACAGGTCACCTGGTTCACCCGCGCCTGACCCGACAATGGCGACGGGCGAACAGCTTTCGCTGCGGCCGTCGCCGTAGGGGGAGATCATTCGCCGCGGACCCGGTCGTAGATCAGGTACAGCGCGCCGGACTCGGTGGTGGACAGGTCGGTCAGCGACCAGCTCGACGCCGCGAGGCCGTCCTCGAAGAGGCGGGCGCCGCCGCCGGCGATCTCGGGGCACTGGGTGATGAGGATCCGGTCGACCTCGTCGGCCGCGAGTAGCGTCTTGATCACGCTGCTGCTGGCCAGCACGACGATGTCGCCGACGTCCTGCTCGCGCAGGTGCTTGACGGTCGCCACCGGGTCGGCGTCCGCGATCCGCGAGTGCTGCCACGGGGCCTCGGTGAGCGTGCTGGAGAAGACCACCTTCTCAACGGCGTCGAGCCACTGCCCGAAGGCCCGGTCGCGCGGGTCGGCGTTCTCGTCGACCGCGACGGTCGGCCAGTAACCGCCGAAACCCTGGTAGTTCTTGCGACCGAGCAGCGCGGTGGTGGCCGCCTCGGTCATCTGGACCATCCGGTCGCGGGTCGTGTCACTCACGGCGTGCGGCACGATCCAGCTCATGTCGTAGTCGCCGCCCGGGCCGTTGGTGCGGCCGTCCAGCGAGAGCGAGATGTTGGCAACGACCCGGCGGTTTCCTGTGTTCGTCATGATGTTTCCTTCGTGTCTGTGACGCTGTCCGCGTCGTTGAGATAGATACTTCCGTCGCGGCGGCCGCGGAACATCTGCCAGCTGGCCGATATGTGGTGGCCGAGGTGGCCGAGGTGCCTGACCGGATATGGGTCGCTCGCGCAGGCCTGTCATGTCAGACTGCTGACGCGATGCCAGACTCCACCGACGCACTACCCGCCGAGCTGTCCTCGTTCATCGGCCGCACCGAGGAACTGGCGGCGATCGGTGCCGCCGTCGCACCGGGCAGGGTCGTTACCCTGGTCGGACCTGGTGGCTGCGGTAAGACGCGGCTCGCGCTTCGAGTGGCCCGCACCGTTTCCGACGACTGGCCGGACGGTGTCCGGTGGGTCGCGCTGGAAGAAGAACACGACGATGCGGCGGTGGTGCATCGAGTCGCCGCGGCCCTCGGCGTGCTGCTGCCCGGTGGTGCCGATCCCGTCGCGACCGTGGCGCGCGGGCTCGCCGACCGCGAAACCCTGCTGGTACTGGACAATTGCGAGCAGCTCGGCGACGGCGTCGCGGCGCTGGTCACCGGCCTGCTCGGGCGTTGTCCACAACTCGGTGTGCTCGCGACAAGCCGCGCGCCGCTCGGGGTCGGCGGCGAGCAGGCGCGCCGGGTGCCCCCGCTCGCGCTGGCGAACGCGTTGACGCTGTTCCTCGCGCGTGCGCACACCGCAGAGCCGACACCGGAGGCGCGCGCCGCGGCCCGCCGGGTGTGCGACCGTCTGGATCGGCTGCCGCTGGCCCTCGAACTGGCCGCGGGTTGGACGGGCACCCTGTCCCTCGCTCAGCTCGCGGACTCGCTGCACGAGCCGTTCGTGGTGCTCGACGGCGGTTCGCGCACCGCGCCGTTCCGGCAGCGGACCCTCGCGGAATCGATGCGCTGGAGCCATGACCTGCTCGACGACGACGAACGGGTGCTGTTCCGCAGGCTCGGGGTGTTCGAGCCGGGTTTCGCCGCCGACGCGGTGGCCGCGTTGGACCCGACGCCGGGTCGCGCGTTGCGGACCCTGCGCGGGTTGATCGACAAGTCGCTGGTCTCGGCGGACACGACCGGCGAGGTGGCCCGCTATCGAATGCTGGGTGTGGTGCGGGATTACGCGCTGCTGCGGCTCGCCGAGGCAGGGGAGACCGAACAGCTGCGTGACCGTCACCTCGCGGGGTATCTCGCGTTGGTCGAGCGCGCCGATTCGCTGCGCGGCACCGACCAGGATGCCTGGCGAGCACGGATCACGGTGGAACTGAACAATATTCGCGCGGCCATCGACTGGGGATTGAGCCGCGACGACCCGACCGATGGCCGCAGGCTCGCCGCCGCGATGGCGTGGTTCTGGTATCTCGAACCGCGCGGCCTCGAAGGGGTGCAGGTGCTGCGGCTTGCCGTCGATCGCGGCGCCGGGGCACGCGACGAGCTGCAGGCCCGGGTGCTGGCCGGGTTGGCGCTGGTGTGCGACACCGCCGTCTACGGCTTCGTCGGATACGAGTCCGCCCGTGCCGCAGTCGAATTGGCCGACGAGATCGGGGCGGACGCGGTCGGCAGGCTGGCGCGCTCGCTGTGCGCGGTCGAGCAACTCGGCCTCGACCTGGACCGGGCATCCGCCGATGCCGACGCGTTGCACCGGGACGCCCTGCGCGTCGGCGACGGCTTCATCGCCGACTCGATGCAGGCGCTGCTCGGGCTGATCCACCTGTTCCGCGACGAATACCGTAGCGCCATCGAACAACTCGACCAGGCACTGGTCGGCATGCGCAAGCGCAACGACCGTGGCTTCACCTCCTTCGCGCTCACCTGGCTCGCCACCGCGACCGCCCAGTCGGGCGAGCTGTCGCGTGCCGCCGAACTCGCCGAGCAAGCCGTCGCTACCGCGCAGCCACTGCACGACTTCCATCACATGGGCTCGGCGCGGGCGGCGCTCGCCGAAATACGAGTGCGCCAAGGGCGTCTCGACGATGCCGCCGCCGTGCTCGCCCCGATCGACCGCCTGCTCGACGGGGAAGCCTCGCCCTTCGTGCCGGGCTGGGAGCGCGTGCACGGCATGCTCGCGCTGGCGGCGGACGACCCGGCGGCGGCCATCGCCTGGTGCCGTCGGGAAGGGCGCACGCCCGGCGATACCGCCGATGGGCCGCTCACCCCGTGGACCCAGGTGGTGCTGGCCACCGCACTGCGGCAATCGAGCGAACTCGACACCGGTCGTTCAACCGAATCCGACGTGGCGGCAGCACTTCTCGAACCACTCGCGGCCGAGCCGATGATTCGTGCGCTGCCCTCGGTGTACGCCGACGTGCTCGACCAGCAAGCATTCCTGTTGCACCACAGGGATATCGAACAAGCGCTGCGCCTGCACCACCAAGCGCTACGCATTCGAGCCGAGCACGAGCTCGTCCTCGGTTGTGTGGCAAGCCTGGAGGCGCTCGCGGTGGCGCTGGCCCGGCGCGGCACGGCCGACACGGCCGCCGTGCTGCTCGGTGCCGTCGACCGCGCCCGCTCCGACACCGGCTCGGCACCGGGGCGATCGGCAGCAGTAGCCCTTACGCTGCTGAGCTCCCTTGTCGCCGAACAGGACCTGGCCGACCACCGTGATCGCGGCCGTTCCATGGGCATCACCAAGGCCGTCGACTACGCCACCAAGGCACGCGGCAAACGCAACCGCCCGGATTCCGGCTGGGCAAGCCTGACCCCGATGGAACGGTCCGTCGTCGATCTCGCCGTCGACGGCCTGTCCAATCCGGAGATCGCCGCACGCTTGTTCATCAGTCGCGGCACCGTGAAAACCCACCTGGCCCACGTCTACGCCAAGCTCGGCGTCGCCAACCGCACCGAACTCGCCCGCCTACACGTCCCAGCAGACGGCTAGTCGCTGAGGAACGACAACCGCACCTGCCGATCGGGATTGTCGATATTGAGATCCACCAACGCGACGGACTGCCAGGTCCCCAAGGCCATCGCGCCATCTATCACCGGAATCGTCGCGTATGGCGCGATCAACGCGGGCATCACATGCGACCGCCCGTGCCCACGCGACCCATGCGCATGCCGCCACCGATCATCGGCGGGCAGCAGGTCACGCAGCGCGGCGAGCAGATCGTCATCACTGCGCGCACCGAGTTCCATCACCGCGATCCCCGCCGTCGCATGCGGCACGAAAACATTCAGCAACCCATCACCCCCGCCGGAAGCCTCGCGCACGAACGCCGTGCACTGCCCGGTGATGTCCTGCACGACCTCGGTTCGCCCGGTGGTCACCGTCAATACCGTGCTCTTCATCACCCCATCGTGCGTCATCTATCCGGTTTCGTCGGCGCGCAATGCCCGGGCCACCCGCAGCGATGTCTCGTACCACCGATGCCACCGCACCGAATTCCCGTGTGAGCAGCTCAAAGTGCGGTCGGCGGAGGAGGCAGGGGTTATCCGCTGGACGACGGCCGGTACGCTGGGTGGCTGTTAGCAGCTGGTAGTCGATCTTGGAGGACCCTGTCGTGGCTCTCGTTGTTCAGAAGTACGGAGGATCCTCGGTGGCTACCGCCGAGCGCATCCGGCGCGTCGCTGAACGGATCGTCGAGACCAAGAAGGCGGGCCACGATGTAGTGGTCGTCTGCTCGGCCATGGGCGATACCACCGACGAACTGCTCGACCTGGCCCAGCAGGTGGCCCCCGCGCCGCCGGCCAGGGAAATGGACATGCTGCTCACCTCGGGTGAGCGCATCTCCAACGCGCTGGTCGCGATGGCCATCCACTCGCTCGGCGCCGAGGCCCGCTCGTTCA
Organism: Nocardia sp. NPDC050175; assembly: GCF_044459885.1. Classification (NCBI taxonomy): domain Bacteria; kingdom Bacillati; phylum Actinomycetota; class Actinomycetes; order Mycobacteriales; family Nocardiaceae; genus Nocardia; species Nocardia sp. NPDC050175. Next base: position 137,614 of record NZ_JBITJI010000002.1, read on the forward strand.
CCGGCTCGCAGGCCGGCGTGATCACCACCGGCGCGCACGGCAACGCGAAGATCATCGACGTCACCCCGGGCCGGTTGCGCCAGGCGCTCGACGACGGGCAGATCGTGCTCGTCGCGGGCTTCCAGGGCGTGAGCCAGGACAACAAGGACGTCACCACGCTCGGTCGTGGCGGCTCCGACACCACCGCGGTCGCGCTGGCCGCGGCGCTGGAGGCCGACGTCTGCGAGATCTACACCGACGTGGACGGCGTCTTCACCGCCGACCCGCGGATCGTGCCGGACGCACAGCGGCTCGATCAGGTCTCCTACGAGGAGATGCTGGAACTCGCGGCCTGCGGCGCGAAGGTACTGATGCTGCGCTGCGTCGAATACGCGCGCCGGTACAACGTGCCTGTGCATGTTCGCTCGTCCTATACCGACAAGCCTGGCACCTACGTTTACGGATCGATGGAGGACATCCCCTTGGAGCAAGCAATCCTCACGGGCGTCGCGCACGATCGCAGCGAGGCCAAGGTCACCGTGGTCGGGCTGCCCGACGTGCCCGGCTACGCCGCCAAGGTGTTCCGCGCGGTCGCCGATGCCGAGATCAATATCGACATGGTGCTGCAGAACGTCTCCAAGATCGATACCGGCAAGACCGACATCACCTTCACCCTGCCCAAGACCGACGGCGCGCGAGCCGTCGAGATGCTGACCAAGCAGCAGGACGAGATCGGCTTCGCCCAGGTGCTCTACGACGACCACATCGGCAAGGTGTCGCTGGTCGGCGCGGGCATGAAGAGCCACCCCGGCGTCACCGCCACGTTCTGTGAGGCGCTGGCCGACGCGGGCGTGAACATCGACCTGATCTCCACCTCCGAGATCCGGATCTCGGTGCTGGTGCGCGACACCGAGCTGGACGAGGCGGTCCAGGTGCTGCACCGGGCCTTCAATCTGGGCGGCGACGAGGTCGCCGTGGTGCACGCGGGAACGGGGCGGTAAACGATGGGCATTCGAGTAGGCGTCGTCGGCGCGACCGGACAGGTCGGTGCCGTCATGCGAAAACTGCTGGAGGAGCGCAACTTCCCGGCCGACGAGGTGCGGTTCTTCGCCTCGTCGCGCTCGGCGGGCACCAAGCTGCCGTGGCGCGGCGGCGAGATCGTCGTCGAGGACACCGAGCTGGCCGATCCGGCCGGCCTGGACATCGCGTTGTTCTCCGCCGGTGCCACCATGTCGCGCGTGCAGGCTCCGCGCTTTGCCGCGGCGGGCGTCACCGTGATCGACAACTCGTCCGCCTGGCGCAAGGACCCCGACGTCCCGCTGGTGGTCAGCGAGGTCAACCCCGAGCAGACCCGCAATCTGGTCAAGGGCATCATCGCCAACCCGAACTGCACCACCATGGCCGCCATGCCGGTGCTGAAGCCGCTGCACGACCTCGCCGGTCTGCGCCGCCTCATCGTGTCCAGCTACCAGGCGGTGTCCGGTAGCGGCCTGGCCGGCGTGGAAGAGCTTGCGACACAGTCGCGCGCCGTGATCGACGACATCGAGAAGCTGACCCACGACGGCAGCGCGGTGGACTTCCCCGCGCCGAACAAGTACGTCGCGCCGATCGCGTTCAACGTGCTGCCGCTGGCCGGTTCGCTGGTCGACGACGGCTCCGGCGAGACCGACGAGGATCAGAAGCTGCGCAACGAGAGCCGCAAGATCCTCGGCCTGCCCGAGCTGCTGGTGAGCGGCACCTGCGTGCGCGTGCCGGTGTTCACCGGCCACTCGCTGTCGGTGAATGCCGAGTTCGACCAGCCGCTTTCGGTCGAGCAGGCCAAGGAGATCCTGGCCAAGGCGCCCGGCGTCAAGCTCGTCGAGGTGCCGACGCCGCTGCAGGCGGCCGGTGCCGACGATTCGCTCGTCGGTCGGATCCGCCAGGATCCGGGCGTCCCGGACGGCCGTGGCCTCGCCCTGTTCATCTCCGGCGACAACCTGCGAAAAGGTGCCGCCCTCAACACCATCCAGATCGCCGAGGTTTTGCTCAGCAATCGCTGAGATACGCTGATCCGACCTCGCGGCCGTGGCTCCTTACCGGAGCCACGGCCGCGGTCGTTTACTCAGCTCTGTACTCGGCCGTCAGGCGGCGATCGGCGATCGAATGGCCTGCCTGGATCTCGTAGGAGCCGGGCACTTTTCGCCACGCACCGTTGTCCCAGATCTCGAAGGCCCGGTCCGGGATGCGGATCTCGGCTTCGACCAGTTCGTCCGGATCGGCTTCGACGCGGGCGAAACCGACCAGCCAGCGCGCGGGCCGGATCGCCGAATCGGCCACGGGCGCAAGGTAAACCTGCACGACCTCGCCGCCGCGGCGGGCGCCGGTGTTGCGCAGCCGGACCGTTACCGTGCTGTCTTCGTTGGTGATCGACTCGTAATCCCATGTGGTGTAACCGGATCCGTGCCCGAACGGGTAAGCCGGAGTCGTGCCCGCTCGCTCCCACGCGCGGTAGCCGATGAACAGGTCTTCTCGGTAGACGAGTTCGCCGTCGGTCGGGGTGACCTCCGAGACCGGGCAGTCGGCCAGCGTGGCAGGCCAGGTGGTGGGCAAACGACCACCCGGCTCCGTGTCGCCGAGCAGTACCTCGGCGAGGGCCGAGCCACCCTGCTGGCCGGGGAACCAGCTCAACAGGATCGCGGGAACCTCGGTGCGCCAGGGCATTTCGACCGGTGACCCGGCATTCACCACCACGACGGTGTTCGGGTTGGCCGCGGCGACTCGGCTGACCAATTCGTCTTGGCGGCCAGGGAGTTTCAGGCTGGTGCGATCGAAGCCCTCGGACTCGACCTGCTCGGTGGTGGCGACGACCACCACCGCGACGTCGGCGGCGCGTGCGGCCTCGACGGCCTCGGCGATCAGCTCGTCCGGATCCCGCCGGGGATCGCTGTGCGCGAGGGTGAACAGGATCGCCTGGATCGGCATGTCCGCGAACTTCAGCGGCGTATGGGTCATGGTCACTTCGACCGTCGTCCTCGCCGTGAGCTCGACCGTGCCGCGTTCGGTCGGTGTGCCGAAGAAGGCCTCGAACGGGTCTGCGCCGGTGAGGGTTTCGGCGCCGTCGAACAGCACCGTGTCGCCGACGGCGAGCCGGAAATCACCGACTCCCTTGGTGCCGAACACATGCGCGCCGGTTTCCTCGGGGGTGAAGGTGCCGCGCACCTCGACGGTGTGCAGCGAGTCGTAGTCGATGCCGTCGGGCAGTTCGCCGAGCCAGTTGACCATGCCGTTGGGCAGCGAACTCTCGCCGAGCAGGGTGCCGTCGGCGTCGAAAACCCGGGCGCGCAGCTCGAATCCACGGTCCGCAGCGCCGAGGACATCGCTGGGGGCGGCGCCGATCGCGTAGGTGAGCGAGCCGTCGGGCAGGGCGGCGGTCAGCCCGTCGAGTGGGGACACCACGGACTCGGGGAAGACGGTGGCCGAGCCGCCGCCGAGAATGCGGGCGTCCCTGGCGGCCAGACCGATCAGCGCGACCTTCGTCCGAGCCGCGTCGAGGGGGAGGGCGGGGCGCTGCCCGACCGTCTCGTTACGAACCAGAACGAAAGCGCGAGAGGCTATCTCACGCGCCAGTGCCACTCCGTCGATCTCCGCGGGCGGCGTGGTCACCGCGGGCTCCGCACCTTCCAGCAGGCCGACTCGGGCCGCGAGCCGCAGCACATTGCGCACCGCCGCATCGACCACGGACTCGTCCACCTCGCCGCTGCGCACCGCCGCGACCAGCGCGTCCCCGTACACACCGCGCGGACCCGGCATCGCGACATCCAGCCCGGCGGTGATCGCCGCGACCGTCGACCTCGCGGCCATCCAGTCCGAGACGACGATGCCGTCGAAACCCCATTCCCCGCGCAGTGTTCCGTTCAGCAGCTCGCCGTGCTCGGTCATCGTCGTGCCGTTGACCCGGTTGTAGGCGGCCATCACGCCCCACGGCCCGGCATCGCGGACCATCGCCTCGAATGGTGCGAGATACAGCTCGCGCAGTGCGCGGGCGGAGACAACGTTGTTCACGGTGAAGCGTTCGGTCTCGGCGTCATTGGCGACGAAATGCTTAACGGTGGTGCCGATTCCGCCGTCCTGCACGCCGCGCACATAGCCGGTTCCGAGGCGGCCGGTGAGATAAGGGTCCTCGGAGTAGCTCTCGAAATGCCTTCCGCCCAACGGTGATCGGTGCAGGTTGACCGTCGGCGCGAGCAGCACGTGCACACCTTTGCGCCGAGCCTCCTGCGCGAGCAGCCGACCGGCCCGCCTGGCCAATTCCGGATCCCAGGTCGCGGCCAGCGCCGTCGGCGACGGCAAGGCGATGGACGGATCGTCGGCGGTCCAGCGCACCCCGCGCACCCCGATCGGGCCGTCGGACATGACCACCGACCGCAACCCGATCTCCGGCAGCGCGGGCAGCGACCACATGTCCTGCCCCATCAGCAGCCGGGCCTTCGCCGGGAGGTCGAGCTTGCCGAGGGCCGCCGTCACGGCGTCCTCCCGGGCTACGTCGGCTGGACTCATGATGAACTCCTTTGTCTGCCAAGGTCGTTGCGGACGGGGTCGGCGGGATGTCATCGACAACCCGTGAGTGCAGGCAGCGGACGGCCGCGGGCACCGCTGAGCTCACCTAATCAATGGTAGGTGTTGTTACTTTCTCGTTATATAAATCGAGAGCCTGCCGCTATGGCGCAGTGTCGTCACTCGGCCCGAGCAAGGCGACGAAGTCCCGGAACGCGGCACCCATATCGATGGACTCCGGATCCAGCAACCACTGCGTCTGCAACCCGTCCAGTACCGCGATCAACAGCGGCGCCACCTGCTCCGGCGTCCGCCCACCCGCCAGCCGATCGCCGAACTCCGCCCGCAGCATCGCCGCCAGCCCCGCCCTGGCCTGCGCATACCGCTCGACGAAGTACTCGCGCGCCGGATGTCCGCCCGTCACACTCTCCCCGGCCAGCGCCGCGAACGTCTGCACGACCCCGGGCCGCGTGGCGTTGTACTCCACCAGCTGCTCCAGGTGCGACAACCGCCAGCTATCCGACCCTCCGGCCAGAAACGCCGCCGTATCCCACCGGTCCCGAGCCTCCAGCACCGCGACCAAGAGGTGTTCCTTACTCGGAAAGTAATGCAGCACCCCGGGCTGAGTAAGCCCGACCCGCTCCGCAACCGCCCCCAGCGAAGCCCCCCGATACCCCCGTTCGGCAATCACCTCCCGAGCAGCCTCGAGAATCGCCTCCCGCCGCTCAGCCCCCTGCGCCTCCCGCCCACCCCGCCGTCCCTGAGTCACACGGTCGAGCCTAACCAGACCCGCCACCCGCACAGCGGACCCGGCGGAAATCCGGTCGCCCCGTCGCCCGCGCTGCTGTTAGCCTCCGCCGATGGCAAACCCCCATCCCCATGTGTATCTAGGTGACCGGATCGTCGCGGCCGAGGCGGCCACGGTCGGTGTCGCATCGTCGGCGGTGTTGTACGGACTCAGCGTGTACACCGTCTTCCCGGTTCATGTGGCAGGGGCAGCACGTACCGCATTCCGGCTGGATGATCACTTCCGGCGGCTCGAGGAGTCCTGCAAGATCATCGGGATCGATCGGTTCGCGACGGAGTGGGACTACGAACGGTTTTACGCGGCGGTGGTCGAGCTCGTCGGTCGTAATGCCCCGACCGAGGATGTATTCGTGCGCGCCACAGTGCATGTCGTCGAGTCGATTCCCGGCACCCGGGTGCGTGGCTGCGCGATTCAGGTCAGCATGTTCGTCTACGACGCGGTGCCGATCGTCCCGCAGGACGGCATGCGGCTGAAATCCAGCCCGTGGCGGCGTATTCCGGACAACGCGATCCCGTCGCGCGCGAAAGTCAATGGCGCGTACGTGAATTCGGTGCTGGCCAAGCAGGACGCGATCGACAGCGGCTACGACGACTGCGTCTTCCTCGACGGCAACGGCCACGTCTGCGAACTCAGCGCGGCCAACATCTTCCTCGTCCGCAACGGCACGCTGATCACTCCCGACGTGTCCAGCGACATCCTCGACGGCATCAACCGCAGAACGATCCTGACCCTGGCGGCCGAGGACGGCATCCCGGTGATCGAGCGCACCGTCGACCTGACCGAGCTCTACATCGCCGACGAGGTCTTCGTCACCGGCACCTCCGCGGGCGCCGCCCCGGTCTTCGAGGTCGACGGCCGCACGGTCGCCGACGGGCAAGCGGGCCCGATCTCGCAGGCCCTGCGCAAGCGCCACGCGGCCGCATTACGCACCGACGACCTGCACGGCTGGCTCACCTCGCTCGACTGACCATGCGCGAGCGTCCGGGCTACCCCTGTGCGTGCTCGGCCCGGCGCTCGCGCACTCGCGGGGGAAGGTCAGGACGGACGCGTTCGAGCAGCTTCCCACCGAACGCGGCAGCCATCGGAGCGAAGAACCAGGCGTACCAGATGTACGGCGTGACCCACACCAGCCCGGCCGTCAGCACGAAGACGGAGGTGACCGCCGCGGACGCGTTGGCGCTGATCCGGAGCTGCACCGGATCGACGCCGGGGCGCAGTACCGCACGTCGCCAGGCGAATTCCTTCATGACCGCCTCGCAGCCGAACAGTGCCGCGGCAGTCGCGGCGAACAGGCACGCGGCCAGCTTGTTGTCCGGCGCGTGCCCGAATATCGCGGTCGGGAACGGCAGGAAGGCGGCGAACAGCAGCAGTGGCGCGTGCGCCGCGGTGGTCGCCCGGTCCAGCCGCTCGACCTCGTCGATGAAGATGTGGTGCCTGCGCCACACCGACCACAGCAGGAAGAACGCCAGCACGAACGCGACGAACGACGCCTTCTCGTGCCAGAGGAACTCGGCGAGGGCGTGCGGGCTGGCCAGGTCCTCGCCCTCCGGCCGTTTGATCTCGATGACGAGCAGCGTGATCGCGATCGCGAGAACCGCGTCGGCGAACGCTCCCACCCGATGGGCGCTGAAATCCTCGTCTTCGGGAGAGGGTGATACCTGATCGGTCACGCTTTGGGCTCCTAACGACTACGCGGTAAATCGGTTGAACCGTATCGGATCACCGGCCGCAGGTCCTGCCGCAGCAGCGCGTACTGATAATCGGCCGATAATCGGCCGGTGCGATCGATGGCCGATCATGCCGTAGCTTCAATCAGGACACAGTTGATTCCTGATTGAGGGGTGCGCATGACCGGACTTTCCGAAGCATCCGATCGCGGCGCGGAGCGCCCGGTCGTCGCGAGCGGCCAGGCGCCGGACGGCGCGGACTCCGCGCACGGTGACAACTGTTTCGGCTGCGGGCCTGCCAATCGCGCCGGAGTGGCCATGCTGACGAAACTCGTGGACGGCCGCATCGTCGGCGACTGCACCTTCGACGAAAGACACCAGGGCGCACCGGGGCTCGCGCACGGCGGGGTGGTCGCGGCGGTGCTGGACGAGGCCTCGGGGAGCGTGCCGACTCGCGCCGGGATTCCCGCGGTGACCGCCAAACTCACGGTGAACTACGTCAAGCCCGCGCCACTGCATCGTCCGATGACCGTGTCCGCGCACATCGATCGCCGCGACGGCGCCCGCAAGCTGCACATCTACGCGCGGCTCGAACTCGACGGCGACCTCGTCGCCGAGGCGGACGCGCTGTTCATCGTGGTCTCCCCGGATCACTTCCGCACGCACGGCGCCAAAGAGGGCGAGTTGCCTTTCCTCGGTGTGTGATTCAGCGGATGCCGGGGGCATCGGGGCCGAGGCAGGCGAAAATCGCACACCCGGGTGCGGCGTCCGCGAAGGGCGGCGCCAGCGGGAAATTCAAGCAGGACACGACATTACAGCCCGGATACGCGAACGACCCGGCGCCGAACACCGCGAGCACGAAGTTCAGATCGACGAACTGGCTCGGGTTCAATCGCACCGGCGGTTCGACATACGGCCCAAGGTCTGGCATGGGCGGTACCTGGAACGCCGCGAACAACCGGCGGAAGAATTCGTGCGGCAGTTCCGCGATGTTCTGGATCGTGCCGGTCGGCCCGTACTGGCTGACATTGCCGAAGAATCCGGTCCACATCACCACCAGGTCCAGGCTCGGGATGATGAAGATGTTGTTCAGGCCGAGCCCGGCCATCATGTACACGTCAGCGGGCAGCATGCTGTCCGACTCCGCGCACCCCGGCCCGAGCCAGAACAGATAGCCGTAGCACTTGTTGGCTTTCGACGGCTCGCGCGCCTGTCGCAAGTATTCGGTCGAGACGAGTTGCCGTGCGCCCCAACGCCCGTCATTGCTGGTGAGCAGTCCGAGTTTGGCGAAATCGTTCGGCGGGAGCATCAGGTGCGCGTAGCCGTAGGTATGCCCGGCGCGATCCCGTGCCCAGTAGTAGTCGCCACGCTCGATGCCGAGCGGACCGAAGAGTTCCCGCTGCGCGAATTGCTGCAGCGGTTCGCCGATGGCCAATTCGAGCACATAACTGAGCAGATCGACGTTGCGCTGGCTATAGCTGAATACCGTGCCCGGCGGATTGTCCAGTGGCACACCGAGCGCCTGCACCGCGCTGTTCGGATCGATCGGAACGACACCGGTGGCACCCTCGGTCAACACGCCGACCTTCATCCCCGACGACTCGGTGAGCAGGTTCTCGACGGTGATCGAGCGATGTTCGGCGTCGCCGAGTCCTGCGGGCAGGTATCGGTCGATCGGTGCGGAGATATCGAGTTTGCCCCGATCCCAAGCGACTCCGGCGAGTAGCGACACCACACTCTTGGTCGCGCTCCAGATGTTCCACGCGATATTGTCGGTCTGCGCGTTCGTCGGTCCCTCGCCGATCAGGCAGTTGTGCCGAAATACCTGAACGTTGATGCGGTTTCGGGTGGCGGCGAAGGTCAATGCGTCGGCAAGCCTCGTGCTGTCGAGGCCGACCTGCTCCGGCGCCGCGCGCGCGAACTCGCGGCCGGATTGCACCGCGCAACTCACCGGCTCGGCGGCGGCCGAACCGGTGCCGATAAAGACATTCCCGGCGATCAGTGATAACACAGCGAACCCAACGAGGAACCCACCGAATCGCCCCATACGCACGAGGTTATCGCGCGGACTCGGCAGTGACGGCCGAATGACGAGTTACGGTGCGCCCGAACCTCATCGGATACCCGGGGCTTCTGGCCCGAGGCACGCGAGAATCGCGCAACCCGGTGCGGTGTCCCAAAACGGCGGGGCCAGCGGGTAGTCCAGGCAGGAGAAGACATTGCAGCCCGGATACGCGCCCGGGCCGATGCCGAACACCGCGAGCAGAATATCGGGGTCGACATACGTTCTCGGGTCCAAGCGCACCGGCGGCTCGACGAACGGGCCGAGGTCGGGCACGGGCCGGTCGTGGAACGCCGCGAACAATTTGCGGAAGAACTCGTACGGCAATTCCGCCTGGTTCTGCAGGGTGCCGGTCAGGCCCTTGCTGCTGCGATTGCCGAAGAACCCGGTCCAGACCACCGTGAGGTCGAGGCTCGGAATGCCGAATACGTTCTGCATGCCGAGTCCGTCCATCATGAAAACGTCGTTCGGGACGTTGTAGAGCGGAGCCGCACACTCCGGCCCGAGCCAGAACAGGTACCCGTAGCACTCGTTGGCCGGTGACGGCTTCAGCGCCAGCCGAAGATACCTGTCGGAGATGAGTTGTTGTGTGCCCCAACGCCCGTCGTTGCTCACCAGCAAACCTAGCTTGGCGAAATCGTTCGGCGGAATCATCAGATGGGCATAGCCATAGGTGTGCCCGGCGCGATCGCGCGCCCAGTAGTAGTCGCCGCGCTCGATGCCGAGCGGGTCGAACAGCTCGCGCTGCGCGAATTGCTGCAACGGCTCACCCACCGCCAGTTCGAGTACATAACTGAGCAGGTCGACATTGCGCTGGCTGTAGCTGAATTTCTCGCCCGGCGGATTGTCCAGCGGCATCCCCAACGCCTGCACCGCGCTGTTCGGATCGATCGGAACCACCCCGGTGATGCCCTCGGTGAGCGCGCCGACCGCCAGCCCCGAGGACTCGGTGAGCAGGTTCTCGACGGTGATCGAGCGATGCTCGACGTCGCCGAGTCCCGGCGGCAGATACCGATCGATCGGTGCGGAGATTTCGAGTTTGCCCTGATCCCAGGCGATCCCGGCGAGCAGCGAGACCACGCTCTTGGTCGCGCTCCAGATGTTCCACGCCACGTTCCCGGTCTGGGTGTTCGTCGGTCCCTCGCCGATCAGGCAGTTGTGCCGGAACACCTGCACATTCAACCGATTCCGGGTGGCGGCGAAGGTGAGTGCGTCCGCGAGCAGCTTGCTGTCCAGGCCGACCTGCTCGGGCTTCGCCCGGGGGAACTCGCGTCCCGACTGCTGCGTGCACCGGACGTCCGCGGACACGCGGCTGGGCGACGCCTGCGCGGTCCCGGCGAAAATATTGCCTGCCACCAGCGATAACGCAGCGAACACCACAAGGAACCCACCGAATCGCCCCATGCGAACGAGGCTATCGCGCAACCTCGCCGGGACCAGCCAACAAGGCGGCGAGCCGGGCCGGAAAACACAAACGCCGCCAGGTCACTAAACCTGGCGGCGCTGAGTCGCCGGACGCCACGCCAGCGTCACGACTCGCGTCGACGTCCCACAAGCGCCTCTCGGCGGGTGGTCGCTCGTAGCGACAAAGGGGTGAGGCCCGGGGCTGTCCGGACGCCGACAGTGGTGATCAACGACCACCTGCCCGGAAGTATTCCGCGCCCGCGAATGTGAGCTGACCCACAAATTCGCCTGGGCAGGTCGCCCAGCTGGATCCGGAGCGCGGCACCATCATCCGCGCGCGGATCGCCTCGATCACGCCGGGCACCGCCCCTCGCTGAACAGAGGCAGCTCCCGGAGCTGGCCGCTTGCCGTGTCTTTCATCACATTCGACTAGGGTCGACCTCGGCTTGTGTGCGGCGTTCACGGCCCTGAGCTCTGCTTATATTGATCTCTTCATTTTCTTGACTAATTCCAGAAAATACGGAGGATCGTAGGTATGCACACCAACCACACCGATGCGCAGGCGCAGTTGCGCGCAGCAGGTCTGCGGGTTACCGCCCCGCGGATCGCGGTGTTGGACGCGGTCGCGGCCGCGCCGCACACCGATGCGGATCGGGTCGCCGCCACCGTCCGGCGGTCGCTGGGCTCGGTGTCGACCCAGGCTGTCTACGACGTGCTGCGGGCCTGCGTGCACGCCGGGCTGCTGCGGCGCATCGAGCCGGCCGGTTCGGCGGCGCTCTACGAGACCCGCGCCGGGGACAACCATCACCACTTGGTGTGCCGCAGCTGCGGCACGGTCGTCGACATCGACTGTGTCGTGGGTAGCGCCCCATGCCTGGCACCCGGCGACGATCACGGGTTCGCGATCGACGAGGCCGAGGTCGTTTTCTGGGGTCTGTGCCCGACGTGCCGCACGCAGGAGCGGCAGCAATCCTGATCGCGCCCCGGGGGTACAGCCCACCCCCGGGGCATTCGCACCAACGAGGAGGCTTCGAGATGACCAAGCCGACAACGACGAACACCGGAACGCCGGTGGAGAGCGACAACGAATCGCTCACCGCGGGCACCCAAGGCCCGATTCTGCTGCACGACCACTACCTGATCGAGAAGCTGGCCCAGTTCAACCGCGAGCGGGTGCCGGAGCGGATCGTGCACGCCAAGGGCGCCGGTGCCTACGGCGAGCTGGTGGTGACCAACGACGTCAGCCGCTACACCAAGGCCAAGCTGTTCCAGCCGGGTGCGCGGACCGAGTCGCTGGTGCGCTTCTCCACCGTGGCCGGCGAGCAGGGCAGCCCCGACACCTGGCGCGACCCACGGGGTTTCGCGGTGAAGTTCTACACCGAGGACGGCAACTACGACCTCGTCGGCAACAACACCCCGGTGTTCTTCATCAAGGACCCGATCAAGTTCCCCGACTTCATCCGCTCGCAGAAGCGCCTGCCCGGCAACGGACTTCGCGATCACAACATGCAGTGGGACTTCTGGACCCTGCGCCCGGAAACCGCGCACCAGGTGACCTGGCTGATGGGCGACCGCGGCATTCCGAAGACGTACCGGCACATGAACGGCTACGGCTCGCACACCTACCAGTGGGTCAACGCCGAGGGTGAGCGCTTCTGGGTGAAGTACCACTTCAAGACCGACCAGGGCGTCGACTACCTCACCCAGGCCGACGCGGACCGGATCGCCGGCGAGAACGCCGACTACCACCGCAAGGACCTGTGGGACGCGATCGAGCGCGGCGAGTTCCCGAGCTGGACGCTGCACGTGCAGGTGATGCCGGTTGCCGATGCCGAGGGCTACCGGTTCAACCCGTTCGACCTGACCAAGGTGTGGTCGCACCAGGACTACCCGCTGATCGAGGTCGGCAAGTGGACGCTGAACCGCAACCCGGGCAACTACTTCGTCGATATCGAGCAGGCCGCCTTCGAGCCGTCGAATGTCGTGCCCGGCATCGGTTTTTCGCCGGACAAGATGCTGCTCGGCCGGGTGTTCGCCTACGCGGACGCGCACCGCTACCGGATCGGCACCAACTACGCGCAGCTGCCGCCGAACGTCGCGCGGGCCGCGGAGGTGAACTCCTACTCCAAGGAGGGCGCGATGCGGTACTCGTACAACGACGCGAGCGTGCCGGTGTACGCGCCGAACTCCTTCGGTGGTCCGCACGCGGATCCGGCGCAGGCTCCTGACGGCGGCCTGTGGGAGTTCGACCCGACGATGGTGCGGGCTGGCTATGTGCAGCACGCCGAGGACGGTGACTTCACCCAGGCGGGCACCATGGTCCGCGAGGTATTCGACGATGAGCAGCGCGACCGCCTGGTGAACAACATCGTCGGGCACGTGCTCGGCGGCGTGCGGGAGCCGGTGCTCAGCCGGGTCTTCGAGTACTGGACGAACGTGGACGCCGATCTCGGCAAGCGGGTCGAGGCGGGCGTTCGGGCGGGTCTCGACACGCCACCTGTGCAGGGCTGAGCGATGCGGTAGTGCGATGCCGAGGCAGGCGCGTAACCCTCGTGGTGCGTGCCTGTCTCGGTAATAGCCGCAGGTCATGCGGACCGAAGTCTCGTTTGCGGGGCGGTGACTCGCCTGCCACAGTGATGGGATGTTTCGGCTGACGCGTGCTGTCCGGGTGGCCTTGACCACCGCCGTTCTCGTTCTACCGTTGCTCGCCGCCTGCGGCACCGACACCCCTGCCGCACATACCGACTCGCCGAGCGCGAGCGCGCAGGCCGATAATTCCGCCGCTGCCGAGGTGGCGGCGCTGGAGAAGCAGTACGCCGCGCAGATCGGTCTGTTCGCGGTCGACACCGGAAGTGGCAAGACCCTCGCCGCCGGCGGGGACGCGCGCTTCCCGTTCCTGTCCACCTTCAAGGGCCTGGCCGCCGCGGCCTTGCTGAAGGCGCACCCGCTCGACACCGGCTACTTCGATCGGGTCATCCACTTCACCCCCGCCGACCTGCTCAGCTACTCGCCGGTGACCAGCACCAAGGTGGCCGAGGGGATGACGCCCGCCCAGCTGGCCGACGCCGCGATCACCAAGAGCGACAACACCGCGGGCAACCTACTGCTGCGCGAACTCGGTGGCCCCCAAGCACTTACGGACTTCCTGCGCACCCTCGGCGATCAGGTGAGTCACCTCGACCGCTGGGAACCGGACCTCAATACCGCGATCCCCGGCGACGAGCGCGACACCACCACCCCGGCCGCGCTCGCCGCCGACTACCGCGCGGTTGTGCTCGGCGACGCCCTTGGTGCGCCGGAGCGGGACCGGCTGACCGGCTGGCTGAAGGCAAATACGACCGGCGACAAGCGCATTCGCGCGGGGGTGCCCGCGGGTTGGACGACCGGCGACAAGACCGGCACCGGCGATTACGGCTGCGCCAATGACGTGGCGGTCACCTGGCCGGACGGCGCCCGCGCGCCACTGGTCATCGCGGTCCAGTCCCGTAAGCCCGCCAAGGACGCCGAGCCGAGCAACGACCTGGTCGCCGACGTCACCAAGGTCGTCGTCAAAAACCTGCACTGACGTTGCAGCCGCTGTCCACCATTCATGTTGGCGGACAGCGGATCTCGTTGCCGTCAGGCGCCGGCCCGCCGTGCCCGCAGCCCGGCGGTGCCGATCAGTAGATCGGCGATGATCTCGAAAATCGCGGCGAACCAAGAGAATCCGTTGACGTTGGCCGAGGCGGGCGGGTTGATGAAGCTGTCGCTGAGCGGGCCGAACCAGTCCGGGAAAAGGTGCACCAGAGTGAACCCGGCCGCACTGGCGAAGCCGATGGCCACAGCCGCGACCGCAGCCATTCGGTGACCAGTGAACACCAGCACGATGGTCACGACCGCGAGGATGGATTGCACTGTGCCGAGCACCATTACGGTGCTGGAAATGCTGTCCATGCCCCGCCGCAGATGATCGAGGCCGTGGACGAGCAGTGCTACCGCGAAAAGGGCAGTAGCCCAGCGTAATTGGGCGAAGGCAGGCCCGGCGCCGAGATCCGGCCGGGCAGCTGTCGGGTTGGTCATGGTTACCCCCATCGGACCAGACGTGCGAACGACTACGCCACAACTCTACGACAGTGTGTAGTAGACCGGGTCGGTTTCGACCAGGTTGCCGTCCTCGACTACAGCAGGCCCCACCAATACAGCAGGCAGGCCAGTGCCCAGACCACCACGGTTTCCATTGTTGCTCCCACTCTCCTTGGCGCTCCTGTCTCCATCATCCGCTATCCGGGACCGGTTGCTACAAACTCGGCACATTCGCCGCCCAGACGGCCTTATTACCGGCGGCTTTACGCCTGCAAGGTGTTCTTAAGTCCGTGCTAAGCCCGCGCGTGCATTGTTTGTGTCAACACCGAACGCCCCGGGTGGGGAGATCAGGGGCTTCGGTGTTCTAGCCACCACCGGGGGTGGGGAACGGAGCGCGACCTGTCTTCGAGGGGTTGACAGGTCGGGCTCCGGGGGAGGGTGCTTGCCGGGCCGGTCCACGAGGGGTGACCGGCCTGGCGAGCCACTCGGGACACTGGTACACGCTTTTCGCTGGCTCTTCCGGGAGCTGACCGGCAACGAGCACCGTGTTGCCACTGCTGAAGGTAACCGCGGTTGCGCGGCGACGGTCCCGACTCGAAAGGGCGGCCGGACCGGTTTCGGAGGGTAATCGGCCCGGCGCCATCAAGTAGAACTCGTTCTAGACACATTCGTCTAATTGTCTTACCGTCACTACATGTTGATCGATGCGTATCGGCCCGCTCCCGTCTTCGAGCTGCGCTCCGGCGCCACCTGGACGTCGCCGTGGGAGATGTATGCCGCACTGCGCGAACAGGATCCGGTGCACCACGTGGTGCCGCCCGCGCGTCCCGACAACGACTACTGGGTGCTCACTCGGCACGCGGACGTGTACGCGGCGGCTCGCGACAGCGAGACCTTCTCCTCGCGCGACGGGTTGACCGTGGAGTATGGCGAGCTGGAACAGATCGGTCTCACAGACAATCCGCCGCTGGTGATGCAGGATCCGCCGGAGCACACCGACTTTCGCAAACTCGTCGCCCGCGGTTTTACGCCGCGCCAGGTCACCGAGGTGGAGCCGGTGGTGCGCCGATTCGTCCGCGACCGCCTGGACCGGATCGCCGAGGACGGCGGCGGCGACATCGTCAAGCAGGTGTTCAAGCCGCTGCCGAGCATGGTGGTGGCCTACTACCTCGGGGTGCCCGAGGAAGATCGGGCTCGATTCGACGGCTGGACCGAGGCGGTGGTCGCGGGCAGCAGTGATCGCGCGCAAACCCAGGCCATGCCCGCCTCGATGGCGATGATGGGTTACTTCGCCGAGCTCATCAAGCGCCGCCGGAGCGATCCGGGGGAGGACACGGTGTCGCTGCTCGTGCAGGCTGGGATGGCCGCGGATGACGCGGATGTGCGTGGCCTGGTGCAGATTCTGGCCTACACCTGGACGATGGTCGCCGGCGGCAACGACACCACGACGGGTCTGCTCGGCGGTGCGGTGCAACTGCTGCAACAACATCCGGAGCAGCGGGCCGCGTTGGTCGCGGACAAGGACCGGATCCGCACGGCCATCGAGGAATTCGCCAGGTTGACCGCGCCGGTGCAGGGCCTGGCGCGGACGGTGACGCGCGATGTCGCGTTGGGCGGCAAGACAATTCCCGTCGGCCGCAAGGTATTGCTGGTGTTCGGTTCCGCGAACCGGGACGAACGCGCCTTCGGTGCCGACGCGGCGGACCTCGACATCGACCGCAATCCGCAGCGAATCCTCACTTTCGGGCACGGTCCGCACCACTGCCTCGGTGCCGCCGCGGCCAGGATGCAGGCCCGCGTGGCGCTGGAGGAAGTGCTCGATCGATTCCCGAACTTCGCGGTGGATATCGACGCGGTCGAATACGCTCCGGGGCCCTACGTTCGGCGGCCGACCACCGTGCCGTTCCGGTGCGCGGCATGACCGGTGACTGGTTGGCGGACGGTCGCGCGGAGCTGGCGAGCGAGCGGATCCTCGATGCGGTCCGCGCTTTGTTCATCGATAAAGGGGTCAGCGGCGTCGGAATGGCCGAAGTCGCCGAGGCCGCAGGGTGTTCCAGGGCGACGCTCTACCGCTACTTCGACAATCGGCAGGCGCTGTACGTCGCGTTCGCCGGTCGCGAGGCGCGTCAGGTGGTCGAGCGTGTGTGGCGCGATCCGGCTGTCACCGCTGCCACCGACCCCGGCGAGCAACTGCTCGACGGATTTACCGCCTTGATCGCCGAGGTCCGTAAAACACCGCATCTGGCTGTGTGGTTCGCGCCCGCCAACGCGGGAATTGTTGCCCAGCTGTCTAATTCATCCGAGGTGGTGGACACCCTCGCGACCGACTTCGTCAGCGGCTTCCGTCCGGACCTACCCGCGCCCGCCGCCCGCCGACTCGGCCAATGGTTCGTCCGGGTGATGGTGTCCCTGCTGACCCTGCCCGGCGCGGGCGAAGACGAAGAGCGAATGCTGCTCCGTAACTTCGCACTTCCGTTCCTGCTCGACCAGCGGACGATAATCGAATAGCCGCACACGACAACGACCGGAGCCGTGCTGGACGGTTCCGGTCGTTGCGGGTTCGGGTTACCGCTGGACAGTCTGCGCGGAGTAGTCGGGCAGGTCGTAGGACTCGGTCTTGCTGAGCATCTTCATCATGAGCGGCTTCATCGCCTTCGAGGTCATCAGCTTGCTGACGGCCTGGCCCGCGCGAATGCCGAAGCTGGACTGGGGGGTCATGGCCTTCAGTCCGCCCGGCGGCAGTTCCTGAGCCTTCGCGATGAACGGGCGGAGCACCTCCTCGTAGCGGGTCAGCGCGTGCTCGGGATCGCCTGCGTGCGTGGCGATCTCACCGGCGAGCACGTACGCGCCGATCAGGGCCATCGCGGTGCCGTTGCCGGTGAGCGGTGAACCGCAGTAGCCGGCGTCGCCGAGCAGCACGACCCGGCCCTTCGACCAGGTCGGCATGTCGATGCGCGCCAGGTCGTCGAAGTAGAAGTCGGTCGCCTCGGACATGGCGGCGGTGATCGTGGCCGCCTCCCAGCCGCCGTCGGCCAGCCGCTGCCGGATCAGGTCCTGCTGGGCCGAAACATCGCGGCGCAGTGCGGGATCGGCCTCGGTGCGGATGGTGACCAAAGCCTTGGACGTCGCCGGGTCGGCGTCGGGGCGCAGGCCGATGTTGGTCGCGCCGACCAGCGAGTGCATGGTGAACCAGTTGTTCTCCACGCTGTCGGGGGTGGGCAGGGTGAAGAAGGACATGTAGCCGCCCAGGTAGGTCGAGAACTCCTCCTCCGGGCCGAACACCATCCGGCGGGTGCCGGAATGCAGTCCGTCGGCGCCGATCACGATGTCGAAGCGCTGCCGCGCACCGGAGGCGAAGGTGACCTCGACACCCGTCTCGTCCTGCGCGAGCTCGATGATCCACTCGCCGTAGCGGTAGTCGACGCCGCCCGCTTCGTTCAGCGCGTCGAGCAGCACCTGGTTGAGATCGCCTCGGGTGAGCTCGATTTCGGCGACGCCGCCCTTGCCGTCGAACAACTCGGTGGGCATCCGGACCACATCGCGGCCCGCGGCGTCCACGAACTTCATGCCGCGCTCGTCGAGCTGGTACTTGCGGATACCCGGCATCAGGCCCATCCGCTCGGCCACCTCGCAGCTCGGCCCGCGCAGGTCGACGGCCTGTCCGCCCGGTCGCGGCGCCGCGGCTCGCTCGACCACGGTGGCGCGGAGGCCTGCCCGAAGCAGCTGCAGGGCGACCGCGTTGCCGCCGATGCCGCCGCCGGCGATGAGGATGCGGAGCTCGGGGGTGTGGTTGTCGCTCATGGTCTGTTCCCTTGTCTTGGTCTGAACGTCTTAGACATATGTCTACAGCAAGCTTGCACGAATGTCTAGAACAAATGTGCAAGACATCCGTACAGTGTGGGTATGGGAAACAGAGAAGCACTGCTCGCCGCCGCCCGCACCTGCGTCTATCAGCGGGGATTCGCCAGTACGACGGCGCGCGACATCGCCACCGCGGCAGGCGTGAGCCTGGCCTCGATCGGCTATCACTTCGGCTCGAAGGAACGCCTGCTTACCGAGGCCTTCACCGAGGCGACAGGTCAGATGCTGGGTGACGAACTAGAGGAGCGGATTCGGAGTGCGGCCCCCGACCGATCCCGGGCTGAGGCGTTCGCCGATACTTGGTCCGGCATCGGGGAACTGTTCGGCCGCCATCGAGACGGGATCGTCGCCAGCGCCGAGAACTTGATCCGCAGCCATCGCTCGATGGCCGCCGATCAGCAACACATGGCGACGGTCCACGAAACGGCGATCGCCGGATTCGCGGCTCTGGTCGGTGAATTGCATCCGCCGCTGTCCGAAACTCAGGCCCGCGCGATCGGCAAGCTGTACTTCGTGCTCGTCAACGGCTTAGCGCTGCAATGGATCAGCGACCCCACCAGCCCGCTTCCCACCGGCGAAGAACTCGCCATCGCTATAGCCGCCCTAGCTCCGTGAGTGGCACATGGCTGCGGCAAACCACGCTGATGTGCCACTCACGTCGCGCTAAGCGCGCTGTTCGAGGTAGGACTTCCAGCCGCCGAATTCGGTGATGTCGGTGGCTGCGCTCGCGGCGTCGTAGGTGCAGGCGAAGCCGATTACCGAACGGCCGTCGGATAATTCGATGCTGGTCAACGCCATGGGGGCGGGCAGGGCGGCGAGGAAGCTGCCGAGTCCGGCCTCGGAGACGCGGAAGAGCTCGCCGAGGATGGGGGCGCCGAGGCCGTCGCCGTGGCGGACGAGTCCCGGCTTCGCGGGGGTGGTGTCCAGGGCGGTCAGGCGGTAGGCGTCGGTAGTGTGGATTTCTCCGGCGAAGCGGGCGCCGATCTGTTCGAGCTGCCAGTGCAGCGGCTGACCGCGCAGGTGCGCGCCGAAAACGGCCAGTTCGACGCCGCGTTCGACCAGCAGCGGGGTGGTCTCGGCACCGAGCATGCGGGCGGCGAGATCAACGGCGACCTGGTCGGCGAAGGCAAGCGTCACCAGCATGACGCCGAAAGGCGCGCCATCGGTGGTGGATTCGCCGGGGATAGCGATCGACGCCATGTCGAGCAGGTTGCAGAAGTTGGTGTAGGTGCCCAGGCGCCTGTTGATGCCGATCGGGTCCGCCTGCACCGCAGCGATACTCGGGTGTTCGGTGGTTGTCGGCAGTAGCAGCGCGTCGAAGCCGTCGAGTAGTTCGGCGGCGGACGCGCGGGCGCGCGCCAAGGTATCGAGATCGGCAGCGAACGCGGGACCCGTTGTGCGACGCGCTGATTCGATGATCGCGGCAACCGTGGAGTCGGCACCGGCGGGTGCTGTTTCCAGGAAAGCGCCGACCGCCGCATAACGTTCGGCGACGATCGCGCCGTCGTAGAGCAGGAGTGCCGCATCGAGCAGGCCGGAGATGTCGACCTCCTCGATCTTCGCGCCGGAATCCGCGACGACGGCGGCGGTGCGCGCGAACGCATCCCGATACGGCCCGCTCAACGCGGTCAGGTCCGCGGCGCGCGGGATCGCGATGCGCGGCGCCAGCGGGGCGGCCAGCAGGACGTCGGCGGGCCACCGGCGACTGCGTGGATCCCGCGATTCGGGTCCCGACATCACCGCGGCCGCCGCCACCGCATCCGTGAGGTCCGCGGCGAAAACGGTGACCGCGTCGTAGTCCGCGCACGCGGGCACGACGCCGTGCGCGGGGATGACACCCAATGTGGCCTTGATGCCGACGATTCCGTGCAGCGCCGCCGGGACACGACCGGAACCCGCTGTGTCGGTACCGATTCCGATGTCGGCGATGCCGAGCGCCACCGCGGCCGCCGACCCGGAACTGGAACCACCGGAAATGAGCGTGGGATCGTACGCATTCCGCACGGCACCATAGGGGCTGCGCGTGCCGACCAGCCCCGTGGCGAACTGGTCGAGGTTGGTCTTGCCGAGCACGATCGCGCCCGCCGCGACCAGCCGCTCGATCGCGGCCGCGGTCACCTCGGCGGTATAGGCGAATTCGGGGCAGCCCGCGGTCGTCGGCAGCCCGGCGACGTCGATGTTGTCTTTGACCGCCACCAGCACACCGGCCAGCGCGAGCGAGGCACCGTCGGCGAGCCGCCGTTCGACCGCCGCGGCGTCGGCGGCGACCTCGCGCTCCGGGCGCAGGGTGATCCACACCTCGGGCCGATCCACCTCGGCGATCCGCCGATACGCGGCGGTGACCCGCTCGGTGGGTAGTGCGCTGTCGCCTGAGGGGGCGGTAGCCGGCGGGGTGGATAGGTACGGCTCGTCGGCGGTCATTCAGTCGACTCCGATCACTGCTAGTGGGGTTCCCGGTTCTACTTTGGCACCTGGCGTGGCAAGTACCTTCAAAACCGTGCCGGCGCCCGGGCTGTGCACCGGCAGTTCTAGCTTCATCGCCTCCAGTACGGCGATCGGTGTGCCCGCCGTGAGTCGTTGTCCTGCTACGACTTCGATCCGCCAGACGTTGCCGATCATCGGCGCGGTCACCACGGTCGCGCCAGGGGGCATGCCCGCGAGCGGGTCGTCGATGGGTTCGGCGACGGCCGCGGTCGCGGTGGGGCGATCGAATTCGCCCGCCGCGCGCCAGGCGGCCTTCTCCGCCTCGAACGCCGCCGCCTGCTTCGACTCGAATTCCGCGATGGAGTCGGCCTCCGCGCTGAGCATGCGCAAGTGGTCGGCCAGCGCGAAGGTGCCGTCGCTGACCTCCGCGTCGAACCGGCCCGCCGCGGCGGCCGCGCGATGTTCCACGAGTTGTTCGGCGCTCACCGGTTCCCAGACGATGCGGTCGAAGAACCGGAACAGCCAGGGGGTGCCCGGCTCGAACGGCGCGGATTGGCGGTAGCTGGACCAGATCGGCACGGTCCGGCCGATCAGCTGGTAGCCGCCGGGCGAGGCCATGCCGTACACGCACAGGTACTTGCCGCCGATGCCGACCGCGTCCGACGGTGTCCAGGTGCGGGCCGGGTTGTATTTCGTGGTCACCAGGCGGTGCCGTGGATCGAGCGGAACCGCCAGCGGCGCACCGAGATACACGTCGCCTAGGCCGAGCACGAGGTATTCGGCGTCGAACACGGTGGCGCGCACGTCGTCGACGCTGTCGAGGCCGTTGATGCGGCGAATGAATTCGGTGTTCGACGGCAGCCACGGGGCGGAGTCGCGAACGCCGCTGCGGTATCTATCGATCGCCTCGGCGATGGACGGGTCGTCGAACGACAGCGGCAGCCGGATGGTGCGGCTCGGCACCACCAGGTCGGTGGTCGCGGGCAGCGCGAGTTCGAGCTCGTGCAGCATGCCGAGCAGCCGATATTGCGGCAGGACTGCGGGATCGAAGTGGATGTGCAGCGAGCGGACGCCGGGGGTGACATCGAGAATGCCGGGCAGGCCGGTGCTCGCCAGTGCCTCGGCGAGCGCGTGCACCCGCATGCGCAGGCCCAGATCCAGCACCATATCGCCGTATTCGACCAGGATGTTGTCGTCGCCGCCACGCAGATAGGCGACCCTCGGTCGATCGCCGTCGCCGTCGAGGGCGCCGAGGATTCCGCGATCACGCAGTGCGGCACGGGGATTCGGGGCGATATCGTGTGCGCGGGCGGTGTTCGATTCGCGCAGCGTGATCGCCTCGTCGTCGGTGACCGGCACGAAGCGGAGCGTGTCGCCGGGCCGTAGTTGGCCGAGCTTCCAGCGGTGGGCCGAGACCACGGTCAGCGGGCAGGCGAAGCCGCCGAGGCTCGGGCCGTCCGGGCCCAGCAGGATCGGGGTGTCGCCGGAGACGTTCAAAGTGCCGACGCTGTACGGGTTGTCGTGCAGGTTGGACGGATGCAGCCCGGCGTCGCCACCGTCGGTGCGCGACCAGGTCGGTTTGGGTCCGTCCAGGCGGATGCCGGTGCGATTGGCGTGGCTGCCGACTTGCCAAGGGTGCGTGTAGAACTGGGTCATGTCGGCGTCGGTGAAGTACGCCGGGGAGGTTTGTGGCCCCTCGCCGACGGCGAGCTGCCAGTCGTGCGTGAAGTCGGGGCGCTCGCGCGGCGGAACCTCGGCCGGGGCGCCGAGGGTGTGCTCTGCGGTCGGTGCGATGCCCAGAACATCTCCTGTCACAACGGCTTTGCCGGTTACGCCGCCGAATCCGCCGAGAGTGAAGGTGGCGGCGCTGCCGTGATAGAGCGGTGCGTCGATGCCGCCGCGGACCGCCAGATAGGTGCGCAGGCCGGAATCGGTTGGTGCGCCGATGTCCAGTACCGAACCGGCGGGCACGGTGACCGGCTGCCACATCGGCACGGGTTGGCCGTCGACCGTGATCGGAGTGGGTGCGCCGGTCACGCACACCACCGCGGTGTCGGAGAAACGTAGCTGCGGGCCCTGCAGTGTGCATTCCAGCGCGGGCACGCCGACCGGATTGCCGACGGCGGTATTGGCGAGGGTGAACGAGAGATCGTCCATCGGGCCGGACGGCGGAATGCCTACCTGCCACAGGCCGATTCGGCCCGGATAGTCCTGCACGGTCGTCATGGTGCCGCCGCGCAGGACATCGATGCGACGGCCGACCGGGCGGATATCGGCGAGCGTGGTCGTGACGTGCTTCGCGGCCAGCACGCGCGGATCGCGGGCCGCCTGGCGCAGTTGGGGCAGGTTGGTCTGCACGCCATAGATGTGCGAGTCGGCGAGCGCGCCGGTGAGACGGGCGAAGGCCTGGGCGCGACTGTCGCCGACCGCGATGACCTTGGCCAGCAGCGGGTCGTAGTACGGACTCACCTCGGTGCCGGTGCCGACCCAGGTGTCGACGCGGATGCCGGTCTGGTGCGCGGCCGTCTCGGCGCTGGTCTCGACCGGAAAGGCGGCGGCCGTGATCAACCCGGCGCTCGGGCGGTAGTCGTGGCCCGGATCTTCCGCGTAGACCCGGGCTTCCACGGCCCAGCCGGTGATCGGCGGACCGCTCTCCGGCTGTTCGTCCACCATCGAGGTGTCGCCACCGGCCAGGCGCAGCATCCACGCGACCAAGTCGACGCCGGTCACCGCCTCCGTCACCGGATGTTCCACCTGCAGACGGGTATTCATCTCCAGGAACGACGCGGTTCCGTGTTCGGCGTCGTAGACGAACTCCACCGTCCCGGCCGATCGGTAGCCGACCGAGCGCGCGAGTTCCCTTGATGCCGAGAGCAATTGGTCCGTCAGCGCCGGGCTGAGGCCGGGCGCGGGCGCTTCCTCCAGCACCTTCTGATTACGTCGCTGCAGCGAACAATCCCTGGTGCCGAGGCTGACCACCCGGCCGTGGCCGTCGCCGAACAACTGCACCTCGACGTGCCTGGCCCGCGCGATGAAGCGTTCCAGGAAGACGCCGGTCGAGGCGAAGTTCGTCGCCGCAAGGCGTTGTACGCGCTGGTAGGCGGCGCGTAGCTGGTCGGCGTCGAAGCAGGCCTGCATGCCGATGCCGCCACCGCCGCCGACCGCCTTGAGCATCACCGGGTAACCGATCCGATCGGCTTCCTCGGCCGCGTGGTCGGCCGAGTCGAGCAGTCCGCTGCCCGGAATGAGCGGAACGCCAACGGCGCGCGCCGCTTCCCTTGCGGTGTGCTTGTCACCGAAGACGCGCAGCTGGTCCGGGGTCGGGCCGACGAATCGCACACCCGACGCGGCCACGGTCGTGGCGAAATCGGCATTCTCCGAGAGGAATCCGTACCCGGGATGGATAGCGCCCGCGCCCGTTGCCAACGCCGCCTCGATCACCCGATCCGCGCCGAGATAGGACTCGGCTGCCGGGCCGGGCCCCAAACGCACCGCGACATCGGCCATTTCGACATGGGCCGCGCCGGTGTCGGCATCGGAGTAGACGGCGACCGTCTTCAGGCCAAGGGCCTTCGCGGATCGCATGATCCGGCAGGCGATCTCGCCACGGTTGGCGACCAGCACCGTATCGAATTCCAGCCTCACGTGCTTCTCCCTATTCAGTTGAGCGTTATTCGGCGGCCATCGCGGCGATGGCCCGGGTGACTCGTTCCAGCACCACGTCGAGCGATTCGCCGATATGCGTGTGCAGCAGCCGGTAGGCGAGCGAAAGGTCGTCGGCCAGTACTGCTTCCAGGATGCCGAGGTGCTCGGCGATGGTGGTCTCGATGCGGTTGTTGACCATGAAGTCGTACATCCGGACGTGCCGGATCCGCGAGTTCACCGCCTTCAACGCCCGCACCATTTCGGCATTACCCGCCGCGGTCAGCAAGGTGACGTGGAATTCCTCGTCGCGCACCACGAATCCCGGCTCCTGCACCGGCGGATCGGCCCGCAACGCCAGCCAGGCGTCGCGCTCGACCTCGAGCAACGCCCGATCGTGCGTCACCGCGGCATTGGTCATCGCCCGCTGTATCCCGCCGAGCTCCACCGTGATTCGCAGCTCGTACAGGTCGCGGATCAACGGAATGCTCGGCCGCACCGGACTGAACCCGAACTCCTCACGCTGCAGCAGCCCGTCGGAACACAGCACCGTCAACGCTTCCCGAATAGGCGTCCGCGAAATCCCGAACCGCGCCGACAATTTCGGCTCGGTAAGCCGCTCCCCGAACTTGATGTCCCCATTCATCAGCTCGCTGCGCAGCGCCGCATACACCACGTCCCGCAGCGGCCGCCCCGCCGCATCTTCCAGTGTGGCCACCCGTGTCGACATGCCTGTATACGCTATGGAGCTCGCGTTTCAGCAATGTGACAACAGGTTAGCAAGGCGTAAGGGTCTCCTCACCGCCCCCGATTTCGCCGTGGGGACGTCCCGCTTCACGGCTTCACCAATTCAGCCCGGAGCCCGGGATACGGATCGACGATGTGCCGCGGCACCTCCGCACGGAGAGTAAATCGGAGCTCCATGAGCCGGGCCCCGGCCACATAGTGGCGGCCCCGGGTCTCCCCACGCGCGGCGAGCAGGCCGAGGTCGGTCAGGGCCTTGAGGTCGCGGGAGGCCGTTCGTTCATCGATCTGGGCACGAGTGAGGTATCCATGTCGGCGGATGCGGAACCCGATCAAGGCGTCGTACAAGATGTCGGCGGCCCGTTCCGGCAACCGGTGGATGCCGACGAGGTCATCGAGATGCGACCAGGCGCGCTCGGTGCGCTGCATCCGGCCCTCGACGGTCTGCGCCTGGATATCGTGGGCGCGCAGGTTGAACTTCAACCACAGCCCGGCGTCGCGCTCGGGCGACCAGGAGCCCGCTCCGGTGACCGCCAGGATGCGGTAGTAGTCATCGGTATTGACGCCGAGCCATTCCTCGATGCTGCAGAAGGTCGGTTCGGCGATCCCGCCACGGGATACGACCAGGGTCTGGATGGCTCGCGCCATTCGCCCGTTGCCGTCGCGGAAGGGATGGATCATCACCAGATTCAAATGCGCCATCGCACCGGCCACGATCGGATCGGTGTCGGACTCGAGCGCACCGGCGAGTTCGGCCATCAATCCGGGGACCAGCGCCGAGCCGGGACCTTCGTAGACGGTGTCGCCGCTGTTGTCTTCGCGCACGTAGATCGGTCCGGTGCGGTATTGACCGGGACTTTTCGTGAGGTCATGGCCGAGCAGCATGAAATGCAGTGCCCTGATGGTGGATTCGTCGACCGGTGCCGCAGTCTGTGCCACCGTCAGCACGTAGCCGAGGGCCTGCCGGTAGCCGCGAATTTCGGCGAAGGTCTGCTCATCGGCGGTGAGCGCTTCCTCGTAGTCGACCGCGGCGGCCGCGTCATCGGTTTCCACCCGGTAGCCCTCGATGCTGTTCGAGCCGCGGATGGCGCGGGCCATGAGATTGCGTCGCAGCAGTCCCGGCCAGCGTTTGGGCACCCGCATGGCCGACGCGAGGCTGGCGCGCCGCCGGTAGATGCCCGCGAGTACGGCCTGGTCGGTGGAGTCGAGCTCGGGTGTCGCGTACAGCACTGGTCGCCCTCCGATGTCCTGATGTCTCTAATCTTAGGACAAAAGTAGATATATGGCTCTAAATTAGAGACATCAGGACATGGCGACCTGCGGAAATGTGGTGGTTCGCTGCGTGAGGTGGGGACGGGTGTGGATAGTCTGCGGTACTGCCGCCGGGTCCTTGAAGGGGCCACCGTTGCGGAGATCAAGGCCCGGATCGTCGGGGAAGACGGCGAAATAGACCGGTAGGGATGGTGATCGGGGGGACTGCGCGTGGATCATGTTGTCGGCCAACGCTCTTGGTAGTTTCCCGAAATGGGCGCACACTTTTAGTGACAGGTGTTCGCGGTGGGATGGGAGGCCGATGATCGGAAATCCCTGCGGTACAACCCTATAGGTGGGGACCGTGGTGGATCGGTAGTGCGAGGGCGCCGAGAGTTACTGTGCTCGAACAGGGTTCGGTGGTTGGCGATGCGGGGCCACCGTAGTTGGGTGGCGTGCGTATGGCCGAGTTCTTGGTCAGGCGTTGGCGAGTTTGTACTCGAGTACGTCGCGCGGTTCACCGGCGCCGAAGTAGCGTTCCTCGTAGCCGGTCCAGGCGAAGCCGATGCGGCGGTAGAGGTTGTATGCCGACTGGTTGGTCGGGCGGACGGTGATGCGGACGCTGCGCATCGCGCGCTGCCTACATAGGTTGATCGCCTCTTGGAGCAGGGTCGAACCGTACCCGCGGCCGCAACTGCGCTCGCTGACCGCGAGGCTGAGCAGCCAGCCGCGTCGATCCGGAGTGAGCGCGACCAGAACGTGGCCGAGGACGATGCCGTCGACCTCCACGATCAGCCAATTGGCGCCGTGTAGGTCGAAGAGCTGGCGCAAAACGAAGTACGGGTAGGCCTGGTCGCCGAAGCGCTCGGCCTCGATCGCGGCGACATCGACGAGATCGGAAAGCTCCGCACTCCGATACACGGGCGACGGTGACGTCGTCGCGCTGCCCACTGTGCTCCCTTGCGCGGTAACACGAGTCATAAAACACAGCGTAAGCGTTTGCTCGGTCGGTCGAGGCGAACCCGGTGTGCACGATCCGGATCGAGATCGTTCAGGCGGAGTCAGGCGGTCCCGCTGAGCCGTTCGGTGAACGCCGTACCCGAATCGGTCCGGCAATCCTCGTTGCCCGCGCTTCACCGGCGGTTTGCCTGCGTAGCGGTCGTTTTCAGGCGGTACCGCCGCCGATCCGAATGTGTTCGGCCGTCACGGCTTCGGCGTCATCGCTCACCAGCAAGGCCACCGCCTGAGTGATCTCGGTTGAAGCTTTGATTCGATCTAGGAAATTCGTCCCCATAACGTAACTCGGTTCGTGCTCGCCCTTTTCCGCGCTGTCCGCCTTCGGATCGGCCGTGCCCGGGCTGACCGCGTTGACCGCGATGCGCCGCGGCGCGAAATCCGCGGCAAGCGCGCGGGTGAACTCCGCGATGGCACCGACCGCGGCGTTGTCGACGGCGTTGCCGGGCGCGGTGGCACTTCCGACGGTGATGATGCGGCCACCGTCGGAAAGGTGGGCCGCGGCAAGTTGTATGCCGTAGAAAACGGCTTTGGCGGGAGCCACGAAGCCGAGGTCGAAATCCTCCTCGGAAATCTCCGGCAGCGGTGCTTTGATCGCCGCCGCCGTGGTCTGCACCAGCACGTCCCAGTGCCCGCACTCTTCCAGCAGGGCCTGGATCAGTTCCTCGTATTCGGCCCGATCGCCGATGTCGGCGGCGAGGGCCAGTGCCGACCCGCCCGCGTTGGTGATCTCCTTGACCACGTCGGCGGCCGATTCCGGCGCGTGCGGATGCTGGATCACCACCTGCGCCCCCTGCTCGGCCAGCGTCTTGGCGATGGACTTGCCGATCCCGGTGTCGGCGCCGGTGATCAGGGCCGTCTTTCCGGTCAGCGGGCCGGTCTTGTTCATGGCCTTGCCTTTCCGTATGCGCCGCTGGTGCGCAGCAGAGCAAGTATGCATTCCGCATCGGCCCAAAATCGACTGCTTCGCTACACCGTTCGGCTGACTCGAGGGGATCGCGTGCCGCTGTCTCGCCCGCGCAGAGGGCTCCGGAAACAGGTCTGCCCCCTAGCCGGTGAGGGCAGGGGGCAGACCGTTCGTCTCAACCACGAGTCGGGGTGACAGGATTTGAACCTGCGACCTCTTCGTCCCGAACGAAGCGCGCTACCAAGCTGCGCCACACCCCGTGAATCGAACCTGGACTACCTTACAACAAGGACGGTGTAGACGTTAAACCGCCAGGTCAGCGGGGGTATTCCAGGGGGTGTGATCAGGCGTCGTGCGGGCGGATGCTGGTGAAGATGCGCTTGGCGGTGTCGGCGTCGAGCGCGTGCGGGACGCCGGTGTCGGCGGTGATCACCATGACGAAGCTGCCGTTTTCGGTGGGGAAGGCGGCGGTGTAAACGGAGTATGCGGTGGCGCAGCCGGGCTTGGCCTGGTTGACGGTGCCCTTGGTCTCCACGAACATGCCCTTCTGCGTCCCGTCCAGCGATTCGAGCGGGACGGGCGCGGCCGGGTGGGCGTCGGCGGAGGCGGTGTAGGCGAGTTTGGCCGTTCGGGTGCCGAGATCGGTTGCGGCGGTACCGGAATCGGCGTCCTTGGAGCCGGTGAGGAACGACGCGGTGCGGGTCGATCCGGGGCAGTAGCCCTTACCGTCGCTGGCGTAGCCCTTGCCCGCCACCGCGTTCGGCGGCTCCCCGTACCCGCCGATGGCGGTCTCCGGTGCGATCGTCCAGCCCGGCGGCACGTCGTAGGCCGCGCCGCGATCGGGCGCGACCACGACCTGGTAGCCGGGGACCACCGGATTCTCGTGGCGGCTCGAGCTGGTCGGGGTCGGCGGTGCGGTGGTCTTCGACGGTGTCGGTTGCGCGCCCGCGCTGGTGGTGAGCGCGCTCACCATGGAGGGCGAGTTGCGTTGCGAGTCGGCGTTGTTCGACCCGCGCTTGGCCAGCGTCACCGCGGTCACCGCGCCCGCGGCGACCAGCAGCACCACCAACCCGATCAGCAGCCCGGCTTTTCCGCGTCCGCTCGGCGGCGGACCGCTCGCGCCGTGGCCGGGCGGCAGGTGCTGTGGCGGCCCGCCGAACCCGCTCTGTGGCGCGTACGCGCCGGCTACCGGCTGACCGTACTGCGGCGCGGCGTAGGTGGGCGCCGGGGCCGCAGACTGCCATTGCGGCGCGGGATCGGGCTGGCCTAGTCGAGTGGCGTTGGGATAGCCGAGCAGAGTAGGCGCGGCCTCGCCGGGGGCGTTAGGGCTCGGTTCGGGAGTGCCGAGGCTCGGCTGCCAGAGGCCGGCCGGTTCACCGGCACTGCGCGGCTGCGGCTGTGCCAGGAGGGTCGGGTCGGCCTGCCCAGGTGCCTGCCACTGTGCGGGCGCCTGACCACCGGATACGGGCTGTGCCATGAGGGTTGGGTCGGATCGGCCAGCGGTAGGAGCCTGCCACTGCTGAGGCTGACTGCTACCGCCTGGCTGCCACTGCGCGTCGGGTGTGGAACCGCCACTGCTTGGCTGCCACTGCGAGTTCGGCGCTGGGGCCGATCCGCCTGACTGCCATTGTGCGTTCGGTGCGGGAGTCGGCCCGCCCGGCTGCCACTGCGCGTTCGGTGCCGGGGCTGACCCACTGTTACCCGGTTGCCACTGCGGGTTTGTCGCGGGAGCCGATCCCGGCTGCCACTGCGCGGCCTGCCCTTGTCCGCTGGGACTCGGCTGCCATTGGTAGTTCGGCTCCGACTGCCGCTGCACCGTGGGATCGGCGCCAGGCGCGTTCGCCCCTGGCTGCCATTGGACAGTCGGATCCGGCTGCCCGGGCCCGCCCGTCTGCTGCGGCCATTGCACCTGCTCGTGGAACCCCGAATCCCGCTTCCACGGCCGCGCGGGTGCGGGCTGTTCGGTGGTGTCGTCCGCCGACGCCGGATCGAATTGGTCTGCGCCGTACGACTGTTGCTGATTTGGGTGCGCCGCACCGGGCTGGCCCAGAGCGGTCGGGTCGTTGCGCCGGTCGTCGAATCCACTCACAGTTGTCCCCTGCCTGACACACGTCTCGGCACGCGACCTTAGCGGGCGACGGCCTCCGAGGTGGACACGCCCTGGCCGCTATCGGCGGACGGCCGCTTCGGCGGCGCAGCGACCAGCGTCAACAGGGTCGCCTCCGGACGGCAGCAGAAGCGGTACGGTGCCCACGGCGAGGTACCGACGCCCGCGGAGACGTGCAGCTGGGTGTGCTCGCCCCACTTGGACGCACCCTTGACCCGGGACCGGTCGATGCCGCAGTTGGTGACGAGCGCGCCGTATCCGGGCAGGCACAGCTGACCGCCGTGCGTGTGCCCGGCCATCACCAGGTCGTAGCCGTCCTCGGCGAAGCGATCGAGCACCCGCGGCTCGGGGGAGTGGGTGAGGCCGATGCGCAAGTCGGCCAACGGGTTCGGCGCGCCCGCGATGGTGTCGTAGCGGTCGCGGTGCAGGTGCGGGTCGTCGACGCCCGCGGTGGCGATCCGGATGCCTGCGACCTCGAGGTCGCGGCGGATGTGCGTCAGATCGAGCCAGCCGCGCTCGGTGAACGCCGCGCGCAGGTCCTTCCACGGCAGCGGGGCGCCGTAGACCCGCCGGTGGTCCTTCTTGAAGTACTTCATCGGGTTCTTCGGCACCGGCGCGAAGTAGTCGTTGCTCCCGAAAACGAAAAGCCCCGGGCGGGAAAGCAATCCGCCGAGGGCCTGGACTACCGCGGGTACCGACTTCTGGTGCGAGAGGTTGTCACCGGTGTTGATGACCAGGTCCGGCTCCAGCCGATCCAATTCACGCAGCCACTGCTGCTTGCGCTGCTGGCCGGGAGTCATGTGCAGATCACTGATGTGTAGTACCCGCAGCGACGACGACCCGGGCGCAAGGACCGGCATCGTGGCCTCCCGCAGAACGAAGGCGTTGCGTTCGACCAACGAGGCGTAGCCGATTCCGGCCACGGCCGCCCCGGCGGCTCCCAACGCGGTCGTGCGGACAGCAGAGGTCGAGATTACGGGCATTTGCCCAGCATAGGTGACCCCGTTGCGGAACGCCGAGTGTGTTTACGCACAAGCCCTTGCGTGCAGACCATGGACCACCCCGTAAAACAGCGCCACGATTCGCCGCAGCTGCGCAAATGTGGTGGGCGGGTTGCGAAGGACCGGCTACCGTGAGCCTCATGTCGGAACTCAAAGCGCAACTGCGGACGGACATGACCGCCGCGATGAAAGCCAAGGACACGCTGCGTCTTGCCACGTTGCGGATGCTGCTCGCCGCCATTCAGACGGCCGAGACCGCAGGCTCCGAGGCGCGCGAACTCTCCGATGCCGACGTGATCGTGGTGCTGCAGAAAGAGGCGAAGAAGCGCAGCGAGTCGGCCGAGATCTACACCCAGAACGGGCGCGGAGAGCTGGCCGCCAACGAGCACGCCGAGGCCAGGATCATCGACGAATACCTGCCGACCCAGCTGAGCGAGGCGGAGGTCGCCGATGTCGCCGACACCGCGATCGCCCAGGTCGCCGAGGAACTCGGCGAGCGGCCGGGCATGCGCCAGATGGGCCAGGTCATGAAGGTCGCCACCGCGATTGCCGAGGGCAAGGCCGACGGGTCTCGGCTCTCGGCCGCGGTGAAGTCCCGACTCTGACCAACGCACGCTACGCACAAGGGCCGCGAACCCATCAGGTTCGCGGCCCTATTTGTCAGCGTGGGATGGGTATCGGGATCGGGATGGGCGGCAACAGCGGTGGCGGTGGCAGCCCCGGGATGCCCGGCGGACCCGGTGGCGGGCCCGGCGGCGGCGCGGCCCGCTGGGTGCCGTCACTGATGTAGAGCGTGATCACCGAACCGGGAATCGCCGACCCGTTCGGCGAGGTCCCCATCACGGTGCCCTTGGCCTGAGCGCCCGGACCGGTCACCGGCGTCACCTGGAAGCCGGCCCCGACCAGTGCCGCGGTCGCCTGACCCTGGGTCTGCCCGGCCACGTCGGGCACCTGCGCGTTGTTCGACCCGCGGACGTACTTGTCGTCCAGCGGCGGCAGGCCAGGCGGCGGGAAGCGGTTGAGCACCGGCTTGATGGAGTTGAACCAGGTCCGCGCGGGTTCGTTACCGCCGAACAGGTTTCCGTCGCCGCAGTTGCGCAGCGGGAACGAGCAGATCTCGCCGGGCGTCGGGCTGTCGCCGTAGACGTAGGTGGCGGCGGCCAGCGAGTTGGTGAAGCCGACGAAGGCCGACGAGCGGTGGCTCTCGGTGGTGCCGGTCTTGCCGGACAGCGGTGCGTTCCAGCCCGCGGACTGCGCGGCGCCCGCGGCGGTGCCGCTGACGTCGTCCTTGCTCATCGCGTTGGCCAGGGTGTTCGCCAGGCCGGGCTCGATGACCTGCTCGCAGGCCTGCTGGGTGAGCGGCACCTGCTTGCCCGACCGGTCGACGACCTCCTTGATCGGGTTCGGCGGGCACCACTTGCCGCCGGAGCCGAGGGTCGCGGCGACATTGGACAGCTCGAGCGGGTTGATCGCGACCGGGCCGAGGGTGAACGAACCGAGGTTCTGTTCCTTCATCATGTCGGCGAGGCTCTGGTTGCCGTGGCCCGAACTGCCTGCCTCGGTGTAGGAGCGCATGCCCAGCCGGACCGCCATGTCGACGGTCGGCGTGACGCCGACGGCCTGAATGAGCTTGACGAACGCGGTGTTCGGCGAGGTCGCCAGCGCCTCGGTCACCGACATCGGCGACTTGTACTTGCCCGCGTTCTCGACGCAGTAGGTGGCCGGCGGGCAGCCGCGCGCACCACCGTTACCCATGCCCTTGGCCTCGAACCGGGTCGGCACGTCGAGCTGGGCGTTGATGCCGAGGCCCTTCTCCATCGCCGCGGCGGTGGTGAAGATCTTGAAGATCGAGCCCGCGCCGTCGCCGACCATCGAATACGGCTGTGGCTGCACGGTTTCGTTCGCGTCCCGGTTCAGGCCGTAGGTGCGGCTGCTCGCCATCGCGAGCAGCGGATGCGAGTCCTGGCCCGGCGCGACGACGGACATCACCTGCGCGATGTTGTCGAGGTTCGGATTGGCCGTGTCGGTCACCGAGCGCTTCACCGAGTCCTGCACGGCCGGGTCGAGCGTCGTCTTGATCAGGTAGCCGCCCTTGTCGATCTGCTCCCGGCTGATGCCAGCGTTGGCCAGGTACTGAATGGCGTAGTCGCAGAAGAAGCCGCGGTCGTTGGCGGCGATGCAGCCGCGCGGCAGGCCCTTCGGCTCCGGCAGCACGCCGAGCGGCTTGGTCTTGGCCTCGCGGAACTCGTCGGCGCGACTGGGGATGTTCTGGATCATCGTGTCCAGCACCGTGTTGCGGCGGGCCAGCACGCCCTCGGTGTTGCTGTAGGGGTTCAGCTTCGAGGAGCTCTGCACCATGCCCGCCAGCATCGCGGCCTGCGACACGTTCAGGTCGGAGGCGTCGACGCCGAAGTAGGTCTGCGCCGCGTCCTGGATGCCGTAGGAGGAGTTACCGAACGGCACCAGGTTCAGGTACCTGGTGAGGATCTCGTCCTTGGTCAGCTCGCGGTCCAGGGTGAGCGCCATCCGGATCTCGCGGATCTTGCGGGCGGGCGTGGTCTCGATGGCGGCCCGGCGTTCGGCGTCGGTCTTGGCGACGACGAGCAGCTGGAAGTTCTTCACATACTGCTGGTCGAGCGTCGACGCGCCCTGCTGGACCTCGCCACTGCTGGTGTTGGTCAGGAACGCGCGCAACGTGCCCTGCCAGTCCACACCCTCGTGTTCGGCGAAGCGCCGGTCCTCGATGGAGACGATCGCCAGCTTCATGTCGTTGGAGATCTTGTCGCTGGGAACCTCGAAGCGGCGTTGCTCGTAGAGCCAGGCGATCGGTGTTCCACTCGCGTCGACCATGGTCGAGACGGCGGGCGCGGTGCCCTCCACCAGTTCCGAGGACACGTTGTCGACGGCATCGGCGGCTCGGTTCGAGACGAATCCGAAGCCACCTGCGAGCGGGAACATCAACCCGGCGACGAGCACGGCGGCCAGCGCGCAGCTGCCGGCCAGCCTCGCGAGCGTTTGTGTGATCGGCACGAACCCCAGCCTACGGGGTGGGCTCCGGGCGCTCTTCCGTGCGTTTACCCGAGGGCGATTCGCACGGGCGATTGGGCGTGTCGCGAGGGCGAGTCTGGCGTGTCGCGGGACGGCGCGCCGCGAATGTGCCGGACCCGCCGCCGCTCGCGGCATTTTGCAGGGACGGACGTACCAAAAATTCCGGGGGCGGTCTTGCGCTGGGGCCATACCTTTACCTAGATTGAGAACCCAGTGTGATAGAGCTAACACTCAAAGTGGAATGTGGTGCAGAGCGCAGCGGGGTTTGGGTTGCTGCGACGCTGACACGCGATTCTGGAGCGCCGTTGACCCGGTGTTCGGACTGCAAAGGGGCACACCAAATGCACATGACAACCCCCATCGCTCGATTGGACGTGGAGCAGGCCGAAGCAAGGATTGCCTGGGTAGCCCAGGCCCGATGCAAGGAAGTGGATCCCGATCAGTTGTTCGTTCGCGGCGCTGCACAGCGCAAAGCCGCGACGATCTGCAGGCACTGCCCGGTGCTCATGCAGTGTGGTGCCGACGCCCTCGACAATCGAGTGGAGTTCGGTGTGTGGGGCGGTATGACCGAGCGGCAGCGTCGCGCGCTGCTCAAGCAGCATCCCGAGGTGACCTCCTGGGCCGATTTCTTCCAGGCCCAGCGCCAGCATCAGGTGGCAATGTAGCCCCGGTAACCATTCGGAACTGAGCCTGCTGACGCGGGCTCAGTTCCGTTTAAAGCGCAATTACTTCCGTTTGCAATAGCCGATGCGTCTATGTATCAAGCAGATGCTCGGTTACCGGTCAGTTGATCACCGACCACTCGCAGCGCCTCCAGATCCGACACCTCGAACGGCAACGCGGTCACCGACACGATCGGTACCCGCGGATGCGCGCCGGTAAACCGGTGCAGCAGATGCTGTTCGCGCTTGTCGGTGGCGACCCGCCTGGCATGGATGCGCAGCACGGCCGAGGTGAGCGGATCGCCATCGGCCAGCTGCTCGGCCGCGGTCAACGCGTGATCGCCGGAGAGCGAGCTGAGCGCCGGATGGGTGCGGTTGAGGATCAATCCGGCCAGCGGCATCCGCTCGGTGGAGAGCCGGTCGACGAAGAACGAGGCCTCGCGCAACGCGTCCGGCTCGGCGGCGGCAACCACCAGGAAGTGGGTGCCCGGCTTGGACAGCATCGCGTAGGTGCGGTCCGCCCGATCCTGGAAGCCGCCGAACAACGAATCCAGCGACTGCAGAAAGTTCGACGCGTCCTTGAGCATCTGCCCGCCGACGATGGTGGACACCCCGCGCACCGCGAGGCTCATCGCGCCGGTGACCAGCCGGGTGACGCCGCGACCCGGCGCCATGATCACCCGGATCATCCTGCCGTTCAAGAAGTTTCCGAGCCGCTTCGGTGCGTCGAGGAAGTCCAGCGCGTTGCGCGACGGGGGAGTGTCGACCACGATCAGGTCCCACTCCTTGCGCCCGGCCAGCTGGCCGAGCTTCTCCATCGCCATGTACTCCTGCGTCCCGCCGAACGAGGAGGCGACGGTTTGATAGAAGGGGTTGGCGAAGATCTGCTCGGCCTTGTCCGGGCTGGTGTGCTCGAGCACCATGTCGTCGAAGGTGCGTCGCATGTTCAACATCATTGCGTGCAACTCGCCCTTGGCTTCTGGGCCGAGCGGCACCCGCTGCGGAGTGTTGCCGAGGTCGGCGACGCCGAGTGACTGGGCCAGTCGGCGGGCCGGGTCGATGGTGAGAACGACCACCTTGCGGCCCTGCTCGGCCGCGCGCAACGCGAGCGCGGCCGCGGTGGTCGTCTTGCCGACCCCGCCGGAGCCGCAGCAGACCACAACCTTCGCGGTCCGATCATTGATGATGTCCGAAATATCAAGCGGCGCAGCCGTAATCGGGGTGCTCATGACTCCACCTCGCTGGCGTTCGGCTCCGTCATGAGCACCTCGAGGGCGGCTGTGTTGTTGGTTCGCTCGCTGCGCTCGCTCACTATCGGACCCCTTGTGTACTGAGATGTTCGGCCAGTTCATACAGGCCGCCGAGGTCCATGCCTTCCGGCAAGGCGGGCAGGTAGAGGCGGGACACGTCGACCTTGGCGAGCTCGGCGGCGCTGTCGTCCTGCGCCTGCAAAGTGGCCGCGTGCTCGATGGTTTCGGTGATCAGACCCTGGAAGTCGTTATCCGACAAGGTGATTCCCGCGGTGGCCAACCCGGCCCGGACTGCGTCGGTGTCGACGTCGCCCTGCGCGGCCTTGGCGCGCAGCTCGGACGGCAGCTGCCCTTCGGTGGCCCGGTTCACGATCACCGTGCCGATGCGCAGATCCGCCGCCTTCAATTCCGCGACCGCGTCGGCGGTCTCCTGCACCGGCAGCGCCTCGAGCAGGGTGACCAGATGGATCATCGTCTGGTCCGAGTGCAGCAGCTTGGACACGCCCTCGGCCTGCGAGGCGATCGGCCCGCCCTTGGCCACCTCCAGCATGGCCTGGGTGACGTCGAGGAAGCCGGCGATCCGGCCGGTCGGCGGGGCGTCCACCACGATCTCGTCGTAGACCCGCTTGCCCGACTTGTCCACCCGGACCGCGGTCTCCTTGATCTTGCCGGTCAGGATGACGTCACGCAGACCGGGCGCGATGGTGGTGACGAACTCGATGGCGCCCATCCGGCGCATCGCCCGGCCCGCGAAGCCGAGGTTGTAGAACATATCCAGGTATTCGAGGAACGCGTGCTCGATGTCGAGCGCGAGCGCGACCACCTCGCCGCCACCGTCGGCGGTGGCGATCCTGGTCTCGGTGGGCGGCAGCGGCGGCAGATCGAACAGCTGCGCAATCGACTGCCTGCTCTCCACCTCCACCAACAGCACCCGGCGCCCGCCGGCGGCCAACGCCAAGGCGAGGGCCGCGGCCACCGTGGACTTGCCCGTGCCGCCCTTTCCAGAGACATAGTGCAAGCGGGCCTTTTCCGCGCGCTTCGGCCACCCTGTTTCCAGTCCCGGCTCCGCCGAAAGAGGCACTGCTGTTGGTACTCCCACGCTCGCGAGCCTATAACCCGTTCTGAGATCCCGCCCGAGGGATCCGCCTAGTGCCTGGTCCAGGGCGTGTATCTGTACCAGACAGCAGCCCGGTTGCGTCCTGGGCAACACGAGAGGTTCGCCTTGTGCCGCCGGTGAATCCGACGGCGGTGTGCAGGTTCCGAGCGGCGTGCGATCGACTGCGAATCAGACAGCGTCGCGAACAACCGGTGCCGCAGCGTCACCAATTCCACACCGCTACGCTCACGGGCATGAGTGAAGCGACCGTATGGGAGTACGCGACCGTGCCGCTGTTGACGCACGCGACCAAGCAGATTCTCGATCAGTGGGGCGCCGACGGTTGGGAGCTGGTTTCCGTGCTGCCGGGGCCGACCGGCGAGCAGCACGTCGCCTACCTCAAGCGCCCGAAGTAAAGGAGAAGGGGATGACCGCAGTGACTGAGTGGGAGAACAACCTCGCCAAGCTCGGAGTGACGCTGCCTCCGGTCGTGGCGCCCGTGGCTGCCTACATCCCGGCGATCCGCACCGGTTCGCTGGTCTACACCTCCGGCCAGCTGCCGATGGCGGATGGTCAGCTGACGGTGGCGGGCAAGGTCGGCGCCGAGGTGAGCACCGAGCAGGCGAAGGAAGCCGCACAGCTGTGCGCGCTCAACGCGCTGGCCGCGGTGCACGATCTGGTCGGACTCGACGCCGTGGTGCGCGTCGTGAAGGTGGTCGGATTCGTCGCCTCCGCACCGGGATACAACGATCAGCCGATCGTGATCAACGGCGCATCGGAATTCCTCGGCGAGGTCTTCGGTGACGCGGGCGTCCATGCGCGTTCCGCGGTGGGCGTGTCGGAATTGCCGAAGAACACCCCCGTCGAAGTAGAGATCATCGTCGAGGTGCGTTAACACATAAGTCCCGGACTGGGATTCGATCGACTGGGGTACATCGATGACGCTGACTCATCCCGCGTATGGACAACTACGGCAGGTCACCCCGACGGCAGCGGTGCTGCTGGCGGACAACCCGGGCCAGATGACGCTGCAGGGCACCAACACCTGGATCCTGCGCGCGCCGGGCCGATCGGATTGTGTGGTGGTCGATCCCGGTCCGAAGGACAAGGCGCACGGCGCCAAGATCGCCGAGGTCACCGGGGGCGATATCGCGCTCACGCTGATCACCCATCGGCATCACGATCACACCGGTGGCATCGATCACCTCGTCAAGCTGACCGGAACTCCGGTGCGTGCCAAGGAAACCGAGTTCTTACGCGGTTCGGATGCGCCGCTGGTCGACGGCGAGGTGATCGAGGTCGCCGGGTTGCGGATCACCGTGGTTGCCACGCCGGGCCACACCGGTGATTCGACGAGTTTCCTGCTCGACGACGCGGTGCTGACCGGCGACACGATTCTCGGCAGCGGCACCACCGTGCTCGATTCGAGCGACGGCACCCTGGCCGACTATCTGGCCTCGCTGGACCAGCTGGTCGAGATCGGGGCGGGCAAGGCGCTGCTGCCGGCGCACGGCCCGGACCATCCCGATCTGGAGCCGGTGGCCCGGTACTACATCACGCATCGGCAGGAACGCCTCGATCAGGTGCGCGAGGCGCTGAAAGTGCTCGGCCCGGACGCGGGCGCGATGGCGGTGGTGCGACGCGTCTACGCCGATGTCGACAAACGACTGTGGCTGGCCGCGCGCAGCTCGGTGCAGGCGCAGCTGGAATACCTGCGCGCCGAAGGCTGACTTGCTCGAACACGACAACACGCTGGGCTCTAGGAGCTAGGAGCCCAGCGTGTTGTTCGGTCAGGTCGGTAGAACGTCAGCGCGCGCGGCGTGCCAGACGCTCCGAGTCGGAGATGAGCACGCTCTTGCCCTCCAGCCGCAACCAACCGCGGTGCGCGAAGTCGGCAAGCGCCTTGTTCACGGTCTCGCGGGAGGCGCCGACCAGCTGGGCGATCTCCTCCTGGGTCAGGTCGTGGGTGACCCGCAGCGCACCGGCCTCCTGGGTGCCGAACCGCTGTGCGAGCTGCAGCAGCGCCTTGGCGACCCGGCCGGGGACGTCGGTGAAGATGAGGTCGGCCAGGTTGTTGTTGGTACGACGCAGGCGACGGGCGAGCACGCGGAGCAACTGCTCGGCGATCTCGGGCCGCTGATCGATCCAGGACTTCAGCGCGTCCCGGTCCATGGTGACGGCGCGGACCTCGGTCACCGTGGTGGCGGTGGAGGTACGCGGGCCCGGATCGAAGATCGACAGCTCGCCGAACATGTCCGACGGGCCCATGATGGTCAACAGGTTCTCCCGGCCATCCGGTGATCTGCGGCCGATCTTCACCTTGCCCGAGGTGATGATGTAGAGCCGATCTCCTGGCTCACCCTCGTTGAAGATGACGTGGCCGCGCGGAAAATCCACCGGCTGCAATTGCTTGGCGAGGGCGGCCACCGCAGTGGGCTCGACGCCCTGGAAGATGCCTGCTCTGGCGAGGGCCTCGTCCACTTATGTGCTCCTTATGGGAAATGGCTCTGTACTGGACCGAAAGCGACTCGGCCAACAGCGCAGTCTACGCGGCATGATGACAGCGTAGTGACAGACACCACGTAACGTGTGGATTGCGTGGCGCAGCGAAGAACCGTACCAGTTTCTGATCTTGGCATTCGCGGGCACCCGGGTGGTTGCCCCAGCTCCAGCCGCCAGGTCTGTCGCCGCGCGCGTCAGCTTGCCCGTGCCACATCCAGCTCTTCGCCGCGGGCGCGGCGCTTACGCATCCGGGCTACGGCCGCGGGCAGGCCGAGCCTCGTCAGCTCTTTCACTTCTGCGTTGCTTGCTTTGTCCAGGTACTGCTGAACCTCTTCGTCGGGTTCGAGAAGTTTGCGGAGCCGGTTCTCGACCCGCTCCATACCCAGTGCGAACAGCATCAACAGCACTGGGAAGAGCACCACAGCGAGTCCTTGCATACGGAGGAGTAAACACGGTCTAGGTCTCAGATGGAACACGGCAACCGAACTGGACGGGCAACGTTCGCCGATGGTTCCGTATGGTGGACAGGTGCGTGTCACCCCCTCCACAGCCGCCGGGAACGGGCGTGCGTCCGCCCCCGAGGCGACCGATGCGCAACCCGGCCCGGTCGCCGCTCCGAAACGGAAATCCCGCGCGCGACAGGCGGAAACTCAGCTCGGACTAGTTCGCCGAGCGCGCCGCATGAATCGGA
Organism: Nocardia sp. NPDC050175; assembly: GCF_044459885.1. Lineage (NCBI taxonomy): Bacteria > Bacillati > Actinomycetota > Actinomycetes > Mycobacteriales > Nocardiaceae > Nocardia > Nocardia sp. NPDC050175. The sequence goes on from NZ_JBITJI010000002.1 coordinate 178,329, forward strand.
CATTGGCCGACGCTTTCCCGGACGCGCATTGTGAGCTGGACTTCACGAATCCACTTGAATTGGCGGTCGCGACAATACTTTCCGCGCAGTCCACGGATGTGCGGGTGAATCTCACCACCCCCGCCCTATTCGCCAAGTACCCGGACGCCCGCGCTTACGCCGAGGCCAACCGTGCCGAGCTGGAGGAATACATCCACTCGACCGGTTTCTTCCGCAACAAGGCCAGCTCGCTGATCGGCCTCGGTCAGGCGCTGCTCGAGCACCACGACGGTGAATTGCCTCACACCATGGACGAACTGGTGAAGTTGCCCGGGATCGGCCGCAAGACCGCCAACGTCATTCTCGGCAACGCGTTCGGCGTGCCAGGCATCACCGTCGACACGCATTTCGGCCGCCTGGTGCGGCGCTGGGGCTGGACCGCCGAGGAAGATCCGGTGAAGGTCGAGCACATCATCGGCGAGCTCATCGAGCGCAAAGACTGGACGATGCTGTCGCACCGGGTGATCTTCCACGGCCGCCGGGTGTGCCATGCCAAGAAGCCGGCCTGCGGTGTGTGCGTGCTGGCCAAGGACTGCCCGTCGTTCGGGGCCGGGCCCACCGACCCGGACACCGCCGCCGAGCTGGTGAAGGGTCCGGAGCGGGAGCACCTGCTCGAGCTGGTGGGCCGGTGAGACAATTCCCGGTTGCCTGGCGATGGGCGCTGGCGGGATTGATCGCTGTGGTCGCACTGGCGGCCGCCCTGTGGCCACGAGGACGGGATACCGACACCACGGCGGACAACGGGCAGCAGACGCGCTCGAGCGCCGGGATATCCGAACAGCAACGCGGCGCGGCGAACCTCGCGGCCTGCCCGCGACCCGCCCCCGGCACCGCCGGTTCCGGCCCGCTGGCCGGCATCCCGGTCAGCTGCCTGGCCGACGGCGGCGCGGTCGACCTGGCCGCCGCCCTCGCGGGTAAGCCTGCGCTGCTGAACCTCTGGGCCTACTGGTGCGGACCGTGTGCGCAAGAATTGCCGTATTTGCAGCAGTTCGCCCAACGCGCCGGAAACGCGATTACCGTGCTGACGGTGCACAGCGACCCCGATGAGGCCAAGGCGATTTCACGACTGATCGGACTGAACGTGAGACTCCCTGGTGTGCTCGACGCCGATGCGCGCGTGCGCACGGCCGTCGGCGCGCCCGCCGTGCTGCCGATCTCGGTGCTGGTGCGGGCCGACGGCTCGGTCGCGCGGGTCGAGGTCCGCGCGTTCACCGGGGTGGACGACATCGCGACCACCGTCGCGCAGGAGCTCGGGGTGGCCGCATGACCATCCCTGTGCCGCAAGACATTCCGAAGTGGCTGAGCAAGGCTATCGAGCCTGTGACGGACAACTCGGACACCCTCACGATCGCGCGCACGCTACGTCGCGCCATGTCCATCACGTCGACGCCACGACAGGCGGCGGTTCTGGTGCTGTTCGGTGGCGCACCCGAGGCCGACGCCGACGGGCTCGGCGGCCTGCCCGCCGACGCGGAGGTGCTGCTCACCCAGCGCGCCGCCACCTTGCGGCAGCATCGCGGCCAGATCGCCTTCCCCGGCGGTGCCGTCGATCCGGGTGACACCGGGCCGATCGACACCGCGTTGCGCGAGGCGTGCGAGGAGACGGGGCTGGACCGTGCCGGCGTGGAACCCCTTGCAGTGCTGCCGAAGTTGTTCGTGCCGCCGTCGCGTTTCGATGTGACTCCCGTGGTCGCCTACTGGCGCACCCCGAGCGAGGTCGGGGTGGTGGACGAGAGCGAGACCGAACGGGTGGTGCGCGTGCCGCTGGCCGACCTGCTCGATCCGGCGAACCGTTTCCTGGTCCGCAGCAGCCTCGGCTACCAGAGCCCCGCCTTCCAGGTGGACGGCATGCTGGTCTGGGGCTTGACCGGCGGTATCCTCGCAGGCATCTTCAAAGCCGCAGGGTGGGAACCGGATTGGAACCATCGGGATGTGCGTGACCTAGAGGCCGCCCTTGCCGACGTGGGAATGACCTTATGAGTACCTCGGCCTGGCTCGATATCGCGGTGGTGCTGCTCGCACTGCTGGCCGCCTCCTCGGGGTGGCGGCAGGGCGCGGTCGCGTCCGCCCTCGCGTTCCTCGGCGTCGTCCTCGGTGCGGTCGCAGGCATTCTGATCGCGCCGCACATTCTGATCCACGTCGACGAGGGCCGCACCAGGGTGCTCACCGGCGTGCTGCTGATCGTGCTGCTGGTGATCGTCGGCGAGGTCGCGGGCATGGTGCTCGGCCGCGCCGCGCGTGGCGGCATGCGACATCCGTTCACCCGCAGCGTGGACAGCGTGGTCGGCGCGGTGCTGCAGGCGGTTGCGGTGCTGGTCACCGCGTGGCTGCTCGCGTTGCCGCTGGCCACCTCGTCGCAGCCGTCGATCGCCACCGCGATCAACGGTTCCCGGGTGCTCACCGACGTCAACGATGTCGCGCCGAACTGGTTGCGCCGCTTGCCCAACGAGTTCTCCAAGCTGCTCAACACCTCCGGCCTGCCGGACGTGATCGGCCCGTTCGGCCGCGCCCCCATCGCGGCCGTCGAACCGCCGGACCCGAGCGTGCTGTCCAGCCCGGTCGCCGCCTCGCTGCAGGGCAGTGTGCTGCGCATCCGCGGCGTCGCGCCGAGTTGCCAGCGCGCGCTGGAGGGTTCGGGTTTCGTGATCGCGCCCGAACGCATCATGACCAACGCGCACGTGGTCGCCGGCACCACCAGCGTGCAGGTGGACACCGTGCGCGGCCCGCTGGACGCGAGCGTGGTGCTGTTCGACCCGTCCAAGGACGTCGCGGTGCTCGCGGTACCCGGGCTCACCGCCCCGGTGGTGCCGCAGGCGCCCACCGCCGCGCGGCCGGGTGACAGCGCCATCGTGCTCGGCTACCCCGGCGGTGGTCCGTACACGGCGAGTGCCGCCCGCGTCCGGGAGACGCTGGACCTCACCGGTCCGACGATCTACCGCGACGGCACGGTGGAGCGCGAGGTCTACACCGTGCGCGGCCGGGTCCGCGCGGGCAATTCCGGTGGCCCACTGGTGGATACCGACGGCGAGGTGCTCGGCGTGGTCTTCGGCGCCGCCGTAACCGACGACGACACCGGCTATGTCCTCACATTGTCCGAGGTCCGCGCCCAGCTCGACGCCGCATCCGGCTCCACCGTCCCGGTCGGCACCGGCGCCTGCGTCCTCAGCTGACATCCCCAACCGACCGAAGGCGCCCTTCATCCCAGCAGACGGGCTGAAGGGCGCCTTCGGTCAGCGTCCTGTCTCGAGGTTGTGCTGACCGAAGGCGACCTTTGGCCCGGTAGACGGGGTGAAGGTCGCCTTCGGTCGGGGGTTAGGTCAGGAGTTTGGCCAGTTCGGCGGTGACCATGTCCGGGTTCTCCTGGTGCGCATAGTGGCCTGCGGCGGGGATGGTGGCCAGGCGGCGGTCCGGGGAGAGGTGCTGGCCGCGGCGGAAGGTGCTGGTGAGCACGTAGGGGTCGAGGTCGCCGCGCATGGCGAGGACCGGGATGCGGATCGGTTCGCGCATGGTGGCCATGAAGCGGCGGCCGTCCGGCCGCCACTGGCTGCGGAAGGCCCAGCGCTGGTATTCCAGCGCACAGTGCGCGGCGCCGGGAATCTGGATGGCCGAACGCATCCGGCGCGCGGTGTCGACGAATTCGGTCGTGCCCGACCAGGATCCGCTCACCCGCTGCCGCAGCAGCCGCTCGACCTCGAACCCGTCGGCGGTGGTCAGCAGCCGCTCGCCGTAGCGGGGCAGCTGGTAGCGCAGGAAGTTGGGCAGCCAGGTGGCGCGCTGGTGCCGGTTGCGCAGCACCGCGCTCTTGAGTGCCGCCGGATGCGGTGAGCTCACCACCGCGATGGAACGGACCAGCCGAGGATGCAGCACCGCGGTCGCCCAGCACACCAGGCCACCATCGGCATGCCCGACGAGGGTCGCGTCGGTGTAGCCGAGCGCGCGGATGAGCCCGGCGATATCGCCGGCCAGGGTCCAGCCGTCGTAGCCGCGCGGCGGTTTGTCGCTGTCGCCGTACCCGCGCAGGTCGACCGCCACCGCGCGATAGCCGAGCTCGGCGAGCCCGGTCAGCTGATGCCGCCAGGACCACCAGAAGTCGGCGAATCCGTGCAGCAGCACCACCAGCGGTGCGTCGGTGCGCTCGGGGGCGGCATCGACCACATGGAATCGAATGCCGTTGGCATGAACGTCCCGATGCGCCCACGGCCCGTCGAAACGGACGCTGGACGGATCCGGAATATGGTGCGACGACACGCCGATGCAGCCTAGTAGTTCGGGGTATCCGCGCGCGAGCGAGCGGTTACGAAGCGGGTTTTTCCAAAGAGCGGGGCGCGTCGTGGGCGGCGGCGCCGAGTCCGTGCGGCAGCACCGCGCGGGCCTGTTTGAGCGAGTCGATCGTCTTCTCCGGCGCCCGCAGCTTCTTCACCCGCAGATAGCCGAGCAAGGCGAGCAGCGCGGTGGTGACGATCATCAGCAGGAACACGATGAGGAACGCGGCCCAGCGGGCCAGCCACACGTCGAGCAGTTCGCCGAGGAAGAAGAAAAAGAAGAACGTGCTGAACAGCAGGACGGTCAGCGCGAGGATGAAGTAGACGCTGCCCTGCAGGCCCTTCTTGATCTCGCCGGTCACCTCGGCCTTGGCCAGCGCGACCTCGGCCCGGACCAGGGTCGACATCTGTTCGGTGGCGTCGCGCACCAGCGTGCCGAAGCTGGCGCTACCGCTGGGATTGGCGTCGGACAGGGGAATGGAGGTCACCGTACGACCGCGCTGTGCGTCGTTCCCGTTTCCGCCGTTTGTGACACTCACTTGGTAGACCCTTCTCCCTGTCCAGGCACTTGCTTCGGCCTCACTCTTCTCGTTGTAACGCACGGGCGTCCCGCCGCGCCTGGTGGACACGCCCACGTCGCAACAGTAGCGCCGAACCGGCGAGCGACGCCGCCATTGATGTGACCAACACAGCGGCCTTCGCCAATTCGGCTGCGGAGCCGTCTCCGACGTCGGCCAGCGCGAGTTCTGCCACCAGAAGGCTAACGGTGAACCCGATCGCGCCGAGCACCGACAGGGCGAACATGTCGCGATAGCCGAGTCCGGCGGGCCGCTTCGCCACCCCGAACCGGATTGCGAGCCAGCTGATCCCGAAGATTCCGGCGGTCTTGCCGAGCAGCAACCCGAGAATGATGGCCAGCGCCAGCCTGTCGCTGAACAGCGCGCCGAATACCTTGCCGTCCAACGGAACTCCGGAGGCGAACAACGCGAACAGCGGCACGCACAGCCCGGCCGAGATCGGCTGGATCAGGTGCTCCAGCCGGGTGGCGGGCGCCTCCTCCTCGCCGGGGTCGGTCCGCACTCGGGTGAGTAGGCCGAGCGCGACACCGGCCAGCGTCGGGTGGATGCCCGCCTCGTGCAGCGCGTACCAGGACACCAACGCCAGCGGGAGATAGAGCCACGGCGTGCTGATCCGCTTGTGCTGAGCCAGCGCCCACCCCGCGAAGCAGGCCGCGGCGGCCAGCAGCCACAGCAGCGCCAGCGTCGAGGTGAACAGCACGGCGATCAGAATGATGGCCATCAGATCGTCGACCACGGCGAGGCTGAGGAGAAACACCCGCGCGCTCGCCGGGATCCGCGATCCGGTCATGGCCAGCACGGCCAGCGCGAACGCGATATCGGTCGCCACCGGAATGGCCCAGCCGCGATCCATCCCCGGCACGCCGAGGCCGACCACCAGGGCGATCAATGCCGGGGTGACCACGCCGCCGATCGCGGCGATGATCGGCAGCGCGGCCCGTTTCGGGTCGGCCAGCTCGCCGACGACGAGCTCGCGTTTGAGCTCCAGCCCGGCGACGAAGAAGAAGATGGCGAGCAGGCCGTCCGCGGTCCACTCGGCCAGCGAGAGATCCAGGTGCAGCCCCGGGATGGCGAACGTCGTCTGCGTCATCGTCAGGTAGCTGTCGCCCCATGGCGAGTTCACCCACAGCAATGCGACGGCGGCCGCGACGAGAAGGATTGCACCGCCGACTGTTTCGGTCCGGAGATAGCGGGACAGTTCCGAGCGCACTTGCGTGATCACGGGGAACCTTTCGGCAGGGTCGGTCAACGCTGCGACCACGCCATCCACCGATTCGGCTGTCAGGTACGCGGCCGCATGCCGACCAGACTTCCCGGCACACCTTACGCAATCCTAACGGGTAGGGCCGGTGACGAATCACGCCACCGGCCCTAACATGAAGCGTTTGCGAGCCGCGAATGCGCGAGGCCGCATGCTGCGCCTATCGGTCTGGGCTATGCCTTGGTCGCCCGAATCGCCTCGAAGACGTTGGGATCGACCAGCGTCGAGGTATCGCCGAGTTCCCGGCCCTCGGCGACGTCGCGCAGCAACCTGCGCATGATCTTGCCGCTGCGGGTCTTGGGCAGCTCGGGCACCACGTGGATCTCCCTCGGCCGCGCGATCGGGCTGATCTCGCGCGACACCTCCGCCTTCAGCTCAGCCACCAGCGCCGCGCCGGTGTCCTTGGCCTCGGCGGTCAGGATGACGAACGCGACGATGCCCTGACCGGTGGTCTCGTCACTGGCCCCGACCACCGCGGCCTCCGCGACACCGGAGTGCCCGACCAGCGCCGACTCCACCTCGGCGGTGGAGATCCGATGGCCGGACACGTTCATCACGTCGTCCACCCGGCCGAGCACCCAGAGGTCGCCGTCGGCGTCGAGCTTGGCGCCGTCGCCGGCGAAGTACCAGCCCTGCTCGGCGTAGCGCTCCCAGTAGGTGGCCCGGTACCGCTCCATGTCGCCCCAGATGCCGCGCAGCATCGACGGCCACGGCTGGTCGAGCACGAGGTAGCCGTTGGCCTCGGTCTCGCCGCGCTGCACCGGCTTGCCCTCCTCATCGACGACCAGCGCCGAGATGCCGGGGAGTGCAGCCATCGCCGCACCCGGCTTGGTCGCGGTGACGCCGGGCAGCGGCGAGATCATGATCGAGCCGGTCTCGGTCTGCCACCAGGTGTCCACGATGGGTGCCGTGCCCGCGCCGATCACGTCGCGGTACCAACGCCAGGCTTCCGGGTTGATCGGCTCACCGACCGATCCGAGCAGCCGGAGGCTGGACAGGTCGTGCGCGGCGGGGATCTCGCGGCCCCACTTCATGAACGTGCGCACCAGCGTCGGCGCCGTGTAATAGATGCTGACGCCGTACTTTTCGACGATCTGCCAGTGCCGGTGCTCGTCCGGGAAGTTCGGCGTGCCCTCGTAGACCACCTGGGTGGCGCGGTTGGACAGTGGCCCGTAGACGATGTAGCTGTGCCCGGTGACCCAGCCGATGTCGGCGGTGCACCAGTAAACGTCCTGTCCCGCTTTGTGATCGAAGACGTTGTGGTGGGTGTAGGACGTCTGCGTGAGGTAGCCGCCGGAGGTGTGCAGGATGCCCTTGGGCTTTCCGGTGGTGCCGGAGGTGTAGAGGATGAACAGCGGATGCTCGGCATCGAACGGCTGCGCCTCGTGCTCCGGTGACGCCTGCGCGACCGTCTCGTGCCACCACAGGTCGCGCTCGTCGGTCCACGGCACCTCGATCTCCGTGCGGCGCACCACGAGAACGTGTTCGACGCTGTGTGGCACATCGCCGTTCGCGAACAGCGCCTCGTCCACCGCCTCCTTGAGCGGGGCGGACTTGCCGCGGCGCCACTGCCCGTCGGTGGTGATGATCAGCCGGGCGCTCGCGTCGTCGACGCGCTGGCGCAGCGCGGTGGGCGAGAAGCCCGCGAACACCACCGAGTGGGTGAGGCCGAGCCGCGCGCAGGCCAGCATCGACACGATGGCCTCGGGCACCATCGGCATGTAGATGGCGACCCGATCGCCCGCTTCGAGACCGAGCTCGGTGAAGTAGTTTGCGGCCCGGCTGACTTCGGCGAGCAGCTCGCGGTAGGTGATCGCGCGCGAATCGCCCGGCTCACCCTCCCAGTGGATGGCGACCTGGTCGCCGTGCCCGTCGAGCACGTGCCGGTCCACGCAGTTGTAGGCGACATTGAGCTTGCCGTCGGCGAACCACTTCGCCACCGGCGCGTCGCTCCAGTCCAGCACCTGTGACCACGGCTGATGCCAGTGCAACCGACTCGCCTGCTCGGCCCAGAACGCGTCACGATCGGCCGACGCCTGCTCGTAGAGCGCGGCATCGGCGTTCGCCGCGGCCGCGAACTCCGCGCTCGGCGGGTACGAGTCCCTGTGGTCGGCGGTTTCGGTCATCTCGTATCTTCTTTCCACGTAGCCTGAGCCCACGATTCAAACGCAGCAAGTTCGACAGTAATCAACTGTGACCTACGCCGCGTCCGGTGTTTCCACCGGGTTTCGGTCCAGTCACGCCGTCGCGTAATCCGCAACGGAGTGGTCGGTCCCAGGAGACACCGGACGGTCTCTACGGAGGCAATGTTCCGGCCGATAGGCCATTTTCGCGCGATGTTTTCCGTGTTTCGGCCATGTTGCCGGATTGGTAACAAGTGGAACGAACCTTTGTCAATCCGATGACAAGGCACGTTCTTGTGGATAATCTGCGAGGCACCCAAGGCGGTTTGTGCCGGCATGCGCCTGGTGACCTCATGCGCGTGCCAAGGATTCCGCCCTTCTCGAAATCGGGAGAACGCGTTGAGATTCAACAGAGCAATGGCGCTGACTGCGGCAGCCCTGCTGGCTACGAGCCTCGGACTGTCCGCATGTTCGTCGGACGACAGTGCCGACGCGAGCATCGTCACCACGAACGGTGGTGAGCCGCAGAACCCGTTGGTGCCCACCAATACCAACGAGAACATGGGCGGCCGCGTCGTCGACCGATTGTTCGCAGGCCTGAAGTACTACGACGCCGACGGCGTCGCGCACGACGAGATGGCGCAGAAGATCGAGACGACCGACCGCAAGAACTACACGATCACCATCAAGCCGGACTGGAAGTTCTCCGACGGCACGACGGTGACCGCGAAGTCGTTCGTCGACGCCTGGAACTACGGCGCCCTCGGCACCAACGCTCAGTTGCAGAGCTACGTGTTCTCCCCGATCGTCGGGTTCGACGAGGTGTCGGCGGAGAAGCCGACGGCACAGACCCTGTCGGGCCTGAAGGTGGTCGACGACAAGACCTTCACCGTCGCGCTGAAGTCGCCCTCCATCGACTTCGAGACCGAGCTCGGCTACGCGCCGTTCTACCCGCTGCCCGATGCCGCGTTCAAGGACATCAAGGCGTTCGGCGAGAACCCGATCGGCAACGGTCCGTACAAGTTCGCGAAGAACGGCGCCTGGCAGCACAACGTGCAGATCGACCTGGTGGCCAACCCGGATTACCACGGTGGTCGCGCGCCCAAGAACAAGGGCCTGCGGTTCGTGATGTACCAGTCCTACGACACGGCATACGCCGATCTGATCGCGGGCAACCTGGACACCCTCGACACCATCCCGGACAGCGCGATCACCTCCTACAAGAATGATCTCGGCGACCGGGCGATCACCAAGCCGACCGCGCAGAACCAGCACATCGGCATCCAGACCAACGTCCCGCACTTCTCGGGCGAAGAAGGCGTGCTGCGCCGCAAGGCCCTCTCGATGGCGATCAACCGAGAGCAGATCTGCCAGAACATCTTCCACGACACCCGGCTGCCCGCGCGTGACTTCACCTCCGCGTCGCTGCCCGGCTTCGACGGCAACCTGCCCGGCTCGGAGTTCCTGAAGTACAACCCGGACGAGGCCAAGAAGCTGTGGGCCCAGGCCAACACCATGTCCCCATGGTCCGGTCGGTTCGAGATCGCCTACAACTCCGACGGTGGCCACCAGGCCTGGATCGAAGCCGTTGCCAACAGCATCAAGAACACCCTCGGCATCGAGTCCATCGGCACCCCGTACCCGACCTTCAAGAACATCCGTGACGAGGTGAACGCCAAGACCATCGGCAAGGCGTTCCGCTACGGCTGGCAGGGCGACTACCCGACCATGCTGCAGTTCCTCACCTCGCAGTACTACAGCTACTCCGACACCAACAACGTCGACTGGAAGGTGCCGGAGTTCGACAAGCTGCTCGACGCCGCGCTGGCCGCGCCGACGCAGCAGGAGTCCTACAAGATCGTCGCGCAGGCGCAGACCATGATGCTGCAGCAGATGGCCGACATCCCGGTGCTCGACTACATCGCCTCCGCCGGTCGATCGGACAAGGTGAAGGCAGCGCCACTGGCCTGGAACGGCCTGTTCGCTTTCGAAAACATCGAGAAGTAGCCGCTGGTGAGCCGCGCCGCCCCGCGCGGCGCGGCTCATCACTGAACCCAGGAGGCGAAAATGGCCTGGTATATCGTGCGGCGTCTGCTTCAAATGATCCCCGTGTTCCTCGGGGCGACGTTGCTCATCTATGCCCTGGTATTCCTCGTCCCCGGCGATCCGATTCACGCGCTCGCCGGCGACAAACCGATGACCCCCGCGGTGGAGGCCCAACTCCGCGCGCGGTACCACCTCGACCAGCCCTTCATCATGCAGTATCTGCTGTATCTGAAGGGCATCGTCACGTTCGACTTCGGCACCGCCTTCTCCGGCAGGCCGGTGCGCGCGGAGTTGGCTCGCGCCTTCCCGATCACCATCAAGCTCGCCTTCATGGCGGTGTTCATCGAGGCCGTGTTCGGCGTGGTGTTCGGCCTGATCGCCGGCCTGCGCAAGGGCAAGCTGTTCGACTCGACCATGCTGGTCATCAGCCTGATCGTGATCGCTGTGCCGATCTTCGTGGTCGGCTTCCTCGCGCAGTTCCTGCTCGGGGTGAAGTGGGGGATCGCGCCGGTGACCGTCACCGGCAAGGCGAGTTTCAGTGAGTTGCTCGTTCCGGCGTTCGTGCTCGGGTCGCTGTCGTTCGCCTATGTGCTGCGGCTGACCCGGAACTCGGTGGCGGAGAACATGTCCGCCGACTACGTGCGTACCGCGACCGCCAAGGGGCTGAGCAGGCGCCGGGTGGTGACCGTGCACATCCTGCGCAACTCCATGATCCCGGTGATCACCTTCCTCGGCGCCGACCTCGGCGCGTTGATGGGCGGCGCCATCGTCACCGAGGGCATCTTCAACATCCCCGGTGTCGGCGGCACGCTGTACCAGGCGATCACCCGAGGCGAACCGCCGACGGTCGTCTCGTTCGTCACGGTTCTGATCATCATCTTCTTGGTCTCGAACCTGATCGTCGACCTGCTCTACGCCGCACTCGATCCGAGGATCCGCTATGCCTGACCTCGATAAAGGACAAGGAATCGACCTCGCGGAGAGCGCGGCCCGTGGTAGGCAGACCTACTTCGTCGCGCCGCCCGACGAGGTCGAGGTGCTCGCGACCGACATGGTCGTCGACCAGGGCTCGCCGAGCAGCATCTGGTACGACGCGTGGCGGCAGCTGCGGCGCAACCCGATCTTCCTCGTCGCGGCACTGATGATCCTGTTCGTGCTCGTCGTGGTGATCTGGCCCGGCCTGTTCACCAGCCAGGATCCCCGGTACTGCAACGGCGACTTCAGCATGAACCCGCGCGGTGCCGGTCATCCGTTCGGCTTCGACAAGCAGGGTTGCGACATCTACGCCCGAACCGTTTACGGCGCAAGGGCTTCGGTGATGGCCGGGGTCGGCTCGACGATCTGCTTCGTGCTGATCGGCGGCGTGCTCGGCGCGCTGGCCGGTTTCTACGGTGGTCTCCTCGACTCCATCGTGTCCCGCGTCGCCGAGATCTTCTACGCGATCCCGCTGATGCTGGCCGCGATCGTGATCATGCAGCTGCTCGATTCGCGGACCATCTGGACCGTGATCGTCATTCTCGCCGGGTTCACCTGGCCGCAGGCGGCCCGGATCGCGCGCAGTGCGGTGATCCAGGCGAAGAACAGTGATTACGTCACGGCGGCAAAGGCTTTGGGTGTCTCCCGAATACGCACGCTGCTGCGGCACGTGCTGCCGAACGCGGCGGGCCCGCTGATCGTGGTCACCACGATCTGGCTCGGCGTCTTCATCGTCACCGAGGCGACGTTGTCCTACCTCGGTGTCGGGTTGCCGCGCACGATCGTGTCGTGGGGCGCCGATATCGCCTCGGGGCAGAAGGAGATTCGCACCTCCGCGATCCTGTTCTATCCCGCAACGGCCTTGGCGCTCACCGTGCTGAGCTTCATCATGCTGGGCGACGCCGTGCGCGATGCCCTCGACCCGAAGGCGAGGAAGCGATGAGTGAATTTCGCAGCGCACAGTCGCCACTGCTCGAAATCAAGGATCTCAACGTCTGTTTCACCTCGGACGGCAAGAAGATACCCGCCGTCCGCGATGTGAACCTGTCGGTGTACCCGGGCCAGACCGTCGCGATCGTCGGCGAATCCGGCTCGGGCAAGTCGACGACGGCGCATGCGATCATCGACCTGCTGCCCGGCACCGGACAGGTGACCTCCGGGTCCATCATGTTCGACGGCAAGGACCTCGCGAAGGCGTCCAAGAAGGACGTCGTCGCGGTGCGTGGCAACGGGATCGGGCTGGTCCCGCAGGATCCGATGTCCAACCTGAACCCGGTCTGGAAGATCGGCTTCCAGATCCGGGAGACGTTGGAGGCCAACGGGATCGCCAAGGGCAAGGCCGCCAAGCAGCGCGCCATCGAGCTGCTGCACGAGGCGGGCATGTCCGACGGCGAGCGGCGGGTGAACCAGTATCCGCACGAGTTCTCCGGTGGTATGCGGCAGCGCGCGCTCATCGCCATCGGGCTGGCCTGCCGTCCCAAGCTGCTGATCGCGGACGAGCCGACCTCGGCGCTCGACGTCACCGTGCAGCGGCAGATCCTCGATCACCTCGACGGCCTCACCAACGAGCTCGGCACCGCGGTGCTGTTGATCACGCACGATCTCGGCCTCGCCGCCGAACGCGCGGAGCACCTGGTCGTGATGTACCGCGGACGCGTGGTGGAATCCGGTCCGGCGCTGCAGATTCTGCGTGAACCGCAGCATCTGTACACCAAGCGGCTGGTGAACTCGGCGCCCTCGCTCGCGTCGCAGCGGTTGTCTTCGGTGAAGCAGCGCATCGAGATTCGCGAGCAGGCGGTGCACGTGGCCGAGCAGATCGCGGCCGCCGACACCGAGTTGTCCGGTGCCCCGGACGACGTGGTGGTCGTCGAAAACCTGACCAAGGCCTTCAAGATCCGCGGCAACGCGCCCTGGAAATCGTCGGACTTCATTGCGGTGCAGGATGTTTCGTTCCGGCTGCGGCGTGGCACCACCACCGCCATCGTCGGCGAATCGGGTTCGGGCAAATCGACTGTCGCGCAGATGATTCTCGGCCTGCTCGAGCCCACCTCAGGCAAGGTCGTGTTCGACGGCAAGGAAGTGGCGAAGCTGGATCGCAAGAGCGCCTTCGCGTTCCGGCGCCGGGTGCAGCCGATCTTCCAGGACCCGTACGGCTCGCTTGACCCGATGTACTCCATCTACCGCACCATCGAGGAGCCGTTGCGCACGCACAACATCGGCTCGCCGAAGGAGCGCGAGGGCACGGTGCGGGACCTGCTCGAAAAGGTGTCGTTGCCGTCCAGCGTGATGCGCCGGTACCCGAACGAGTTGTCCGGTGGTCAGCGGCAGCGGGTCGCCGTCGCCCGCGCCCTCGCGCTGTCGCCCGAGGTCGTGGTTTGTGACGAGGCGGTGTCCGCGCTCGACGTGCTGGTCCAGGCGCAGATCCTGCGGCTGCTGAACGACCTGCAGGCCGAACTCGGTTTGTCGTATGTGTTCATCACCCACGACCTGGCCGTTGTCCGGCAGATCGCCGACAATGTGCTGGTTATGCAGACCGGCAAGGTAGTGGAGGCGGCGTCGACCGAAGAGGTCTTCGACAGTCCGCGGGAGGAGTACACGCGGCGGCTGTTGGATGCCATCCCGGGCCGAGATCTGTTGGTGAGCTGAGGAATCGGCTAGCCGAGAGCGTCACAGCGGCCGCTCCGACCTGTTGGGTCGGGGCGGCCGCTGCGGTAAGCGGATTCGGGCCACCGACAGTCGCTCAGCTCGCCTCCGGCCGGTTCGGCGCCATCACACACGGCAGGCTCCGGAACGGGCTGGGTAAGGCGTTTGCGCGGGCGCAAGTAGCCTCGTAAGCCGTGACCGATCCGCTACAGCCTCTTGTCGATCTGCCCGGCGTTCGTGCCGCCGCCGATCGAGCCCGTGACGCGCTCGCCGAGGTACATCGGCACAAGGCGAATCGGCGGGGCTGGCCGACCACCGCCGCCGAGGCCGCGGTGCGGGCCGCTCGATCCTCCGCCGCCATCGATGGCGGCAGCACCGAGCTGCCCGCCGACGGTCAGGTCGGCGATCCGATTCTGGCCGGGTCGTTGCGGGTCGGGCAGGCGTTGGACGGTGACGCGTTGCGCAATCTGGTCGGCACCTGGCAGCGGGCGCCGTTGCAGGCGCTGGCCCGGCTGCATCTGCTCGCCGCGGCCGACTTGGTGGACGACGAGGAGTCGCTCGGCAGGCCACGCGCGGATGCCGGGGTGGCGGAGCGGCTCGATCTGCTGGTGCAGGCGGTGCTCGGGTCGAGTGCGCCCGCGCCGGTGATCGCGGCGGTGGTGCACGGGGAACTGCTCGCGTTGCGGCCGTTCGGCACCGCCGACGGCGTCGTGGCGCGGGCGGCATCGCGGCTGGTGTCGGTGTCGAGTGGGCTGGACCCGCACAGTTTGGGGGTGCCCGAGGTTTTCTGGCTGCGGCGCAGGCAGGCCTACCTCGACGCCGCTGCGGCGTTCGGGAGCGGTGCGGCGGACGCGGTGGGCAGCTGGGTGATGTTGTGCTGCGGTGCGCTGGAAGACGGAGCGCGAGAGGCTACGTCGATCGCCGATTCGGCGGGATAACCCCGGACATCAAAACGGGCGGCGTTGTCGTTGTCGACCTCGCCGCCCGCGTAGCACGGACTACCCGGTTACCAAGCGTGCTGGGTGGGTTGTGTTCTTGCGGCCTCGGCGATAGTCCGAACTCCGGCGGTTCATCCCCGCAACCTGTGCGAGGCCCTCGCCGACGAAGACCCGGATTTCGCAGGCCCACAACGCTTCTGCCCTTGTCGCGGCGCGCTCCGCGTGGGTGCCTGGTGCCCGTGCTAGGAAGGGTAGTTGGGAGACTGAACCTTCTCTTCCGGTCCTGCCTTGGCCTTCCGACCTTCCGTAGTTACCTTTCTACCCTGTGACGGCCCTCACATCAATAGCTGGGAAAACATTGAATATTCGGCGTGTCGAGCGGCGTTTCGTGGTTCAATGCCTGGTCGCGATTTCCTCGGCGTTTCGCCGGCAAACCCCCTCGGCAAGTACCCCGCTTCCGCTCGAGCAGCACGGTGCGCGGCTCGATGCGCGGTGGCTAAGGCTCAGCTGCGGCGGCGCAGCAATCGATAGCTGATCGCGCCGGCGAGTACCGCGCTCAAGCCGACCACCGCGGTGGCGGCAAGGGTGGTGGACGATGGCGCCTGGAAGCGAGCCCACAGCGACACCGGATTCGAAAAGGTCAGGATGGGCCAACCTTTGGCGACCGCCTCGCGGCGCAGGTTGCGATCCGGATTGACCGCCGTCGGATGGCCGACCGCGTTCAACAGCGGCAGATCGGTGACCGAATCGGAGTACGCGTAGCAGCGCGAGAGATCGTAACCCTCACTGGCGGCCAGCTTTTCGATCGCGGCGACCTTGCCCTCGCCGTAACAGTAGAACTCGACCTCGCCGGTGTACTTGCCGTCCGCGACGACCATCCGCGTCGCCGCGGTGTGCGAAGCGCCGAGCACCTCCGCGATCGGGCCGACGATCTCCTCGCCCGAGGCCGAGACGATCACCACGTCGTGGCCCCGGATCTTGTGGTCGGCAATGAGATCGGCCGCCTCGGCGTAGATCAGCGGGTCCACCAGCTCGTGAAGCGTCTCGGCCACAATGGATTTCACCTGCTCCACGTCCCACCCGGCGCACATGTTCGTGAGATGGGCGCGCATCCGCTCCATTTGGTCGTGGTCGGCGCCGGACAGCATGAACAGGAAGTGGGCGTAACTGCTTTCGAGTACGTCGCGGCGATTCAACAGGCCTTGCGCGTAGAAGGGCTTGCTGAAGACGAACGTGCTCGATTTCGCGATCACGGTCTTGTCGAGATCGAAGAAGGCGGCGACGCGTCCGTCCGCGGTGGGTGAGTCCACCCGACCAGCATAGGCGTACGCCGGGATCCGCTTCGGCCGCGCGCGGGCCGGGTTCGTCGCGGCGGTTGCGCGGGACGGAACTGGGGATCGTCTGGGGACAGCGCCGGTGTCGGCCGCGGTCGGCTGCCGGGCCGCAGTCGCGGCCGCGAGCGGGGAGTTTGCCCCGCGGCCACGGAGCAGGTAATCGTCGTAAACTTCTGCCGCGACAGACTTGCGTTGTGGGCGGGGCTTGGGTGTAGTATTGCTGGCACCTGGACATGGTCCAGGCGCGTTCAGCCCGACCCCCCGGGGCTGAACCCGACGGCCCCAGCCTCCTCCCCCCCCGGCTGGGGCCGTCCTCTATTCAAGGGACGGTTCACGTCCTGCTCGGCAGCCTTCGAATCCCGCGCCGCAGCACGCAAAAGTTCTCCACACCCCCGAGTTATCCACAATCGGCGCATCGCCTCTTCTGTCGTCGCGCGAATTCGGCCACGCTCGGCCGCATGAATCTTGAAGTGGCGCCGGACAACAGCAGCCCGGCACCGGCACTGGTGCTGCTGCACGACCCCCGGCTGCGCGACGAAGTACGCCGCGTCGCCGCCGCGGCCGAACGTGCCCTCGACGAACGTTCGCTGCCCGTCGGCAGGCACGCCTGGACCGCAGCGCCGTTGGTGATCCTGGACACAACCACGGCGAGGGAGGCCGCCGAAGCCGGGTATCTGCGCCGAGTCGGCGTCGTGCTGGTCACCGACGGCGAACCCGGCCTGCCCGACTGGCAGGCCGCCGCGGCCGTCGGTGCCGAGCGCGTGATCGCGCTGCCCGGCGGCGCCGAAGGACTTATCGAGATGTTTGCTGAGTACGGCGAACACCGCACAGGAGACGGTGTCGTTGTCGCCGTCGCGGGTGCCGCCGGGGGAGCCGGAGCGTCGACACTGGCCGCCGCGCTCGCACTGCGATCCGCCGCCGAAGGGTTCCGGCGCGACACCGTGCTGGTCGACGGCGCACCCCTCGGCGGTGGTCTCGACCTGCTGCTCGGCATCGAAACAAGCGCCGGACCGCGCTGGCCGGACCTGGTCGTCGAGGACGGCAGAGTCTCCGCGGCGGCACTGCACTCCGCCCTGCCCACCGCGGCGCCCGGCCTGGCGGTTCTCGCCTGCGGCCGCTGCGGTGCGGGCCGGTTGCCACGCGAGATCGGACCCGCCGCTGTGCGCGCCGTGATCGAAGCAGGCCGTGCCGCAGGCGATTTGGTGGTTTGCGACATTTCCGGCGAACGCGGCCCACACGCCGATCAAATGCTCGACTCGGCCGACCTCGTCGTGCTGGTCGTCCCGGCCCGGTTACGCGCCGTGGCCGCCGCCGAGGCCGTATCCGCCCACATCGGGCGTCGAAACCCCAACCAGGGCTTGATAGTCCGAGGTCCGGCCCCCGGCGGTCTGCGCGGGCCCGAGGTGGCGGAGGTGCTCGACCTCCCGCTGCTCGCCGCCGTCCGTGCCCAACCCGGTTTGGCCGCCCGCCTGGAACGCGGCGGATTGACCGTGCACCGGCGCGGGCCACTCCGCGACGCGGCCGACGCGGTCCTCGATGTCTTGAGCGCGCCCGCTGGGCAGCGGCGATGAGTGCGTTGGTGACGTCCGAGTTGTTGGATCGGGTGCGGGAGCGGCTTTCCGGTGCCGCGGGGGATCCGGATCCGGCGCAGGTGGCCGCCGCTATTCGGGCGGAAGCGGGCGGGGTGCTGGGGGACACGGATCTGCTGCGGGCGCTGCGGCTGTTGCAGACCGAGATGACCGGGGCCGGCGTGCTGGAGCCGCTGTTGCACGATCCACAGGTTGCCGATGTGTTGGTGACGGGTCCGGATGCGGTGTGGATAGATCGCGGGCACGGCCTGGAGAAGACCTCGATCACCTTCCCGGACGAGGCGGCGGTGCGCAGGCTCGCGCAACGGCTTGCCCTGTCGGCCGGTCGACGGCTCGACGACGCGCAGCCGTGGGTGGACGGCAGGCTCTCCGGAACCGGAGCGGCGCTGGGTGATTCGTTCGGCGTGCGACTGCACGCCGTACTCGCGCCGGTCGCGCACGGCGGCACCTGCCTGTCGCTGCGGGTGTTGCGGCCCGCCACCCAAGGTTTGGACGCGTTGGCGGCCGCGGGTGCGGTACCGGCCGACGCAAAGCGACTGCTGGAGCGGATCATTCAGGCCCGATTGGCGTTCCTGGTGGTCGGCGGCACAGGTGCGGGCAAGACGACGCTGCTCTCCGGCCTGCTCGCCAAGGTCGAACCGCGCGAGCGAATCGTTTGTGTGGAGGACGCCGCCGAACTCGCGCCGCCACATCCGCATGTGGTGCGGCTCGTCGCGCGCACCGCGAACGTCGAGGGCGTCGGCGCGGTGACCGTCCGCGACCTGGTGCGACAGGCTCTGCGCATGCGACCGGACCGCATCGTCGTCGGCGAGGTCAGAGGCGCCGAGGTCGTCGATCTCCTGACCGCACTGAACACCGGCCACGACGGCGGTGTGAATCCGCACTCTAGATTTCACCCGACCGCCCAACATTTCACCGCACATTTCACCTGCGCTAGTGAACATTTCACCAGCTGGGGCGAGAGAACCGCACCGAGATGTCAGCAACAAGACCGCATCCCGATGTCAGCGAATTCGGCGTGTGCCTGTTCAAGGTTCCGGAGGCGCTTTGGGCTCGAAGATTTCAGCGGTTTCCGCATCAGGCAAGGTCCGAGGTAGGCCTGACGGTTGGCAGGGACAGTGGAGGACATCTGCTCCGCCGCCGGGAACCAGTTCTACGGAACGGCCGTCGAAAATTGACATGGATAACTATCCGAACGTTGCGCGGCTTCGGCTTGAGCCCGATGGTGTCCAAGCGCGGTGGGCCGCGGCGCGACTTCGAATCGCCTTTCACCTGGCCTACGGACATCCGAGCGGGCGTAGACGAATGCGCCGACTTCTGCGCCGAGGCGGCCAGTGGTAGACCCCGGCGTAGACAGGCGGGGCATAATCAGCGGCCGTGCTTGAGGCATCGACGCCGACACGAGGCAGAACAGCTGGAACCAGCATGCGGCCCGGTCTGGAGTCGTCGAAATCCGTTGTGTCTTCGGTGATTACGGGCGCCGGGCTCCTAGCTTTTTGCCCGCGCCCGCTGGCTGGCGAGTCGTTTTTGAGCTGGATAGATGTCGTCGCTGAGTGTTACGGCATTGGCCGTCAACAAGCGTTCCACACAGTCGGGCTGAGCTGGGCTAATCATCGGCTGTCGCGATTGTCGCTTGCGATGCCCGCTCAGTTCGCCGACCAAGTGGTGGTGCGAACGGGTCTGTCTCCGTCAGAGCTCAAAGACTTGACGATTGCCCGCTATCCCGGGCTCGATGATGCCGTTCGTGGAGGAGATCCGCTCTGGGTTCAGGCAAATACCAGTGCGGCCTGTGTGGACTGCCTGGGGGAGAACGGTGGCCGGTGGATGCTGGAATGGAAGATGGCATTTGTCGTGGCTTGCCAGATGCACGGACGTTTTTTGGTGGGGCGCTGTGGGTGTGGGCGCGGACTACACAGAAGCAGCATCCACAGCGCTAGCCGGTGGAGGTGTACTGGGCTACCCCGCGCAATCATCACCTCGCCGGAACCGGGTGGTCGATGCACACGCCGGGTCACTGATCTCTCGGCACCAGCGCCACGTGACGTCGAGCTGCTGAACACGCAGGCCGCGATCATGGCACTTGTCACCGCCACGTCGCCGACAGAGTCGGCGACGTCGACGTTCGCAGACCTGCAATGGGCGGCTCGACTCGTCGCCGAGACTGGCACCGGTGCTGTGCTGGATGACTGCGCGGACCCGCTCGTGTGCGAGGTATTCGAACAGTTCTGCCGCTACCGCGCCGAATTCAGATCCAAGGACACTGCCCGGTGGAGTCGCCAGCGCAGCCAGCTACTGCACGGGTACGCGACGACCGGGTACTCATGAGCGCCGTCCTGCAGGTCGCCGCTCGCTTGGTGTTCGCCAACGACCGAGATGAGCAGGCACGTTGGTACTGTTCGGTTGCCGACCCTGTCGCTGTGAACATTTTGCTGCACAAGGGATTTCGGCGCTCTATACCCCCGTCCGTTCTATCCAACTTGTACCGTCGTGCCGTCTCCGATCGCCGATGATGGCGAACAGTAAACGCTAGGAGGTAGAGGCCGATCCAGGTGAGTCACAGTGAATCCCTGTCGAGCGACACCAAATACCATCTCCTGCGCGCCGACTCGTGCGGTGCGCCTGTACGGACAGAGGAATGGCTTACCCCTCTGGTTCGGGTCGACTGACATGATCGCCGGTCGTGACGAACACAGGGATCGAGCCAGTCAGAGTCCAAGGTCGCCGCAGTGGTTCGGGTTCTGTCCGCGCCCCCTTCCGGGCGAGTCGTTGCTGAGCTGGATCGATCAGGTCAGCGCCACCTTCGGCTTCACACGCGACGACGCTGCCGAACTGGTCGGGATCAGTAGGCGTTGGGGTGATCGACTATCTCGCGATCTGTACATGCTGTCCCGAGATGACCTCCCGCACTTGATGTTCCGAACCGGTTTGGGCGAACTCGACCTCAGAATGATGACAGCGGAATGGCTGGTAATGGGTCCCTGGGCCGGCTGCCTCCGCGGCCGCTACTACGGCATCCAAGGCTTCGACATGATGTCCAGCGCCGCGTGCCCGGACTGTGTGGCCGAGTCAGACGGTCGATGGCAGCTCCTGTGGAAGTCGGGGTTCAATGTCCTGTGCGCAAAGCACCGTTGCTATCTCGCCAGCGTGTGCGTCTGCGGACGGCGGCTACACCGCGTCGACCGCGGGGAGATCAGCCGCTTTCGCTGTGTCGGTATCACGGCGGGGCAGAGCCGTGGATTCGGTCCGTGCGATCAAAAGGTTGCTGACCTGCCAGTCGCCCGTGTGGAAGACCCGCGGGTGGTGCAGGCTCACGCACAGGTTTTCGGTTTGATCACATCCCGAAAGCAACGCACCGACCAGCAGAACGAGCGAGTCTGGTCCGATCTCGCATGGGCAATCCACCTAACCGCAGAGCTGGGGACAGCCGAGTTGGTCGAGGGCACGGATCCGTGTGTGGCCGAAGCATTCGACAGGTTCTGCCACCGTCGGGAATCCACCAGAACACGTCACGGGGATGTGAACGCGAGACTGAAAGCCGACGAGCAGGACGAGCGACTGGTGATGGCCGCCTTCCTGCGAGTGGCGACTGCCCTCGCATTGTCGGATGACCAAGGCGCTCAGGCGATGTGGTTCTGCGACACAGTGTCACCGCAGTGGAAGTCCGCACCCCAGGTGTTCATCCACCTCGATCCGAAAGGCGGGCTGCCTCAGGTATTTCGCGCCCTGGGCATGCCGAACAGGCCGTGGCGCTAACTGCTTTCATCGCCCCTTGCGGCAAACGCCGGTGGTCACAAGTCGCGTGTTCGGCGCCACGCGGCTGGGGCTGGAGGCGACAATGCAACGCCGCAGTTGGACGAATGGTGGGCCTATCGTGTTGACGTGGCCTTCCATGAGTCGTCTGCTTCGCCGGCGCTTCCCGAGTTGTCGGCACCGTGTGTGCCCAGGGAGATTCGTGATGCCCTTGTCGGTTCAGAACGTGTGGAGTTCGAGCGCCGGTATGGCGAGGAGATGGCGGCTTCGGCACAGACTCTGGACCTGACTGGTGTATTCGCGCTGCTGGCGACCTTTGGCACGGTGGCCGAAACCACCCGCCGTCACGGCGTCGACTCGCACATCAGGATGCTCGCCCAGGTCGCGGACCTCAAACAGGGCTGGGACGTCGCCGATAACATCGACGCGGCCGCGCACCGAGCGGAGATCAACGCCAAACTCGGCTTGTAGGTCGATGAACTGTTACGAGATCGCTTCCGCGGGCTGAGAACGGGGTCGACGACATACCGACGATCCGGCGGTTTTCTGTGCCGCCGCTGATCTCTTGGGCCAGTAGCGAGCGCTGGCGACCATCAAACGAGAGATGGCCGCCAGCAACGCGCAGGTGCGCTGGTCGGCAGTCAGGCCGCGTGCAATGAGGCGGAAGCCTTGCGCAAGGCCGTGCGGCGGTTGGTTTCGGCCTTGGCGCGTTCACCGCGCCGGAGTTGATCATCCTGTATGCGGATCCACCCTTGGGTCATTAGCCAGCGTTGTTGCGCCCGGCCATCGGTTGCGTTGAAGAACAGCGGGATGCCCTTGCAGTCGGCGGTCGATGCGGCGATCTGTTCCCAGGTCGGGCTTTGATCCTCGTGGAGTCGTCGATAGAAGCCGATGTAGCGGGCGACGAGGTGGCCCACAGTTGCCGCGGAGGCGGATGAGACGTGGTCGCCGTGGAAGCGGTTGTAAAACCGTCGGCCGGTGCACAGCGAGCGAGGGGTGCGATTCGATGTGATCCACCCGGCCCGGTCGAGGATGGTGAATGTCGGTTTCCTGGCCAGCCGATACTCGGGCATCTCCCCGAGTGTCAGGATCCACCACTCCACGACTGGGTCGGATTGCCATGCGTCCTGCCAGGTCGGGCCGACGCCGTGATTGGCCCAATGCAGCGCGACAGCCGCCGACATTGCCTCACCGAGTGAGTCGACATCGGTGCGAATCAGCGCCTCGAACTGTTTGATCTCAACCCGCTCCTCGGCGGTGACTGCGGACACCTTACTGCCCGGCAGGGTGGCCGCCGCCGCGTTCACTGCGTCCGACGTCGGTACCTGCCCGGCCTCCAGCAACTCGATGATGATCGCGGCAGCTTCGCCGGTGTATCGCGCTAGATCCAGCGGTGCACGTTTGGCGAAGCCGTAGCGAGCCGGGGCGATCGCTCGCGACAACCGTGCGGCGGCGAGGGTATCGCCAGCCAACTCAGTGGCGGCCAGCCACGACTGGGCTGCGTAGTCGACGCCGACCCGGCGCCCTTTCAAAATCACTGTGGACAACGCTCTAGCTCCGATCTCGTGTGATGTGGTCAGTCACTCGAAGCGAGTCGATCCACGACGGACGCTCGCCGAGCTCGGCTTGCGCGGACTGCTCGGATCGGTCCGGTCGTGAGGGCGCACGTGGCGTCGGGTCGAGCATAGTACGACATTTATGCATGGGATGAAAGCGCATAGGACGTTTACGCTCTGGATCATTGTGCGCTGGACATATGGGGTTGGCTTCGTATGTCCAGCCCAGGCAAGCCCCCGCGCAATCCGACCGCTATGGCGTTCGGATCACGGGTACGTGAGCGGCGAACCGAACTCGGGTGGAGCCAGGAAGTCGCTGCCCACGCCTGCGGGGTGCATTGGACTTACCTCGGCCAGGTCGAACGTGGTCGGCGCAGTCCTCGGGTGGAAAACATCATGAGGTTCGCGACTGGGCTACAGACGACACCGGGTCGATTGATGGATGGCCTGCCCGTGCCTCCAGCACCGGAAGATCCGGTCTAATCGACTCGCCTGCTGCGGGCTTCACCGTAGGTGACGGACAGGCAACCGTTGCGCCCGTCATACCGGCCGGCACAACGCAACGTCCCGCGGGCGCCGGTGCTGGGACATCGCGTCGCCAGCATGACCCACGCGCTGTCGAGATACCCCCGGTGGCAGGATCTTTCGCCGTCGCCCAGACGCTGGCACCACCCCCAGACCCTCGGCCTACGCAGTTGGCGCTGCTCCCGCGCCCACTTCCGGGCGAGTCGCTGTTGAGCTGGGTTGATCACGTCGCGTCGACATTCGGTTTGTCCCGCACCGATACCGCACAACACCTAGGACTGCATACCGCGTCGATGGCAAAACACCTGCTGCGCATCAACGAACCCGATCTGGATCACCTGCGAGCGCGCACCGGACTCACCAGCGAAGAGTTGTCCGCCATGACCGCTGATTCAGGACTGGCCAAACGCGCGACGGGCGGCCGCCGAGTACCTTTCTACGCCGGGGTCCAGCGATTCATGGACCGGAACTCGCCGGCATGCCCACAATGCGTGGGCGAGACCGAGGGGCGTTGGCAACTCGATTGGCGGCTGGCGATATCCGTGTTCTGCCACCGGCACCGGTGCTATCTGGTCAGCCAATGCGAATGTAGGCATCGACTGCACCCCTCGGATCGCGGCAGCGCGAGCCGGTTGGTATGCGCCACCCAGCGATCGCAGAGGCTGCGCCCCTGCCGCCGCCTAGTCGCCGACTTGCCAGCTATCGCATTGAACGATGAACACCTCGCCGCTGTCGGTCAACTCATCGATCAGCGTCTCACCGATATTGAAGCGCCCGAACTCAATTGGGCCATGCACCTTGTATTGCGGGTTGGCAGCGAGCGCCAGATCGAGGACGCCGATCCAGACGTCTACGCCGCCTTCTCTCAGTTCTGCCGCCGCCGCGACGCCCTTTTGGCCCGTCTACGTGGCCAGCCAGGCATGGTCCTGATCAACGAACCGGCACAGGAACGGCTGATCCTGGCCGCCGTCGTACGCATCGCGGGGGCACTTGTGTTCGCCGACGACCTCAACGAACAGGCTCAGCGGTTCTGTGAGCTCGCCACGCCGCGATGGGACACCGTAAGATCCGACATCCTGCACCCACGCGTCAGCTGCGCCCGACTGGTGCGCGCCTTCAACACCTATGGCATGCCGGGCAAATCGAAGTGGAATAAGACCCGGACCAATCCGTGAGCAGGACAACTCGATCCACGCCCATACGAGATGTGCTCGGGTAGCCTCGCCATCGCAACCGATTCGGCCACGACGGAGTGCGAATGGGCAAGATCGGGTTCCATTTGGCAGGCGATCTCGTGTGGGTGCACGGGCAGCGAGGTGATGCCCACGGCCCGCATCGCCGCCGGCGGCGTCGATACGCCCTACCGCAGCGTGCCCGCAGCCATCTTCCTGCTGGCCTACGCCGCAGCCGACAGCCTGGTGACCCAGGCGTCCAAGCAACAGGGCGTGCTCGGCGGCGCGGACGGTAAGACACCCCTCGGGCTCGGCAGCAAGGGATTGGTCGAGGCGTGGGCTCATCATCGTCCACTGATGGCACGGGCGCGGATCACGCCGACAGGTGCCACTGGAATCCACCCGTGGCGGCTGCTCGAATCCGACGATCTGAATCAATACTTGACCGATGCTTGCTTATTACGCAACCGGCTGGCCCACAGCGGTGCCACGCAGGGCGCGAAGCTCCGCTCGCCGTACTTCGTCAAACTCGGTAAAGCACAGTTGGATTCGATGACGTTGATGCTTGCCGAGGGCCTGCTCCAGTCGGTTCAGGACATTGCGTATCTGACCCTTGACGAGGCTGCTCGCCAGGACTGGGAGTGGGTGTTGCCGACTCAATCGGGAACCTGGATGATGTCCCGACGGCTGTGGCGGCACGAGGGGTTCCCACTGCCCGAATAGAGGTGGGGGATTCTGGGCGGTTGTAGCAATCCAGAACGCTGCGACCAAGTCCTCCGGCACACGCCCGATTCGTCGCGTGGCGACAGGCGACGCTCGGATTGGGGGTTCGTGACGGTTGGTTCAACAGGTCCGGCATAGTTGAACTCGTCGGCCGAACTTATTGCCCGACAACATGATCGTACAGATCGAGCCGAGCCGCAGCTGGCCCATCGGCGCGGACCAAATCATCGACCTCGGCCCGATGACAACGCGGATACGATGGCGCCGGGCCCTCATGTTGGTGACACGCCACTCGTGTTTCGAACCCTGTCCGGTGGGGTGCGGTGTTGATGACGAATATCTCGCTCTGGCGCCCGGCGAAAATGCTGCAGTTGTAATCGCGGCCTGTCGGCGGTGTTTGGTCTCCCGAGCGGCTCGAGCGACGTAGCAGCATTGGTCGCGACTCGAACATATGTGTCAGTGCGTTGGTGCACGATGGTTATTGATGACCCCTGAGATGGAGTGTGATCACGATAGAGTGAGTCGCGTTTCGTGCGGATGTCGGCTACGAACGGGGCGGATGGAGGGATAATGACGGGGCATGATGACGAGACTCGTGACGATGATGCTGTCCTGCCGGCTCCGGTCGGCGAGGAGGGGGATATCGATTGGGAACAGCGACGTCGGATAGCAATTCAAGCGTGGGAGCTGGGGAAGGAGACGATGGCGCCGAAGCCGCAGAGGTCAGTTCCCGGATCACGGCTGGCGGCGCGTCGGGAGCCGCCGCAGAGCTCCCCGGACGCAGCTACACCCCCCTCTTCCGAGCACAGAACGAGCACCGGTATCTCCGCCAGACGCTGATCGCTCAATATGAGCAGATCTATAGCTGCAATCTGGTCGTCATGATCGACCAGATCAGCATGGACAGCGTCACTCTGCTGGCCGAATTGCTGCACAACCTCGACCCGTCCAAAGATCTGCATATGCTGCTGGGTTCCCCAGGTGGCGATGGGGAGACCGCGGTGCGGCTGGCGCGGATGGCCCAAGCTGCCGGGGACCGGTTCGTGTTGCTGGTTCCGGAGTCGGCCAAGAGTGCGGCGACGATTCTGGCGTTGGGCGCCCACGAAGTCATCATGGGCCCGACCTCGGATCTGGGCCCGATTGACCCACAAGTTCTGATCCCGGATCGTGGATACGTCAGCGCGAAAGACATCATCGCCGCAGTCGAGCGTTCCCTGAAAGAAGTTGCTGCCGAACCCAATACCTTCCCCTTGCATGCGGCGATGCTAGGTGGCATCGATGCCACCATCGTGCAGTTCGCGCGTTCGGCTCTGGCGCGCACCGGGGATCTGGCCCGGCAGGCTGTGAGCTCCAACCCCGACCGCAGCACGACCGAAACCACCGGGCTGTGCAAGAAGCTGGACAAACCCCTGATCAGCGCTCCGCATTCGCACGGTGCGTCGATTGGTGCCCAAGAGGCGATCAAGGCTGGTCTCCCGGTCAGCGAACTGCAGCCCAAAGATCCTCAATGGCAAAGAATCTGGGGGTTGTGGACGCAGTACTTCGCCGTGGGCCCGATCCACAAGCTGATGGCGTATGAGGGCGCAAGGGCCTCGCAAGTTCGCATTATGAGCTGACTCTGCTTGGATCTTCCGTTGTAGTCCTCGTGCACTCCTGCGGGTTGCGGAGGGCTATGAGCCTTAGCCTGGTGGGGTGGGGTATCGGTTCCGTGGCCGTCGATAGCCCATCTGGTGCGGCGGCCGTACATGTTTGGAGTCATTCGGGCGGTGTGAATCGCAACGATTGCTGGTCTGCGTCGAATTCGACCGAGCCGCCGCCGTGTATCAGGAGCTGGCGAAACATGTTGTGTCCCTGGATTATCGCCGATTCCCAGTCGGCGGCGGAGCGTACGCCGACCTCGAGGGTGGAGGTCATCAGAGCGATCGAGTCCAGGAAGGTCTGCTCGAGGCGGGTGATGCCGTCGAGGTGGTTGTGTGAGGCGCCGTAGGCGAACGCGAACGCCGCGACACCTTCTTCGATCACGATGCCGCGCCCGCCGTCCTCGGCCTCGTCAATATCCGCTGTGGATTTGCGCTTGCACTTCAGCAGCGCCCGCGTCACTGGCGACCATCCCAGGATGGTGGCGTAGGCGAGGTGAAAGACGTCGTGAAATCGGTACCCGTCGTCATTGAGGGCGTTGTCGGTCAAGGCGTCACCGATCTGGTGTCCGCCCATGTGCACGGTCACTTCCTGGCGGCCGTCGGCGTTGACGCGCTGGTGAAAGGTGTAGATCCCCGAGCGCGGTAGCCGCTCGTTCGGTGCGGCGCCGGCGTCGAGTTGATAGCCCGGGGTCGGCAACCACCGCGTACGGGTCCTATGCAGGTTGGCCTTGGCGATATCGTCAAGATCCAGGCCGAGGTTGTTGGCGATCGCGGCCACGTACCACAGGACGTCGCCGAGTTCCTCGCGCATCTGTTTGCGCCAGCCGCCGAAGGCGTCACCATAGCGCATGCGCGTTTTCGACACTGCCGCAACGGATCCGGCCTCACCGCATAGTCCGAGCAGGTGCACGGTCAGGTCGGTGGAGTGTTGGTCGGTATGGACCACTTCATGTTGGTACTCGCTGAGCTTCACGCGCCCTCCAATGATTGATGATCAAACGGGGTGTCGCAATATCCAACAGATGTTGTACCATCGAACGGGCTGTTGGTAAACCCGACAATGGCAGAGAGTGAGATACCGATGACTGAACCAGAAGTGGTGGACCTGATAGTGGATCTGCTGGCAGAGGACGCCGGTCGCGACCCGGGCCAGTTGTATGCCGAACTCGTCGAGCTCGGCGACGACTTGCCCATCGACTCCTTGCTGGCCGTGGACATCCTCACCCGTGTGCAGAACGCGACCGCGACGTTCCTACCGGCCACCGAGGAGACGGCACGCGCGATGCGGTCGGTCCGGGCGTTCGCCCGAGCGGTATGGCGCAGGCTCGACGTCCAGCGGGTGGAATCGGCATGAGCAGCACGGAGGGTGAATTCGATCAGTTCGACCAGACGGCCTTAGCGAAACGGTTACGGGAAACCCGTGAGTACCTAGGGCTGTCGCAGCAGCACGTGAGTTCGGTGACCGGCATTGCCCGCTCGGCGATCTCTGAGATCGAGCGGGGCAACCGCAAGGTCGACAGCCTCGAACTCCGCAAGCTGGCACGTTTGTACCAATACCCGGCGAACTACTTCCTGGGCGAGGAGAATCCGTCGAGCGAACCGACCACGGCATTGGGGCGCGTTCTGGTGGACCTGACCAACGACGACTACGAACAGGTGCGAAAGTTCGCCGAGTACCTCAGCTACAGCCGCCGAACGGGGCGATCGTGAGGACAGGAGGGCTTCGATGTCTTGGCTGATGGCCAACCGGGTCGCATCCATAGCGGCAGCGCACGCTCACGACGACCTCGGCGTCGACCCGACGTGTACGCCGATCCAGGTCGCGCCGGCAATCGTGCGAGCCGACCTCACGTTGATGTGGCAGCCGATGCCAGCATTGTTCGGTGCCTATCTGGCCAACTCGGGCTGCGACTCGGGAGTCCTGGTGAACAGTCGCCTCACCCGGGCGGTCCGTCGGCAGACCAGCGCTCACGAACTCGGTCACCATCGCCTCGGCCACTCGACATCAGTGGACATCGGTCTCGGCGAAGATCCCTCGCTCGACATGAGCACGGCAGCTCGGCAGTGGTCCCCGGATGAGAAGGCCGCCGAATCGTTCGCTGCCTGGTTCCTGATGCCGCGGCGCGCGGTGCTCACGACCATGGCGGAGCTAGGCATGGAACGCATCGCCAGTGCATCTCAGGTGTATCAGTTGGCACTGCATCTGGGCACCAGCTACGCCGCGGCGGTGCGACAGCTGGTATCGCTGCGCCTGATCCCCGCTGCCGATGCCCAGACGTGGTCTCGGATACCGCCGTCGAAGTTCAAACGGCACCTGGCCGGCGATCTCCTCGGGACCACGCGAGACATGGACGTTTGGCATCTGGACCGGGGCCAACAGCGGGTTCTGTACACATCTCCGGACGATCTGTTGGTCGTGCCCGCTCCGGCGCTCGTGCGCGAAATTTGCGGTCTGGTGGAGATGGCAGGGGAGGACTCGCACAGCACCGTCTTGCGGTGCGGAACGCCGAGCGAGGGACCGCAGACGGCCACGATCGACACCACTGGCGGCCTAATCACCGTGGTGGTGGAGCCGCGCCCGCAGGGCATCGATCCATCCGCATTGCCGGTTCCGACACTGACAGGAAACATGTGATGAGCCGCGCAGTCCACATCCAGGCCTCGGACTTGTCGGTGGCCTGGCTTCAGACGACCTTGGCCGTGCACGATGAGCCGGGGAGGCGAGCGTTCCATACGGTCACCCGGATCGTTGACGCCGGAGAGGCTGAGCAGCCCCGCGTGCGGGCGGCCGCTGACGACCTGCTTGCAGAGTTCGATCTCCAGCGGGTCGATACCGTGGCCAACACGATCTTTCCTGCGGCTCTGGCCGCTCAAGAAAGCGATGTCGCTGCCCTGTCCAGCCGTTATCTGCGGTTGTATCCGCAGCTCAGGCGCCTTGAGTCACGCAACAACAAGGGAACCTATTTTCAGAGGCTGGTGGCATATCCGGTCGAAGGTAAGGAGGTGAACCAGCTCGACCATCTCATTGGTGTGCTCAACACCGAACTTGCCACTAGTGCACCCAAACGCGCCCGCTATGAGATTTCCCTCGAGGTTCCCGGCTCGGT
Source organism: Nocardia sp. NPDC050175 (assembly GCF_044459885.1). Classification (NCBI taxonomy): domain Bacteria; kingdom Bacillati; phylum Actinomycetota; class Actinomycetes; order Mycobacteriales; family Nocardiaceae; genus Nocardia; species Nocardia sp. NPDC050175. The sequence goes on from NZ_JBITJI010000002.1 coordinate 208,590, forward strand.
CGCGGTGCCGGTTTTCGAACCTGGTCACGACACCAGCGCGATGGCGTTTCCGTGCCTGTCTTTTCTGTCATTTCAGCTTGATGGGGACCGTCTGCACGCGGTGGCTCACTACCGTTCCCAATATCTGGTCGAACGCGGATACGGAAACTATCTGGGGATCAGCCGATTGCTCGGCTACGTTGCGGCTCAGGTCGGGATCGCTGCAGGTGCATTGACCGTGGTGGTCGGACAGGCTCACGCTGACCGGCTACGTCGCGACCTTGCCCTCGGCCTTCGCAGCCTGGCTTCTGATCTAGCGATCAGCTAAGAACAGAACAGCATCGACACTCAGCGGCGGCGATGCCGTCCGGAGATAGAGGTCACCAGCGCCGCGGCGCGACCGCCTGCAGCCGCGCCGATACCGCCGGATCATCGAGAACTTCTCGGCACGATCGTGCATACGCCAGCAGGTGAGTCCCCGCCGGATCCTCCTCGCCCTCGACCACGTCGGGGTTGAACTGAGCTTCGACGCGGACAGCCAACCGCTCCAACATTTGGACCACGAGCACCAGTTCACGATCCGATTGCAGATCCTGCGGATTCGTCACATCTCTCCTCTCGTTGGTTCAAGGACTCACACACTAGGCGCTGCGGGGGTCGGGCAAGACGGCCGCATCCGGACGCAAACCCCACTTGGGGGGAAACCACGCTGGCATCGCCGCAGACACCGGCTCGAACTTCTGCTTGATCCGCGTACGACCGCTATGCCCGGCGATGCCGGGATGGGCCACCCGCGCATACTTGTCGACCTCACAGAACAGGTTCTGGCAGTCGATGAGCTGTAACCGCCGCCCGAACAGGCCTCCGAAGCGCAAACCCAACCGCTCGAAGTGCTCGTCCTGGGACGCGGCCATATATTCGATCAACGCGCGCTCGTGTCCAGCGCTGGATGACCCGAAACATTTACGGACGCCGTCACGGGCACCGGGCCCGGCGACTACGAAGTCCATCTCGTCGAACCCCAGCGCGGTGGTGTAGTTCAGGTCGATCACGAACTGGAAAGCCAGGAAGTCACCCATCGCGGGATACCCTCGCAATAGTTCGAATGCCCGCTGCAACGATGGCGCCTGCGCAATCTTGTCCGCGAGTCCGTCATCGAGCATGTATTGCAGTAATCGCAGATGGTTTGTGTGCTTGCGCAGCCCGCCCAGGCGTGGGGGAGGGATGACGTAGGCCGCCGAATACAGCCGCCGCCCTGCAGCGAACGCCTCATCTAGTACCTGGTGATAATCCGCGATGCGGAAGGTGTCCACGCTGAGTGTCCCCAGGTGCTGTTCGAGTAGCTCCCACGTGGAGATCTTGTTGAACATCTTGAACAACAAGACCCGGAAGACGACATCCTCGATATTTTGGGAGCCTTCGTAGGCGACTTGCCTGATCAGGAATTGGCTGACCCGATCGGCGGCGCGGTAGCAGTTGGTGAACCGGTGCGCTCGAAGGATCGGATCGTCTGTCCACGGCCCTGGTCGGCCTGCCAAACGCGCTTCATAGACAGCATGTCGTCGTGCCGCGAAGCGCCAGTACGTATCGAAAACCGGCGTCGTTGCGAATGATCTTCCCTCTGCCCGGATGGTGGTAGACGACCATCGGTGTGACTCAGCATCGCCTGGATCATGCACGCCGACGCCGTCGATGCTCAGCTGTTCAGCCGGTGCGGGCGACATCGAATTATCCTCGCGTGACGTAGATAGCTATTCGTGTCACTCTATATCAGTGACGCTATCTGCGGACAGTGCCCACGCCGAACGGTCGGCGGCGGTGTTCAACAACCGCCACCTGGCCACCGTGGTCCTCGCGATCGCCGATGACTCGGTGCCGACGGAATTCACTACTCGCCAACTCGCTGGTTTCACTCGCTTGCCCGACAGCGTGATCCGCCCTATCCTGCTGCGCCTCCTGGGAGCAGACCTGCTGATCCCGACCCACAGTTCTGGTGGTACGCGTGGCGCCAAGTACTACCGGGCCGCGGTTGAAACCCCCGCTTGGACGAGCTTGGAAGCGCTGTGCAAAGCGCTGAAGGGTTCCATCGAAGCCGCGGACCCGCCAGGCATCCTTCGTAAATGAAGGGCCTCGGGAGGCCACGACGGGATTGGCTCTACTGACCACTTCCGGCCGAGCTTTCGGATCATTTCCGGCCGAGTTGCCGATCACAGACAACTGGGTGATCAGAACGAATTCGAGTGGACTGGACACGGTCGAGTGCCCGGCCGCGTCAGCGATTCATCAGTGTCGCAAGGCATCTCCGCAACCGGCGTTCGAGTGCCCCGCGTGGACATTGGAAGTCGCTCGAAGCGGCGGTCGATGCCCTCATCGGTGGCGAGCCTGATATCCGACTAGTACCGCGTGTTCGGACGACGTCGCCGTGCCCGCCATCTGGCGGTGGAGGCCGGTCGTCCGTTCTCCGGCATCGACCGACTATTTAGCGAATGTTGTCGACCGGCCGCGCGGGACTTCCACCCGGCCGCTGGCACACTTGGGCTGAGCCGCTTAATCTTCGCCGCTGCCGGCCGCGCCGTGCCGGGCGGCTCGACTGCGTCAAGATTCATCAACACGGGCTTGGCCCGCTCGGCTGGTCCGCCAGCGTTCATCAGGAACCCCGCAAGGATTGGCCCGGGTGATTGGGGAATCGTCCGGGGCACGAGTCAAGGGCGATCATCAGCAACACGCCGACCCAGATGACCATCGTGGATAGAAGGTAGCCGTGGTCGAAACCGCAACCAGGACAGGTACATATCCTCCATCGGCGGGTGGTGTACGCGAGTGGCACCTGCGCCGAAACCGCCGCGCGATTGGATGCGCATTTCGGCAGACTCGCCCGCCGCCCCGAAGGCCATCAGGCGTACTGGGGCTTCCTCGGCGCGACGACGATCACTCTTATGCGTGTCGCGACCACCGATTGACACTCCGCAACCTCCTCGACGGTTAATACTTTGACGATGATGGCGGATTGGAAATCGTCGCAACCCGACGAGAACGCCCTGAAGGTGTTGTTGGGCGCCCCGAGATCTTCGCCGAACTTGAGAGTTTCCTCGGATTACCTTGCTGCACAAGGCATTTCGGGGCAGCTAAGATACCTGTCCAAGTTCACATACCTACGCTCGGACCCATAGCGCCCGAGCGGCACGGTGGTGTCGCACTGCCCGGTGGCGGCCTCTGGCGACGACTCGGCAATCGAACTGGTTAGGAGCTCTAAGCTGCGTGACGAACTTGAGACAAGGGCTGATCCCACTCCGCTGGCACGACGCCGCTCGTACGCTCCAGCCAACCGGCTCCGCTACAGCGCAGGCCATGGCCTCGGCAAGGTCTTACGAGCAGTTTCCGCGCGGCATCATAGGGGCGGTGACATCCAGAAGATGGACTGTAACGAAGGGGCAAGGTGTCTGACAACTCGTCAGCACGGCCATATACGAGGAAGGTTGGCCTCCCCTACGGCATGGCCGCGAGGGGGAGATGATGGAAGGTAGTGCCTGGTGACGAGGATTTTCGACAATATAGATGCCCGACTCGGGTCCCACCTACAGCAGACCTTCGCGATCTCCGAACGAATGGACGTCGCCGTCGGCTACTTCAACCTTCGCGGCTGGTCTGCCTTCGACGAACTGGTCCAGAAGAAGATTGTCGCTGGCGCGTCGGGTCCGGTGGTCCGGGTTCTGATCGGCATGGTGATGACCGGGCCGCAGCAGGAAGCCCTTGAGGATTTGCAAGCTGCGGTCGACGGCGCACCGCGCACCGATGCTGATGCCAACGCGGCACGTGAACGCAAAGCTCAGTTGCTCGAGCAGTTGCGTACGCAGTTGATGCGCGGGATGCCCACCAATGCCGACCGGGCGACCTTGCAGTCGCTGCGAGACCTGCTCGGTTCCGGGGCGGTGGAGATCAAGGTGTTCACCCGCCGGCCGCTGCACGGGAAGACCTACATCTGCCACCGACAGGATCTGAACAATCCGATCACCGGGTTCGTCGGCTCGTCGAATCTCACAGGACCCGGGTTGAACTCGAATTTCGAGCTGAATGTCGATGTGCTCGATGTCCATGCTGCCAAGACCCTTGCCGACTGGTTCGAGGCACGCTGGAACGACAAGTTCAGTCGGCCGGTGACCGCCGATCTGCTCGATCTGCTCGATGAGTCGTGGGTCCGCAAGGAACCTCGTCGTCCGTACGAGGTGTTTTTGAAGGTCTGTTATGACCTCTCCCGCGATGTCCGTGAAGGCTTGGCCGAGTACGCGCTGCCCACCGAGATCGGTAAGCAGCTGCTCGAATATCAGGCCACGGCGGTGCAGACCCTCGCGCGGCGGATCATGACCCGCGGCGGCACCATGCTCGGTGATGTGGTCGGTCTCGGCAAGACGCTCACCGCGATCGCGGTGGCGTTGATGCTGCGTGATGAGCACGGCTTCATGCCGCTGGTGGTGTGCCCGAAGAACCTGGTGTCGATGTGGGAAGAGCACTTCGAGGCCTATGACTTGCACGGCCGGGTCGTCTCGTACAGCATGGCGCATCGAATCCTGCCGGAGCTGCGGCGCTACGCGTTCGTCATCGTCGACGAATCGCACACCCTGCGCAACGAAAGCCGGCGCGACTACCTGGAGATTCAGCGCTACATCCAGGACAACGACAGCAAGGTCTTGTTGCTGACGGCCACCCCGTACAACATCCGCTTCCGGGATGTGGCCAACCAGCTCGGCCTGTACCTCGACGACGACGCCGATCTCGGGATCGCGCCGATCAACGCGATCGCTGCCGATCCACGGTTCATCGACAAGGTCGACGGCAAGACCAGCACGTTGGCGGCGTTCCGTCGCTCCGAGGACCCGGACGACTGGAAACGGCTGATGAGCGAGCATCTGGTGCGCCGCACCCGCACGTTTATTAAGAACAACTACTCACAAACCGACACAGACGGCAACCACTACCTCGAATTCGCCAACGGGCAGCGGTTCACCTTCCCCCAGCGCATCCCCAGGCCAGTCGATCACTCCTTCGGCTCCGACGATCCGGCGGCGATCATGGCTAGCGACATCACCCTGGATTCGCTCACCAACCTGGTCCTGCCGCGCTACGAACTCGGCAACTACATCTCCCGGGACGCTACCTTGACCGCGGCCGAGCAGGACTTCGCCGACAACCTCACCCGCGGTCGCGGCCAGGTGGCGGGGTTCGTCCGCACCACCTTCTATAAGCGCCTGTCGTCCTGTGGACACTCGTTTACCTTGTCCCTGCAGCGCCATATCGCCCGCAACGAACTGTTCGTCTACTCGATCGATCAGGGCTTAGCGATCCCGACCGGCACCATCGTCGACACCAGTCTCGCCTACGACGACGATGAGGACCCAACCGACCAGGACCTCGACTCCAATGAGAATCTCGGCGACGATCCATCCCGCCGCTACGAAGCACTCGTCGCTGCCGACCCAAACTCGGTGACGTGGGTCCGTCCGGAGATCTTCACCCCGGCGCTGCGAGCCGATCTCGACCGCGACACCACTGCCCTGCGCGGCTTGCTCGCCTCCTACGGCGGCTGGAGCACCGCCCGCGACTCCAAATTCGCTGCCCTGCTCGCGCTGCTCACCGACGATCATCCAGACGAAAAAATACTGGTGTTCACCGAATATAAGGACACCGCCGACTACATCGGCACCGCCTTGCGAGCGGTAGGTATCGACAACGTGGGGGTCGCCACCGGCGACAGCGAAGATCCGACCGCGTTGGCGCGCCGCTTCTCTCCGCGGTCAAACGCCCTGCCTGGACAGGAACAGCACGAGATCGATAACGAACTGCGGGTTTTGGTCGCCACCGATGTGCTCAGCGAAGGTCAGAACCTGCAGGATGCGCACATCGTGGTCAACTACGACCTGCCCTGGGCGATCATCCGCCTGATCCAACGCGCCGGCCGTGTCGACCGTATCGGCCAGGCGTCCGACACAGTGCTGCTGTACTCGTTCTTCCACGAATCGGTCGACACCGTCATCTCCCTGCGCCAACGCATCAGCGCCCGCCTGCACGCCAACGCCGAAGCCTTCGGCTCCGACGAGCAGTTCTTCGGCACCGACACCGAAATCCGCGCCATCACCGACCTCTACAACGGCACCCTCGACGATCAGGACAACGTCGACGACGTCGACGCCTCCAGCCTGGCCTACCAACGCTGGCACGAAGCCGAAAAGAACGACCCAGAGCTCGCTAAGAAGATCGCGGCACTACCGGACATGATCGCCGCAACCCGCGCCCTGCGCCTCAGCGACCGCAGCGACGGAGTGCTCTGCTACGTGCGCACCGAATCCGGCATCGACGGCTTCGGCGAAGCCACCCTCGACGGACAGACGCGACTGCTCACCGGGCACGAGGTCCTGCGCGGGTTCGAAGCCACCCCGGAAGAACACGGCCTCGAACAACACGAGCAGCATGACGAGCTGATCGAACAACTCGTGCGCGGCCCGTTGGCCACCCCACAGATCGCAGCAGGCCGTTTGCGCGGCGTGCGCCGCACCTTGTGGCGTCGACTCGGCGAGACGCTGAACAACTACAGCGCCGACACCCAGGCCGCCCTCGACGAGCTGTACCAGCACCCGTTGACCAAATACGCCGAACAGCGCCTACGCAAGGCCACCCGCTCCGGCGCCAGCGACGAGGATCTGGCTACCCGCATCACTGCCCTGAATCGCGACGGCGACCTCGTCATCGCCTCCAGGACCGGAAAAGACCCGATCCGCATCGTGTCCAGCATGGGAGTTCGTTCGTGACCGGCAACCATCTAATCGACCTCGTCGACAAGCGCGACTTCCGCACCCTGTTCATCGACGAACTCGGCTGGAACAACCCCGACCGGCCCGACATGTCGATCGAGGTTGACGACGACACCTACACGCTGCACCAAGTCGCCGACTACAAGGGCCTGCGCATCTGGCACTGCCCCGTCCTACCGCAGCGCAAGATCCAGCGCCAGATCGACGTACTGGTGGGCAAGGACAACCAGGAACGTTTGGTCATCTTCACCAACGAGCAACGACAGGAATGGCGCTGGCCCCGACGCGCTCAACTTAGCAGCGCCAACGCGAAACTACTCGTCCACGAACACCTCGTCGGTGACCGCAGCACCCACCTGATCGAGCGGCTACAGGCCATCGAGCTCGACTTCGATGAAAACCTGCCGCTCGTCGAACTGCTCGACCGGATGCGTGACGCCTTCGACCACGAAGCCGAAACTGCGTCCGTTGCCGCCGCCCGGCTCATGGGCACCCTCTACGCCGAACTCGATGCCGCCGGCGTTGGTGACCACGAATCGACCCTGCTTCTGGCCAGACTGCTTTTCCTGCTGTTCGGCGACGACGCCGACATGTGGACACCGGCGGGCCTGTTCGAGAACTACCTGCGTGAACACACCATGGCGGAATCACTGCATACGGATCTGCGGTCACTGTTCACTGTCGCCGACACCGACATTAAAAACAGGGCACTACCGCCGGAAAGCCCCTATACCGGGTTCCCGTACATCAATGGCGGTTTGTTCCGGGACTCCCTCCATATCCCGGTCCTGACCCCAGCGTTCCGGGAGTCTCTGCTCGAAGCATGTGAGTTCAACTGGTCGATCATCTCCCCGGCTGTCTTCGGATCGATGTTCCAGACAGTTAAGAGCAAAGATGTACGTCGTCACGGCGGTGAGCACTACACCACCGAAGAAAACATCCTCAAGACGATCCGCCCCCTGTTTCTCGACGAATTCCGCGAACGTCTCGACCGGGCATGGGATGACAAGGCACAGCTAACCAAGCTACACAATGACCTCGGTCGACTCCGATTCCTCGATCCCGCCTGCGGTTGCGGAAACTTCCTGATCGTCGCCTACAAGGAACTGCGTGCACTCGAACTCGGACTTCTAACGCGGCGTCGTGAGCTTGACATGACCGAAGCCGCATCGAAAAAGGTTGAACGCGCGCAACTAAGCCTCGATGTCACCGGAGACATCAAAGTTACCCTTGACCACTTCTCTGGCATCGAGATAGAAGAATGGCCAGCGCGAATCGCCGAAACTGCGATGCTTCTCGTTGACCACCTCGCAAACCAGCAGATGGCCGTCGAGTTCGGCGTTGCCCCTGACCGACTCCCCATTAGGATTTCGCCGAAGATCAAACATGCAAATTCGCTCGAAGTTGATTGGAGCGATTTTTGCCCCGTTGAAGGCCGCGTTTTTGTGGTTGGGAATCCGCCGTATTTGGGCCCCCGTCTACAGTCCGCCCAGCAGAAGCTCGACCAGAAGGCAATCTGGGGTAGCGTTCCTGGAGCTGGCACGCTCGACTACGTAACCAATTGGTTTCTGAAGGCTGCACGCTACATCCAAGGTACCGACGCGCAAGTTGCTTTCGTATCCACCAACTCGATCACCCAAGGTGGGCAACCAGCGATTATCTGGAGTACGCTACACAGCCTTGGCATGCGCATTAACTTTGCGTATCGAACGTTCGTATGGGGCAATGACACACGCGATTCTGCGGCGGTCCACTGTGTCGTTATTGGCTTCAGCTTCGGCGGAAATCGTCGTACAAAGACCATCTGGACGGAGAACTACCTGGGGTCCGAGCCGAGACGGGCGACCAATATAAACCCATTCCTCCTAGATGCGCAGGACATGTATGTGTGGAGCGTCCCGCGCCCGATAGTGGCGGGAATTCCGCCGATGTCCGTAGGCAATGAGCCGCGGGATGGCGGACACTTATCGAAGATCTCTGCAGAGGATGCCGATACCATTCGGCGTATCGATCCGGTGGCTGCGAAGTATCTTCGCCGCCTCGTCGGAGCTCGGGAGCACCTTAACGCACAGTGGCGTTACTGTCTCTGGCTCGCCGATGCTCCCCAGGCCGATATAGCGGCGTCACCCGTGCTACGTGAGCGCGTCGCCCTGGTGGCTGCTGAACGGAATGGTGCGAAAGGCGCCAAGGGGCGCGCTGCTGACCGGCCGTGGCGGTTCGGCGCAATCTTCCAGCCGGGTGAAGATTATCTGTTGGTGCCCAGTGTTTCATCCAAGGATCGCATGTATATCCCAGTGGCGATCTACGGCCGGGATGTCATTGTAAACAATTCAGTATTTTGGCTGACACCCGCCGATTTAGTTATCTTTGCCTTTTTGCAGAGCCGGGTATTCACAAACTGGGTCGGCGTCGTGTCCAGCAGAATGAAATCTGATTTTCAGATCTCCGTAGGGTCGGTCTACAACACCTTTCCGTTCCTTGTGTTAGACACTGAACAGCGCGGGCTGGTCACTGGGATGGCTGCTGGTATCGTCGCAGAGCGGGCCCGGTATCCTGAGTTGTCGCTGGCGCAAATGTATGAGCCCGATAGAATGCCGATTGAACTGCGTGAGCGGCACAGCGAACTGGATATAGCCCTGTTGCAAATGTACGGGCTAGACCCCAAAATTAACGATTACGAGCTTTCCTCCGCGCTGTTCGGGAGGTATGCGGCGATTGTTAATTCGGATCAACTGGAGATAGCAGATGGTCCGGCGTGAGACGCTGGCGCACGGTATTCGTCATCGCATCGCACTGCCTCTTGGAGGACCGGGCGGCAGCAGTTGACCGCCAGCTCGACCCACTTGGTTGTCGAGCGGCCAGCCGATGCTCCTGAAGGCCATCGGCGCCCTCGCCGCCCGGCACTCGGCCGATGCCCGGCCCGCTGATCGCCCGAGCGGCCCAAGGCCGGTACTGCTCGGTCTGGCCGCACTTGCCCTGCCGTTCGTTGCTCTCCTGTTGGGCAGACGAACCCGCAGGCATGAGCGAGCGTTCGGCGGTCCGCCCCGGAGCGTTCTCACATCACGGATTTGGAACAGGTTGACTCTACGAACTGCCGCAGTCGGCGGTCGAATGTCTGGCACCGTGGCGGCCCCATGACAGGTTGCAAACGACAGTCGGTCAGGCGCCGATATTCCGTACGGTCGGCTGGCTGGAGTGCTGTCGAGATTCACGAACACCAAATCGAACGGTGGTGGGATTCGCGACCAAGGTGGTGCCGAGATTCGCGACCAGAGCCACCCGGATCTTGTGCACGCCGCAGCGCCCTCGTGTCCGGTGTCACCGAATCTGAGCCATTGCCAATGAATCTGAGCTGCGGGGATCAGTGCTGTCATCGAAGTTGGTCAACTGCAGGTCGAGGTGGTGGCAGCAGATTCGTTGACCGGACGCACGTCCGTCCAACGCTCGATAGGCAGATCCGGACGTTCTCCGGACGTCGGCCGACCGCTTGTTCAGGGTCGGCCGAACGCACGCTCTTCGGCAATACTGTGCGCTGCCGACACTGAGATGACCTCTGCCCGTTGATCTTCCGCAGCCCCGCGCGGATCGCTTCAGACCGCGCGGGTATACGGCAATGTAGTGCGTTCGTCTACCTGCGGAAGAGCAGGGCTCGCTCCCTGGATCATCGTGTAAGCGTGATCGCCCATTCTGGTAGCGGTTCGCAACGGTCGAGCCAGTCGCGCGGTATGCCGTCGGGGGTCGCGCGGGCTCCGAGGATCCCGCCGATGATCGCACAGGTGGTGTCGATATCGCCGCCGGCCGCAACGGTTGTCCAGCATGCGGTGGCGAAATCATGCCCGTGGTGGGCGACGACCCAGAGGCTGAAGGGCACGGTATCGAGCGCGGAGGCGGCGTGGCCGACACCCAATTCCGCAGCGGCAGTGCCGGAATCGTCGATGGACTCCGCACTTGGTGTTGCACTCGTTCCGCCCTCGCTCCAGCGACCCGGAAGGTGTGAGGCCAACACGTTCGCCGGGGCATTGTTGGTGCCACGCGTGCGAGCAGTCGAAATTCTCTCCGAAGCAACGACGTTGACCGACTTCGCGAGAATAAAAGCGACATGGGGCGTGTCGATTCAAGCGTTGATCATGAGGGCTGCGGCCTTGGATCTGATCACCGAGACCCGAACACGGTCGTTGTTCGTGCAGTTGTCAGCGAAAGGCTGGCGGCGTGAAGAACCCGTCGAGGTCGGCAGAGAGAGCCCACTGTTGTTATGGACGTTGCTCAGCCGACGATTCGGCGAGCGGTCGTACCGGGCTGCGGCAGACCCGCTGGCAATCCCGCTAGCCGTGCTTCGTTCGGTCGTACCGACGCCCAACGAGAACAAGGGAAAATCAGCGGCGCTAGGGTCGGTACGCGCCGCGGCTCGCAGGAGTTCGCGCTTCTTCGCGAGTGGGTCTAGGCCGAGCTGACCGACGAGCGAATATTCGATGGGAACCCACCCGGCCCACCGTTACCGTTGTTCGGATGAGATACCGCGTGACCCTGGACGACGCCACCAAAGAACGGTTCGGCGAGCTGGCTGAAGTTCTGTCGGCCTGCCGGGAGGCGTTCCTGCGTATCACCGACGACCACCACTGGGAACCAGCTCCGGGATCCGTGGCGGCTCAAGACATCACCGAGTACACCCGCATGGGGATTCGAGACCCGCGGATCGTATTGATGACCGTGTGCTGCGGCTTGCAAGACGGCGCCAACAACTGCGGGGGGATGTGCGGGCTGTTCGTGACAGGCGAGGCGATCGGTACCGTCGAACAGCTCACGCGATCAGTCCTGGAAGGCTGCGCCTACGCCGCGTGGACCATCGGAGACAATCCACCGGCCCAGGATCCGAAGGGCAGATTGGCCCGGACTTACATTCAGCATCGCTGGAGCACGGTGAAGGCCAAGGAAGACGCCCAGCGCCTCGGCGGCAAAGAATCAGCGCCTTTTCTCGCGGCTGCCGAGACGTTCAAGGCAGTACGCGCCGAGCTCGACGCGGCCTTCCCCTTGACCACCGGGAAAGATCTAGATCACCCCATCACCGTGAGCGGCCAGACAGCCGTCGGGCTGACTGCGGCCGTGCAATGGTTCATGGAACTGGTGGGCCGGTATGGCGGTGGTGGTCTGGACCGAACAGTCACCGAAGGGCTCTACGGGTTTCTGTCCAATAGCACCCACCCGACCCTCTACACCATCCTGCAGCGGCTCCGACCGGTCGCCCACACAGGGCACTGGGGCAGTGCGCAGGAGGTGGACATCGAGCACTTCGAGCGGTTGACCAAGTTCGCCGTCGGCACGATGTACAACGCCTTGGCGTGGGTATATCACTATGCGGGTTGGGAATTCGACGTCGACAGTGAGTTCGCCGCCGTCATCGAACGCGTGCTGCCCGACTTCTTCCGAGCCGAAACAGCCAACGAGCGCCCCACCGAGAATGGGGAAGAGTAGCCTCAGGGGCTGCGGTTTGAGGTAATCGAGCAGTCCTCCAACAACTCTCACGTCCGTCTAAGGTGCACAGATGCATGCAGATTGTCGCCGTAGGCCACCCACGTGCCGTACCGGTGGGGCGCGGCCCGCAGCATCGGATTCGCTGGTGCACGGGTGGTGATCGAGCCGCCGGAACTGGTTTACGAGCGCTTCGTCAAGGATCTGATGGCCTTGCACTCCGCGGCGCAGAGTCCTGGTGCCGACGACATCTCGGACGAGATCGAAAGTGCCTACGGTCAGACAGTTTCTGCTTCGACGATCAGGGGATGGCTGGCCGACGGGGAGTCGCGGCGGATGCCGCGCAAACCGGATCAGTTCAAGCTCATGCTCGGTGTCCTGCACATGCGTGCACGTTGGCGTTTCGACGGTCCGGTTCCGGGCAGGTGGGAGAAGCGGTTGCGTGCTGCTGAGCGCGCTGCCCGAGCTGTCGGCCGATTCTCCGAGCCTGGTAGCGCAGAGCAGCCGGTCGAGTCCGCCGAGCCACAGGAAATTGCGGCGGACAAGACTGTGCCGTCCGCACCTTTCGAGCCGACCGCCGCCGGCTTCTGGCGTAGTTCTGGGCGTTGGGTGGCGTCGCGGCCGAAGAGCTGGCTCGTAGTCGGTGTGGTCGTTCTGCTGCTCATTCCAGCTGCGGTCACGGGAACAGTGCTCGGCGTCCGCAGCATCACGTCACCGAAGTCCGATATCGCGGTAGTGCCTTTCACGTGGACTACCAGTAGCGGCGGCGAAGTCGCGTATGTTCTGCCAAAAGAGGTCTCCGATCAGCTGGATCCACCACCCACCGATCTCGGATTCGGAGACTGGGCTGAGCATCATCACGGCATCCCTGCTGCGCACACGTTCGATGCTGGTGTCGCAGAGACGGGAGTGGCTCTCACGTTGCGCGCCAAGAACGCCGGCCTGCCGGTCACCTTGCTTGGCCTGTCGGTGGAGGTTCTCGAACGGCGACCACCCGTCGCTGGGACGACGGTCAGCCACACCGGTGGCGATTCAAAATCTGGACGTTTCATAGTCGTGGACGGTGACAGCAGCCCGCCGACGGTGATCGGTTCGTCCAACGATCCACGCTACACAGTTAGCATGCGCGCAGAGCCGATCAAATTTCCTTACACGATCACGACGACCGATTCGGAAGTGTTTCTGGTCTATGTGGACACCCACCGGTACCACCTGAAGTGGCGGCTGCGCATCGAGTGGAGCACCGGTGTGGCGTCGGGCAAGACGGTGATCGACAACGGAGGTGACCCATTTGAAGTGACACTGCCCGCTGATGGCAACAAGAGCTGTTTCCTGACGGACGAGCGATGGACCTGCTGACGGACTCCGGACACCGCACGGATGGTGACACAAAAAGGCCGCGCCGACTGCGTGATGCAGTCGGCGCGGCCGAAGGCGCTATGTCAGAGCATTTTGAAGGCGACGGCGAAACCCAGCAGCAAGGTCAACGTGCCGCCGAACCCGACGGCGCCGGCGCGGATGGCGGCGCGGACGGTGGCACCGTCGGAGTGGGCGAGATGCCCGGTGATGTAGCCGGCGATGATCGCCAGCAGGACGAGGCCGGTGAAGATCAGGATCTTGGCGTAGATCGGCATGGGTGGCGGTTCCAATCGCTTTCGTGTGGTGGGTGGTTCTGGAACCAGTGCAGCCGATTTGTTGTGCCAGAGCGATTTTCGTGCGCGGGTAAAGTGCCTTTGTGCAGGCGGTATGGGTGTTCGAGTCGCTGTGAGTCGCTGTGAGTCGTGGAGGCGAGAGGGCGATTTCGGAGATCAACGCCTCAGCCGAACGCGGAGTAATGAACATCGCCGCGCCGTTCCGGCCTGAACGCAAGTGTCGACTAACCGATCCGGATCGAACTCTGGCGGTTGGGCGGGTTAGCACGACCATTCGAGGTCATCCCATGTCCATGGTCCGGCGGGAGTGCCGTCCGGTTCTCGACCGAAATGGAACTGCTCTGCTCGACCAGGCTGCGAGTCCAGAACAGGGCAGACAAACCGTTCTTAGGCAGCCGGTCAGAGAGCATGTTCGCCTGGTCATGCGCACCCGCAGCCGGACCGCAGTGTGCGGGTCGTCGAGGGGGATGTGAGCGGCCGCGCGGGTGGACAGTGCCCGTACCTGTTTGCGCGCACCCGCCTGGTGCAACATCTCCAGCATCAGGGGGACCGCGAACGGGTTGTCGATGGGGACGCGAACGGCCGCGCGGGCGATAAGTGCATCTACTTGTTGGTGTGCACCCACCTGGTCCAACGCCTCCAACAGCCGGGTGACCGCGAACGGGTTGTCGAGGGGGTGGGGGTGGCGGGATCCCGGGCGGTCAATGTCCGTACCTGGTCGTGCGCAGCCGCCCCGTCCAACGCCTTCAACAGCTGGGTGACCGTGTGCGGGTTGTCGAGGGGGATGTGGGTGGCGGGATCCCGGGCGATGAGTGCCCTTACCTGTTCGTGCGCACCTACCTGGTGCAACACCCCCCAGCAGCGCGGCGACCGCGTGCGGGTCGTCGAGGGCGATGTGAACGGCAGCGTGGGCGGCGGGGCGCTGGTCGTCGGGGAACATCTTGTGGAGGCAAGTGACGAACTGGTGTATGGCGGCGGCGTGGCCGTGGGTGGCCGCGTTGTTCCAGAGTTGGGCGGCGTCGCGGTACAGTCCGCGCGCCCAGGCACGATGGCGCCTGGGTTCTGGGTCGCAGTACATGTCGAGCGCACACCCCGTGCCTAGTCGGCGTCCTGGTCGGGGGCGCCATCGTTGATGCAGTCGGCAACCCAGGCCGACACCAGTTGGCTCGGGCCGAGGTCTTGGGCCCGGCCGAGTTGTTCGAAGCGTTTGTATAGGCTGGCGGGCAGCCTTAGGAAGATCTTCCGGACAATCACGATCTCCTGATCGACTGGTGGCAGATCTATTGGCGCGGCGTCGGGGTCCACGCGTACGTTCTTGAGGAACTCGTCGCGCCAGTTGGGTCCGTAAGCCTCCCGCATCTGGGCTTCGAGCTCCTCCAAGGGGTCGGTCTCGCCTTCGGTCCATGGATCCTTCACAGTCAATCCCTCCAGTCTCGTGAACAGCTGAGTCAAGCCATGGGTGCAGCTCTCGGGGCAGACCGCCAGCAAGGCCGCCCGCCCCGGGGGCACTGGGTATGCATTTGCAAACTCGGTATCCCCAGTGCCCCAGCGCGGGCAACTCTGATCTACCTGAGGTTGCCTAGGTGCACGGTGCCGCTGTTTCGGTGGTGATGATGATCGTGGATATTGCCTCGAGCCCGGGTCGTGAGTTGATCCGTCCGATCAGTGATTCGGTGCGGGCGCGGATGGCCGACGCCCATGGCAACGAGCTCGTTGAGATCACCAGCGTTGTTTTGTTCAGTCCCGCCGGGATCGGCGCCGCGTGCCGATCGAGCAAGGGCTCGTCAGCGAACTCGGCAGTGATTGCGCTGAGCCAAACGTCTTCTATCGGGTGGCGGCGTAGCGGCTCTTGTGCTTGGCCGCAATCGTTGATGTGTGCGGTTTTCACCAGATGTGGTCGGCAGATGACGCAAGGGATGGGTTTGTTGTCGTCGTCCTTGCCGAGCCAGCCGTTGTGGCAGCCGTGGGCACTCACGTAATGCACTACTGTTCAGGCCCTTTCGGTCGTCACGCGGCTTCGCCGTCGTAGTCGGAATCGTCGGATTCGTCGTTCGGTCGGCCGGCGGGATGATTGCGGATCCAGGCGAGGCTGCCGAGATCGAGGTGCAGACGAGCTCGAGTTACTGCGACGTAGGCCAGGCGGGCATCGTCGTCATTGATGGGTCCGGGCTGTCCGTCATCAGTCTTCGCCGGCTCGTTGAAGTCGCTGGCGATGCGGAGTTTCCTCCATTCACGCCCCTTCGCCTTGTGTGCGGTGGAGATCGTCAATTGAGCGTCGGGTTCGTCGCGGAGCTTGTTGATAGCCGCCAGAATCGCTTCGACACCGTGTTCGTCGATGAGCTTGACGAACGGGAGAAGGTCACCGCCCTGGGGGTCGCCGCTCGCGTAGTACTGCACCTCTCCCCACGATTCGAACAACGAGAGTTCATGATGGGTTGCGCGCCGTCCAGCTTTGAGGTCACGAGCAGCTTCGGCGAGCGAGCGCAACGTGCCACCCCCACCGACCAGAGCAACCTTGATTCCCGTATCGAGGGCCGCGATCACTTCGCACATCGCTCCCGCGTTAGTACGGCAGACAATCGCGTCAGGTTCATCGACAGCCCCGACCTCGGTGGACAACTGCTCGCTGCCAGTGAGCCGGATCGGCGCGTCGATGACATGCAGCCACAGATTCGCGATGTCGGCTACCGCGGCCCCGAAGCGGAACGACTGCGTCAGGCCCAGATGCATACCGTCGAAGCCGGACATGACGTCGCGAGCTCCGCGCCACCCGTAGATCGCCTGCGCCGAGTCGCCCACCATGATCAGCTGTGCCCGGCCTCGTTGGGCGATGAAGATCTGCTCGAGACACGGGTTCGTATCCTGCGCTTCGTCGAGCAGCAGGAGTTCATAGTCCAGCTCAGGAAGGGTGAGGGCCCACATCTTCAGGTAATGATCGTGCTCGAACCGCACGTGACCGAATGCAGGGTTCTGGAGATCGTTCCATGCTCGCCGGGCGAAGGGCAGGATGAGATTCGCGAAAGCGTGGTGGTGCTCATCGGTTTCGATGCCTCGCATCCGCGGCACGTGCCGAGCGTTGATCGTGTCGTCGCCGGAGTGGCAGTACTTGGCCACCGCTCGCATCGTGGCGTAGTACTGGGCGGAGACACTCGCATGTCGTTCCCCGATGCGGACTTCGTTGCGTATACCAAGCTCGACGGCTACTTGACGTGACGGGGTTCGTGGGGCATTGAGTCGGTCACGGTAGCGCTGTCCGACCGCCCCGAAGGCCAGCGAATGCGTTGTGCGGCAGTCGATATTGCGTGGGAATCGCCGACGAGCTTCGTCAGCAACGGCCTTGTTGAAGGCGATGTACAGCCCCCGCCTCGAGGTGCTCGCCGCCAGCAACTGCAGCGTGGTTGTCTTACCGGTTCCTGCGCCGGCCTGGATGGCGAGGTGTTTGTCTGTCCCGAAGGCGGCCATGGCCGCATGCTGCTCCGGTGTCGGCTCCGTCGCAACAACTTTCGGTCCGCCTACAGCCGCCTTTCCCGTGGCCAGAGCCGGTGCAGGGGCGGCGGGTGCGGCACCGGTCAGTGCCTTGGCGTCAGCCTGGTCCGGGCCGAGGATCCGGACGCTGGAGATGAGCTTTTCACCGGCAGCACCGTTGATCATCGCGGTCAGTCGGGCCGAGGCGATCCGAAGATGAACGGTCCGTGCCTTCGTCGTGCACTGGATGGTCAGCACCCCGTTTACCAACGACATCGGTGTGGCTGTCGCCGCGGTGTCTGGGCCGAGGAGCTGTGCCCACCTCTGCTGGATGAGGCGCAGTCCGGATTGTGCTGTGGCCCTCTGCGTCTTTGCCGGTGATGGAGTTGAAACGGGTTCGGTTGTTTTCGGGCCTTTCTGTGTCACCGGATGCGCGGTCTCGGTGTTCTTCTTTTCGACGGTGCGCCCGGGCCGTTGACGGTTTGCGGGCTTTCGTTTCGATCGCTTACTCATGACTGAGATTTGTACACTCAGTTTGGCTGGAATAAACGGATATTCACCCCGGCGTGTTGCGTTGGTAATCGCGCAAATAATTCACCGACCCTCACCTGTTGCGCCTGGTAGGGCTAGCTTTTGGATATTTAGACCGATATCTACGGATGTCTGAAACGATACTTTTGCACGTCGTTCAGCTAGAATGCCGTATGCATTCTAGCTGAACGGAAAAGCAATATTGCCGTGCCTGGATGGCATTTCTCAAGGCTTCGGCTTTTGCTAAATGCTTGAATCCTAGAATTGCAACCATTGAAGAACAGCTTGAGTGCGTGTTACTCCTATCTTTCTTTGTTTTTTTGAATGGTTGAGCCATCACTGGCGCCGTGTTCTCGTGTCAGATCGGCCTTCGGTGGCGGCTCGGGGCTGGAGCGGAGCCGGCCGGTCGGCTGAAGACAGCCGGAATCCCCCAAGTGATTTCCACACCCGCGAGCCTGCCCGGGCTCATGCGAGCGAGCGGGTACGGTAAAACCTGGGTCGTCCCGAACACTGACGACTCACGCGCGAAACCCCGCCCGCGCCCTAGACAAGCACCGGGCGGGGTTTCACTTTCCTGAGTCGACCTCAGAGCGTGCCGTGAACCCGGTCGCGGAGGCGGCGACTCAGCTATACGGTGGCGGGGACAAATGGGAACACGACGGTTGTCCCGTCGCGCTCGACCTCTGCCGTGCCAACGAACTGCCGCATACTTGCGGCTTCGAAATATGAAGGGCTTCTTGGCGGCTCTGGCATGGCGAAGGCCGGGAGGGCTGCTGCCGACGTTGGCGCAGATTGTGGGTCATATCGCCACGAAGCCCGACCGACTCGCGATATCCCGCTTCCTTCCTTGGCCGCCAGCTTGACGAGGGCTCGGTGGATGGCGTGTCCTGGTCGCATCGGCTCGACCCACCCGCGTTCGGTCATCCACGTCGCCAGCTCGCGCACCGCCAAAACCTGTCCAGGGTTGGAATCCAGCGCACCCTGCAGAAGCTTCGTCAACGTGCCAGCTGGTGCGCGACTTCCTGATGCTCGCTTAGGTTGTTGACTTGACGGTCGTTTGGGTGAGGGTGCACGTTGTGCGGCAGCCGCATCGGGGGCTGGCCCGGCAGGCGCCAAGGCCATCAACCGCTGGCACACCGTCTGGGTGGCTTTGCTCGGGTAGACCGAATCCCCCAGAGCTTGTGCGGCCTCGAAGAACTTCGCCAGGTGCTCCATGATCTCGCGCGCTGCACGCTCTTGCTTGACGATGGCAGCGTACGACCCACGTACACGCTTCATGATGGACGCTCCCTTGTATTGAACCCACACTGTTTACTCACGCGGTATTTCGATGTTGCCCCTGCGGCAACGGGGTAGCCCTAGACGGGGGTCATTTGATCACACAACGTGTCACGGCCGTGGACGCCACGCCCGAGTGGCCTCGATGATGTGGGGAGGGGAGTGGGTGATGACAACCTGCTTGAGCCCGCGGCAGTCCCGCCACTGAGGATTGCCGCCGATCACCGTGCCATGTTCGGTGCTTGTGCTCCGATGTCACGGCCTGGGCAGACGCCATCGGACTGCCCCACCAACCCGGTGGTCTTGCCCCTGACGCAGCGACCAAGCCACAAAAGGGTTCGATCAAGGGGGCATCCAGTGCACCGTCGGTGCGATCGGTTCACCTACGTCTGCCAAAGGATCGGCCCTCGGAACCGCAGGCTTCCCAGGTGGATGCGGTAGGGCTGTCGCCCGCTCGCATGGGGCGTCGATGAGATCTTTGCGTGTCGAGAGCATGCGGAGATGCTTGACACTCGAATCCCCTGGCGCGTAGGAAGTTTCGGGGGAGCGATCTGCTAGGGATCGCGAGCTGCATCGGCGCCTGGCGGCCCTGCGTCTTGTTGAGGAGGCTTCCGGTGACGTCGCCGATGACCCGCCGGCACGTCGGTAGGAGGGGTCCTGGCGGGTAGGGCGGCCTATTCAACTGTCGCGAGTTGTCGGCTGAATCGAGCGGATCGTGCTTCGCGGAGGTCAGAGAGCTGGGTTCGGGTGCCATGGTGTCGGTGAGACGTTGGCTGGTTTGGTGCTCGGGTCGCTGTCCCAGTCGAAGACTGGCAACGGCGGTCCCCATCGGCGGGGCTGTTCGAAAGACACAGCGCCGGAACCGAAATCCGCGTTACTAAACGAGATTTCTGCCGTGCCCACAGCATCTGGTGCACCGAATGTCACCCCATTGAAGCGGGCTGGACCGGAGAACATCACCCCGTCGAAGCGGGCGTCACCGGAGAACATCACAGCGCCGAACCCGGCGGGACCAGAGAATTTAGTCCCGATGAACACCACGCCACCCGAGAACGTCACCCCGTCGAAGCTGGCGGGACCGGAGAACGTCACCCCGTTGAACCCGGCGGGACCGGAGAATGTTGACCTGCCGAACCGGGCGGGACCGGAGAACGTCACCCCGCCGAACCCTGCGCGACCGGAGAACGTCGCTCTGACGAACCGAGCTTCACCGGAGAACGTCACCCTGCCGAACCCGGTGTCGCCAGCGAACGTCGCGCCGTTGAACCCGGCGTCGCCGGAAAAGGTCACCCCGTTGAACCCGGCGTCGCCGGAGAACGTCGCCCCGTTGAACCCGGCGTCGGCGGAGAACATTGCCCCGTCGAAGCGACTGGTGCCAGAGAACGTCACCCCGTTGAACCCGGCGTCTTCGAAATGGGCCGTGGTGAAGTTGAAATCGTAGCTCGACCAGCTGCTCTCGTGGTTACGGAGGTGGGCAACGATGACATCGACGACGGTTTGGCGAACGACTTTGTCGTTCTGCAGATACTGAAAGTGGTCCGCTATCTCGATATCCGCGATGGCGGTGTCTTTGCGGTCGCGGCCGATCTGATGGTTGGCACCGGTGTCCGGGGAATACGGTAGCCGCAGATACCCGCACAAAACATCGATGCACTGCTGGCGGCGGTCTCCCGCTGATTCGTCGGCGACGACGGCCATGGCGTACACACCGGCGATCCGGACTGCGGTGTACGGAGAACCGAGCTGGGTGGCGGCCGCGCCGAACCGTTCGATAAAGCGAGACTGTTCAAGGTCGCGTTGACGGCGGTAAGCCACAACCAGAGCGACCGCACCACCCACACCGCCGGCTACCACGAGAGCAAGTTTGGTGATGTCGAGCGGGGCGGCGGGCTCGTCCTTGGTTCCAAGCATGACCACCGCAATCCACCCCGTGACGGCAGCGATGCCCAAACCCCCGGCTACCGCCAGAACCACCGCGGCCAGCAACGGTGTCCGACTCACCACCGACCGGGTTCGGCGCACGATTCGCACAAGCGCCAATTGTGCGCCGCAGACCACCTCGACCGCACTGGTTTGTCAGTCCCGAAGAATCGCACCAGGTGCGGAAGGTGGCGGCAGATGCGACCGACGGGTGAATCGCTGGCAGAACTCTGGATCGGGAGCATGAGCCCTCGGCAACCTACACCGCCCACCCGCGCGGGAAGGCCACCGAATTTCGTTGGCGGAGAATATAATCGCAGCTTTGTTCCACTGAGGAAACTGGCTGCCGCGAGTTCTCCTCCGATGCAATCAAGGCGACAGTTGAAGACGTGACCTCACCAGTCGGCGACACCTAGCAGCCATCCGGCATGAACCTCTTCATCGAGCCGCGGGTTGCTCATCCTCGTCAGGCCAGCACACACCAAAGGCTGTCAGGGCTCTGCGGTGTTCGCAGAGCTCACTGGCGGCAAACGTGTACAACTCGGCGCAGGGCGTTCGGAGAGTGTCAGGGCTCAAGCCACCCCTGCCGTTGTTTGCGCGCGTAGTAGTCGTCGTCTTCTTCTTCATCCCAGTCGTCATTGCTTCGGTTCGTGACCGATCCTGTTGACGTCTGTGTGGCGGGCGCTGACAGTGGCGCACGGTGAGTACTGTCCACCGCAGGTGTCGGTGTGGCCCAGCGTTGCTCGTGCGCGCCTGACTGCGCCGCCGTCGGCTGCACCGCGGAGCGCGTCGGGGTATCTGGCTGAACGGTCATGTCCACTACTCGGGCGACCTGTGGATCGTCCATCAGTTCCTGCATGGCCGACGCGGCACGCGGTTCGGCATCTTGAACTGCCTGCTGGTACGCGTGCAAGATCAGGGCGGACAATCTGCTCGGGCCACCTGCGATGGCTTGGGCGTCGATCGATATTCCCTGCAGGTGGCCTTTCGAGTCGACCTCGATTGATACGCCGCCGGTTCTGGCCGACCCTCGGATTTGAGCAAGTGCCTGTTGCGCTCGCAGGATCTTGATACCGACCTCGTCGTGGGGACTCGACATGATCAGCCTTCCGTCAGGGGGCGGGCGGGATGTGTGGTTCCAGCACGGTCGCTATGTGTGTCAGATCAGTGCACGGGTCGGGTCGTTCGGCATTCATGTCGTTGAACTCGAAGGTGACGTATCCGCCGACGGTGTCAAGTCTCATGAGACACACGAACTTTCGATTCTCACCGGTTCGATGGTCCAGGTCGCCGCGATGGGTGCCGACGGTGATCGGCTCTACATCTCGGTCCTTTCCGTTCTTCCATTCCGCGGCGCCGTCACCGCTCGCGTAACGGATACCGAGAGAGAAGTCGGGATTGGTCTGGCTGAGCCACGTGCAACTTTCCCCTGGGAACTGTCCTTGCGACTTTCGTTCTGGATTCACTCCAGCGTCGCGCAACGTGGTGTCAGGAAACGCGGAGCAGGGGTCCCATGGCGGTGGCTGCGCCGGTCTGTGGTCTCCGTCGCACGCTGTGATGAGGACAGTGGTCGCGGCTAAGGCTGCGGTGAGGGCGGTGATGGCCCTCGATTTCGAGTAGACCGAGCAGCTGATGGTCGCCATCTCACTTCCACTGGTTGACGTGGGCGGGCACCTTGTCGCCTCGTAGTACGGAGACGAATAACTGTTGGTCAGCAGTGGTCATGTTGCCGCCGAAGACGATCTGATTGATCTCGTTGTCCCCTGAGCGTGCGTCGATGACGTACTGATTGGAGTCATCTCTGTTCAGTCCGGCTCCCTCGAGAATCTTGGGGACCGAAGCAAGGTCACCGCTTTTGAGATCTTCGAAGGGTTTGAGGGCGCCGTGGTCGGTGAAGTTGCCGGGCAGGGCGTTGGGGTCGACGCGGCCTGCGTCGACGAGTGATTGCAGCATCGTGTATCGGCGGCCGGCGTCAGCGCGTACATCGGTTTGCTGTTCGGTGAGGTCGAAGTTGTCGTAGCTGATGGCTGGGTAGGGCGTGGAGGGTTTGTCGTTGATCGCGCCTACCGTGGGGTCTTTGAGGAAGGCCTCGATGGAGTTCGCCATCGGGGACCACACGTACTTCTCATAGGGCAGGGCCTTGACTCCCAGGTTGATGTACTCCTTGGCCGTCATGAATCCGGCGCCGAGCTGCTCTTTGCGGTGGGCACTTGCCGATTGATCGTCATAGCCGTGCAGGCCACTCTCAGCGGCGATACCGCCTTCGACGAGCCCGCGTAAGCGACCTGACTCGAGGGCCAGTTCCGGTCCTCCTTGCCCGAGGGCGAACGCGCGATCGAAGTTGTGCGCTTGGGCGATAGCGGCCCCGTTGATGATCGCCGCAGCCTTCGGATCGCCGTCGAGCAACGTAAAGATGCGCGTCGACTCGACGGGGTTCAGTGCGCCGAATCCGTGTGTGCCGGTGAGGTTTTCCGCCGCACCCGCCATGTTGCCTACGTATGGTGCGAGTGCCCCAGCAACATGCTGAGCCACGCCCGGGGTCATTTGTGCGCCGTGGGGCACCTTGAGGTCGGCGGAGTTCTCACCAGTCGAGAGGACGTTGAAGTTGTTGGTGCCGTCGGAGGAGTGGGTGGTGGACAGGATCTGTGACAAACCGTGCGCGGATCTGCCGGCCAGCTCGGCGTTGGTGAGCTGAGATTGGTAGTGCGGATCGCCGGGGGCAACGGTGACTTGTGCGTCTTGGTGGATCCAGTCGAGCATCGAGTTGATCGCTGGTCCGTTGGGTCCGTCGGGCCAATGCCGTTGCAGTAGCGGCATCACGTCGGTGTCGGAGTGGTAGCCGGAACCAAGGATCTCCGGGCCGCCTTGGCCGGTGAGGATCGCGGTGGTTCCTTCGTGGTTGCGGGCGGCGATCTCGACGGATTTGCTGATCGAATCATCGAGCGGGTAGCCAGAATCCGGGTTCAGCTGGTTGTTGTGGGTCTGCTGCCAGGCCAGGTGCGAACCCTGGCGATACAGTTCGGTCGAGGTTTTGGTGCCCGGTTCGATGCCCTGGTCGGACATGCCGAGTGCGTCGAGCAATTTGTTCTGCTTGGTGAGGAACGCGTTCATGTTCGCGTTCTCGGGGCGCTGTCCCATGTCGGGGTATTGCTGGGTGTTGGCATCGGGTCCCTGTGTGCCGACCCGGGTGGAAATCAGTTGCTTGATATCGGTGGGCAGCCGGTCGTAGCTACCTGGCGAGGTCGGTTTGCCGTTCCCGTCGCGGCCGGTGCCGACCTTCTCGTCGGAGAGCATCAGCAGCGCATTGCTCATCGCCGCCGCGCTGGTCTGTCCAGCCGGGCCTTGGGTTTTGAGCTGTTCGCTGGCGGCGATGAAGCCGTCGGCACCGGCGTTGTTGAAGAACTGCTGGGTGAACTCTTGCGTCGCCGCGGGGATGGTGGCGCCGTTGCCTTGGAGGTAGGCGGCGAGCTGTTCGGGGGGCACGCCGGAGGCTTTCATGTCCTCGCCGAGTTCGGTCAGTAGCTCTGGCGGGATCGGCTGGCCGGAGGCAACAGCGTCATGGATCTTCTTGCCCAGGGCCGCTCCCGCCGGTCCGCTCAGTGGTGTACCACCGCTGTCCTTGCCCCCGCCGGGGCCGCCGTGCGCGGCGAGGTCGTCGAGGCCTGCCGCAATAGTGGCTTTCGCCGCTGCGATCGCTGAGCCGGCATTGGCCAGCTGCTCTTTGAGGCGGGTCTGAAAATCGGCGGCCGCGCGATTGAGGTTGCCCTGCACCATCGCGGCCACTGCGTCGGTCTTGGCGTTCGGGAAATCCGGCGCCGTCACACCGCCGTCGGGCCACACCGACATACCGGCGCTGGAAGCTTCGCCATGGATCTTGACCAGTGCGGCCTTGTACCCGGCAATCGTCGATCCAGCGGAGATGAACGACTGGGCGACGGCATCGGCGGCACGGAAGGCCCTGGACGCAGCGAGGAATTCGGTCAGAGCACGCGCTGAGGCCGCGGAGGCCGCGTTGCCTTGCCAGCGGAGTGCCGTATTGTCCACTGCGCGTTGAGCTTCGGCCATCCGATCCGAGAAGTTCTTCCCGGCGGCTTCAAGATCGTTGCCGGCCTGAGTCAGGGTCTCGGGCTGCCAACTGTAGACCTGGCCGAGGGTTGGAATTTGGATCGTCATAACTCTGCCCGCAGCTTGTTCAGCTGGTCGGTAAACGCTTGTTCGACGGTCTCGTAGTTGGTGGCGCTGGTAGCCGCGGCATCCGACATCGCTCGAAGGCTGTCGGCTTGTCGCCCAAAGGTGGCCGTGAACTTTTGGGCCACATCAGTGGCGACTTCGCCGAGACCGCTGTCGGGCATCACTACCTGCGTAAGACCGGGCATCGGTATGTGCGCGATGGCATCGGCCCTGCCCGACAAGTCCTGCGCCAACTGTCGTAGCGCATCGAGATCGGCCTGCAGCATTTCCCCCAACAGACGTACCTCTCCCTCGCAGATATCAGTCTGGGGCCGACGCTATCACAGGATTACTGGACGATGCCGGGTGTGGGTGCTGCCAAGATTTGAGAGTAAAATGGGCCGCTGAGCTGGGCCGATTCAGTATGGACTGAGCTGGTGATTAGCGGATTTCGGCGAGCTGGGCGAGGTGCTGGGTGAGCTCGCTGTCGCCGACGGGGGTGAGTGTCATGTCATGACCGATAGTGAGCAAGTAACGGCCGTCGCCGGTGAAGTCCAGCCAGGTGCGGTGCCGCGGCGGCGGTGACATCGGATCCTCTGGGGCGACAGTGATAGTGAAGTAGCCGCGAGCGTCGATCGGTCGGCGCAAGGCGTGCCGAAACCGTTTGGCGCGGCGACTGTCTTCGGTCTCTTGCCATTGGCTGGAATCGGTGAACAACACCGCCCGCCGAGCTTCTCGCAGGGTGTCGAGCCTGCCCGCAGGCGCCGAGCCGATCGCGGTGATCAGGTGTTTGGTTACGTTGCGGGCGTGGCAGGACACCACCGTGATCGTGTCGGTCGTGGCGAGGATGGCCGCGCCCCAATCGGAGAAGGTGGCTCCGAGCGCCAGGATCGGGTCAGGCAGTCGCTGTCCGTCGAGGTAGCGGTCGCCGAACACCGCGATCGTCGTGACATCGGTACGGGCGAGGAACTTCAATGTGCCGGTCAGGTCCGGGTCACCGTTGAGTGGGAACCGCTCGGTGAGTTGCAATGCCGCTCTTGTGCTTTCGGTGCCTACCGTGCCCCTGGGTGCGAGATTGATCGGGTAGGGACGGCGATCGTGCCTGGTCTCGGTCGCCCAGACATGACTGAATTCGTCCGGGGTGAACACCCACCGCACTAGCCATCTCCTCGTGTCCTGTTATCGGACTTCCCACTTGGGGGTGGTTCGTCGTCGGTTGCGTCCCAACCGATGACCGCGGGCATCGTCGGATCGACCTGGACGAGCTCCTCGTGCGTACGCCGCAAATAGTCAGGGCTGCCCTTGCTGCGGTCAGAATCTGAACCTTGTCCACGGCTTGCCCCCGGCATCCCGCTCATCGGCGCGGTCGAACTGCCCGTTGTTGAGCGGACACCGGCGGGGCCGGCAGGGTTGGTTCCCGCAGGTGGCTGCGGTTGTCCAGGTATCGAGATCCCTGGGCCGCCTGGGCGATTGCCGGGCGATCCGGGGGTGCCGCTGGTGACCCGAGGGGTACCCGGTACTCGGGAGCCGGGCGATCCGGGGACGGAAGGCACTGTGGCCGAAGGCGATGCCTGCGTTTTGTCCACAGGGTTGACGCCTGCGGGGACCGTCGGTGTGTTCGAGGTCGACGACGGCTTCGGGGTATTCGTTGCGGCAGGGTCATTCAGTGACGATGTCGTCGTCTGCGCAGGCGTCGTAGGGTTGTTTGGTTGCGGATTTTCTCCAGGCGGCTGCTCAGCTGGCTTGCCGTCTCCGGTCTCACCGTTCCCGTCTCCGGTTTCACCATTTTTGCTGTTGTTGGTGGGCTCGCTGGGACTGTCTCCACCGGTGCTCACGCTGGGCTGCTGATTGACATCACCAGGGCTCGGCGCCCCAGGGGCAGGGCCAGGGGGCAGCGGAACGAACCTGGGAACACTGTCACCCGAGGCGGGCATGGTCGGGTTGTACACGAAGTTCATCGTGTCCTGCGCGCTCGCCTGAGCCTCGGCTGCTGCGACGTTGTGGGCCGTGCGCCGGGCCGCCCCGTCCGCGGCCTCCTTCACCGGGTCGGGGTCCTCCTGATACGGCGGGGGCGGCGGCGGGATCGCGGATTTGACCGTTTGCGCGGCGCTGGAATTGAGGGCAATCAGGCGCTGAACCGTCCGGGCTGTGTCGTGCTGTTCGGCTCCTGCGCTTACGAACGTGGCGGTCGACTGTTGGGCGGTCGAGGCGAATGCGCCTGACCAGGAAGCGAACTCGCTCTTCACCTCGCGGGAGAAGGTGTCGAACAGTTCGTGCAGCTTGTCGGCCCGGTAGCTCCACTCGCTCGCGATCTGTCCCATCGCACCCGGATCCAGCTTCTCGTGCACCAGATCCCAGATCTGTTGGTGTATGTAGCTGTCGAACGATTCGCGATCGGGAACGTAAGCCGGGTCGACCCCCGCGGCCCCGAATCCGCTCACGTGAGCAAGCTGGCTCTGCTGCTCGCGAATGTCGTCAGCGATCTCTTTGCTCGTCCGTCTACCCACGACGCCCTCCCGATTCAGCTGTCCCCGACACGCGGAATGATCCCGCGCACCAAATCGACCATCCCCGAACATCTTTCAGGTGCTGGTCCGTCGATGAGATACGCGGCGATGACACGGTCGAAGTCGATGTAACCCACCTTGGTCTGCAGCAGAACATCGCAACCGGTGGCGGGTGCCTTCGGTCGCGCGATCAGCGCAGCGTGACCATCGATGGTCGTGTCCTCGATCTGGGCGCCATCTGTGGTGAACTTCGCACGCCCCTCTTCCAAGGTTCGGTTGCCCGACAGGATGCCCAAGCTGTACGCCTTGTCCACGGACTTGAACTCGCAGCCCAGGAACGTGTACTCGGCGTGGATGTCAGTCGAGCGTTTGCGTGAGCGAGGATCGTACCCGAGATGGCTGATTGTCTCGTCATCGATCCAGGTACAGGGGTCAAAAGCAACGTCCGGGCGGTTCTGGTTCTGCTGCTTCGGCGGCTGCAGCTCGGGCGCGGTCAACGTCGGAAACGGTGGCCGGCTGGCTGTGTTCGCCGCGGTCGAGCCTGATCCCGAGGCCGTCACGGCGGGGGAGCTCGACACTGGGTTTCCGTCCCCTGACGAGGTGCATCCGGCAGCGGCAAACGCGCTCAAGACCAGAATTGAGACAGTCGAGAAGTTGCGGAAACTCTTGGTTTGCAACGCTTTTGCGACTGTCATGCGGGATCCTCGATTTGGCTGGCCGCGACTTTGATCGCTGCTCGGTTCGCGGCGTCGGCTTGTTGGAGTTGTTTCCCGGCTACCAAATAGGCCGCTTTGTATCGCAGGACCGTTTCCTGGAACGCGGTCAAGGTCTCGATGTACTCGCGCCCTTTGGCGCTGAACCCCTTGGCCAGCGCATGCCCTGAAGGGAGATCGGGAAAACCCGTCACGTTGTTGAGAAGCGAGGCGGCCATGATCTCGTCTTGCAACCCTGCCGCCAGCTTGTCGCAGGAGGCCGCGAGGCGGGTAGCGCCTTCTGCTGGCATCTCGAACGTGCCAGCGGCGGCCGCGTCGTAGGCCGCTTGGGCGTTCTTCTGCCCCTTGTCCGGTAGCGCCATGACCGTACATCCCCTCCGGTCTCGACCGCCGGGTATGGCTAACCCGGCCTCGGTCCGAAAAGCGTATCAGTGTGCACGTGCCGACATTCGGCACTCACTAGCCGCCTCGCTCGGCTAGCCACTTGTCTCTCATGCTCAGCACGGCAGCAACGGGACCACGACGTTCGCGACCTCGATCGCGCGCAGGTGGGGGGCGACATGGCTTCGCGGATCCAATCGCAGCACCGCGATGCTGAACGAGCCCAGAATCGAGTCGAAGACCAGATTGCAGCGATCGCCGCTCCTGTCCGACACAGGGCTATACCGCAGGCCGAGGCGGCCCGTGACCGTGACCGACACAAACTCGGCTCCGGCTTCTTTACGGATGAAGTCATCGACTGTGTAGACCTGCGACCACACATCGATCGAGTAGGTCCGCGGCTGGTCGCGACCGCCGCACCGTCTGAACCCGTCGATCCGGTCGATGCCGCCGATGTCGGAGCTCAGTGTGGGCGGTTCGACGCCGATCTGCCGCCAAGCATCCTCGCCGATCAGGCAGGGATCCCACAGTGCATCCGTGGCTGTACTGCCAGGGGCTACGGGGGCTGTGATGGCTTCTGGTTTGTCCTGCACGTCGTGCCTCCTATACCGCCAGCCGGGGAACTTGGCGCTCCCGTGGGATCTGGACGCATACGTAGGTTTAACGTGCTCTTTGTATCGCATGCGATACATTCGCGCTACCGTACACACGTCATGGTGTGCAGCGAGGGCGCGGGGTTGGTCAGGTCAGGCGTGCGATGATGCGGCCATGCCGGTGCCGGAAGCCTCGCTGTCTCCACAACAGAGGAGGGTGCGCAAGATGAGGCGGGACGCGGTCGGCGCCGCTATTCGTCGCGCCCGCGAGTCGGTAGGAATGAGCCAGGACGATCTGGCCGAGGCCTCCGGCGTATCGCGACCCGCTCTCGCTCGCATCGAACTGGGAACCAGCAGCGTCCAGATCGACCGGCTGTGGGATCTCGCCGAGGCGTTGTCCACCACGCCATCGGCACTCCTGGCTTACGCCGAGAAGCACCTATCGCCTACGGCAACGACTGGCCGCGGTTGACGTCTGCTGGGGTCTGTGCGGCGGGGTGAGGGCTTCGGATTCGGATGGTGCCGAGCCCCTGTCGGCGCGAAGTGGCTGTTTGTCGGCTGCGTGGAACTGACTTCGAGGTCGGTTGTGCCACAGGGGATTCCGCGCTGACGATCCTCAGTGGGCGCGAATTCGGATCTGCAGGGCCTGGTCAGCGGCGTCGATGATCATCCACCACGGATGATCGCGGACCTGCTCGTAGAACAGGCGCTTGTCGCCCTCGGCGCGGGGCAACTCGCGCAGCATGCCCTGCTGCACGAACGTCGCTAACTCCTTGCGCACGTAGGTCTGCGGGATGCCGATCCCGTCGGAGGCTTGGCGCTGGAAGAACGGCTCGGATTGCGAGCGGACCCAAATGGCCAGCGGCAGTCGCAGGGCACGCCCGAACAGCGCAGCACTGAGCTCCTGCACCGGATCAACGGGCACACCTTCGGACTCCATACCACTCTCATTCTGGTAAGTTCTATAACTATCCTGTTCGATGATGAAACGACGTGTTTGGGGCACGTATGTCGCATCCGGCCGTAGTTTCCCATACCCGCGCTCCAATCCTGGTGAGCGAGGAGACGGGCGTGCGACGCTGCGCCACGATCGCCGTGCTGCCAGGTACCCCACCGCGGCGGCTCTCGCACGTGCTGGTGCCCGCTCCGGGCGAGGCGTGGGTGTCCTGGCTGGATCGGGTCTCCGTCGATCTAGGCCTCCCACCAGGGCTGCTGGTTCTTCAACTGGGAGTGCAGGTTCGGGCGGCGCGCGGTGATGTGCGTCCGGTGTTCTCTGGGTTGGTGCTGACTCCGGCCAGTCGGGCCGCAGTCGTGGCTGCAACCGGCTTGGACGAGTCGGTGCTCATAGGAATGCAGCTGTCGCGCTACGACGGAACCGCCTTGGACCTGTCGGGTCTTGACCTGACTGCGGAGCCGAGCGTGCGGACCGTAGTCCGGCGAGAATGGCTGGTACTGCACGGCAGTAGGGCCTGTCCGAAATGCCTTGCGGAATCACCGGTCTGGCCGACTTGGTGGCGGCTGGGGATCGCCGCGGTCTGCCCTGAGCATCGCGTCTTGCTTGTGGCCTCCTGCCCGCAGTGCGGCATTGGATTGCGCCGCGGCTACCGCGGCAGTAATCCGCGGGGGCTCTCGCGGGTGGTGGTACCCGATCCATGGTTGTGCGGCAATCATGTTCGTGGCGGACATTGCCGTCAGCCTGTCGCGCAGATCGGCACTATCGCGGCATCTGATCGATTGATCGCGGTGCAGCGAACAGCACTGGCCGCTGCTGAAGGCGCACCTGTCACGATCGCGGGCACCTCGGTTCTACCTGCCGAATGGTTCACAGCGGTGAAGCTGCTAGCAGCGATGATCCGGTTCTCCGACTGTGCCTTGTGTCCTTCGCCGCGAAGAGCCGATGAAACCGAGAAACGGTGCTCGGAGGCGCTGGCCACCCAATATCGGCAGCGCCGCGAGAACGGCGCACGCCGGCCGGGTGATCTACGCGCGATGCCCGATACCCCGGAGATCACGGCAGGGTTGTTGGCTGCCGCTCAAACAGTCCTTGGTGCGGCCGACGCGAATGCATGTGCCGACGCGGTCAGTGAACTTGCCGTCGCCACCGACCGTAAACGCCGACAGTTGCGCGGGCACAACCCTTTTCGTGTGATGGAGGTACCCGCACCATTGGCCGTTGTGCTGGCCCGTTTCACCAGGCCCGCGTCACGTGTCGCCGGAGCTGTACCACCCAAGGCCGGCGACCTGGCAATCACCGCTCGCAACGTGCCGCAGTTGCTGGATGTGGAGGACTATCGCGACCTGATTGGTAGTTATCTACCGGGTACCGCTGAGCCGACCGGACGGCGGCTCGCGGCACTGGCAGTGGCGCGGGTGCTCGGTGCCCACAGTTGGCCGCACGCCGCCCGACAGCTCGACATGGATCCGCGTAAAGCGGCGCGTGCCGCCGATGTGGTGGTCTGCCGCATCGGCGATGTGAATGGATTCTGGACCTCGATAGATCGGGCGGCGGCTCGCCTCGACGCACGCGAGCCTGTCGACTACGCCAGTCGGCGTCAACGACTCAAGCACCTGGACGCGGTCCCGTATGAGGTGTTGCGTGCTACCAGCGGCGGGCGCAGGTTTCCCGTCACGCCAGAGCGCCGTCGCCACGGCGCGGCATGGATATGGAGCCGATTCACCGGCGGCGACGTCCGTGACGCTCCCGCGTATCAGCAGTCGTGGGATGCCACCGACGAATCCGTACGCGAAGGTGCACGCCGCTTCGCTCACCAGCTCCCGGGCCCGGTTGCTGAGGCTCTGATCGCCTGGACCACAACAGATTTGCTTGGCGAGGCATCCGCGTGACGGGTCGGGTGAGGCTGCCCCAATGGCATACCCTTGGCAGCGGTCCACGGGTCGCGGTGCACTACCGAGAAGCGGACGGCACCGAACAGCTCGAGCCCATGTCTGCCATCGGAGACGTGCGGTTCGAGGACTGCCTGCCTGCCCGGGTGATCCCGCATCGTATCGGCCAAACCCATACTCCCGGCGACTACTGGTCAGCAACTACCGGCACCCTCGTCGGGTACGAGAGTTGGCTGGAATCGAAGTGGATGACCCTGCTCGACTTCGATCCGGATGTGGTCGCATTCGCTGGACAGCCGCTGACCTTCCACGGCATCGACACCGACGGCACCTGGATCCACACACCCGACATCTTCGCCCGCCACGACGACGGGGCCGTCCTACTTCTCGACGTCAAAAATCCCGACGCCGTCACCGACCTCGACGTTATCCAGCAGGCCGATCGCACCCGCCGGACCTGTGACCAATTGGGCTGGGACTACGGAGTATTCACCGAACCAGACCGGCAACTGTGGGCGACAGCGTCGTGGCTGGCAGGGTTCCGCAGGCCCCCGCTGGCCGGGCATGAATACCTGCCTCGGCTGCTGAGCCTGGCTCAACGACCGGTCCGATTCGGTGATCTGTGCTCGTTCTGCGAGATCCCTGAGCTGGCGCGGCCCGTGCTGTTCCATCTGTGCTGGCGCCAGGAAATCGTTTTCGACCTCACCAGCCCCTTACAGGAAACCACGATCCTGCACGCCCGCAACGACTCTCACGCCTACCACGTCACCCCGCAACCCGGAGAACCCCGATGAGCCTTCCCCCAAAGCTCGCCCTACATCAGTGGATAGAATTCGAAGACGAGCCGCATCAGGTCGTCGGCTTCGCCGAATCGGCCGTCCGGTTGCAGTCACGCAGCGGTCACGCCCAACTCATCGTTGTCGGTGCACTGTTGGCCGACCCGAGCTTCCGGCACACTCCTCGTCCCGATGAGATCACCGACCCGCCCAACGCCGAAACCGACAACACCGCAAACGATCTGGTGCGAACAGGGTGGGACAACGGAGCTGTGTGGGATGATCTGCCTGAACCCGACCGCGACAGGGTCTACGAGCTCGAAGCGCATTTGCTCGAAGCCACCACCGGATACCGCAGCGGCACACCCGAGCAAGTACAACCCGGCGAACCGCGCGAGCAGTACCATCCCTCGCTGCCGGTCAAGCAGCGCATGATCACCAAGGCAGCCGAAATCGGATACACCGACCGGCGCCTGTTCCAACTGCTGGCACGCTACCGCGAGCATGGTGTGGCAGAACTGGTCGACAAGCGAAAAATCAAGGGCACCAACCCTTTAGCCCGCATCGACCACCGCATCGTCCGAGCCGTCCGGGAACAAGCATCCTTCGAAGAATCCGAATCCACCGGCACCATCAACCGTTTCAAACGGCGCGTGCAGAACCGCCTGAACAACACCCACGGCCCGGGTGTTGTCGAACTTCCATCGGAGTCGACCTTCCGCCGAGCCGTCACATTATTGCTGCCAGGCCGCTACACATTCGGCCTGGCCAAGACTCGCCAGACCACCGCGAACAAACCCGACCGCAGCTACGGCCACGTCATCGCTCACCGGCCCGGCGAGATCGTCATGATCGACACCAGCTGGCTCGACGTCATCGCTTACGATCCGATCACCGACGAAACCTTTACTTGCGAGATCACCGTCGCCATCGACCTCTACTCGCGGTCGCTGCTGGCGTGGCGGATTACCCCGTTGGGCACCAAGGGAATTGACATCGGGTTGCTCGTGGCCGATGCGATGACGCCGGAGCCGATGCGGTCCGGATGGCCGGAAACCTTGCGTTACTCGATGATGTGGATTCCGCACGAGCGGCTACTGAACATCGATGAACGTCTTGCTGCAGCCGCTTCGCGGCCCGTGATCTATCCCGAGACGATCCTGGTCGACCAGGGCATGCCATACAAGTCCGATGTGGTGCGCCGTGCCTGCACCTCACTGGGGATCAGCTATCCACTCGCCCGCAAGGGCAGACCCACCGACAAACCCGAAGTCGAAGCGGTGTTCAACACCATCCGTTCTCAGTTCAGCGAGCATGTGGCCGGATACAAGGGTTCAGACGTCGCTCGCCGCGGACGTGATCCGCAAGCACAGGCTCGCTGGACCGTTCCCGAACTCGAAGAGTTCTTTGCCGAATACGTCGTTGCCGTCTACCAGCGTCGCTGGCACAAGGGGCTCACGGTCCCCGGCTACCCATCGGAGAGACTCTCGCCCAACCAAGCCTACGGGTTTGGCGTCCGGCTCACCGGCTATGTCACTTGTCCCACCGACCCAACCTTGTATTTCCAGCTCATGCCGATCGCCTGGCGCAAGATCACCGATGCTGGGGTACAGATCGAAAACCTCATCTACAAAGACGCCAAGGAGAACCCGGAAGAGGTGCTCTTCGACCTCCGGCACTCCACCTCCCCCTATCCGAACGCGGGCGGCAAGTGGCCGATCCGCTACGACCCACGCAACCTGCTGCACGCCTACTTCCACGACCCGTTCAAGGATCGATGGGTTTTGCTGCGCTGGACACACGCCCTCGACGAGCACCTGCCGTTCACCGACAACACCCTGCGTGAAGTTGTCAAGCTCATCGGCGCCCGCAGCGAACGCCAACTCGACCAAGCCGAAGTCGCTGCAGCACTCATCGACTTGCAAAACCGTACTGATGCCCCCGAATCGTGGACCACCACCGATCGGCGCCGTGCCGCTCGCGACGCCGAACGAGCCCGCGCCGCGTCACGCGATCATCACCGAGCGCTGGCAGCCGCCGCCGGCACCCCAGCACAGCGGAAGGTGCCTGCCCTGCATGTAGTCGCTGCCCCCGACCTCGACTCCGACATCACCGACCTCGACGACGTCGATCTGTCCCACATCGTTGCCGGCGAGGTCTGGCGCCCTGGATCGGACCAGGAGTACTGATGCACCCGATGTTCGCCGAGCCTCACAACAAGGAAGAGTGGCGCCGGTACATCGATGCCGCACCACCGGAACCGCCGAACATGCTCTCCTACAACGAGTATCAGGAGATGTCGGAGTCAGACCGCTGGCAGTTCAACAACTCCCGCGCTGCGTATCACAGTGCTCTCGTGCTCGTACGCACCCCCGACGTCAAAAGACTGCACTACGAACTCGACCGCCGACTCGAAGTCAACCGATATCAACCAGCCGGGGCGCGGCGCGGAAAAGTCATCGATGGACCCGCCACCATGGGCAAGTCGACACTGATCAAGTGGTTCGCCGCCGACTACGAACGCAAACTGCGCAAGTTCGCGCCCGAACGGTTCGTCACCGACGAAGGTCGAGAATACGTCCGCGACTACATCCCCATCGTCTATGTCAGCATCGGCTCCGAAGCCACACCCAAGGACCTGTCCATCGCCATCGCCAACTTCCTGATGGTGCCCTTTAAATCCAGTGCTACGAAGACAGCGATCACCGACCAAGTGGTCAAAGCGATGCGCATCTGCGGGACCGAGCTGGTCATCTTCGACGAATTCCACCACCTCGATGTCACGCTCAAGGAAGGCAAGGTCGCCAACGACCACCTCAAGCACCTAGCCAACTACACCGCCGCGACCTTCGTCTACCTCGGCAGCAACCTCAAGACCTCGGCGCTATTCCTGGAAGGCCGAGCTCGCGACCGGGCCACCCAAACCGCCGCACGCAACGACCTGCACACCATGAGTCTCTACAAGATCAACACACAAGACCAGATCGAGGAGTGGGCCAAAATCATAGCCACCCTGGAGGATTCACTGCTTCTGTTCAAACATGAGCCCTACAGCCTGGCGCGTCGGCACTGGCGCTATCTGCACAACCGTACGGGCGGAAGCATCGCCAGCTTGTCACACCTCATCCGTGAATCCGCCAGCGAAGCCATCCGCAGTGGCATCGAGGCCATCACCGTGCCAGTGATGGACCAGATCTCTATCGACCAGCGAGGAAACGAACACGCGGCTGAGGCCCGCAAACGGCGGCGCAAGCAAGCCGTGTCTAAAACGACTGTGCATCAGCCTGTTTCGTCGACGACAACTTCCGCCTAATCCTGAAGGGTGTTGTCGAGCAGATCGCGACTGAGGAGAACGACACGGAGGCGGTCTACGTGGTTCGCCCGCGCCACGGTCTCTCTATGCAACAAGCGGAGAGCGCGGAGGCGAATTTCCGCCGTCGCCAACGCTTCTGACGATCAGCCTTCCGGTGTTCCGCGGCCACGACTGGTGTGGCCTACCACATACACCTACAGTTGGCGGTCGTTGGAACCCGTTCAGCGGGCGACATTCCCGCGCCAGATTGGTGAAATCTAGCCTGACGTAAACCTACGAATTTGCCCAAGCTCGCAGATTTCACCGTGCAGGTCAACGCGCCTGTCAAGTGAAATCTGCGGTGGCAACTCACAGGCGGCGCCGGAACAGTTCACGCGAACTCGCCACAGGAAGTACCCGCGCGCCTGGAAGCCCTTGCGGCCCTTGGTGGAATGGATCGCGCGGCCCTGCACAGTCAACTCGCAGCCGCCGTTCAGATCGTTCTGCACGTGCACCGCCGACCGGATGGTTCCCGTGGACTGCGCGAGATCGGCCTGGTCCACCGCAACGCCGACGGTCGCGTCCACATCGCCCCCGCCTGGCACGAATCCGCCCCGGCCCCCGCCTTCGACGACCTGGCCCGGCTCCTCGACGAGAGGCTCGACCGATGAGTGCCGAACGGCCGGGCGCAGCACCGAACTGGGCCAGCCGGTGACCGTCGCGTTGACGTGTCTCGCGCTGGCACTGCTCACGGTGCCGCCTTCGACTTCGCGTCGTCGATTCGACGGTCTGTTCGCGGAGCCGATCGAGGCTGGAAAAGTGCGGCGCGACACGGTACTTCGAGTCATTGCCTGCGGCGGGGTCGTGGCTGTGCTGGTGTTCGGGATCGGTCCGTTCCTTGCAGCGGCAATGGTGGTGGGGACAGTGGGATTCCGGGTTCGTCGAGCGGGTCGGGATCGGCGCAGGAGCGCCGAATGTGCCCATCTGCTGGACGCATTGGAGGCGGTGATCGGCGAGCTGCGAGTCGGCGCGCATCCGAGCGCCGCCGCCGAGGTCGCGGCAAACGAGGCACGGGGCGAATCCGCCAAAGCTTTCGCCGTGAGCGCCGGGCGCAGCAGGCTGGGCGGTTCCGCCGCCGATGGACTACGGCATCCGGACTCCATCGTGGCCGGCGAGCTGTCCCGCATCGCCGACGCATGGCAGGTGGCCGAGCGGCACGGACTCGCGCTCGCCGAGTTGCTGTCCGCCGCACGCACAGACCTGGTGGGCCGCATCCGTTTTCACGGCCGCACCACCGCCGCCCTCGCCGGTGCCCGCGCGACCGCCACCGTCCTGGCCGCCTTACCCCTGCTCGGCATCGGTCTCGGCCAACTGATGGGCGCCGCGCCGTTGCACGTCCTCTTCGCGTCATCGGCGGGCACAGTCGTGCTGCCACTGGGTGCCGCCCTCGCCTGCGCGGGCTTGCTGTGGACCGATGTCATCACCCGAAAGGTGCTCGTATGAAGCAAGTCAATTACGGCCTGGGCGCACAAACCATTGCGCGGCAAACGAATTCGTCACTAACTGCTGACTCGGCTTCGCCTTTCACGACTTACCTTGCGGTAGAGGAATATTCGTCTGACAACGTGCGTGGGGAGGCTCTGGGTGGAGCTGTCGGTAGGTTGTCCGGCACTGCCGACGTTGCTGCTTGCGGCCGCTTTGATCGTCTTGCCGGGCCGGGTCGCGGTGAGCCGTCGCCTGCGGGCCTTTCGGCCGCCGGAGGTCACGCAAGCCGCCGCCCCTGCGTCCGAGCAGAAGCTGGACCCGCTCGCATCGGCCTCAGTGTTCGACCTGCTGGCGGCGTGTCTGCGAGCAGGACTGCCGATGGTGGGCGCGGCCAGGGCGGTGGCGCCCGGCGCACCGGAACCGTTGGGGGAGGCGCTGCGCCGAGCCGCGGATCTGCTCGCACTCGGCGCCGATGCCGCGACGGCGTGGGAGCGCGCGGCGGCGGACGGAGCCGGGCGCGCGGGTGCCGAGGAGGTCGAGTCCCTGGCGCGGATGGCGCGACGGTCGGCGCGGTCGGGCGCCTCGATGGCGGTCGCCGTCGGCGAGTTGGCCGAACAACGCCGGGCTGCGGTCGAGGATGCCGCTGCGGCCCGAGCCGAGCGAGCCGGAGTATTGATCGGCGGCCCACTCGGACTCTGCTTCCTACCTGCCTTCGTCTGCCTCGGCATCGTCCCGGTGGTGATCGGACTGGCCGGCCGGGTGCTCGGCGGCGGACTGCTGTGAGTGAGCGTCCACGTGGCGGGGTCGTGCGCGAGCGGGTCACGGCCGGACCCGTGCCCGCGAGGACCGCACGGCCCATCGGAACACGCCCGCGCGGATCGGCCGCGCGGGGTGAGGTGAGAGGGGAATCAGGTGCGGATCGAGCGAATGACGAGCCACGCGAGCCACGGCTCGAGGGCTGTATATACGGAGCTGCGTTTGCGAATCATGCACGCGGTGGTCGCCGACGACGGGATGAGCACGGCGGAGTACGCGATCGGCACGATCGCCGCCGCGGCGTTCGGTGCGGTGCTGTACGGGGTGGTGACCGGCGACAGCATTGTGAACGCGCTGACGAAGATCATCGATCGGGCCCTCAACACCGCCGTGTAGAAACATCGCCGTATGGGGTAAAGCCTTGTGGTGCAATGTCTCTCGGCGATGATCGTGGTTCGGTGACGGTCGAGGCGGCGATCGCTCTCGCTACCCTCGTCGTCGCGATGGTGCTGTGTATCGGAGCTTTGCTGGCGGCGTCGACACAGGTGCGCTGTGTCGACGCCGCCCGCGAGGCGGCCCGCCTGTCCGCCCGCGGCGACGAAGCCAACGCGATCTCAGCGGCCCGCCGCGTCGCACCCCCAACCGCGGACATCTCGATACAGCGCGAGGGCAGCCAGGTAATCGCCCGAGTCACCGCCCGAACACCACTCCTACCCCTGCTGACCCTCCACGCAGACGCCGTCGCGTCACGCGAGCCAGGGATAACACCGTGAGCGTCTGTCGGCGGGAACCGAAGGCACAGCGCGTCAGCGCGCGAGGGGCCGCGTGTCGGCGAGGTGCAATCGTGAGCGCCTTGGCGCGCTTGTGTCATCGATCGCCGCCCGCCCGGCAGCGCGTGGTCAGCGGCGCTGTTCGGGTGTGGGCTGCGTGTTTTCGGCCGTTGTCTGGGCATCGTTGGCCGGATCATGGTGGCCGGGCGGGTGCGCTTGCGCGGCTTCGGGGTGACGCCGGAGCGGCGACGGTGTTTGCGTGTCTTGCGTTGGCTGGGCTTATCGCCGGGACGCTGATGGTCGGGCAGGTGGGTGTGGTGGTTGTCACTCGGCATCGGGCGCAGGCGGCGGCGGATTTGGCGGCGCTCGCGGCGGCCGGGGCATTGGCCGAAGGAGGCGATGCGGGGTGTGCCGAGGCGGGTGCGGTTGCGCGGCGGATGGCGGTGCGGATGGAAGCGTGTGAAGTCGCGGAGTGGGACGCAACTGTGATTGTTAACAGGAATGTACCAATGGGTCTGTTAGGAGTACGCATGGTGCGCGCTGTCGCACGGGCCGGACCGGTAGAAGACTGAGAGAAACCTAAGTGCGGACGCGCACTCCCGGCGTTGTCCCGAGTGGCGGAAATTGGCAATTGCCCTGGCCAAATAATTTCAGACGGCACAATTGTCCGCAGGTATGCGGATAAAGAATCGAATGAATGCGCATGTACGCAGGCGACGATGTGGCAATAGCGCAGTTAACCTGAATACATTCCTCTTTATTCGGCTACCCTGCCCGGACCGCGGTCCGGCAACGGTGGCGACCGCCTGCGCCGGTGATCGCGCAGGTCAGGTCGCTATTCGAGCACGCGCCGAGCTCGGCACCGTCACGGACCGGGCTCGGCCCGTCACCTGACCGACAGCTCGGCCAGCACCGCGGTGAGTAATCGTGCGGCGCAGGCCTTGTCGAGCGGATGGTTCCCGTTTCCGCACTTGGGTGACTGTACGCAGGACGGACAGCCCGCTGCGCAGGCGCAGGACTCGATGACGGCGAGGGTCGCCGAGAGCCAGCGCTGCAGCTGGGCGAACCCGCGCTCGGCGAAGCCCGCCCCGCCCGGTTGGCCGTCGTAGACGAATACCGTCGGCAGCCCGGTATCCGGGTGCTCGGCGGTGGAGACCCCGCCGATATCCCACCGGTCACAGGTCGCCACCAGCGGCAACAGCCCGATCGCCGCGTGCTCGGCGGCATGCAGCGCGCCCGGCACGTCCGCCGCGTCGATGCCGGCCAGCGCCAACAACTCCGGGCTGACCGTGTACAGCACCGCCCTGGTCG
Source organism: Nocardia sp. NPDC050175 (assembly GCF_044459885.1). Lineage (NCBI taxonomy): Bacteria > Bacillati > Actinomycetota > Actinomycetes > Mycobacteriales > Nocardiaceae > Nocardia > Nocardia sp. NPDC050175. The sequence continues at coordinate 249,282 of NZ_JBITJI010000002.1, forward strand.
GCAGCGTGTGCTCGGGCATGTCGAGTTCGACCAGGTCGAGCACCTCGCCGGTGACCAGGGTCCGCAAGTAGCCGACCACCTGACTGGTCACCCTGACCTGCGCCAATGCGGTCGTCACGTGGCCGTGGCGACGCTGGTCGGTCATCGCGTCGATGGCGATCGAGGTGACCGACCGAGCGCTGGTGGTCCACCCGGGCTCGGCGCCGTGCACGAACGCGACACCGTCCTCGAGGTCCAGCTCGTCGACCACATAGGTATCGCCTTGATGCAGGTGAACGGCGCCCTGATGCAGCGTCGCGGGCGCCCGCCCGGCATCGGCCGTGCCGAGCAATCTGCCGGTCTCCCCGTCCACGATGGCCACCGGCGTGCCGATCCCACCGCGGACATCGACGGCGTCGTGCGGCTGCGTTTCCGCCGTGACGTACCAGCGCCCGCGCTCCTCGTCGCCCGCGGCCACGCGCCGCCTGATCAGCCCCTTCTCGGCCAGGCCGGTGAGCACCTCGCGAGCGCCGAGCTCGTCCACCTCGACATCGGTGAGCGGCAGTTCCAACGCGGCGCAGAGCAATTGCGGACCCAGTACATAAGGGTTGCGCGGATCGGTGATGGTGGCCTCGACGGGCTTGTCCAGCAGCGCTTCCGGATGGTGCACAAGGTAGGTGTCCAGCGGATCGTCCCTGGCCACCAGCAGTACCAACGACCCCTGGGTGCGCCGCCCCGCCCGACCGGCCTGCTGCCAGAACGACGCGACCGTGCCGGGAAAACCGCAGATCACCACGGCATCGAGCCCGGCGATATCGACCCCGAGCTCGAGCGCGTTGGTGGTCGCCGCGCCGAGCAGCGAACCGTCCGAGAGCGCCGTCTCCAGCTCGCGCCGATCCTCGGCCAGGTACCCGGCCCGATAGGCGGCAACGCGCTCGGCAAGGCTCGGATCGATCTCGCTGAGCAGCCGCCGCGCGTCCATCGCGGTGAGCTCGGCGGCCCGCCGCGACCGCACGAAGGTCAGTGTCCGCGCGCCCTCGACCACCAGGTCGGCCATGATCCGCGCGGCCTCCGTGGTGGCCGCCCGCCGGACCGGTGCGCCGTTTTCGCCGGTCACCGTGGTGAGCAGGGGCGGCTCCCACAATGCGACGGTGCGTGGCCCCTGCGGCGATCCGTCCTCGGTGACCGCGACACATGGTGCCCCGATCAGCCGGGACGCGGCGGCCGCGGGCTCCGCCGTGGTGGCCGAACACAGCACGAACACCGGGTCGGCGCCATAACGCGCGGCGATCCGGCGCAGCCTGCGCAGCACCAGCGCCACGTGCGAACCGAAAACGCCGCGATAGGCGTGGCATTCGTCGACGACGATGTAGCGCAGCCTGCGCAGCACCCGTGCCCAGCGCTGATGCGAGCGCAGGATGCCGAGATGCAGCATGTCGGGGTTGGTGAAAACCCAGCGTGCGTTCGCCCGTACCCACTGCCTGATCTCGGCGGGCGTATCGCCGTCATAGGTCGCCGGATGAATATCGCGCAGTGGTCCCTCGTGGGTCAGTGCGCCGACCGCACGCAGCTGATCGGCGCCGAGTGCTTTGGTAGGTGACAGATAAATAGCGGTGGCACGTGGGTCTTCGCGCAGCGCGGTCAATACCGGCAGCTGATATCCCATCGACTTACCGGACGCGGTGCCGGTGCTGACCACGACGTTGGCGCCGCCGAAGGCGAGGTCGGCGGTGCGGGTCTGATGACTCCAGGGCGCGGCCACCCCGGTGTCCTGTAATGCCGAGATCACCTCTGGCGATGTCCAATCGGGCCAGGTGGTGACCTCGGCGGCGCGTGCCGGTAGCTCGACGACATGGGTTAGCCGAGGGTCGTCAGCGGGTGCGCCGGCTAGGACACGATTCAGCAACGATGTCCCGTAGCTGAGGTCGTTAGGGAGTGCCGCACGGGCGGTCGAGTTCGTCGGATTCATGCGGCGCGCGCCGCGACACGCTGAGAAAGTGTGAAACGTGCGCGGTTAGGAAGCCCTACCTGCCAATTCGATACCAAATAGCGACCTGGGTCACAGGCTGTTTGCCATACGCCCACTCGGTTATCGGGAGGCAAACGAACCTCAAGTCCGGATTCTGGCATTGTGTCCCTCACCTGCGCATTCGCAAGATCAACTTTTTTGCAAATTGTCGGTAACTCGACTGTTGAATTGCTCGGAGACATGGTTCACTGGTTCCTGGTCGCAAGCTTCTGTGTTCGAGGGTCGGATCCAAAGTCCAAACCGTCAGCAGGATCGATGTTGCGAACGGTGTGCTTGGTGCTTTCCTGCAGGGGGAACCAACAGTACAGCGGTCGGAACGGGCCCGGTGGACGAACCCAGTTGTCCGCCGTTCCGGTAAGAAAAGAGAAGGAACAGAATGGCACAGGGAACTGTGAAGTGGTTCAACGCGGAGAAGGGGTTCGGCTTCATCGCGCCCGAGGACGGCTCCGCTGACGTCTTCGTCCACTACTCCGAAATTCAGGGTTCGGGCTTCCGCACCCTCGAAGAGAACCAGAAGGTCGAGTTCGAGGTCGGCCAGGGCACCAAGGGCCCGCAGGCCACCGGAGTTCGCGCGCTCAGCTGAGCGACGCCATCCAACACTCGTCCCTCACCGCCGGTAACCCGGAGGTGGGGGACGAGCTATATCTAGGGCAAAGACACACCCAGCGACTCAGGTCAGGGCGTTGTGAACACGCCGTGGCGCAGCCGAGGCCTGAACACAAGGCATACTGATTCGCAGTGACGCGCGTACGCTCTGTGGTTCAAGTCGCAAGCACTCGACCACACGTAGCGTCAAGGTATAAACGTGTCTGGTGGCGACGCCCAGCCGTCGTCCCCGCTTGCCCCAGCCGCGCACAGCGCCGAAAAGCGTCAGCGCGGGTCGACAGGAAAGGTGTATTCGCCGGTGGCAACACGAGACCGCGGTGCAGCCGACCAGGGCCGTCCCCTGCGTCGTCTCGTGATCGTCGAGTCCCCAACCAAGGCCCGAAAGATAGCGCCCTACCTAGGCCGTAACTACACGGTCGAGGCCTCGGTGGGCCATATCCGGGACTTGCCACGGGGGGCGGCGGACGTTCCCGCCAAATACAAGGGTGAGTCCTGGGCGCGCCTCGGCGTCGACGTTGACCACGACTTCGAGGCCATCTATGTGGTGAGCCCCGATAAGAAGGCCAAGGTCGCCGAGCTCAAGAGCTTGCTGAAGGACGCCGACGAGCTCTATCTCGCCACCGACCCCGACCGGGAGGGCGAGGCGATCGCCTGGCACCTGCTGGAAACGCTCAAGCCCAAGGTCCCGGTCCGGCGGATGGTGTTCCACGAGATCACCGAGCCCGCCATCCAGGCGGCCGCGGCCGACACGCGAGACCTCGACAACGATCTGGTCGACGCGCAGGAGACCCGCCGCATCCTGGACCGGCTGTACGGCTACGAGGTCAGTCCGGTGCTGTGGAAGAAGGTCATGCCCCGGCTCTCGGCCGGCCGGGTGCAGTCGGTCGCCACCAGGGTGATCGTCCAGCGCGAACGCGAGCGGATGGCGTTCCGCTCCGCCGAATACTGGGATATCGCCGCGAAACTCGACGCGGGCCCGGGCGAAGACGGTGACACCAGTAACCCGCGGACCTTCGGGGCGCGGCTGGTGAACGTGGCGGGCGCGCGCGTCGCGACCGGTCGTGACTTCAGCTCGGACGGCCAGCTCAAGACCGCCTCCGGGGTGGTCGTGCTGGACGAGGCCTACGCGCACCGCTTGGCGCAGGCGCTCGACGGCGCCGATCTGGTGGTCTCCTCCGCGGAGGCCAAGCCGTACACCCGCAAGCCGTATCCGCCGTTCATGACCTCGACGCTGCAGCAGGAGGCCGGGCGCAAGCTGCGCTTCAACTCCGAGCGCACGATGCGGGTCGCGCAGCGGCTGTACGAAAACGGCTACATCACCTATATGCGTACCGACTCGACCACGCTGTCGGAGTCGGCGATCGCCGCGGCTCGTTCGCAGGCGACGCAGCTCTACGGCACCGAGTACGTGCACCCGACACCGCGGCAGTACACCCGCAAGGTGAAGAACGCGCAGGAGGCACACGAGGCGATCCGCCCGGCCGGCGACACCTTCGCCACCCCGGGCCAGTTGCACGCGCGACTGGACAACGATGAGTTCCGGCTCTACGAGATGATCTGGCAGCGCACCGTGGCCTCGCAGATGGCCGACGCCAGGGGCACCACGCTGACCCTGCGCATCACCGGCACCGCGACCACCGGCGAGGAATGCGTGTTCTCCGCCTCGGGTCGCACCATCACCTTCGCGGGCTTCCTCAAGGCCTACGTGGAGAGCGTGGACGAGGAGGCGGGCGGTCAATCCGACGACGCCGAATCCAGGCTGCCCGCACTTGCCGAGGGCCAGGGCGTCACCGCGGTCGAGCTGAATCCCGATGGGCACAGCACGAATCCGCCCGCGAGATACACCGAAGCCTCGCTCATCAAGACGCTCGAAGAGCTCGGCATCGGCCGGCCTTCGACGTACGCGTCGATCATCAAAACGATTCTCGACCGCGGCTATGTGTACAAGCGCGGCAGCGCGCTGGTGCCGTCGTGGGTGGCGTTCGCCGTGATCGGTTTGCTGGAAGAGCATTTCGGCCGACTGGTCGACTTCGACTTCACCGCGGGCATGGAGGACGACCTCGATGCCATCGCCGGTGGCCGCGAGCAGCGCGGAAGTTGGTTGTCCAGCTTCTATTTCGGCGGCGAGACCGGTGCCGAGGGTTCGGTGGCCCGCTCGGGCGGCTTGAAGAAGATGGTCGGCGAGCGGCTCGACGACATCGACGCGCGAGAAATCAACTCCATCAAGCTCTTTGCCGACGAAGAGGGACGCGACGTCGTCGTCCGGGTCGGCCGGTACGGTCCGTACCTGGAGCGGATGGTCGTCAATCCCGATGACCCCGAAGGCAATTCGATCTCACAGCGGGCCAACCTGCCCGACGATCTGCCGCCGGACGAGCTGACCATCGAGGTCGCCGAGAAGCTGTTCTCGACGCCGCAGGAGGGCCGCTCGCTGGGCACGGATCCGACGTCCGGGCACGAAATCGTCGCCAAGGAAGGACGTTTCGGCCCGTACGTCACCGAGGTGCTGCCCGAGCCCGCCGCCGAGGAAACCGCCGCGCCCGCCAAGAAGACGGCGAAGAAGGCGGTCGCGCCCAAGCCGCGCACCGGGTCGCTGTTCAAGTCGATGGACCTGGCCTCGGTCACGCTCGACGACGCGCTCAAGCTGCTGTCGCTGCCGCGTGTGGTCGGCGCGGACCCGGCCTCCGGCGAGGAGATCACCGCGCAGAACGGCCGTTACGGCCCATATCTGAAGAAGGGCACCGACTCTCGTTCGCTCACCAGCGAGGATCAGATCTTCGACGTCACGCTCGACGAGGCGCTGAAGATCTACGCCGAGCCGAAACGGCGCGGGCGGCAGGCGTCCGCCGCGGCGCCGTTGCGCGAGTTGGGCAACGACACGGCCTCCGGCCAGCCGATGGTGATCAAGGACGGACGTTTCGGTCCGTACGTCACCGACGGCGAGACCAATGCCACGCTGCGCAAGGGCGACGAGATCGAGTCGATCACCCCGGAGCGGGCGATGGAGCTGCTCGCCGATCGCCGGGCGCGTGGACCGGTGAAGAAGAAGGCTGCGGCCAAGAAGGCGCCCGCCAAGAAGACTGCGGCGAAGAAGACCGCCGCCAAGAAGGCGACGGCCAGCAAGTCGACGACCACCAAGACGGTGGCCAAGAAGACCGCCGCGCAGAAGACGGCGGCGAAGAAGACCGGCGTCGGAAATTCCTGAGTTCGCGGGTCGGGCGGAGCGCCCGACCCGCGACCGGATTTCGCGCTATTTGCCCAGCACCCTGAGGAATTCACGCATCCACGCGGGATGATCGGGCCAGGCCCGGCCGGTGACGATGTTCTCGTCGACGTAGGCCTCGCTGTCCACGAATTTGGCTCCGGCCGCCTCGATATCCGGGGCCAACGCCGGGTACGCGCTGCACGAGCGGCCGACCAGTACGCCTGCGGCAGCGAGGATCAGCGGTCCGTGGCACAGCGCGGCGATGGGTTTGCCCGCCTCCGCGAAGTGCCGCGCCAGGCGCTGACAGTCCGGATTGTTGCGCAGGTACTCCGGTGCCCGGCCGCCGGGCACGACCAACGCGTCGTAGGTGGCCGGATCGACATCGGCGAACGCGACGTCGGCAGGCCAACTGTGCCCGAGCTTTTCGGTGTAGGTATCGAAGCCGTCGACGAAGTCGTGCACCACGAACTGCAACTTCTTGACGGCGGGGGCCGCGATATGCACCTCGTGGCCCTCTTCGAGTAGACGCTGATACGGGTACATGACCTCGAGGTCTTCGGCCGCATCGCCGGTGATCAACAGGATTCTCACGGTGATTCCACCTCCTTCTCGAGGATCCGCCCGGCGGCCGGCACGGTCAATAGCCGCGTGCGCGTCGCCCGCACCCGACCGGGCGATCTGTGTCGGTGCGGGCGGCTAGGGTGTACGGCGTGGCAGGTGTCTTCGATCGGTTGGTCGGCCAGGATGCGGTCGAGTCCGCGCTCACGACTGCCTCGGTCGCGGCCCGCGCGGAGGTCGTCCAGGGGGCGATGACGCATTCGTGGCTGTTCACCGGGCCGCCCGGATCGGGCAGATCCGTTGCGGCGCTGTGCTTTGCGGCCGCGTTGCAGTGCACCGACCCAGGCACGCCTGGCTGCGGTCGCTGCCACGCCTGCACCACCACCATGGCGGGCACGCACGGCGACGTGCGCCGGGTGATCCCGGAGGGGCTGAGCATCAGCACCAAGGAGATGCGCGAGATCGTGCAGATCGCCTCGCGCAGGCCGAGCACCGGCCGGTGGCAGGTGGTCGTCATCGAGGACGCCGACCGGTTGACCGAGGCCGCGGGCAACGTGCTGCTGAAGGTGGTCGAGGAGCCGCCGGACCGGACGGTGTTCCTGCTGTGCGCGCCGTCGGTCGACCCCGAAGACATCTCGGTGACCCTGCGCTCCCGTTGCAGGCACGTGCATCTGGTGACGCCCTCGGTGCCCGCCATCGCACGGGTGCTGATGGAACGCGACAAGCTCGACGAGAAGACCGCGAACTGGGCCGCCTCGATCAGCGGCGGACACGTCGGCCGCGCCCGGCGCCTGGCCACCGACGAAGAGGCGCGCGCTCGTCGCCAGCGCGCGCTGGCCCTGGTCGGCGCCGCCTCGAAACCCGGCGCCGCCTATGCCGCCGCCGACGAACTGGTCAAGGCCGCCGACGACGAAGCCAAACAGATGAGCGCGGGCCGCGACGACCGTGAACGCGAAGAACTGGCCACCGCGATGGGCGCGGGCGGCACCGGCAAGGGCGCGGCGGGCGCCACCCGCGGTTCCGCCGGCGTGCTGAAAGACCTGGAGCGACGGCAGAAGTCGCGGGCCACCCGCACCGGCCGCGACTCGCTCGACCGCGCCCTCATCGACGTCGCCGGTGTCTACCGCGACGCGCTCGCCGTCCGCTTCGGTGCCGCCCGCAACGGTTCCGGCGTGGCCCTCACCCACCCCGACATGTCCGACCAGATCCACGATCTGGCCGACCGCGTCCGCCCCGAGGGCCTGCTCAAATCCATCGACGCCGTCCTCGCCTGCCGCGAGGCCCTCGACGTCAACGTCAAACCCCGCTTCGCCCTGGCCGCCCTCGCCGCCGCCCTGATGGCCGCCCAATCCGGCTGACACCGCCCACGGTGACCACCCGTTTTCGCGATCCACCCCCCGAGACGATAGACTCGCCACGCCGAAAGGCACGCCGCCTTAGCTCAGTCGGTAGAGCGCTTCACTCGTAATGAAAAGGTCGCGAGTTCGATTCTCGCAGGCGGCTCCGGTGCTGTTGCCCCTGTATGCGGATTCGCATGCAGGGGCTTTTCGTTGTCCAGTGCTACTCGGCTCCGGTCTTGCGGTAGTAGACGGTGATCGACGGCCAGTTGCCGTCTGCGGTGATCTCGTTGTGCAGGATCAGGTCCGCCACCGTGACCGGGCCAAGAGTTTCGATCGTGGATGCGATGGTGCGCAGTAGGTTCGGCACGTCCGCTTGGCCGGGGCCCGCCGGGTTCGACTGGGAGAAGTGCAGTGCCTGGTAGTCGGTTGATGTCATGAAGGTCCCTCTGGTTCGACTTGTGCTCGTTGCGGCTGCTCGACCCCGTGCAGGCTGTGTCATCGCACCCCTCGCCGCCCGGATGAACCGCGACTCATCATCATCGATCAGTTGACCAGCCCTAGGACTCGGTGCCCGAAAAAGAAATTTCGGGGGCGTGTCGATCTTCGGTGTCGCCCGTTCGACCTAAGGGTGAAAGGGTCCAGAGGGGACCCGGACGCACCTAGGAGACGAAACCATGAAGTACATGCTGGTGATGCGCGCGACGGACGAGGCGTATGCGGGGATGGGCGAGATCGACTTCGAGAAGATGCTCGAGATCGTGGGGCAGTTCAACGAGGAGCTGATCCGGGCCGGGGTGTTGCTCGCGGCCGAGGGGCTCGAGGATCCGGCCGAGAGCGTGGTCGTCGACTACTCGTCCGAGCAGCCGATCGTCACCGACGGCCCCTACGGTGAGACCAAAGAGTTGTTCGGCGGCTTCTACATTCTCAATGTGGCGTCGAAGGAGGAGGCGATCGAGTGGGCCAAGCGCATGCCGATGGCCTCGCCCGGCTTCAAGACCGAGATCAGGCGGGTTTCCTCGATCGACGAATTCCCGCAGGACAACGAGTGGATTCAGAAGGAGCGGGCGTGGCGCGAAGCCACCGGTCAGCTCTGAGCGGGACGGCGGGCGATGGCTGAGCACACCGGTCGTGCGGCCGTCGCCGCCGTCTGGCGGATCGAATCCGCTCGGATCGTCGGCGCGCTGGCGCGCTACACCGGTGATTTCTCACTTGCCGAGGACCTCGCCCAGGAGGCGCTGGCCGAGGCGCTGGTGACCTGGCCGCGCGACGGGGTGCCTGGCAATCCCGCGGGGTGGCTGCTCACCGTCGGCAGGCGGCGGGCCATCGACGCGTTCCGGCGGCGCTCCGCCCTCGACGACCGGTACACCGTCCTTGCCCGCAACCTGGGCGAGGGCGGTGCCGTCTCGGGTAGCGAACCGGCCGAGCCCACCGACGACGTGCTGTGGGATCCGGACCAGATCGATGACGACATCCTCGCGCTGATGTTCATCTCCTGTCACCCGACGCTGTCCAGAGAGTCCCGGGTCGCGCTCACGCTGCGCGTCATCGGCGGTCTGACCAGCGACGAGATCGCCAAGGCATGCCTGGTGCCGACGGCGACCGTGCAGGCGCGGATCACCAGGGCCAAGAAGACGCTGGCGGCGGCCAGGGTGCGGTTCGAGGTGCCGTCGGCGCAGGAGCGGGCCGTGCGGCTCGGCTCGGTGCTCAACGTGGTGTATCTGATCTTCACCGAGGGGGCCTCGGCCAGTTCCGGCAGCGAGTTGATCCGGTCCGAGCTCGCGGGCGAGGCGCAGCGACTGGCCCGGGTGCTCGCTCGGTTGGTGCCGAACGAGCCTGAGGCACAGGGACTTCTGGCGCTGCTCGAGCTCACCGCAGCGCGTTTTCCCGCGCGCACCGGACCGGACGGACACCCGGTCCTGTTGGCGAAGCAGGACCGTCGTCGTTGGGATCGCGCGGCGATCCGTCGTGGCCGCGCGGCCTTGGATCGCGCGGTGCGGGTCGGGCGAGGGCTGGGCGCTTACGGCCTGCAGGCCGCGATCGCCGAATGTCATGCTGTCGCACCATCAGTCGAGGACACGGCCTGGGACCGCATCGTGCTGCTGTACGAAGCGCTCGGGCGACTGGCACCCTCGCCGGTGGTCGACCTCAATCGCGCGGTGGCGGTGTCGATGGCGCAGGGACCGGCTGCGGCACTGCCGATCGTCGACGAATTGTCCTCCGCCCCAGCGTTATCGGCCTCGCATCTGTTGCCGAGCGTGCGCGGCGAACTCCTGATCCGATTGGGCAGAACAGCGGAGGCACGCGCCGAACTGACCCGCGCTATCACCTTGTGCGCCAACGACCGTGAGCGCGCGGTCCTGTCCGACAAGCTCGCCGATCTCGACTGATCCGTTCAGCTCACGAAAGATGTTGTGCCACAACCTTGGAATAACCTCTTCTGCCGAGGGATGATTGCGTGCTCGGCAGTAAGGACAACGTCGCGCCGACGAACTGATCGGTAGTGGGTGTTGCTCCTGGGCCGGGCGCCGTTGACCGGCCCAGGAGAACGATCGGGGTCAGCCTGCGACGGCCGTGCGGAGATTGGCCTGCTGGGCGACCAGCTCGAGTTCCGCGTTGAAGCGGTCGGCGGCCTCGATATTGCCGAGGTGGCCGGTCGGCCAGCTGTGGTACGCGGCGAGATGGCCGGTGCGGGACAGGGTGTCGGCGATGCGGCGGGCCATCCGTTCCGGCAGCAGCCGGTCGTGGCTGCCGGAGATGACCGTGGTGGGGATGGTCAGGTGCGCGGCGCCGTCGCTGACGTCGAGATCGGCCAGGGCGGCGGCGTGCTTGCCGCGAGCAAGGGGGCGACAGGAGCGGACGATGCCGAGGGCGAAGTTCACCTCGTCGGCGGTGGCGTGCTTGCTCATCACCCGGTCCTTGAGCACCGCGCCGACCAGCCAGCCGCCGGGCAGCGGGACCGGGCTGGTGAGCACCGTCTCGGAGACGAAGGTGGGCAGACGGACCGGGGCGCCGAGCAGAGTGACCGGCTTGTTCTGCACGGTGAGCTGCTTGTTCAGTAGGGGGAGCAGGTCGGTGTCGTACCGGATGTTGCCCGCAGTGGTGTTCAGCAGGATGGCCGCCGAGGCGCGGCGGGCGACCTGCTCGGGGTAGCGAGCCGCCCACGCCTGCACGGTGATTCCGCCCATGCTGTGCCCGGCGAGCACGGCCCGCTGGCCGGGGCGCAGGGCGGCGTCGAGCACGGCGGACAGGTCGTCGGCGAGGGTGTCCCGGCTCGGCATGCGGGCGCCGAGTTCGCTGGCGCCGTGGCCGCGCTGGTCGTAGCAGACCACCCGATACCGGTCGGCGAAGGCGTTGATCTGCGGATTCCAGTACTCGATGCTGCAGCTCCAGCCGTGGATCAGCACGATCACGTCGCCGTCGGCGGGGCCGTAGGCGTGTACCCGCAGGCGGGTGCCGTCGACGGTGGTGACCGGGATGACCTCGAGCGGCGCGGTGGGAGCGTTCAACGACGCAGTGCGGAAGGTGCGTGATCGCAGTCCGGCACGATAAGCGGCGGTCAGGGCGCCATTACGCGCGTCCGCCAAAGTCTTCATCGACTTCACCAGCATCGGGCACTCCTTTGTGTCTGCCGCCACAGTACAGTGCAAGCTGAGTGCTTGCTAGTGCAAGCGCGCCGCGGCGGAACTTCTGGCTCACTGGGTTGAATACCCGGAATTCGGTGCAGTGACACCGTCTCTTTTCACAAAAAAACCGGTCGAAGATGGGCCTCTGCTCACTTCATCGCACCACCTGACAGGCTCCGTTAGCCCGCGAAAGTGGCGATCCAGTAACGGTTTCCGCGCCCTCGCTCAGCTGGTGGAGTACAGCGCGGCGATCACCTCGGGGAGCACCAGGCACACCTGGTCGTCCGGATGGAAGTCGCTGGGCACGTCGCTGCGATTGGGCGCGCGGACGAAGACCACGACGGAGGAACCGTCGCCAGGATCGATTTCGACCGCGACCATCCGGCCGCTGTCATCGTCGAGATCGTGATGCTTGGGTGCGGACCAGTGCCCCACATGCCCGAAATCGAGCCTGCGAGTCGCGTTGATCGCGAATCCGTCGAGCCGGGTAAAACCAGCGGCATCCACAATGGAAATCATACTCTACCTGCGAAAATAGCAAATATATTCGATCATGTCTTACCTCGGTGCGATGATCGTCGGGTGGCTTCCGATGCGATCGGCTTCGCAGCACCCATCCCCGTATTGCGCATGTTCGATGTCGCGCGGGCGTACGAGTTCTATTGCGACTACCTGGGTTTCACCGTCGACTGGGAGCACCGGTTCGGCGACAACTTCCCGCTGTACGCCGAGGTCTCCCGTGGCGCGGCGAAATTCCACCTCAGCGAGCATCACGGTGACGGCACGCCAGGCACCGTGGTGTGGATCGCGGTGGCAGACATCAAGGCCTGGTACACCGAGCTAGCAGGCAAGGAGTACCGCTACGCCAAGCCGGGACCGCCCGAGGACGGCCCAGGCGGTCCGGGATTCGAACTGATCGACCCGTCCGGCAACACCCTGCGCTTCGCACAGCCCGACTAGACCAGCGCCATCGGTGTGGCGGTGACCGGCGGCGCGCAGTTACCGTTGGTGCTGTGGACAGCACGCACGTGGCACCGGAACCGGCGGCGCAGCAGCAATCAGCACCGACCAAGCCCGGTTTGCGCGGCGTCGGAGTGCCGCTGCTGGTGGCGGGTGTCGGCATCGGGATCGGCGTGCTGCTGCACGTGCGCGACCCACACGTCGACGGTTCCTACGGTGTGTGCCCGGTCTACGCGCTGACCGGATGGTGGTGTCCCGGCTGCGGCGGCATGCGCGCTGTGCACAACCTGACCGACGGCCACCTGCTGGATGCGGTGCACAGCAACCTGCTTGCGATTCCGTTGGTCCTCGCCTTCGTGCTGTGGGTGAGCGACTGGACCCTGCGCGCCTGGCGTGGCCAGCGCATGCGCCTGCCCTCGATCTCCCGCACCACGATGTGGACCTTCTTCGCGCTACTGACGGTCTACACCGTATTGCGCAATACGCCGTGGGGCACCTGGTTCACCCCGGTCTGATCCGATCCGGCGTGCCCGGGTGATTTCCCCGCCGCGGACCAGGCAAGCTGCTGTCATGAGTGATTCGCTGAAGGACCGTGTCCGCTCGAAGCTATTGCGCCAGCTCGCGGAGGACGGCGCACCGGACAACGAACAGGACGATCCCCGCCGGCTCTCGGTCGAATCCGATCTCGAGGCACTCGACAACGTCGGCGACGACGATCCCCTCATCGAAGAACTCGCCTCGCGCTACCTGGTGTTCTGAACAGAACTACGCCGCCGAGGGCGGGAGCTGCGGCAGCGGCTTCTCGACCAACCAGCTGTCCCACAGCGACCGCAGCGGCGTCCGGCTGTAATGCCCGGCCAGATCGGTGAACTCCTCGGTGCTCACCGAGCCGTGCCGGTAGCGAATCGTCCACTCCCGCAACAGATCGTAGAATCCGAGATCGCCCAGTTCCAGCCGCAACGCGTGCAGCGTGAGCGCACCGCGCTTGTAGACCCGATCGTCGAACATGTGTTGCGGCCCCGGATCGCCGACGGCGAGGTCCTGCGGCTGCCTGGACAGATTGTGCCGGGCCGCACGCGCGAGCTGGTCGGCGGTCGGGCCACCCGCCTCCTCGGACCAGATCCATTCGGCGTAACAGGCGAAGCCTTCGTGTAGCCAGATGTCACGCCACTGCCGGATGGTGAGGCTGTTGCCGAACCACTGATGCGCCAACTCGTGCGCGACCAGCCGTTCCGCTCCGCGTCTGCCGTCGCAGTGGTTGGCACCGAAGATCGAGATGCCCTGCGCCTCGATCGGGATCTCCAGATCGTCGTCGGTGACGACCACGGTGTAACCCTCGAACGGATAGGGCCCGAACCGTTCGGTGAAGATCTCCATCATCTGCGGCTGCCGCGCGAAGTCGTGCTCGAAGTTGGCGCGCAGCCGGACCGGGGCGACGGCATGCATGGGCACCGAGTTGGCCGGCGCGACGATGCGATGCTTCTGATACGGCCCGACCTGGATGGTCGCCAGATAGGTGGCCATCGGTTCGGCCTGCTCATACACCCAGGTGGTCTGGCTGGCCTTGACCTGCTTGCGCAGCAGCGTGCCGTTGGCCAGCGCGTAGTACGGACTGTCGGTGGTGATCGAAATCCGGTAGCTGGCTTTGGAACTCGGGTGGTCGTCACACGGGAACCAGGACGCCGCGCCGTTCGGCTGACTCGCCACCAGCGCGCCCTCGGTGAGCTCCTCCCAGCCGACCGCGCCCCACGGTCCACGCACCGGGCGAGGGATGCCGCCGTATTGGACGACCAGCGAGAGCACACCGCCCGCCGGGATCCGTTGCTGCGGCGTGATCACCAACTTGCCGCGCTGATGGGTGTATTTCGCGGCCTTGGCGCCGTTGACGAACACCTTGGACACGGTGAGCGCCTGGGACAGATCGAGCGAGAAGCGCGGCTGCACAGCGGTGGTCACCGCGGTGATCTCCGCGCGACCGGCCAGCCGATTGCTGGCCACCCTGTAGGTGAGGTCGAGCTCGTACCGCGATACCCGGTAGCCCCGATTTCCGTTCTGCGGCAGGTATTCGTCGATCGGTGCTTCGTAGAACTTCCCCGGCATCAGCGGGCCGCTCCCGGGTCGCCTCCGAACCAAGGCGCGATCGGGTTGCCCCACCAGCGAGTGGACGGGGGAACGGTGTCGCCGCGCATCACCAGCGAGGCGGGGCCGATGGTCGCGCCCTCGCCGATGGTCGAGGCGGGCAGCGCGACGCAGTGCGGGCCGAGCGTGGCACCCGCACCGAGGGTGACCGTGTCCATGGACATGATGCGATCGTGGAAGAGATGGGTCTGCACGACGCAGCCGCGCTCCACGGTCGCGCCGTCACCGAGTGTCACCAGGTCCGCCTCCGGTAGCCAATAGGACTCGCACCATACCCCGCGGCCGATCTTGGCACCGAGTCCGCGAAGCCACAGGTTCAGCACCGGGGTACCCGTCGCGGCGCGCGCGAACCACGGCGCGGCAACGGTTTCCACGAAGGTGTCGGACACCTCGTTGCGCCACACGAACGAACTCCACAGCGGATGCTCCTCGGCGCGAATCCGGCCGATCAGCAACCACTTCGCGGCCACTGAGCTCGCGCCGGCGAGCGCGCCGGCGGCCAGCAGCACGAAGCCGCTGAGCAGCGCGGTGGGCAGATGGCCGAGGCTCTGCGCGAGCCAGGCGAGGGTGAACAGCACGCCGAGCCCGATGGCGAAGGTCACCAGCACCGGGATCAGGCGGCAGGTCTCGACGATGCCGCGCGCGATCCGCAGCTTCGGCGGCGGATCGAAAGTGCGCGCGGTGTCCGAACTTTCCGGTGCGCGACGCAATCGCACGGGCGGGCTGCCCAGCCAGGACGAGCCCGCCTTCGACTTGGACGGCGCGGCCGAAAGGACCGCGACCAGCCCGTTTTTCGGCACCCGGCGACCGGGCGCGGTCATGCCGGAGTTGCCGAGGAACGCGCGCTTGCCGACCTTCGCCTCGCCGATGCGCAGCCAGCCGCCGCCGAGCTCGTAGCTGGCGATCATGGTGTCGTCGGCCAGGAACGCGCCGTCGGCGACCGTGGTGAACTTGGGCAGCAGCAGCACCGTGGACGCCTCGACGCCCTTGCCGATCTTCGCGCCGAGCAGGCGCAGCCAGATCGGCGTGAGCAGGCTCGCGTACAGCGGGAACAGGAAGGTGCGGGCGGAATCCAGCAGGCGCTCGGTGGACCAGACCTGCCAGCCCGTCCGGCTGCGTACCGGGTGATAACCCTCGCGCAACCGGAAGCTCAGCAGTCGTACCAAGATGATGGTGATCGCCGCGTAGACCGCGAGGCTGAGCAGCGTGGCGACCGGCAGGATCGCGAAGGCGCGGCCCAAACCGCCCGCGAGGGTGCGGGTGTCGCGGATGAACCAGGCGATGAAGAGACCGCCCGCGCCGAGTCCGAGGATCGGCACCGCGGCCAAGGCGATCGAGGTGACGCCGAAGATCGCCACCCAGTGCGCCGCGCGATCGGGCGTGTGCCCGGGCCAGCGATGGTGCGCCTTACCGATTTTCGCGGCGGGCGAGCCCGCCCACTCCTGCTCGGCCTTGACCTTGCCGGATACCGCTGAGCCTGGCGCGACCTCGGCGTTCTTGCCGATTCTGGTGCCGGGCAACAGGATCGATCGAGAGCCGACCACCGCGCCGGGTCCGACGGTGACCGGGCCGATATGGACGACGTCGCCGTCGATCCAGTAGCCGGACAGGTCGACCTCGGGTTCCACGCTGCAGCCGTCACCCAGTTCGAGCATGCCGGTCACCGGCGGGAGGGTGTGCAGGTCGACGCCCTTGCCGATCTTGGCGCCGAGCGCCCGCGCGAACGGCACCATCCACGGTGCGCCGGAGAGGTTTTCCGCACCGCTAGCCTCGGACAGGCGTACCGCGGCCCACAGCCGCAGGTGCACCGAGCCGCCGCGCGGATACCGGCCGGGCGCGACCCCGCGCAGCAGCAGTCGAGCGCCGGCCACGCAGATCGCCATCCGGCCGGGGGGTGAGATGAAGAGCAGGAACGCCACCAGCGTCCACCACCAGGACAGCTGCGGCAGCCACGGCAGCGAGCCGGACCAGGCCGCGACATTGCCGACGATGGCCAGCCAGGTGAGCCACTGCAGGCCGGTGAGCGTGGTGAGCGGAATGGTGGCCAGCACCTGTGCCCACTGGGCGCGGCGCGGCGTCGGGCGCACCACGCGCTCCTCGACGGCGACCGCCGGTGTGCTCTGTTCCAGCAGTTCCACCAGCGCGCCGAGGCGGGGGTGGTCGTAGAGGTCGGCGACGGTGATCTGTGGATAACGCGCACGCAGTGCGGTGACCATCTGCGCCGCGGCCAGCGAGCCGCCGCCCAGGTCGAAGAAGTCGGCATCGAGGTCGGTGACCTCGCCGCCGAGCACCGAATCCCACAGTCCGGCAACCCATTGCGCGGTGCCGGTGAGATCGCTCTCGTCGTCGTCGGTGTTGTTCGGCAGCGGCCACGGGAGGGCGTTGCGGTCGACCTTGCCCGAGGTGCGGGTGGGTAGTTCGTCGACCACGGCGAGCCGAGGGACCAGCGGCGCCGGAAGCTGTTCGGCGAGTTGAGCTCTGGCCGCCTTGCTATCGAAATCGGGGCCGGTGCCCGCGAGGTAGCCGACCAGGATCTTGTTGCCCGCCTTGGTCGTTCGGATCGCGGCGGCGGCGCCGGTGACGCCGGGCAGGTGCTGCAGCGCGTTGTCGATCTCGCCGAGTTCGATGCGGCGGCCGCCGAGCTTGATCTGGTCGTCGGCGCGGCCGAGGAAGACCAGGCCCGCGCTGTCGTTGCGCACCAGATCGCCACTGCGGTAAGCGCGGTCCCAGCCGACCGAGGGCAGCGGCGCGTACTTCTCGGCGTCCTTCGCGGGATCGAGGTAGCGGGCCAGGCCGACGCCACCGATCACCAGTTCGCCGGATTCGCCCTCGGCCACCGGGTTTCCGGCCGCGTCGATCACCACCAGATCCCAGCCGTCGAGCGGCAGCCCGATCCGGATGGGCCAGGCGCCGTCGAGCAGCGCGGCACAGGCGACCACCGTTGCTTCGGTGGGGCCGTAGGTATTCCAGACCTCGCGATCCGTATCACCGTTTCCGGCAAGACGTTCGGCGAGCTCGGGCGGCACCGCCTCACCGCCGAAGATCAACAGCCGGACCGCGTCCAGCGCCTCGGCGGGCCAGGTGGCGGCCAGCGTCGGCACGGTGGAGACGATGCTGATCTCCCGGCGCACCAGCCACGGGCCGAGATCGGCGCCGGTGCGGACCAGGTCGCGCGGGGCGGGCACCAGGCAGGCGCCGTTGCGCCAGGCCAGCCACATTTCCTCGCACGAGGCGTCGAAGGCGACGGAGAGTCCGGCGAGCACGCGGTCGCCGGGGCCGATCGGGGCGTCCGGCAGGAAGAGCCTGGCCTCGGCGTCCACGAACGCGGCGGCGTTGCGATGGGTCACCGCAACACCTTTCGGCGTTCCGGTGGAGCCGGAGGTGAAGATGATCCAGGCGTCGTCGGCGGGAGTCGGCAGGGTGCTGGTGCTCGCGTCGGCCGGATAGTCGGCCGCGGCCCGGATGCCAGCCGGTGTCGTCTCGATGCCCGCCGCCGTGACGATCGCGGTGACCTGCGCCTCGCCGAAGACCAGCTGGGCCCGTTCGTCCGGGTCGTCGGCGTCGACCGGCACATAGGCGGCGCCCGCGTACAGGACGGCGAGGATGGTCAGATAAAGCTCTCGGGAGCCCGACGGCATCCGTACGCCGACCCGGTCGCCCGGCCGCACGCCCGCGGTGGCGAGCCGGGCCATGGTCTTCTCGATCTCGACGACGAGCTCGAGGTAGCTGAGCACCACCTGGCCGTCATCGATGGCGGGTGCGTCGGGATGGGTCAGCGCGGTCGCGGTCAGGATGTCGACGAGGGTCCGGGCCGGTGGCGTGTGCGCGGTCCGAAGTAGTGGGTCCACCGTCACATCAACCTGTGGTTGGAGCATGACGCCCTGCCCACCTCCCATTCGACCTGCCTCGCACTTCCCTGGTGTTGTTTGTGTCATAGCTGGGTTACCAGTGGGCAAACGCCACGGTGACCAGTTGTCCACGGTACTCGGGGTTGTCGACGTTTGTTGTTCACCGGCGCGGTTGCCCGTCTCGGGACTGTGGGCGGGGTTGTTGCAGGTCGTGGCGATTTCTTCCGGACACGCCGAAGCAACGCCTGGTCGGCGGGTTGCCCGGCGGGTTCGCTGGATGGTCGCTGCGCCGACCTGCTTATTCCGGTGTGATTCCCCACATGAGCTTGGTGATCTTGCAGCTCAGGGCGTTTCGCGCAGCATCGATCAGGCCGCGGAGGCGGCGGTGCCGACGCCGAGGGTGGCCAGGATGGCGGCACTGATCTGTTCGAGCCGATCCCGGAGCTTCGGGCGGCGCAGCAGTACGACCGCACGCGAGGCGGCCAGGGCCAGGAGCACCATCGCTACCGCGGCAATGGTCGATTCGACGGCACCGAGGGCGAGGGTGTTGGCGAAGGTGACCTCGGTCAGGAACTGGGGCAGCACGGCGAGGTAGAACAGGCCGACTTTCGGGTTGAACATGCACGAGACGACGCCCGCGGTGAACGCCGAGCGAACCGATGCGCGGGTGCCGCCGCCCGCGTGCGCGAGACCCTCGGCGTCGGTGGCCTCCTGGCCCGCCCTGCGCTGCCGCCGCTGGTCGAGCAGCGCGCGAATACCCAAGTACACCAAGTAGATTCCGCCGATCAGCTTCAGCGCGCGATACGCGGTCGCCGACTGCTCCAGCAGCGTGGCGACACCGGCCGCGACCACCACCGCCCACAGGATCCCGCCCAGCGCCGAACCGATCGCGGCCGCGATGCCCGGTCGGGCGTCTACCAGCGAGAACCGCAGCACGAGAAACGAATCCGGGCCCGGCGTCAGCGCCAGTAGCACGCACAGACCGATGAAGCTGAACAGCAGCGAAAGTGACACCTCATGATGTGACCGCAAAGTCGCCGGAGAAGCAATGGATTTCCACCGCACCCGCCGGCGGTGACCAGCGCGCGAGTTTTCCGGGCGAACACGCGGCGGCGCGGACCAGTTGACAGCGCCGGGGGATGTCTGCCAATCTCGGATCAGGTCATGAGTACCAGCGTTCAGCCCCGGCTTGCTGGTCGGCAACCCTCCTCCGCGGCGGGGTGCTCCGGGTGACGACCGGGCTGACACCCGACCGGGTGCGGCAAGCGCGGACTCGACGAATCACCTGATTGCGGGTCCCAGAGCCGACGGGATTTTCGTGATGACTGCTGTGGCGACCCAGAACTGTGCCCCCCTCGCCCGGGTTTCCGGTGACGACCTCCAGGTGCCGCTCGTCCAAGGCGGGGCGACCACCTACGCCAACTTCGACTACGCGGCGAGCGCACCCGCATTGGCCCAGGTCACCGACCGAATCCAGCAGCTGCTGCCGTTCTATGCGAGCGTGCACCGCGGCGCGGGCTACGCCTCGCGGATCTCCACCGAGTGCTACGAGGCCGCCCGCGGTTCGGTGACCCGCTTCCTCGACGCGACCGACGATCAGGTGGTGGTGTTCACCCGCAACACCACCGACTCGCTGAACCTGCTCGCGGCCTGCGTGCCCGGCGACACCGTGGTGCTCGACATCGAGCATCACGCCAACTTCCTGCCGTGGACCACGCACGGCCGCCGTGTCGTGCAGGCCGCGGCCACCGTCGAGGAGACCATCGGGCGCCTGGTCGCCGAGCTGTGTAGCAAGCCCGCCGCGCTGCTCGCGGTCACCGGCGCCTCCAACGTCACCGGCGAGGTGCTGCCGCTGGAGCGCCTGGCCACCATCGCCCACCAGTGCGGCGCCCGCATCCTCGTCGACGCCGCCCAGCTCGCGCCGCACCGGCGAATCAGCCTGCGCGACACCGGCATCGACTACCTCGCGTTCTCCGGCCACAAGCTGTACGCGCCGTTCGGTGCGGGCGTGCTGGTCGGCCGCCGCGACTGGCTCGACAACGCCGAGCCGTACCTGGCCGGCGGCGGCGCGGTCCGCGAGGTCACCACTACCGGCGCGGAATGGGCGCCCGCCCCGCAGCGGCACGAGGGCGGTTCACCCAACGTGCTCGGCGCGGCCGCACTCGCCGCCGCCTGCGACGCACTCTCCGAGATCGACGCCGACACGCTCGCCGCGCACGAACACCAGCTCGCCGACCGACTGCGCGACGGTCTCGCCGCCATCCCCGGCGTCAACCTGCTGCGCATCTGGACCGACGCCCCCGACACCGTCGGCATCATCGCCTTTACCTTGGACGGTTTCGTCCCCGGCCATGTCGCCGCCTACCTGTCCGCCGAACACGGCATCGGCGTCCGCGACGGCCGCTTCTGCGCCCACCCCCTGCTCGCCCGCCTCGATCTCGACGGCGCCCTCCGCGCCAGCATCGGCCTCGGTACCACCCTCGCCGACGTAGAGCGCCTGATCCAGGCCATCGCCACACTGGTCGAGGCCGGACCGGCCTGGAACTACGCCACCACGCAGGGCCTCTGGAACCCCACCCCCGAAACCCGCCCGTTCACGTCCCAATCGCCCACCGGCGCAGCCCCCTGCCTCGTCGACTAGACCGGCAACAGCGGTCGCCCGGCCTGGGCGACCGCGTTCAGTCGCCGAGTCTGGTGGGCCGGTGGTAGCGGCCGTTGTAGTAGAGGAGGGGAGCGGCGGCGGGGGTTTCGTTGGTGTTGTCGTGGACTCGGGTTACCAGGCCTACGACGAGGGTGTGATCGCCAAGGGGAATCAGTTGGTGGATGGTGGCGCGCAGCCAAATCGGCGTGCCGTGCAGGACGGGTTCGCCGGTGTCGAGGGTGGTCCATAGCGAGCGGTCGGCGAAGCGGTCCGCGGCGGTGCGGGCGAAGCGTTGGGCCAGCTCGTGCTGGTGTTCGCCGAGGAAATGGATGACGACCGAGTCGGCGTCCAGCAGGGCGGTGAGGCTCGATGAGGTGTGCGCGATGTTGAAGGAGACGAGCGGCGGCGCCAGCGACAGGGATGCGAACGAGGTCGCGGTGAAGCCGATCGGGCCGTTCGGTGAGTTCAGCGTGACAACGGTGACGCCCGCCGGATAGTGGCGCATCGAGGCGCGGAATTGCTCGGCGGTGATCCCGCTCAGATCATCGGGGATCTGGAAGTCCGTGGCGGGCCGTTCTGCTTCGGTCACCCGTCCAAAACTACGCGGGGTTCCTACGGCTCGCCTATAACGCCCGCGGCGACTTGTTGTCCTGAATACGCGGAGAGGCGGGCTGGCGATTCAGTCGACGTCTATCGGGAGACCTGCGGTGATACGCACCAGCTCGTGAAAAGAGGTGCGGAACACCGTGTTCGGGTGGCCGCCCGCGGCCCACACCTCGCGGTGGTTGGAGAGGGCGGTGTCCACCCAGGTGGGCAGGTTGGTCGGGTGACCGACCGGGGCGACGCCGCCGATCGGCTGGCCGGTCACCTCGCGCACCATCTCCACGGGCGCGTGGGTGAGCGTCCCCTCCAACCGCTTTCCGGTGGACTCGAGATCGACCTCGTGCGCGCCGGAAACCAGCAGCAGCACCGGATCCTCGTCCAGCAGGAAGACCAGCGCGGAGGTGATGGCACCCACCTCGACGCCGAGCGTTCGCGCGGCATCGGCGATGGTGGGCGTTGGTGCCGGCTGGGTCACGATGACACCGTGATGGCCTCGGGCGATGAGGGTGTCCGCGACTCGGCAGGCGATCGGTGGCAATGTCGACCTGCGCATGCCACCAGAGTAGAGCGATTGCGGATGGTGCGCCGGGCTACTCGATAATGCGTCAGTATTCCGGATAGCCCTCGCTCGGCCCGAGCATCAGCGCGATCCGCGCGCGGGTGATCCGCGCGAGCTCGGTCACGCTGCCGCCCGAGACCTGTTCGTGCGCAACTGCTTCGAGTGCCCGATCCAGATCGGCCTTGGACAACGCGAGCAACTCGATATCGGCCTCGGCCAGCAGCGCGTCCCGATCCGGATAGGGCCGGGCGGCCGCGAGCTTGGCGGCCCAGGTGACATTGCAGCAGCAGGAGAAGAGCGCGTGTATCGCACGGGCGCGGGAGATTTCGTTGAACCGTTCGAGACCGATTCCTTGATGCATCAGCATGATGGCCTCCGACTCGATGATTGAGGTTTGCTGACTGACTCCATGATCCGCTCGAGGGTGAGGTGGGACCTAGTGCGCCGCACCGATTTTGCGCAGGGTTTACATGAGGGCTGTGTTATTGGCCGCGCGGGCGCGGCGTGTTCGTGGCCCCCGGGTGTCTCGCGTCCGAGCGGTCGAGACTCGTGCCTGCGGCGCATGCGCTTCGACCGCTCGGACGCGAGACGGGCCACGAACGCGCTCGCAAAACTCGCGCTGTGGTTGTCGACTGTGCTTCGACGGCACCATCTGGTGTTTACCGCTGATTCCCGGATGCGGAGTATCGGTCTGTCGCCTGCTCGATACGCTGTACAAATGACTGATTGGCAGGCTTTCACCGTAGAAACGAAGGACCACGTCGCGCAGGTGACGTTGACGGGTCCCGGCAAGGGCAATGCGATGGGCCCAGACTTCTGGCGGGAGCTGCCGGAGATCTTCCACGGCCTCGACGCCGACCCCGAGGTGCGCGCGAT
Source organism: Nocardia sp. NPDC050175 (assembly GCF_044459885.1). Classification (NCBI taxonomy): domain Bacteria; kingdom Bacillati; phylum Actinomycetota; class Actinomycetes; order Mycobacteriales; family Nocardiaceae; genus Nocardia; species Nocardia sp. NPDC050175. The sequence continues at coordinate 272,248 of NZ_JBITJI010000002.1, forward strand.
CGTGCTCACCGGCTCGGGCAAGCACTTCTCGTACGGCCTCGACCTGCCCGCGATGAGCGGCCTGTTCGGCCCGCTGATGGCCGACAAGGCGTTTGCCGCGCCGCGCACCGAGTTCCTGGTCGAGCTGCGCAAGTTGCAGGCGGCGGTGACCGCGGTGGCGGATTGCCGCAAGCCGGTGATCGCGGCGATCTCCGGTTGGTGCATCGGCGGTGGGCTGGACCTGATCGCCGCCGTCGACATCCGCTACGCCAGCGCGGACGCGAAGTTCAGCCTGCGTGAGGCGAAGGTCGCCATCGTCGCCGACATCGGGTCGCTGCACCGGCTGCCCGGCATCATCGGCGAGGGGCAGTTGCGCGAACTCGCCTACACCGGCAAGGACATCGACGCGGCGCGGGCGGAGAAGATCGGCCTGGTCAACGACGTTTTCGCGGATCAGGAGGCGGCGCTGGACGCGGCGCACGCCACCGCACGCGAAATCGCCACGAACCCGCCGCTGGTGGTGCAGGGTGTGAAGGACGTGCTCGATCAGCGGAACAAGGACCAGGTGGCCGCCGGGCTGCGCTACGTGTCCGCGTGGAACTCCGCGTTCCTGCCGTCGGAAGACCTCACCGAGGCGATCAAGGCGGTGTTCGAGAAGCGGGCACCGGAGTTCAAGGGCAAGTAAAGCTCTGGAAATCACTTGCCCCAGTAGGCGGCTCGTCCGCATACTTGCATCGCGCAACTAATTGATTGATGCAAGCAAAGGTATAGGGTTTGGACGAGCAAACGATCGACACGATCGCGATGCAGCTCACCCGATTGCAGCGGATCCGTGACCGTACTGCGGCCCAGATCGGTACGTGGACCAAGGACGGGCTCGATCCGGCCGCATTCGCCACGCTGATCCGGCTGTGTCACGACGGGCCGATGCGATCGGGCGCACTGGCCGACGTGTTGCACTCGGACGCGTCGACGGTGAGCCGTCAGGTGGCACAGCTCGTCGGCAAGCAGTTGGTCGAGCGGCAGGCCGACCCGGCGGACGGGCGAGCCACCGTGCTCGTCGTTACTGAACGTGGCCGGACGGTCGCCGAAGAGGTCCGTAGGCGGCGCAACGAGAACCTGTCCCGGGTGATGGCCGAATGGGCGCCGCAAACCCGGGCCGAGTTCGCCGAGCTGCTCCGGCAGTTCGTCGACGACTTCGAGCGCACCAGACCCGAGATGATCGCAGCGATGCGCCGCAATTGGGATCAGACCTTTAGTGGGACGGAGAAAGACACGTGAGCGAGCAACGCGAGCGAACCGAAGACACAGCCGCCGTAGGCACGACGGAGCCGAGCGCCAGCGAGGCGCAGTCGTGACTACCGCCGAGAAGGTGGAGGCGCCACCCGCGTTCACCCATCGCCAGATTCTGGTGATCCTGAGTGGCTTGATGCTCGGGATGCTGCTTGCGGCACTGGACCAGACGATCGTGTCCACCGCGATCCGCACCATCGCCGACGACCTCGACGGCTACTCGCTGCAGGCGTGGGCGACCACCGCCTACCTGATCACCGCGACGCTGGCGACGCCGCTGTACGGCAAGTTGTCCGACATGTTCGGCCGCAAGCAGTTCTTCATGCTGGCGATCGCGATCTTCATCGTCGGCTCGCTGCTGTGCACCATCTCCCAGTCGATGTACGAGCTGGCGGCGTTCCGCGCCGTGCAGGGCATCGGCGCGGGCGGTCTGATGTCGCTGGCGCTGACCATCCTCGGCGATATCGTCGGGCCGCGCGAACGCGCCAAGTACCAGGGTTACTTCCTTGCCGTGTTCGGCACCTCCAGCGTGATCGGCCCGGTGCTCGGCGGCGTGCTCGCCGGGCAGGACACGATCCTCGGCGTCAGCGGCTGGCGCTGGGTGTTCCTGGTGAACGTGCCGATCGGCCTGATCGCGCTCGCGGTGGTGTACCGGGTGCTCAAGCTGCCGAAGCGGCCGCATTCCACCGACCGGGTGGACTGGTGGGGCGTGTTCGTCCTCGCCGTCGGCCTGGTCCCGCTGCTCATCGTCGCCGAGCAGGGTCGCGAATGGGGTTGGGCCAGTGGACGTTCCATTGCCTGCTACGTGATCGGCGTCGCCGGTGTCATCGGCTTCGTGTTCGTCGAGAAGGCGCTGCGCGACGCGGCGCTGATCCCGCTGCGGATCTTCAAGAACAAGACCTTCGCGCTCGGCGTGGTGATCTCGTTCGTGGTCGGCGCGGGCATGTTCGGCGGCATCTCGCTGCTGCCGCAGTACCTGCAGGTGGTGCGCGGTGCCAGCCCGACGCTGGCGGGTCTGCAGATGCTGCCCATGGTGCTCGGCCTGATGACCGGTTCGGTGGTGTCCGGCCAGCTGATCTCGCGGACCGGCCGCTACCGCAGCTTCACCATCATCGGCGCGACCATGCTGACGCTCGGCCTGTTCCTGCTGCACTTCCTGACCGCCGACACCCCGCTGTGGCTCGCGATGATCTTCATGGCGTGCACCGGATTCGGGCTCGGCAACCTGATGCAGCCGCTCACCCTGGCGCTGCAGAACGCGTTGCCGCCCAAGGACATGGGCGTGTCCACCGCGGCCGCGACCTTCTTCCGGCAGATCGGCGGCACGCTCGGTGTCGCGGTGTTCCTGTCCATCCTGTTCTCCCAGCTGACCCCGAACATCTCCGACGAGATGCGCAGTGCGGCAGCCGATCCGGCATTCCAGCACGCGGTGGTCGAGGGCGCGCAGAGTAGCAACCCTGCCGATGTCGCATTGTCGAAAGGTCTGCTCGCGCAGGACACTTCGGCTGCGGGCGCGGTGCTGAAGGACAGCTCGGTCATCCAGCAGCTCAGCCCGGACCTGGCCCGCCCGTTCAAGGTCGGCTTCGCGGAATCCATGTCGACGGTGTTCCTGTCGGCGACCGGTATCGCGTTGCTCGCCCTGATCCTCGTGCTGTTCTGGCGAGAGGTGCCGCTGCGCATGGTCAGCGGCATCCAGGCGGCCAAGGACGCGGCGGCCGGCGAGTCGAACTCGGCGATCGACGCGGAGGCCCGCGTGGTGGAACAGGCCGGGCTGCTGCTCGGCGGTGGTGAGGCGGTGAGCCCGCCGAACGGCAGCGGCCAGCGCGACGGTGCCGCGGGTAGATCGACGGACGGCTCCGGCTCGGCGTGACCGAAGCCGGTGTCACCGCGCCCGGGTCGATGAGGGACTCGGGCGCGGTGGCGTCCGCGCGGCCGCGGGCCGCTCTGACAGCATGAACAGCGTGATGGTTGCCCTACGCGCAGTGCGCGACCGATTGTGGCGTCTGCCAGGTGCGATCGCTTACCTGGTGGTCGGCCTCGTGACGTCGGTGGTCGCGCTGTTCGCGGTGATCGGCCTGTTGCTGGTCGCCGGATTCTGCTTGATCGGTGTCGGAATACCGGCTCTGCCCGAGGCTGTTCGGGTGGTCCGCCCGGTGGTGTCGTTCGAACGGCGCAGGGCGGCAAAGCGACTCGGCGAGCCGATCGTCGAGGCTTATCAACCTTTCACCGGTGGGCTGCGGCAACGGGTGACCACGGTTTTTACCGACCCGGCCAATCGCCGCGACTTCGCCTGGCTGGTCGCTCAGGCGCTGACCGGAATGTTCGTCGGGCTCATCGCCGCCGCGTTGCCCGTCAGTGCGCTTGTTCAGCTCGTTACCCCGGCGATTTGGCAGCATGTTCCGCCCGGGGAGCTGACCAGCTACGGATTCGAGGTCAACTCGTGGCCACGGGCGGCGCTGAGCTTCCTCATCGCATTTCCCGTCGGCTTCTTGGCTCTGCAGGTCCCGCTCGTGGCGCGCTGGCAGGCGCTGCTTGCTCGCGCCCTGCTCGGTCCTGCCGAGGGCGTCGTACTCGCCGATCGGGTTGCCGCGCTGACCGCGACCAGGGCCGCCGCGTTGGACGCGCACGGCGCGGAACTGCGCCGGATCGAGCGCGACCTGCACGACGGCGCGCAGGCCAGGATCGCGGCGGTGATCATGCAGCTCGGCCTGGCCGATCAGCTGCGCGAACAGGATCCCGAGGCGGCGGCCGGCCTGGTCCGCAAGGCGCAGGACACCGCGACGGCCGCGCTCGCCGAACTGCGTGACGTGGTGCGCAACGTGTATCCGCCGGTGCTCTCGGATCGCGGGCTGGTGAGCGCGATCTCGGCGATCGCCGCGCGCAGCCCGATCCCGTGTGTGCTCGATTCGAGCGAGGTGGGCAGGCGGCCCGCGGCGGTGGAGGCGGCCGCCTACTTCGTCATCACCGAGGCGCTCACCAACGCCACCAAACATTCAGGCGCCGAAGGCCTTTCCCTCGTGCTGGGTGGCCCGCCCGAGCTGCTGCGGATCGAGATCCGCGACGACGGTGTCGGCGGTGCGGTCGAGACCTACGGCGGCGGTCTGGCCGGTATCCGGCGCCGGGCCGAGGCGCTCGACGGCAGCATGGTGCTGACCAGCCCGCCCGGTGGCCCTACTGTGTTGCGGGTGGAGTTGCCGTGCGGGTCATGATCGCCGAGGACGACACTCTCCTGCGGGAGGGTCTCGTGCTCCTGTTGAGCACCGCGGGCATCGAGGTGGTCGCGGCCGTGGACAACGCGGACGATTTCCTCACGGCCGTGGCCGCGGACCGGCCGGACGCGGTGATCGTCGATATTCGAATGCCGCCGACGTTCACCGACGACGGGCTGCGCGCCGCCGTCAGCGCCAGGAAGCTGCATCCCGGCCTGCCCGTGCTGGTGCTGTCGTCCTGGGTGGAGGACAGTTACGCCGCCGAACTGCTCGGCGACGGCGCGGGTGGCGTGGGCTATCTACTCAAGGAACGGGTCGGCAAGGTCGATCGCTTCCTCGATTCACTGCGCCGGGTCGCCGCGGGCGGCACCGCCATGGATCCCGAGGTGATCTCGCAACTGCTGGTGCGACGTAAGGCCGACGACCCGCTGGCGGCGCTGACCGCCCGCGAGCGCGAGGTGCTCGCGCTGATGGCCGAGGGACACAACAACGGGACCATCGCCGAGCGGCTGGTGGTCAGCGAAGGCGCTGTGCACAAGCACATTCGGAGCATCTTCGCGAAACTCGGGTTGTCCACAGAGGACGTCGGCCACCGTCGAGTGCTGGCCGTGCTCGCCTACCTGAACGCGTAATGGCCTGAACCCGTTGGGGTTCAGGCCATTACGCGGTGTGATCAGTCGGCGTGGCAGGTGACGTCGGCGGCGGGCATGGTGCCGTCGCGGAGGTAGGTGTTCACCGCCGAGTAGGTGCAGGCGTTCTGGTAGCGCCCGAAGATCCAGTGGATCGGGACATCCTGGAGGGTGACCAGGCGGGAGCCGCTCAGGTCGTTGTGCAAGGCGACCGCGCCTTCGTAAGCGGTCCGAGTGTCACCGGTGGACTGCACGATCAGCGCCGGCACCGAATTGCGCACCACGGTGGCCGGTTCGGCGGGCGGGGCCCAGAAGGCGCACGGCGTGATGTTGTTGGTGAACGGGCCGAACACCGGTTGGCTGGGACGGGCAGCTTCGATATTGCGCCAATAGAACCCCGGATCCCGCGGTGCTGCCACATCGCCGCACAGGACGGCCATCTGCGACGAATTGTCTTGTGGCCGTGCCTTCAGCGCGTACCCGAGGGTGGCGTCCAACGTCTTGTCGAGCGCAACGGGCTTGCCGGCGGCGGCGTCGGCGAGCGTGCGGACTTGACCGGCGAGCATCCCGTATTGCTGCGGGCTGTCCAATCCGACGAAAAGCACGAGCGGCAGCCAATGATCGTCGATCTCGTACTCGCCCAAGCGAATCGGCTTGACAGCAGCCTGTCGGATCAGGTCCTGGACGGCGCCGCGGACCTGGGCCCGGTCGGTGCCGAAGTGGTACTCGTCGTCACGCGCCGCGACCCAATCCGCCCACAGATCGAGCGCGGCCTCATTGGCCGGTCCCATCGCCTGCATCATGCCGACGGTGCCGTAGTTGTCCGGATCCGCCGCGCTGTCCAGCACGATCCGGTCGCTGCGGTCGGGGAACATCTGGGTGAAGACCGCGCCGAGGTAGGTGCCGTATGAGGTGCCGTAGTAGCTGATTCGGTCGACGCCGAAGATGCCGCGGATCACGTCCATGTCCCGCGCGGTGTTGCGGGTGGTGATGTAGGGCAGTCGAGCCGTTTCTGTGGTCGCGCAGCGCGCTGCCAGATCGCCCTGCGCCGCAACGGATTCCGCGAAACCTGCCGCGTCGACGCCCGCCGACTGCAGCCCGATGCCGATCGGCCAGTGGCACTGGATAGGGGAGGAGCGTCCGACGCCGCGCGGGTCCATGCCGATCAGGTCGTAGCGAGTTCGCACGTCAGGGGTCATCGCCTTGCTGACGTCGACCATGAAATCCAGGCCAGCACCGCCCGGTCCGCCGGGGTTGGACAACATGACGCCGCGCTTCTGCGCGGGATCGGTGGCGGCTAGTCGGGATATCGCCACCGTGAGGGTAGACCCTTGCGGCTCAGCATAATTCAGCGGAACGGTGACGTCCGCGCACTGCGCGCCCGCCTCGTCCAGTTTCGGGTCGCCGCAGGCCTTCCAGTCCAGCTGCTGGCTGTAGAAGCGGTCCAGCGCAGGGCCTCCCGGTTGCGCCTCGGCCTCGGGTCCGGCGCAGCCGAGCAGACCGGCACCGGCCACCAGGCTCGCCAAGGCGATCGCCGGCCCTTTCGTGCGTCTCACTGATTCTCCTCGGAAGTCATTCGGCCGCAATCAATATCGGAGCAGCCGTACAGAATGGCAGTACGGTCGATCACGAGGTGCACAGCGCGGCATCGAGCACACCGCCGACCGCGTCGGCACCCTCCTCGGTGGTCGGCAGCTGGTTCACCGTGACGGTCACCGCGGTGCCGTCGGCCAGCACGCCGTTGCGCGTCTCGAAGCCGGGAATACTGCCGCCGTGCCCCCACACCTCTTTGCCGCACGGCGCGGTGCGATGAACAAGGGCGAGGCCGTAATCGGCGCCCGGCATCCGATCGAACGGCACGGTGCGCTTCATCTCCGCCAATTGCGCTGGTGGCAACAGCTTTCCGGCCAGCAACGCGGTGAAGAACCGATTCAGGTCGGTCGCCGTGGCGACCATATCGCCCGCGGTGCCACCCCAGGACGGGTCGAGGTCGGTGAAATCGACCTGCTTGCCGCCCACGACGTGGTAGCCCTGCGGATGCGAGCCACGGATGGTCGTTTCGCGCGAAGCGGGCACATAGGTATCGCGCAGACCGAGCGGCTCGATGATCCGGCGGCCGATCTCGGCGGCGGCCGGATTGCCGGTCACCCGCTCGATCAACAGGCCGGCCACCAGGTAGTTGGTGTTGGTGTAGACCATTTTCGCGCCGGGTTCGAAATTCGGCGGCGCGGTCATCGCCCGGCGGACCAGATCGGCCGCGTCGAAGTGCTGCCAGCGGAGGGCTTCGTCGTCCGGGTTCAGCTGTTCGGCATTATCCCGTTTGACACCGTCGGCGGTGCCGTGGCCGAGGTAGTCCGGTATGCCGCTGGTGTGCTGCAGCAACTGGCGCACGCTGATCCGGTTGCCGTCGTTGCCGTTGCCCTGCACGACGCCGGGCAGGTAGCGCTCGATCGGCGCGTCCAGCTCGACCTTGCCCTCGGCGACCAGCTGCAGCACCACCGTCGATACGAATGTCTTTGTGTTGCTGCCGATCCGGACGCGGGCGTCGTCCGGGAACGGTGCCCGGGTGGTCAGGTCGCCGACGCCCGCGGTGAAGGTGCGATGGCCACCGGGTCCGTCGATCACCACCTGCACACCGGGAAATCCCTTGCGCACCACGTTGTCCATCGCGGTGGCGACGGCGGTCGGTGGCGTCTTCGCCGGATCATCGGTCTTACCCGCCGACGTCTCACCGCCGCATGCGGACGCGGCCAGTACCGCGCCGACCACTGCGGCCGCGACGGCCGCCCTGCCGGAGTTGCGCCGAAATGGGTTCATGAGCAGTGCTTTCCTCCTGTTCGAGCCGGAAGGCATTGGTGCGTCCCCGACACTTTCGAGCCTAGGAATCGGCGGCCGTCGCGCCCATGCCGCGCGCACCCGAATGCTGGGTATTGCCTGCTGGTGCCCGATGGTGGGGCTAGCACTACCGCGCGCGGTCGCTCAGCAGCGGTAGCGGGCGCGGGGAGTGCGTGCAAACATACGGTGACCGGGATCTGTACATCTATTACCGATCTCAACTGTCGAGAAGGGACATCCGGCCGAGTCGGATGTCCCTTTTCGTGCCTATACCAGCGCCGGATCAGTAAGCCGTCATGAAAATCTCATGAAACCATTGGTTGGATGTCTGAACGATGACGTCAGATCAGCAGTGGCTCATCGGTGACTTCACTTGGGCAGGACGGCCGAAGACGTCGGACGATTGGCTACGTTCATTGTTGAACGATCGACGGTCAGAGAGAGGACCGAATGCTGAAGTTCGCTGTACTCGGCGAGGTGCGTGCGTGGCGCGGTGAACTGGAGCTCGATCTCGGTTCCAAACAGCGTCGAGCCTTGCTGGCGGCCCTGTTGCTGCGCAGCGGACGTTCGGCGACGGTGCCGGAACTCATCGACGGCGTCTGGGGCGAGCATCCGACGCCGAGCGCGATCGGCGCGCTGCGCAACCACATCCTGCACCTGCGCCGGGCGCTCGAACCGGACCGGGCGGCCGGTGCGCCCGCCACGGTGCTCGTCGGATTCGGCGGCGGCTACGCGCTGCGGCTGCCGCAGGGCGCGGTCGACGTGGAGATGGTCGAGGACATGCTGCTCGAGGTGCAGCCGGACCGGATCGACGCAGAGTCGGCGCACGCGGTCGAGCTGGTCCGCGAGCGGCTCGATGCCGCGCTGCGGCTCTGGTCGGGCACGCCGCTGGCCGGGCTGCCCGGCCCCTATGCGGATCGGCAGCGCACGCAGCTGATCGAACGGCGGGTCGCGCTGCTGGAACAGCGCATCGAGCTGGACCTGCGCCTCGGCCGCTATCCGGAGGTGATCGCCGAGCTGACACCGCTGTGCGGCGAGCATCCGATGCGCGAGCAGCTGCGCGGCCTGCTGATGACCGCGCTGTATCACGCGGGCAGGCAGGCCGAGGCGCTCGCGGTGTACGCCGACACCCGCAAGGTGCTCATCGAACGACTCGGCATCGAACCGGGACAGCAGCTCGCCGAGCTGCACCAGCGCATCCTGCGGGCGGATCTGCGTGCGCCACAACGGGATACCGAGAACGAAGCGGTCATCGTGCGACCGCCACGCCGCACGGTAGGGCGGGTCGCGCAGTTGCCCGCCGATGTCGTCGACTTCACCGGCCGTGCCGACACGGTCCGGCGGATCAGCGAATGGCTCACCCGCGCAGACGGTTTCGCGGTACCGGTGTGTGTGATCGGCGGCATGGGCGGGATCGGCAAGAGTGCGCTCGCGGTGCACGTCGGTCATCGCGTCCGGGACCGGTTTCCGGACGGGCAGCTGCATGTCGACATGCACGGCTTCGCGCAGGCCCGCGGTCGCGGCCCCGGCACTCGATCCGGCACCCCGGCCGCGGACACGCTCGGCGACTTCCTGCGCGCGCTCGGTATTCCGGAGGGCGAGATCGCGCCGACCCTGGCCGAGCGTTCGGCCCAGTTCCGCAGCATCCTCGACGGCAAGCGGGTGCTCATCGTGCTGGACAACGCGCGCGACAGCGACCAGGTCGCCCCGCTGATTCCGGGCACACCCGGCTCGGCGGTGCTCATCACCAGCCGCTCATCGATGCCCGAATTACCCTGCGTGGTAGGCGTTCTCGGCGTGCGCCTCGATGTGCTGTCGCGGGCCGAGGCGCACGCCCTGCTCGCAGGCATCGCGGGCGTGCGGCGCGTCACCGCCGAGCCCGACGCGGTGGACAGCGTGCTCGCCGCGTGCGGCGGGCTGCCGCTGGCCGTCCGGATCATCGGCGCGCGGCTGGCGGCCAGGCCGAACTGGAGCATCAGCAGCCTGGCCGAGCGGCTGGACGACGAGAAGCAGCGGCTGGGCACCCTGCGCAGCGGCGACCTCGCGGTCGAGGCGGCGTTCCGGCTCAGCTACGACCAGCTCGATTGCGCGCAGGCCAGGGCCTTTCGGATGTTGGCCATGCCGGAGGTCGCGGAGCTCTCGCTCGACGGCGCGGCCGCGATCCTCGGCTCGGATCGGATGCTGGTCGAGGAACTCTGTGAGTCGCTGGTCGACCTGAACCTGATGGAGACCAGCGCGTCCGGGCGCTACACCTATCACGATCTACCCCGCCTGTTCGCCCGCGAGCTGCACCTGGGCCCCGACGCGGCCGAGCCGGTGTCCGGCGTGCTGATCCGCCTGCTCGACTTCTATCTGGCCACCATGAAAAACCTTATGGTGGTGTGCAATCCGGGCTCACGACTACCGGAACACTTGGCGCCCACCACGGCTGCCGGACTGTCGTTCCCCGACAGCATCGCCGCGCAGTATTGGCTCGACGTCGAGCGACCGAACCTGATCTCGCTGTACGAGCAGATCGCCAGGATAGGTGGTCCCGCGCTCACGCTGGCCGCCGATATCGCCTGGGCCACTGCGGAATTGATCGACGGCGGGCCGCACTGCCAGGAGCTGTCCCGGGCGCTGGACCGGCTGCTCGACGCGGGCGTGCGGGCGGGCGACCGCCGCGTCGAATGCCGGATCCGGGTCACCCTCGGCACGATCTACAGCTATTCGCTCGGCACGCTGCGCCAAGGCCGCGATCACGTGCGCATCGCGCTGTCGCTGCCGCCGGCCTCGGCGAGTGACGTGCGACTGACCGCGTTCGCCGGCCAGCTGCTCGCCGCGACCACCAGGATGGGCACCGAGACGGCGGCCTCGATCGCGCACGCCGAACGCGCGATCCGGCTGGCCAGGCGGGTCGAGGACCCCGTCGTCGAATGCGCCAGCCTGGTGCACATGGCCAAAACTCTGTCGGACGCAGGGAAATACCCGCAATCCCAGGAACGGGCGACCGAGGCGAAGACCCTGGCCGCCAAGATCGGTAATGCCGCGCTGGAGGCGATGGCGACGCACGAGCTCGGCGCGAGTCGCGGCTATCAGGGCGACCATCGGCACGCGATCGAGTTGTGCCGCGAGTCGGTGCAACTGGCCCGGCTCAGCGGGGTGGAACTGCGCGAAGGCTGGGCGCTGGCCCGGTTGGCGCACGTGCACATGATGGCCGGGCAGATGAGCGAGGCCGAACCGATCGCCGACGCGGCCATCCGAACGCTCAACCGCGCGATCGGGCCGATGTCGCGGGCCCGCGTGCTGGTGATGCACGGCCTCATCCTGCAGGCGGTCGGCCGGACCCATCAGGCGTATTGCGTATACCGTTCGGCGGCAGAGGCCTTCGCCCTCATGGAGGACGCGCACTTCACCCACGAACGGCTCAACGGCCAGGTGGAGGCGCCGATCCTGGCGCTGCTCGGCGAGCACCTCGACCAGGTGATCGCCGAACGCAATCAGCGCCGCGCCGCCACCGGCTCGGCGTGAGCGGGAAGCCACCGACGGACTTCCCGCTCACCGGGCCGGCTCAGTGGCCGCCGTTGTCCTTCAGCCGCTGGATCGAGGCCGTCACCTCGGCCTCGGCCTCGGTGCGGCCGACCCACTCCGAGCCCTTGACGAACTTGCCGGGCTCGAGATCCTTGTACCGCTCGAAGAAGTGCTTGATCGCGGCCAGCTCGAACTCGGGCACATCCTTCAGGTCCTGAATGTGCTCCCAGCGGGGATCGCCGGCCGGCACGCACAGCACCTTGTCGTCGCCGCCTGCCTCGTCGACCATCTTGTACATCGCGACCGGGCGCACCTCGATGAGGCAGCCGGGGAACACCGACTCGGGCAGCAGGACCAGCGCGTCCAGCGGGTCACCGTCCTCGCCGAGGGTGTTCTCGATGTAGCCGTAGTCGGCGGGGTAGACCATGGACGTGTAAAGGTGCCGATCGAGCCGGACCCGTCCGGTCTCGTGATCGACCTCGTACTTGTTCCGAGAGCCCTTGGGGATCTCGATGGTGACGTCGAACTCCACGCCATCTCCTTCGGTGCATCTATGAGCATGAGCAGTCACGACTGCCGACTCGCCAGGTTGTTCGGGGGAACGGTTGCGCAACGAGGATAGTGTGGTCGGCGGGGACATGGGTGCGGCAGGCGGCTGCTGCGGAAATCAGTCGAGGAGAGCTGCGGGCTGTGGTTGGTAAGAACATCGGTGGCTTGGCTGCTCGACGGCGCCGCAATATCTGGATCGGACTCGGCGTGACGCTCGCCGTCGTCCTCGCGGCGGGTGGTGGCGTACTGCTCACGGTCAAGCCGTGGACCGACGAATTCCGGCACGGCGGGCTGACCACGGCCGCGCCGCCCGCGCCGGTCAAACCGTATCCGCAGATGGCTCCCGCGCCCTCGAACGCGCCCGCGCCGAGCCCGGCCGGTATCGCCGCCGCGCTCGCGCCGGTCATCGGCAATCCCGATCTCGGCGCCTTCGCCGGGCAGGTCACCGACGCCGACAGCGCGACGGTGCTGTGGAGCGGCGATCCGACCCGGCCGATGATTCCGTCATCGACCGCGAAGATCCTGACCACGGCCGCTGCGCTGCTCACGCTGCCGGACAACCATCGGCTGATCACCAAGGTGGTCGCGGGTGCCGCGTCGAACGAGCTGGTGCTGGTCGGCGGCGGCGATCCGACGCTCACCGCCGAGCCGGAAGGCAAGGGCTACTACCCGAACTCCGCGCGGGTGTCCGATCTGGTCGCCCAGATCAAGAACTCGGGCCGGGCCGTCGACACGATCGTGGTCGACACCTCGGCCTACGCCGGGCCGAGCATGGCGAAGGGCTGGGACCCGGTCGACATCCACGACGGGTCGATCGCGCCGATGGAGTCGGTGATGATCGACGGCGGCAGGCTGCAGCCGCTCGTCGAGTACTCGCCGCGCACCCCGACGCCCGCGCTGGACGCCGGGCGCAGGCTGGCCAGCGACCTCGGTCTCGACCCGGCCAAGGTGCGCGTCGGCACGGCGTCGCCCGGTGCCGCCGAGGTGGCGAGCGTGCAGTCGGCGCCGCTGCGCGACCGGCTGCGCGACATGATGGTCTACTCCGACAACATTCTCGCCGAGGCGGTCGGGCGCGAGATCTCCGTCGCCAACGGCGGCGAGGCCTCGTTCAGCGGCGCGGTCGACGCGGTGCGCACCGCGCTCGGCAAGGCGGGCTTCGACCTGGCCGGGCTGGACATGCAGGACAACAGCGGGCTGTCGGTGGACGACCGCATCCCGGCCAAGCTGCTCGATCGGGTCATCGCGACCGCGGCCAAGCCGAACGCGTCAACGGCCGTGCAGCCCGCCAACACCATGGCCCGGCCCGAAAACGACCGGCTCGCATCCACTTTGGCGCCGCTGCTGGACGACCTGCCGATCGCGGGCGCGACCGGGTCGCTGACCAGCCGCTATGTCGAGCGCAACCGGCAGGGTGCCGGTTTTGTCCGGGCCAAGACCGGAACTCTGTCGGTGTCCAGCGCGTTGGTCGGGTATGTGCTCGACGCCGATGGGCGGGTGCTGACCTTCGCGTTGATGTCGAACGATCGACCGCCGGAGGTGAGCAGGCCCGCCCTCGACGCGATCGCAGGCACGCTACGCAACTGTGGATGCTCGTGACGGGTGGTTGACAATGCACGGAGAAAGTTCCGACCCAGCTGATACCGGCACGGGTTCAGTCGAGCCCGTAGCCGCGGGTGCGGTCGAGAAGGCCAAGGGCCGCTCGGGGTTCTCCGGTGCCGTCGACTGGAAGTTGGCCGCGAAGACCGGTGCCGCGTTGGTGCCGTCCGGCCCGCGTACCTCGCGCTACTCGGCCGAGCAGGTGGTTGCCGAACTGGCCGTCGCGTCCGAGCGCGCCGAAGGACCGGTCCGCGAAGTGAGCAGGCTGCTCGATGATCAGCCGGTGCCCGCCGCGCGGATCGTCGACCGGCCGGGCTGGATCGAGGCGGCAGCCGACTCGATGGGCCAGCTCACCGGCACCGGCGGGGACACCGGCGAACGCGGACTGCTGCAAGGCAAACCGGCCGGCGTGCAGGCGGGCGCGATGCTGGCCTTCCTGTCCACCGCGATCCTCGGCCAGTACGACCCGTTCACCGGGCCGGACGGCACGCTGCTGCTGGTCGCGCCGAACATCATGGCGGTGGAGCGCGCGCTCGGCGTCTCGCCGAGCGACTTCCGGCTCTGGGTCTGCCTGCACGAGGTGACGCACCGGGTGCAGTTCTCCTCGGCGCCCTGGCTGGCCGACTACATGCGCGCCAATGTCGAGGTGCTCGGCGACGTCGGCGACGAACCGCTCAACGAGATGCTGTCCCGGCTGGTCGAGGAGGTCCGCGACCGCCGCCGCGGCAGCACGCCCGACGATCCCGCCGCCCGCGGTGTGGTCGGTCTACTGCGGGCCACGCAGGCCCCGCCGCAACGCGAGGCGCTCGATCGATTGCTGATGCTCGGCACGCTGCTGGAAGGCCACGCCGACCACGTCATGGACGCCGTCGGTCCCGCCGTGGTGCCCTCGGTCGAACAGATCCGCGCCGCGTTCGACCAGCGCCGCAAGCGCCCGACCAACCCGCTGCAGCGCATCATGCGCGCGCTGCTCGGGGTGGACGCGAAGGTCGCGCAGTACGTCCGCGGCAAGGCGTTCGTGGACGACGTCGTCGGCCGAGTCGGCATGGAACGCTTCAACACCATCTGGACCAACGCCGAAACCCTGCCCCGCACAGACGAAATCGAGCATCCCGAACGCTGGGTCACCCGCGTCCTCGGCTGACGCCGCCCCTCCCGCGCACCCTTTCGCCAGCCGCGCACGAAATTGCCAGCAATTCCGCGCGCACCTGCACAACTCATGCGCGGCGGATAACACCAGGGCCGTCGGTAGGCTCCGGTTATGGGTTCGCGTTGGCCGGTGGCTGAGCCGCGCCGGTTGCCGGAGACGGCGGCGGTGCTGGAGGTGCGGCGGGCTGTGCGGGACTGGGTTGTCGCGTACAGGCCGAGTGGTGATGCTGCGACAGCGGTCGCGGTCGCGCTGTCCGGCGGGGCGGATTCGCTGGCGCTGACTGCCGCGGCCGTTGTCGAGGTGGGCGCGGTCGATGCGCTGGTGATCGACCATCAATTGCAGGCGGGCTCCGACGTGGTCGCGGCGGATGCTGCCGCTGCTGCGCTGGCCCTCGGTTGCCGGTCGGCTCGGGTGATCGCGGTCGAGGTCGGCGACGAAGGCGGGCTGGAGGCAGCCGCACGGCAGGCTCGGTATGCGGCACTGGACGAAGCACGGGATGGGCTGCCGGTTTTGCTCGGGCACACCCTCGATGATCAGGCGGAAACCGTATTACTCGGGTTGGCGCGTGGGTCGGGCGGACGTTCGATTCACGGGATGACCGAGTGGGCGCAGCCTTGGGGTCGGCCGCTGCTCGGGGTGCGGCGGGCGGTGACGCGGCAGCTGTGTGCGGATGTGGATGTGTCGCCGTACGAGGATCCGCACAACGCATCACCCGAGTTCACCAGGGTTCGATTGCGCACCGAGGTGCTGCCGTTGCTGGAGGACGTGCTCGGCGGTGGGGTCGCCGGCGCGCTCGCGCGGACGGCCGAACAGTTGCGCGAAGACGGCGCGGTGCTCGACGCGTTGGCGAGTGAGCTGCTGCGCACCGCGAGTGATGGCGCGGCGCTGTCGATCGAGACGCTCGCCACTGCGCCCGCCGCGCTGCGCCGCCGCGCGATCCGGGCCTGGTTGCTGGCGGGTGGCGCGAAAGCGCTGACCGGCAAGCATTTACACGCGGTGGACGAGCTGATCACCAACTGGCGCGGGCAGGGTGGGATCGCGGTCGGCGGGGGGCACGCGGGTAGCAGGTTGGTCGCGGCGCGCGAACGTGGCAGGCTGACACTGCGGCGTGAGCGTCAGGCCCGAAGGCGGTAGCGAAGCGTGACCACGCAGGGCCGGGGAACGCCGCCAGTGTTACTGCGTCTGCGCAGCGGCTGATGACACATAATGGGTCGGCCGTCCGGGAGCGAAAACCAGAAGGGAACAGCTGACGTGTACGGGGACGACATCGCGTCTGTTCTGATCACCCAGGGAGAGATCGCCGCCAAGACGAAAGAGCTGGCCGAGCTCATCGCCAAGCGCTATCCCGCCGACGCCCCCGAGGGGGATCTGCTGCTGGTAGGCGTGCTCAAGGGCGCGATCTTCTTCATGACCGACCTGGCCAAGGCGTTGCCGATCCCGACTCAGCTCGAGTTCATGGCCGTCTCGTCGTACGGGTCGTCCACCTCGTCCTCCGGCGTGGTCCGCATCATGAAGGACCTGGACAAGGACATCGCCGGGCGCAATGTGCTGATCGTCGAGGACATCATCGACTCGGGTCTGACGCTGTCCTGGCTCAAGCGCAACCTGTCCACCCGCAATCCGGCCTCGCTCGAGGTGGTCACCCTGCTGCGCAAGCCGGACGCGCTACGCACCCACGTCGACGTCGCGCACGTCGGCTTCGATATCCCGAACGAGTTCGTCGTCGGCTACGGCCTCGACTACGCGGAGCGCTACCGCGACCTGCCCTACATCGGCACCCTCGACCCGAAGGTCTACTCCTAGCGGTCCGGCAGGATGCCGAAAATCGTTGCGGGGGAGCCGGAGCCGCGCCGGTAGAGCGGCCCGCCGACCAGGATCCAGGCGCCGGTCGCGGGGATCGCGGCCAGGTTGGCCAGGCATTCCAGGCTGATCCGGTGCTCGCCGTAGAGCAGTTTGGAGACGGCGTAGGTGTCGTCGGTGCCCAGGTCGGGACCGAAGGTGTCGATGCCGAGCGCGCCGCGATGACCGAGCCTGCCGGTGCGCAGCAGCCATTCGATCGTCTCGACCGCGAAACCCGGCTGATGGTCGGCGAATTCGGCGGTGCCGATGAATTCCGCCGTGCCCCACTTGCTGTCCCAGCCCGTCCAGGCGATCACCGCCGCGCCGTTCGGGATGCGCCCGTGCCGTCCCTCCCACTGCTTCAGATCGGTGACGGTGATCGCGTAATCACGATCGCGGTCACACGCCTCGCGGACATCGATCTTCACCGCGGGCAGCAGCAGATCGTCCAGGTCGAGCTGATCGGCGCCGAGGCCGTCGGAGTCGAAGTGAATCGGTGCGCCCCAATGGGTTCCGGTGTGCTCGCCCTGCTGGATGTAGCGCAGGTAGTAGCCGTCGTTGGCGACCGTCGCGACGATGTCGGTGCGGAACTCCGGATCGTCCGGATACAGCGGCGTGGTGGCCGGATCGTGCACATGCGACAGGCTCACCAGCCGCCCGAGCGGACGCGGCGAAGTCATCGCTTCCGCTGCGGGATGGCCCGCGCGAGCGCGAGCAGGTCGGCCTCTAGCCAGCGGAACAACCGGTAGGTAACCACGAAAGCCAGAATGCCACCGACGCTGAGCAAGCGCACCGGAACGATCACCAACTCCAGGTCCCCGGCGTCGACGAAGGTCGCGCCCGCCACCCCGAGCAGCGGCACCGACGCCGCGACGCCGAGGTAGAAGTTGCCGCGCCGGGCCAGATTTCGCAGCTGCCGCTCGTCGCCGGGCCCGATTCCGCCGCGCACCAGCAACTGTGGATACACCGAGCGGACCGCGTAGACCATGATCGGGAAAAACGGATAGGCCAGCGCGATGGCCGCGCAAACCACCTGTGCCGCAAAGAAATGCAGGAACGTCTTCGGCGGCAGGTCGACACCGGTGAAAGCCAGGCCGAGCGGCCAGATCACGCCGGCGGCGAGCCAGAAACCGAACGGCACCAACACCGCCCAGTCACCCATCAGCAAGGTGTCGCGGCGCGCCTTGGCCAGCGTGCGCGCGGAATACTCACGGCCGCGGGCCAAGCGGAAGCCGATGGTCAGCGGCCTGCGGGTGAGAAAGATCAGCAGCAGCGCCGCGACCGGGAAGGCGATCAGGTTGTTGACCAACCCGACGGTGGCGAACTTGTGCTGGTCGACCTCCGACATCCGATCGATGATCAGCGATTGGTTCAGCTGGATGTTGTACCAGCTCGCGAGCACGTTCGGCACGCCGATGCACAGGGCCGCGAACGGGATCAGCCAGCCGCGTGCCCGGTGCGCCAGGCTGGTCGGCGGCGGATCGGCCAGGTTCCGCGCGCGGGCGTCGAGACACAGGTCGAGCTGCCCGGCCAGCTCGGCGCCGTTGCGCCAGCGGCGTTTCGGGTCGGCGTGCAGGCAGTCCAGCAGCACGCGGCGCAGGGCCGCCGGTGTGTCCGCGGGGAGTTGGGACTGGGTGGTCGCGCTGACGCCGTCGCGGCGTACGGCAAGCATGCGCGCGTAGGTCTCGGCCGGTGTCTCGCTTGCTCGCGGAGTGTCGTCGAACGGGCTTGCGCCCGTGAGCATTTCCCACAGCAGCACGCCGAGCGAGTAGATGTCGCTGCGGGTGCCCGGCGCGGGCGCGGTCGGGTCGAGCAGCCGGGCCAGCTGCTCCGGCGACCGGTACGGCAACGAATCATCCACGGGCTGAGCCGGATTCACCGCGGCCGGGCGCGGACCCGACTCGCTCAGCGCGAAATCGGCCAGCTTGGGGATGCCTTCGGCGGTGAACAGCACGTTCGCGGGTTTGAGGTCGTGATGCAGCACCCCGTGGTGCTCCGCGTAATCCAGCGCGTCGGCCAGCCGCCTGCCCACCCAGGCCACCGTCTCCGGCCAGCTCAGCGCCCCGATCTCGGCCCGCACACTCGAATCCGACGGCCGGATCTCGCCTTTCGCCTCCATCGCCGCATCGATGGCGCGTAGCAGCAGCGCGCCACCATCGGACTCCGGGCCGGTGCGCCGCTGGTCGAGCACGCCGAGCGCGGTGCCACCGGGCAGGTACTGCATGTAGACGAGTCGGGGCGCGGCGGCGCCGAGGAGGGAGCGGCCGGGGTCGACCGGTGTGCCGGTGTCTCGCGCAACGCGTCCGGTGGGGAACGTGTCTGTTCGGGTAGGTCGTGGGAAATCAGTGCTGCGGCCGCGCGGCGTGGCGACCGTCGCGTCGTCGGTCTGGCTCAGCGGATTACCACTGACCGCAGTTGAATCGGCGTCGACCGGGTTGGCGACGGTAGCGTCACTGCCCGAGGGGCCACCGTCGCGCACAGTGTTGTCTGTGCCGCTAGGTGCGCTGGTGACTGTGGCATCGAGCGATGCACTGCCGCGCACGGTGTCGTCTGAATCGAGGCCGCGCGGGGATGCGAACGTAGCGTCGTCGGCCGATGGCTTGCGGTCGGTCGCGGAGTTCGCGCGGTCGGGTTCGGTGGGGTCTTCTGGGCGTGCGCGTTGCACGCTGTGGAAGCCCGGTGGCTTCGATCGGGAGCTTTGTCGATCACCGGTGTCGCGGACGGAATCGTCTGTCTCCCCGTCGAACGGGTCGTCGAGGTCAGGGACGGGCTCGGTACTCAGCAGCCGTTGGTCGAAGACTCGGACGATGTGCGCGTGATCGAGCTGCGCCATGGTGTGCGGTGCGCTGGCCCGGCCCGCCGAAAGACGCACCGCGACAAGCCGTTGCATGGAGCGCTGCCTGGCCAGGAAGACTCGGCCGAGCACGCCGGTGCCGAGGTCGGTGATCAGGTCGAAGTCGTCGATCTGCCGACCCGGGGCCAGATCGGCCAGTGCGGCAACGGCTTCGGCCGATTCCGCCGCACCGAAGTCGTCGGTGCTGTCATCGATGGCGAAGGCGGCGAGGCGTTCGCGTACCTCGTCGGCGAGCTCCGGGTACTCGGTGAGGAAGTCCTCGATGGTCAGCGGTGCGTGGCGGCGCCGCGCCAGGAACTCCTCGCAGAGCAGGTCGGTCAGCGCGGGACAGTGCTCGACCTCCGGAAATTCCTTGCGGTACTCGGCGATCCGCTTGCCGAGGTCGGCGGCCCTGGCCCAGCGCTCGCGCAGGTCGATGCGCAGCAGATCGGCGAGCACCGCGAGGCGCACCTGGGTGCCGTCGGGCACGTAGTCCGCGAGCCGCGGCGGCGCGAACGGATCAGCGCGCAGGCTGCGTTGCCAATCGTCGGCGAACCGGGCGACGGCGTCGGCGCGCGACGAGGTCACCTGCGCGTCTCCGGCCCGGTCGGCCCGCTGTCGTCGAAGTCGGCCACTGTCACAACGGTATTCGTGCCCGCCGACTCCGGCGCGACGACGCGCTCCAGCGCCCGCAGATCGGCTTCCAATGCGCGGAACAGCAGATAGGAGCCGACGAACGCGATGATGCCGCCAGCACACAGCACCCGAACCGCGAAGATCACCATCGGAATATCGGAAGGTGGCAGGAAAGTCACTCCCGCTACTGCGAGCAGAGGCACCGACGCGGCGACCGCCAGATATCCGTTGCACCGGCGATCGAGCCCGCGCAGCCAGATCGCGTCCTCGGGGCTGATGTCGCCGTGCCGGAGGAACAGCGGATAGATGCAGCGCACCATGTAGAAGGTCAGCAGGAAGAACGGATACGCCACCGCGATGGCACCGCACACCACCAGCGACGCGAGGAAGTGCACGATCGCCCGCGCGGGCAGATCGCCGGTCACCAGTTGCAGCGTGAGCGGGAAGGTGATGCCGGACAGCACCCACAGCGAAAACGCAACGGCCACCGCACGATCGCCGAGCAGCAGCGCATCGCGTCTGGCATTGCGCAACGTCTCCGGGTCATAGCGTCGTCCCTTGCGCAGCCCGCGCGGCACCGTCAGCAATGACCGGGACATGTACACCACGATCGCGATGCCGGTGGGGAAGAACACCCCGTTCACCACGCCGGTGATGACGACGAAGCTGTGCTGAGCCTCCTCGGTCAGTCTGCTGATGATCAGGTGCTGGTTGTGCTGGATGTTGTACAGCGAGGCAAGCACATTCGGCAGACCCACCGACAGCAGGGTGACCAGCACCATCCACGGCCGCAGCCGCAACCGCCAGCTGTTCGGCGCCGGATCGACGAGCTCGCGGGCCCGCGCGTCCAGGCACAGCTCGAACTGCCGCGCCAGCACCGACCCGTTCGCCCACCGCTTCGTCCGTTCCGGCTCCAGGCAGCTGAGCAACACCCGGCGCAGCGCCGCCGGGCAATCGGCCGGAACCCGTTCCAGCGCAGCCGCGTCCACCCCGCCGCTGCGCCGCTCCAGCATGGCCTCCAGCGTCGTGTCGTCGCCGGGGTTGTCGGCGCCCGCGGTGCTGTCGTCGAACGGTTTCGCCCCGGTGAGCAGTTCCCACAGCACCACCCCGAGCGAATAGATGTCGGCGCGCGTGTCCAGATCCGCCGCGCTGCGGCCGAATCCGGGATGGCAGGCCTCCAGCTGCTCCGGCGACATGTACGCCAGCGAGCCGCCGAAATAGGCCACCGGACTGGTGCCCTCGACATTGCGGCTGAAGCTGATGTTGAAGTCGGCGAGCTTGGGCACCGCCTCCGCGGTGAGCAGCACATTGGCCGGTTTCACGTCGCGGTGCAGCACCCCGTGCGCCGAGGCATAGTCGAGCGCTTCGGCCAGCCTGCGGCCGAGCCACGCCACCGTCTCCGGCCAGCTGAGCGCGGCGATCTCGGCGCGCACGCTGGAATCCGTCGGGCGGATCTCGCCCTTCTCCTCCATCGCCGCGTCGACCGCGTCGAGCAGCAGTTGACCGCTGCGTTCGGCGGGCGGGGTGGCGCGCACCCAGCGCAGCACGCCGAGCAGCGTGCCGCCGGGCAGGAACTGCATGTAGAGCAGGCGCAGCCGGCGCGCGGGACCGGCGTCGTCGAGCAGGCGCTGGTCGAAGACCCGCACGATGTAGTCGTGGTCGAGCTGGGCCAGCGTCTGCGGCTCGGTGCCGTGATCGGTGGAGATCTTCACCGCGACCAGCCGCTGCAGCGAGCGCTGCCTGGCCAGGAAGACGCGGGCGAACGCGCCGCTGCCCAGCCCGGTCAGCAGGTCGAAATCATCGATCCGCTGGCCGATTTCGATGCGGTCGAGCGCGTCGAGCCGGCCAGGGCCGGTGCCGATCGTGGTGGGAATGGCTGTCGCCGTTCCCGTCAGATCAGTGGTGGTCGCTCGGGTCACTTCTGAACCACGAGTCGACTCGGTGGTTCGGTTCAATTCGTTATCGACGAAGGCGGCTCTGGTGCGCGCGAGCGCGGTCAGCGTGGAATCCTGCAGCGCCGCCCGCCGGGTGCTCTGATCGACATCATCGGCGTTCAGCAGAGCGCGCAGTTCGGTCGCCTGGTGTGGATATTCGCGCAGGCATTCGCGCGGATCCACTCGTTCGCCGCTGTGCCTGCGGATGACGAACTCCTCGTACACCAGACCGGCCGGGATACTTCCGGGCTGAAGTTCGGGAAACTCGGTGCAGTATTCGACGAGCCGTTTACGGGTGTCCTGGTTCGCGCCGAGCACCGTCCCGCGCAACCAGCGATGCCGCAGGTCGACGCGGATCAGCTCGACCAGCGCCTCGGTGCGCAGCGTCCGCGCGTCGGGCAAATACTCGGCGATCTCGGGCGGGCGGCGGGTGGATTCATCGGCGGCGTCTTCCCACGCGGCGGAGAAGGCTGCCACGGCGTTGAATTCGGTACGCAGCGGGTGGTTGCCGAAACCAGCGCGCGCGTCGAAACCGGCGGCGGAATCGGAACTTCTATCGGAGTTGGCACTCATTCTCGGACCTAGTGGCTCGGCGGACACCGGAGAATCCGCACTGGTCGGTCGGTGGATGTGCCGGAGAAATTCCGCCACACCCGACGCCATCGTCCCCCGAGCAGTATTCGGAATGATAACTTGCGGCTTGAGAGCGATCACCCGAATTCGACAACGATGCGACGGGGGACGACCAGCACATGCAGATCAAGGCCACAGCGGTGGCGGACGCTTCGGCGAAAACCGAAACTTCCGGCACGGAGAAAGCCGCGCAGACGCCGACCAGGCACTCGGCGGTCGCGCAAGTTACCCAGAAACAGTCGACGGTCGCACCGGCGTCGCCGACCCGATCGGGAGTCGAGGCGAGTGCGCCCGCTCAAGATAGTCCGTTAGGCGCGAACGACCAAATCCTGTCCGACAAGGGTCCGGCCGCGGCCATCGCGGCGCGCGTGCGGGACGGTTCGCTGACCGCGACGGAGGTGGTCGAGACGACCATGGCCCGGATCGTCGCCGAACACCGGAACACCAATGCCTTCAGCGTCATTCGCACCGAGCGGGCCAGGTCCGAGGCGGCGGCGCTGGAGCAGCGCGCCGATCTGGACGTGCTGCCGCTGGCCGGGGTGCCGATCGCGATCAAGCACAACATCGCGGTGACCGGCGAGACGATGCGGTCCGGCTCGGCGGCCACCGATGCCCGGCCGGTCGCCGACGATCATCCGGTGGTGCGCAGGCTGCGCGCCGCGGGCGCGGTGGTCGTCGGACTCACCACGGTGCCGGAGCTCGGCCTGTGGGGTACCACCGATACCCCGGAGCGGATCACCAGCAATCCATGGAATGTCGCGCGGAGTTCGGGCGGCTCGTCCGGCGGCTCGGCCGCGGCGGTCGCCGCCGGGCTGGTGCCGATCGCGCACGGCAACGACGGACTCGGTTCGATCCGCATCCCCGCGGCCTGCTGCGGGGTGTACGGCATCAAGCCGGGCCGCTACACGGTGCCCGCCGAGATCGGCGTCGACGCGTGGTCGGGCATGGTCGAAAACGGCGTGCTGGCAACGACAGTCGGCGATGCCGCGCTCGCGCTCTCGGTGCTGGCCGCCCGACCGGACCTAGCCGAGGTGGAGCCGCCAGGACGACTACGCATCGGTCTAGCCGTGGCTCCGCCGTATCGCTGCTTTCCGGTCGACCGGCACTGGACCA
Source organism: Nocardia sp. NPDC050175 (assembly GCF_044459885.1). Taxonomy (NCBI): domain Bacteria; kingdom Bacillati; phylum Actinomycetota; class Actinomycetes; order Mycobacteriales; family Nocardiaceae; genus Nocardia; species Nocardia sp. NPDC050175. The sequence goes on from NZ_JBITJI010000002.1 coordinate 295,986, forward strand.
ACGCCGCCCGCACCGCGGCCTCGGTCGCCGCCGCGGCAGGCCACCTGGTCGAGCCGACCACGTTGCCCTACGGCGACGCGATGCTGTCGATCTTCTTGCGCTGGTTGGCCGTTGGCTCCCGGGACGCCGCCGCGCTACCGAATCCTGAACGCCTGCAACCGCGTACCCGCCGCCACCTCGCGCTGGGGCGCCTGGTGCAGCGACTACGCCTGGTTCGACCGGCCCAGATCGACCGGGTCGAGGCGCGGCTGCTCGAATACTTCGAACGCTACGACGTGGTGATCACGCCCACGCTCGCCTGCCCGCCGCCCAAGGCGCGGGCCTGGCACGCTCGCGGCTGGCTCGCCAATGTGCTTGCCACCGCGCGCTTTTCGCCCTTCACCCCGCTGTGGAACCTGGTCGGCTGGCCCGCCGCGTCCATCCCGATGGGCATGCATCCCGATGTCGGGACGCCGGTGGCCGCTCAGCTCGCAGGTCCGCCGGGGAGCGAATCCACCCTGCTGCGGTTGTCCGCGCAACTGGAATCGCTGCACCCGTGGCGGCGCACCATCAACTGATCAGGCGCTGATGGCGGGTTGCGGTTGCTGCACCGAGAACCCGCCATCCACTGCGCGCCCTGCGAATTCGAGGATCGTCGGCCGGGTGTCGTCGGCGCGCCACGCGACGGCCAGCTCGCACGGTGCGAGACCGGCCACCGGTCGCGCGGTGAGGCCGGGCCACCGGTACATCGGCACGTTGTTCTCGGCGAGCAGGCAGACGCCGAGGCCGAGGCTCACGGCCTCCAGCTTGTCCTCGGGGGTCGCCGCCTCGGCGCCGATCTTCGGCTGACGTCCGTTGCGGGCGTCGTTGCCGAGCCAGAAGTCGCGCACCGCACCGGCTTCGGTGGGCAGCGCGATGAACGGCTCGTCGAGCAGGTCGGTGAACTCGATGATTTCCCGGTCGGCCAGCGGGTGGTTCTCCGGGAGCAGCACCCAGCGCGGCTCGGTGCGCAGCACCTGCCAGCGGTAGCGGTTCGGGTCGGGCAGCGGCAGCCACACCAGCGACAGGTCCGCCTGCCGGCCGGACAGGCCGCTGGACGGGTCGGTCCAGGAGGCCGCGTGCAGCGCGAGCCGGTGACCGCTCGCGCTTTCCAGGTCGTTCAGCAGCCCGCGGCCGAGCGCGGACTGGATGCCTACGCGCAGCACCTCGCCCGCCTCCTGCAGCGAGACGTTGGTGACCTCCCACAGCTCCAGGATCTTGCGGGCGCCCTCGAGCAGTTCCTTGCCTGCCACGGTCAGGGCCACGCTGCGCTGGTTGCGGTCGAACAGGACCACGTCGAGCTGGCGTTCCAGCTGCCGGATCTGACGCGACAGGGTGGGTTGAGCGATGTGCAGCCGCTGAGCGGCGTTGGTGAAGTGCAGTTCCTCAGCGACGGCGACGAAATACCGCAGGTCGCGCAAATGCGGGTCCATAGCCCCTTGCTATCAGAATCAGTCCTGAATTTCCAGCCTTATCAGGCCAGAAAGTTCGGATACGGGTACCAAAACGTTCTACAGGTTTGTTAGGGACAGCATATTGCTTGTGATGGTGGGACGCACCATCGACTCCGCGAATCTTCGGCATGCGACCGCCGAACCAGCCGCTCGGCGATAGTTGGGCGCGTGACCAGCAATGATGGTTGCCCGCCGCGCGCCGCGCGAGCTCGAACTGGCGGTCTGTGCGATTGCCGTTCGTCAGCTGGACACCCTCTTCTGGTCGATGTGTGGTCATTTGCCCCCTCGATAGTGATTTTCGTCACAATTTGGTTTGTATTGCCGATTGGACCGCGTCTCGAGCCCGTCCAGAACACGCAAAAAGGCGCTGCGGCCGGGACGAATCCACGGCCGCAGCGCCCGCTGCGCGACCCGATCTAGACGCTGCGCGCCCGGTCTTCATACGCCTTGCGCTTGTCGGCGTCGACGTCGTCGAGGAACGCGTGACCCGCGCCGAGCGCCCGGCCGAGACCGTCGCCGATCGCCTCCGGCAGCAGTCCGACCAACTGCGAGACGATGCCCGCCACCGCGGTCACCCGCACCTTCGACTTCGGCGCGACGATCAGCCCGACGATCGCGTCGGCGATCTCCTCCGGCTCGGCCGGGCGCAACAGCTTCGGCGCGGTGACGCCGGCCCCGAGCTCGGTGTTGGTCAGCGTCGGCAGCACCGAGGAGAAGCGAACGCCGGAATCCCGGTACTCCTCACGCAGCGTGTCGGTGAACCCGAGCACCGCATGCTTGCTCGCGTTGTAGGTAGCCAGGCCGGGGATGTGCGTCTCGCCCGCGAGCGAGGCGATGTTGATGACGTGCCCGCGCTTGCGCGGCAGCATCCGGGCCAGACCCAGCTTGGAGCCGAGAATTACACCGTAGACATTGATGTCCAGGATGCGCCGGGTGATCTGGTCCGGCTCGTCGACCAGCTTGCCGGTCGGCATGATGCCCGCGTTGTTGATCAGCACGTCGATCGGGCCGACGGTGCGCTCGACCTCGTCGAGGAAGCTCTCGAACGAGGCGGGATCGGTGACGTCGAGGCGGCCGTACAGCTCGAAGCCGCGCGCGGTGCCGGACTCCTTCACGGTGGCCTCGTCGATATCGCCGATCGCGATCTTGGCGCCGAGCGCCTGCAACGCGGTGGCGGTAGCCAGGCCGATGCCGCGGGCGCCGCCGGTGATGACGACGACCTTGCCGCGAATCTTCGAAGTATCCGTCATGACTGCGCCTCGCTGGCGCTCGGCTCCGTCACGACGGGTCGTGCTGTGTTTTCGGTTCGCTGGCTCACTTGTTGTCTCCCTTGAGCTTCAGAACGGCAGGAAGGTCGATGCGGCGCAGGCCGCGCGCACCGGCGGCGCGCATGGCGCCGAGGGCGAAGAGCAGCTTCGGCATCGAGTACGGGTACCAGAACAGCTCTTTGTCCTGGGTCGGCAGCATCGGCGCGGTGATCGCCTGCTGACGGCAGTACTTGCGCACGCCGTTGGCGCCGCCCCAGCGCGCGCCGATGCCGGACTGGCCCCAGCCGCCCATCGGCAGCGCGAAATTGAACAGGTTGCTGAAGACGTCGTTGATGTTCACCGCGCCCGCGTTGAGCTGCCTGGCGATCCGCTCGCCGCGGTCCTTGTCGCCGGTCCACACCGACGCGGACAGCCCGTAGATCGAATCATTGGCCAGCCGAACGGCTTCCGCCTCGTCGGCCACCTTCATGACCGGCAGCGTCGGGCCGAACGTCTCCTCGGTGATGCAGGACATGGTGTGGTCGACGTCGACCAGCACGGTCGGCTCGAACGCGGTGCCGAACCCGGCCCGCTTGCCGCCGGTGAGCACCCGCGCCCCGGCCGCGACGGCCTCATCGACGTGGCGCTGCACGATGTTCGTCTGGTTCTCGTTGGCCAGCGCGCCCACGTCGTGCTTGGACTCGCGGCCGTCGATGCCCTGCCGCAGCGCCTTGACGTTCGCGGTCAGCTTGGCCACGAACTCGTCGTAGACCGGCGCCTCGACATACACCCGCTCCACCGAGATACACACCTGGCCGGAGTTGAACATGCCGCCGAACGCGATGCCGTGCGCGGCCCGATCCAGGTCGGCGTCGGCCAGCACGATGGCCGGATCCTTGCCGCCGAGTTCCAGGCTGCACGGCACCATCCGCTCGGCACAGGCCACCGCGATCTTGCGGCCGGTCGCGGTCGAGCCGGTGAACTGGACGTAGTCGGCATTGCCGACGACGGCGCCGCCGGTCGCACCCGCGCCGGTGACCACGGCGAACACCGGCGGTGCGCCGATTTCGGCCCAGCCCCTTGCCATTTCGAGCGCGGACAGCGGCGTCACCTCGGACGGCTTCAGGATTACGGCGGCGCCCGCGGCCAACGCCGGGAACACGTCCAGCGCCGGCATGGCGAGCGGGAAATTCCACGGGGTGATCACGCCGACGACCGGGTACGGCTTGTACACGGTGGTCAGCTTCTTCACCCTGGCCAGCGGGCTGTGCGGCGACGGGTGGTCGTCGGCGAGGAACTTGGCGGCGCGGCGCGCGTAGTAGCCGACCAGGTCGGTCGCGAAGGCCGGATCGATCAGCGAATCGACCCGCGGCTTACCGGTTTCGGATTGCACCACGTCGGCGATGGAGTCGGTGTGGTCGATCAGCCAGTCCTGGAACTTCAGCAGCCATTCCTTGCGGCCGTTCGGGCCGATGGCCTCCCACTCCGGCTGGTACAGCCGCAGCTCGCGCACCTTGGCCGCGACCTCGTCCGCGCTCACCACCGGCACCGTCCCGACGAGCTCGCCGGTGCCGGGATTGTGCACCTCGATGACGGCGGGAGCGTCGGTCACCGGCTCCGCCTTGATCGCCGGTGCCACCGCCTTCTTCGCGGCCGTCTTCCGTGCCGGTGCTTTCTTCGCCGCGGCGGGCGCTGGGTCGGTATTGGTCACGCTGTTCTCCCACTGACGTTGTGCTGTGAACCGCATCGGCCGACTACTGTGAATCAGGCCACTGAACTATGATGGTGGCACAATGCCGGGGGAGTTTCTTGGCTCGATTTGTCAATGGACGCGAGCTAATTTGTGCTCTGAGAACAAATCGGAGGAGATGTGGCCGCATCGTCACCCGAGCGGATCGGGCCGAACAGCGAAGTGGTCCGCGACTGGCTGGCGGAGTACGTCTACGAGACGATGCGCAGCGAGTCGATCGAGCAGATCGTGCACCGGCTCGACAGCGCCATCATCGCGAGCCTGCCCGAGCTCGCCGACCGTGACGTGCGCCGCGACCTCGCCGCGAGCACGCGCGCCCATGCCCGGGTGATGCTGAGCGGAATCACCAGCGACACTTTCGATTTCGCCCTGCCCGAAGAGGCGCATGTCTTCGCGCGCACGCTTGCCCGGCGCGGATTCGAACTGCGCATGCTGCTGCGGACCTATCACGTCGGCATGGAGGCGGTGCTCGACTACATGACCGAGGCCATCGATCAGCGGCAAGCCCCGCAAGAGATCGAGCGGGCGGTGCTGCTGCGGATGTTCGAGCGGGCGACGAAGTGGGTCAGCCTGTCGGTCGAACTGCTCACCGACACCTACATGGAGGAGCGCGAGCGGGTCCTGCGGGCCGCGCTCAACCGGCGCACCGAGACCGTGCGCGCGCTACTGGCCGGTGACGAGCTCGACCTGGATCAGGCTTCGGCCCGGCTCGGCTATCGACTCACCCAGCGACACATCGCCTTCGTGTTGTGGACCGATGAGAGCGAATCCGGCAGCGGCGACGGCGAAGTCGTCGGTTTGCTCGAGCGAGTGGCGACCAGGGTGGCGGCCGGGCTCGGCGCAGGCAGACTGCTCACCGTCGCGTCCGGGTCCAGCGGCATGTGGGCCTGGGCCGGACTGGATGACCTATCGAGCGCCGATGCGGCCCGGATCGAGCAGGAGGCCGGCGGGCTGGAGCGTGCCGCCGCCGGGCTGGTCGAATCCCCGGTCCGGGTCGCCTTCGGCGTGCCTGGCGGGCAGGTGGCCGGATTCCGGCAGAGTCATCGGGAGGCGGTGGCGGCCAGGCAGGTGGCCGAGCGTGGCGCGGTGACGGTGGCACGGGTCATCGGCTATCGCGAGGTGGAAATCGCCTATCTGGCCGGTGCCGACGACGCGGCGATGCGCGGCCTGATCGGCCGGGAATTGCGCACGCTGTCCGGATCGGACCCGAACGCGGCGCGGCTGCGCGAGACGCTGCATGCCTACCTGAAAAGTCATCGCAGCCCCGAGGCCACGGCGAAACTGCTTGGGGTGCACAAGAACACGGTCCGCTACCGAATCCAGCGGATCGAGGAACTGCTCGGTCATCCGATCGAACAGCGCAGCCTGCCGCTGGCGGTCGCGCTGGCCTGCGTCGCCGCCTACGGGGTGGACGCGCTGCCCTGAAGCGGCGAGCGATCAGTCGGTGGTCGTCTCGCCTGCGGCGACGCGGCGCAACGACGGTTCCGTCGGCGCGGCGACCGGGCGATCGGGTAGGTCCGCCAGCAGCTGGGTGGTGGCCGCGGCGATGGCCGCGACCGCTTTGTCGACGGCGACCTTGGTCGTGGAGCTCAGGCCGGACACACCACCGACCGTGCGCACGTACTGCAGTGCGGCAGCATAGATTTCCTGCTCGGTAGGGGCAGGCTCCAGGCCGCGAAGGAGGGTGATGTTACTACTCATGCGAGCACAGTAGCTCTCGAGCACGGTATGCGGCAGGGCAAGAAAACTACCGGTCCGAAAATCGCGCCGCGCCCTAGGTGCGCGGGATCGGCCTCGGCGAACGAAGACGGACGAGCAAACTCCGGCGCGCCAGCGGGGACACGCAGAATTCGCCCCGTTACACAGGCTCTTCCAAGATCCATAGTGAACAATCGGGACCATGCCTGCCCGCGGTGTACCCACGTTGACAACCTTCCCGTACGAGGAGCTGGATCAGCGCGAAGAGGACCACTGGTCCGGCGCCGCGGTGGCCGATGACGAATTGCGGGCGCTGGCGCTCGGCGCCTTCTACTCCGCGCGCTGGGACGCCTTCCACGACGCGCTGCTGCTCGGCCCGGAGCGCGAGCATCCGCTCGGCGACCGCCGCGAGCTCGCCATCGACACACTCACCGGCGCCTGGGGCATCACCGACGCGACCGAGGCACAGGCCTCGATGGAGCAGTTGCTGGACGGCATGCACGCGCCGCTGTATGCGCTGGTCCACCCGCTGGTGATGGCCTCGATCAACGCCAGCGAACGGGACCGGTTCGGCGAGCGCGCCGATCGGCACCGGGCCTTCCTGCGCCAGGTCGGCTCGTTCCGCGGCATGGACAACCCGGAGGCGCTGGTCCGCGACTACGACATCTGGTCCCAGGCCATCAAGATCGGCTTCACCGACCACCTCGCCCGCCCGCTGCCCAGCGACATCCACGCCTGGGATCTGGCCCGCGTCGTCGCAGTCGCGCGGATGGCCTTCACCGCCGGATACCTCGACGCCGATCTGGCCTGGGACTATCTGGCCCGGGCACTGCCCATCGCACAGGCCAAGTACCGCAACTGGCGCCAGTTCGGCGACGCCTACCTGACCGGCTGGACCTACTGGCAGGCGTGCGAAGACCTCGCCGAACTGAAGAACGGCGGCGTCGACCGCCGGATGGAACTGCTGCGGCTGTGGATGCGGCCGACCAGCCCGTGGCGGCGGATCAGCCTGACCGTGCCGCCGGTGGTGCAGTCCTAGCGGCTGGCCGCCGTTGGACGGAGCGGCTGGCCGCCGTTGGACAGAGCCCAGCTGGCCGCCATCGGAAAGAGCGGTTAGCCGCCGTCGGGGAGCGAGCGCAGGATCCCGCGGCCGTAGCGCTGGAACTGCGCGTCGTCGACCATGCCGAGCGAATGCCGCTCGACCAGCAGCTCCCACTCCGAATACAGTTGGGCCACACCGGGATCGGCCGGGCCCGCGCCACCGTCGGCGGAATCGCGGCGCACCGCGAAGTTCACCGCGAGCGTGACGCGCTCGGTGTCGGCTCGATCGCTGCCGGTGAAATGCAGGGTGATGTTGCCGTCGTGCACGTCCATCCCCGCCTCGCCGCGGGTCGCGCCGATCTCGCCCGCCGCCGTCGGCGTGCCGTCGGTGTTGCGAGCCCACAGCACCGCGGGGATGGGGAGTTCATGGGCGTAGCGGGTGCCGGTGCCGATCGAGATGAACAGCAGCCGCCCGGTCGTCGCGGCGAGCAGGCCCGGGCCGGTGCCGGCCGGCGGGTGCGCGACGGCGATCGCCGTCTCCAGCACGTATTCGTCCGGCGTGACATATCGATGCAGCGCGGCGATGGCCGTCTTCGCTTCGCGGTGCGGCGCCATCCGGCGCACGGCACGGTCCACGTCGGCGCGGGTCGGGCCGGACTTGCCCCAGGTGGGGGCGGGCGGGTTCAGGTCGGGGGCGGCCACGTCGATGCGCTGGGTCGCCAGGATCTGGCCGTTGATCCGGTCGACGATCTCGGTCGCGGCCGGCACGTCGTGCTCGGCGATGAGCACGGGCAGCGGGGTGCGGTCGGCGGGCACGCCGGTCAGCACGGGAGTCGGGTATCTGAGATATATCTCGATGACAACGGCGTCGTCGGCACGGCGATTCAAGCGGACCTTCAACAGATCCGAGACCGGTACGTCGAGCACCCGCTCGCCATCGGAGCCAGGGCGCAGCACGATCAATCGCCCGCGGCCGTGACGCACTATCGCTGTGGGTGTCCGTAGCTCAACTATGTCCATACCCCCTGCGCTCTGTTGGGTTTACGGTGCTCGCGGGCTAAGTAACGTGGTTCGCAAGCTACCGCCTCCGTGCCCGTCGTTCGCACCGCGGTGTTGTGTCGTCGCTCACGATAGGCCGAACATGCCATGATTGTGACCACTTGGAGTAACCCGGACCGGGGTCTTCGGGAACCACCGAGGTCCCTTGACCGTTTACCCCTTTAACTGCACCTGCAGCCGAACTGCGCGATGTATCGACTAGACCGTACGCGGTAACGTGGCATGTCCGCATCCGAACCCTCCCGGAGCCGGACGCGCCCGATGCATTGCTAGCACGAACCGGAGACACCGGAAAGGACTGGCCGGACCGGCCGACGCTCTATGAACCGCAAGACTGTGTTTCGCACCCTGGCCATAGTCTCGGGCATCTTGCTCGTGATCTATGCGTTCAGCTATTTCGGCAACGACACGCGCGGCTGGAAGAGCGTCGATACGTCCGTCGCATTGAGCCAGCTGAACGACAAGAGCAACGTCAAGAATGTTCAGATCGATGATCGTGAACAGCAACTGCGCATCGAGCTGAAGAACGGCAACGATGCGACCGGTGGCCAGAGCAAGATCATCGCCAAATACCCCGGTGGCAGCGCGAGCTCCGGACAGGTCTTCGACGCCGTGAAGAATTCCGGCGCGACCTATAACACCGTGGTCAAGCAGGACAGCTGGCTCACCCAGATCCTGCTGTTCGTGCTGCCGATGATCATCCTGTTGGGGCTGTTCGTCTTCGTGATGGCCCGCATGCAGGGCGGTGGTCGCGGCGGCATGATGGGCTTCGGCAAGTCCAAGGCCAAACAGCTGTCCAAGGACATGCCAAAGACCACGTTCGGTGACGTGGCCGGCGCCGACGAGGCGGTCGAAGAGCTCTACGAGATCAAGGACTTCCTGCAGAACCCGGTGCGCTACCAGGCGCTCGGCGCCAAGATCCCGAAGGGCGTGCTGCTGTACGGCCCGCCGGGAACCGGTAAGACGCTGCTCGCGCGCGCCGTGGCCGGCGAGGCGGGTGTGCCGTTCTTCACCATCTCCGGCTCGGACTTCGTCGAGATGTTCGTCGGTGTCGGCGCGTCCCGGGTGCGTGACCTGTTCGAACAGGCCAAGCAGAACAGCCCGTGCATCATCTTCGTCGACGAGATCGACGCGGTCGGCCGCCAGCGCGGCGCCGGCCTGGGCGGCGGTCACGACGAACGTGAGCAGACGCTGAACCAGCTGCTCGTCGAGATGGACGGCTTCGGCGATCGCACCGGCGTCATCCTGATCGCGGCGACCAACCGCCCCGACATCCTCGACCCCGCGCTGCTGCGGCCCGGCCGATTCGACCGGCAGATCCCGGTCGGCAACCCCGACCTGGCGGGCAGGCGCGCCATCCTACGGGTGCACTCGCAGGGCAAGCCGATCTCGCCCGACGCCGACCTCGACGGTCTGGCCAAGCGCACCGTCGGCATGTCCGGCGCCGACCTGGCCAACGTGATCAACGAGGCCGCGCTGCTCACCGCCCGCGAGAACGGCGCCGTCATCACCGGCGACTCGCTCGAGGAGTCGGTGGACCGTGTCGTCGGTGGCCCGCGCCGCAAGAGCCGGATCATCAGCGAGCACGAGAAGAAGATCACCGCCTACCACGAGGGCGGCCACACCCTGGCCGCCTGGGCGATGCCGGACATCGAGCCCGTCTACAAGGTGACCATCCTGGCCCGCGGCCGCACCGGCGGTCACGCCATGACGGTGCCCGAGGACGACAAGGGCCTGATGACCCGCTCGGAGATGATCGCCCGGCTGGTGATGGCGATGGGCGGCCGCGCGGCCGAGGAACTGGTGTTCCACGAGCCGACCACCGGCGCGTCCTCGGATATCGACCAGGCCACCAAGATCGCTCGCGCGATGGTGACCGAATACGGCATGAGCTCGCGCCTCGGCGCGGTGCGCTACGGCCAGGAGGCGGGCGATCCGTTCCTCGGTCGCTCGATGGGCCAGAGCTCGGATTACTCGCACGAGGTCGCGGGCGCCATCGACGAGGAGGTGCGCAACCTGATCGAGGCCGCGCACACCGAGGCGTGGGCCATCCTCAACGAGTACCGCGACGTGCTCGACGTGCTGGCGACGGCGCTGCTCGAGAAGGAGACGTTGCACCGCAAGGAACTCGAGACGCTGCTCGCCGCGGTGCAGAAGCGGCCGAGGATCACCGCGTTCAACGACTTCGGCGACCGGGTGCCCTCGAACAAGCCGCCGGTGAAGACCCCGGGCGAGCTGGCGCTGGAGCGCGGCGAGCCGTGGCCGCCGCCGGAGCAGATCCCGGCGCCGCTGCCCGCGGGCGTGGCGCGCGAGGGTCAGCCCGCCAACGGCTACCCGGGTGAGGGTGCCTACAACGCCCAGCCGCAATACGGTTACCCGGCGCCGCCCGCGACCGGATACCCGGTGCCGCAGGGACCCGCACAGGGCGGCTACCCGCAGCGCGGTGGCACGCACGGCTCGCGGCCGGACTACGGCGCTCCGGCCGGTTGGTCGGCCCCGGGCTGGCCGCCGCGTGACGATCAGCAGCAGCCCGATCAGCCCAGCGGCTGGACCGAGCCGCCGCACCAGGGTTACCAGCCTTCGTGGGGCCCGCAGGGTGGTCCGCAGGACGGCGGCCACGATCGCGGTAACTACGGCGAGCACCCCGGCTACGACGAGCCGCGTCGCACCAACCCGAACGGCGAGGGCGACAACGGCGAATGGGATGGACCGAACAACGGTCGGCACTGAAGTACGGCGGCGCTCGCGCGACCTATCCGGTCTGCGCGAGTCGCCGCCGCCGGGCCTGTTGCTCACGCCGTGAGCAGCGACGATTAGGCTCGACCAGCGGGGTGCCGAGTAATTGCCGGGACCCGAGATTTTGGAGGTGTCCTCGATTGTCGGCCAACAATCACGTCGGCGGCCACGCGCTCGCCGATTCGGACGACGTTGACGAAAACGGTTCCGGCAACGGCGTGACCAGGCCGGAGCTCATCGCTCTGGAAACCGGTAAACCGTTCGACCAGGGCAGGGCCGAAGCCGCAGTGCGCGAGCTGTTGCTGGCGGTCGGTGAAGATCCCGACCGGCCCGGCCTGCTCGATACGCCCGCCCGCGTCGCCCGCGCCTATCGCGAGATGTTCGCCGGGCTCTACGTCGAGCCGGACGCGGTGCTGAACACCACGTTCGACGAGGGCCATCAGGAACTGGTGCTGGTCCGCGATATCCCCATGTACTCCACCTGTGAACATCACCTGGTGTCGTTCCACGGTGTCGCGCACGTCGGCTATATCCCCGGCAAGCACGGCCGGGTGACCGGGCTGTCCAAGCTGGCCCGCGTGGTGGATCTGTACGCCAAGCGCCCGCAGGTGCAGGAGCGACTGACCAGTCAGATCGCCGACGCGGTGATGCGCAAGCTGGACCCGCGCGGCGCCATCGTGGTGATCGAGGCCGAGCACCTGTGCATGGCGATGCGCGGCATCCGCAAGCCGGGCGCCAGCACCACCACCTCGGCGGTGCGCGGTCTGCTCCAGTCGAGTCCGTCCTCGCGCTCGGAGGCGCTCGATCTCATTCTGCGGAAGTGAACGAGGTTCACATGACCGTAGGTGGGAGCAGCTTCGCGCGTGACGGTCGCTCCTGTGTGGTGATGGGCGTTGTCAACGTCACCAGTGATTCGTTCTCCGACGGTGGCCGCTACCTCGATCCCGAGCTGGCCATCGCGCACGGCATCGAGTTGTACGCGGCGGGTGCCGACATCGTCGACATCGGCGGCGAGTCGACCAGGCCCGGTGCGGTGCGGATCGATCCCGAAACCGAAGCGCAACGGGTGGTTCCGGTGATCCGTGGCTTGGTCGCGGCAGGCGTGCCGACCAGCGTCGACACCATGCGGGCCGGCGTGGCCGAGGCCGCGCTCGCAGCAGGCGTCTCGGTGGTGAACGACGTGTCCGGTGGACGTGCCGATCCCGACATGGTGAAAGTCGTTGCGGCTGCCGGTGTCCCGTGGATCCTCATGCATTGGCGGGCCGGCGCGGACTACCGGCACACCGGCCCGGCCGACCACTACGACGATGTGGTCGCCGAGGTGCTCGCCGAGCTGACCACCCAGGTCGACCTGGCCGTGGCCGCCGGTGTCGACCCGTCCTGCCTGATCCTCGATCCCGGCCTCGGCTTCGCCAAGAACGCCGAACACAATTGGGATCTGCTCGGCGCGCTGCCCGAGCTGATCGACAACGGACTGCCCATTCTCATCGGCGCCTCGCGCAAACGTTTCCTCGGCGCCCTGCTCGCCGACGACTCCGGCCCGCGTCCGCCGGACGGCCGTGAGACCGCCACCGCGACCGTCTCGGCGCTGGTCGCCATGCACGGCGCCTGGGGCGTGCGGGTGCATGACGTGCGCGCCTCGCTGGACGCCATCACCGTCACCGACGCCTGGCAGGCCGCCGCCCGGCACCGCACCGCCCAGTCGAGCCCGTCGCAAGGAGCCCACCGATGAACCCGACCCCTGCCACCGCCGATCAGGCTGCGGCGCAGGAGAATTCGTCGATCCGGCGCGGCGCCGACCGGATCGAGTTGCGCGGGCTACGCGCCTTCGGTCATCACGGCGTGTTCGATCACGAACGCCGGGACGGCCAGGAGTTCATCGTCGATCTGACTGTGTGGCTGGACTTCTCCGTCGCCGCGGCCTCCGATGATCTGGTCGCCACCGCGCATTACGGTGAGCTCGCGGGCAACGCCGTGCGCATCATCGAGGGCCCACCGCGCAATCTCATCGAGACCGTGGCCTCGGAGATCGCCGACGACGTGATGACCGATCCGCGCATCACCTCGGTCGAGGTGGTCGTACACAAGCCGTCCGCGCCGATCCCGCATACCTTCGCCGATGTCCGCGTGGTCACCTCGCGGCATCGCGGGGAGCCGCTATGACCCGCGCAGTCCTGTCCATCGGTTCCAATATGGGGGACCGGCTCGCGCATCTGCGCAGCGTGGTGGACGGCTTCGGCGACCGGGTCGTCGCCGTGTCGCCGGTGTACTCGACCCCGCCGTGGGGCGGGGTCGAACAGGACGACTACCTCAATGCCGTTGTGGTGGTCGATGATCCAGAGTTCGACTGTATCGACTGGCTGCGCGCCGGCCAGCGGCTCGAACAGGCCGCCGATCGGGTTCGCGAAGTGCGCTGGGGCGCACGGACACTCGACGTCGACGTGGTCTGGTGTGCGAGGCCGGAAAGCGGCGAGCTGGTGGCCGTCACCAGCGCGGACCCGGAACTGACCCTGCCGCATCCGCAGGCCCATCGCCGCGCGTTCGTCCTGATCCCGTGGCTGGACGTGGCACCGGACGTGACGCTCGAGGTCGACGGCCGTGCGCAGGCGATCACCGACCTGCTCGACGAACTGCCCGCGGCCGAGCGCATCGGCGTCCAGCGGACCGACCTGTCGCTGTCAGCTGCCGCCGAAGGCTCGGCGTCGTGCAGCTGAAACCCACGCGAGTTCTGGACCTGGTGGCGAACGTGGTGATCGCGGCGATCGTCGCGTGGGTCGCGACGCGGCTGGCGTACAACAGCTTTCCGCCGATCTCCACCTACGCCGGTGCCTCGCTGTATCCGGTCGCGGCCATCGAGGCGGTGCTCGGGTTCGTGATCCGGGCCAGGGTCAGCGACAACCAGCTCGGCGACGGCAGGCATCAGCTGCATCCGATCACCGCGGCCAGGGCGGTCGCGCTGGCCAAGGCGTCGCTGCAGGTCGGCTCGATCGCCGCGGGTGTGTGGCTCGGGTTCCTGTGCTGGGTCTTCCCGCAGCGGGGCACCCTCGGCGCGGCCGCGGCGGACAGTCCGGGTGCCATCGTCGGGATGCTGGCGGGGGTGGCTTTGGTTGCTGCGGCCCTGTGGCTCGAGTATTGCTGCCGGGCTCCCGAGGACCCGACGGACGATCCGGCAACCACATAGCAAATATTGCGTCCGGAATTGCCGGACGGAGTTGTGGGCGCGACGAGTCGATCAAGCTACCCTGGCTTGCATGGTTTCACCCTCCCGTACCAGCACTTCCCGTCGACGGCGGGACGACGCGGGAAAATTGTTCATCGGCGTATTGATTCTGCTCGGACTGGTTGCCAGCGTTTTCCTCGTCTTCAGCAACAGCTTGCAGTTCGTCCGGATCGGTTTGGTCGCGGCCCTGTGGGCGGCGGTCATCGGCGCGTTAGCTGCGACGAGGTATCGCAAGGAAGCGACGATCGATAAGGCCAAGGTTCGCGATCTGCAGACGGTTTACGAGTTGCAGCTCGAGCGTGAGGTCACCGCCCGGCGCGAATTCGAGCTCGGCATCGAGTCGCGGGTGCGCGAGGAAGTCGGCGCCGACGCCACCGAATTGGCCGCGCTGCGCGCCGAGCTCACCGTGCTCCGGACGAGCCTGCAGCGGCTTTTCGACGGCGATCTGCCGATGGATCGGCCCGCGCTGCGCGCCGACGCGACCCGGATTCAAGAGCTGACCAGCGCGGTCGGCGATCCGGCGAACAATAGCTCCGCGAATGCCGGACCCTGGTCCGTACCGTCGAACCAGCAACCGCGCAGCAGTGTCACCCCGGTGTTCGTGCCCGACCATCCGGAGCCGCCGCTCTTCGCCAGCCCGTTCGACGATCCGGTCACCGCCGAAACCTCCGCGGTATCGCTCGACGACGACATGCCTGAGGCCGAGGTCACCGACGTCGACATCGCAGACCGCAACGGCGATTCCGAGCAGTCCGCGTCCGGTTGGGCCGACGCGTTCACCGAGGGCCCGGTCATCCAGCCGACGCCCGCGCCGCGGCAGGCGCCCAAGCCCGCGTACCAGTCGACTCGCCCGTCGGCCTGGCCGACCACCGAGGGCCCGCCGATCGGCACCGCGAGCTCGCGCAGGCGCCGTCGCGCCGAAGCCGATGCGGATTCCGATGTGCCCGAGCGCCGCCTTTCGGTCGCCGAGATCATGGCCAACTTGCAATCGGAGGAGAAGAGCCGTGATCGTCGCTGATCATCGCCGGGCCTGGTAGAGGGGTAAACGGGCACTGCGTTGTAAATCACTGCCCAGGTCCGTGGCACTGGCAAACATCGGGCCGATATTCTCGATGGCGTACGTCTGGTACCCGCACGGCGGGACTGGAACGAAATCGAGAGGACACTGTTGACCTCGAGAAGCGTGAATTCTGACGACGCGGCTTCGGGCTACCCCGTTTCGAGCGACCCGCAATCGGCTGGTGACCTCGCGCCCGCACGCCTGACGGTAGGCATCGTCTCGGCGGGACGCGTCGGCTCCGCCCTCGGCGCGGCCCTGGAACGCGCCGGACACGTGGTGTTCGGCGTCGCCGCGATCTCCGACGCCTCGGTGCGCCGCGCGCGAACCCGGCTGCCCGACTCCGAGATCCTGCCGATCGAGGACGTCGCCGCGCGCAGCGAACTGCTGCTGCTCGCCGTACCCGATACCGAGCTCGCCGGGTTGGCGCGCGGGCTGGCCGGTGCGAATGTGGTCCGGCCCGGCACGATCGTGGCGCACACCTCCGGCGCCAACGGTGTCGGCGTGCTCGCCCCGCTGACCGACATCGGCGCCATGCCGCTGGCCATTCATCCCGCGATGACCTTCACCGGCCACGACGAGGACATAAGTCGCCTCGGCAACGCGTGTTTCGGCATCACCGCCGCCGACGAGATCGGCTATGCCATCGCGCAGGCGCTGGTGATCGAGATGGGCGGCGAGCCGGTCCGGGTGCAGGAACACCACCGCGCGCTCTACCACGCGGCCCTCGCGCACGGCAGCAATCACCTGGTCACGCTGATCGTGGATGCCCTTGCCGCCCTTCGCATCTCGCTGGAGGGACCCGGGTTGCTCGGGCAGCAGATCGTCGACGATCAGCCGAACGGGCTGGCCGAGCGACTGCTCGCGCCGCTCGCCTCCGCCGCGCTGGACAACGCTTTGCGGCGCGGGCAGTCCGCGCTGACCGGCCCGGTGGCCCGCGGCGACGCGGACGCCGTCGCCGCGCACCTGACCGCACTGGAATCCGTCGACCCGCGCCTGGCCGAGGGCTATCGCGCGCTGTCGCTGCGGACCGCCGAACGGGCGGGGACCAATCCCGCCGTCATCGAGCTGCTGAAAGGGCGCTGATGTTCGATACGAAATTGCGTGGCGCTTATAAGCCCGGTGAATTGACCGTGCACCACGATCCCGCCGTGCTCACCCAGGTGTCCAACGCGCTGCGCAGCGTCGGCCGCACCGTCGCGCTGGTGCCGACCATGGGCGCGCTGCACGAGGGCCACCTGGAAATCGTGCGGGCGGCCAAACGGAACAATCAGGTCGTCATCGTCTCGATCTTCGTGAATCCGTTGCAATTCGGCGCGAACGAGGACCTCGACAAATATCCGCGCACGCTGGATTCCGACGTGGCACTGCTGCGCGAAGAAGGCGTCGGGCTGGTGTTCGCGCCGAGCGTCGCCGATATGTACCCGGACGGTCCGCGCACCACCGTGCAACCCGGTCAGCTCGGCGCTGAGCTCGAAGGGGCAAGCAGGCCAACGCATTTCGCGGGCATGCTGACCGTGGTGGCCAAGCTGCTGCAGATCGCGCGGCCGACCGAGGTGTATTTCGGGGAGAAGGATTATCAGCAACTCACGTTGATCCGGCAGCTGGTTCGCGACCTGAATTTCGATGTGCGGATCAAGCCGATCGCCACGGTGCGCGAGCACGACGGCCTGGCCATGTCCTCGCGGAACCGTTTTCTCGATGCGGCACAGCGCGAATCGGCGCTCGGCCTGTCGGCGGCGCTGGCCGCGGGCAGGCACGCGGGCGGCCTCGGCCCGGACGCGGTGGTCGCCGCGGCCCGCCAGGTACTCGCCGCGGTGCCCGGCGTCGACATCGACTACCTCGAACTGCGCTCCACCACGCTCGGCCCCGCCCCGTCGACCGGCAACGCCCGGCTACTGGTGGCCGCCAGGGTCGGTCCGACCCGGCTGATCGACAATGTCGCCGTCACCCTCGGCGCGCCGATCGACGGCCACCCCGACGCCTCCGCCCAGCGGACCTCCCAGCCTGTCTAGGCCACGAACAAATCGAAAGGGCGACGCAATGCTGCGCACCATGATGAAGTCGAAGATCCACCGCGCCACGGTCACCCACGCCGACCTGCACTACGTCGGCTCGGTGACGGTGGACCAGGACCTGCTCGACGCCGCCGATCTGCTGGAGGGCGAGCAGGTCTGCATCGTCGACATCGACAACGGCGCCCGGCTGGAGACCTATGTCATCGCGGGTGAACGCGGATCCGGCGTGATCGGCATCAACGGCGCCGCCGCGCATCTGGTGCACCCCGGCGATTTGGTCATTCTTATTGCCTATGCCCAGCTGAACGAGCAGGAAATCGCGGAATACGACCCGAAGGTCGTTTTCGTGGACGAGCGCAATCGTCCGGTGGAACTCGGCTCTGATCCGGCGCACGCGCCGGCGGGCTCCGGGCTCACTTCGCCGCGCTCGCTGTCGCTCGCCTGACATGCTGCTGACAATCGACGTCCGCAATACCAGTATCGTGCTCGGACTGTTCTCGGGCAGCGGCGCGCATTCGAAACTGGTGCGGCACTGGCGGATCCACACCAATCCACTGCTCACCGCCGACGAATTCGCCATGCAGGTGCGCGGCCTGATCGGCCCGGAGCTCGACCAGGTGATCGGAGTTTCCGCGCTGGCCACCGTGCCGCCGGTGCTGCGGGAACTGCGCACCATGCTGAGCCAGTATTGGGGCCACGTGCCGCACGTACTGGTCGAGCCGGGTGTCCGGACCGGTATTCCGCTGCTGGTGGATAACCCGAAAGAGGTCGGCGCGGACCGGATCGTGAACTGCCTCGCCGCCTATCAGCACTATTCGTCGCCGGCCATCGTTATCGATTTCGGCACCGCGATCTGTGTCGACATGGTCTCGGCGAAAGGCGAGTTCCTCGGCGGAATCATCGCGCCCGGCGTGGAGATTTCGATGGAGGCCCTGGTCGAGCGCAGCGCGCTGCGCCGGGTCGAGTTGGCCAGGCCGCGTTCGGTGCTCGGGAAGAACAGCATGGAATGCATGCAGTCCGGCGCTGTTTTCGGTTTCGCCGGGATGGTGGACGGGCTGATCGACCGGATTCGCGACGAGTTCGAGGCTTTCGGCGGCAATGATGTCGCGGTGGTCGCGACCGGCCCGACCGCGGCGCTGATCGTCCCGGAATCGGAGACCATCGACGACCACGACCCGTACCTCACCCTGACCGGCCTGCGCCTTGTATACGAGCGAAACCAGCGCCGCAAGGGCACTGTCTGATTTTCGCGGTGTCGGATGTGTCGCACCGAGCGAGGCTTGCCGACACCGCGCCCGATGCTGATACACTCACCGACGTGTATTTCCGCGTGCGCACCCAGGAGTGTTGTCGAGGCTGACCAAGCCTCGACCGTTCGAGGCTGACCTTTCGCCCTCGACCGTTCGCTATCTCCTGGAGATTCGCTCATGCGTTCTTCCGTTCTTTCCCTTACCTCAGCCCGGGACGCCCATTCGGCCAGCCTGAGCTCACCCACCCCGCCGACTTCGTCGGCTGCCGTCCCCGGTCCCCTCGAACGTGCCGTGGCCTCCGCACTGCCGACGCGCCTGCGTCCCGCCGATTTACTGCGGTTGACCGATGAAGGCGCCGAGGACGTACTGGCAGGCCGCTACGACCACCTACTACCGGCGAATGGCATTTGGCCGTCCGATGAACGGTGGGCGGCCCGCCTGCTCACCGATGACGAGGTCGATGTCTGGCTGATCAGCTGGACGCCGGGCAAATCCACCGAACTGCACGATCATGCCGGCTCGCTCGGTGCGTTGACCGTGCTCAGCGGTGCGCTTTCGGAATTCCGCTGGAACGGATCCGAACTACGCCGCCGCATACTCGCCGCGGGCGATCAAGCGTCGTTTCCGATCGGCTGGGTGCACGATGTAATGCGTGCCCCGGCGCAGTCCGTGGCAGACGGCACCAGCGAGTCGATCGATCCGGCACTGCTCGAACCAACGCTCAGCGTGCACGCCTATTCTCCGCCGCTCACCGCCATGTCCTATTACGAGGTCACCGGCCACGGCACCCTGCGGCGCACCCGAACCGTTCTCACCGACCAGCCCGAAGGTGACATGTAATGAATCGTCTGACCATCGATCAGATGCTCGACAACGCGCGGGCCCAGCTGAATCGGATCTACGCCTTCGAATTGCCGCAGGCGCTCGCCAGGGGCGCGATTCTGGTGGACATCAGGCCGCAGGCGCAGCGCGTGCGCGAGGGCGCGTTGCCCGGTGCCCTGGTGATCGAGCGGAATGTGCTGGAATGGCGGCTCGATCCGACCAGTTCGGCCCGCTTGGCACTGGCCACCGATCACGAGGTGGAATGGATCGTCGCCTGCTCCGAGGGCTATACCTCCAGCCTTGCCGCGTACGCGCTGCAACAACTCGGGCTGCACCGGGCGACCGATCTGGTCGGCGGCTTCCACGCATTGAAGGCGGCGGGCCTTCTGCACATCGGAATCCGGGCGCCGCACTTCGCCCGCGAGGTAGACTCGCTCGCCTCGCTGTAATTACTCGCGCATCCCTTCCATCTCGAAACATCAGGGCGCACAAGCGGTTTCGTGCGTCCATCGATGCATGTCCGCTATTTCCGGTGATACCGGACCGCGCAAATCCGGCGGTCGGCACGGACCGGCGGCGAGACCGATCCGTTACTCGGTGAACTAGGCCGGGCGGCCCGCAAAACGATTTCCGGTGCACGCTAGGGTTGTTGGATGTGAGCACCAGCGACACTTCCTCGTCCAGCGATCCCGCATCGGATTCGCGGCCTGCCGTGGCGCCCGACGCCGACGACACCCCGGAGCAGATACGGATTCGCAAGGAGAAGCGGGAGCGGTTGCTCGCGGACGGTGGTGACGCCTATCCCGTCGTCGTGCCGCGCACGCATACCCTCGCCGAAATTCGCGCCGCATATCCGGATCTGGACAAAGACACCCAGACCGGGCTGCAGGCGGGTGTCGCCGGTCGCGTCATATTCATGCGTAATACCGGCAAGCTGTGTTTCGCGACGCTGCAGGAGGGCGACGGCACCAAGCTGCAGGCGATGATCAGCCTCAACGGTGTCGGCGCCGACGCGCTCGCGGCCTGGAAGTCCGATGTCGACCTCGGCGACTTCGTTTTCGTGCACGGCGAGGTGATCTCGTCGCGGACCGGCGAATTGAGCGTGATGGCCGATTCCTGGTTCATGGCGGCCAAGTCGCTGCGCCCGTTGCCGGTGGCGCACAAGGAGATGAACGAGGAGTCGCGGGTCCGGCAGCGCTATGTCGATCTGATCGTGCGCCCCGAGGCCAGGGAAATGGCCCGAACGCGGATCGCGGTGGTGCGCGCGCTGCGCAATGCGCTGGAACGGCGCGGCTTCCTCGAGGTGGAGACGCCGATGCTGCAGACGTTGCACGGCGGCGCGGCGGCCCGGCCGTTCGTCACCCATTCCAATGCCCTCGATATCGATCTCTACCTGCGTATCGCGCCGGAGCTGTTCCTGAAGCGCTGCGTGGTCGGCGGGCTGGAGCAGGTCTTCGAGATCAACCGGAACTTCCGCAACGAGGGCTCGGACTCCACCCATTCCCCCGAGTTCGCGATGCTGGAAACGTACGAGGCGTACGGCACCTACGACGACTCGGCGCGGATGACCCGGGAATTGATCCAGGAAGTCGCCCAGGAGGTGTTCGGCACCCAGGTGGTGACACTTGCCGACGGCACCGAATACGACCTGCGCGGCGAGTGGACGACGGTGGAGATGTACCCATCGCTCTCGGACGCCCTCGGCGTCTCCGTGACACCGGAAACGTCGATCGCCGAATTGCGCGCGCTGGCCGATCGGGTCGGTCTGGAAATTCCGGACGGCAAGGGCTACGGGCACGGCAAACTCGTCGAGGAACTCTGGGAACACCAGTACGGCGACAAGCTGTACGCGCCGACTTTTGTGCGTGACTTCCCGGTGGAGACCTCACCGCTCACCAGGCAACATCGGACCGAGGCCGGGGTCACCGAGAAGTGGGACCTCTATGTCCGTGGCTTCGAGTTGGCTACTGGCTATTCGGAGTTGGTCGATCCGGTGATCCAGCGTGAGCGCTTCGTGGATCAGGCGCGACTGGCCGCGCAAGGCGACGACGAAGCGATGGCGCTGGACGAGGACTTCCTTGCCGCGATGGAGCACGGCATGCCGCCGACCACCGGTACAGGTATGGGAATCGACCGTCTGTTGATGGCGCTGACGGGTCTCGGAATCCGGGAAACAATACTGTTCCCAATTGTGCGACCGGTCACTCGGTGACCAGCTGATTGCAAAATCTCGGCCTCGTCTTGGAAAATTTGGAATTCGAGGTATTCTTGCCTCGGGTAATCGGCCTAGTATGCGGGTCGCACGATTTCGAGAGGACGTTCATCTCATGGCAAAGAAGGTCACCGTTAGCCTGATCGACGATGTCGATGGGGAGTCCATCGCGGACGAGACCATCGAGTTTGCGATCGACGGTGTTTCGTACGAGATCGACCTGTCGTCGGCAAATGCCTCGAAGCTGCGCGACGGGCTGGAAGAGTGGGTTTCGAGCGCGCGTCGAGTGAGTGGCCGTCGCCGGGTCAAGGCCGCCGCGACCGCGACGGGTGCCCCGAAGAGCCGGGTCTCGATCGACCGGGAACAAAGTGCAGCAATTCGCGAGTGGGCTCGTCGGAATGGACACAAGGTGTCCGCGCGGGGGCGTATCTCCGCCGACATCACCGATGCGTACAACAAGGCCGCGAAGGGTTAGTTTCATATTTTTCAGCCGCCGTCCCAGCGAATCGTGCGACGCCGGGGCGGCGGTTTTCTCTTTCTCCGGCGGCTCATAGGCTGCTGATATAACCGCGCGGCGCGGTGACACGCTGCTCGAAGTGGCGCGCGGATCGATCTTGCTCGTGGTTCCAGGACGCGGCACCATGGAAACGTGCGACGGTCACTGGCGGTATGGAGAGGCGAGGTATCGGCGCAGTGACTGGATTCGTCGGATCATTTTTGCGATTCCAAGATGACGCGGGTCGCCAGCAGGAACTCATGCTCAGCGCCGACCAGGAACGCGTGACGATCGGTCGCTCGCCGCAGGCCGACCTCGCCCTGCCGTGGGACGCCGAGGTGTCCAGGCTGCACGCCGCCATCGAGTATCTCGGCGCGCAGTGGACCATCGTGGACGACGGCCTTTCCCGCAACGGCACTTTCGTCAACGGCGACCGGCTGGTCGGCCGGCGCAGGCTGATGGCGGGCGACGTGATCCGGGTCGGCACCTCGCGGGTGTCCTTCCACGATTTCGGCGGCGTCGCCGACGACATCACCCGCGTCTCCAGTGGCACGGTGCCGCCGAGCTTCCGGCAGCTCACCGAAACTCAGCGCGCGGTGCTGATCGCGCTGTGCCGCCCGTACAAGAACGGCGCGGCCTTCGCCACGCCCGCGTCCAATCAGCAGATCGCCGAGGAATTGTTCCTCAGCGTCGACGCGATCAAGACGCATCTGCGCGCGCTGTTCGCCAAGTTCGGCGTCGAGGACCTGCCGCAGAACGCCAAGCGGGTGCGCCTGGCCTTCCTGGCGATCCAGAGTGGCCTGATCTCCGACCGGGACCTGTGACCCGCCCGTAGACGATCGCTTAGTCGGCCGAGTGTCTCGGCCATGGAGAGCCGTGTCGAAACCGGCTTGACTGAGACCATCGAACCGGAGCGATGAGGGCTCCGGACGGGTTTCCCTTCAGGAGGAATTATGACCGCCGCACGCCTGGCCGCCCTGGTCGCGGCCACCCTGGCCACCGGACTGATCGCAGGCCTTTTCTACGGCTACGCGAACTCGGTGATGCCCGCGCTGAATCAGACCGACGATCGCACCATGATCGACGTGATGCAGAAGATCAACGTGGTCATCATCAACCCGGTGTTCATGATCGGGTTCATCGGCACCGTCGGCTTCTCGATTCTGGCGGCGGCGCTGCATCTCGGTAAAGACCAGCGCACCACGCTGATCTGGATCGGGGTCGGCCTGGCCATCAATATCATCGCCTTCGCCGTGACCTCCGGTCTGAATGTGCCGCTCAATGATCAGCTGGCCGCCGCGGGTGATCCGTCGCAGATCGCCGATCTGGCCAAGGTCCGGGCCGACTTCGAATCCACTTGGGTGCGTTGGAATATCGTCCGCGCGGTGCTGCACACCCTGGCCTTCCTGGTGCTATCCGGCGCGCTGTTCGTCTCGGGCATCCAGCAGGGCAAGGCGAGCGCCGCGGCCCCCGGGCCGCAGGCGGCACAGGGCCAGTTCGCCGGTCAGCAGGGGCAGTTCCCCGGTCAGCCGGGCGCGCCGACCTACCGGTAGGGCTGGACATCAACGGCCACAACCAGTTTCGCGACTCGACCGCGCCTGGGACACGCCGCACGGTAGCTTTCTGGAACACGTTCCAGATTTGGAGGCTACCGTGCCGCGTGTTCCAGGCTTTTCGCTTCTCGTCGTCCTTTTCGCCGCGCTGTGCGCCGTCACCGCGAGTCCCGCGCAGGCCGAGCAGTATCCGGTCGACTACAACTTCTTCGCAGGCATCCCCAACGAACTGCTGCATCCCGGCGGCTCCCTGCCCGGCACCAACGACTGGTCCTGCCGTCCGAGCGCCGAACATCCCAATCCGGTGGTCCTGGCGCACGGCACCGGCGGTGGGGCACAGACGAATTGGGGGGTATACGCGCCGCTGCTGGCCAATGAGGGCTATTGCGTGTACTCGATGACCTACGGTGCCTACGACCTGCCGTGGCCGATCTCAGCCATCGGCGGCATGCTGCCGATGGAGCAGAGCGCCCCGCAGTTCGCCGCGTTCGTCGATCGGGTGCTCGCCGCGACCGGTGCCGCGCGGGTCGACATCGTCGGCCACTCGCAGGGCAATTTCATCGGCAATTACTTCATCAAGCGGCTCGGCGGCGCGGCCAAAGTGGACAAACTGGTCGCACTCGCCCCGCCGTGGCTCGGCTCGGACGTCGCCGGTGCAGGCGAAATCGCGGCTTTCAGTGAGCGTCTCGGCGCGGGCCCGGCCTTCGACGCCCTCACCGGATCGCTGTGCCAGGCCTGCCGTCAGGTCCTGGCCGGGTCGGATTTCGTGCGGGCACTGAACGCGGACGGCGTCTATGACCCTGCCGTCACCTACACCAATATCTCGACCCGGCTCGACGAGCTCGTCGTGCCCTACACCTCGGGCCAGGTACCCGGCCCGAACGTCACGAACATCGTGGTCCAGGATGGTTGTGCCCAGGACTTTTCCGAGCACGCGGGCATCGCGGGCAGTCCACGCGCCGCGGCATATGTGCTCAACGCGCTCGACCCGGCACACCCGCACGAGGTGCCGTGCGGTTTCATCCCGCCGTTCACGGGGTAGCACCCGCGAAAGCGGCGGCGGCGAGATATCCCTGTTCGCTGAGGGCAAAACTGGATCGGAAACGAATCCTGCAACCCTCACGTTATGAGTGAATGACCGTGCTGACGCTGGTCGCCAATAGGGTGGACTGGCGGCGGCAGCATCCCCCGCCAACTAGAGTGGAGGCGGGGGCCACGACCCCCGGGCTTCATGGCAGGCTGACGCCCACGGTTGTTACACAGCACACTGCGGCGTCTGTTGCCAGAATGTCGGAGCAGGAGAGTGAGGGAGCGATGTTCGAGAGGTTCACCGACCGCGCGAGGCGTGTCGTTGTCCTGGCCCAGGAAGAGGCCCGGATGCTCAACCACAACTACATCGGCACCGAGCACATCCTGCTGGGGCTGATCCATGAGGGTGAGGGTGTCGCGGCCAAGTCGCTGGAATCGCTCGGCATTTCGCTGGAGGGCGTGCGCAGCCAGGTGGAGGAGATCATCGGACAGGGCCAGCAGGCTCCATCCGGTCACATCCCGTTCACCCCGAGGGCCAAAAAAGTCTTGGAGCTGAGTCTGCGCGAGGCGCTGCAGCTCGGCCACAACTACATCGGCACCGAGCACATCCTGCTCGGTCTCATCCGCGAGGGTGAGGGCGTCGCCGCGCAGGTGCTCGTCAAACTGGGCGCCGATCTCAACCGGGTGCGGCAGCAGGTCATCCAGCTGCTGTCCGGGTACCAGGGCAAGGAGCCGGTCGAATCCGGTTCCCGCGGTGAGGCGGGCACGCCGTCCACCTCGCTGGTGCTCGACCAGTTCGGCCGGAACCTGACCCAGGCCGCACTCGAGGGCAAGCTCGATCCCGTCATCGGCCGCTCGAAGGAAATCGAGCGCGTCATGCAGGTGCTGAGCCGCCGCACCAAGAACAACCCGGTGCTCATCGGCGAGCCAGGTGTCGGTAAGACCGCCGTCGTGGAAGGCCTCGCGCAGGCCATCGTCAACGGCGAGGTTCCCGAGACGCTGAAGGACAAGCAGCTGTACACCCTCGACCTGGGTTCCCTGGTCGCGGGCAGCCGCTACCGCGGTGACTTCGAAGAGCGCCTCAAGAAGGTGCTCAAGGAGATCAACACCCGCGGCGACATCATCCTGTTCATCGACGAGCTGCACACGCTCGTCGGCGCGGGTGCCGCCGAGGGCGCGATCGACGCCGCGTCCATCCTGAAGCCGAAGCTGGCCCGTGGCGAGCTGCAGACCATCGGTGCGACCACCCTCGACGAGTACCGCAAGTACATCGAGAAGGATGCCGCGCTGGAGCGCCGGTTCCAGCCGGTCCAGGTCGGCGAGCCGACGGTCGAGCACACCATCAACATCCTGAAGGGTCTGCGCGACCGCTACGAGGCACACCACCGGGTTTCCATCACCGATGGCGCGCTGGTGGCCGCGGCGACCCTGGCCGACCGCTACATCAACGACCGGTTCCTGCCGGACAAGGCGATCGACCTGATCGACGAGGCCGGTGCGCGGATGCGCATCCGTCGCATGACCGCCCCGCCGGACCTGCGCGAATTCGACGACAAGATCGCCGATGCGCGCCGGGAGAAGGAAAGCGCTATCGACGCGCAGGACTTCGAGAAGGCGGCGCGACTGCGCGACAAGGAAAAGCAGCTGGTCGCCAAGCGCGCCGAGCGGGAAAAGCAGTGGCGCTCCGGTGATCTCGACGTGGTTGCCGAGGTCGACGACGAGCAGATCGCGGAGGTGCTGGCCAACTGGACCGGTATCCCCGTCTTCAAGCTCACCGAGGAGGAGACCACCCGTCTGCTCCGCATGGAGGACGAGCTGCACAAGCGGATCATCGGCCAGGAGGATGCCGTCAAGGCCGTCTCCAAGGCGATCCGCCGCACTCGGGCCGGCCTGAAGGATCCGAAGCGTCCGTCGGGCTCGTTCATCTTCGCCGGTCCGTCCGGTGTCGGTAAGACCGAGCTGGCCAAGTCGCTGGCGAACTTCCTGTTCGGCGACGACGACGCGCTCATCCAGATCGACATGGGCGAGTTCCACGACCGCTTCACCGCATCGCGGCTGTTCGGTGCCCCTCCCGGGTACGTCGGCTACGAAGAGGGCGGCCAGCTCACCGAGAAGGTGCGCCGCAAGCCGTTCTCCGTGGTGCTGTTCGACGAGATCGAAAAGGCACACCAGGAGATCTACAACACCCTGTTGCAGGTCCTCGAGGACGGTCGTCTCACCGACGGCCAGGGACGCACGGTCGACTTCAAAAACACCGTGCTGATCTTCACCTCCAACCTGGGCACCTCGGACATCTCCAAGGCGGTTGGCCTGGGCTTCACCCAGTCCAACATCCAGGGCTCGAACTACGAGCGGATGAAGCTCAAGGTCAACGACGAGCTGAAGAAGCACTTCCGGCCCGAGTTCCTCAACCGCATCGACGATGTCATCGTCTTCCACCAGCTCACGACCGATCAGATCGTGCAGATGGTGGACCTGATGATCGGCCGCGTCGGCGTCCAGTTGAAGAACAAGGACATGTCGATGGAGCTGTCCGAGCAGGGCAAGGCGCTGCTGGCCAAGCGTGGCTTCGACCCTGTGCTCGGTGCCCGGCCGCTGCGCCGGACCATCCAGCGCGAGATCGAGGATCAGCTGTCGGAGAAGATCCTCTTCGGCGAGATCGGCCCCGGCCAGACCGTCTTCGTCGATGTCGAAGGCTGGGACGGCGAAGGCTCCGGCGAGGACGCCAAGTTCACCTTCGTCGGCAAGACGAAGCTGACCAAGGCGGACAAGGACGAGGAAAAGCCCGAGGTCGTGCTGACCGGTGCCGCTGAAGGCACCGCCGAAGCCTCAGGCGAGTAACAGCTCTACGAGAAAGGCCCGCTTCCCTTGGGAGGCGGGCCTTTTCCGTTGTCAGCGCCTTCAATCCTCACCTATCACGCCTGCCAACGCTGGCACCTGTCAGGCAGGATGGAAAGCCTCGTTTGGTACACATAAAATATCGAATGCTCACAGAAAATATCACTCAGAGTGATGTTATTTAGGTGACTTCTGATATTATTAGTGAATGACTGACGGGCAACTCCTCGATCTCGCCGACCTGGCGGAGGGACAGTGGGGCTTGCTCACCACCGGCCAGGCTGCTGCAAGTGGGGTCAATCCAATGCAGCTCAAGCGCTATGCCGACCGTGGCCTGTTGATCCGGTTGCGCCACGGCGTGTACCGGCTCTCAGGCACCCCCGAATCTCCCGTCGAGGCACTGCGCGCGGAATGGCTTGCGCTGGAACCCAAACGCAGCGCAGCCGACCGCCTGGGAGACACGGTGCCGGTAGGCGTGGTGAGTCATCGCTCGGCTGCGGTCCTGCAGGACCTCGGCGACCTCGACGCCGACGTCCACACCTTCACTGTTCCTCGACGGCGTAACAGCAGCCGCAGTCCTGAACTCGCCTTCCGCGTCGGCACGCTCGAGCGCGCCGACTGGCACCGTGTGCAGGGCCTACCCGTCACGCGCCCCCTGCGCACCGTCGTAGACCTCGCCGCCACCCACACCGATGGTGGTCACCTTGCCACCGTCGTCCGAGATGCCATCCTCACCGGCGATACCACCTCCCGCCAGGTCGCTGACGCTCTGCGCCCCTACGCTCATCGCTACGGCCGGCGTCCCGGCGACGGTGCCGGACTGATCCGCGATTTCATCGTCAAAGCCGGCATTCCCGCCTCCGCCATCGACGTAGCAGCCATCGGGGCTGCGGTGTCATCGATTCCGTCGGACGAACTCCGTGCGATCAACGCCGCAGCACGCGCCGGTCTGGGCGATCTCGATACGCGAGCACTCTTCGGCGATGTCGACATCAGCGCTGCGATGGGCAAGATTGACGTCAGCGCGATCGTTCCCGCCGCGGTGCGCGAAGCCGCGCTCAACGCCCTGACCTCAACTCCTGAGTGGACCGACCTACTCGCGAAGATTCGGCACATGGTCGCCGATAACTTCGGGCCTGCACCGAATCTCGTCGCTGAGCCAGAACCCCCGTACGAGGCCGCGGACCGCGCTGTCGACGCCACAACCTCGAACACCGACGACGAGGAGTCATCCTGAACCGGCCACGCCGATCGGCGTCTGCCTTGCGGATGTCGATCAATGCCAAAGTCAAACAAGTTGCGCATGCCACCGGGCGAGCGCCCGCTCAGCTTCACCGCGAGTTCTACCTGCTCAGATTCCTTGGTCGCGTCTTCGCCGACTCCGACAGCCCTTGGGTACTCAAGGGCGGCAGCGGTCTGCTGGTACGCATCGCCGACGGAGCCCGCCACAGCCGCGACATCGACATCCTGCGGGTCGATGTCGACGCCGACCACGCTGTGGCCGAACTCCAGCAGCTCTGTGCGACCCCTAGCGACCTCGACCCGTTGACCTTCGAGGTGCGCCGCGGAAAAAACGACCCAGCTACCTCGTGCAACGCGCAACTGGTCGCCACGGTCTACTACGGCGCCACCGAGCTCCATCACTTCCCCATCGATCTCTCGATCAGGCCCACCCTGGCCGCCGACGTCGACCAGGTCGAACCGGCAACTCTCCTCGAGATCGACGACTTCGCCGACCTGCCACCGTTCCGCTGCCTTTCCCTGGCCGATCAAATCGCGGACAAGATCGCGGCGATGTATGAAGTCCACGGCCCCAACGCCACGCCCTCCACTCGCTGGCACGATCTGGTCGACCTGCTGCTCATCATCGGCAGGTTCCCCGTCGATGCCGCCAAAACCGTACGGGCACTTCATATGCAGCAACAGCGACGGGACTACCTGACCTTGCCTAGTGCCGTCACTCGCCCTGGATCTGGATGGGACGCGGGCTACCCGCGTGAAGCCGCCGACACCTCACTGCCGCCGGACCTACACGGCCTCGACACCGCGTTGGCCGCGCTCTCCCGGTTTGCCGATCCCCTTCTCGACGGAACCACGTCGACCGGCACTTGGAACCCCGCCACCAGTCGGTGGGATACCGACGGGTCGACCGGAACTCGCTGACCTGAGGTACGGAGAATAGTGAGCGCGGGCTATTGATCGTCGATCGTGGTCGCATAGCGCGCGAGCACCGGCGCGAAGGCGTCGGACAACTCGCCGGGGATGAGCACCTCGTCGATTCCGTACTTCTCCCTTCGGGTTTCGAGCACGTCGGCGGCGGCGGACGGATCCGCGTCGAGGAGACCCGCCGCGCCTGCGGCTCGCAGCCCGTCCGTGCTGAGGCCGAGCCGGGTGCTCGTCCAATACGGCAGCCGGTCGCCGATCCCGATCAGCTGATGGCTGAACGGGATTTCGCGGTCGGTGTGGTCGCGGACGATGCGAACCATGTCGGCCAGCTCCGCCTCGGTTACCTGCGGACCGGCGGCGAGCAGGATGCGATCGGCGAATTCCGCTGCCGCGGCGAGCATTCGCGGTCCGCTGGCGGCGACGATGACCGGCGGGGCCGGGTCGACCGCCGCACGCACCGCCGCGATGGTGTCGGCCAGCTGTGCGCGGCGTTCGGCGGCGGAACCCCATGGCATACCGAGGCGTTCGGCCTCCGCACTGGCATCCGGTCGGCCGGAGCCGATGCCGAGCTCGAACCGGCCGTCCGAAAGCAGTTGCAGGGCTGTGGTTTCCCGGACCGTCGCGGCGGCGGTGCGCAGCGGGACGGCGAGCACGTTGGGGCGCAGCCGGACCGTGCTGGTGACGGCCGCCGCGGCGGCAAGCGTCGGGAAGGGCGATGGGGTGTTCAGTGTGTCCGGCAGCAGGATCGTCCGATAGCCCTGTTGCTCGGCATCCCTTGCGGCGGTTGCCCATTCGGCGCCGGAGCGCGGGGTGATGACAATGCCGAATTTCATGCTCATGCTGGTCTCCCTGTCAGCTCTTGGCCGGGCGCTTCGGCTCGCGCAGCACGGCGAGGCGGCTGCGGTACTGGTCTTCGGTGATCTCGCCGCGGGCGAACGCGGTACGCAGCGCGCCGACTCCGCTTTCGCGGCCGACGAACCGGCGGCGCGCGAAGAACGCCAGCGTGATGAAGGTGATCCAGAACAGCAGCGGGAAAATCCAGAAGAACGGCCATGGGTGCCAGCCGCCGTCGTAATGGTCGGCCAGGAAGGTCATGACCTCGGGTTGGGTCGAAATGTTCATGAACAAAGCCTGCGCCGCCGACCCACCCTGCGGCATCGGTCGTGCGGCGCTGCTCGCCGTACGCCGCGGCGCGTATACCGGGTACTTTGGATGGGGTTCATAGAACCGACCCGGGGGTGCTGAATGACGAATCCCGATCTGACACTGATCGCCGTACTGCTCGACCGTTCCGGATCGATGCAGTCGATCAAGTCCGATACCGAGGGCGGTTTCGACGCCTTCATCGAGGAACAGCGCAAGGTGCCGAAGACGATCGAGGTGACGCTGGCGCAGTTCGACACCGAATACGAATGTGTCTACGCGAGCCGCCCGCTCGCGCAGGTGCCGCCGCTCGACCTGCAGCCGCGCGGCATGACCGCGCTGTACGACGCGGTGGGCAAGCTGGTCACCGACGTCGGCGCGGAGCTCGCGAAACGTCCCGAACACGAACGGCCGGGCACGGTCATTGTCGTCGTGCTCACCGACGGTCACGAGAATTCGAGCAAGGAGTGGTCGCACACCGCGGTGAAATCGTTGATCACCCAGCAGCAGGACGTTTACAGCTGGAACTTCATGTTCCTCGGCGCGAATATGGACGCGGTCGAGATCGGCACCAAGATGGGTTTCGATCCGGGCAACTCGATCACGTATGCCGCGTCACCACAGGGTGTTTCGCGGGTGTTCCGCTCGACGGCGTACAGCTCGGCCCGAATGCAGGCCGCGCCGCCCGGCGCGAAGCGCGGCGGATTCACCGATGCGGAGCGCGAAGAGTCGAATCCCGGTAGCGGGTAATCACTGCCAGCCTGGACGCACCACGCCGGATTCATAAGCCATGACGACCAATTGGGTGCGGTCGCGGGCGCCGAGCTTCATCAGAATGCGGCTGACATGCGTGCGGGCGGTGGCGGGGCTCATGAAGAGCCGCTCGCCGATCTCGGCGTTCGTGAGCCCCTCGGCGACCAGCACCATCACCTCGCGCTCGCGCTCGGTGAGTTCGGAAAGCGTTGCGGGCGGCGGTGTTTTGGCGTGCGCCGAGAATTCGGCGATCAGTCTGCGGGTGACGCCGGGGGAGAGCAGCGCGTCACCTGCCGCGACCACCCGGACCGCCCGCACCAGGTCGGCAGGCTCGGTGTGCTTGACCAGGAAGCCCGTCGCGCCCGCACGCATCGCCTCGAAGACGTACTCGTCGAGCTCGAAGGTGGTCAGCACGACCACCCGCACCTCGGCCAGCGCGGCATCCTCGGCGATCATTCTGGTGGCGGCGAGGCCGTCCAGGATCGGCATCCTGATGTCCATCAGCACCACGTCCGGGCGGAGGCTACGGGTCATCCGCACGGCCTGTTCGCCGTTGTCCGCCTCGCCGACCACCTCGATGCCGTCCTGCGCCTCCAGCAGCGCGACGAAACCGCCGCGTACCAGCGCCTGATCGTCGGCCACCAGGACCCGTATCGCCACCACGCCTCCTATTGCGGCCCGTGCGCGCTGGACTGCTGCGCCTTGTCGCCGGGCCGGATCGGCCGCACGTTGTCGGGCCGGAGCGCGTCGTCGGCTCGGCTCGGCGGCTTGCGTTCGCTCGGCGCCATCGCCCGCAGCGGCAGTCGCGCCGCGACCCGGAAGCCGCCGCTCGGGCGCGGGCCCGCGGTGAGCGCGCCGCCGAGCGCGTGGGTGCGTTCCCGCATGCCGATGATGCCGTTGCCGCCACTGGTGCCCGACCGCGTCGCCGGTGCGGTCGGGCGGGCGTTGTCGACGGTGATATCGACCGATTGCGCCGCGTAGCGCACCGTCACCGTGGCCTCCGCGCCCGGCGCGTGCCGCACCACATTGGTCAGCGACTCCTGGATGATCCGTGCGGCCGCCACGTCGATCACGCTCGGCAGCTGCTGCGGTTCACCGATGATCTTGGTACTCACCGACAATCCGGCCGCGCGGGCGCGCTGCAGCAGGGTGTCCAGCTCGGCGATGCTCGGCGCCGGGTTGCGCGGTGCCGTCGGACGGGCCTCGGCCTCGGCGGATTCGGCAGCGGCCCTGCTCGATTGCTCATCGTCGGCCGGAACACGTTCGGTCCCAGTGGAATTGCGTCCGCTCCAGCCGCGCGGGCGACGCCGGCTCGGCGCGCTGCGCTCGACGTCGACGAATTCGTCCTCGTCGCCGTCGGATTCGCCCGCGACGGTGCCGCCGGTGCGGATCGAGTGCAGCAGCGTGTGCACCTCCGCGAGGGCATCCCGGCTGGCCGTCTTGATCGCGTCCAGCGCGCTGGCGGCCTGCTCCGGCTTCTTGTCGAACAGCTCGAGCGCCACCGAGGATTGCACGTTGATCAGCGAAAGACTGTGTGCCAGTACGTCGTGCAGCTCGCGGGCGATGGCGAGGCGCTCCTCGCTGGCCCGCCGTTCCCGCTGCGCCTCCTCGTCGCGGCGCGCGGCCTCGGCCCGCTGCCTGCGCGCCACCAGCACCGCGGTGCGCTGCCGGAGGCCTTCCACCACGCACAGCAGCACGGCGAGCCAGGCCATCAGCGCGAAGATCTGCCACACATTGGCGCCGCGCCCGAACAGCTCGGGCACCGGCCAGACCAGCACGAGGTAGCCGACCGGCACGAGTGGGTAAGTCCACCAGCGTGATCCGCTGCTCGCGGCGGTCAGGAACGCGATGACCAACGAGAAGAAGATCGGCCCGTAGCCATAGCCGAGCGCCAGGTAGGCGACGCACGCGCCGAGCGCGACGAGCAACACCGGCATCGGCCGGGACCGCCGCCAGATCAACGCCACCGGACCGGCGAGTAGTAGCAGGTAACCGAGGATGTCGAGGGAGTTCTCGCCCATCCTCATGTTCGCGAACGTGCCGCCGACGATTTGGAGCGCGGCAACAACAAGCGCGACGCCCCAATCCCATCCAAGCGAGCTTCGGCTCGTAATGCTCATCCGCCTCTCCGCGTATTAAGGCCAGACACGGGTGCCGAGCAAGTGACGTCGGCGGCTGGCGGTTATCTGGTGAGCGAGTTAGCTCGTGCCCGGCGAGTTACCCATGTGCGTACGAAATCAGTTGTTGTGTTCACAGACAGTAGCGTCTCGGACGTTCTCGCGACCGTTCTCGCGTCGCGCCTGTTCCGACGATAACGACTGCACAAGGTATCGGTCATCGTCCGCGCTACGTACACCGACCGTCGCCGCGCGACGGATGTGGCGGGCTCGCTCGGGGCGGATTCTCGGTGCATGACAGATTCGATCGTGGTCACCCGAGGGTTGACCAAACGCTATGGGGCGCATGCCGCCGTCGATGGCGTGAGCATGAGTGTCGTGGCCGGTGAGGTCTACGGGTTCCTCGGTCCGAACGGAGCGGGTAAGACGACCACGCTGCGGATGTTGGTCGGGCTCATCCGCCCGAGCGACGGCACCGCGACGGTGGCGGGGCATGCGCCGGGCGATCCCGCGGTGGTCCGGCGGATCGGCGTTCTCATCGAGGGCCCCGGCTTCTACCCATACCTTTCCGGCCGGGACAACCTGCGGGTGCTCGCGAAATACCGTGGTATCGGGGCCAGTGAGGTCGAGATGGCCTTGGATCGGGTCGGCCTGGTCAACCGGGCCGACGACAAGTTCCGCACCTACTCCCTCGGTATGAAGCAGCGTCTCGGTGTCGGCGCGGCGCTGCTCGGCAGGCCCGACCTGCTCATTCTGGACGAGCCGACGAACGGCCTCGACCCGCAGGGCATGGCCGAAATGCGGGAGCTGATCACCACTCTCGCCGCCGACGGGCACACCGTGCTGCTGTCGAGCCACATGCTCAGCGAGGTGCAGGAGATCTGCGATCGGGTCGGCGTGATATCGCAGGGCAAGTTGCTCGTCGAGTCGACCGTCGCCGAACTACGCGGCGCCTCATCGCTTTTGCTGCGGGCCGAACCGTTGGAGGTGGCGTTCCCTGCGGTGCGCGAGGTGGTCGGTGAACGCGCCGCGATGCTGACGTCGAGCGGCATCCGGATCGAGGCGGGTAACGGCACCGCGCCCGCGGTGGCGCGGGCGGTCATCGCGGCCGGGGCCGATCTGCTCGAACTGCGGATCGACGAAAAGTCCCTGGAGGAAGTGTTTTTCGAAATGACTCAGCTGGAAGTGGCGAAATGACGGTGAAAGACCTGTTGGCGAGCACGAAGGCGGAGGCGCTGCGGCTGCGTAAGTGGCCCGCGTTCTGGATCCTCCTCGGCACCTGGATCCTGCTGAACCTCACCTTCGCCTACCTGTTCAACTATCTCGCCTACACCTCGGGCGAGTCGGGCCGGATGTCGAACGGTCTGCCGAAAGACGCGCTGCTGCACCAGATGCTGCCCGCCGCGGTGCCGGAGGTGTTCACCCAGGGCATGGCGATGTTCGGCGGCGCGCTGATGCTGGTGCTAGGCGCGCTGACCACTGGCAGCGGATATGGCTGGGGCACTTGGAAAACCGTGTTCACCCAGGGGCCGTCGCGGATCAGCGCGGTCGGTGGTGTGCTGGTGAGCCTGTTCGTCGTGGTGGTCGGGCTGGTGCTCACCGCCTTCGTCATCGACATCGGGGTGGCGGCGCTGATCGGCGCGTCGCAGTCGCAGGTGCTCGTGCTGGCGTCGCCGCAGCAGTCGGCGCTCGGAATCCTCACGGGCATCGCAATTCTCGGCATGTGGACGTTGGCAGGCGCGCTGATCGGCACGATCGCTCGCGGTCCGGCGCTGGCCGTCGGGCTCGGTCTGGTGTGGGTGCTGGTGGTGGAGAACCTGTTGCGCGGGGTCGCGTCGATCTTCTCGCCGATCGCGGTCATCACCGATCACCTGCCCGGCACCGCCGCCGGTTCGATGGCGGGGGCGATGCGGACGGTCGGTGCGGGGACGCCCGGTGTGCTCGACATCCTGTCGCGGACCGAATCGCTGATCATGCTGGGGATCTACATCGCGCTCTTCGTGGCGGGCACCATGTGGTTGATGCGCAGGCGCGATCTGGTGTGAGTGACTGGCACGAAAGCCGTTGGTGAACAACCACCAACGGCTTTTTTGCGGATCAGTCGAGCACGGCGTGGGCGAGGCTGCCGAGGGCGTCGGCGATCTGCGCCGAGGTCAGGCCTCGACTGCGTTGCTGCTGGTAAACCTCGGCCCCCAATGGTGCGAGCAACGCATCGATGAGTGCCTCCGGCTCGCGAATCTTGCCCGCCAGCAACAGCGCTCGCACATGGGCGTACCAGAACCCGTACGAGCCCGTCGCGAATCGCGCCCCACCGATCTCCGCGCCGAGCACCAAATCCGCGTGCGCGTCCAGCAATTCGACCATCGCGGCGTAGAACGCGGCCAGCCGGGCCGCAGGCGGCGCACCGGGTCCCAGCGGCGGTGCGCCGCCGATCAGCTGCTCCTGCAGTGCGCGTTCGTGTTCGTCGAGCAGCGCGACGGCGATCGAATTCGTGTCCGGGTAGCGGCGATACAACGTGCCGCGGCCGACGCCTGCCGCCTTGGCGATGTCGTCCATCGTGACGGTGCGCGGGTCGCGGGTGGCGAACAGTTCGGCGGCCGCGGCGAGCACCTTGGCCCGGTTACGGGCCGCGTCCGCGCGCTCGGGCGGGGCGGCCGCTTGCCCGCTGAGCAGATCCGTGTGCCTGGTCATGTCGCTGACTGTACCCGAGTTCTGGAATAAGTGGACATGGTGTCCATTTGTCGATACTATCGAGTTCGGCACTAAGTGGACACAACGTCCAGTTGCCTGCCGGTCGTCCGACGGCACGGAAACACAGAGTGAGGTCTAGTCATGAGCACGTTGTTGCACCTGGATTCGAGCGCTCGTACCAGCTCGATCAGTCGTGAGCTGAGTGCGGTCTTCGCCGATGCGTGGCGCGCTGAGAACCCTGACGGTGGGTACCGCTACCGGGATCTGGCGGCCGATCCGATCCCGTTCATCGATGAGGCGTGGACCGAGCTGTGCGATGCGGTACTTGCGCAGGGCAGTACCGATCTGGACCGGCTAAGTGAGCTGGTGCGTACACCGGAACAAGCTGCGGCATGGGCGATCATCGAACCGCTGCTGGCCGAGGTGCTCGCCGCGGACGTCATCCTGATCGGCACCCCGATGTACAACTACTCGATTCCGGCCTCCCTCAAGGCCTGGCTGGATCAGGTGACGTTCCCGCGAATGTCCTTGGGCCACCGCCGTTTCGTCGTCGCGACGGCCCGCGGCGGCGCCTACTCGCCCGGTGCGCCGAAGGCCGCCTTCGACTACCAGGAGCGCTTCCTGCGCGACTTCTTCGCGGGCCATTTCGCCGTCAACGACACGGTTTTCATCAATGCCGAATTGGCCAACGCCCGCCATGACCCCGCGCTGGCCCACCTGCGCGGCAAGCACGACGAGTCATACGCACTCGCCCTCGACACCGCACGCGATCTCGCTAAGGAGTACTGACATGAACTGGGTCGTCCTCGGCATCGCGGGCCTGGTCGAGATCGTCTGGTCGCAGAGCATCAAACCGACCGAGAACTTCACCCGCCTGGTGCCGACGGTGATCTGCTTCGTGCTCGGCGTCACCGCGGTGTACCTGCTGTCCAGGGCCATGCAGACGCTGCCGGTCGGCACCGCGTACGCGATCTTCACCGGGATCGGCGCGGTCGGCGCCATCGGCCTCGGCATCGTGTTCAACAAGGATCCGCTCAGCGCGGGCCGGGTGTTCGCGCTCTCGCTGATCATCGGCGGCATCGTGCTGGCCAGGGTCACCAATCCCGAATGACCTTCTGGCGTACCTGCGGACAGCTCCGATGTTCTTCAAAATGCCTACGCGACAACTGATCTCGTATGTACATGGGTAACTCACCTGGTACCGGGTAACGTGACCACCGCCCTCACCGCCGGCCGCCGACGCAAGAGCCGCGGCACTCGAATCTGGCCTGAATTCGCGGAGAGGCGGAACAGAAAGGACCGTGATGCCTACACGTACCGCGCGTACTGCTTGGACCGGCACTCTGCAA
This sequence comes from Nocardia sp. NPDC050175, assembly GCF_044459885.1. Classification (NCBI taxonomy): domain Bacteria; kingdom Bacillati; phylum Actinomycetota; class Actinomycetes; order Mycobacteriales; family Nocardiaceae; genus Nocardia; species Nocardia sp. NPDC050175. The sequence goes on from NZ_JBITJI010000002.1 coordinate 333,703, forward strand.
GAGGGGTCGGGACAGGTCGAGCTGGCCAGCTCGGGCGTCGGCAAGTACGACGTGTCGTTCCCGAAGCGTTCCGCCGAGGACGCCGACGGCACCACCAGCCCGGAGGAGCTGATCGCGGCGGCGCATTCGTCCTGCTACGCGATGGCGCTCTCGGCGCAGATCGGTAATGCGGGCGGGACGCCGGAGAGCCTGGACGTGAGCGCCGATGTGACCCTCGGCCCGGATCCGGCCGGTGGCTTTCGGATCAGCGGCATCAAGCTGACCGTGCGCGGCAAGGTCTCCGGCCTCGACGCCGACGGCTTCGCCGCCGCGGCCGAGGCCGCCAAGGCGGGCTGCCCGGTCAGCAAGGCCCTCGCCGGCGTCGACCACATCCTGCTCGACGCGGCCCTCGTCTGACTCGGCACAGCCGACTGCCCGGTTCGCGCACTACGGTGCGTGAGCCGGGCAGTTTTGTGTGACAACCGATTTCGTGTGAGCAATGGGTCAGGCCCGGCGAAAGAAGCGGCGGGCTGCGGGGTGGTACATCGCTGGGATGGCGATCAGGACCGCGACGACGTGGATGGTGCGGAGCAGACCGATCACCGCGGATTCGATGGTGAGGTGGGCGAAGAGGTCGCCGAACTTGTCCGCGGAAAGCAGCGCCGCGAGCGGTTCGATGATCAGGGAGAGCAAGCCGATCACGCCGATGCCGAAGGTCAGCAGCAGGCGGGCCCAGCGGGCGCCGTGCGTCATTCGGATGGCGACGATGAGAACGACCAGGTAGATCCCGAGCCGCACGGCGAGCCCGGTCGTCAGGTCCGCGATGTCGACCTCGTCGCGCTCCAGTAGCAGCGCGGACTGCTCGATCGCCTCGGCGACGCCGGCGAGCAGGGCGACGACGAGGCCGACGAACGCGACGAGGACGGCGCGCGGTGGTTGTGCCGGTGCGCCCGAACGCAGCGGTGCGGGCAAAAAGGAGAGGGCAGTGCCGGTCATGACACCGACACTGCCCTTCGACTTCCGGATGCGGATCAGCCCGCGGTAGCGATCGACTCTCGTACCGGAGTATCACTGCGCGTGGCGAATTCGCTGAGCGCGGCGAAGCCGAGGGCCAGGCTGGCCCACAGCGTCGCGGTCTCGGCCAGCGAGGACGCCCGGAACTGCCACAGCAGCGCGGCCGGGAAGTCCGCCTTCACTTCGTTGATGCCCGGCAGCAGGATGTACCCCGCCGCCGTGACGAGGACGAACGCGGCCAGCCCGCCGATCAGTCGCAACGTGCTCAGCTGACCGCGCAGCAACTTGTAGACGTACACGCTCGCGCCGACGGCCACCAGGCCGAGCAGCACGGCGGCCACCCAGAGCAGGGTGCGCTGATTGATCGTCTCCGGGTCGCCGACCGCAGGTGGGTTCGCCGGGTACTTGAAGAACGGCACGGCCACGATCGCGGCCCAGCCGCCGAGCCCGATACCGAGCGCGAGTTTCGGCCCGGACAGCGTGGTGTAGCGGCGGGCGAAGTGGGCGACGGAGGCGAAGATGGCGCCGAGCGCTAGACCGGCCAGGCCGAGCGCGAGGAACTGTCCCGCCTTCTGGCCGGTGCGGCTGACCAGCGGTTCTTCCTCGTCGCCGTGCGAATGCCCGTTGGTCGCTTCCGCTTCCGTGCCGTGCGGATGATCCGCGGCGGCCGCGCTTCCGGCCTCCTCGATGGCGATGGCGGCATCGACCTTCGGTTCACCGATGAAGTAGCCGACCGAGGCGGCCAGCAGGCCCGCGATGAGACCGGCCAGCAGGCCGCGCAACAGCAGGGTCTTGAGGGATCCGATCAATGGCACGGAAGCCCCAGCAGGTGACGTCCGTCGTGCATCAACTCATGCAGGTACATCCCGCTGCGCGAGATGACGCCCTGATCGAAGCCGACCAGGTACAGCGTGAGCAGTGCGAGAAGAACGACACCAACTGTGACGAGCACAGTGGCCAGTGAATCGGTTGCCCGGCTCGGCGAATGCGCGATTGCCATGCGAGTCCTCCTAGGGATGCGCGTCCCGTCGAATGGGTTGCGAAGGAGCCGGTGTCTGGCTATCCGGCACCCAGGGACTCGGTGCATGGAACACAGTGGCGCGACCGCTCCGGAATTTCACCGGATTACCGCATCACCCTCGCGTTTTGTCATCCGAACTGTGACACCTGGAGGCGCCTGCCGTCAACACGAACAGCAGGGACGCGCCCTGCCGTCGGGCGAGTCGCCGGGCAGGTCAGCCCGCCCGGCATGCTCGACAGGTCAGTCGGCAGGCTTCGCGGCCACGTCGATGACGACCTCGAATTCCAGCAGCGACGCGCCCGTGGAGACCGGCTTCTGCCGCTCGCCCGCATGCGCCTCGCGCGCGGGTCCGTCCCGCCACGCCGCGAAGGCTTCTTCCGAATCCCACTGGGTGACAACGAAGTACCGCTTATCACCGGCGACCGGCCGGAGTAGTTGGAAGCCGAGGAAACCCGGCGAGCCCTCGACCGCGTGCGCGCGGTGCGCGAACCGCTTCTCCAACTCGGGGCCTGCGCCCTCGGGAACCTCGATCGCGTTGATCTTCACAACAGCCATGGGCTCGACAATACGACCAGCGAGCGTCCGTCCGGTATGGGCCAAATCGGGGGGATCGCGCACGGCCGGGGCGCGCCGGGCAGAATCAGCGGGGTGTTGCACGACGAAGGTGGCGCGGGTGTGCCGATCCTGCTGCTGCACGGATTGATGGGCAGTGCCAGGACCTGGCACGATCAGCTGGACTGGCTGCGCGACTACGGCCACGTCTACACCTTCGACGCCGCCGGGCACGGCAGGCCCGCGCCGGCCGAGCTGACCACCGAGGCCTTCGTCGCCGATCTGGCCGCCGCGACCTCGGGCATCACCGAGCCGATGGTGGTGATCGGGCATTCGATGGGCGCGCTGCACGGCTGGGTGTTCGCCGCGACGCACCCCGATCGGGTGCGCGCGCTGGTGGTCGAGGACATCGCCCCGGATTTCACCGGCCGGACAGCGGCGAATTGGGCGGCGATGATCGAGGCGTGGCCGCAACCGTTTCCGGATGCGAATGCGGTGCTGAGGTTCTTCGGGCCGGTCGCCGGACGGTATTTCCTCAACTCGTTCGAGCACGGCCCGGACGGATACCGGCTGCACGGGTCGGTCGCGACGTTCCGCGATATCTCCGAGGAGTGGGGCAGTCGCGACTTCTGGCCGCAGTGGCACGCCACCCGCGTGCCCGCGCTGCTACTCGAGGGAGAGCACACGATCACGCCGCCCGGCCAGATGCGGCAGATGGCCGAGGCACATCCTGACGCCGAGCATGTACTGGTGCTCGGCGCAGCACATCTCGTGCACGACGACCAGCCCGAGCAGTACCGGGACGCCGTCGAGCGGTTCCTCCGCCGCGTGCTGGCTGAGCCGCACCCCTCCTGATTTCCCGCACCGAGAATTGCCGGTGCGGGAAATCAAATATCGTGCGGCGCTGAGGCATTCGGCCGCTGCGGTGGGCTGGTCAGCGCGCGTTGCCACCTTCACCGGCGAGTGCGAAGAGACCGTCGACGGTTTGCTCGATCAGGCCGTCGACCAGTAGCGAGTCGAGGGCGCGGGCGCGCTGGCCTGGGTCGCGGGGCCAGGCGAGGTCGAGACTCACCCGCTCCACCGGACCCGTCGCGCCACGAAGCACATCGAGCAGCCTGCCGCGCGCTTGGCGGTCGGTGCCCTCGTATTTCTGTGTGCGACGGACGATTTCGGAAACGGGACGGCCTGCGGCGACCCACGCGCAACTCGGCAGGGGACAGCGCGAACAGTCCGGTGTGCGCGCTGTGCACACTGTCGCACCCAGCTCCATCAACGCGGCCGAGAACACCGCCGCACGATCGATCTGTTGCGGCAGTAGCGCTTCCGTCTCCGGCAGATCACGCGACGACGGATTACCCGCCTCCGCGCGCCCGTGCACCGCGCGGGCGACAACTCGGCGAACGTTGGTGTCCACCACCGGAACTCGTTGCCCGTAGGCGAAACACGCGACCGCCCGCGCCGTGTACGCGCCGATGCCGGGCAGGCCGAGCAGCACGTCCACGTCGGTCGGCACCTCGTCACCATGCTCCGCGGCGAGCACCCGCGCGCATTCGTGCAGCCGCAGCGCCCGGCGCGGATAACCGAGCTTGCCCCACGCGCGCAGCACCTCGGCCTGCGAGGAGGCCGCCATCGCCGAGGGCACCGGCCAGCGCGTAACCCACTCCCGCCAGATCGGCTCGACCCGGACCACCGGCGTCTGCTGCAGCATGATCTCGCTCATCAGGATCTGCCACGCGGTGACCTCGCGGCGGCGCCACGGTAGGTCGCGCGCGGTCTCCTCGTACCAGTCGAGCAACACGTCGGCATCGATGGTGTTCGGTGCTTTCCTCACGGTTCCTGTCCTACTGCCGCCAGCCGGTATTTGCCGACCCGTAACCAAACTAACTCGCTGGTAACCCAAGCCTTGTGCACAATGGTCGGTATGCCTGATTCAAATCCGGTCAGTGCCTGGAAGTCTTTGCGCGAAGGCAACGACCGTTTCGTCTCCGGTGCGCTGCAGCATCCTAGCCAGGGCGCCTCCGACCGAGCCAAGCTCGTCAGCGGCCAGCATCCGTCCGCGATCCTCTTCGGCTGCGGTGACTCCAGGGTCGCCGCCGAGTTGATCTTCGACCAGGGCCTCGGCGACATGTTCGTGGTACGCACCGCGGGCCACGTCGTGGACAGCTCGGTGCTCGGTTCGATCGAGTACGGCGTGCAGGTGCTCAACGTTCCGCTGATCGTGGTGCTCGGGCACGACAGCTGCGGCGCGGTGAAGGCCACCATCGACGCGCTGGACGGCGGCGAGGTACCCGGCGGATTCATCCGCAGCGTGGTCGAGCGGGTCACGCCGTCCATTCTTATCGGCCGTCGGGAGGGCCTGTCCACCGTCGACGAGATGGAGGCCAGGCACGTGGTCGAGACGAGCAGGTTGCTCATGCAGCGGTCGATGATCATCTCGCAGCGCGTGGCGACCGGCGAATGCGCGATCGCCTGTGTCACATACAAGCTCGCCGACGGCCAGGTGAAGTTGCAGCGTGTCGTCGGCAACATCGGCGAGCTCGCCTGAGCCGGGGTCGTCGCCGTTTGCCCAGCGTGCAGGCCGGAATTCCGTCGCCACGATCGCGTATTCCGGATCGACACGCCGTGCGCATGAGTCATCGTGCCCGGTCGTGCCCTTACCGTTGAGGCGTGCTGGAACCGAATGGACCGCTGCCACCGGAGATCTATTGGCGTCGTCGCGCATTGGCGATCGGCGCACTGGTCGTCGCGCTGGCGCTGGTCATCTGGCTCGTGCTGACGGTGTCCCGCGGCGGCGACTCGCCCGGTGACACCAAGCCCGTCGCGGCCGGTTCGTCGTCCGCGACGCCGAGTAAGCCCGCCGATGTCACGACGACAAAGGCCGCTGGCCCAAGCGAATCCGGCGCACCGGCGACGTCGAGCGTTTCCCCGTCCGCGTCGAATGAACCGGCCGCGGGACCGGGGCAGTGCCCCGATCAGTCGCTGGCGATCAAGATCAGCGTGGACCAGCCGACCTATCGGGTCGGCGAGCAGCCGAACTTCCGGATCGTCATCACCAACATCTCCAGCGCGCAATGCCAGCGGGACATGAACCTGGCGCAGATCCAGGCGTCGGTGCTGTCGCTGGACGGGCAGCGCCGATTCTGGACGAGTTCGGATTGTTCGCCCGTCGACGAGTCGAACCAGCGGAACCTGAAACCCGGTGAGCAGGCGCTGTTCACGGTGCGCTGGTCCGGCACCACCTCGCAGCAGGGGTGCGTCGGCGAGCGGGTGCCGGTGCCCGCCGGGGCGTACCAGGTCATCGCGCAGTTCGGCTCGCTGCACAGCTCGCCGGAACCGTTCAATCTGACGCCCGCCTGAGCCACCCCGGATTCGGTTGGGCCCGTTAGAAATCGGGTGCCACTTCCTTCTCCTCCTTCGGTGCGCGCCGCTTGCGGGTGCCGGTGATGCGGATGGCCGAGCGCACGTCGGCCACCTCGTGGATCTTCATGCCGCCGCGCTTGAGCGGGGCGTAACCGGGCGGCACCAGCGCGGTGGTGAAGCCGAGCCGCTCGGCCTCGGCCAGCCTGCGTTCGAGTCCGGTCACCTTGCGCACCTCGCCGGCCAGGCCGACCTCGCCGAGGATCACCCAGCCCGCCGGAATCGCCACCTCGGAATTGGCGCTGGCGATGGCGAGCGTGATGGCCAGGTCGGCGGCCGGCTCCAGCAGCCGCATGCCGCCCACCGTCGCGGCATACACGTCGGACTTGCCGAGGAACACCTTGCCGCGGCTCTGCAGCACGGCAAGCACCATCGCGACCCGGTTGTAGTCCAGGCCGCTGACCGCGCGGCGCGGATTCGGGATCTCGGTCTCCACCGTCAGGCCCTGCACCTCGGCGACGAGCGGTCGCTTGCCGTCCATCGCCACCGTGACGGCGGTGCCGGGCACCGAATCGGTGCGGTGGTGCAGGAACAGGCCGGACGGGTCGTCCACGCAGGCGATGCCGTCCTCGTGCAGCTCGAAACAGCCGACCTCGTCGGCGCTGCCGAAGCGGTTCTTGATGCCGCGCACCATGCGCAGGGACGAGTTCTTGTCGCCCTCGAACTGCAGCACCACATCGACGAGGTGTTCCAGCGTGCGCGGGCCCGCGACATTGCCGTCCTTGGTGACGTGCCCGACCAGCAGCACCGCGATGCCGCTCGCTTTGGCCAGCGAGGTCAGCGCGGAGGTCACCGCGCGCACCTGGGTGACGCCGCCGATCACGCCGTCCACCTCGGGCGCGAGCATGGTCTGCACCGAGTCGACCACCAGCAGCGTCGGCTGCACCTGCTCGACGTGCCCGAGCACGATCGAAAGATCGGATTCCGCAGCCAGATACACCCTTTCGTGCACCGCGCCGGTCCGGTCGGCGCGCAGCCGCACCTGACCCGCCGACTCCTCCGCGGTGACGTAGAGCGACTTGGCATCGTGCTGCCGGGCCCAGCGGTGCGCGACCTCGAGCAGCAGCGTCGACTTGCCGACGCCGGGCTCGCCGGACAGCAGCACCACCGAGCCGGGGACAACGCCGCCGCCGAGCACCCGGTCGAGCTCGCTGACCCCGGTCGGCTTCGCCCTGGTGATCTGGGAGTCGATGCTGGAGATCGGCGCGGCGGCGGTGCTCGGCAGCATCGCGCGCCTGGCCGGGGCGCCCGCACCGGTCGCCGCGACGGCTACCTCGTCGACGGTGCCCCACGCGCCGCAGTCGGGGCACTTACCCACCCACTTGGCGACCTCGTGCGTGCAGGCGGAGCACCGGAAGATCGACCTGGTCTTTGCCACACGCGCACCTTACGTACCGCCTCCGACAACATGTCGGATAAAAGAACGGCCGCCGCACCCGTCGGGTGTGGCGGCCGTCTCCGTAAGGGGGCTATACGCCCGCTGTCCGTGGGTGTGTTCAGTGACCGCCGGTGTGCTCGGCCTCGGCCGCACCGGACTTGTCCGACTCGTGCCGCTCGGCGGTGCCCGCGTCGACCGGCACCTGGACCTGCACGGTGCCGTTCTGTTTGAAGTTGAACGCCACGTTGTAGGTGAGGCCCGGCGTGATGTCCTTGGTCAGGCCGGTGATCTCGATCAGGATCGGGCGCGCCTCGGGATCGGTGGTCGCCTCGGCAACGTCGGCGTGCGCGTCGGGCTTCGCCGAGGTCGGTGCGGCCGCACTGGTCGGCGCCGCGCCGTGCGTGTCGCCCGCGGGTGCCGCGGTCTTGACCGGCTTGGTGGCCGCGACCACGGTTTGCTGCGGTGCCAGTTCCACCGTCGACTTGCCGGTCGCCGGGGTGATCTTCACGGTGCCGAGATCGGTGGTGAGACTGGTCAATTCGTCGGGCACCGACGGGCTGTTGTTGATGATCGACAGCGCGATGACCGCCTTGCCGCCCTTGGTGTTGGTGTACTCGGTGCCCGGGGCGGGGAAGACGATGTGCACGTTGCGCAGCGCGATCTTGCCGACGTCGGCGTGGTTGCCGTTGATCGCGGCGACCTGGTCCGCGGTCTGCGAGATCTGGCCCGAGCTACAGCCGGCGAGCACGATCGCCGCACCTGCGGCGAGTGCGGCAACCGGCACCATGCGACGTCGCGCCTTCTTCAGGGCGGTCACAGCTTTCAGGGCAGTCACGGGTTGTCCCTCCATGTCGACCGGGTCACTCCGCAAGGGAGAGTAATAACTAGGCAGCGTAGTAGTTCCCGCGGCGGACCGAGAGCCGGGGCTGTGTCTGATCGGCAGCGCCTGCGGCGCTGCGTGTTCGCGGCCCCTGGGTGTCGCGCGTCCGAGCGGCCGAGACCAGCGCCTGCGGCGCGTGCGCTTCGGCCACTCGGACGCGCGACGGGCCGCGAACGGCGCTCGCAGAACTCGCGCGTGTCGGTCGGTAGTGCGGAGAGCGGACACTCACATCGTTGGTAACAGTTTGGTCGAGCATCGACGGATCGCGGACGCACTGCCTGCTCGGGTCGGGGGGCTGGTTCGGGGGCAGTGCGGGGAGGTAACCCGTTCTGGCACAACATAATGCACAACGGGCGGTCGTTGTCAAGCCCCACCGCTGCCTCGTTGTGGCCCTGACCTGCACAGTTGATCGCGCCGTTACCGAGTCGCATGTTAAACTGTGAACATCGAAAGGGGCACGGGACACATGATTTTTAAGGTCGGAGACACCGTCGTTTACCCCCACCACGGAGCGGCGCTGATCGAAGCTATCGAGACTCGCACCATCAAGGGTGAGCAAAAAGAGTATCTGGTCCTGAAGGTCGCCCAAGGCGATCTGACTGTTCGGGTTCCCGCAGAGAACGCTGAATACGTCGGCGTACGTGATGTCGTCGGCCAGGAGGGTCTCGATAAAGTCTTCCAGGTTCTGCGCGCGCCGCACACGGAGGAGCCGACCAACTGGTCTCGCCGTTACAAGGCCAACCTGGAGAAGCTCGCCTCCGGCGATGTGAACAAGGTGGCCGAGGTCGTCCGCGACCTGTGGCGTCGAGAGCAGGATCGCGGCCTGTCCGCCGGTGAGAAGCGGATGCTCGCCAAGGCCCGTCAGATCCTCGTCGGTGAGCTCGCGCTCGCCGAGGGGACCGATGACGGCAAGGCCGAGACGCTGCTGGACGAGGTCCTCGCCGCGGCTTCCTGACCGTGAACAAACTCGACAACGGTGCTCGTCTCACCGACGGAACCGTCGTTGCTTTGGTGCCTGCCGCCGGTCGCGGCGTCCGCCTGGGTGAAGCCACACCCAAGGCGTTCGTCCCGGTCGGCGGCAGCCCTATGGTCCGACTCGCCGTCGAAGGCTTGATCGCCTCCGGAGCGGTCGACCGGATCATCGTTATGGTTCCCGCCGAATTCGTCGAGAGCGCCGTTGCCCTGCTGCCGCCCTCGGATTCGGTACACGTGGTCGTCGGCGGCGCCGAACGCATCGACTCGGTGCGGGCAGGTCTCGCCGCCGCACCCGAGGCCGCCTACTACCTCGTGCACGATGCCGCGCGCGCCCTCACCCCGCCCGAGCTCATCGCCCGGGTCGCCGCCGAGTTGCGCGCCGGCCACCTCGCCGTGGTCCCCGCGCTTCCGGTCGCCGACACCATCAAGTCCGTCGACGCGGCGGGCGCGGTCACCGGCACGCCGGACCGCGCGCAACTGCGCGCCATCCAAACTCCGCAGGGCTTCGCGGGCGAACTGCTGCGCTCGGCCTACCTGTCCGAGGGTGTGCAGGCCACCGACGACGCCGGGCTGGTCGAACTGCTCGGCACCCAGGTGCGCACCATCCCCGGCGACCCCTTGGCTTTCAAGATCACCACCCCACTCGACCTGTTGCTCGCGCACGCGGTGCTCGACGGCGCGGACCTACGCCGGGCGGTGGCCCGGTGAATATGCGAGTCGGCATCGGCAGCGACGTGCACCCCATCGAACCGGGCCGCCCATGCTGGATGGCCGGACTGCTCTTCGACGGCGACGACGGCTGCGCCGGACACTCCGACGGCGACGTCGCCGCCCACGCACTCTGCGACGCACTGCTGTCCGCGGCCGGACTCGGCGACCTCGGCTCGGTCTTCGGCACCGACCGCCCGGAATGGGCAGGCGTCTCCGGCGCCGCCATGCTGAAGGAAGTGCGCAGGCTGCTCGGCGAAGCGGGCTTCGAGATCGTCAACGCGGCCGTCCAGGTGATCGGCAATCGCCCCAAGATCGGACCGCGCCGCGACGAGGCCCAGCAACTGCTCGGCGAGCTGCTCGGCGCCCCGGTCTCGGTTTCCGGCACCACCACCGATGGCCTCGGACTCACCGGTCGCGGCGAGGGCATCGCCGCCATGGCGACCGCTCTGCTACAAGCCTGTCGCTGACCCAGCTCCGGCGGACCTGAACCGGGTCCGTGAACAGGCTTGTCTACCAGCTAGGATCGAACGCCGTGACGCTGCGCCTCTTTGACACCGACACGCGAACCATGCGCGACTTCGCGCCCCTGGTCCCCGGCCGTGCCTCGGTGTACCTGTGTGGTGCGACCGTGCAGGGCGCGCCACACATCGGCCACGTGCGCAGCGGCGTCGCCTTCGACGTGCTGCGCCGCTGGCTGCTCGCGCACGACTACGACGTGTGGTTTATCCGCAACGTCACCGACATCGAGGACAAGATCCTCACGAAGGCCGCCGACGCGGGCCGGCCGTGGTGGGAGTGGGCGGCCACCTACGAGCGCGCCTTCGACGACGCCTACGAGACCCTCGGCGTGCTGCCGCCGTCCGTCCAGCCGCGGGCCACCGGCCACATCACCCAGATGGTCGACATGATGCAGCGGTTGATCGAACGCGGCCACGCGTACGCCTCCGAGGGCAACGTCTACTTCGACGTGGTGAGCTACCCCGACTACGGCAGCCTGTCCGGCCACCGCCTCGACGACGTGCACCAGGGCGAGAGCGCGGGCGAGGGCAAGCGCGACCCGCGCGACTTCACCCTGTGGAAGGCCGCCAAGCCCGGCGAGCCGACCTGGCCGTCGCCGTGGGGCCCCGGCCGTCCCGGCTGGCACCTGGAATGCTCCGCGATGGCCGAGTTCTACCTCGGCCCAGAATTCGATATCCATTGCGGCGGAATGGATCTGGTGTTCCCGCACCACGAGAACGAGATCGCCCAGTCCAAGGCGGCGGGCGACGGCTTCGCCCAGTACTGGCTGCACAACGGCTGGGTGACCATGGGCGGGGAGAAGATGTCCAAGTCGCTGGGCAACGTGCTCTCCGTGCCGAACGTGCTCACCCACGTGCGCGCCGTGGAACTGCGGTTCTACCTCGGCAGCGCGCACTACCGCTCGATGCTGGAGTACTCGGACAAGGCGCTCAGCGACGCGGCCCAGTCCTATCAGCGGATCGAGGCGTTCGTGCACCGGACCGCCGATCGCGCGGGCGAGGTCCCGGTCGGCAAGTGGACCGACGCGTTCGCCGCGGCCATCGATGACGACCTCGCCGTGCCGAAGGCGCTGGCCGAGATCCACCGCGTCGTGCACGAGGGCAACAAGGCGCTCGAGGCCAGTGCGATCGACAGCGCACGGGACCTGGCCGGACAGCTCCGCGCCATGCTCGGTATCCTCGGTGTCGACCCGCTGGATCCGCACTGGTTCACCCCACGCGACTCGTCGGCGGCACTGGGCGCGCTCGACGTGCTGGTGCGCGCCGAGCTCGACCGCCGTCAACAGGCGCGAGCAGACAAGGATTGGGCGAGCGCCGATGCCGCCCGCGATCGATTGCAGGCAGCCGGAATCGAGGTCACCGACACGCAAAATGGTCCCGAATGGGCCCTTGGCGCTGCGCCGCAGACGGCGCCGGACGCGCTACAACCTGGAAAGGCCAAGTGATGGCAGGCAATTCGCAGCGTCGTGGTGCGGTCCGCAAGGGCGGAACCAAGAAGGGCGCCGTCGCAGGCTCCGGCGGTAAGCACCGGCGCGGACTGGAGGGGCGCGGCGCGACCCCGCCCGCCGAGGCGCGCACCAAGCATCCAGCGGCCAGGCGGGCCGCCGCTGCGGCGAAGGCCGCGGCCAAGGGAGGTCCGCGTGGCAGCGCGGGCCGTGCGGCCGGGCGTAAGGACGACGACAGCCCGGAAATGGTGCTCGGCCGCAACCCGGTGGTCGAATGCCTGCGCGCTGGCGTGCCCGCCACCGCGCTGTATGTCGCACTCGGTGCCGAGAACGACGAGCGGCTGTCCGAAAGCGTGCAGATGGCCGCCGACGCGGGCATCTCCATTCTCGAGGTGCCGCGCGGCGACCTGGACCGGTTGAGCGCCAACGGTTTGCACCAGGGCGTCGGCCTGCAGGTGCCGCCGTACCGCTACGCGCACCCGGACGACCTGCTAGCCGAGGTCCGCAATTCGCCTGAGCCCGCCCTGCTGGTGGCACTGGACAACATCACCGACCCGCGCAACCTCGGCGCCGTGATCCGCTCGGTCGCCGCCTTCGGTGGCCAGGGCGTGCTGATCCCGCAGCGGCGCAGCGCGAGCGTGAGCGCGGTCGCCTGGCGCACCAGTGCCGGTGCCGCGGCTCGGCTGCCCGTCGCCCGCGCCACCAATCTGACTCGCACGCTGAAGGATTGGGCCTCGCAGGGCATCCAGGTAGTCGGCCTCGACGCGGGCGGCGACACCACCCTCGACGACTTCGACGGCCGTGAACCCACCGTCATCGTGGTCGGTTCGGAGGGCAAGGGCCTGTCCCGCCTGGTCCGGGAGAACTGCGACTCGATCCTCGGCATCCCGATGGCGGGCCCGGTCGAATCCCTCAACGCCTCGGTCGCCGCGGGCGTCGTCCTCGCCGAAATCGCCCGCCAGCGTAGGTCTTGAGCACTCTGCCGCACGCCTCTTGATTTCGCGCACCGGGAATCGCATGCGATTCCCGGTGCGGCAAATCAGAAATGGTGCGGCTGTTGCCTCGCAGCGCGAAACGCCCCTCGGCACACGGCAATAGACGCGTAGGTGCGTGCTGTCCCCGTAGAATTCGGCTCGTGGTGATACCCAACCAGCCCATCGGGAATCCGGTCGAGCATCCGAACGCGACGGCGGTGCTGTGGCTCGGGGTAGCGAGCGTGCTCTGCTGCGGTGTGCTCGGGCCAGTGGCTTGGGCGATGGGCAAGCGCGCGCTGGATCAGATCGAGGAATCCCACGGCGCCTACGGTGGGCGCGTTCAGGTCGTGGTCGGGTACATCCTCGGCATCATCGGCACCGTCTTCATGATCATCTTCGCGGTGCTCTACCTGCTGATTCTGCTCGGCGGCAACGCTTAGTCGAGGCTGGGTCGTTCCTGGTCACCCTGTTCGTCCCAGGCCGGCCACTCCTCGCTGACGCTGCCGGTCCAATTGGGTTGCCTGCGTTCCTTGAACGCCGCCATCGCCTCGCCGCCGTCGATGCTCTTGGTGACGTGCTCGTTCAGGTCGGTCTCCAGCTGCCCGACTACGGTCGGGCTCATCCCGAGCCCCTCCCACAGCAGCCGCTTGGACATCGCCACCGGCAGCGGCGCGGACCCGTTGGCGATGTCGTGCGCGATGGCCAGCGCCATCGGCAGCACCTCGCCGCCGGGCATGCAGCCGTTGGCCAGGCCCATCGCCTTGGCCTCGTCGCCGTCGAAGGTGCGACCGGTCAGCATGATGTCGGCGGCATTGGCCATGCCGACCAGGCGGGGCAGCGTCCAGTGCGAGTAACCGTCGGCGAGTACGCCGCGCCGGACCTGGTTGAGCCCGTAGACCGCGTCCCGCGCCATGTAGCGCAGGTCGCACTGCAGCGCGAGGGCCAGGCCGATGCCGACCGCGTGCCCGTTCACCGCGGCGATCACCGGTTTGCGCACCCGCCACGGCGCGGGCTCGATGGTGGCGCTGACGTCGCCTACCCGGCTGGATAGATCCGCGCCCGCGCAGAACGCGGGCGGGGTGCCGGTGATCACGACGACCCGGATGTTGTCCTCGACATCGCAGCGCTGCAACGCGGCACTCAATTCGGCGGCCATCGCCGGGGTGAAGGCGTTCTGCTGAGCGGGCCGATTGAGCGTGAGCACGGCGATGCCCGCGGAGACATCGACGTGCAGTTCCGAACTCATGCCAGCGATGTTAGTCCAGGACGCCCCGCCCTGACCCTGGCCCGAAAAACCTCGCTCAACCACGCAGTACTTTGCGTCCGATCGCGTACTTGTGCACCTCGGTCGGACCGTCGTAGAGGCGGAAGGCGCGGATGTCGCGGAAGATCATCTCGACCACCGTCTCGTCGCTGATACCGATGCCGCCCAGCACCTGCACGCACCGGTCGGCCACCTTGAACAGTTCCTCGGAGACATACGACTTCGCGATCGAGCTCTCGTGCCTGGCCTTCTCGCCCTGGTCCATCAGCCAGCAGGCATGCCAGATGGTCAGCCTGCACTGGTGCAGCGCGATCTCGTTGTCCGCCAACATGAACGACACACCCTCGTGCTCGCCGATCGGCTTGCCGAACGCGGTGCGGGTGCGCGCGTGGTCCACCGCGATGCTCTGCGCCCGCTCGGCCGCACCGAGCCAGCGCATGCAGTGGGTGAGCCGGGCCGGGGCCAGTCGCAGCTGGGCATAGCGCAACGCCTGTCCCGCGTCGCCGAGCAGCGCCGACTGCGGCAGCGTGAGGTTGTCGAAGCGGACGACGCCGTGCCCGGCCACGTAGTTGCGGTCCATCGTGTTCATGGTGCGTTCGATGACGATGCCAGGCTGGTCGCCGTCGGTGAGGAACAGCGTCGGTCCGGCGGGCAGGTGCGGGTTCTCCGCGAGCCGGGCCATGATGATCCACGTCTTGGCGCCGTTGGCCCCCGTGATCAGCCATTTGCGGCCGTTGATGGTGAAGTTCTCGCCGTCGAAGGTGGCGGCGGTGGCCAACTGGGCCGGGTCCGACCCCGCGCCGTCCGGTTCGGTCATGGCGAACACCGAGCGGTGCTGTCCGGCGATCATCGGCGCGAGGTGATGCTCGATCTGTTCCGAGTTCGCCACCTTGGACAGCAGGAACATATTGCCCTCGTCCGGCGCCGCGCAGTTCATCGCGATCGGGCCCAGCGTGGACCAGCCCGCCGCCTCGTAGATCACCGCCTGCTCGATATGCGACAGCCCGCGCCCGCCGAGCGCCTCCGGCGCCTGCACCGTGAGCAGCTTCTCCGCCCGCGCCAGCTCGACCAGTTCCTGGCGCAGCTCGTCGGTCGGCCCGTGCGCGGTGAGCCGCGGATCCCGCTCGAACGGAACGACCTTGTCGATGACGAACTGGCGCACTCGATCGCGTTCGGCAGCAAGCTCGGCGGGCATCGAGAAGTCGATCATCGTTGGTCACCAATCGTTCGGGGGCGCGTGCGTCGAGCATACGAAACCCAGGCAGACCGACTGAAGGCACCCGCCCTCAACGCCCTGGCGGGCCGCTACCCGAACGCTATGCCCTCGTCCACCGCCCGCGTAGAGATCCGCGGCCAACCTTCTCCCCGCCCACACCGTCTATGCCAGCCGTACACCGTTTCTGTGACCCGAACACCCGCTACACCGGGTGTGAGGGTTGAAGAAAGGGTGTTCGGCCTGAACAAAGGGTGCACATCGGAGCCCCCGCGGCCGAAAATGTCCACACGACACACTCACTGCTTCGAAAGCGCTCGAGAACAGCACCACAGCCAGATGACCACCTCCGGAACGCGACATCGCGCACCTGACCGATAACTAAGGTCGGGGACCCCACCTCACGCGCCCAGCACTACTCCGGTCATCCGATGAACCAGTCGACAACCTCTGGGCCAGCACACCACCGGAGATCTCTCAGCACACCAACCTGAACCAGTACACCCAGAGACCCCCGTGAAGGTGTACCTATCGGGCAAGAGCTTCTAAGGACTCCGCACGTGGACAGTCCAGAGAAGCTGAAGACCTATCCACATTTTCCCGTGAGTAGTGCTGGGCGCGTCGCCTGCCGTACCCGGCTTTAGTTAACGGTCAGGTGCGCGATGTCGCGTTCCAGAGGTGGTCATCTGGCTGTGGTTGCGTCTCAAGCGCTTTGGAGAAGAGATGGGTGGTCGGGTGGCGGTCTGGGGAGGGTTCCACAGGGCGTGCATACCATTCACAGGGGCTGGGGGGTTTGTGGATGGTTGGGGGATCTGTGGGATCAGCGGGCTCGGGCTAGGTGGCGGCGGCGGGTGCCGACTACCCGGCTTGCGAGGTAGATCAGGAACGAGATCGTGGTGACGAAGGTCGAGACCGGGACGCCGGGGGCTAGCGACAGGAGAATGCCGCCTACCGCGGCGATTTCGGCGAAGACCACCGCGAGTACGGTGGCGCGCACCGGGTTCGCGGTCAGTTGGGCGGCGGCTGCGGCGGGTGTGATCAGCAGCGCGAGCACGAGCAGTGCGCCGACGATCTGCACCCCGAAGGCCGCGGTGATGCCGAGCAGTACGGCGAACACGATCGACAGTGCGCGCACCGGAACGCCCCGGGCCACTGCTACTTCCGGATCGGAGCTGGCGAACAGTAGCGGCCGGTAGACGATCGCGAGCACCGCGAGTACGCCGACGGTGCAGGCTGCGAGCAGGGTGATGCCGTTGTTGCCCACGCTGACCACCTGTCCGGTCAGCAGCGAGAACTTCGAGCCCGCCCGATCCGGGCCGAGCCACAGGAACAGCACGGACAATCCGAGACCGAACGACAACACCACCGCGATCACCGAATCACGTTCGCGGGCACGCGTTCCCAGCAACCCGAACAGCACCGCCGCGACCACCGACCCGGCGATGGCGCCCACGCCGACGCCGACCCCGGCGAGCAGTGCCGCGGCCGCGCCGGTCAGCGACAGTTCGCTGGTGCCGTGCACCGCGAACGACATCTGCCTGCTGATGATCAGCGGCCCGATCACGCCGGACAGCAGCCCGAGCAGCGCGGCGGCGAGCACCGCCTGCTGTACGAAGTCGTAGGAGAGCAGATTCGCGGTGGTGCCGAAGTCGAACATCTTGCCGAGCACATCGGACAGCTTGTCGATCATGAGCGGACCACGCTCGAATCCTGTTCGGCCACTGCGACTACCGGGACGTCGACGCCCGCGTCACCGTGGCAGTGTGCCCCGGCGGTACCGAGCGCGTCCATCGTGTCCCCGGTCCCGACGACCACCAGCCGCCCGCGCACCCGCAGCACATCGACCTCGGTCTGGTACAGCTCTGATAGCACCGCGGAGGTCATCACCTCTTCCGGTGTGCCGATCCGGAACTTGCCGTCCACCAGGTACAGCACCCGATCCACCAGCGGCAGAATCGGATTGATCTCGTGTGTCACGAAAAGTACTGCGGTGTCATGGGTTCGCCTGCGCTTGTCGATCAGCTCCGCCACCAGTCGCTGATTCGCCAGGTCGAGGCTGAGCAGCGGTTCGTCACAGAGCAGCACCTTCGGGTCACCGACCAGCGCCTGCGCCACCCGAAGCCGCTGCTGCTCGCCGCCGGACATGGTCTCCAGCGGCGCGTGCGCGAACCGCTCCGCGCCGACATCGGCGATGGCGGCCGCGACCTTGCGCTTGCGGTCGGCCCGCGCCCGGAGCCCGAGCCCCCAGCAGTGGCCGTCATAGCCCAAACCGACCAGGTCGACACCGCGCAGCTGCACCCCGGCGTCGATCGTCTTCTGTTGCGGCACATAGCCGATGTCGGGGTTGCCGGTCCGTGCCGGTGCGCCCGCGACCTGTGCGGTGCCCGCGCTCAGCCCGAGCTGGCCGAGTAGCACCTTCAGCAACGACGTCTTGCCGGATCCATTGGGTCCGAGCACGGCGACGAATTCGCCCTGCGCCACTTCGAGATCCAGCTCCTGCCAGAGCGTCCGATCGCCGAACGCCAACCGGGCTCCGTCGAGCCGGACCGCCGATGCGCCGTTCGAAAGTGCTTGCCGCCGCGCCTGTTCGGTGTGTTCAACCACCGCGACCCCCTGGTTCATCACCGTGCTCAACTCAACGCCGCGCTCAGTGCCTGGGCATTCTTGGTCTGCCACTGCAGGTAATCCATTCCAGCGGGCAGGGTTTCGGTCACCTCGACGACCTTCAGCCCGCTCGACTGCGCCACCGATCGGAGGTCCTTGGTGATCTTGTCCTGTGTCTGCACGTTGTAGACCAGCGCGCGAACCTGCTTGCCGGTCAACAGCTCCCGGGTCGCGGCGACCGCGGCGGGCGCCGGATCGGTCTCCTGCTCGATCGCCTCCTGGAACTCGTGCGGCGTCCGATCCTCGACCCCGGCCGCGAGCAGCAGGTAGTGCGCCAGCGGTTCGGTCTGCAGCACCGGCGTTTTCGGGTGCTCGGCGGCCAGCTTGCCTGCGATCGCGGTGATCCCGGCCAGTCCGCTCTTGAAGGTGGCGGCGCGCTCGGTGAAGCCGCTGGCGGCGGCGGGGGCCAGCTCGCCGAGGCTGCCCGCGATCCGGTCCGCGACCGCGGCGACGGTGCTCATGTCGTAGAAGACGTGCTCGTTCTGGTCGCCCTTGTTCGGCCGGGCCTCGAACGCGTCCACGGTGCGCTTGTTCCGCCCCGCCACCGCCTTCTCGGCGAACTCGTCGTAGCCGCCGCCGTTGTAGACGACCAGGTCGGCGTCGCGCAGCTTGGCCGACTCGACGGCCGACGTCTCGTGCGAGTGCGGGTCGGCGGACGGGTCGCTGATGATCGATTCGACCGTGGCGTCCGGTCCCGCGATCGTCGCGGCGATATCGCCCCAGACGTTGGTGGAGGCGATGACGGTCGGCTTACCCGAATCCTTCGAATCGCTGCCGCAGGCGGTCAGCGAGAGTGCGGCGACAACCCCCACAGCGACACCGGCGAACCGTATGGCAATGCTTGTCTTCACGCGGGGGCACTCCTGTGACGCTCAACAGCTGGTGACGCACTCGAGCGGGTGACACTACGCAGCTTAATGGAAATGGTTTCTGTTTCACTTTAGCAACTGCGCGCCGCCGAGACGAGTCCGGGCCCGCCGACCGGGACGCGCGCTTGCGCGGCCGTCGACGGGCCCGGGAGAACCGAGGTGGATCGGTTTAGACGAGCACCTCCACCGACTGACCGAGCAGCTGCGCGCAACGCAGCAGGCCGAGGTGGCTGTAGGCCTGCGGATGATTGCCGAGCGAGCGTTCGGCCACCGGGTCGTACTCCTCGCTGAGCAGGCCGGTCGGTCCCGCCACATCCACCAGCTGCGCGAACAGCGCCTCGGCGTCCGAGCGCTTGCCGATCAGCAGGTACGCCTCGACCAGCCAGGCCGCGCAGAGGTGGAAGCCACCCTCGCCGCCGGGCAGGCCGTCGTCGTGGTGGTACCGGTACACCGTTGAGCCGCTGCGCAATTCGGCCTCGGTCGCGACGACGGTCGCGGCGAAACGCGGATCGGACGGATCGATCAGTCCACTCAGCCCGATGTGCAGGGTGGCCGCGTCCAGGTCGGTGCCGTCGTAGGCCGCGGTGAACGACTGGACCTCGTCGTTCCAGCCCTTGGACTTCACCTCGTCGGCGATGGTGTCGCGCAGCACCGCCCAGGCCGGATCGACCTCACGCGCGAACTTCTGCGCCAGGGTCAGCGCCCGGTCGACGGTCAGCCAGCCCATCACCTTCGAGTACACGTGATGGCGCGGGTTGCCGCGGATCTCCCAGATGCCGTGGTCGGGTTCCTGCCAGCGCCGCTGCACCGCGGAAACCATGGCGCGCACCAGTTCCCAGTCCGCGTCCGGCAGCGCCGCGGCCGGATCGGTGATGCCCTGGATCTCCCGCGCGTGCGACAGGCTCGCGATCAGATCGACGATCGGACCGAACACGTCCAGCTGCACCTGCATGTTGGCCGCGTTGCCGACCCGGACCGGCCGCGAACCCGCGTAACCGGGCAGCTGGTCGATCACGGCCTCGGGCGGCAGCGTCTCGCCGTACAGCGTGTACAGCGGGTGCAGCCGTTCCGGCCCCGGCAGCGTCTCGAGCACCTGATGCACCCAGCCGAGGAAGGCCTCGGCCTCGCCGAGTGAACCGAGCGAGACCAGCGCCTGCGCGGTGAGCGACGCGTCGCGCAGCCAGCAGTAGCGGTAGTCCCAGTTGCGCACGCCGCCAATGTCTTCCGGCAGCGACGTGGTGGCCGCGGCCAGGATGGAACCGGACGGCGCGTGCACCAGCCCGCGCAGGGTGAGCGCCGAACGCTTCATCAGATCCGGCTTCAGCGGCGGCAGCTGCAACGTGCCCGCCCACTGCGACCAGTAGCCCTCCGCCAACCGTCGCCGCTCCAGCTCGTCGGTCTTGGCAGGCTTGAGATCCGAGGTGCCGCAACGCATTTCCAGCACGATCGGACCCTTGGACGGGTCGACAACGGCGCGCGCGGAATCGTGCGTGCCGTCGCTGAGGATCTCCCAGGTAAGTCCGGGCGAGCGCAGCACCATCGGATCGTTGGTGCCGAGCACCCGCAGCCCGTGCTCCGTCGCCTCGATGCTCACCGGCACCTGGCCGAATTCCGGTCGCGGCGCGAACGTCACGACGGCCTTGGCGTCACCGGTGATCACCCGGGTCAGGTCGGTGCGCGTCGCGGGCACGTCGTGCGGCAGGTAGTCCACCACTTGCAGCTTGGCCCAACGGGTTTCGACCGTCATGGTGCTGTCGATGTAGCGCTGCGAGAGCGGCAGACCCGGTCGCTCCGGCTCGATGGTGAAGTGCCCGGCCTGCGGTCCGCCGAGCAGATGCGCGAACACCGCGGCCGAATCCGGCTCCGGGTGACAGAACCAGGTGACCGTCGCGTCCGGCGTCAGCAGCGCCACCGAGCGCGGGCTGGCCAGCATGGTCAGCCGCTCGATCCGGGGCGCGCTCGCGCCGGCCAGCCAGGTGCGCCGCTCCTCGAGCAGGAAGGCGAGCGCGCACGACACGGCCTCGGTGCTGTCGACCCGGTGCTTGGCCTGGCTGTCGCCCTCGCCGACCTTGATGCCGAGGTCGGGACCGGACAGCACGCGGAAGGCCTTCTCGTCGGTCACGTCGTCACCGAAGAACACCGCGGCGGACGCGGCGGCCTGATGCCGGATGGTGTCGAGTGCGGTGCCCTTGTCGGTCTGCACCACGGCCAGCTCGATGACGGCCTTGCCTTCGGTCACCTGCACGCCGAACCACAGCGCCGGACCCTGCCGGACGTTGGTGAGGGCCCGGTGTCCGATCTCCGGGCTCGCGTTGCGCACGTGCAGCGCGACGCTGGCCGGTTTGATCTCGACGGTGACACCGGGGTTCTCCGACGCGACCTGGGTCAGCGCGGTCTGCACCTCTTGGAGCAGTTGTTTGGCGTCGTTGTCGATGGCGTGCACGAAACCCACATCGAATTCCGAGCCATGGCTACCGATCAGTTGGACTTCGACCGGAAGTCGCGACAAAGCCGCGAGATCCCGCAGTGCGCGGCCGGAAATGACCGCGGCGGTGGTACCGGTGAGTCCGGCGAGCGCGCGTAACGCACTCACCGATTCCCGGTGTGGAAAGGCCTTCGCCGGGTCGGAAACGATGGGCGCAAGCGTCCCGTCATAGTCCGAGGCAACCAACAGTCTCGGCACTCGCGCGACTGTCGACAGTGCACGACGAAGTTCCAGTGGCAGATCCTGTGCGCTCACGCATCCAACCTAGTGATCGGAGGAGTTTTTTCATGGGCGGGCAGAACAATACTGGGTTAGATTTGCCGCACCGACGCCCGCCGCTATGCGTGCGCTGTGTCTAATTTTCCGCCCGTTCGCACCGGAGTGCGCGGCGACCGCCCGAACTCGGGTCCGAGCGGCCACAACTGGTCACTTCTTCGCGTGCGCTGCGATCATGTCGATGTGCGATGGGTAGTGCACGGGCCCCGCAAAACTCGCGCTACCCGGCTACGCCGAGCGGCGGGCCTTGGACGCGAATTCTGTGCGCCCGGCCCGCCTTCGGCTCGAATGTGATCTTCCGCACGAACCAGGCACCCGCCCTGGATTTGCCGGGTATGAGCTGGCTGTCCGAATCTAGGAGCGGTCGCCGAGCAACAGATCGACGGTGAGTTCGAGCCGCTCGGTCACGTCGGTCGCCGAGGCGCGCCGGGTCAGCCAGGCGACCAGGTTCGACAGCCACACATCGCTGATCACCCTGGCGATGGCCAGCTGGCGCTCGTCGGGTTCGCCGTCGTTCATGGCGCGGGCGAAGACCCGATCCATCACCTTGCCGACCCGATCGACCTCGGCGGCCGCGGACGCGTCGGCGAACATGAACGCTCGCGTCATCGCCTCGGTGAGCAGCGGGTCGCGCTGCATCATCCGGGTGATCTGCTGCAGCAGCAGGTGCATGCGCTCCTGCGGCGACTGTCCGGCAAGCGGCTTGCGCTTGCCTTCGATCTGCTCGAATTCGCGGGAGAGCGCGGACACCAACAGGTGCACTTTCGAGGGGAAATACCGGTACAGCGTCCCGACTGCGACATCGGCGCGTTCGGCCACGGCGCGCATCTGCACCGCGTCGTAGCCGCCCTTCGAGGCCAGCGCCAGCGTAGCGTCCAGAATCCGCTTACGCCGTTCCCGCTGCGCGGCCGAACTCAGCTCGTCCTCGCTGAGTGTCGTGACCGTCGCGGTAGCCGGTGCCGCAGTGGAGTCGGCCGGCTGCGATCGGGAGGGACTGGCCATCGGTGAGAGTCCTTTCCGGAGACGTCGTTCGTGGTACTGGCCCGAGTATCGGCTCGGCGGTCGTCTCTTGACTTCCGCACAGCTAGGATATTAGAACATGTTCTAGGTGTGGGAGTCACGCCGGGAAGGCGGTACGGAGTGTGACCATCGCCACCACTGACGAGCATAAAGCCGTCCAGGAGTCGATGCGTGGGTGGGCCGGATCGGTGCGTCCAATTGCAACAATGCGAACCGATCAAAGCGACTTCTGGCGCGCGTATTGGCCCGGTCTCGCCGATCTCGGCATCTTCCGGGTCGCCGTGACCGAGGACTCCGGCGGGGCGGGCGGCACGGTCGCCGATCTCGCCGTGCTGGTCGAGCAGGCCGCGCACGATCTGGTCGGCGGGCCGGTACTGGCAACGGCGCTGGCCAATCTGATCACGGCGGGTCGGCTCGATGAGCAGCTGCCGTGCGGGGTTGCACTCGACTTCGTTGTCGGCGCGCAGGTCAGCGTACCGGCTGCGGACGGCGAGTTGTCGCTCACCGGTTCTTGGGATTCGGTGGTCGGCGCGGCACCGGAAACCGCTGTGCTGCTACCGGTTTCCTCCCCGGACGGGCAGCGCTGGGTCTTGCTGCAGCCGGACACCGAAGGCCTTCGGATCGAATCGCTTTCGCCGCTCGACCTGAGCACGCCACTCGCACGGGTGCACTGCGCCGACGTGCGAGTACCGGCCGATCAGATCTTCGCCTCGCCGCACCCGGTCGAGGATCTGGTCGTGGTGCTGGCCGCGGCCGAACTAGCCGGTCTCGCGGGCTGGTGCCTGGAAACCGCGGTCGAATACGCAAAGGTCCGTGAGCAATTCGGCCGCAAGATCGGCTCGTTCCAGGCCGTCAAGCACATCTGCGCCTGGATGCTGTGCCGGACCGAATTGATCCGTGCCGTCGCGGCCGACGCCGCGGCCGCCGTGGACGAGGGCGGCGCGGAGTTGCCCATCGCCGCCGCGATCGCCGCCGCCATCGCGCTGGACGCCGCGGTCGAGACCGCGAAGGACTGCGTTCAGGTGCTCGGCGGCATCGGCTTCACCTGGGAGCACGACGCGCATCTGTACCTGCGCCGCGCGGTGGCTCTGCGCCAGCTGCTCGGCGGCTCGGCGCGCTGGCGGGCCAGGGTGACCGAACTGACCCGCGCGGGTCAGCGCCGCACCACCGGAGCCGATCGCGTCTTCGCCGCCGAAGGCGTTGCGGCCGTGGACGGCAGCAGCGCCGACGAGTTGGCGGCAGAGGTGACGCGGATCGCCGCGCTGCCCGCCGACCAGCAGCGCGGCGCGCTGGTCGACGCCGGTCTGGCCATGCCGCACTGGCCGCATCCGTACGGTCGCGGTGCGGATCCGATGACCGGCCTGCTGATTTCCGAAGAACTGCGTCGCGCCGGACTCGCCGCGCCCGACTTGGCGATCGGCGGCTGGGCCATTCCCACGCTGCTGCAGCACGGCACGCAGGAGCAGATCGAACGCTTCGCCTGGCCGACCCTGCGCGGTGCGGTCGTGTGGTGCCAGCTGTTCAGCGAGCCCGGCGCCGGGTCCGACCTGGCCGCGTTGCGCACCACCGCCAAGAAGGTGGACGGCGGCTGGGTGCTGAACGGGCAGAAGGTGTGGACCTCGTTGGGCGACAAGGCGAACTGGGCGATCTGCCTGGCGCGCACCGACCCCGACGCGCCGAAACACCGCGGCATCAGCTACTTCCTGGTCGACATGCACAGCGCCGGACTGGAGGTGCGTCCGCTGGTGCAGATCACCGGTGAGGCGCGGTTCAGCGAGGTGTTCCTCGACGACGTCTTCGTCCCGGACGACGGCGTGGTCGGCGCACTGAACAATGGCTGGAAGATCGCCCGCTCCACCCTGTCGACCGAGCGGGTGGCGATGGGCGGCAACGGCATCGGGCCGGTACTCGAAGAGTTGATCGCGAAATCGCCTGCCACCGGACCCGGTGCGGAATTGGTGAACGACCGCCTTGGCGGATTCGTCGCCGATGCGATCGCAGGTTTACTGCTCGAGCAGCGTGCCGCCGTAAAAATGTTGGCAGGCGCCGATCCCGGCGCGCAGAGCAGTGTGCGCAAACTCGTCGGGGTCCGGCATCGCCAGGCGGTCGCGGAATTCGCCGTCGAGACGGCAGGTCCCGCCGGTGCGCAGGACACTGAAGTGGTAAAAGAATTCCTGCTCACACGCTGTTTATCGATTGCAGGCGGCACCGAACAAATCCTGCTGACCGTTGCCGGTGAGCGGATTCTCGGCCTACCGCGCGACACGGACAGCTAGCGACGAGGCCCACCCGCCACCCGACCACCACCCCTCATGGAATCGCGGAGCGATACTGAACTTGACTGGAGATTAAGCATGGATTTCACCAGGGACGAGGGCCAGGACGCGGTGGCCGAGGTCGTCGTGAGTTTATTGGAGCGGGAACCGGCCCGTGATTACGCGTTGTGGCCGAGCCTGGTCGGCAGCGGCCTGCTTTCGGTCGCGGTGCCGGAGCGGTTCGGCGGTGACGGCATGGGCTTGCCCGAGGTGTCGGTGCTGCTGACCGAATTGGCGACCGACGCTGTCGCGGTGCCCGCGTTGCCAACGCTGGGCTTCGGGCTGCTGCCACTGTTGTCGCTGCTGCCGGACAGCCTGGCCGAGCGGGTGTTTCCCGAGGTGGCCAAGGGCGCGATCATCACCGCGGCGCTGAGCGAGCCGACCGCGCCGTTCGCGGTCAAGCCGGAGACGGCGGCCGTCGCCGACGGCGACTCGGTGCGGATCACCGGCCACAAGATCGCCGTGCCGTACGCGGAGGAGGCTCGGTGGCTGCTGGTCCCGACCAATTCCGGTATCGCGCTGATCGACTCGGATGCCAAGGGTTTGATCCGGGTACCGTCGCCGGTCTCCGGTGACATCCCCGAATGCACGTTGCGGCTGGACCGGGTGCAGATCCCGGCCGAGCAGCTACTACCCGGTGGGCTGGCCGACCTGCACCGACTAGCCCTCGCGTCGATCGGATCCGTCGCCGACGGACTGCTCAAGGGCGCGCTGGTAATGACCGCCGAACACCTGCGGACCAGGCGCCAATTCGGCAGGCCGCTGGCCGAATTCCAGGCCGTCGCCCAGCAGATCGCCGACCTGTACGTGGTCTCGCGCACCCTGCACGTCGCCGCGGTATCGGCGAATTGGGCGCTGGCACAGGATGATTCCAGCCAGGAGCACCAGGCGCGGATCGACGACGACCTCGACGTCCTCGCCTACAGCGTGGCCGCCGACCTACCCGCCGCCATGCAGAAGTGTCATCACCTGCACGGCGGTCTCGGCGTGGACATCACCCACCCGATGCACCGCTACTACTCACAGGCCAAGGACATCGCCCGCTGGCTCGGCGGCGCATCGTTCCGACTCGATCGACTGGGGGCCAGATGTTCATCGATCTGACCGCCGAGCAGCGCCAGCTGCGCGGCGAATTACGTTCGTACTTCGCGGATCTCGTGACACCGGACGAGGAAGCCGCGATGGCGGTGAACCGGCACGGCGACGCCTACCGCGACGTGGTGCGCCGGATGGGCCGCGACGGCTGGCTCGGCGTCGGCTGGCCCAAGCAGTACGGCGGGCAGGGCTTCGGCCCCGTCGAACAACAGATCTTCTACAACGAGGCGGTGCGCGCGGATGTTCCGCTGCCACTGGTCACGCTGTTGACGGTCGGCCCGACGCTGCAGCAGTTCGGCACGGACGCGCAGAAGCAGAAGTTTCTCCCCGGAATCCTTTCCGGTGATGTGCATTTCGCGATCGGTTACTCCGAACCGGAGGCGGGCACCGACCTGGCCTCGCTGCGCACCTCCGCCGTGCGCGACGACTCCGGCGACTGGATTGTCAACGGGCAGAAGATCTTCACCACCGGCGCGCACGAGGCCGACTTCATCTGGCTGGCCTGCCGCACCGGAACGGTCGAGTCGCGACACCGCGGCATCACCATCCTGATCGTGGACACCACCGATCCCGGCTACTCCTGGACGCCGATCATCACCTGCGACGGTGCGCATCACACCAACGCGACCTACTTCGATGATGTCCGGGTGCCCGCCGACATGCTGGTCGGCGCGGAGAACGCGGGCTGGCGGTTGATCACCACCCAGCTCAACCACGAGCGGGTCGGCCTCGGCCCGTCCGGCAAGATCGAGCAGCTCTACGACCGGGTGCGCGACTGGGCGCAGCCGCGTGGCGTGCTCGGCGAGAGCGATGTGCGCCGCTCGCTGGGCCGCATCCACGCCATGGTCCGGTTGAACGAGCTGTTGAACTGGCAGGTCGCCGCGACTGTCGACGGCGACCAGTCCAGCGTCATCGCGGACGCCTCGGCCACCAAGGTCTTCTCCACCGAATCGCTGCAGGAGGCGGGCCGGCTGGCCGAGGAGATCGTCGGCCGCTACGGCGATCCCGCCGAGGCGGGCACCGCCGAGCTGCTCACCTGGCTGGACCGGCGGACCAAGCAGAACCTGGTGGTGACCTTCGGCGGCGGCGTCAACGAGGTGATGCGCGAATTGGTCGCCACCGCCGGTCTGCAGCTGCCGCGAGTACCTAGATAGCCATAGCAAGTGCTAGTCGAGAAGGAGCCGCGCGTGCCGGAAACCACCAGTCCGGAAGCGATTGTCGCCGAGGCCGAACGGATCAAGGCGGCCGGTGATTGCACGCCGCGTCTCGCGCGTGATCCGGTGAACCAGCCGATGATCAACAATTGGGTCGAGGCGTTGGGCGACACCAATCCCATCTATGTCGATGAGGCGGCCGCCAAGGCCGCCGGGCATCCTGGCATCGTCGCGCCGCCCGCCATGGCGCAGGTGTGGACCATGTTCGGTCTCAACGGTGTTCGCCCACTGGATGATCCGATGGGTGAGGCGACCGAGCTGCTCGATGCCGCCGGGTACACCTCGGTCGTCGCCACCGACTGTCAGCAGACCTATCACCGGTATCTGAATGTCGGCGAGCAGGTATCGGCGACCAGCAGGTTGTCCGATATTCGCGGGCCGAAGCGGACGGCGCTGGGGGAGGGCTGGTTCGTCACCTTCCTGACCAGCTGGCACGTCGGTGACGAGCTGGTCGCCGAAATGCTGTTCCGGCTATTGAAATTCGCGCCGGGCACCGCCGCGCCGCCCAAGCCCGCCGGTGAACGGGTCAAGCCGCTGGTCTCCTGGGATACCGAATTCTTCTGGGAGGGCACGAAAGCGGGCGAACTGCGCATCCAAAAGCTGCCCGACGGTTCGCTGCGGCATCCGCCGATCCCGGCCCTGTGGAAGGACAAGTCGGAGCAGACCGACTACGTCGTCGCCTCGGGGCGCGGCACCGTATTCAGCTACGTCGTGCACCACGCGCCGAAGGTGCCAGGGCGGCAACTGCCGTTCGTGGTCGCGCTGGTCGAATTGGAGGAAGGGGTGCGCATGCTCGGCGAACTGCGCGGGATAGATTCTGCGGAAGTGCAAGTGGGGCTGCCTGTTCGGGTGGAATTCGAGAAGCTCGACGACGACGCGACGCTGCCCGTCTGGCAGGTGATCGCATGACGACGACGGTCGTGCCGACCTCCGTGCAGGTCGGTACTGTGCTGCCCGAGCTGGTGATCCTGGCCGATCCGACCTTCGTGGTCAGTACGGCCCTGGCCACCAGGGACTTTCAGGATGTGCACCACGACAGGGACAAGGCGGTCGCCCGCGGTTCCAAGGACATCTTCGTCAACATCCTCACCGACACCGGCCTGATCCAGCGTTTCGTCACCGATTGGGCCGGGCCGCGCGCGGTGCTGAAGTCGATTTCGCTGCGTCTCGGCGTGCCGCTGTACGCCAACGACACGCTCACCCTGACCGGCACCGTCACCGCCATCGAGGGCGGCGACATCCACATCGACGTAGTCGGCAAGGACAGCCTCGGCGACCACGTCACGGCGAAAGCCGTTATCGCTTACCGGAGTACGCATGAGTGAGCAGGGCATCTCGGGCCGCGCGGCCATCGTCGGCATCGGCGCCACCGACTTCTCCAAGGACTCCGGTCGCAGCGAATTGCGCCTGGCCGCCGAGGCGGTCACCGCGGCGCTGGCCGACGCGGGCCTGACGCCCGACGACGTCGACGGCCTGACCACCTTCACCATGGACACCAACACCCAGGCCGCCGTGGCCAGGGCGGTCGGCATCCCGCAGCTGAAGTTCTTCAGCCACATCGGGTATGGCGGCGGCGCGGCCTGCGCCACCATTCAGCAGGCCGCCATGGCGGTGGCCACCGGCGTGGCCGAGGTGGTCGTCGCCTACCGGGCCTTCAACGAGCGTTCGGTGTCCCGGTTCGGGCAGTTCTCCACCGCGCTCGCGTCCGCCCCCACCTCGTCGGGCATCGACGCGGGCTGGTCCTACCCGCAGGGTCTCGGCACGCCTGCCGCGCAGGTCGCCATGGTGGCCAGGCGCTACATGCACGTATATGGCGCCACCAGTGCGGATTTCGGTCGCGTCGCGGTCGCCGACCGCAAGCATGCCGCGGTGAACCCGGAGGCGTTCTTCTACGGCAAGCCGATCACCCTGGAGGATCACCAGAATTCGCGGTGGATCGCCGAGCCGCTGCACCTGCTCGACTGCTGCCAGGAGTCCGACGGTGGTGTCGCCATCGTGGTCACCAGTGCCGAACGCGCCCGCGACCTGCCGCAGCGTCCGGCGGTGATCACCGCCGCCGCACAGGGTTCCGGCGCCGATCAGTACGTGATGACCAGCTACTACCGCGACGCGATGTCCGGCCTGCCGGAGATGGGGCTGGTCGGCGACCAGCTGTGGGCCCAAAGTGGTTTGCGCCCTGACGATATGCAGGCCGCCATCCTCTACGACCACTTCACCCCGTTCGTCCTCATGCAGTTGGAAGAACTAGGTTTCTGCGGTCGCGGCGAGGCCAAGGATTTCATCGCCGACGGCGCCATCGAGGTCGGCGGCAGGCTGCCGCTGAACACGCACGGTGGACAGCTCGGCGAGGCCTACATTCACGGCATGAACGGCATCGCCGAGGCGGTACGCCAGATTCGCGGCACCTCGGTGAACCCGGTGGCGAACCTGGAGAACATCGTGGTCACCGCGGGTACCGGCGTACCGACCTCGGGATTGGTGCTCAGCGCGAACTGAGCTACCGGATCGGCGCGCCCGGCTGATCGTGCGTCGAGCAGTGGATGCCACCGCCGCCCGCGGCGATCTCATCGATCGGGACCGGGACGATGTCCCGGCCCGGCAGGTGATCCCGCAGGATGCCCTGCGCGCGATCGTCGGCCCGCCGGTCGCCGAATTCCGGCAGGAACACCGCGCCGTTGGCGATGTAGAAGTTCGCGTAGCTGGACACGAACTCATCGCCCTGGCCGGTGATCTGATCGGGGTCGGGCTGCGGCAGGTCGACGACCTGCAGCTTGCGTCCACGCGCGTCGGTGGCCTCCGCGAGCACCTGCCGTGCCTGCTCGCCCGACCGCGACCACGAATCGGCGGGCGAACCGGGAAACGCGGTGTCCAGCAAGACAACTCCGGGCGCCACGTAACGGACCAGGCAGTCGATGTGGGCGTCGGTGATGTCCTCGCCGCGCACGCCCGCGCACCAGATCACCTTCTCGATGCCGAGGGTCTGCTTCAGCTCGGCCTCGAGCTGGTCGCGGCTCTTGCCGGGATTACGGTTGTCGTTGACGATCGAGCTCTCGGTGACGAGCAGGGTGCCCTCGCCGTCGGTCTCCAGTGCGCCGCCTTCAGCGATGAAGGGGGCCTGGTACCGAGGAATCCCATAGCGTGACAGCAGTTTCCGGCCGAGCGGGCCGTCATTGTCGTGTCCCTGCTTGTTGCCCCAGCCGTTGAAGCCGAGGTCGACGCCGACCACCTTGCCCGCTTGCTCGACGAAGACCGGGATGGTGTCGCGGGCCCAAAGGTCGTCCACTGCAAGGGAAATCACCTCGACACCACTGCCGCAGGCCCGCTGTGCCGCGTCGCGCTGATCGTCCCTGGCCAGCATGACGACGTGCTCGTACTCGGCGATCTCCTGCGCCAGCCCGGCGATGTCCTTGCGGACGTCGCCGAGGTACCGGCCCCAGATCGCCGCCTGGGCGGGCCAGGACATGAA
Source organism: Nocardia sp. NPDC050175 (assembly GCF_044459885.1). Lineage (NCBI taxonomy): Bacteria > Bacillati > Actinomycetota > Actinomycetes > Mycobacteriales > Nocardiaceae > Nocardia > Nocardia sp. NPDC050175. The sequence goes on from NZ_JBITJI010000002.1 coordinate 364,448, forward strand.
GGTGCGCGCATGGCTCTCCCATTCGGCGCCGAACCGGCCACCGGGCCCCGCCGGGGCCGGCTCGGGTGCGCTGGGCTCGCCCGGGGTGGACGGCTCGGACGAGCCGCATGCCGAGACGCCTGCGGCGAGCAGGCCGGCGAGGACGCTGAAGGCAGATCGGCGGGACATGTGGTTCTCCATCACGGGCTCCGATAGTCGATGATCCTGGTTACAGATCCTGACTGAAATTTCAGTCAGGATTACACGGTACCATTGACGCCATGTCTCGTCGTGATTCGATCCTGGAGTCGGCCGCCCGCGTGGTCGCGCAGCGCGGTATCCGTGGCCTACGCGTGGAGGAGCTGGCCGAGGCGGCCGGTGTCTCCACCTCGCTGATCTACTACCACTTCAAGGACCGAGCGGGCCTGCTCGCGCAGACCCTGGACTTCATCAGCACCCGGGCCGAGCGCTACACCGAATCCGACGTCGACGCCGCCGCCGACCCGCTCGGCCACCTCGAACAATTGCTGCTGCTGGAGCTACAGGACACTCCGCTGGTCATCGAGAACAGCACCGCGTGGGGCGAGTCCCGCGCTACCGCCGTGTTCCAGCCGGAGCTGCGCGACCAACTCCGCGCCGCCACCGTCCGCTGGACCGACTGCTTGAGTGCGCTGATCCGCAGCGCCCAGGATCGGGGCACCGTCCCCGCCGATATCGCACCGACCGATGCCGCCGAACGGCTCACCGCGCTGGTCGAGGGTGTGAGCATGCGCTGGCTCAGCGGCACTGTCGAACTTGCCCGCGCCCGCGAATTGGTGCGCGGCGCAATCGCTCTCGAACTAGGCGCGCGACGGTAAGTTCGAATCGGCACCATCGCCGCACGTGAGGAGCCCCATGGCCGCTCGGCACCTGGTCGACGTCCACGTCCTGCTCATCCGCGACGGCCGCCTGCTGCTCAGCAAGCGCCGCAGCGACGACGAATTCGACGGCCTCTGGCACCTGCCCGCGGGCAAACTCGAAGCAGGCGAATCCGCCACCGCCGCCGCGGCGCGCGAGGCAAACGAGGAAACCGGCGTCCAGATCAACCCCGCCGACCTCCGCCACATCCACACCTCGCACGTGGTCGGCTCCGGCCGCGACCCCCGCCTCGGCCTCTTCTTCGAGGCCCGCCACTGGACCGGCAACCCCACCAACCGCGAACCCGACAAGTGCTATGAACTCCGCTGGTTCCCCCTCGACGCCCTCCCAGACGCCATCATCGCCTACCCCGCCGCAGGCATCCGCGCCCACTTCACCGGCGCCACTTACAGCGAACGTGGGTGGTACGCCGCCGCAGCGGTCGATCTGCTCGGTCTGCCTGAAGGGGCCGCAGATGTCGAGCTCGAGCTTCCAGAATTTAGAGACCACCCTCGAGCCGCGGATTTCGACTGAACTTCCAGGTCAGGCGCGGACGCCGCGAAAGTAGATCGCCAGCAGGGTGGTGAGTTGGCGGACGCTTGCGGGGGTGCCTGGCACGAGATCCGCTCGGCTGCCCGCGAATCGGTCGAAGACCGCGCCTTCGAGCAGGGCGATGAAGTCGGCGGCGGCTGTCGTGGGATCGGGGATGTCCATGGCGTGGAACAGTTCTCGGGCGCGCTCGGTGGAGAATAGGCTGCGCGCCAGTCGGGCGTGCAGATCAGCATCTGACAACAGGTCGAGGATGAGGGCATGCCTGGCGATCAGGTGATTGCGTCGTTCGGCGAGTAGGCGGTCCAGCCAGGTGGCGATGCCGCGTGCGGCGGCGTCGGGATCAACGGGTCCGGGCTGCGGGAGTTGAGCGGCGATGAAGTCCTCGCGGGAGCGGGTCGTGATCCGGTCGACGATCGCCTCGATGAGCGCGCGTTTCGTGCGGAAGTAGTACGACGCCGAGCCTGCGGGGAGGGCGAGCGCGGTGTCGAGGGCGCGGTGGGTGAGCGCTCGAAGGCCTTGGGCGGCAATCAGATCGATCGCGGCGTCGACGATCAGCGTGCGCCGGTCGGTTGTGGACATCGTCACCTCTCCTGGTCTCGCTTCGGCGAGTCCTCTACAAATGTAGAGGACGAGGAGGTGTCATGGAAATCAGCGGTGAAACTTCGGGGATCGTCCTGGACGCGGATCAGGCTCGGGCGGTGGCGCGGCTAGGGGAGTTGGTGGATCGGCGGGGTAGGCCGGTCAGGCGGCATCGTGGGATCTATCTGCATGGCAGGCCGGGGCGGGGGAAGACGATGGTGATGGATCGGTTCTTCGCCGGTGTCGCGTCGGATCGGAAGCGTCGCTTTCATTTCCATCAGTTCTTTGTCCGGCTACACGAAGCCGTCCATGCATCGGGCTCCATCGATAAGGCGGTCGCCGCGCTGCTCGGTGATGCGCGGCTGGTCTGCTTCGACGAATTCCATGTGCACGACATCGGTGATGCGATGCTCATCGCCCGAATGCTCGATGCTTTGTTCGCGCGGCACGTGGCCCTCGTGGTGACGTCGAATTACCCGCCCGCGGAGCTGCTGCCGAATCCGCTGTTCCACGACCGGTTTTTGCCGACGATCGCTCGCATCACCGGGAACCTGGACGTGATTTCGATCGATGGACCGCTGGACTATCGCACCACGGCGGACCGATCACTCGCCCGCCGAACAGGTTTCGCGGCGGGTCGGTATCGGATCGATCCCGGGGACCGCGACACCGTGCGTCCGGACGCGACCTGGGTGCACATCGGCGCCCGCAAACTGCGCGCCCGAGCAGCCGATACCACGCTCACCATCGAATTCGCCTCGCTGTGCGGCACTCCCACCGCCCCCGCCGACTATGTCGAACTGGCCCAACGCTTTCGGCGATGGGTCATCTGCGACGTGCCGCCCCTGCGCGAAGTACCGCCCGGCTGGGCGATGCGTTTCGTCAACGTGGTCGACGTGCTGTACGACGCGGATCGCGAACTCACTGTGTCGGCGCGAGTCTCCTTGGCGGACTTGACCGAAGGTGTCCAGAATGTCCCTGATATTGCGCGACTCGCCAGCCGCCTTTGTGAACTATCCCAATTGGCACCTTCCCCCATCGGATAGTTGTGCATGACCCTGACGACCTGGGCCGGAGCAGTCCCGCGCACGGTTTAAGAGGATGTATTCCAAAGTATTCGATTCCCTCCCGAGCGGACCGTCCGGCATGTAACTATGTGGCTGTTTTGTGCAGTACTCAGATTTGGTGGTAATCAGTGGCCGGGGCGCGAGCGCCGATAATGCGCGTGATCGTGCTGATCACGCTGCTGGTCCTTGCCGCGATCACCCTGCACGGATACATCCCAGGAGTGACCGAATCCCGCGATAATCGCCCCGCATCCTCGGCGCTGTCGGTGGCGCTGATGCCGGTACTGCTCACCGTGTCCGTGGTGATCCTGCTCGCAGGCGTGATCGCCAGCCAGCACCGCCTGCCATTGGCCATGCCCGAGCCCGACCGCGACACCGACCGCCAGCAGTGGCGCCTCGGCCGCGTCGGCCTGCTGGTGCTGGCCGGGCTCACGGCGCTCGCGCTGATCTTCGCGGCCGCCTCCGCTGTGTTCTTCGTCGGCGTCGGACGCGAAAGCGCGCCCCCACCATCGGCATCGGCCCCCACCACCGGTCGGCCGCCGGACGATTTCGCCACCGCGACACCCGACCCCGGCGCCACCCCCGCCGAGTTGACCGGCACGGCCCTGGTACTGACCGCCATCGCCGCGGTCGCCTTACTCGGCGTGGCCATCACCGGGCTCATCGTGGTCACCGTGGCCGCCCGGCGCAGGCCCGCGCCGACTCCGCTGCCACTGGTCCCGGTCGCGCCCACCGCGGTGGACTCGCTGGCCAGGGCGGCCGAAATGGGCTTGGCCGCAATGAATGTGCCCGGTCAGGAGCCGCGCGCCGCGATCATCGCCTGCTACGTCGCGATGGAACGCGGCCTCGCCTTCGATCGCGCCGCCGCGCCGCTGGCTTCGGACACTCCGATGGAGGTGCTCGCCCGCGCCTTCGAGCGCGGCGCGCTGCACGACGCGTCCGCGCGGGAACTGGTTTCGCTGTTCGAGGAGGCCAGGTTCAGTCCGCACGCGATGCTGGAGTGGCAGCGGATGCGGGCCGAGCAACTGTTGCGAATTGTCCTGGCGGACTTGCAAGGAGAGGCGGCAGCTTGAATCGAACGGCCATCGTCATCAGTGCCGCGATCGTCATCGCGCTGATCGAGATCGTCACCCTCGACCGCGCGCGGGGGGTGCTGCTGTTCGTCGCGGCGGTGCCCGTGGCGGTGGCCTTCGCCTGGCTGGTCTGGTCACTGCTCGAGCGGTCGGAGCCGCGCGGCTACCAGGACATCGACGAGATCGAGAACGGTCCCGCCGAGATGCTGCACCGCTGGCACGCCAGGGCGCAGATGCTCGCCGACCGCGCCGAGGGCACCCGCGCCGACTGGGACCGGCACCTGCGCCCCTTGCTGGCCAAGGAGTTCGAGCTGTCCAGCGGGCAGCGGGTCGCGAAGAATCGGCGGGCGACCGAGGCCGCGGGCATTCATCTGTTCGGGCCGGAACTGTGGCGCTGGGTGGACCCGGCCAACTCGGCATTGCGTGATCAGACCACTAGGGCACCGGGACGGGCGGCGCTGGACGAGATCCTGAGCCGCCTGCAGAGAATGTGAAATGGGTTGAGGCAAGTGCGGGTACACACATGACGATGCCGATGGATGTCACCGTTCAGCGCAGCGATGCCGTGCTCAGGGAGCTATCCCGGGTGATCGTCGGCAAGCAGGAAGAGATGCGGTTGATCATGATCGCGGTGCTCGCCGGCGGTCACGTCCTGATCGAGGATCTACCTGGTCTCGGCAAGACGCTGATCGCGCGATCGTTCGCCGCGGCGCTCGGCCTGCAGTTCACCCGCGTGCAGTTCACGCCGGACCTGCTACCCGCCGATCTACTCGGGTCGACCATCTACGACATGAACTCCGGCCGCTTCACCTTCCGGCGCGGACCCGTGTTCACCAACGTGCTGCTCGCGGACGAGATCAACCGGACCCCGCCGAAAACCCAGGCCGCGCTGCTGGAGTCGATGGCCGAGGGACAGGTCAGCATCGACGGCGAAACCTTCCAGCTGCCACAGCCTTTCATCGTGCTCGCGACGGACAACCCGATCGAGTACGAGGGCACCTATCCGCTCCCGGAGGCTCAGCTCGACCGGTTCGCGATCCAGCTGCGGCTCGGCTACCTGTCCGAGCAGGACGAGAAGCAGATGATTCGGCGCAGGCTGGAGCGTGGTTCGACGACACCGCAGGTCACTCAGGTGGTGGATGCGAACGGGCTGATGGAGATGCGGCAATCGGTCGAATACGTCACGGTGCATCCGGATGTAGTGAGTTACGTGGTCGCGTTGGCCACGGCCACCAGGGCGCATCCGCAGGTGGAGGTCGGCGCGAGTCCGCGCGCCGAACTGGACCTGGTGCAGATGTCACGGGCCCGCGCGCTGCTGCTCGGCCGCGACTATGTGATTCCGGAAGACGTTAAGGCACTCGCGATTCCGGCCATGGCACACCGGATCACGTTGCGGCCGGAGATGTGGGTGCGCCGGATCCGCGGCGAGGACGTGATCACCGAACTGCTGCGCCGCCTGCCTGTTCCGCGCGCCACCGTGACATGAGCGAGCGTAGCGAGCGAATCATGTGCCAGCGCGCCATGCCCATGACGGAGCCGAGCGCCAGCGAGGCGCAGTCATGAGGCATCGCGACGCCAGCACCGCGGTCGAGGCCGAATTGCGGTGGCGCCCGGCACCGTTGGTCTTCATGCTGGCGATCTGCGCTGCGGCGGCGCTGGTGCTCGCGGTGGTACTCGGACGGTGGCAACTGGTGGTCTTCGCCGCGCCGCTGCTCGGGGTGCTCGCCACCGCACCGTGGCAGCAGTCTTCAACGAAGATCCAGGTCGACGGTGGTGGGACGCTGCGGTGCTTCGAATCCGAAGAGGTGGTGCTTACCGTCGCGGCGTTCGTCGAGCAGGGGCACGCGCTGTTGCGGCTGAAGCCGGAAACGGTAGTGGCACTTGGCATCGAGGTCGAGGAGGCCAGCGATTCGGGCGTCGCTCCGGCCGGTCTACGGCTCGCGCTGTCGGCTGACCGGTGGGGTCGCTATCCGGTGTCGGTGCGGGTGTCCGCGCTCAGTCCGGCGGGTCTCGCGGTCGCGAACGTCGTACTGCCCGCCGGGCAACTGTTCGTCTACCCGATCACCGATCCGCAGCGAATGCGGTTGCCGCGCACCGAGCTTCCCGAGCGACTCGGTACCCACCTGACCCGTCGGCACGGACCCGGCGTCGAATACGCCGACATCCGCGCCTACGCGCCCGGTGACCAGCTGCGCATCGTGAACTGGCCGGTGAGTGCGCGGCGCGGCAGGCTGTACGTCACCGAGCGGCTGACCAACCGATCCGCGGATGTTGTTGTGCTGGTGGACACCTCGCAGCAGGCGCCGGGCCCCGCCACCGATTCCCTCGAACTGTCCGTGCGCGGTGCGGCGCAGGTGGTCCAGTCGACCCTGCAGGCCGGTGATCGGACCGCCGTAGTCTGCCTGGGGCAGGCGCCGCGTTGGCTGCGGCCCGATATCGGGCGCCGACAGTTCTATCGGGTGGTCGACACCGTGCTCGGCGTCGGCGACGAGCACATCCCGACCACCGGCACCCTGGCGCCGCACTCGGCCGTGCCGCTCGGTGCCATCGTGGTCGCCTTCTCCACGCTGCTCGACACCCAGTTCGCGCTCGCACTGATCGATCTGCGCAAGCGCGGGCACGTCGTGGTGGTAGTGGATGTCTTGCGCGGCACACCGTTTCGCGGCCTGCTCGATCCGACCCTGGCCAAGATGTGGCAGCTCGAGCGGGCCTCCATGTACCGCGACATGGGTACCGTCGGCGTCGACATCGTGGCCTGGCCCGCCGACACCCGACTCGACCAGATCATGCGCGTGCTGCCGGAACACCGCCGTACCGTCCGGGTGCGCCGATGACCAGATTCCTCGCCGTCCTGTCGGGCGTATTGCTGGTGACGTCGGTAGCGCTGCTGGAGCCGTGGGCGGCCGTTCCCGCCCTCGTCCTGGTCGCGCTCGGCTGGTGGTTCCGTCCAGTCGCGGTCGCCGCCGTCCTGCTGGCCGTCGGTGTGCTCGCCGTCGCCGATCCCGGCGTACTCGCCGCCGCGGCAACGGGTTTGGTCGCCACCACCTACCTACTCAACGCCGCCACTGTCACCGCTCCACACGGTGTCGTCCCGACCACCGTCCCCTCGGTGACCGGCGCGGTCGGCTTCGCCGCGGCCGGCGTCGGCGCCGCGCTGCTCCCGCTGCGCCTGGCGTGGGCTCCGCTCGCCGCGCCGATCCTGATAATCCTGTTGTACGCCTTGGTAGTCCACGGCGCGGCGATCCGCCGCGCCCGCAACGGCGCCGACCCCCGCCCGGCAGGCATCCAACCACAGCCGCACCATCCGTGATTTCCGGCACATGGAATCGCATGCGATTCCATGTGCCGGAAATCAAGAGTGGTGCGTGAACGTCAGCGGAACCGCAGGGTCACGTCGCCGAGGACAGGTGCGTCCTCGCGCTCGACCACCGTCGCGGCGATGGTCAGTTCACCGTCCTGCTGCCAGATGCGAGTGCGGATCGTCTCGCCCGGGTAGAGCACACCGGCGAAGCGGGCACGGAATCCGGTGACCCGGCTCGCATCCGCGCCGAGCACGGTGTCGGTAGCCGTCTTGCAGACGATGCCGTACGTGCACAGCCCGTGCAGGATGGGCGCGGGAAACCCGGCGGCGCGGGCGAATTCGGGATCCGAGTGCAGCGGGTTACGGTCGCCCAACATCCGATAGAGCAGCGCCTGCTGCGGCAGCGTCGCCGTGGTCACGTCGAAATCCGGTGCCCGATCAGGCAGTTCGGACTTGGTGCTCGGCCCACGCTCGCCGCCGAAGCCGCCCTCACCACGCGCGAAGATCGAGGACCGCGTGGTCCAGAGCGGCTCGCCGTCGGAACCGGTGACGGTCTGCTCCTGCACCACCACCGCCGCGGAACCCTTGTCCCAGAGCTCGGTGATCCGCCCGGTGCTCGTCGCCTTACCCGAGGCCGGGATCGGGCGATGCACCTCCACCTCCTGATGGCCGTGCACCACCTTGGCCAGGTCGATGTCGATGCCGGGGAAGCTGACTCGCGGTGGTTCGGTCTCGTGCAGGGTCGGCGCTACCGTCGCGAACGTCGGCAGCACCTGCGGCGTACGGTCGTCGAGGTAACGCAGCTCGGCGGGCTCGGTCCACCGCGTGCCCGCGCCGAGGCCCAGCTGATACAGCTGCACATCGGACGGTGTCCACGCGAATTCACGGGTCGGAAGTTCCGCTCCGAGCGCGACTTTCGGATCGATGGGCATCAGGCCTCCTTGCTGCTTGGCAGCGGACGGGTGGGCTGCGCGGCCCGCTTCTCGACGATATCGAGCACAGCCAGGTACCCGAAGGTGAGTGCGGGGCCGATGGTGGCGCCGGGGCCCGCGTAGGTGTGGCCCATCACCGGCGTCGAGCTGTTGCCCGCGGCGTACAGCCCTTGGATCGGGCTGCCGTCCTCGCGCAGCACCCGACCCGAGGTGTCGGCGACCAGGCCACCCTTGGTGCCAAGATCGCCGGGCACGATCTTGGCGGCATAGAACGGGCCTTGCACCAGCGCGGCGAGGCACGGGTTCGGCTTCACCGTCGGATCGCCGTAGTAGCGGTCGTAGTGGCTGTCGCCGCGGCCGTAGTCCGCGTCCTTGCCGGTCTCGGCGAAGGTGTTGAAGCGGGCGACGGTGGCGGCGAGATCGGCCGAGGGAACGCCGATCTTGGTGGCCAGCTCTTCGAGAGTGTCCGCCTTGACGATGTTGTCGTTCTCCATCCAGCGCGACGGAAAACGTTGGCCCGGCTGCAAACCGGCGAAGATGTAGCGGTTGCGGTAGCGCTGATCGAAGACCAGCCAGGCCGGGATGTTCTCGCCCGGCCCCTCGCCCTGGCCGTACTCGCCGCCGTACATGGTGTGCACGGCCTCGACGTAGGGCGCGGACTCGTTGCCGAAACGCCTGCCCGCGGCGTTGACCATGATGGTGCCCGGCAGATTGCGCTCGGCCAGCGCGAACCACGGCCGCCCGCCCTTGAAGATGGTCGGACCCCACCAGGCGTCCTCCATGAAGCCGACGTCGCCACCCGCTGCCATCCCCGCGACGATGCCGTCGCCGGTGTTGGCGGCCGCGCCGGTGGTCCACTCGGTGGTGATGGGCTGACGCTGGTACTTGGTGCGCAGCTCGGCATTGTGCTCGAAGCCGCCGCTGCCGAGCACCACGCCGTAGCGCGCGGTGAAGGTCACCGGCTCGCCCTCGTGCTCGGCCTCGACCCCGGTGACCACGCCGTTGTCCACCACGAGCCCGGTCAACGGGGTGTTCAGCAGCACCGGCACATTCGCGTCGAGCAACCCCTTGCGCATGGCGGCGATGATCGCCTGGCCCATGCCGACGATGTGCTTGCCGGTGGCCTTGGCCCAGTAGGTGCGCGCACCCACCCGCAGTGCGCGCGCGATGCCCTTCGGGTGCCTGCGGATCAGGTTGAGCCGGACGAAATCGGCCTGCATCACGACGACGTTCAGCGGCGCCTTGGCGTAGGGCGGCTCCAGGTTGGCCAGCTCCGCGCCGAGCACCTTGGCGTTGAACGGGGCCGGTTCGCACGAGCGGCCCTCGCCGAGCCCGCCGGGCGCCTCGGGGTAGTAGTCGGAGTAGCCCGGCACCCACTTCATCTTCAGTGGGGTGTGGTCGAGCACGAAGTCGAACGCCTCCGGACCTCGGTCGATGTAGGTGTCGATCCGCTCCTTGGGCACCACGTCGCCGATGATGCTGTGCAGGTAGGTGCGGGCCACTTCGCGGTCGTCAGGTCGGCCGGACGCGCGCAGCGCCTTGTTGCCGGGGATCCAGACGCCACCGCCGGAGCGTGCGGTGGACCCGCCGTAGTGCGCGGCTTTCTCGATGAGCACCACGCTGAGCCCGTGGTGGGCGGCGGTGAGGGCGGCGGTCATGCCCGCAGCGCCGCTGCCGACGACCACCACATCGTATTCCCGATCAATCATGTAGAACACGTTATAGAATGATGCCGCCATTGGTCTATGTTGTGTGGCAGAAGACTTACTTGGCTTTCCGCTTGCTGAGAAACTCGTTTCAGTTTCAGACCGGAGTGAACTACATGGGGTTCGATTGGGACCTGGTGGCCGACGTGGTCGTCGTCGGCTTCGGCGCGGCCGGAGCCGCCGCCGCGCTGGAAGCGGCGGCCGACGGCGCGCAGGTGCTCGCGCTGGAGCGGTTCGCCGGTGGCGGGGCGTCGGCGTTGTCCGGCGGCATCATCTACGCGGGCGGCGGGACGTCGGTGCAGCGGGAAGCCGGTGTCGCGGATACGCCCGAGGCGATGCTCGGGTATCTGGAGCGCGAGGTCGGCGACGCGGTGTCGCCGGAGACGCTGCGCCGGTTCGTGGACGGCAGCCCGGCGATGATCGAGTGGCTGAAGGGCCATGGCGTTCCGTTCGAGGCGTCGCTGTGCCCGTACAAGACGTCGTACCCGAACGACAGCTACTACCTGTACTACTCGGGCAGTGAGATCTCGGGCGCGTTCCGGGACATCCCGGCGGCGCAGCGTGGGCATCGGGTCAAGGGCAAGGGTACCTCCGGCAAGCAGCTGACGGGGCCGCTCACCGCCGCCGCCTCCCGGCTCGGCGTCCGGGTCGAAACACTCACGCAGGCAACGCAACTGATCGTCGACGACGCGGGCACGGTGATCGGTGTCGAGTGTCGGACGTTGCGTGACGCACCGGGTCGCGTCCGCGACCGGTACACCCGCATGGCGAAGGTCGCGGCCAAGCCGGGTATCTACTATCCGCCGCTGCGCGCCGCACTGGAGAAGCGGCTCGAACGGCTGGATCACCAGTACGGCAGCACAATCCGCGTGCTCGCCCGGCGCGGAGTGGTGCTCAGCGCCGGTGGATTCATCGCCAATCGAGCGATGCTGCGCGAATACGCGCCGGACTATCGCGGCGGCCTCGCGCTCGGCACCACCGGCGACGACGGCAGCGGGATCCTGCTCGCGCAGCGGGTCGGCGCGGCCACCGATCGGATGGGCAATGTCTCCGCCTGGCGGTTCCTCTTGCCGCCCAGCGCATTTACCGGCGCGGTGCTGGTCGATGCGGCGGGCCGCCGGGTCATCGACGAGACCAGATACGGCGCCGCGGTCGGCCACGCGCTCATCACCGAACACGACGGCAAGGGCTGGCTGCTCGCCGACGACGAGCTGATGCGGACCGCGATCGGCCAGATCGGCAAGCAGGGCGCCTGGTTCCAGCGCGGCCAGTTCGAGGCGATGCGGCGCACCGCGATTCGTGGTGCCACGCTCGAGGCGGTCGCGGCGAAGGCCGGGATCGAAGTGGTCGGACTGCGCGCGACAGTGGACGCGCACAACGCCGCCATCGAGCACGGCACGCCGGACCCGGTCGGCAAGCCGGCCGAGTTCACCAAACCGCTGCGCACCGGACCGTTCTGGTTGTTGGATGTCGGCATCAAACCGAGCCTGGCCAATCCGTGTCCGATGCTCACCCTCGGCGGCGTCGTCGTGGACGAGCAGACCGGTGCGGTGAAATCGACTGCCGGAACCGATATTCCGGGACTCTTCGCGGCCGGTAGGACCGCCATCGGCATCTGCTCGGAGTCCTATGTCAGCGGGCTGTCGCTGTCGGACTGCATCTTCTCCGGCCGCCGGGCCGGTCGGTCCGCGGCGGGCCTGTCCGAAATCGAGGCGCTCGATCAAGCAATAGTGGAAGGAAACTAGCGTGCTGTCCGACGCGGTACGAACCGAATTGGCCGATGAGCTGGAGCTCGCCGAACGGGATCGGGTAGCGATCGATCCGCTGGTCGCCCGGCATCCGGACATCGATGTGGTCGATGCCTACGAGATCCAGCTGATCAATATCCGGCGCAGGCTCGACACCGGCGCCAGGATCGTCGGGCACAAGGTCGGCCTGTCGTCCAAGGCCATGCAGCAGATGATGGGCGTGGACGAACCCGACTACGGGCATCTGCTCGCGGAAATGGAAGTCTACGAAGACGTTCCGGTCGAGGCGGGTCGCTACCTGTTTCCCCGAGTCGAGGTGGAGGTCGGCTTCGTGCTCGGCGCCGACCTGCCCGGCGCGGACTGCACCGAGGCCGACGTGCTCGCCGCCACAGTCGCTTTCGCGCCCGCCATCGAGCTGATCGATTCGCGGATCAAGGACTGGAAGATCGGCCTGACCGACACCATCTCCGACAACGCGTCCTCCGCCGGTTACGTGCTCGGCCCGGAGCGGGTGGCGCCCAAGGACATCGACGTCAAGGCGATCGACGCGGTACTCACCCGCAACGACGAGGTGGTGGCCGAGGGGCGCAGCGACGCCGTGCTCGGCGACCCGGTGATCGCGGTGGCCTGGCTGGCCCGCAAGGTCGCGAGCTTCGGGGTGCGGCTGAAGGCGGGCGACATCGTGCTGCCCGGCTCGTGCACCCGCGCCATCGACGCCAGGCCGGGCGACAAGTTCCATGCCGAGTTCGCTGGACTCGGTTCTGTCCGTTTGCAATTCATCTAGGAGGCTTGTGGTGTCCGACAACGGGACCGTCACCGCCGCGATCGTCGGGTCCGGCAATATCAGTACCGATCTGCTCTACAAACTGCTGCGCTCGGAGGCGATCGAGCCGCGGTGGATGATCGGGATCGATCCCGACAGCGAGGGTTTGAAGCGGGCCCGCGGGCTGGGGCTGGAGACCTCGGCCGAGGGAGTGGACTGGCTGCTCGGTCAATCCGAGCTGCCCGACCTGATTTTCGAGGCGACCTCGGCGTATGTGCATCGCGCCGCGGCACCGAAGTATGCCGAAGCTGGTATCCGGGCGGTGGATCTCACGCCCGCTGCCGTCGGCCCCGCCGTGGTGCCGCCGGTGAATCTCGGCGCGAATCTGGATGCGCCGAACGTCAACATGATCACCTGCGGTGGCCAGGCCACCATCCCGATCGTCGCGGCTGTATCCCGCGTGGTGCCGGTGGTTTACGCGGAGATCGTCGCGTCGGTGTCTTCGGTCTCGGCAGGCCCGGGTACCCGCGCCAACATCGACGAGTTCACCAAGACCACCAGCCGCGGTGTCGAAACCATCGGCGGCGCGGAGCGTGGCAAGGCGATCATCATCTTGAATCCGGCCGAGCCGCCGATGATCATGCGCGACACCATTTTCTGCGCCATCCCCGAGGACGCCGATACCGACGCGATCACCGACTCCATCCATCGGATGGTCGCCGACATCCAGAAGTACGTGCCCGGCTACCGCCTGCTCAACGACCCGCAGTTCGACCCGCCGTCGGTGATCTCCGGTGGCATGGCGAAGGTTTCGGTCTTCGTCGAGGTCGAAGGCGCGGGCGACTTCCTGCCGCCGTACGCGGGCAACCTCGACATCATGACCGCCGCCGCGACGCAGGTCGGCGAGGTCATCGCCGGTCAGATCGTCTCGGCACGGGTGTAAGGAGCGAAAACATGGCTTACTCAGCAGAACTCGATATCCGCGTCACCGATACTTCGCTGCGCGACGGATCGCATCACAAGCGCCACCAGTTCACCGCCACCGAGGTCCGCGACATTGTGGCCGCCCTCGACGGCGCGCGGGTCCCGGTCATCGAGGTGACCCACGGCGACGGCCTCGGCGGGTCCTCGTTCAACTACGGCTTCTCCAAAACCCCTGAGCAGGAACTGATCAAGATCGCCGCGGAGACGGCGACCCAGGCCAAGATCGCGGTCCTGATGCTGCCCGGTGTCGGCGTCAAGGAGGACATCAAGATCTCCCAGGACAACGGCGCCTCGATCTGCCGCATCGCCACCCACTGCACCGAGGCAGACGTCTCCATCCAGCACTTCGGCCTGGCCCGCGACCTCGGCCTGGAAACCGTTGGCTTCCTGATGATGTCGCACAGCCAGCCGCCCGAGGTGCTGGCCAAGCAGGCCCGCATCATGGCCGACGCGGGCTGCCAGTGCGTCTACGTCGTCGACTCGGCCGGCGCCCTCGTGCTCGACCAGGTCACCGACCGCGTCGCCGCCCTCGTCGCCGAACTCGGCAGCGACGCCCAGGTCGGCTTCCACGGCCACGAGAACCTCGACCTCGCCGTCGCCAACTCCATCTACGCCATCCGCGCGGGCGCCACCCAAATCGACGGCAGCGCCCGCCGTTTCGGCGCCGGCGCAGGCAACACCCCCGTCGAGGCCCTCGTCGGCGTCTGCGACAAGCTCGACATCACAACCGGCATCGACTTCTACGCCATCGCCGACGCCGCCGAAGACGTAGTCCGCCCCGCCATGCCCCAGGAATGCCTCCTGGACCGCTCATCCCTGATGATGGGCTACGCTGGCGTCTACTCCAGCTTCCTCAAGCACGCCGAACGCCAAGCCGAACGCTACGGCGTCTCCGCCGCCGAAATGCTCGTCCGCGCAGGCAAACGCAAACTGGTCGGCGGTCAAGAAGACCAACTCATCGACATCGCCCTGGAACTCCAGCGCGAAAAGGAGACCGTCCCCGCAACCTGATCAGCGAACGCGAAATGGCCGAGAAACCAGAGTTTCTCGGCCATTTCGCGTTGCGCTACAACCAGGTGTCGAGGGTGGTTGTGGTGAGGAAGTGTTCGAGATCGGCGCGCCAGGGGGCGGGGGTGGTCTTGTCGGGTTCTATGGCGGTGTATTGGCCGCGGTAGAACAGGAGGGGGCGGCCGGAGGTTGTCGATTCGGTGAGGGCTTGGACTCGGCCGATGACTATGTAGTGGTCGCCGCCGTCTACGACGCTGTCGACGGTGCATTCGATGGTGGCGAGGGCGTCGTCGAGCACCGGGAGGGTCAGCGGGGAGGTGCGCCAGGGGACGCCGGCGAACTTGTCGGGTTCGCGGGAACCGAAGCGGGCGCAGACTTCTCGCTGTTCCTCGGCCAGGACGTTGACGCAGAAGCGGCCGGATTGTTCGATGGCCGCCCAGGAGCGTGACGTCTTGGTGGGGCAGAACAGGATCAGGGGTGGGTCGAGGGAGAGGGCGGCGAAGGACTGGCAGGCGAAACCGATCGGTGCTTCGGCATCATCGAAAGTGGTGATGACGGTGATGCCGGTGCAGAACTGGCCGAGCACGTTGCGGAAGGCGCGTGCGTCGATTTCGGGTTGGGTCATCGCTTCGCTCGCCCTCTCGATCACTGCTGGCGCTGCCCGACCGTGAAGTCGTGGCCCCACAGGCTCACGGCGGTGGATTCGCGCGCAATCCAATCATTGTCGTCGACTTCGAGCCCCTCGCAGCCGAATTCGACGTCGAAGCCGCCGGGCGTCTTCATATAGAAGGACAGCATCTTGTCGTTGACGTGCCTGCCGAGGGTCGCCGACATGCGAACCTTCTTGCGCAGCGCGCGATCCAGGCACAGCCCGACGTCGTCGGCGTCTTCCACCTCGAGCATCAGGTGCACGATGCCGCTCGACGTCGGCATGGGCAGGAACGCCAGCGAGTGGTGCCGCGGGTTGCAGCCGAAGAAGCGCAGCCAGGCGGGTTCACCGTCGGCCGGGCGCCCGACCATCTGCGGTGGCAACCGCATCGAGTCGCGCAGCCGGAAACCGAGTACGTCCCGGTAGAACTCCAGCGCCGCCTGATCGTCCTTGGTGCTGAGCACCACGTGCCCGAGCCCCTGCTCCTCGGTGACGAATCGGTGCCCGTACGGGCTCACCACCCGCCGGTGTTCCAGTGCCGCACCGTGAAACGCCTCCAGGGTGTTCCCGGACGGATCGTCGAAACGGATCAACTCGTGCACCCGCCGATCGGCCAGCTCCGCGGCGGTGCCCTCTTTGTAAGGCACGCCGGCGGTTTCGAGCCGGGTCCGAATATCCTGCAGCTCTGCGGCATTGGCGGTCTCCCACCCCGAGATCTGCAGTTCGTCCTTCTCGCCGGGCACGATCACCAGCCGCGCCGGGAATTCATCCATCCGCAGGTACAGCGCGTCCGGATTCCCGCCCTTGCCTTCGATCATGCCGAGCACCTTGAGCCCGTACTCGCGCCAGGCGGCCATGTCGGTCGCCTCGATGCGCAGGTAGGCCAGCGATCGAATCCCCATCACTTCTCCTTGGAACCGGCAAGGAAATCACTTGTCAGCCGGTTGAATTCGTGGAACTTCTCCAACTGTGCCCAGTGTCCACAACCGCCGAAAACGTGCAACTGCACGCGCGGAATCAGCTTGGTCGCGACCAGTGCGCCGTCGAGCGGATTCACCCGGTCTTCCCGGCCCCAGATGAGCAGCACCGGCTGACGCAGCTGGTAGGCGTCGCGCCAGAGCATGCCCTTCTCGAAATCCGCACCGGCGAAGGACTTCCCCATCGCACGCGCCGCGGCCAGCGATTCCGGCGTGCTCGCCGCGGCGAACCGTTCATCGATCAGCTCGTCGGTGATCAGCGACTGATCGAACACCATGATCCGCAGGAACGCCTCCAGGTTCTCCCTGGTCGGCTGGTAGCTGAACTTGCCGAGCAGCTTGACGCCCTCGGTCGGGTCGGGCGCGAACAGGTTGGTGCTCAACCCACCCGGACCCATCAGCACCAGCTTCCCGGCCAGATCCGGATAGTCCAGCGCGAACCGCACAGCCGCGCCGCCGCCGAGCGAATTACCGAGCAGATGCACCCGCGAGGTGATCTCCAGGTGCGTGAGCAGATCCTTCAGCGCCGAGGCACTGTGCACGAAGTACTGCGGGTGCTCGGTCGGCTTGTCCGACTGCCCGTATCCGGGTTGATCCACGGCGAGCACATGAAAGTTCTGCGCCAGCACCGGGATATTGCGGGAGAAGTTCGACCACGAGGACGCGCCCGGCCCGCCGCCGTGCAGCAGCACGATCGTCGGCCCGTTGCCGACGCCCGCCTCGTGGTAGTGCAGCCGCAGATCCGGCCGCACCTGGGCGAAGCGGGAGGTCGATTCGGCCGTGAGTTCCACGGTAGAGGTCACAGCTCCGCCTCGCTAACGCTCGGCTCCGCTGCGACCAGAGGTGCTGTGTCTATGGTGCCTTCGCTACGCTCAGTCACGTCAACTCCTACACCATCGCGTCGGTGACGGGCAGCCCGAACTCGTGCTGGCCGTACATCTGGTAAGCCCGTTCCGGATCGTTCGCCGCGTGCACCCGGCCCGCGTGCGCGTCACGCCAGAAGCGTTGCAGCGGAGTGCCGTTGGCCAGCGCGGTCGCACCTGAGCTCTCGAACAGCTTGTCGATGGCGGCAATCGAGCGACCGGTGGCACGCACCTGGTCGCGACGGGCCCGCACCCGCAGGTCGAACGGAATCTCCTTGCCCGCCAACAACAGTGCGTACTCGTCGGCCACGTTGCCCGAAAGCTGCCGCCAGGCCGCGTCGATATCGCTGGACGCCTCCGCGACGCGCACCTTGGCGAACGGATCGTCCTTCGCCTTCTCGCCCGCGTAGGCCGCGCGAATCCGCTTGCCCTGATGCTCGACGTGCGCGTCATACGCGCCGTAGGCCATGCCGACGATGGGCGTGGCGATGGTCGTGGGATGGATGGTGCCCCAAGGCATCCGGTACACCGGATCGGTGTTCTGTTCCAGGCCGGGCGCCTGCAGCTCGCTCATCTTGCGGAAGCTGAGGAATCGGTGCCTCGGGACGAAAACGTCTTTCACCACGACGGTATTGGAGCCGGTCCCGCGCAGTCCGACGACGTTCCAGACGTCATCGATCTGATAGTCGTCGCGCGGGATCAGGAAGCTGCCGAAGTCGACCGGCTTGCCGTCCTTGATCACCGGACCGCCGAGCACCGCCCAGGTGGCGTGGTCGGAACCCGATGACCAAGCCCACGAGCCGTTGACGATATACCCGCCCTCGGTCACCACGCCCGCGCCCATCGGCGCGTACGACGAGGAGATCCGCACCTCGGTGTCCTCGCCCCAGACGTCCTGCTGCGCCTGCTGATCGAACAGCGCCAGATGCCAATTGTGTACGCCGACAATGCCCGCCACCCAGCCGGTGGACCCGCACGCGCTGGCCAGCTTGCGCACCGTGTCGTAGAACACCACCGGGTCGGCCGCGTGACCACCCCACTGCTTGGGCTGCAGCAGCCGGAAGAACCCGGTCTCCTGCAGGGCCTTCATGGATTCGTCGGGGATGCGCCGCAGGTCCTCGGCCTCCTGCGCGCGCTCGCGCAGGGTCGGCAACAGCGCGTCGACCCGTTCGGTCACTTCTTGCGTCATCTCGGGACCTGCTCCTGCCTGGTCAATTGGATAACCGGTACTCATTTGCTTCTGAGACTAGAACAGGTTCCTATTTCTGTCGAGAACGGGTATCGATGACGGGTCGTAAGTGGACATGTGCAGGAAGTGATGGGAATCGCTGGCGTGGAACGCCACATTTTTGTAACGTGTTCTAGTACAGAAGGAGGAGGATTCGCGATGGCAGTTACCCCACAGGGGAGCGGTGCGAAGGTCCGGGAGCTCGATGTCGGTACCGTGCCCACCCGCTATGCGAGGGGATGGCATTGCCTCGGTCTGGCCAAGTCGTTCCGCGACGGCAAGCCGCACGCGGTGAATGTGTTCGGCACCAAACTCGTGATCTGGGCCGACAGCGGCGATGAGCTGCGGGTGCTCGATGCCTACTGCAGGCACATGGGTGGCGATCTGAGCATGGGCGAGGTCAAGGGTGACGACATCGCCTGCCCGTTCCACGACTGGCGCTGGTCCGGCACGAACGGCAAATGCACCGCGATTCCGTATGGGAAGCGCGTGCCACCGCTGGCGCGCACCCGGAAGTGGACCACGCTGGAGCGCAACGGCCAGCTGTTCGTCTGGCACGACGTCGAGGGCAGCCAGCCGCCGCCCGAGGTGACCATCCCGCATATCAAGGGCCCTTACACCGATGCGGACGGCAACCCGGTCGAGCAGCTCGACAGCGGCTGGACCGACTGGACTTGGAACTCCATGCTGATCGAGGGCGCGAACTGCCGCGAGATCATCGACAACGTGGTCGACATGGCGCACTTCTTCTACATTCACTTCGCCTTCCCGACCTACTTCAAGAACATCTTCGAGGGGCACATCGCCACTCAGTACTTGAACACCAAGGGCAGGCCGGACATCGGGATGGCGTCCAAGTACGGCGGCGACACCACGCTGACCTCGGAGGCGTCGTACTTCGGGCCGTCCTACATGATCAATCCGCTGGTCAACCTGTACACCGGCTACGAGGTCAAGAGCGTCCTGATCAACTGCCACTACCCGGTGAGCCAGGACTCCTTCGTGCTGCAGTGGGGCATCACGCTGGAGAAGCCGCAGGGCGTCGAGGGCGAGATGGCGGACAAGCTGGCCGCGAAGATGACCGAGGGCATCAGCGTCGGCTTCCTGCAGGATGTCGAGATCTGGAAGCACAAGTCCAAGGTCGAGAATCCGCTGCTGTGCGAGGAGGACGGCCCGGTCTACCAGCTGCGTCGCTGGTACGACCAGTTCTACGTCGACCTCGCCGACGTCACCGACAAGATGACCCAGCGCTTCGAGTTCGAGGTAGACACCACCAAGGCGAACGAGGTGTGGGAGGCCGAGGTCGCGGAGAACCTGCGCCGCAAGCGCGCGGCCGACGAGGCCGCCGCGAAACAGGCGGAGGCCGGGGTCTGATGGCCGCCACCTGGGCGAAAGCACCCGACTTCGCCGACCAACCGGCGCGGCAGGCCGAAGTGCGCGCCCAGACGGTGGTCGACAAGCAGCACTATCTGGAGCAGGGCCTGACACCGCTGCGGTGTCAGGCATGTCAAAGCCAAGTGATGGTGCGGAAAAGCAGTTCGCATCAGACCTCGGTGCAGTGGACCGAGCCGCCGCAGACGCACTGCCCGGTCTTCGCGGAGCTCAGCCGGAACGGCGGCGGTCTCGGTCGCCCCGACTCCTGCCCGCAGTTGGAGAAGACGATCAAATGGGCGGTGGACGAGGGCGTGGTCGAGGTGCCGGAGTAGACGGCATGACAACTTCGGCACCAGTCCTATGGGCAGTTCGCCAAAGTCCTGACTAACCGTTTTCCCATGTCACGAGGGCTGCTCTATTGTCCGGAACGACACTGTTCCGGAGATTGGGGCGCGCGATGGCCACGCACACGGTTGAATTCACCGAACTCACCGCACGGCTGACGGTTCCGTTGATCGCGGCGCCGATGTTCCAGGTCTCCGGGCCGGAACTGGTGATCGCGGCCTGCCGGGCCGGCGTAGTCGGCTCGTTCCCGACCGTGAATGCCCGCACGCCCGAACAACTGTCGCAGTGGTTGTCGGAGATCGACACCGCGTTGGCGTCCGGCGGCGGGCCACGTCCCGCCCCGGTCGCGGCGAATCTGATTGTGCACCCGGGGAATGCGCGGCTGCTGCCGGATCTGCGGGTACTCCAGGAGCAGCCGACCGAGATCGTGATCACCTCGGTCGGAACGCCGCGCGATGTGGTCGAGCCGCTGCACGAGGTGGGTTCGCTGGTCCTCGCGGACGTGGCGTCGGTGCACCACGCGGTACGTGCGGTCGAGTGCGGCGCCGACGGGTTGATCCTGCTCACCGCCGGTGCGGGCGGACAGACCGGCTGGGCGAATCCCTTCGCGTTCGTCCGTGCGGTTCGCGAATTCTTCGATGGGCCGGTGGTTTTGGCCGGTGGCGTGTCCGACGGCGTCGCCTTGCGGGCGGCGATCACCCTCGGCGCGGACCTGGCCTACATGGGCACCAAGTTCCTCGCCACGGCCGAGAGCATGGCCGCACCCGCGCACAAGGACCTGGTGGCCGCGTCCAGCCTCGACGACGTGGTGCTGACCTCCGCCTTCACCGGCCTACCCACCAACATGCTGGCAGGCTCGATGCAATCGCTCGGCATCGATGTCGCCGCCCTGCGCGCCGGAACCTTCGACACCGCAGCACATTTCGCCGACTCCGCCGCACCGAAGAACTGGTCGGACATCTGGAGCGCGGGTCACGCCGCGTCCGGCGTCACCGAGGTGCTCGGCGTCGCCGAACTCGTCGACCGGACGCGGCGCGAATACACGGGAGCGTAAAGCTCAGTCCATCTGGAAGTCGGCGAAGTCGAAGCCGGGGGAGACGAAGCAGCTCACCAGTACGTACTCGTCGCCAGCCGGTCGTGCGGCCTGGCTGACCCCACCCGGCACCACGGCCTGCAGCACCTGACCGTGCTCGACATCGGGGCCGAGCACCACTTCCTCGCCACCGATATTCAGCACCAGCGGGCCGCCGCGATGCCAGAGCCACAGCTCGTCGGAGCGGACCGTGTGCGGCGCGGACTGCTCGCCGGGCAGCAGCAGGAAGTAGATCGCGGTCGCGCTGGACCGTGCGCCGTCGTAGCCCTCCGGCTTGAATTCCACGGCGCTGCGCCAGGTTTCGCGGAACCAGCCGCCCTCCGGGTGCGGTGCCAGGTCGAGCGCTGCGGCGAGTTCGGGTCGGTTGTCGGTCATCATTCGACTATGCCTGATTCGTGGACGATAGTGCCGGGCGTCCCGGTGAAAAACCAGATGACCGGAGCTGAACTGTCGCGCTACCTTGTCTGAACACACCATGGTGGGTGTAGCTCAGTTGGTTAGAGCGCCTGGTTGTGATCCAGGAGGTCGCGGGTTCAAATCCGGTCACTCACCCTAGAAGGCGCCGGACCGGCGCCTTTCCGGGCCCACGGGCTCAGAGTTCCGCGATGCGCCAGGTGATGCCGAACGGCACCAGCGCGTCGAGGAATTCGGTCGCGTCGAAAGCCTCGGCCGCCGCAAGAGCACCCGGCTTCGTGGTGCCCTCGGCCAGTCGGACGGCGACCGCCACCGCCATCAACGCCGAATCGCGGTAGGAGTGCACGCCGCTCACGACGCCGCGGACCGTGCGGCCGTCCACGCCGTAAGCATCGACGACCAGGTCGTAGCGCAGGTTCGCGCTCGGTGCGTCGGGCAGCGAGTCGATGAGGTCGGCGGTGAAGCCGCTCAGGGTGTCGAGGATCGAAAGTGGCAAGCACCCCTTCGACATAGGAGACATCCGAGTGGCGCGGGATCGTAAGTACCGGCGGCTGCGGGAATTTCGCGACCGAGGTCGGAGCGGTGTCGCCGGGGAAGGTCATCGAAGAGTGCCGAGCCACTGCACCGGTGCGGAATTCGCCGTCGGCGTAGTTCCAGCCGCCGCTGCGGAACCAGTCCAGACTCGCCAGCACTGTCTTCGCGCTGCCCTTGGAACCGTTGCCGCCGCTCTTGCTCAGATGGCTGACCACCACCTCGGCCGGACCGGCGACCCGGCGGGTGGTCAGGTAACCGAGCAGGTCGCCGGGCAGATTGCTGTCGGTGACGCCGGAGACCAGGCTCACCCCGGCCGCCTCGGCTCGCGGGCCGAACTCGTCGAACACCTGCTTCAGGAACAGCTGTTCGCCGGACATGTCGGTGTAGTTCGCTCCGGCGTCGATCGCCGCGGCCAATACCGCCGGACCGTGCTCGACGTACGCGGGCAGGCTGCTGATCACCACGTCGGCACCGGTGAACGCGGTGACCAAGGCGTCGTGGTCGGCGAGGTCGGCTACTCGGATCTCGGCGTTCGGGAGATCGGCGGCCACCGCGGCGGCACGGATGCGTGCTTCGTTGCGGCCCACCAGGATTGGGGTGAGGCCGCGACGGTGCAGTTCGGTGAGGACGTAACCGCCGGTGATCCCGGTGGCGCCGTAGACGGCGATGGTCTTGCTGGATTCGGTGGAACTCGTCGATGTCATGGCTCAAACCTATGGTCGGTGCGTGAGTAAACCAATGGTCGTATTACTCGCTGCTATATCTCAAACACTCACTGCGGAGCGCTATGGTGACTGTGTGGACATTCTCAGCGAAACCATCGCCGCTATCCGCACGGGCAGCCCGACCTCCGGGATGTTCATTCGGCACGCACCATGGGGTCGCAGCTATCCCGTCGTACCCGGTGCCGGGTTCCATGTCGTGCTGCAGGGCTCCTGTTGGCTGGTGCCGCCGGGTGGCACGCCGATGGCGCTCGGTGTCGGCGACGTCGTGTTCATGCCGCGTGGCGCCGACCATGTCCTGGTCGACAGCCTCGACAGTTCAGTCGACGAGAAGGCGCAGCCGGGAGAACCGAGAGAGATCACCGGGCCTGGCGTACGCACGGCATTGCTGTGCGGCGCATACGAACTCGGCAGACAGCGGAGCCATCCGATGCTCGACGAACTGCCCGAGTTCATCCATCTTCCGGCTCTTCCCGGTCGTCATCCGGCGCTGCGCGGCGCGGTAGACCTGCTTGCCGCCGAAATCGCCGAGCCACGTCCGGGCAGTGATGCCGCCGTTCCGGCCCTGCTCGAAACATTGGTGCTCTTCACCCTCCGCGCATGGCTCGACGAACAGTCCACTGCTCAATCCACCGGCTGGGCAGGCGCTTTCGCCGATCCGGCGGTCGCCGCGGCATTGCGCGCCGTGCACGAGGACCCGGCCCGCACGTGGACCGTCCCGCATCTCAGCGAGGTCGCCGGCGTCTCCCGCGCCACCCTCGCACGCCGCTTCACCGCCACCGTCGGCGAACCACCCCTCGCCTACGTCACCCGCTGGCGCATGCTCACCGCCGCCCGCCTGCTCCGCGACACCGACGGCCCCCTCGGCACGGTAGCCCGAAAGGTCGGCTACACCTCCGAATTCGCCTTCGCCAAGGCGTTCAAGCGCGAATACGGCCTAGCCCCAGGCCAATACCGGCGCGCCGAAGACAAGCCCCCGCTCGTCGCGGTCTGACGTCGAGGGGGCGGACGGCTCGTTACCGCTGACCGAGTCAGCTGAACGGCGTTTTCGGACGTTCCTGCAGTTCCCCGTCGACGTAGGTGTCGACCTTCTCGTTGTAGAAGCAGACCAGGCCCGCGACCTTCTGGCTCTCCGGTAGCGGCGTGCGGTAGCCCCACACGTAGTCCTTGTATTCCTTGTCCCCGAGGCGGACGGTCCAGTAGTCGGCGGTGCCCTTGTACGGGCAGCTGGTGTGGCTGTCCGATGCGTGCAGCAGGTCCATGCGGACGTCGGTCATCGGGAGGTAATACCTTGCGGGCAGGCCGGTTTCGAAGAGGATGCGTGGGGAGTGCGAGTCCGCGACGGTGACACCGTCGATCTCGACGCGCACGTGCCGGGAGCTGCCGAGGATGTCGACCCGGGAGTAGGGATCGCGCGGGTGGACGTAGACCGGTTCGTCTTCCTCGAACCACTCGTCCATCTTGCTCCACTCGAGCCGCACCAGATCGTTCAGCTCGGTCAGCGGCGAATCGTGGTACCGCAGTGCGGCAGCGGCGGCGGTGGTGCCGTCCACGACCACGTCGTACTCCGTAGCGTCACCACGGCTGGGGGAGTGGTGGGATTCACCGGTCGGCTCGAGTTTCGCCTGCAGATCCGCGGCCCGAATGTAGTAGGTCGGATAGTGCGGACCCTCCCACACCAGTACCGGCTGAGCCGTGTCGGCCACTACCCGGCCACCGAGAAATACCCGAACTCGCTTCTGGCTGGTTTCGATCTTTACCCGGCCTCGCTGCGCATCGCCCATGACATCCGACGGTACTCCCGAGCAGCGTCTCCGGCAGGTATCGCAGACAGCACAGCTGCCTGAACCCTGCTCGGGTCCAGGCAGCTGTCGGTCGGCTCAGTCGCCGACGGTGATCGCTTCCGCCTCGGCGACACTGTGCGGCGCCGGGTCGTGCTCGTCGATGTGCGCGAGTGCCGCGCGACCGGCCAGCAGCACCAGCACTGCGGCCGCGGTGCAGGCGGCGCCGACCCAGAACGGCAACGCGATGCTGTGCTCGCCGAGCTTGCCCGCCAGGTACGGCGCGGCCGCGCCGCCGGCGAACCGGACGAAGCTGTAGGCCGCCGAGGCGGTCGACCGCTCGACCGGCGCGGAGATCATCACGGCCTCGGTGATCAGGGTGTTGTTCACGCCGAGGAACAGCCCGGCCAGCACCGTGCCGATGATCAGCGCCGGCTTGTGCTCGGCGAACATCGCCATCACCGCGAGGTCCGCGGCGAACAGCGCGATCGACAGACCCATCATCGGCAGCGAACCGAACCGCCGCT
This sequence comes from Nocardia sp. NPDC050175, assembly GCF_044459885.1. Lineage (NCBI taxonomy): Bacteria > Bacillati > Actinomycetota > Actinomycetes > Mycobacteriales > Nocardiaceae > Nocardia > Nocardia sp. NPDC050175. The sequence continues at coordinate 389,544 of NZ_JBITJI010000002.1, forward strand.
GCAACCGCGGCGCCAGGAACACCGACGACAGCGCGAGCAGGATGCCCCAGCCACAGAAGATGAAGCCGATGGCGTAGGTGCCCATGTCCAGCGGGAACGGTGTGTAGGCGAGCAGGGTGAAGAAACCGAAGTTGTAGAGCAGCGCGGTGAGGCTGACGGTCAGCAGGCCGCGGTGCCGCAGCGCGCGGAACGGGGCGGCGATCGAGGTGTGATGCGTCGGCTTCGGGCCCTCGGGCAGTAGCACGACGATGCTGACCAACGCGACGGCCATCAACACCGAGACACCGAAAAACGGTCCACGCCAGCTGATTCCGCCGAGCACGCCGCCCAGCAGCGGACCGGTCGCGATGCCGATCCCGAGCGCCGCCTCATAGAGGATGATCGCGCGGGCGACGCCGCCGCTGGCCGCGCCGACAATGGTGGCGAGCGCGGTGGCGATGAACAAGGCGTTGCCGAGGCCCCAGCCCGCGCGGAATCCGACGATCTGGGTGACGGTGTCGGACAACCCCGCCAGCGCCGCGAACACGATGATGATCGCCAGACCGGCCACCAGGGTCTTCTTCGCGCCGAACCGGCTGGACACCACGCCCGTGATCAACATGGCCACACCGGTCACCAGCATGTAACTGGTGAACAGCAGCGAAACCTGCGACGGCGAGGCATGCAGCTGTTCGCCGATCGGTTTCAGAATCGGGTCGACCAACCCGATCCCCATGAAGGCGATCACGCTCGCAAACGCAACGGCCCAAACGGCTTTCGGTTGGCGGTTGCCCGTGGTGGTATCTGCGCCGACGGCGCGATCAGGAGCCAATGTGCTCATCGACCAATCCCTCTATAGCGGATGATGCTGTGGCGTAGCCGTTTTCAGGGCCTCCAGCAGTTCGTTCAAATCGGTGTCCATGCGGGCGAGGCGTTCGGTGTCGAAGCCGTCGAGCCGCGTGGTGAGCGCGGCGGCGAACGCCTGCCGCGCCTGGGTGAGCCGGTTGCGCCCGGCCGGGGTGAGTTCGACGACGACGGCCCTGGAGTCCGCCGAGTCCTTGCGCCGGGTCGCGAAGCCATCCGCGACCAGCCTGCCGATCAGCGTCGTTGCCGCCGGCTGCGAACAACGGTCGATCCTGGCGAACTCACTGACCCGCACGGCGCCGTGTTCATCGAGCACCGCAAGTGCCCGCAACACCGCCCGCGGCAGGTCGTCGCCGCTGATCACCCCGGCCAGCCGAGTGAGCCTGCCCGCAGTAACGAGTAGATCGACGACAATGTCATCCGCTGTATTCACCTGAGCCTGCTGCACCTAGATATTATTACATAAGCTAACTATATATGTCCCGTGAACTCGATCACGAACACGAAAAAGCCCCGGTATGCGGGGCATATCGAGGCTCTGATCTGGAGTTCCGGGCGTATGTGCGGCGGTGCCACGAGCTAGGGCAGCAACGTGAACGTCGGCACGTGGGCGGGGCGAACCACGCTGAAGTGCTTGCGGTCGAGGGTGGCAACCCTGTCGGAATCGAATCGTTCGGCGACGGCTATGACGGATGCGTCGACTGTCCCCAGGGGAAAGTCGGCATACTGACGCACCAACTCAGCGATCCGGCCGACGTCTGGTTTCGTGAACGAGACCAGTTCGAAGACATCTTCCTCGACCCGGTCGAGAAAGGCTGCCTCGACATCGGGACGTTCCTCCAGTAGCCAGCAGACTTCGATCATTACTGATGTGGGTAGCAATAGTCGGCCCCCGCAGGGTCGAGAAGAACTGGGCGCATTCGGCGTGCCGGTTGTCACTGCGGTCCATCAGAGCCACCAGTGGACCGGTGTCCAGCACGGTCGTCGTTACTGCCATTCGTCGCGCCGCTGCCGCAGGCGATCACGGATGTAGTCATCGTGACGCTCGGCGGCGTCGGTCCTGCCGGAATCCCAGATGCCGGTGAGTGATCGCAGGCCCTCGGACACGCCTCGAACTTCGTCGTCCTGCGGAGCCGTTGTGGACAACTCGGGGTCTTCCGACACGAGCAGGCGAAGATGCCGCGCCTGAGCCGGAGTCAGCCGGTCTACCAGGTGGTGTAGCTCCTCATAGTCGTGTGCGGAGGTCATGGCGGCCAGTTTAAGGACTGTGAGCTATGACTTGCTAGAGCAGGTCATCCTCGATACCGGTGCCGCGACCACAAGGAGTGCGTGGTGCGTTCACGACGGTGCGGCGACAGGGCGTTTGGGGGTGCCAAAGAGGTGGGTGTCGCTGTGGGCGCGTTTGAAGAAGAGGTGGGCGTCGTGTTCCCAGGTGATGGCTATGCCGCCGTGGAGTTGGATGGTTTCGGCGGTGATTGTGGTGAGGGCCTCGGTGCAGTGCAGACGGGCTGCCCAGACGTCTTCGGGGGCGGTAGGGGTGTTCTCGGCTACCGCGAGGGTGGCGGCGGCGGAGGCGGACTTGGCGGACTCCAGTAGGACGTACATGTCTGCCATGCGGTGTTTGAGGGCTTGGAAGCTGCCGAGGGGGCGGCCGAATTGGACTCGGGACTTGGTGTAGTCGACGGTCATTTGCAGGCAGTGGTCGGCGGCGCCTACCTGTTCGGCGGCGATTGCGGCCCAGGCGATTTCGCGTAGTCGGGTGATGGCGGGGGTGGGGTCGGCGGTGCCGAGGGGGCGGGCTTCGGCTGCGGTGAAGGTGATTTCGGTGAGTTTGCGGGTGGGGTCCATGGTGGGGACGACGCGGCGGGTGACCCCGGTGGTGGTGGGGTCGACCTCGAAGAAGCCGGTCGGGGTGAGCACGATCAAGGTGGCGGCGGTGTGGCCGTCGAGCACGTAATGGGCGGTGCCGGTGAGGGTTCCGTCCGATTCGTGGACTCCTGGTTCGTCCCAGCCGGTTTCGCCTGCCCAGCACGCGGCGAGGGTGCGGGTGCCTTCGGCGACCTCGGGGAGCAGGCGGGCGCAGGCCTCGGCATCGCCGGACAGCAGCAAGGCCTGGGTGCCGAGGACGGCGGAGCCGAGCATCGGGACACCGGCGAGGGTGCGGCCGAGTTCGCCGACCACGAGCAGGGATTCGACCAGGCTGGCGCCGACACCGCCGTATTCCTCGGGAATTGCTAGTGCCGCGACGCCGATCTGCTCGCACAGTCGCTGCCAGAGGGCCTGGTCGTAGCCGAGTTCGGTGTCCATCGCCGCGCGCACCGCGGCCGAGCCCGCGTGTTTGGTGAGCAGAGCCCGCACCGAGGCGGTGAACTCCTGGTGTTCGGTGCTTGTCATGCCGTCCCTCGTAGTTGCCGTTCCGCCGCATCGCGGAGCGAGTCGGCGATCCGCGCTCGATGTAGATCCGGTGTGCCCCAGGCGGATCGGAGCGCGGTGACCTTGGTCAGCCACAGCGACAGATCGTATTCGGCGGTGTAGCCGATCGCGCCGTGCACCTGCAGGGCCGCCCTGGCGGCGCGGTAAGCCGCGTCGCCGCAGGCGATCACGGCGACCGAGACATCGCGGCCGCGCGTCGAGTCACCCATGGTGAGCGCGGCGCGGTAGAGCAGCGGTTCGGCCAGGTCCAGTCCGATCAGCACGTCGGCGAGTTTCTGTTTGACGGCCTGGAATTCGCCGATCGGCTTGCCGAACTGCTTGCGCTGCTTGGCATATCCGGTGGTGGAATCCAGCAGCGCGCGCCCAGCGCCGAGCAGCTGTGCCGCACAGGCCAGCGCGCCGGTGTCGAACCCGGTGGCGATGGCGTCGGCAACGTCCTCGGCAACCGACTCGTCGGCGGCCACGGCGAACAGGCGGCGCGCCGGATCGATCGACCGCACCAGTCCGGTCCGGTGACCGGTGTGCAGCTGACCGCCGTCCGCGATCAGCACGACCTCCGCGTCGTCGGCGTCGAGGGCCACACCGTTATGGAAAGCAATGGTGCCCAGCTCGGCACCTTCGGCGAAGCCGGGAAGCCAGCGCCCGGCCAGGCTCTTATCTGGAAGTGCTTGCAGCAGTGCCGGTATCGCAGCAGCCGTCTCCACCAGTGGACCGGGTGCGGCGGCGCGACCGAGCTCGACGAACGCCACCACCAGATCGATGGGTTCGGCACCGACACCGCCGTGCTCGTCATCGATGGCTAGACCGAGCACACCCGCACCGGCCAGCTGGCGGATCAGCCCGCGCCCCGGGCGCGGATCACCGGTCGCCCAGCCACGCACCGCGGCGGGCGTGCGACCCGCGTCGAGCAGCTTGCGCACGCTGGTGCCGAAGTCGAGTTGTTCGGGACTGAGCGCGAATCTCATCGGCTGCTCCCTCTCGGTAGTCCGAGCAGCCGCTCGGCGATGATGTTGCGCTGAATCTCATTGGTGCCCGCGTAGATCGGGCCGGACAGCGAGAACAGATAACCGTCGGTCCACGGCCCGGACCGTTCGGCACTCACGCCGAGCACCTCCAGCGCGGTCTCGTGCATGGCGATATCGAGCTCGGACCAGAACACCTTGGTAATCGAGGATTCCGCGCCCAGCTTGCCGCCCTCGTTCAGCCGGGTCACCGTGCCGAAGGTGTGCAGCCGGTACGCCTCGCTGCCGATCCAGGCGTCCACCACGGCATCTCGCTGCCCGGTGTTGGTCTCGTCGCCGGTGTCGAGCCACAGATCGATCAACCGCTGCGCCGTCGCGCTGAACCGCCCGGGGCTACGCAGCGACAGACCGCGCTCATTGCTGGACGTGCTCATCGCCACGCGCCAGCCCTCGCCGGGCTCTCCGATCACGTCGCGATCGGGCACGAACACCTCGTCGAGGAAGATTTCCGCGAAGCCGGGTTCGCCGTCCAACTGCGGAATCGGCCGTACCGAAACACCATCCGCGGACAGCGGGAACATCACATAGGTCAGCCCTTTGTGCCGCTCCGCCTCGGGGTCGCTGCGGAACAGGCCGAAGGCCCAGTCCGCGTAGGCCGCTCGCGAACTCCACGTTTTCTGCCCGCTGAGCAGCCAGCCGCCATTGGTACGCCGCGCGGTCGAGCGGATGCCAGCGAGATCGCTACCCGCCTCCGGCTCCGACCAGGCCTGGGCCCAAATGTCCTCACCACGCGCCATCCGGGGCATGATCCGGTCGAGCTGTTCGGGTGTGCCGTGCTCGAAAAGTGTTGGTGCCAGCAGGAAGATGCCGTTCTGACTCACCCGTCCCGGCGCGCCAGCGGCGTAGTACTCCTGCTCGAACAGCACCCACTCCAGCAGCGAGGCGTCCCGGCCGCCGTACTCGTCGGGCCACGCGACGACCGACAGTCGAGCATCGGCGAGCGTGTGCTCCCAGGCGCGATGCGCCTCGAATCCAGCCTTGGTGTCCATCGAAGGCAATGGCTGCGCAGGTTTGTTAGCAGCCAGGAACTCCCGGACCTCGGCCTGGAATTCCTGGGTCGCCTGGTCGATCTCGAGATCCACTTACGACGCCCCGTTCTCGCCGGTCGAGGACGCCTTTGCCTTCATAGATTTGGCGTTCATGCCGCCGAGCGAGTCGGCACCGACCTCCGCATTGTGCGCATGCGCGAAGTGATGCAGCCCGAACACCGAATCCATCCCGTTGCGCATGCCCATTTGATCCTCTGCCTGGTTGACTGCCTTCTTCGTCAACGCGAGCCCGAATTGCGGCATGGTGCCGATCTTTTCGGCCAGCGCGAGCGTCTCGGCTTCCAACTCGGCCCGCGGCACCACCCGGTTGACCATGCCCCACTCCTTGGCCTGCGCCGCACCGAACCGATCCCCGGTGAACAGGAACTCCTTCGCGGCCCGCGGCCCCATCACCCACGGGTGCGCGAAGTATTCGACGCCCGGAATGCCCATCCGCACAACAGGATCAGAGAAGAACGCGTCATCAGAGGCGATGATCAGATCGCACACCCAGGCCAGCATCAGCCCACCCGCGATGCACGCACCCTGCACCATGGCAATGGTCGGCTTGGGAATCTCCCGCCAACGCCTGCACATGCCGAGGTAGACCTCGAGCTCTCGCGCGAACCGCTGATCGCCGCCGACCTTGTCGACGTGGTCCCACCACAGCGCGGCCTTGTTCGGGTAGTGAATGTGATGATCGCGGCCGGGAGTGCCGATATCGTGCCCGGCGCTGAAGTGTTTCCCGTTGCCCGCCAACACGATCACGCCGACCTCGGGGTCCTCGACGGCCCGCACGAAGGCGGCGTCGAGCGCGTAGGTCATCACCGAGTTCTGCGCGTTGCGGTAATCCGGCCGGTTCAGCGTGACGATCGCCGTGCGACCACGCACCTCGTACGTGACGACGTCACCCTCGTCCGGGATCGGTTCCGACATTACGAAATCTCCTCACGTAGTTGACGCTTGAGCACTTTCCCGGCGGCGCTGTAGGGCAGCTGGTCGCGGAATTCGATGAACCGCGGCACCTTGAAATTGGCCAGCACGGTGGTGGCGTGGGCGAACACCTGGTCCGCGGTGAGCTGCGCGCCCGCCTTGCGGACCACGAAAGCCTTGCCCACCTCACCCATTCGGGTATCCGGCACGCCGATCACCGCGGATTCGGCGATACCGTCCAGCCGCGCGAGCGCCTGCTCGATCTCGGCCGGGTACACGTTGAACCCGCCGGAGATGTACATGTCCTTGAGCCGGTCGGTGATCTTCAGGTAGCCGCGCTCGTCCACCGTGCCGACGTCGCCGGTGTGCAGCCAGCCGTCGGAATCGATGGTCTCCGCAGTACTTTCGGGATCGTCGAGGTAGCCGAGCATCACGTTCGGCCCGCGCAACAACACCTCGCCGTTCGGCGCGAGCCGCAGTTCGAAGTCGGCGATCGGGCGCCCGCAGGTGCCCGCGATGGTCGCGGCGTCGTCGTCCGCGCGGCACATGGTGCCGAACCCGGACGCCTCGGACAGTCCGTAACCGGTGATAACGACATCGAAGTCGAGCTCCGAGCGCATCCGCTCGACCAGCACCACCGGCACGGTCGCCGCACCCGTCACCGCGACCCGCAACGTGCTGAGGTCGAAGTCGGCGCGGCCCGGGAAGTCGAGAATCGTCTGGTAGATCGTCGGCGGCCCGGGCAGCACGGTGATCTTCTCCTCGCTCACCAGCCGCATCGTGGCAGGCACGTCGAACACCGCCTGCGGGACGATCGCGGCCCCGGTGACCAGGCAGGCGAGAATGCCTGCCTTGTAACCGAAGTTGTGGAAGAACGGGCTCACCACCAGATACCGGTCGTCGCCGTTGAGCGTCGTGCACTCCGCCCAGGCCCGCACCACCGACAGCGCCTGCCGATGCGCCACCACGGTGCCCTTGCTGCGGCCGGTGGTGCCGGAGGTGAACAGGATGTCGGCGGTGTCGTCGGGACTGACCGCCGCCGCGCGCTCCTCGGCCTCGGCCGGCGTGGCCTTTTCGGCGACGCCCGCGAGCTCGGACCAGTCGAACGCGGTCTCGTCGCTGGTCTCGGTGCCCGGCTCGACCGGGATGACGACCACCGTCTCGATATCGAGTTCCGGTGCGGTAGCACGTAATTCGGCCAGCCGATCACGGCCGAGAAAGGTGCCCGCGATGAACAACGCCCGCGCGTCCACCCGGACCAGCACATCGGCGGCCTCATCGGCGACGTAGCGGGTGTTCAACGGCACCAGTGACGCGCCGACGTAATGCGCGGCCAGCGCCGCGACGACCCAGTGATGGGTGTTGGGCGCCCACATCGCCACCCGGTCGCCCGACTGCACGCCGCGCGCGATGAGCGCCCGCGCCACCTCCTGGACCGCCGCGAGCAGCTCGGTCCAGTCCAGCCGCACCGGGCCGTCGGCCAGGGCGGGAGCGGTACCGAACGTGCGCGCGGCATGCTGCAGCGCCAGCGGTGTTGTGAGTGCAGGGGTTGTCACGGTTGTCCTTACCGTCCGTGTCGGGGCACTTATGCAAGCGCCCTACAAAGCAAGTGCTTGGTAGGTTATCCTACCGGCGTGGGTGCGATCCAGACCTCAGAATCCGACACCGCCGAGCCGGGCGGGCGGTTTTCCGCGACGCAAGACGCGCAATTCGCCGCCGACGTGCGCGAGTGGCTTGCGGAAAACCTGAACGGCGAATTCCGCGAACTGCGCGGGCTCGGCGGACCGGGCCGCGAACACGAGGCCTTCGAGGAGCGCCTCGCCTGGGACCGGCACCTGGCCGCCGCGGGCTGGACCTGCCTCGGCTGGCCCAAGGAGTACGGCGGCCGCGAGGCGACGGTGCGCCAGCAGGTGATCTTCCATGAGGAATACGCGAAAGCGAACGCGCCGTCCCGGGTTTCGCACGTCGGCGAGGAACTACTCGGCCCGACCGTGCTCGCCTTCGGCACCCCGGCGCAGAAAGAGCGCTTCCTGCCCGGCATCCGCACGGTGACCGAGCTGTGGTGCCAGGGCTATTCCGAGCCGGGCGCAGGCTCGGACCTGGCCGCGATCACCACCGCGGCCCAGCTCGACGGCGACGAGTGGTCGATCAACGGCCAGAAGATCTGGACCTCGCTGGCCCACCTCGCCGACTGGTGCTTCGTGATCGCGCGCACCGAGCGCGGCTCGGTCCGCCACCAGGGCCTGTCCTACCTGCTGGTTCCGATGCATCAGCCGGGCATCGACGTGCGCCCGATCGTCCAGCTGACCGGCACCTCGGAATTCAACGAGGTCTTCTTCGACAACGCGCGCACCGCCGCGGACCTGGTGATCGGCGCGCCGGGCGAGGGCTGGCGCATCGCCATGGGCACCCTGACCTTCGAGCGCGGCATCTCCACGCTCGGCCAGCAGATCAGGTTCGCCAGGGAGCTCGCCAACGTCGAGGCGCTGGCCCGCCGCACCGGTGCCGCCGACGACCCGCTCATCGCCGATCGGATCGACCGGGCCTGGGTCGGCCTGCGGGTGTTGCGCGCCCACGCGATTCGCACCATGGAGGGCGCGGGCGTCGACGACGGCGGGCAGGCCTCGGTCGCAAAACTGTTGTGGGCCAACTGGCATCGCGGCCTCGGCGAGCTTGCGATGGCCGTGCTCGGCCCCGCAGGCATGGTGGCCGAGGAGAACGACCTGAACGAATGGCAGCGGATGTACCTGTTCACCCGCGCCGACACGATCTACGGAGGTTCGAACGAAGTGCAGCGCAACATCATCGCCGAGCGCGTGCTCGGCCTGCCGCGGGAGGCTCGACCATGAGCGATCTTTCTGTTGCGCCACAGCCCATTCCGGGACACGGACTGCTGACCGGACGCACCGCCGTCATCACCGCCGCGGCAGGCACCGGTATCGGCTCGGCCACCGCGCGCAGGCTGCTCGCCGAGGGCGCCGACGTGGTCGTCTCCGATTGGCACGAGCGGCGATTGGCCGAGACCGCCGCCGAGCTCGCGGCCGAATTCCCGGCGCGCAAGGTCGCCTCGATCGCCTGCGACGTACAGCGCACCGAGCAGGTAAACGCCCTGGTGCGCGGCGCGGGCGAGGCGCTCGGCCGGATCGACATCATGGTCAACAATGCCGGACTCGGCGGCGAGACCCCGGTGGTCGACATGACCGACGAGCAGTGGGATCGCGTCCTCGACATCACCCTCAACGGCACCTTCCGCTGCACCCGCGCCGCGCTCGGCTACTTCCGCGACGCGGGCCACGGCGGCGTGATCGTCAACAACGCCAGCGTGCTCGGCTGGCGCGCGCAACACGGACAGGCGCACTACGCCGCGGCCAAGGCGGGCGTGATGGCGCTGACCCGGTGCAGTGCCGTCGAGGCCGCCGAACTCGGCGTGCGGATCAACGCGGTCGCGCCGAGCATCGCCAGGCACGCCTTCCTGGACAAGGTCAGCTCGACCGAGCTGCTCGATCGGTTGTCCGAACGTGAGGCCTTCGGCCGGGCCGCCGAGCCGTGGGAGGTCGCGGCCACCATCGCCATGCTGGCCAGTGATTACACGTCCTATCTGACCGGCGAGGTCGTCTCGGTCAGCAGTCAACGCGCCTGAGGCGGTTCAATGGATTCCCCAGCTGATGCTGCTGGGGCGACCAATTTTGTCGACCGCGACCAGTCGTGCGGCGGTGGTAATAGGCATGAATATTCCTTCGTGCCGAACGCGATCGATGGTCCGGATGGATGATTTCGCGGGAGTCGAGCCGGTATCGCACGGTCGAATGGCGCTCCGCGATCTTCGCGGATAACCGGTGTCGCGCACCCGAAATTTCGGCGATCTGTCATAGCGCGCAACATTTTTCGCAAACAGTTGCGCCAATCGCGTTCGCGTTGCCGGTCGTTGGCTGCGGTAGGTGTCCGGTAGCGGACAGCAGACTGGACGGATGGCGGATCGCGCCAGAGTGCGATCGCCTTCCAGCTTCCGGCGTACCTCGAGCAAATGGGCGGCTGATCAGGTAGAAAAGGTCGCGCCAGATGTCCCCGGGGTGTGCGATGCTGGTTGAGATCGGATCCCGCACTCTCCAAAGGGGCGATGGCTATGGGCCTGGATAGCCCAGCTGCCCGCGAACAACTGGAACTCGAATTGGTGCGCGAAGTGGTGCTAGCCAGGCGCAGGCTGGACAGCATGGTGCTCGCCGCGCTAACACTCGGCGCCGAATTGATGGAGCACGCCTCCGAATGCGCGACCGCGATGCGCGCGGCACAGATTCTCGAGCAATACGCCGTCGACGAGCGCGAGGTGACGCGCGATCCACGGGCGGCGTTGCGCGCGGATATGGCGCGAGATCGAGAGCGGGCCAACCAGATCGGGCTCGGCTCCGATCCGGCGGAGTCCGAGCAGGACCGGCGCAGGCATCAGCAGTCCGCGCTGCTGTGCGAGGTGCGCGCCGACCTCCTAGATGTGGTGGCCAAATGCCGGAAGTTCCGGTTCGACCGGGTGGCCTTCGACGAAGAGATCGCCCAGGGCCTCTGTGCCGCCACCGACAAGCTGGTGGTCGGCGCCGATATGGACACCTACCAGGCGTGGCAGCGCGGCATGGTGCTCAAGCTGATCGAAGAGCCGATGGCCTACGGCCCGCCGCGGGTGATGGCGACGGTGGACGCCGGGCCGGGGCGCGGCCAGCTCACCGTCGAGTGGGACAGCTGCGAACGCCGGCTCGCCTTGGTGGCGCGGATGGCGAGAGCGGGCATCGAGCCGGTGGTGATCTGCGACCGGCTACTAGCCGACCTATCGGTGTCCTCACCACTGCGATATTCGGTGCGCTGAACTTCCTCGAACATGACCTGTCAACCCGCCGCTGGCGTGATTGATCGCGCGTCACCCTGTACCAAGCAAATGCTTGGTTGTATTATGGCCGATGTGACCGCACCCGAGGCTTCGAAATCAGCACGGCGCAATGAACTGCTCACGCTGGCGGCCGAACTGTTCGCCGAACGCGGCCTGCGCGCCACCACCGTGCGCGACATCGCCGACGCGGCCGGAATTCTATCGGGGAGCCTCTACCACCACTTCGATTCCAAAGAGTCGATGGTGGACGAGATCCTGCGCGGCTTCCTCGACGAGCTGTTCGGGCACTACCGGGAGATCGTCGGTGCCGGGCTCAGCCCGCGAGACACCTTGGAAGCCTTGGTGATCGCGTCCTACCAGTCGTTCGATCGCCATCACGCCGCGGTGGCGATCTACCAGGCCGAGGCCAAGCGGCTGCGCACCGCCGAGCGGTTCACCTATATCGCCGACTACAACCGTGAGTTCCGCGAGCTCTGGCATCGGGTGCTGACCAACGGCGTGACCGACGGCAGCTTCCGGCCGGAGATCGACGTCGAACTGGCCTACCGATTCCTGCGCGACACCGTGTGGGTCGCGGTGCGCTGGTATCAGCCGGGCGGCCCCATCACCGTCGACAACCTCGCCAAGCAGTACCTGACCATCGTGCTCGACGGCCTCACGCTGTCCGAGGCCGAGCAAACCACGTAGGAGTTCCAAGATGTCAGCACCATCCGCACCACGCCGCCCCTACACCCCGCTGCGGGACGCCTACGTGATCGACGCGGTGCGCACCCCGGTCGGCAAGCGCGGCGGCGCGCTGGCCGCCGTGCACCCCGCCGACCTCGGCGCGGCCGCACTGCGTGGGCTGTTGGACCGCAACACGATCGACCCGGGCAACGTCGACGACGTGATCGTCGGCTGCGTCGACAATGTCGGCCCGCAGGCCGGAAACGTCGGCCGCACCGCGTGGTTGGCCGCGGGCTATCCGGAGGAGGTGCCCGGCGTCACCGTGGATCGCCAGTGCGGATCCAGCCAGCAGGCCATCAATTTCGGCGCGCAGGCCATCATGAGCGGCACCGCCGAGGTGATCGTCGCGGGCGGGCTGCAGAACATGAGCGCCATCCCGATCTCGGCTGCCATGTACGCGGGCAAGGAGTACGGGTTCGACTCGCCGTTCGTCGGTTCCGAGGGCTGGGATCACCGCTACGGCACCGCCGAAGTCACCCAGTTCCGTGCCGCGCAGCTGATCGCCGAGAAGTGGAACATCAGCCGAGAAGACATGGAGCGCTGGGCTTTGCGCAGCCACGAGCGGGCCCGTGATGCCATCAAGAACGGCCGCTTCGACAAGGAAATCGTGCCGGTCGGCGACTTCTGGATCGATCAGGGACCCCGCGAGACCAGCCTCGAGAAGATGGCGTCGCTGCCGCCACTCGCCGAGGGCAGCCCGCTGACCGCCGCCGTCGCAAGCCAGATCTCCGACGGCGCCAGCGCCACCCTGCTCGCCTCCGAATGGGCCGTCGCGGCCTACGGATTGACGCCGCGGGCCCGCATCCACCACGTCAGCGCCCGCGGCGCCGACCCCATCTTCATGCTCACCGCCCCGATCCCCGCCACCAAGTGGGCCCTGGAAAAAACCGGCCTCACCATCGACGACATGGACGTGGTCGAGATCAACGAGGCCTTCGCCCCCGTCGTCCTGGCCTGGCTGAAAGAAACCGGCGCCGACCCGGAACGAGTCAACGTCAACGGCGGCGCCATCGCCCTCGGCCACCCCCTCGGCGCCACCGGCGCAAAGCTTTTCGCCTCCCTCCTCAACGAACTAGAACGCATCAACGGCCGCTACGGCCTACTCACCATCTGCGAAGGCGGCGGCACCGCCAACGTCACCATCATCGAGCGGCTGAGCTGACTTCACTGTCGGAACTGCGGCGGTCGCTGGTCGTTCGGGATCTGAGGATGCTGGTGGTACCAGTCCCGGACGGCCAGGATGGCGTGTATCTCTGGTGGGCCTGAGTAGCGGCCGAGTGTCTTTGTCAGAAGCGCGGCTAACCAGCCGACTATGAACAGCTGACCGACCAGGAGGATAGCTCCAGCGATTGGCGCGCCGCCGTAAGCAGCCGCACCGAGGCCCAGGCCCGCGCCCTTGCTCGCCCGCCGTGATTTCCTGACCCCCGAATCGCCCTGTTGGCCGGTCAAGAGCAGACGTTCTTCCCGCTTGGATTGGGCAATTGATCGGAAGCCGGTGTAGAAACTCCAGCAGATCACAAGAGTCGCGACTGCGAGTAATCCGATTCTGGCTGGACCTCGCGTATCGCGGGCTATGAGGTCGATGAGGATGCCAACGACCCACACCGGGAACACACATACGAAGACGACGAAGAGTGTGGCCATGACGCGTCTGATCCAGTAGGCGAAACCTCTTCGATACCAACTGGTTCCGAGGAACGGGACACGCGGGAGCTCGAGCCCGGGGTGTCGCATCGACTTGGGGACCATCAGAAGATCTTGTGCCAGACACTGGTTGCCGCGTCCTTGGCACTGGAAGCGAGGTCTCCTATGTCGTGTCCTGTATTAGAGAAGGTGCTGCCCAGCCCGTGCATTGTTCCGTTCCATACGCCGCGGTCGTGGACGTCTTCGCTCCAGTGTTCATGGAATCCTTCGTAGGCGACGTCGCCTACGCCGACCACGACCAGGCCGGCGGCCAACGCCGTACCCCAGGCAGGCGCGGTGACACCGGCTCCTGCCGCAACAGCCCCGATCCCTACGGCGGTTCCTGCTCCTGCCGCCAATCCCACTGCGGCGGCCCCATAGTCCTGGGTTCGCGCTTTGGTCGGGCTCTGTCCTTTTTCGATGTCATCCTGTGCCTGAAGTTCGGCGACCAAACCCGACGCCGCCACATCCACGACAGGGATGTTCTTCATGAACTCGAGCCCCTTCGGCGCCACCTTCGACAGCTCCGGAAGTAGCTTGTCGATATCGCCAACCTTGACATTCAATGCCTTCGACGCGGGAAGTTCACCTTTGTTCGCCTCTGCCGCAGCGAGTTTGGTATTGAGGTCCTTCAGGTCTTTGAAGGACTCGATGTGGTTGATTCGGGCGGGGTCGTCAAAGGGCATCATCTTGTTCTGTGCGTGGTAAGCATCATTGGCGGTATTCCAGTCGGCACGGGCCTTCTCGAGCTCGGTCTGGGCTGATTTGACCTTGTTCGGAAGGTCGTTGGCCCACTGTGAGTTTCGCTCGTTCGGTACCGCGTACAAGCCGCGCAGGTAGTCGGCGATAGTGACGCGCTTGTCCCAGGTGAAGTCGCTGTCCTTGCCAGTGGGTTGAACGGGCTTGATCGCATCGGCGATATCCTTCGCCGCCTGTAACCGATAGCCCTGCGCGATGGTGATGGCAGAGTTGTAGGCATCGGTGTAGTCAGCCTGGGCCTGCCGTGCCTTCTTCGCGCTGTCCGAGTCCGGGTCACCGGTGATGACCAGGGTAAGTGGCTTGCCGCTGTCATCGATCTGCGCGCCTTGGCCTTTGGCTTCATAGGCCGCGTTGTAGAGGTCCGCTTCGATCTGTTGCAACCGATCGCCCAGGGTCGCGATGGTCTGGCCGATGCCACTGGTGACAGTGGCGAGGCCGCCGACCTGAATCGAAGTGCTGGTCCATGCCTTACGGAACGCATCGGCGGCATTGCCCGAATAACCGGCGTCACCGACGACCTTGTCGACTTGGTTACCCAGCGCTTTGACGATGTCGTCCGTGGATTCCTGGGCGGTCTTCATCATGTTTCCCATGGACTGAAGTCCGCCGAGATCGCCGCCGATCCAACTCATGTGGTAACTCCCCTCTGCTGTTCAGTCCAGGCTCTTGGTCAGGTCGTCGTAGAGCTTGCGGTTGTCGATATCGTGGCGCTCGTACGAGTCGCGCGCGTATGCGAGCTTCTCCGAATGGGTCTGGATCGTGCGGACCATCTGATGATGAAGAATCTCCAAAAGATCCAAGGCCCCCTTTATGGCCTCGTTCAGAGTGGCATCGCCGGATTCGGCCGCCGTCCCCGGCAAGAACTTCGGTACCGCGCCTTCGTAAACGGTGGACTCGTCATCGAAGGTCTTGGCCATCGTTGTGAGGTCATCGAGGACGACCTGCATCCAGTCACTCATGGTCGGTACTCCTTCAGGGCGCGCAGCCGTTCAGCTGTCCATTGAACGCGGCATACCTTTTCCGATGGGTCGAGCACGACCGCGAACGCGGTCGTACCGAGCAGGTTCGACAACTCCGCGGCGGGGGTCATGATCCATGGTTGGTATCTACCGAGACGTTCGATGAGCCGTTCGACAGTGGAGAACACGATCACAACGGGCTGACCGGTTACCTGAGCGCTGAGTTCGAAGTAGGCCCCATAACCGTCCGGCCTCGGGCGAGCGGGCACCACGACAACCGGTGGTAGCGACACTCCGATCCGGGTCGGCGGCTCTGTCGGCACGGGCGGGTCAGGTGGGGACGGGGAATTGCTGAACGACTTCTGCACCGCCGGCTTCGGCTTACTGATCTGGTCGTCGTCCCAGTAATCATCTGGGGCATCGTCATAGAGCCCGTAGGTGTCTTTTGGCAAGATAACCCCCTGTCAGCCGTGGTCGAAAGTACTCCGCCGGTTCATCGAGTGGCAACTGGTTGCGCCCGGCCGTGGGTCGTCCCGATACGCAAGCATCGGGGTGCGTGGCGCTGTTCGCCTGCGGCCTACCCGGGCAGACGTGCGGCTAGTTCGGCGGCGAGGTGGGTGAAACGCGGGTCGTTGGTGCGCCAGAGTAGGGCGGTGCTTACGTTGAGGTTCAGGTCTTCGACGGGGAGGAAGCGGTATTCGGTTCGGTCGACGGTGTGTAGGCCTTCGGAGTCGAAGGGGGCGACGATGAAGCCTTGGGTTTGGCGGAGCATCATCAGCATGCCGTCGAGGGTTTTGAAGCGGCCTCGGCCCTCGCTGATGCCTGCGCCGGAGAGGGCGGCTTTGGCGCGGTCGCCTAGGGCTAGTTCCCAGTGTTTGGGGCCTTGGATGTGGGTGAAGCCGCGTAAGTCGGTTACCCGCACTGAGGTTCGGCCCTCGAACAGGGTGGCGTCGACCAGGACGCCTATCGGTTCGGTGGCGATGACGACGGATTCGACGCCCGAGCCGGAGGCGGGGATGTGCGACAGGGCTAGGTCTATGTGGTTGCTGCGCAGGCTTGCCCCGATATCGGCGGAGCGCATCTGCTCCAGCGCGAAGGTGTAGTCGGTGGCGAGGTCGGTCATCGCGGCGGTGAGCCGGTGGCTGATGTCGGTGCCGAGCAGTTCGGGGATGGCGAAGCGCACGTCGATCGTCTGATCGTTCGGGGCCGTTAGTCGGCCGGGTAGCGCGTCGAAGTCGGTGACGATCGAGAGGGCAAGCGGCACCAGTCGTTCGCCGGTCGGGGTGAGCCGGACGTGCCGGGTGGAGCGTTCGAACAGTGCCGCGCCGAGTTCGGTTTCGAGGGCTTTGATGCGTTGGCTCAGCGGCGGGACCGACATCTGCAATGCCTGCGCCGCCTTGGTGAAATTCAGCTCTCGGGCGACGGTCAGGAAGTAACGCAGATGGTAGATCTCCATTTGCGACATGGTAACTATCTGACTCGATTGTGCCCCGGTTGGCTGGCCCTGGACATTTCTGACAATTCGCCCGTGCGATAAAGTCGCAGCTAGATGCCGTTTCTGATTGTTATCGGCGTGGACATAGTCACACTGTGGAACATGGTAATTCCGTTAGCTGGTCTATCAAATTAGCGTGGAAGTCGACCCGCTCGAGCAGGCGGCCACACCATGGAGGTGCCTCGTGTTCCAGGCATTATTGGTACTCAACCCGGCAAGTAACCGCATCGCCCGCATCGACCTGACCGACGCGTCAGTGACGACGGTGGTCAGCGATGTCGGCCCGGTTCCCGACGGCATCGTCTATGACGAGACCGCTCGGCGCATCTACTGGACCAACATGGGCGCGCCCGATTTCGATCCCGCCCTGCCGCTCGATGACAACAACTACGACTTCTCGCCGAAGAACGGTTCGATCGAGTCCGTCGCGCTCGACGGCACGGATCGCAGGCAGGTCCTCCCGGTCGGCGCGCTGACCACCGGCAAGCAACTCGACGCCGATTTCGTTGCCGGACAACTCTATTGGAGTGACCGCGAAGGTCGCCGAGTGAGCCGAGCCGACGTCGACGGCACCGAATTGACCGATCTGGTGGTCAATCCCGCGACCGGAGATAAAGCCGAGGAATGCGTCGGCATCGCCGTCGATCCGGCCGGGAACGCGCTGTACTGGACTCAGAAAGGTCCCGCCAAGGGTGGCCGCGGCCGCATCTTCCGCGCGAATCTCGTTATGCCGGAAGGGCAGACGGCCGCAGCCCGCACCGATATCGAGGTGCTGTGGGATCACCTGCCCGAGCCGATCGATCTCTGGCTCGACACCACCAACGGCTACCTCTACTGGACCGACCGCGGCGCCGAGCCCGCGGGCAACACGCTCAATCGCGCGCCGATTCCAGCGCGCGGCGAGCCCGGCGGGGATCCGGAAATCCTCGCTCGCGGTTTCGCCGAGGCCATCGGCCTCACCGTCGATCTAGAGGCAGGCCTGGCCTATGTCGCCGACCTCGGCGGCAGTGTCCGCGCCGTCGCCTTGGACGGCACCTCCGACAGCGTCATCGCGAAATTCGAGGGTCAGTCACTGACCGGAATCGTAGGTGTCCAATGAGTACTCAGCGCACCATGGCTGTGGTCGGCGCGGGCGTCATCGGTCTGTCCTGGGCCCGACTGGCGCAGCGGCACGGCTGGCGGGTGACGATCACCGACCCGCGTCCCGATCTCGGCGAACTCGTCGAGTCCACGTTCGGCACCGACGACCGCGTGTCTTGGACCGCGGACCTGGCAGCGGCCGTGCAAAACGCCGACCTGGTTCAGGAGAACGGCCCGGAGCGGCTGCCCATCAAGCAACAGATCTTCGCCGAAATCCTGCGCGCCGCACCCGCTGACGCCGTACTGGCCACCTCCAGCTCGTCGATCTCCGCGTCCTTGATCGCGGCCGACCTGGACAACGCGGGCCGCATCCTGGTCGGGCATCCCTTCAATCCGCCGGAGCTCATGCCGCTAGTAGAGGTGTTGCCCGGCAAGAAGACCGACGAATCGACGGTCACTCGCGCCGTCGCGCTCTACACCGAGCTCGACCGCGTCCCGGTCGTGATCCGCAAGGAACTCCCCGGATTCGTGGCCAACCGGCTGCAGAAGGTGCTGAGCACCGAGGCGACCTATCTGGTGCAGTCCGGCGTGGTCAGTGTCGAAGACCTGGACACCATCCTGCAGAACTCGATCGGCCTGCGCTGGGCCACCATCGGCCTCTTCGAAGGCAACGTCCTTGGCGGCGGCCCCGGTGGCGCGCGGCATCTGTTCGCCGGTGTCGGCGCGGAAGTCGGCAAGATCGAGCCGGGCCAGCCGTCGTCGGATCCCGCGGCGATGGAGGCACTGATCGAAAACATCGAGGGCACATACGGTTCCGGCGAACAGACCTACCAGCGCCTGGTCGACAAACGAGATCGGCGCACGAACGCGGTACTCGAAGCGTTGGCGAAGGTCGACGACGTCTACACCAGCCCGAGAGTCTGAGAGGTCGGCCATGCTCACTCAACGTCTGAAGAACGCGCTGCACAACAAGAATCAGCCGGTTGACCCGCACGCAGAATTGCAGGAGGTCCTCGGCGGCGTCGGTCTCTCCGTCGAGGACTCGGGTGGCGACATCACCTTCGTCGGCGCCGACCCGATCGTGTCGAGCACGCTGAGCCTGGCCTCGGCGCCCGGCATCGCGCTCGTCGGCAAGTCGGTCGGCATGGCCAAGCTGTGGCAGCTGCGTGGCGGCCCCGGCCAGGACATCAGCATGGATCTGCGCAAGGCGCCGCACCGGCTGTGTCCCTTCTACGACGGCAAATGGGAAATGCTCAACGGCGAGTTACCGCAGCCACTGAACCCCGCGGACGCTGCCACGCCGCAGTTCTACCGCACCGCCGACGACCGCCACGTGATGCCGGTGCCGGTCTATCCGAAGTTGAAGTCCGATCTGCTGGGTCTGCTCGGCGCCACCGACAGTGCCGAATCCGTTGCCCGCCAAGTGCGTACCTGGAATTCCACCGAACTGGAGGCCGCTGCCGCCGCCGCGGGCGTGGTGCTGACCAAAGCGCTCGGCCTGGAAGAGCTGATGGCCGAACGACAGTTCACCGAGGTGCTGGCGAATATGCCGCTGATCGCGGTCGAGAAGATCGGTGACAGCGATCCCGAGCCGCTGCCTGCCGGTGGCACCGCGCCGCTGGACGGCCTCCGGGCACTCGGCCACGCGCACATCATCGCGGGCGCGGGGATCGGCCGCACTCTCGCCCTGCACGGTGCCGACGTGCTGAACATCTGGCGTGCGCGGGAAGGGGAACTCGATACGCTCTATCGAACCGCCAATGTCGGCGTGCGCTCCTCGTTCCTCGACTTCGACACCGCCGACGACGTGCACAAGATGCGAGAACTGTTGCGGGGAGCCGACATCTTCTACGCCAACCGGCGGGTGGGCTACCTCGATCGGCACGGGCTCTCGCCCGCCGACGCCGCCGAGATCCGGCCGGGCATCATCCACGTCAGCAATTCACTCTTCGGGCAGACCGGGCCGTGGGCCGATCGCGTCGGGTTCGACCAGAACGCCGGCGTCGCGACCGGGATGACCCTCCTGGAGGGCAGTCCCGACGCGCCACGGCTGCCGATCCTCGGGGTGGTGAACGACTGGATCATGCCCTGGCTGTCCACCATCGGCATCGCCGCCGCGTTGCAACGTCGAGCCGAGCAGGGCGGCAGCTACCGGGTGCACGTGAGCCTGTCCCGCGTCGCGTTGTGGACCTTGAGCCTGGGCATCTTCGACAAGGAGTATGTGGCCGCCACGCTCGACTCCGACGACGACCACCGCTACCTCGACCCGGACATCTTCACCATGGACGGCCCCGCGGGGATGTACCAGGGCGTCACCGAGCAGGTGCAGATGTCGCAGACCCCTGGCCGGTACCGGTTCGGCCTGGCACCCCGCGGCTCCAGCCGCCCGGAATGGCTCGCCGCGTAACTACGCCTTCTCGGCAGGCTTGAGCAGCACCGCCGTTCCGTAGGCGGCGACCTCGCTCATGGTGTTGGCGATCTCGTTGCAGTCGAAGCGCATGGCGAGGATGCCGTTGGCGCCGAAGGACATGGCGTGCTGGCACATTCGCATGATCGCTTCGTGGCGGGACTGGTAGAGCAGCTGGGTGTATTCGGTGATCTCGCCGCCGCCGAGCGAACGAAAGCCCGCAGCGAGGTTGGAGCCGATGCCCCGGCTGCGGACGGTCAGGCCCGCCACTTCGCCGAACACCCGGACGACCTCGTGGCCAGGCACGTCGTTCATGGTGGAGACGAGGATGGGGAACTGCGGTGCGGGCTGCTGCTGCGGCGGTTGTTGCTGGTAGCCCTGCTGCGGCGGCTGCTGATATCCAGGTTGCTGCTGCTGATAGTTCTGTTGTTGCGGGGGCATCGGCTGGTTCATGAGCCGGATCGTACGGGCACGGCGACCTGCGTGGCGACCGCAGTTCGCTGAGCGAACTGCCCCGCTCCCTCGCGGGCGCGGGGCATTCACATGGCGGGCTCAGAGGGTCTTCTGCAGCGCTTCGATCCGGGCGATCGCATCGGCGACGATCCGGTCGATGAGCTCCTGACAGGTGGGCAGGTCCTCGATGATGCCGGTGACCTGACCGGCGGCGAGCACCCCCGCCTGGGTGTTGCCCTCGACCAGACCGGCGCGCAACAACATCGGCGTATTGGCGGCCATTACGACCTGAGACCAGGTGAGGTCCTTGGTCTTTCGCATGTTCAGTCCGTCACGCACCAGGGTGGACCACTTCATGCCGGTCATGTTCTTGAACTTGGCGGCATTGGCCACGGCGGCGGCCAGCCCGCGGGTGCGGCCCGAATGTTCAAGGCGCTGCACCAGTTCGGTGTTCAGCACCCGGTGCGGCATGCCGTCGACCTTGGTGGAGACCACCGTGTCCTGCAGCTGCCTGCGCAGGTACTCCTGCTTGACGGCCTCGGGCACGGTGCTCTCCTGGGTGAGCAGGAAACGGGTGCCCATCGCGACGCCCGCCGCACCGTAGGCCAGCGCCGCGGCCAGGCCGCGACCGTCGAAGAAACCGCCCGCGGCCACCACCGGGATATCGACCGCGTCCAGCACCGACGGCAGCAGCAGGGTGGTGGCCACCGGACCGGTGTGCCCGCCGCCCTCGCCGCCCTGCACGATCACCGCGTCGGCGCCCCAGGACGCGACCTTCACCGCGTGCTTGGCCGCGCCGATCGACGGAATCACCACCACGCCCGCGTCTTTCAGCTTGGCGATGAGGTCCTGCTTGGGCGCGAGCGCGAACGACGCGACGGCCACCTTTTCCCGGATCAGCAGATCGATGCGCTCGGGCGCGTCCGAGGCGTCGGCGCGGATGTTCACGCCGAACGGTTTCCCGGTGTGCGCCTTGGTTTTCGCGATCGCTGCTTCGAGCTCCGGGTAGGTCATGGTGGCCGAGGCGAGGATGCCGAGACCGCCCGCCTCGGCGGTCGCCGCGACCAGGCTGGGGCCGGCCACCCAGCCCATGCCGGTCTGCACGACGGGATGTTCGACACCGACCAGTTCCGTCAACGCGGTACGCAACCGAGCGCTCATGCCGTCACCACACCTCTCCGACCGAAGGGCGCCTTCATCGCCACTGACCGACTGAATGCGCCCTTCGGTCGAGCAGCGCCTGTCGACCGAAGGGCGCATTCGGTACGGCAGACGGGGTGAAGGGCGCCTTCGGTCGGGTGGGGGTGGTTCATGAGGGGACCTCGGTGTCGCGAATGCGGTTGGGGTCGAGGATGTCTCGGATCAGCCGCAGTTCTTCGGGGGTGGGTAGGCGGGATTCCCCGGCGTCGGCCAGTCCGTGGATCTCGAACGAGGTGTTCTCGGCGACCTCGGCGGCGGTGACGCCGGGATGCAGGCTGCGGGCCCGCATGGTGTGGTCGGGTCCCTCGAAGTCGAAGACGCCCAGGTTGGTGACCACCCGGTGCAGGTGGTGGAAGCGGAAGGCCGGGTTGGCCGGGTCGATTTTGTCGTAGCCGACGCCGGAGACGATGTCGACCCGATCGGTGAACACCCGGTTGGTGTGCCGCGAAACCCAGTAACTGGTCGCGTGATTGATCGTATTGCCCGGTGCACCACGGACGCCGAACATCTGCCGGGTCGGTTGCTGCAGCCTGCCGAACGCGGACAGGTTCTGATTGCCGTACCGGTCGATCTGGTTGGCGCCCATCACCACATGCCGCCGACCGGAGGCCACCACATCGAACACGCGGCGGAACGGAATCCAGCCCTCGATCGGCGCCTTGCCGCCCAGCGGGGGAGTGTCGGCGAACAACAGCGCCTCACCGTCGGAGAGCAGTAGGTCCGGTTCGGTGGTCAGCTTGGCGAGGCGGGCGCCGATGATCGACATCGGCGACATCGGGCTGGCCATGATTTCGCCTGCGCCACTGAAGATCTCCGCGCAGGCGACCGCGCAGACTTCGGCGCGGGTAATGGTTTCGGTGGTCGTCATCGCGAACCCTCCTGTGCGAACTCGCGCACGGCCGCCTGGTACTCGTCCTCGGAGACGGCCAGATACTTGTCGACGAACTGCTGCCACGCCTCGGGCGTCTTCGCCGACTGCACGTAGTGCTTCTGGAACTTCTCGTCCCGGCCGTAGCTGTCACCGGCCAGGGTGAAGTGCGCGCCGTTGGGCGCCTCGACCACGCCGTCGACCATCATCCGGTTGAGCAGCAGCGATTGCAGCGGAACGGTTTTCACCAGCTCGTCGGTCTCGACGATCCGCTCGACCGACACGTACCGCCGGTCGGCGGCTAGGCAGTACAGATCATCGAAGTACGGGTCGACGCCGGTGTAGGCGGCATTGCCGTGCCGGTCACCGATATTCAGATGCACCAGCGCCGCATCGAGATTCAGCGCGGGCATCGCGATGAGCGTCTCGGTCTGCCCGTCGGCGTCCGGGTAAGGCGAAGCGACCGTGCGCAATTCACCGTCCCAGAAGTTCGGCACATCCGAGCCGAGCCCGGCCCGGATCGGCAGGAACGGCAACCGCGCCGCGGCCGCCTCCAGCCCGCACTTGAGCATGCCCTCGTCCATCTCGCGCGCCGCCAGCGCGCCCGAGGTCCTGGCGTGCGCGAACCACGGATCGTAGAACGGCGCGGAATCCAGCGACACGAAGCCGTAGTACGCCTTGCGTACCTTGCCCGCCGAACACAGCAATCCCAGATCCGGTCCGCCGTAACTGACCACCGTCAGATCGGTGATATCCGACCGCAGGATGGCCCGCACCAGCGCCATCGGCTTGCGCCGCGACCCCCAGCCGCCGATCCCGATGGTCATTCCACTGCGCAACTCGCCGACGACCTCGTCGAGCGACATTCGCTTGTCTCGCATGACTTTCCGATCCCTTACTGCTCGGCCTTGCGCGCGGCCAGATCGTCGTCGAACCGGGCGCGGATCTCGTCGGCGACACCGGCGAGATTGAGTTCGAAGGTGAATCCCTGCTCGTACCGGTAGCTGCGGTGCACGTCCTGCGGGTCGATGCCGTTGAGCGCGCGCTTGGCCGCGCGGATCACCCGGCCGTCCTTGGCCGCGATGTTCTTGGCGACTTCCATTGCCGCGGCGTCGAGTTCGGCGCGCGGTACCACCTGATACACCGAGCCGAAGTGCTGCAACTGCTGCGCGGTGATGGTGCTCGCGGTATAGAACAGCGCCCGCATCAGATGCTGCGGCACCAGCCGGGACAGGTGGGTGGCCGCGCCGAGCGCACCGCGGTCCACCTCGGGCAGGCCGAAAGTGGCGTCGTCCGAGGCGATCACGACGTCCGCGTTGCCGACCAGGCCGATCCCGCCGCCGAGGCAGAAGCCCTGCACCACCGCGATCACCGGCACCGGGCAGTCGTAGACCGCCGCAAAGGCCTCGAAGCAGCCATGATTCGCGTCGATCAGCGCCTGATGACCCGGCTTGCTCTGGATCTCCTTGATATCGACACCGGCGTTGAAACCGCGATTCTCGGCGCGCAGCACCACGACTCGCGTTTCCTTGTCCCGCCCGGCCTCCCGGACGGCGTCGGCGATATCGAACCAGCCGTCCGTCGGTATCGCGTTGACCGGCGGATAGTCGACCGTGACCACGGTGATGCCGGTTGATTCGGAGTGACGGTTGATCCCCATCGACTATCCCTTCGTGCAGGCCACGGCCCACCGTGAGCGACCAGGCTCGGCCGGGCCCAGCATTGGCAAAGCAAGCAGTTGCTTGGTAGGTTAGCACGGTGGCACTCGAAATCGATCTGGCCGACCGCATCGTTCTGGTGACCGGCGGCGTCCGTGGCGTGGGTGCCGGGGTGAGCAGGGCGTTCCTCGCCGCGGGCGCGACGGTGATCGCCTGCGCCCGGCGGCCGGGCGACGCACCGATCGAGGCCGACGGCCGCGCCATCGAATTCCTGCCCTGTGATATTCGCGACTCCGACGCGGTGCGCGGACTGATCGATGCGGTCATCGAACGGCACGGTCGCCTCGACCACCTGGTCAACAACGCGGGTGGCGCCCCGTTCGCGCTGGCCGCCACCGCGAGCAAGAACTTCCACGCCAAGATCGTCGAGCTGAATCTGCTTGCGCCGCTGCTGGTTTCCCAGGCCGCGAACGCGGTGATGCAGCAGCAGCCGGACGGCGGCTCGATCGTCAACATCTCCAGCGTCAGCGGCCACCGGCCGTCCCCGGGCACCGCCGCCTACGGCGCGGCCAAGGCGGGGATGGACAGCCTGACCGCGTCGCTCGCCGTCGAATGGGCGCCCAAGGTGCGGGTCAACTCGCTCGTCGTCGGCCCGGTGGTCACCGAGCAGAGCCAGCTGCACTACGGCGACCAGGCCGGCATCGACGCGGTGGGGCAGACCATCCCGCTCGGCCGGATGGCCGAGCCGGACGACGTCGGCCGCTGCGCCGTCTTCCTCGCCTCCCCGCTGGCCGGCTACGTCAGCGGGGCCGCCCTGCTGGTGCACGGCGGCGGCGAGCGCCCCGCCTTCCTGGCCGCGTCCACCGCGGCCAGCGGTCAGCAGTCCTGAAAACACCGGACACCCACGAAGAGGACACAGGTATGGACACCGAGCAGATCTGCGCAGGCCGCACCGTCATCGTCACCGGCGCTGGCCGCGGCATCGGACGCGCACACGCGCTCGCCTTCGCCGCCGCCGGAGCGCGCGTAGTGGTCAACGATCTCGGCTCGGCGCTGGACGGCGCCGCGACCGGCGAGACTCCTGCCGAGCAGGTCGTCGCGGAGATCGTGGCGCTCGGTGGCGAGGCCGTAGCGAACGGTGACGATGTCGCGGATTGGCAAGGCGGCCAACGGCTTATCCGCCAAGCGGTGGACACCTTCGGTGGACTGGACGTGCTGGTCAACAACGCAGGCTTCGTCCGCGACCGGATGCTGGTCAACCTCGGCGAGGACGAGTGGGACGCGGTGATCCGGGTCCACCTCAAGGGCCACTTCGTCACCATGCGGCATGCGATCGAATACTGGCGCGGGGAGTCGAAAGCGGGTCGTCCGGTCGACGGCCGGATCATCAACACCAGCTCCGGCGCCGGTCTGCAGGGCAGCGTCGGTCAGGGCAACTATGGCGCGGCCAAGGCAGGCATCGCGGGACTCACCCTGACGGCGTCCGCGGAGTTCGCCCGCTACGGAGTGACTGTGAATTCCATCGCACCTGCGGCCCGGACGCGGATGACCGAAACCGTGTTTGCCGAGACGATGGCGCGACCGGAAGACGGCTTCGACGCGATGGCTCCGGAGAACATTTCGCCGCTGGTCGTCTGGCTCGGCAGCGCGCAATCCGCGGCGGTCACCGGACGCATGTTCGAGGTCGAGGGCGGGAAAGTGGCCCTGGCCGACGGGTGGCGGCACGGCGTCGCGGTCGATCGCGGCGCCAGGTGGTCGCCTGCCGAACTTGGCCCGGTAGTAGCTGACCTGATTGCCAAGGGGATGCCGCCCGAAGCAGTGTACGGGGCCTGATCAGGCTTCTGACCTTCTTCCTGCGCACCTACCGATAGGGGTTTACTATGGCCCCCATCCGTTAAAAGTCCCGTGTGAGAGTCGCGACCGGGTGAGATCTGCGCTTTATGAATGAGGGGAAGGTCCGGCGCATGGCCATTGGTCGCACGTTCCGTGTGGTCGCGGTAGCTGGGATTGTGGCCGGCTTTGCGCTACTCGGCCCGGTGGCGGCCGAAGCACAGCCCTCGGAACGCTGTCCAGGGTGCGCTGCAGACCCCGCTCCGCCGCCCTATGACACCGGAGATCCCTGGTACCCACTGTCGGTGCCCGGTCAGCCCACAGATGTCAGTGCGGTGCCGACCAATCCCGCGATCGGTTCGGGCTCTGCTGCCGGATCCGCCGCTGCCGGTTCTGCCGCGGCCGGTGGATCTGCCGCAGGCGGTTCCGCGGCCGCCGGTGGATCGGCTGCGGCAGGCGCCGCTGGTTCGGCCGGACTCGGCGCAGTGCTCGGTACCGGTTCCGCCGGACTCGGCTTGACGCTCGGTTCCGGGTCGGCCGGACTCGGCATAGTCCTCGGCACTGGTTCCGGCGCGCTCGGTGTCACGGGTTCCGCCGGCGTCGGTGCGCTGGCAACGGGCTCCGCCGCAGTGGGTTCAGCCGGAATCGGTGTCGGCGCAACAGGTTCCGCCGCAGTGGGTTCCGCAGGTGTTGGTTCGGCCGGTGTCGGTTCCGCAGGTGTCGGCTCGGCCGGAGTCGGTTCCGCGGGCGTCGGTTCGGCCGCAACCGGTTCTGCCGCAGTGGGTTCCGCCGCTGTCGGCTCGGCGGCCGTCGGCTCCGCCGCCCCGCTGCTGCTGCTTTTGATCCCGATCCCCGCGCCGCCCGCTCCTCCCGCGGCTCCGCCGATCGCGGTCCCGCCGGTGCCCTCCCCGGTGATACCGGCCATCCCGGCGTTGCCGGTACTCCTGCCCGCGCCCGCCGCGGCTCCGGCGGCGGTGCCACCTCCGCCTCCGCCTGCCCCGCCCGCTCCGGTGCAGGCGGCCCCCGTCAAGCCCAACCCTGACGTGCGTCCGACAAGCGCCAACGACGGGCTCCCCAAACCCAAACTGCTGTCGGTGATCGGCGGCCTGCTCGCCCTCGGGTTGGCCGGAGCCGGTTCCGGCGCAGTGAGTTTCCAGGGTGCCTCGGCCGCGCAGGCCCGAGTCGACGCCGCCCGTGCCATGTTCTTCCCGAGGCCGTGAGGGGTGCTGGCATGAGTGAGCGAAGCGAACGAATCATGACGCAGCGTGCCTCGCGCATGCCGGAACCGAGCGCCAGCGAGGTGCAGGCATGAGTGAAAGCAAAACGCAAAGCAGCTCACGGTCTTACCGCCGAGTCGCGGCAGCGGTGGATGCGGTGTGTGCTGTCGCGGCTGACTCCGATGCCACCACCCTCGACGAGGTGGTGCTCGCCATCGCGAGCGAGCGGCATCGCGAAATCGAAATCGCCAGTGCGGAATTGGGGCCAGGAGTGTGCGGGCAGCGCAGGCTCTACCCCGATCGCGACGTGATCGTGCTAGCCCAGTCACTGCCGAGCCGGGAGCACACCTTGGCACATGAGTTGGGGCACATCGTGTTCAACCACGAGGGCGCGCCCGCGCCCGAGGTGACCCTGGAAGCCAGCGACGATCTGATCGCCTACATGCTCAGCCAGCGGGCACACCAGCAGATCGTCGACGACGGCGCCGACGAGCTCGCCGAGTGGGAGGCCGAGACCTTTGCCGCCATGCTGATGACCCGTCTCCGCGTGTTCAACAGCCGTGGCGCAGGCGTCTCGGTCCTTCGATTCGATGAGGCGTTGGGATGACCCTCTGGTTGACGGCTCTGCTGGTTTGGATGGCGGCAGGTGCCCGGGTGGGGCGCGTGCTGGTCAAGCCGGCCACCACGGCCCGGGTGGCCATCGTGGTGGCGGTGGCCGCCGTCGCGCTGGCCGCCACCGTCGCGGTCCCCGAGATCGCGGTGGCCATCGACAATCTGCGCCCGCACGGCGTGCACGCGGGCTGGCTGTCCGACGGTGTGGTGGTGTCGTCCTGGATCGCCTTCGTCACGGCCACCTCGGTGGTCGCCTCGGCCGCCTGGCCGGTGGTCTCCCGGCAGAACCTGCGTCAGGTCGCCATGGTGATCTACAGCATCGGTCTGGTGGCGGTGGCCGCGGCGATCGCGTGGTCGTTCACCTTCGGCTGGGAGGTCGTCGCGTTCGGCGCGGTGTTCATCGTCATCACCGGCCTGCGCAACCTCGACTGGACCACGCTCGGTCGCGGTATCGCGATCTACACCACCGGATCCGCGGTCGTCGCGGTGCTCGCGGTGCTGGAAATTCGGCGAGCGTTCACCGACGCGCCACCGGTGCCGCCGGGCCTGCCGAACTGGGCGTGGCAGGCGTGGGAAATCGCGAGCCTGCTCGTCGCGTTCGGCGCGGTGTGGATCGTGGTGGAGCTGTGGGTGCGCGCGCGGGTGCTGCTGCGCCAGATTCGGCTGCTGCACCGCATCATGATCGGTCGCTTCCCCGAGGTGGTCGCGCACGACCAGACCGGCACGTCGACTCAGTTGAAGGCGTCCGATCAAGTGGCGCAGATCATGGACGCCCTGTATCTGCAGTCGGGCGGTGGCGTGGTGCTCGCGGCGGTGCCGCCGCCGCCACGGTCGGTGGTCGAGCGCGCGGACACCGTGGCGCAGTGGGCGAGAAACCCTTTGGGCGATGTGGCGGTCGACGCGCGGTGGATTGCTCCGCCGGAGGGGATTAGTCCGCGCGGCTGGGTCCAGGCGATCGCCAGGGCGTATGACGCGACATCGCTGGAGCACGTCCGAAATTGAGGTCGAAGGGCTCTGGCGCGTATTCAACGCACTAGTGCGTGCTGCGAGATGAGCGTCCGGGACAGTAGTCCCGGATACGGTTGAGTCGAAATCAGTTGTCCGGGGAAAACTTGCGCGTGCGCTAGTTCCAAGTTTGTCGAATGTGCTTGCATCCGGCGGTGATCGGGACATCGTCAGCGGCCTTGACGGGGCACGCCCCTATTTCTCCGGGCAGCCCTGTCCCGCTCTCCGTATTGGACGCACACATAACACAGCACAGTGCGACCCAGAGGGTCGCACTGTGCTTGTCGTGCAAGCGAACCTATTCGGTGCCATCCGGAGGAATTTCGGGCAAGCCTTCACTTGCCCGCAACTTCTCCGCCATGGAGGTGAGTAGGTTCTGAGATTCTTCGGACAGGTCGAACGCTCTACTCGACAGCCGTCGCAGTCCGTAGCCCTGCAGCTGGGACAGCAACTCCAGATCATGATCGATCTTGGCGGCATAGATGTCGTTGAAGAAGTAGTCCGGCTTGACCTTGAAGAACTTCGCCAGGGCGGCCACCGTCTCATCGGACGGGTTCGTCCGTTGTCCCGACCGCAACTGCGACAGGTACGGTTTCGAGATCGGATGTCCGGAGGCCGTCAGCGCAGCCGCAACCTCCGCGTTGGTGTGCGGCTTACGCCCCGGGGGATGCACGGTTTCGAACAGCTTGTTCAGCCGCGCCGCGAAATCAGCCATTGTGAGCCGCCCAATTCCCTTCGCTGTACTAACAGTCGTTATCTCGGATACGTATCATTGATATTAGCGGCTCAGTAACTGAAAACCTACGCCTGATTCCGGATTTCCTTGAAGCTTCTAGGTGCTGCTCCGGCGAAGGCACTGGGACCGTCGCGTTTGCGGGTCACCCCAACGGCTCTCGAGAAGCCGAGGTACGGACCGGTTCTGGCCCGTCGCGGAGGTCTTCCCCGATACGGTCCTGATAGCGGAAAGATAGCTGACGTCTCATCTAGTTGCAAGTCGAAGACATCATGTGGCGTACGACACGTTTCCGGGCCTGGGGGATGAACGTTCAACAATCCCGTTTCCAGGGGTTGAAGGCCTTAAATCCGTTCGATGATGGTCCCTGTCGCCAATGCGCCACCGGCACACATCAGCACCATGGCGGTGCTGCGGCCGGTTCGCTCCAGCTCGTGCAAAGCCGTTGTGATGAGCCGGGATCCGGTCGAGCCGACCGGATGGCCGAGCGCGATCGCGCCGCCGTTGACGTTCACCCGGTCCATGTCCGGCTGGTGCACCGAGGCCCACGACAACGCCACGGAGGCGAACGCCTCATTGATTTCGAACAGATCGATGTCGGAGATGGTCATACCCGATCGCTCCAACAGCCGCGAGCAGGCCTGAACCGGGCCGTCGAGATGGAACTCCGGCTCCGCGCCGACGAGCGCCTGGGTGACGATCCGCGCCCGCGGCCGCAATCCGGCTCGCTGCGCGGCCTTTTCGTCCATCAGTAGTACTGCGGCGGCGCCGTCGGAGATCTGCGACGAGCTGCCCGCGGTGTGAATGCCACCCTCCAGCACCGGCTTCAGCTTTGCCAGCCCCTCGGCGGTCGTCTCGCGCAGGCCTTGATCGCGTGACACGTCCAGCTTTTCGCCCGTCAGATTTCCTTCCTTGTCGACAGCGGGCGCGGAGACGGTCAGCACCTCGCGATCGAACCGGCCCTCGGCCCAGGCCTGTCCGGCCAGGCGCTGCGAGCGGGCGCCGAACTCGTCGACGTCGGCGCGAGTGATGCCGCGCCGCTTGGCAATCCGCTCGGCCGCCTCGAACTGATTCGGCAGGTCGATGTTCCAGGACGCGGGCCTGCGCGGCCCGGCGTGCTCGCCGACGTTGGCGCCCAGCGGAACTCGGCTCATCGCCTCGATGCCGCAGGCGACGCCGATATCGATGGCGCCGGTCGCGATGAGACCGGCGATGAGGTGATTGGCCTGCTGCGCCGAGCCGCACTGCGCGTCGATGGTGGTCGCGCCGACCTGCCAGGGCAAGCCGGCGTGCAGCCAGGCGACCCGGGTCACGTTGTTGGACTGCTCGCCCGCCTGGGTGACGCAGCCGCCGATGACCTGCTCGACCAGTGCCGGATCCAGGTGCGCGCGCTCGAGCAGTCCGCGCTGGGCCAGGCCGAGCAGCTCGCTGGCGTGCAGGCCGGCCAGCCAGCCGCCGCGCTTGCCGATGGGGGTGCGAGCGGCCTCGATGATGACGGGTGTGCCCATGTCCAACCTTTCGTTCGATACAGAAACTGAAACGAGTTCCGGTAGATAGGAGGCGGTTCTGTCCGGTTTCTTCCCTGATCCGGCCGCCTATGCTTCAATGATTATAGAACGTGTTTCAGTTTGTCGAAGGAGACATCTGGTGGTAGACCCTCGGAATGTCCGGCCGAATCTGCCGGACGGATTCGACGTCACAGACCCCGACATTTACGCCGACCGGATCCCGGTCGAGGAATTCGCCGAGCTGCGCCGCACCGCCCCGGTCTGGTGGAATCCGCAGCCGGTCGAGGTCAGTGGCTTCCATGACGAGGGCTTCTGGGTGGTCAGCAAGCACGCCGACGTCAAAGAGGTGTCGCGGCGCGGCGAGGTGTTCTCCACCTTCGAGAACACCGCCATCCCGCGCTTCAACGACGACATCACCCGCGAGCAGATCGAACTGCAGCGGTTCATCCTGCTCAACAAGGACGCTCCGGAACACACGAAGCTGCGCAAGATCATCTCGCGCGGCTTCACCCCGCGCGCGATCAACGGTCTGCGCGAGCGACTTTCGGCGCGCGCCCACGAGATCGTCCAGGCCGCAGCCGAATCCGGCTCCGGTGACTTCGTCGCCAAGGTCGCGTGCGAGCTGCCGCTGCAGGCGATCGCGGAGCTGATCGGCATCCCGGATGAGGACCGGATGAAGGTCTTCACCTGGTCGAACGAGATGACCGGCTACGACGACCCCGACATCGACGTCGACCCGGTCGCCTCGTCCGCCGAAATCCTTGGCTACGCCTATCAAATGGCGGCCGACCGCAAGGCCTGTCCGGCCGACGACATCGTCACCAAGCTGGTCGAGGCCGACGTGGACGGTGATCAGCTGACGCCGGAGGAGTTCGGCTTCTTCGTGATCCTGCTCGCGGTGGCGGGCAACGAGACAACACGCAACGCGATCACCCACGGCATGATGGCCTTCCTGGACAACCCGGATCAATGGGAGTTGTTCAAGAAGGAGCGTCCGGCGACCGCCGTGGACGAGATCATTCGATGGGCCTCGCCGATCATCTCGTTCCAGCGGACCGCGCTGGAGGACACCGAACTCGGTGGGGTGCAGATCAAGAAGGGGCAGCGGCTGGTGATGCTGTACCGGTCGGCCAACTTCGACGACGAGGTGTTCGAGAACCCGGAGCAGTTCGACATCATGCGAAAGGACAACCCGCACGTGTCCTTCGGCGGTACCGGCGCGCACTTCTGCGTCGGCGCGAACCTGGCTCGGCTGGAGGTCGACCTGATCTTCAACGCCATCGCCGATCACCTGCCGGATATCACCAAGATCGGTGACGCGCGGCGGCTGCGGTCCGGTTGGCTCAACGGCATCAAGGAATTCCCGGTCGATTTCAAGACCTGCCCCGTCGCGCACTGACGCCTGCGGGTACCGACGAAAAAGGGCCCTCGCACCGGTAGTCCCCACTCCGGTGCGAGGGCCCTTCGCCCGTTGGTTCAGCTGATCTTCGTCGCCGTCGCCATGGCCCGGTCGACTTCCCAAAAGGCCCGCAGCGCAGCGATTTTGCCGTCGCCATCGACCCGGTAGGTGAAGACGCCGTCGGCGTCGATCTGATGACCGCCGAGCGTGCTGCGGATGGTCCCGGTGAACGCGATCTCGTTCCCGCAGGCGAACGAGTCGCCGAACAGGAACTCGATCAACTCGGTCTGCGCGATCGCCTTGTCCCAGAACGCCGCGATCGCCGCCTTGCCGCGGTGGCCCTTGCCCTCGGGGTCGAAACCCGAAGGGCCGATGGGGTCTTCGACGATGCCGTCCTCGGCGAACAGCGCGACCCACGCGTCCTTGTCCCTGGCCCGCACCGCGGCCTGCGAGGCGAGCCCGGCGGTCCGGGCCGGGTGGTCGGCGGTTGTCGTCATGCCTCCACCTCGCTGGCGCTCGGCTCCGGCATGCCGACCAGGGTCGCTGTGTTTGACGGCGCGCTTCGCTCGCATGCCGATACCTCCGCGACGATCGGGTCTTCGATGTTCGCCGCGGCGAAGCGCCGCAGCGAGTCCTGTTTGGCGGCGAGTTCGCCGTCGAAGCCGATGCCGTCGAAGAGCCAGGGGACCACGATCGCGTCGGTGACACCCGCGTTCGCCAGGTCTTGATAGCCCGAACGGCCGAACCGATCGACGCACACCGCCTGGATCTCGAACGGCACCTCGCCGCGGCCGAATTCGGCGCGCAGCGCGTCG
Source organism: Nocardia sp. NPDC050175 (assembly GCF_044459885.1). NCBI lineage: Bacteria > Bacillati > Actinomycetota > Actinomycetes > Mycobacteriales > Nocardiaceae > Nocardia > Nocardia sp. NPDC050175. Next base: position 423,083 of record NZ_JBITJI010000002.1, read on the forward strand.
AGCTTGCCGATGGTGCCGCACAGTTCGTCGTAGGTCATCATGGCCGAGGTCCAGCCGTCACCCACCCGGGCGGCGCGCCGCAGTGCCGCCTCGGTGTGCCCGCCGATGTAGAACGGCACCGGTTCGGTCGGCGCGGGGCTGACCTGCAGTTGGTCGAAATCGAAGAAGTCGCCGTGGAATTCGACCATGCCGCCGCCGAGGACCAGTTTGATGACCTCGATCATCTCGTCCACCCTGGCGCCGCGCCGCGCGTAGGGCACCCCGCACCACTCGAATTCCTCCGGCGCCCAGCCGATCCCGACGCCGAAGCCGAAGCGGTTGCCGGAAAGGTTCGCCACCGAGCCGACCTGGCGGGCCAGCAGCAGCGGACTGCGCGAACCGAGCTTGAGCACGTTGGTGTAGAACCGTATCCGGCTGGTCACCGCCGCCATGGCGGTCGCCCCGATGAGCGGATCTACCCACGGCGTCTCCGGGCCCCAGAACCGGCTGCCGTCGGCGGTATACGGGTACTTGGCCGCCGCCGACTTCATGTAGAACAGCGAGTCTGGCAGCGCGATCGACGAGAACCCGCACTCCTCAGCGGTTTTCGCCAGCTCGGGCAGCTGTTCCAGTGGGCTCAGCGCGATGCCGAGGCTGAACTGCAGCGGGCTCATGGCTTCTCCGACCCAACGACCCACATCGAGAAGTACTGGGACCCACCGCCATACGCGTGGCCGAGCGCCTTGCGGGCACCGTCGACCTGGCAGGCACCGGCCCGGCCCATGACCTGCTTGGCCGCCTCGGCGAACCGGATGAGTCCGGAGGCGCCGATCGGATTGGAGGAGAGCACGCCGCCGGACGGGTTGACCGGCAGAATGCCGCCGATCTCGGTTTCGCCCTTGTCGGTGAGTTTCCAGCCGTCACCCTGCGGCACGAAGCCGAGGTTTTCCAGCCACATCGGCTCGAACCAGGAGAACGGCACGTAGATCTCGGCCACGTCGATCTCGTTGAGCGGGTCGGTGATGCCCGCGGCCTTCCACAGCGCGGCGGCCGCGTCCTGCCCGGCCTGCGGGTTGACCTGATCGCGGCCGGCGAAGGTGGTCGGCTCGGTGCGCATCGCGGTGCCGTGCACCCACGCGACCTTCTTGCCGGTGGCCTCGACCGCGGTCGCCGCCTCTTCGTCGCCGATCACCACGGCGCACGCGCCGTCGGAGGACGGGCAGGTCTCGTCGAAACGGATGGGGTCCCACAGCATTTGCGAGGCCAGCACCGACTCCAGGGTGATATCAGGCTGTTTCAGGTGAGCGAGGGGGTTCTTGGCGCCGTTGCGGCGATCCTTGACCGCGACCATCGCGCCGATATGGCTCGGTGCGTTCGAGCGCCGGATGTAGGAGCGCACGTGCGGGGCGAAGTAGCCGCCCGCGCCCGCGCCGACCGGCATGGTGAACGGCACCGGAATCGACAACGCCCACATGGCATTCGACTCCGACTGCTTCTCCCAGGCGATCGCGAGCACCCGCTTGTGCACGCCCGCCTGCACCAGATTGGCGGCGACCACGCCGGTGGAGCCGCCGACCGAACCGGCCGTATGCACCCGTAGCAGCGGTTTTCCGGTGGCGCCCAACGCATCCGCCAGATACAGCTCGGGCATCATGACGCCCTCGAACAGGTCCGGCGCCTTGCCGACGACCACCGCGTCGATGTCGGCGATGGTGAGACCGGCGTCGTCGAGCGCACGATCGATGGCTTCGCGGCACATGCCCGCCATCGATACATCGGTTCTTTTCGTCACGTGATGGGTTTGTCCGGTGCCGAGCACCGCGGCCGGGAAACTCATCGGCTCGCCTCCGAATCAAGAACTGTCACAAGGTTTTGCTGCAGTGCGGGCCCGCTGGTCGCATGGGCGAGCGCGCGATTCGCGGAACCGCCCATGATCGCTTTGGCCGCGAAGCCGATTCGTTCCAGCCCGGCGGCGAACATCGGATTCGCGGCGAGCGCGCCGCCCGACGGATTCACCTTCGTGCCGTTCTTCAGGCCGATCGCCTCGGCCAGGATCAGCTGCTGATGACTGAACGGCGCGTGCAACTCGGCGATGTCGAAGTTGGTATCGCCGCCGGTAACCGCTTGTGCCGCAGCCGAAGTGGAGGGAGAGACGGTGAGATCGCGGGCGCCGAGCATCGGGGTGTCCACCCGATGCGCCATCCCGGTGATCCACGCGGGACGCTCGCAGAGTTCGCGGGCCCGGTCGCCGATCGCGAGCACGATGGCGGCAGCGCCGTCGGTGATCGGGGCGACGTCGTGGGCGCGCAGCGGATCGGCGATATACGGTGCGCCGAGCAGACTTTCGACATCACCGCCGTCGCCAGCGGCAACCGCGGCCATGTCGCGTTCGGTCCAGCGGCCCGCGTCGAGCCCGGCCCTGGCCTGCAAGCCTGCGATGGACCACGCGTCCGGCCACAGCGGCGTCACCAGGTACGGATCGAGCTGCATGGTGAGCACCTGGCGCAGCGTGCCCGCCGACGACTTGCCGAAGCCGTACACCAGCGCGGTCTTCGCCTGTCCCGAGCGCAGTTTCACCCACGCCTCGTACAGCGCCCAGGCCGCGTCCATCTCCACGTGCGACTCGTTGATCGGCGGCACCGCGCCGATTGCGTCGATCGCGGAGATGAACGAAAAAGCGCGTCCGGCAAGGTAATCCGAGGAGCCGGAGCACCAGAAGTCGATGTCGGACTTGGTGATGCCGAGCTGGCCGTAGAGCTGCTGGAAGCAGGGCACCAGCATCTCCACACCGTTGGTGGTGCCGAAGGTTTCCGGCACGTGCGGTGCGTGGGCGAAACCCACGACCGCGATGTCGGTGGCGTTGTCAGTCAACGTTCGCCTCTCAGAGGTGGTGCTTGTAGGTGTCGTACTCGGCATCGGGCTCGCCGGTGGGGCGGAAATGGTCCACGTTCTCCAGCCCGAAGCCCCACTCCTCGCGCGGCTTCCACACGGCCTTCACCTGCATGCCCATCCGCACTTCGCTTGCCTCGCAACCGAGTACGAGGTGCAGCACCGGGATGTCCGCGCCGTCCAGCAGCACGTAGGCCGCGACGTACGGCGGCTTGATCCGCTGACCGAGGAACGGCACGTTCACGATGCAGAACGTGGTGACCGTGCCGTGGTCGGGCAGCTCGACGACCTGATCGGTGGGTCTGCCGTCGGTCGGGTTGGCGCCGCGCGGCGGGAAGTACACCTTGCCCGCGGCGTCGGTGCGGCCACCGAGCAGCTTGCCTTCGGCCAGTCCGCGCAGGTAGACGGTCTCCTGCGGGGAGGCGGTGTGGTTGTAGCTGAGATCGACCGGTGTGGTGATGATGGTGACCGGGTCACCGTCGGCCGCGGCTTCGGCTGGTGCGTCGGACGTTTCGCCAGGCACGAAGCAGGCGATGTCGTGGATGCTGCCGGTGGTCTCGGCTGCCCACCTGACGGTCACCCGCTGACCGGTCTGAATGTCGTCGGGCGTGGCGACGTCGACGGCGTGCAGCAGCGCGGTGTCCGCGCCGTCCAGCCGGATCAGCGCCCATGCGAACGGCCGGTCGAAGGGCTGGCCGGGCAGCGGCTCGCGCACCCAGGTCCACGATTCGACAGTGCCGGTGTCGGCGACATCGACGAATTCGGTGAGCGCCTCGGCGGTCACCGGATCGTATTCCGGCGGTGGCACCAGCACCCGCCCGTCCGAGCCGCGCACGCCGACGAGCTTGCGGGCGCGCAGGTTGGTCAGAAAGTTGCCGATCGTCGGTCCCACGGACCGGGTGTAGTCGAATCGCACCCGAAGGGGCGCGCTGAGCACATCGGGTGCGGTGTTCAATTCCGACCCTCTCTCATCCGCGATTATGCCGGATGCAGTATTCCCCTGAGTCACAATGTCGAGTAGAACAGGTTCTTATTCTGCTGGCAAGCAGTTGTCTCGGAAAGGGTGTTCCATGAAGTTCGGACTGCAACTCGGGTACTGGATGGCGCAGCCGCCGCAGCATGCGGGGGAGTTGGTGGTCGCGGCCGAGGAGGCCGGGTTCGATGCGGTGTTCGCGGCGGAATCGTGGGGATCGGACGCGTTCGGCCCGCTGACCTGGTGGGGATCGTCGACCGAGCGGGTGCGGCTCGGCACGTCAGTGGTGCAGATGTCGGCCCGTACGCCCGCCGCGACCGCCATGCACGCGCTCACGCTGGATCATCTCAGCGGCGGCCGGGCGATCCTCGGGCTCGGGGTGTCCGGGCCGCAGGTGGTGGAGGGCTGGTACGGGCAGCCGTTCGCCAAGCCTTTGCAGCGCACCCGCGAATACGTCGGGATCATCCGGCGCATCCTCGAGCGGCAAGGGCCGGTCACCAACGACGGGCCGAATTACCCGCTGCCCTACCTCGGGCCGGGTTCGACCGGACTCGGTAAGCCGCTCAAGCCGATCGTGCATCCGCTACGTGCGGATTTGCCGATCTGGCTCGGCGCGGAAGGCCCGAAGAATGTGGCGCTGACCGCGGAGATCGCGGACGGGTGGCTGGCGATCTACTACGCGCCGCGGCTGGCGAACATGTACAACGACTGGCTGGACGAGGGTTTCGCCAGGGCGGGCGCGCGGCGCTCGCGCGAGGATTTCGAGATTGCCGCCAGCTGTCAGGTGGTGATCACCGACGATCCGGCGAGCGAGCTCGAGAAGATGCGCTGGATCATGTCGCTCTACATCGGCGGCATGGGTGCGCCGGAACAGAATTTCCATGCGCAGGTCTATCGGCGGATGGGCTACGAGCGGGAGGTCGACGAGATCGGCAGGCTGTTCCTGTCCGGCAAGAAGGCCGAGGCGGCGGCCGTGGTGCCAGACGAAATGATTCTGGACACCGCGATCATCGGCGACGAGGAGCATGTCCGTAAGCAACTCGGGGTCTGGTCGGCGGCCGGTGTCACCATGATGTTGGTGTCGGCTCCCGATGTCGAGCAATTACGTCGGCTCGCACCCCTTGTCGATATGTAGAACACGTTCTAGATTCAATAGGGTGAATGCCTCACCCACCCCGTCGGCTACGCCTCCTAACCATCCCCCAGGGCAGGAGCCAGTAAAAATTCTCGGTCTCTGGAACATCGCCGAAGCCGAACCCGATCGGATCGCCATGGTCGATCCGGCGGGCCGGGAGGTGACGTATCGCGAATTGGCCACGCTGGCCGACCGTTACGCCACCGGCCTGCGCGGGCTCGGCCTGGAAACCGGCGATGTGCTGGTGAGCATGGTGCACAACTGCGTCGAGGCGATCGCCGCCTACTTCGCGGCGTACCAGGCCGGGCTGTACATCGTCGCGGTGAACTGGCACCTCACCGGCCCCGAGGTCGCCTACATCCTGCAGGACAGCGAGGCCAAGGCGTTCCTGGTCAGCGATCGTTTCGCCGCCACCGGGAAGGCCGCCGCCGACGAGGCGAAACTGCCTGCCGCGGCGCGCTTTTCGGTGGGCGAGATCGAGGGCTTCAAGTCGGTGGCCTGGCTGGGCGCCGCGGATACCGGGCGACCGGCCGACCGCAGCACCGGCGCGCCGATGCTCTACACCTCCGGAACCACCGGGCGGCCCAAGGGCGTTCGGCGTCCGCTCACCGGCGCGGACCCGGATGTCGTTCCGCCGCATACCGGCGCGTTCTTCAGCCTGTTCGAGCTGGCGCCGTACGACGATCACGTGCACATCTGCGGCTCGCCGCTCTATCACACCGCGGTGCTGAACTTCGCGACCATCTCGATTCAGCTGGGGCACAAGCTCGTACTGATGGATCGGTGGGAAGCCGAGGAGATGTTGCGGCTGATCGACAAGTACCGGGTGACGCACAGTCACATGGTGCCGACCCAGTTCCATCGGCTGCTCGCGCTGCCCGAGGCGGTGCGCGCCAAGTACGACGTGTCCTCGTTGCGCAGCATGGTGCACGGTGCCGCGCCGTGTCCGCAGGAGACCAAGCGGAAGATGCTCGAGTGGTGGGGACCGACCGTCACCGAGTACTACGCGGCCACCGAGGGCGGCGGCACGGTGATCAACGGGACCGAGTGGCTGCGCAAGCCCGGCTCGGTCGGCAAGCCGTGGCCGTGGTCGGTGATCAAGGTGCTCAGCGAGGAGGACGGCACCGAGGTGCCCGCGAATGAGCCCGGCCTGGTCTACATGCGCATGGGCGCTTCGAGTTTCGAGTATCACCACGACAAGGCCAAGACCGAGGATTCCCGCGTCGGCGACCTGTTCACCGTCGGCGACATCGGCCACCTCGACGAGGACGGCTACCTCTACCTGCACGACCGCCGCTCCGACCTGATCCTGTCCGGCGGCGTGAACATCTACCCGGCCGAGATCGAAAACGTACTGATCACCCACCCGAAGGTCGCCGACGTAGCGGTCTTCGGTATCCCGCACCCGGATTGGGGCGCTGAAGTGAAGGCCGTGGTGCAGCCTGCGGAGGGCATCGAAGGCAGCGACGAACTCACCGCCGACCTACTCGCCTTCGCCGCAACGCAATTAGCGAAGTACAAGATGCCGAAGTCGGTGGACTACCTGGCCGAGCTACCCCGCGACCCCAACGGCAAGCTCTACAAGCGCAAACTCCGCGAGCGCTACGTCCCCGCGTCGTAACCACCCATCGAGTCGAGTCATATGGTCGCTAAACGATCTTCAACAGCAACCATTTGACTCGCCTCGATGACACCCAACGACCCTTTGACTCGCCTCGATTTCCCCAGCATCTTTCAACCGGACCACAGCCAGTCCTCACGCTGGAACCCACACGCTGCCCATCACAGGCTGCGGAAGAGAAGGTCGGGTACCCCACCTGACGTGCTCAGCACTACTCCGGTCATCCGATGAACCAGTCGAAAACCTCGCAGACAGCACACCACCGGAGATCTCTCCGTACACGATCTCGGACCAGTACACGCAGAGACCCTCGGAATAGTGCACCTATCCGGGCAAGTGCTTCTCAGGACTCCAGAGGTGGACAGTCCAGAGAAGCTGAAGACCTATCCACATTTTCCCGTGAGTAGTGCTGGGCGCGTCGTGTGCCGTACCCGGCTTTAGGTGCACGTCAGGTGCGCGGTGTCGCGTTGGTGAGGTGGTCATCTGGCTGTGGTTGCGTGACAAGCGCTTTGGACAAGAGCGGGTGGTCGGCGGCGGTTTCGATGCTCGATCAGACCCGTCAGGTGCTCGGTGAGCCGGTGTCTCCAGGATCTGCACTCTGTCTCGGGATCGGCACTCGGAATAGGGCCCTAAAGCCAGTGCCGATCCCGAGTGAGAGTGCGGATTCTGTAGTCAGAGTGGCGAGTGCGGGGTCGCACAGCGTTTGCGCGAGGTGCGCTTCCTCTGTACGGGGTGCGCGACGTCGGGTGATCAATCAGCCTGCGAAGTAACCCCTCCAACCGGTACACCCAAGATCTGCACTCTCACTCGGGATCGGCACTCGGAATAGGACCCTAAAGCCAGTGCCGATCCCGAGAGAGTGCGCAGATTCTGGGTTCGGCTTGGTGGGGTGGGGTGCTGGGCGCTCGGGGCGGGGTGTGTTCCCGGTTCGATTGCGGATCAGCACTCTTTCTCGGCATTCGCCCCAGTGCAGGTCACGAGAGAGTCCGCAGATTCCGGTTTCGGCTTGGTGGGGTGGGGCGCTGGGCACTCGGGGCGGGGTGTGTTCCCGGTTCGATTGCGGATCCGCACTCTTTCTCGGAATTCGCCCCAGTGCAGGTCCCGAGAGAGTGCGCAGATTCTGGGTTCGGCTTGGTGGGGTGGGTGCTGGGCACTCGTGGCGGGGTGTGTTCCCGGTTTCGAGCACCGATCGGCACCCTTTCTCGGCATCCGCCCGGCAGTAGGGCCCTAATTCTCGGAATCCGCCCGGCAGTAAGGCCCTAATCCGGGTGTGCGATCCCGATAGAGGGTGCCGATTCCGCTGCTCGCGTGGGGGATTGGAAGGTGCTCACCCGTTGTTTAACCTGCACACCCGGTATAGCGGGTGTGCAGGTTAAACAACGGGTGAGCCGTTCAGCGCAGGCCGTGCTGTACCCGGATTCACCATAGATCCGCACTCTCACTCGGGATCTGCACTCGGAATAGGGCCCTACAGTCAGTGCAGATCCCGAGTGAGAGTGCAGATTTGCAGAGTGGGTGCGGCTGTTTGCCGCCTAGGGGTGGCGCGGTTGCGCCGCCAGGATTCGCACCCCTCTGAGCACCCCAAAGGGGTGCGAATCCCGAAAGCGACTGCAACTCCTCAGAAACGACCTGCCCACTCGTTCTTGCAAACCTCTCGGCGGGGGCGGGGGCGGGGGCGGGGCGGGCTCAGACCGGTTCGCGCAGTTCCGGCGGCAGGCCGAAGAGTGGGAACAGTTTCTCGGTGTCGAGGAAGAAGCACATGCCGGAGATGGCGTCGGCGTCGAGCTCGAGGACGATGACCGACCACGGGATCCACACACCCGGCTCGTCGCCGGGCTTGTACTGGCCGAAGGCCGGTTCGCCGTTGGCGCCTTCCAGTCGGATCATGCGGGAGTCGCGGCAGGCGTTGCCGTGGCCCAGCATGAATGCGGCCACGTTCGCCGGGCCGGAGACCCAGAATTCGAGCGGCGGCATGGACAGGGAGACGTCGGTTTTGAGCAGTGTGGTGAGGGCGTCCATGTCGTACGCCTCGAACGCCTTGACGAAGTTGTCGATCAGCTTGCGCTGATCCTCGTTCGATTCGTCGTAGGTGTCGGTGGCGGCGGGCTGCACCTTCGACATGGTGGCGCGAGCGCGTTGCAGCGCGCTGTTGACCGACGCGGGGGACATGGTGAGGGCCTCGGCGGTCTCGTTGGCGGAGAAACGCAGCACCTCCCGCATGATCAGGATCGCGCGCTGGGTGGCGGGCAGGTGCTGACAGGCCGCGACGAAGGCCAGGCGCAGGGTGTCCTTGGCCGAGGCATGGTCGGCCGGATCGGCGCCGAAGGCCAGGGCGTTCGGGATCGGCTCGATCCAGACGTAATCCGGCTGTGGCGCGGGTAGCGGTGAATCCGGTCGCGACGGTCCGGACAGGTCCATCGGCCTGGCGCGCCGCTGCGGTCCGTCGAGCATGTCGAGGCAGACGTTGGTGGTGATCCGATACAGCCAGGAGCGCAGGCTCGCGCGTCCCTCGAAGGAGTCGTAGGACTTCCACGCGCGGGTGAAGGTCTCCTGGACGGCGTCCTCGGCCTCGAAGGAGGAGCCGAGCATGCGGTAGGCGTAAGCGCACAATTCCCGGCGGTGCTTCTCGAAGGATTCGAGCACGTCGGGAGCGAGGCCGGCGGACGAGCCGGACAAGTCGTTCATGGGTGTCACCCTGCCACAGCCCACCGACACATCCCAGACCCAAAAGCCCGCCACCAGCGCGATCAAGATCATCGCCGGGCTCGCCGCAGTGCGGCCTGTCACATCGTGTGGGCGAGCGATGAGTTCGGCAGCCGGGGTTCGTCCTTATTTGTGCGCAACTAAACAGGCGGACTACGAAAAGGTGCCGACATGACCAGCCGGATGATTTTCCTCAACCTACCCGTCGCCGAGCTGAACCGGTCGAAGGATTTCTACGAGGCGCTCGGCTGGAAGGTCAACCAGGAATTCTGCGACGACAACGCGGCCTGCATCGTAATCGATGACAACATCTGCCTGATGCTGCTGACCAGACAGTTCTTCACCACCTTCAGTAAGCGCCGGGTCGCGGACACCGCCGAGAAGATCGGTGCCAGTTACAGTTTGGCGCTGACCAGCGTCGCGGAGGTGGACGCGCTCGCGGCCGCAGCACTGGCCGCCGGCGGCACCGAGGAGATCAGCGAGGCCAAGCGGGCGCAGGAGGAGCAGGTCGGCATGTACAGCCGCACCTTCCTCGACCCGGACGGTCACCAGTGGGAGCCGTTCTGGATGGACTACCCGGGCTGTTGAGCCCGGCGAGGGGTCGCCCCCGGTACCGAATGGTCCCGGGGGCGTTGCTTTCTCAGCTGCCGGTGAAGGTCGGCTTACGCTTCTCCGCGAAGGCCTTCGGGCCCTCCTTGGCGTCGGTCGAGCGGAAGACGGCGGTGCCGAGCTTCGCGTCGATCTGGAACGCCTCTTCCTCGTGCATGCCCTCGGTGTCGCGGATGGTGCGCAGGATGGCCTGCACGGCGAGCGGACCGTTGGCGGCGACCAGTGCGGCGAGTTCGAGTGCCTTGTCGAGCGCGCTGCCGTCGGGCACCACGTGGCCGATCAGCCCGATCTCCTTGGCCTCGGCGGCGGTGACGTGCCTGCCGGTCAGCAGGATGTCGGCGGCGACGGTGTACGGAATCTGACGGACCAGCCGCACCGCGGACCCGCCGAGCGGGAACAGCCCCCAACGCGCCTCGGACACACCGAATTTCGCGCTTTCGCCGGCCACCCGGATGTCGGTGCCCTGCAGGATCTCGGTGCCGCCCGCGATGGCCGGGCCCTCGACCGCGGCGATCAGCGGTTTGGTGAGCCTGCGGCCCTTGAGCAGTGCCTCGATCTTGGACAGATCCCAGCCGCCGCCCGCGAACGAATCGCCGGGGTGCTGAGTGGTCATCGCCTTGAGGTCCGCGCCCGCGCAGAACGCGCCACCCGCGCCGGTCAGGATGGCCACCCGGATGTCCGGATCGCTGTCCACCTGGTCCCAGGCGTCGCGCATGATCGCCATCATCTCCGCCGACAGCGCGTTGCGCGCCTCGGGGCGATTCATCGTCACGATGAGGACATGGTCGCGTTTCTCGACGAGGCAATGTGGCATTAGCGAATCTCCTGACCTTCGAGCCGATCGTTTCGAGCGACCTGCGAGCAGTCGCTACGGCCTTGCCAGGAACGGTAACACGTTCTATTTTTAGCCTTGTGAGCTACAACATAGCGGACCTTGTCGAACACTCCATCGACCTGATGCCCGACCGCGTCGCGCTCGCTGACGACGGCCGCGAGGTGACCTACGCACAGCTGGAGGAGCGCGCCAACAAGTTGGCTCACTACCTGCTCGAACACGGTGTGAAACCGGGCGACAAGGTGGGCATCTACTCGCGTAACACGATCGAGGCCGTCGAGGCGATGGTCGCGGTGTTCAAGGCGCGGGCAGTGATGATCAACGTGAACTTCCGATACGTCGAGAACGAGTTGCAATATATCTTCGACAATTCGGACATGGTCGCGTTGATCCACGAGCGCCGCTACACCGATCGGGTGGCCGGGGTCCGGCCGAATACGCCGCTGCTGCAGACGGTGCTCGTCGTCGACGACGATACGACCGGCACGGTCGCGACCGCAGCGGATTCGGTCGAATACGAGGCGGCGCTGGCGGCCTCCTCGGGCGAGCGGGACTTCGGCGAGCGTTCCCCTGACGACGTCTTCATGCTCTACACCGGCGGCACCACCGGGCTGCCGAAGGGCGTGATGTGGCGGCACGAGGACTGGTGGCGGGTGCTCGGCGGCGGCATCAACTTCATCACCGGTGAGCCCATCGAGGACGAATGGCAGCAGTCCAAGGTCGGTGCGGCCAACAATCCGAGCATGGTCCGGTTCCCGATTCCGCCGATGATCCACGGCGGCTCGCAGACGGCCACCTTCCACAGTCTGTTCGACGGTGGTAAAGCGGTGATGCTGCCCGAGTTCAGTGGGCACGGGGTGTGGCAGGCGATCGACCGGCACAAGATCAACCTGATCTTCATCACCGGCGACGCGATGGCGCGGCCGATGCTGGACGCGCTGATCGAGGGCAATCCGGAAACCGGTCAGCCCTATGACCTTTCGAGCCTGTACGTGATGGCCAGCAGCGCGGCGCTGTTCTCGCCCGCGATCAAGGACCAGTTCCTCGAGCTGCTGCCCAACCGGATGATCTCCGATTCGATCGGCTCCTCGGAGACGGGATTCGGTGGTATCTCGATCGTGGCCAAGGGCGTCAACCACACCGGTGGGCCGCGGGTGAAGATCGATGGCTCCACCGAGGTGCTCGACGAAGCAGGCAATCCCGTCCGGCCCGGCTCGGGTGAGGTCGGCATTCTGGCTCGCCGCGGGCACATTCCGCTCGGCTACTACAAGGACGAGGCGAAGACCGCCGCAACGTTCAAGGAGTACAACGGGATTCGCTACGCCATCCCCGGCGACTACGCCAGGGTGGAAGAAGACGGCACGGTCACCATGCTCGGGCGCGGCTCGGTCAGCATCAACAGCGGCGGCGAGAAGATCTACCCCGAAGAGGTCGAAGGCGCGCTCAAGACCCACCCGGAGATCTTCGACGCCCTGGTAGTCGGCATCGACGACGAACGCTGGGGCCAGCGCGTCGTCGCGGTGGTGCAATGCCGTGGCGAAAACCGCCCGACCATCGATGATCTGCGCCCTTTCCTCACCAAGGAGATCGCGCCCTACAAGCTGCCCCGCAGCCTGTGGTTCGTCGACGAGATCAAACGCTCCCCGGCGGGCAAGCCCGACTATCGTTGGGCCAAATCGCAAACCGAGGAGCGCGCCGCCGACGAGCACGCCGAGGCGAGCCGCAAGTAGGACCATCGGAAACAGGGGGAGATCGAAAGTGGTTGTCCGTTACGGGTACTTCGAGGCAACCGCGCGCGGCTTCGAGCCGTTGCCGTTCGCCGCGAGCGCCTGGTCGCCCACGATGATCAATGGACCCGCGGTCTGCGGACTGATGGCCAGAGCGCTGGAACAGCAGCATTGTTCGGCAGGCTTCATGCCCGCCAGACTGACCGTTGATCTGTTCCGGCCCACTCTGGCCAAACCGCTGACCGTGGTGACGGAGCTGGTTCGCGAAGGTCGGCGGATCCGCGTCGCCGATGCCGCGCTGATGCAGGACGGCGTGGACGTCGCCAGGGCGACGGTCGTCTTTCTCAAGCGATCGGTCCAGCCGCCGGGGCAGTTGTGGACGCGGGCGGAGGTCCCGCAGCCGCCGTCGGTGCCGGTCGCCACGGAACCCACCCGTCCGCTGTGGGGCAGTGATGCCCATGCCGAAGGTTGGTCCGGCGAGATCGGTGAGCACCAGAACGACAGTCGAAAGCGCATGTGGCAGGTGCCGTTGTGCGTGGTCGAGGGTGAGACGCCCTCGCCCTTCGTCGGTGCCGTGGTGATCGGCGAGGCGACGAGCCTGATGACCAATTGGGGCAGTGCCGGGATCGGCTTCATCAACACGGATATGACCCTGGCGCTGGCCCGGCAGCCGGTGGGGTCCGAGGTCGGCGTGGAGGCCGACAGCCACATCAGCGCGGACGGTGTCGCGGTCGGCAGCGCGACGCTGTTCGACCGAACCGGATCCTTCGGCACCTGCGTGGTGACCGCGCTGTCGAATGCGCAGCGCCAGGTCGACTTCACCAACGATGACTTCCACTCGGCGAAAGCCAGTATCCAGTAGCCGCTTTCGACTTTCAGCGGTTGGCGAGTTCGGCCAAGCGGTAGGCGAGGCCGCTGCGGACGGCGGGGATGTGGGTGAGGGTGGACATGGCCAGATTGCGGACGGCGCGGGCCGAGGGGGAGCGGAGGGTGCCTATGCGGGTCATGCGGTCGGTGAAACTGACTACATCGAGTGCTATTGGGCGCCTGGTGGTTTCGTAGGTATCGAGCAGCGTTGACGACTCGCCGTTGAGTGCGCGGGCGAGGAGCGGGCCGAGGGTGGCGGCGTCTTGGATGCCGGTGTTCATGCCCTGACCGCCTGCGGGGCTGTGCACGTGGGCGGCGTCGCCCGCCAGGAAGATTCGGCCGGCGCGGTAGTGGTCGGCGACGCGGTGGTGGACGCGGAAGCGTGAGCTCCACAGCACCTCACGGACTTTGATGTCGCCGCCGGGTCCTCGGGTGTCGAGGATGGTTTGGATGTCGTCGCGGGTGGGGTGCTCGGGAGCCTCGTCGACGGTGGCGACTACTCGGTACCGGGTCGGGTCGGCATCGTCGGGGAGTGGTGCGACGACGGTGACGTCCTCCGGTGAAAGATGCAGTGCCACTTCGTCGCGGGCTACCGGCCAGTCCATTCGGACATCGGCGAGCACGAAAGAGGCGGCGTAGGTGTCGCCGGTGAAGGCGATGCCCGCCTGGTCGCGGACGACGCTGTGCATGCCGTCGGCGCCGACGACGTAGTCGGCGCGCAGGGTACCGGTGGTGCCCGCCTCGTCGGTGTATTCGACTGTGACGCCGTTGTTTTCGTCGGCGACCCGGGTCACCTGGTACGGCCGGTGGACGTCGCCGCCTGCCTTGCGCAGCCGGGCGAGCAGTACCGCCTCGGTGGTGTCCTGCGGCGCCATCAGGGTGAAGGGGTACTGCGTCGGGAGGTTGTCGAATCGGATGGTCGCCAGGGTGCGCGGGCCGTCGTGCACGGTGAATCGCGGCACCACAAGACCTTTGGCGATGAGCTCCTCGGCGATACCGAGTTCGTGCAGCACCTCGAGGGTTCTGGCGTGCACGACGGCGGCGCGAGAAGTGTTGGCGCCCTCGGCGAGACGGTCCAGTAGTACGAAGTCGACGCCCGCGTCGGCGAGGGTGATCGCCGCGGTCAGTCCGGCGGGGCCCGCGCCGACGATCGCGACGGAAGTGGTGTCCGGCAGCGGATTCTGGGTGGTGTTCATCGGAACTCCTGAGGTCAACATCTGTAGGCCAACGCCTGTTGACATAACGGTAGCGCGCCCCGCGTTGCGAAGTCAACAGTTGTTGGCCTACATTCGTTGGCATGACGATCGAGCCTGATCAGCAGCCTGTGCGCCGCTCCGACGCGACCCGTGCGACCATCCTCGATGCGGCCCGCGCCCGGTTCGCCGCCGAGGGCTACGGCAAGGCGACCATCCGCGCCATCGCCGCGGACGCCGCCATCGACCCGTCCATGGTCATGCGCTACTTCGGCAGCAAGGACGGCCTGTTCGCCGCGGCGGTCGACATCGATCTCGCCCTACCCGACCTGGCCGCCGCCGACCAGGACGCCGTCGGCGAACTGCTGATCCGCCGCTTCCTCGCCCTCTGGGAGGAGCCCCCCGGCAACGAGGTCCTGCTGACCCTGCTGCGCTCATCCATCACCGACGAAGCCGTCACCGAACGCTTCCGCGACGTCTTCGCCCAGCAGGTCCTCCCCGCCGTCCTCCGCTTCGGCGACCCCGCCGACGCCCCCCGCCGCAGCGCCCTCGTCGTCACCCAACTCCTCGGCATCGCCCTATGCCGCTACATCCTCCGCATCCCCCCGGTCGTCGCCTTCACCCAGGAGGAGCTGATCGCCGAAATCGCGCCTACCCTGCAGCGCTATCTCACTTCGGCGTCGGCAAACCGGTAGGCGGACCTGGGCAGCAGGGCTGCCCCGGTGCAACCAGCGGCCGATTCGGCTGAGCAGGTTGTGATTTCGGCCTAGGCCATCGGCTAGCTGGGCGCGATCCATTCGATCCAGGTCGCGGTCGTGCCGAAGGCCGCGGCGCTGGCGGCAAGGGCTTTGTTCTCCGCGGTCGCGGCGAGGTTGGCGAGCGCGATGTCGGTCGGGGCTGCCGCGGACTCGTCGGCGGCTCGTTTGGCCGCCGCCGCGGTCAGCTGGACATTCTTCGGCGGCTGCGGGAGTTCCAGCACGGCGGTGAGGGCGGCGGTGGCCGAGCGTGCGGCCGTCAACGCGGCTTTCCCGGCGGCAGGCAGCGAGGGGCGGAATTGGATGTCCTCGGCCGGACCGGAAGGCGCGGTACCCGGTTCGTCGGTGTGGACAGACGCGGCAAACGCGGACCGGCCGCGCGCGTTGGCACTGTCGGTGCGGGCCTGTGCTTGGGCAATCAGCGCGGCGGCCGCATGCCCGGTACCCGGCTCGCTGGTCTCGACGCTGGGATGCGCGGTCGCCATTGGAGCGGCGCCCGCGACGGCGAAAACTCCGAGGACTGCGACCGACAGGCGAGCGAGGGTGGACCGTACGGTGGGAATATCGTCCTCCCGAATCGTTGGGGTGCGCGGTGCGCGCACCGCGGTGTCATGCGGAACCTCTCGATATTCGGTACGGGTGAGCGTTCGGATAGGTGCCGATGTCGACTGAGGGCGGGCTCGACGCTCGCAAAATCGCCTTGCCTGCAACGCAACTGGCGAAGGGGTGTATCCCGAGTGAGTTCGGCACAGACAAAAGAACGCCCCGCCGGTATCGGCGAGGCGTTCTAGTGCGACGGATCAGGACGGGGTAGCCGCCAACAGTGCGCCGAGGGCACGGAGGTGGTCGGTGCCGCCGCCGAGGGCGAATTCGTGGTGCTTCGCGGCGGTGAAGTAGTTGTGCACGATGTGATCTCGATCGATGCCGACGCCGCCGTGGATGTGCACGACGGTGTGTGCCACCCGGTGGCCCGCGTCGGCGGCCCAGAACTTGGCGGTGTGCACGGCTGCCGCGCTGGGTAGGTCTTCGGAGATCTGCCAGGCGGCCTGGGTGAGTGCCAGGCGCAGACCTTGGACGTCGATGTAGGCGTCGGCCAGGCGCTGGGCGACGGCCTGGAAGCTGCCCACCGCTTTGCCGAATTGTTCACGCTCGCGGGCATATTCGGCGACTAGGTCGAGTGCGCGTTCGAGCGTGCCCAGCTGGAGGGCGCTGAGTCCGAGCCAGGCGCGGGTGAGCAGCCAGTCGAGGATCTCGGCCCCGTTCTCGACGGTGCCGATCAATTCGCCGGGGGTGTCGGTGAGTTCGACGGCGTACTCGGGGGTGCGGTCGACGACTTCTTGCGCGGTCACGGTCGCCGCCGACGGATCGACCAGGAATACCGCGACAGTCCCGGACACCGTGGCCGGGACCAGGATGCGGTCGGCCCGGTTGGCGAAGGGCACCGTGATCTTGGCGCCGGTGAGCCGCCAGCCACCGTCCGCCTCGACGGCGGTGGTGGTGGGCCGGGCGGGTTCCCAGTTGTGCTCCTCGGTGAGCGCGGCGGTCAGGATCACCTGACCCGCACCCGCCTGCGTCGCCCGATCCTGTTGCGCCGCATCGCCGAACTTCGCCAGCGCGCCCGCGCCGACCACGATCGACCACAGATACGGCACCGCGGCGACGTACTTGCCGAGCTCACGCAGGACGGCGGTCTGCTCGAGCACGCCGAAGTCGTTGCCACCAACGGACTCCGGAAGTGCCGCCGCGAGAACACCCGTCTCGGCAAGCGAACTCCAGAGCGCCTCGTCGAATCGCTCGGCCGCGGTGTCGAGTTCGCGCAGCCGGTCGGCGGTGACGAGCTTGCCGCATACCTCGCCGGTCAGCCTGCCCAGGTCGAGCTGGGCTTCGGTGGGAGTGAAATCCATGTCTGCTACCTGCTTTCCGACTCAGCGCGCCGACGCGGGCTGCTTGAGGGCGGTCATCGCGATGATGTCGCGCTGCACTTCGTTGGTGCCGCCGCCGAAGGTCAGGATCAGCGCGGCCCGGTGCATCCGCTCGAGCCGTCCGCGCAATGCCTCGCCGGGCGAGTCCTGGCGCAGATAGGCCTGCGGGCCGAGGACTTCCATGAGCAGCCGGTACGCCTCGGTGGCCAGTTCGGTGCCGTACACCTTGCAGGTGGAGGCGTCCCACTGCCGTGGCGCGGCGTCGCCGCCCGCGTCGGCCCGGCTGGCGATCTCCCAGTTGAGCAGCTTCAGGTACTCCACCTTGGCGTGCACCCGCGCCAGATTGAGCTGCACCCATTCCTGGTCGATGACGCGGGAACCATTGGCCGCCTTGGTGTTGCGGGCCCATTCCACGGTCTGGCTCACCGCGAGACCCAACGGCCCCGCCGAGGTCAGCGCGACCCGCTCGTGGTTGAGCTGGTTGGTGATCAGCGACCAGCCACCGTTTTCCTGGCCGACCAGCGCGCTCGCGGGCACCCGGACGTCCTGGTAGTAGGTCGCGCTGGTGTCCGGCCCCGCCATGGTGTGCACGGGTGTCCAGGAGAAGCCCTCGGCCGTGGTCGGCACGATGAGCATGCTGATGCCCTTGTGCTTCTTGGCATTCGGATCGGTGCGCACCGCGAGCCAGACGTAGTCCGCGTAGGCGATCAGGCTGGTCCACATCTTCTGGCCGTTGATCACGTAGTCGTCGCCGTCGCGTACCGCGTTGGTGCGCAGGCTGGCCAGGTCGGTGCCCGCGCCCGGCTCGGAGTAGCCGATGGCGAAGTGCAGCTCGCCCGCCGCGATCTTGGGCAGGAAGAAGCGCTTCTGCTCCTCGCTGCCGTAGTGCATGATCGTCGGCGCGACCGAGTTGATGGTCAGGAACGGCACCGGCGCGCCCGCGATGGCCGCCTCGTCGGTGAAGATCAGCTGGTCCATCGTCGGCCGGTCCTGGCCGCCGAACTCCTTCGGCCAGGCCAGGGTGAGCCAGCCGTCGCGGCCCATCTCCTGGACGACCTCGCGGTACACGTTGCCCTGGCCGTACTCGCCGGTCTGCGCGCTGAGCGCAGCCCGGCGCTCCGGAGTGATGAGTCGCGCGAAGTAGTCGCGCAGCTCCGCGCGTAGCTCCTCCTGCTGCGGCGTGTACGCAATGCGCATGGCAAATACCTCAGGCCTTCGTCGATGTGGGTTCACCCGATCATTGCATATGGACTGAAACATGTTCCAGTATTGAGGGGGAATCGGGTCGATGGCGCCACGTTCGGCGGCATCGGCTTGTTAGGCTTCGGCAAGGATCGCGGTAAAGGAGTTCTCATGAAGGTCAGCGTCGATCTGGATCAGTGTGAAGCGAACGGAATCTGCGTCGGAATCGCCCCCGACGTGTTCGAACTCGATGACGAGGACCAGCTGCACATCCTCGAGGCCGACGTTCCGGCGGACCGTTTGGCCGACATCGAGGACGCGGTGGCGCAGTGCCCCAAAGCGGCGCTGCGGCTGCAATGAGACCGACCCTTGCCATAGAATGGAACACGTTCTAGGGTCGGGCTCGTGAGTGAGCGCAGCGAACGAACCATGGACACAGCGTCCGCAGGAACGACGGAGCCGAGCGTCAGCGAGGCGCAGTCGTGAATGATGATGTGAGTCTTGCTGGGCGGGTGGCGATCGTTACGGGTGCCGGAGCAGGTCTGGGGCGGGCAGAGGCGCTCGCGCTGGCTGGAGCCGGCGCTTCGGTGGTGGTCAACGATCTGTCGGAATCCGACGCGGTTACTGACACCCTGTCCGACATCCGCGCGCTCGGCGCCAAGGCCGAATTCGTCGCGGGCAGCATTGCCGAACGGGCGACCGCGGACGCGTTGATCCGCACCGCGGACGAGGCCTTCGGCAGCGTCGACATCGTGGTGAACAACGCGGGCATCACCAGGGACCGGATGCTGTTCAACATGTCCGACGAGGACTTCGACGCCGTTGTCGCGGTCCACCTGCGCGGTCATTTCCTGTTGTCCCGCAACGCCGCAACGTACTGGCGCGGCAAGTCCAAAGCGGCAGGCGCGCCGATCTACGGCAGGCTCGTCAACACCTCCTCCGAGGCCGGTCTGCTCGGACCGGAAGGTCAAGCCAACTACGGCGCCGCCAAGGCGGGCATCACCGCGCTGACCCTGTCGGCCGCGCGGGCGCTGTCCCGGTATGGCGTGCGCGCCAATGCGATCGCGCCCCGCGCACGCACCGCGATGACCGAGGCCGTGTTCAGCGCGGCGCCCGAGGGTGAGGTGGATCCGCTCTCGCCCGACCATGTGGCACGGCTGGTCGCCTACCTCGCCTCGCCCGCCGCGGACGCGGTGAACGGCCAACTCTTCGTGGTCTACGGGGGGATGGTCGCGCTCATGGCGGCGCCCATCGTCGAGCAACGCTTCGACGCCGCCGGCGGGCAATGGTCCGCCGATGATCTCGCCGCCACCCTCGGCGGCTATTTCGCCGAACGCCCTGCCGGGCAGACATTCTCGGCCTCGGCCCTGATGGATCTAGGCTGAGTTCGTTCGCCGGCGTCCGGCCGCGCGAAACATGCGCAGCGAGGACCGACATCTGCAAGACCCGCTGACAATGAACTGCTGATCGGCCGTCCAACTGTTGATCAAGGGTCGGGCACTTGGTAGACATTGGTGTGTGAGATGTGTGCCGCCTCACAAAGGTGGGATCAATCTCCTGACACTCGTTCCAAATTCACATGCCGATGTAAAGAAAAAGTGCAGTTCAAAAGTGGCAAACATCTTCCGGCAACGCAGTGAACGTGTTCTAATCGTGGAGGCGGTGCGGCCTCGGTGAAGAATCGTGCCGTGAGTAAGACGCGCAGATTTCAGCAAGGAGGTTCAAAGATGAACGAGGTCCTTGCTGTGCCATTGCGGGCGGTCGGCGGGTTCTTCGAACTGACGGCCGAAGTCGCGCGTTCCAGTGTGCGCAGACCATTTCAAGGACGCGAGTTCATCGACCAGTCCTGGTTCATCGCACGCGTTTCCATCGTGCCGACACTGTTGGTCGCGATTCCATTCACCGTTCTGGTGAGCTTCACGCTGAACATCCTGTTGCGCGAGATCGGCGCGGCCGATCTGAGCGGGGCGGGCGCGGCCTTCGGCGCGGTCACCCAGGTCGGCCCGATCGTCACCGTGCTGATCGTCGCGGGGGCCGGCGCCACCGCCATCTGCGCTGACCTGGGCGCCCGCACGATTCGCGAGGAAATCGACGCGATGCGGGTGCTCGGCATCAACCCGGTGCAGCGGCTGGTGGTGCCGCGCGTGCTCGCGTCGATGTTCGTCGCGCTGATGCTCAACAGCCTGGTGTGCACCATCGGCATCGTCGGCGGATTTCTGTTCTCGGTCTTTCTGCAGGACGTGAACCCCGGCGCCTTCGTCAACGGCATCACGCTGCTGACCCATTTGCCCGAATTGGTCATCTCGGAGGTCAAGGCCGGATTGTTCGGGCTGATCGCCGGGCTGGTGGCCTGTTATCTGGGTCTGAATGTCAAGGGTGGTCCCAAGAGTGTCGGTGATGCGGTGAATCAGACCGTTGTCTTCGCCTTTATGGCTTTGTTCGTGGTGAACGTCGTGGTCACCGCCGTTGGTATCAAGTTCACGGCGCGGTGACCGCATGGCCTTCGTGATCGAATCCCGCTTCCCGCGTACCGTGCGACGAGTGCGTCGGATGTCGGACTCGCTCGATTCTGTTGGTAAACATGCTGTGTTCTATGCACAGGCCCTGGGGGCTATTCCGCGTGCCTTGACGCACTATCGCACCGAAACCATTCGGTTGATCGCCGAAATCAGCATGGGCAGCGGTGCTTTGGCGGTGATCGGCGGCACCGTGGTGATCGTCGGCTTCCTCACCCTGTTCGCGGGCGGCACCATCGCCGTGCAGGGGTACAGCTCGCTCGGCAATATCGGCGTCGAGGCGCTCACCGGCTTCTTCGCGGCCTTCATCAATGTCCGCATCGCGGCGCCGGTGATTTCCGGCATCGGACTAGCCGCCACCATCGGGGCCGGGTCGACCGCGCAGCTGGGCGCGATGCGGGTGGCCGAGGAGATCGACGCGCTGGAATCGATGGCGATCCGGCCGGTGCCGTATCTGGTCGGCACCAGGGTGCTGGCCGGGATGATCGCGATCGTGCCGCTGTACGCGCTCGCGGTGATCGCGTCGTTCCTGGCCAGCCGGTTCGCCACGGTGGTCATCTACGGGCAGTCGGCGGGCGTGTACGACCACTACTTCTCCACCTTCCTGATCCCGAGCGACATCCTCTGGTCGTTCGCCCAGGCGATCTTCATGGCGCTGGCGGTCATGCTGATCCACACCTATTACGGCTTCCATGCCTCGGGCGGACCGGTCGGGGTCGGCGTCGCGGTCGGCAACGCGGTGCGGGCCTCGCTGGTCGCGGTGGTCACGGTGACCCTGCTGATCTCGCTGGCCATCTACGGCACCTCCGGCAACTTTCACCTCTCCGGGTAAACCGATATGGCGGATTCGAACAAAGTGCGCGCAGCAGTGGGATACAAGTTGGCCGGTGCCGCGATGGTGCTCGCGCTGGTCGCGATCGTCGCCGTCGCGTTGGTGATGTTCGTCGGCGGATTCACCCCGACGGCCACCGTGACGATCGACGCGCCACGCGCCGGGCTGGTGCTCGACCCGGACGCCAAGGTGAAGGTGCGCGGCGTGGAGATCGGGCGGGTGGTCTCGATCGATCAGACCGCCGACGGCGCCAGCCTGAAGCTGGCGCTCAATCCCGAACAGCTGAAGCTTGTTCCGGCCAACGCGGGCGTCGATATCCGCTCCACCACCGTCTTCGGCGCGAAGTACGTGAACTTCACCGTGCCGCAACAGCCTTCGTCGGCCTCGCTGCGGCCGGGCGCGCGGGTGACCGCCCAGCACGTGACCGTCGAATTCAACACGCTGTTCCAGCACCTGTCCGACGTGCTGGCCAAGGTGCAGCCGGAGAAGCTGAACGCGACGCTGTCCGCGCTCGGCACGGCGCTGCAGGGCCGCGGCGAGAAGCTGGGCGACCTGCTCGCCCGCAGCGACGCCTACCTGCGCGACATCAACCCGTATCTGTCCACGCTGCAACAGGATCTGGTGCAGACCGGCGACGTCACCAACCTGTACGCCGACACCGTGCCCGACCTGTTGCGCACCGTCGACAACGCCACCGTCACCAGCCAGACGCTGGTCGACGAGCAGCAGAGCCTGGACGACGTGCTGGCCAACCTGATCGGCCTGGCCGACACCACCGGATCGGTGTTGCGCGAGAACGAGGCCAACTTCAGCACCGCGCTGGATCTGCTCCGGCCGACCACGAGCCTGCTCTTCGAATACGCTCCTGCGCTCAGCTGCATCATCAACGGCCTCGGCCCGATGATGCCGCTGGCCGAGGAGGTGTTCGGCGGCAAGCTGCCCGGCATCGGGATGAACACCAACTTCATGTTCGGCGCGCAGCCCTACAAGTATCCGGACGACCTGCCGAAGGTGAACGCGACCGGCGGCCCGCACTGCGAGGGCGTGGTCGATCGGGTGCCGGACAGTCATGCGGGGTACGTCGTCACCGACACGAACGAGGGAGCTCCGTACGTGCCGAGCACGGGTTTCACCAAGCCCAACGAAGCACCGAAGGTGTTCCAGCTGCTGTTCGCCGGGCTACCGGGGGTGGGCTCGCTGTGAAGAACACCGCCACGACGGTCAAACTGCTGATCTTCACGCTGGTGATGGCGCTGGTGTTCGCCGGTCTGGTGATCGTGTTCAGCCAGATGCGTTTCGCCAGGGAGTACGGCTATCACGCCGTGTTCACCAGTTCGTCGGGGATGTTGCCCGGCTCGAAGGTGCGCATCGCCGGCGTGCCGGTCGGCTCGGTCTCCTCGGTGAAGGTGGGCAAGGACCATCTCGCGCACGTCGAGTTCGACGTCGACCGCAAGTACCGGCTGCTCACCAGCACCCGCGCCACCGTCCGCTACGAAAACCTGGTCGGTGACCGGTATCTGGAGCTGCTGGAGGGGCCGGGCACGAACGAGGTGCTGCCCGACGGCGGCACCATCGACAAGGACAAGACGGCGCCAGCGCTGGACCTGGACATGCTGCTCGGCGGGTTCCGGCCGCTGCTGCGCGGCCTGGACCCGGCCCAGGTGAACGACCTGACCGGCGCGCTGCTGCAGATCTTCCAGGGCCAGGGCGGCACCCTGGTCTCGCTGCTCAACAGCGGCGGCTCGTTCGCCAAGACCCTCGCCGATCGCGACGAGCTGATCGGCAACGTGATCAACAACCTGAACACGGTGCTGGCGACCATCGATCAGCGTGGCGACCAGTTCGCCACCACGCTCGACGAATTGCAGCGGCTGGTCAGCGGTTTGGCCGCCGACCGGGACCCGATCGGTGACGCGCTGCCACGCATCGCGGGCGCGACCCGCGACCTCACCGGGCTGCTCCAGACGGCGCGGCCGGACCTGCGGTCGACCATCGAGCAGACGGGGCGACTGTCCACCAATCTCGACAACGGCTCGGACACCCTGCAGTGGGTGCTCGACAAGTTGCCGGACACCTACAAGAAGCTGATCCGCATCGGCGCCTACGGCTCGTTCCTGCAGCTCTACGTCTGCGGGACCAACCTGGTCGTGGACGGCCCGAACGGACAGCCGATGCAGGTGAACCTGCCGGGTAAGCAGACGACCGGAAGGTGCACGCCCTGATGAACGAGCGATCACGCGCCGTCACCATCGGCATCGTCGGGTTGGTTGTCGCGGCGTGTATTGCCCTCTCCGCCTTGCAGTTCGGCCGGTTGCCGTTCATCCACGGCGGCGCGACCTATACCGCGTACTTCGCCGACGCGGGCGGCCTGCTGCCCGGCGACGCGGTCCAGGTGGCCGGTGTGCGGTCCGGCGAGGTGAACGACGTGCACCTGGACGGCGCCAAGGTGCTGGTCCGCTTCACCCTCGACGAGTCGATCGTGCTGGGCCAGAAGACCTCCGCCGCGATCAAGACCAACACCGTGCTCGGCCGCAAGTCGCTCGAGCTGACCCCGACCGGATCGGGCACGCTGCGGCGCACCGACCCGATTCCGTTGGACCGCACCACTTCCCCGTACTCGCTCAACGACGCGCTCGGCGACCTCGGCCGCACGGTGCAGG
This sequence comes from Nocardia sp. NPDC050175, assembly GCF_044459885.1. Lineage (NCBI taxonomy): Bacteria > Bacillati > Actinomycetota > Actinomycetes > Mycobacteriales > Nocardiaceae > Nocardia > Nocardia sp. NPDC050175. The sequence continues at coordinate 447,481 of NZ_JBITJI010000002.1, forward strand.
GGCTGGATATGGATCAGGTGGACAAGACCCTGGACACGCTCTCGGCCACCTTCGCCGATACCCCGGCGCCGCTGCGGGCGGCGCTGGACGGCGTAACCGCCCTGTCGCGCAGCATCAATGCCCGCGACCAGGCGCTGTCCGAGCTGCTGACCAGGGCGCAGAACGTCACCAAGATCCTGGCCGACCGGAGCAACCAGATCAACGCGCTGCTGCTGGACGGCAACAACCTGCTCGGCGAGCTGGACCGGCGCCGCGCCGCGATCGGGCAGCTGATCGTCTACGTCAACGAGGTGGCCAAGCAGCTGTCCGGCCTGGTCTCGGACAACGAGCCGATCCTCAAACCCGCACTGGACAAGCTGAATTCGGTACTCGGCCTGTTGCAGCGCAACAAGCAGAACATCTCCGACGCGCTCGACAGCCTCGGTCCGTACGCCGCGGCGCTCGGCGAGCAGGTCGGCAACGGGCCGTGGTTCAACGCCTACGTCGTCAACGCCACCAGCACCGAGTTGCAGCCGCTGGTCGACGCGCTGGTGTGGCCGGAGCATCTGCCCGAGGACCTGCGCAACATCTTCACCAACCCGGCACCGCCGTCGATCGGGCCCGCCATTCAGGAGCCACCGCGATGAACATGCTGGACAGAGCTCGCAAGTTGCCGCGCTGGGCGCTGCTGGTCGCCGGTGGGCTGGTCGCCGTGCTGGTGCTGGCCGGGGTGTACAGCGGCGTGAGCCGGATCGGGAAGACCTCGATCACCGCGTATTTCCCGTCGACGTCGGGGCTGTACCAGGGCGACGAGGTCCGGGTGCTCGGTGTCAACGTCGGCCGGATCGACTCGATCGAGCCGGGCAAGGACCGGGTGAAGGTCAAGATGACCATTGATCGCGGGATCGACCTGCCTGCCGACGCGCGCGCGGTCATCATTTCGCCGTCGCTGGTATCGGCGCGGTTCATCCAGGTGGCGCCCGCCTACGTCAGCGGACCGAAAATGCGTAGCGGCGCGGAGATTCCGCTCGAGCACACCGCCGTGCCGGTGGAGTGGGACGACATCAAGGCCGAACTGTCCAAGCTGTCAACGACTCTCGGTCCGGTCGGGGATGACGCGCAGGGTTCGTTCGGACGCTTCGTCAACACCGCCGCCGACAACATGGACGGCAACGGGCAGAAGCTGCGCGACACGTTGCGCGAGCTGTCCGCGACCTTGAACACCCTGTCGGACGGGCGAACCGATCTGTTCGGCACCATTCGCAATCTGCAGAAGTTCGTCGACGTGCTGTCGGCGAGCAACGAGCAGATCGTGCAGTTCGGCGGCAGGCTCGCATCGGTGTCCTCGGTGCTGGCGGGTACTTCGCAGGAACTCGGTGCGGGACTGGACAATCTGGATACCGCGCTCGGCGACGTGAAGCGGTTCCTGGACGGCAGCGGCGCCGAACTCACCGAGGGCGTGCAGCGGCTGGCCGATGTCACCCAGCAGCTGGTGGACAAGCGGCCCGAGCTGGAGCGGGTGCTGCATTCCGGGCCGACGGCGCTGGTGAACTTCTACCAGATCTACAAGCCTGCCCAGGGCACGCTGGCCGGCGCGGTCTCGCTCAACAACACGGCCGATCCGCTCGGCTTCCTCTGCGGCTCGGTGCGGGCGCTGGAAACCAATGACTCGGATCGCTCCGCCGATCTGTGCGCGCAGTACCTCGCGCCGGTAATCAGCTCGCTCGCCATGAATTACGCGCCGATCATGCTGAATCCGGCCACCGGCGTGCACGCGTTCCCGAACCAGTTGACCTACAGCCCGCCGAGCCTGGCCGGGCAGACCGCACCGCCGGGTCCGGCGCCCGGACCGGCTCCGGTGACCGTGCCGAACGGCCTTACCGGACTGGCTATTCCAGGAGGAGGGCGATGAGGCGGCCGCGCCGGATGGCAATGCTGGTGGTGGGTCTCGCGGTGGCCCTTGGTATCTCGGGCTGCGAGTGGGACGGCTTGAACTCGCTGCCGATGCCGGGCACCGAGGGCACCATGGACGGCGCGTACAAGGTGCGCATCCAGATGCCGAATGTGACCACGCTGACCAGGAATTCACCGGTCCGGGTCGACGACGTCACCGTCGGGACCGTGTCGAATATCGAGGTGGAGGGCTGGCACGCGCTGGTCACCGTGACGCTGAATCCGAGCGTGCGACTACCCGCCAATGCCGTCGCCAAGATCGGGCAGACCAGTCTGCTCGGCAGCAACCACGTCGAGCTGGCTCCGCCGAGTGACGCGGTGCCGCAAGGACAGTTGAAGGACGGCGACCTCATCCCGCTGGAGCGGGCGGGTGCCTATCCGACGACCGAGCAGGTGCTCTCGTCACTGTCGGTGGTGCTCAACGGCGGTGGCATCTCGCAGCTGGAAACGATTACCCGCGAACTGAATTCCGCGCTCAAGGGGCGGGCGAACGACATCCGCGATCTGCTGCCGCAGCTCAACGAGCTGACCATCAACCTGGACAAGCAGCGCAATGACATCATCGCGGCGATGAGCGGACTGGACCGCCTCGGCGGCCAACTGGCCCAGCAGCGCGACGTGGTCGCCGCCGCCATCGAGCGCATCCACCCCGCGCTCACCGTGCTCGCCGACCGCACCAAGAACATCACCGCCACGATCAACGCGCTCGGTGACCTCAGCGACGTGACCGATCGGCTCATCGCCAGCAGCGGCGACAACCTGAAGGCCAATCTGCGCAGCCTCGCCCCGGTGCTGCGGACGCTGGCCGACACGGGATCCAACCTCATCGAGTCGCTGAAGATCATTCCGACCTTCCCGTTCCCGATGAAGAACCTCGACAAAGCGATCATGGGCGACTACCTGAACCTGTTCATCACCGTCGACCTCACCGGAAAACGCCTGGACAGCAACTGGTTGACCGGCACGCCGCTCGGCGGTCGATTCGGCGGCGTCGAGGGTGTGATCGGCAGTTTCGCGCCGGATACCGCGACGCAGAGCGGCAATCCGGCGACCGGACCGCTGCAGCCGGGGCCCGCCCCTGGCGCCCAGCCCACGCCGACCATTCCCGGCCTGCCGCCGATTCCCGGTCTGCCCGCCATTCCCGGGCTGACCGTGCCGCTGCCGGGAAACACTGCGCCACAAGGGGGTCCGGGCCGATGACGCTCACCCGATTCGTCCGCGTCCAGCTGTCGATCTTCGCCGTGCTGACGGTGATCGGCCTGGCGATCATGGGCGGGGTGTATGTGAAGGTGCCCGCGATGTTCGGCATCGGCCGCTACGACGTCACGGTGCAACTGGAGGCGACCGGTGGTCTCTACCCGACCGCCAACGTGGCCTACCGCGGCACGAATGTCGGTGTGGTGAAGGACATTCGGCTCACGTCGAGCGGGGTCGAGGCGAAGCTGTCCATCGACAGCGACTACAAGGTGCCCTCGGATGTGGCCGCGTGGGTGCGCAGCGTCTCCGCGATCGGCGAGCAGTACGTCGATCTGATTCCGGCCGACCATCCCGCAGGCGGCAACCTGGCCGACGGCGCGGTGATTCCGGTGGGGCGCACCAAACTTCCGCAGGACGTCGGCTCGCTGCTCGACCAGTCCGACCGGCTGCTGTCCAGCGTCGCCGACACCCGGCTGCGGCAGGTGATCGACGAGGCGTTCAAGGCGTTCAACGGCGCGGGCCCGGACCTGCAGCGGTTCATCGACTCGGCCTCGCTGCTGGTGCAGGAGGCGCAGAACAGCGCGGAACCGACGAAGAAGCTGATCGATCAGATCGGACCGTTGCTGGACACCCAGATCCAGTCCGACGCGGCCATCCGGTCGTGGACCAGCGACCTGGCCACGGTCACCGACCAGCTGCGCGCGCACGATCCGTCGCTGCGCAATGTGCTGCGCGACGGGCCTTCCGCGATGCGGCGGGTCAGCGCGCAGTTCGAATCGCTGCGCCCGACGCTGCCGCTGCTGTTGACCAACCTGGTCAGTACCGGGCAGGTCGGCGTCACCTATCACGCTGGGCTGGAACAACTCCTGGTGGTCTTCCCGCCGCTGATCGCGGCGCTGCGGACGATCATCCGCGGACCGGTGGAATACGGCGCCATGGTCGACTTCATGGTGGTGGTCAACGACCCGCCCGCCTGCACGACCGGATTCCTGCCGCCCAACGAACGACGCTCGCCGAGTGAGCTGGATTCGATCCCCTCACCGCCCGGCCTGTACTGCAAAGTGCCGCAGGACTCGCAGGTCGACGTGCGCGGCATCCGCAACACGCCGTGCGCGGAATTCCCGGGCGTGCGAGCGCCGACACCCGAGCTCTGCCGGACCGGTTATGTCCCGCAAGGAGACAATCCCGCGTTCGGTCCGCCGCGCCCGGTAGCCCCGGCGGCCGCGCCGGTCGCACCGGGTTCGACACAGGTGGCACCCGCCGCGTACGGCACCGGCACGCCCGCTGCCGCGAGATCCTATGACCCGTCCACCGGCCAGTACATCGGCCCGGACGGCCGCACCTACCGACAGGGCGATATCGGACCGGGCGGTTCTGGCACGGTACCGTCGAGCTGGCAGGCGATGCTCGAGGAGCAGCAACGATGAGTAGTGAAAACGCAGATCAGCACCGGACGCGGCGACGCGCGGTGCGTTCGGTGGGTCCGCCGGCGGAAGAGACGGCGAGCCCCGCTGTGACGTCGGTTCTGGTCGCGAAGGCCGACACCGCCGCGTTCACGGCTCGCGCCGCGGCGCTGGGTAGTCAGGCCGACCACACGACGGCCGCCGACGCGGAAAACGCGTCCGGTGTCACGGCTTCCGCCCCGGCGGCGCAGGACGCGGCACCGGTCGACGCCGTTGTCGCCGATGCGGCCGACAGCACTGTGGTCGATCTCGCGAAGGGCGTGCCCACCGATGCGCAGGACGCCGAACCCGAGCGGACCAAGCGCGGTGCGTGGCGCACCATCGGCGTCGCCGCGGCCGCCGTCCTGGTGCTCGCGCTGCTGATCGGCGCGGGCTTCGCCGGAATGAAGGTGCGTTCGATCGACGCCCGTGACGAGCGTCGCGGCGAATACGAGCAGACCGCCCGGCAGGCCATCCTCAACCTGACCACCATCCGGGCCGATTCCGCCAAGGCCGATATCGACCGGATCCTCTCGGTGGCCTCCGGCCAGTTCAAGAACGAATTCGACGGGCGGGTCGACCCGTTCATGAATATCGTGCAGCAGGCCAAGGTGGTCTCCAACGGCGAGATCATCGACGCGGCGCTGGAAAGCGACAGCGACGATTCCGCGTCGGTGCTGGTCGCCGCCAAGCAGTCGCTCACCAACGCGGGCCAGCAGGGCGAGCAGACGCGGTTCTACCGGTTCCGGGTCACCGTGAGTCGCGGCGACTCCGGTATGACGGTTTCCAAAGTGGAGTTCGTGGGATGACACGTCGTGAAATGACCGAGCGTGGAATGACCAAGCGCGGCAAGATCTTTCTGGCCACCCTGAGCGTGCTCGCCCTCGCGGCGGTGGTGGTGCTCGGCGTCAGCGGATTCCGGATCTGGAACGACAACCAGGCCGAGCAGGCGCGCAAGGACGCGGTGACCGCCGCCGCCCGGACCGTCTCGGCCATGTTCACCTACGACTTCCAGACCGTGGACAAGGAACTGCCGAAGGCGGCCGACAACCTCTCGCCGAAGTTCAAGGACGACTACCTGAAGCTCATCGAGCAGGCAATCGCTCCGGGCGCCAAGGAAAAACAGCTCAACGTGAAGGCGACCACTCAGGCGGGCGGTGTCGTCTCCGGCGACAAGTCGCACGTGGTCGTGCTGCTGTTCCTGAATCAGGTGACCACCAGCAAGGATTCACCGGAGGGCACAACCACGGGTAGCCGGGTGCGCGCCACGGTGGAGAAGGACGGCGATCGCTGGCTGGTCGATCAGGTCACGCCGGTTTAGCCGAAAACGGTTGTCACGCGGTCGTTTCGCGCGGCAGCCGGACGGTGAAGGTGGTGCCGACGCCCTCGGTGCTGCGCACATCGACCGTGCCGCCGTGCGCGCTGACCAGCGCCTGCACGATGGACAGCCCGAGCCCGGTGCCGCCGCTGGTGCGGGCGCGCGAGTTGTCGGTGCGGTAGAAGCGCTCGAAGATGCGGTCGGCCTCGTCGGCGGGTAGGCCGGGGCCGGTATCGGCGACCTCGAGCAGGACCTCGTCGGCGGTGGGGGTGAGGCGGACCGCGACCGAGGCGTCCGGCGGGGTGTGCGTGAGCGCGTTGTTGAGCAGGTTGGCCAGCACCTGGCGCAGCCGGGTCTCGTCGCCGGTGACCTCCAAAGTGCCTTCGCCGGTTTCGATTTCGAGTTCGATGCGACGGCTCGCGCCGTTCGGATGCTCGGCGGCCGCCATTGCCCGCGCGCTGTGCACGGCATCGCTGGCCACGGCGAGCAGATCGACCTGGCCCTGCTCCAGCGGGCGCTGAGCGTCCAGCCTGGCCAGCATCAGCAGGTCCTCGACCAGGATGCCCATCCGCTGGGATTCGCGTTCGATACGGTCCATGAAGAGGTCGGGGTCGGTGGTCGCGCCCTGGCGGTAGAGCTCGGCGAAGCCGCGGATGGTGGTGAGCGGGGTGCGCAGTTCGTGGCTGGCGTCGGCGACGAACTGGCGCATCTTCGCCTCCGACCGCTTGGCCGCGGCCTCGGACGCCTCGGTCTTCGCGAACGCCTGCTGGATCTGGGTGAGCATGCCGTTGAGTGAACGAGACAGCCGGTCGACCTCGGTATTGCTGCCGCGCACCGGAACTCGGCGATACAGGTCACCGCGGGCGATGGCGGCGGCGGTGTTCTCCACCCGCAGCAACGGGCGCAGGCTGCGCCGGATCACGAAGTAGGCGGCGACGGCCAGCGCGGTCAGCACGATCAGCCCGACGACCAGTTCCAGCATGACGAGACGTTGCACGATGTCGAAGTTCTGGTTGAGCGGCAATGCCACCGTGGTGGTGCCGTCCGGCACGCGGACGGTCAGGGTCCGCCATTCGATCGGCCCGCCGCCGATCGAGCGCACGGTCATCGGGCCGATCTCCGGTGAATCCGGCAGTGCGGGATCGACATCCAGGCCGAACGCCTTGATGACGTAGACCCGTCCGTCGTCCTGCACCGAACGGACGTAGAACTGGCTGGTGTGCCTCGGGTCGCCCGGCAGACTCGGCGGCGGCGGTACCCGGCGGCGCGACCATTCGATCGCGCCGTTGCGCAGCTGCTGATCGGTACGGTCGGTCAGCGAGCGTTCCAGGCCCGAGGTGACCACCATGCCGGAGATCAACAGCCCGAGGCCCGCGGTGGCGACCAGAATCAGCATCAGCGTCACCCGCAAGGGGATCGCCGACAACACACCGGAGGTCTTGGCGCGCAGCGCCGCGATCCGGCCCTCCGTCATTTTCCAGCCGACCGGCTGCGACTCGGGGCGCGCATGACGTAGCCGACGCCGCGCAGGGTGTGGATGAGGCGCTCGTCGCCGGTGTCGACCTTCTTGCGCAGATACGACACGTAGGTCTCGACCACGCCGACCTCGCCGCCGAAGTCGTAGCGCCACACGTGATCGAGGATGCGCGGCTTGCTCAACACCGTGCCCGCGTTGACCATGAAGTACCGCAGCAGGGTGAACTCCGTGGGCGACAACGCGACCGGCTCGCCCGCCTTCCACACCTCGTGGGTGTCGTCATCGAGTTCGATGTCTTCGAACCGGAGCCGGGAACTCTCCCGCTGCGGTGCGGCGTGCCCGGCGCGGCGCAGGATCACCCGCAGCCTGGCCACCACTTCCTCCAGGCTGAACGGCTTGGTGACGTAGTCGTCGGCGCCGAGGGTGAGACCGGTGATCTTGTCCTGCACCTCGTCGCGCGCGGTCAGGAACAACACGGGGGAGTCGATGCCGTCCGCGCGTAGTCGGCGCAGCAGGCCGAAGCCGTCCATGCCGGGCATCATCACGTCGACGATCAGCGCCTGCGGCCGGAAACTGCGCGCCTTGTCCAGCGCCTGCGCCCCGTCGACGGCCGTGTCCACCGCGAAGCCCTGGTAACGCAGGCTCACCGCGAGCAGCTCCACGATCATCGGCTCATCGTCGACCACCAGCACCCGCGCCTCGGGTGCCTGCTCCGCAGGCGCACCACTCATGGGTTCATAGTCCGTTATCCGGCTGCGAACTTGCTGGACCAAACCTGGGTGATTCCTGTGAAGAGGGTTAGCGTGACGGCTGCCGCTCCTCCGGGTAGGTGTCGTCGTCGGTCAGCAGCGCGCTGCCCGCGACCTGCCCCTGTGCCAGTGCCTCGAGGAAGGCGCGGGCCCAGCGGTCCACGTCGTGCGCGAGGACCTGGCGGCGCAGCGAGCGCATGCGGCGGCGTTTGGTGTCGCGATCGTCCTCGATGGCGGAGACGATGGCGTCCTTGACGCTGTCCAGGTCGTGCGGGTTGCACAGGTAGGACTGGCGCAATTCGGCTGCGGCACCGGTGAATTCGCTGAGCACCAGGGCGCCGTTGAGGCCGCTGTGGCAGGCGACGTACTCCTTGGCGACCAGGTTCATGCCGTCACGCAATGGCGTCACCAACATGACATCGGCCGCCACGAAGAAGGCGATCAGCTCGTCGCGCGGGATGGGCCGGTGCAGATAGTGCACCACCGGGTAGCCGACCTGGGCGAACTCGCCGTTGATCCGGCCGACCTGGCGCTCGATGTCGCCGCGCATCTGGATGTAGCTCTCCACCCGCTCGCGGCTGGGTGTGGCGAGCTGGACCATCACGGTCTCGGACGGATCGATCCGCTCCTCGAGCAACAGCTCTTCGAGCGCGTTGAGCCGGATGTCGATGCCCTTGGTGTAGTCCAGGCGGTCGACGCCGAGCAGGATGTTCTTCGGATTGCCCAGTTCCGCACGGATTTTCGCGGCTCGCTCGCGGATGGAGCGGCGCCGGGAATGCTCGTCGAGTTCGGCCGAGGAGATCGAGATCGGGAACGCGCCGACCCGGACCGTGCGGAAACCGACCTGCACCACGCCGAGCTTGGAGCGAACACCGACGGTGCCGCGCGAGGTCGGCTGTCCGGCCAGCCTGCGGGCCAGGTACAGGAAGTTCTGCGCGCCGCCGGGCAGGTGGAAGCCGATCAGGTCGGCGCCGAGCAGGCCCTCGACGATCTCGGTGCGCCACGGCATCTGCATGAACAGCTCGACCGGCGGGAACGGGATGTGCAGGAAGAAACCGATGGTCAGGTCGGGGCGCAGCATCCGGAGCATCTTCGGCACCAGCTGCAGCTGATAGTCCTGCACCCACACGGTGGCGCCCTCGGCGGCCACCTTCGCGGTCGCCTCGGCGAAGCGCCGGTTCACCGTGACGTAGGCGGCCCACCACTTGCGGTCGTAGACCGGGCGCACGATCACGTCGTGATAGAGCGGCCACAGCGTGCCGTTGGAGAAGCCCTCGTAGTAGTCGGCGACCTCGGACGCCGTCAGCGGCACCGGATGCAGCTCGAGGCCGTCCTCGATGATCGGATCGACGTCCGCGTCGGGCACCCCCGCCCAGCCGACCCAGGCGCCTTTGTTGTTGCGCAGCACCGGTTCCAGTGCCGTGACCAGACCGCCCGGACTGCGTTTCCATCGGGTCGTGCCGTCGGGCAGCCGTTCCAGGTCGACCGGCAGCCGGTTGGCCACGACGACGAAACCGGAACCGGATTCGGCCGGGCCGGTGCTCGTCGCGGTGGTGTCGGCAGGTGCCGTGTCTAGGGCGGGGTCGGAGTCGTCGGACGAAGTCATCTGGTCCACTCACGCATCCTTTGCGCGTCGCTGGGTCCCCCGGAGAGTCCGGTGCGTCGACGTCGCCGTTGGCGTCGAAAGGCTGGGCTTATTCTGCCCGGGCGCTCGGTGCGATGCCGAGCATCGACAACAGCATCCGGCACTCGTCGGCGTCCTCGGCGTAGGCCGCGACAACGCGCTGTGCCTGACGTGCGGTTTCGTCGGCAAGTGGTTCCAGATCGTCGTCCGCGATGTCGTTCGCGCTGCCCTTCGCGGCCATCTTCAAGTCCTCCCGGTTCACTACGCTCGTACGTGCGAATAGTCAATGGTATCTGTCCTCAGCAGGCGCGGGTGGCACCCGCGTCAGACCGGCCCCCGGCCGGTGTGCCGACTCCCTCCGCCCCTATACCGTGGGGCGGAGCATCAACTCCACGAAAGGGTCGATATGCCGCTGGCCACGGTGAACGGAATTTCCCTCAACTACCAGGTCAAAGGTGACCGCGCGCGGGGTACCGATGTCAAGGGTTCCGGGCCGCTTGTGGTCATGATCATGGGCACCGGCAGCCCCGGCCGGGTCTGGGAACTGCATCAGGTGCCCGCGCTGGTCGCGGCCGGATACCGGGTGTGCACCTTCGACAACCGCGGGATCGCGCCCTCGTTCGAGGCAGCGTCCGGCATGACCATCGATCAGCTGGTCGCCGATACCGCCGGACTGATCGAGTTCCTCGACGAGGGTCCCGCGCTGGTCGTCGGCACCTCGATGGGCGCGCGGGTCGCGCAGGAGCTGGCGCTGGCCCGGCCCGAGCTGGTCCGCAAGGCGGTCTTCATGGCAGGCCACGGGCGCCTCGATCAGTTCCAGAAGACGCTCTCGCTCGGCGAGCACGACCTCGACGCCAGCGGGGTGAAGCTGCCGGAGAAGTACGAGGCCGCGGTGACCGCGGTGATGAACCTCTCGCCCGCGACGCTGGCCGACCCGAACTCGGCGCGCGACTGGCTCGACCTGTTCGAATTCACCGGCGGCCCGGTCACTCCTGGCATCCGGGCCCAGCGTCGGATGGATCACGATTTCGACCGGGTGCAGGCCTACCGCGCGATCACGGTGCCGTGCTTGGCCGTCGGCTTCGCCGACGACCGGATGATCCCGCCCTACCTGTCCAGGGAAGTTGCCGAGGTCATCCCCGGTGCGCGCTACCAAGAGGTGCCGGATGCCGGCCACTTCGGCTATCTGGAACGTCCCGAGACCGTGAACAAGATTCTGCTTGACTTCTTCGCGAGCTGAGATTCCCCGGCCAGAGGTAACCACCCAGGCGTAACGTCTCCCTTGCTAGGGTCGAAACAACGCTCGGGACTCCAACGGCGCGCAAGTCCGTGGAACCTCTCGGTTCGTCGGACCCGGCGCCGGGCGATCCACGAGCGATCCCGTACATAGCGCCAGTATCCAGTGAGGTGAAATTGAGCACCAACCCCTTCGATGATGAAGACGGCCGCTTCTTCGTTCTGGTCAACGACGAGGAACAGCATTCCCTGTGGCCTGCCTTTGCCGAGGTCCCGGCCGGATGGCGGGTCGTGTTCGGCGAGGACAGCCGCGCTGCCTGCGTCGAGTACGTCGAAAAGAACTGGACCGACATGCGTCCGAAGAGCCTGCGCGACGCGATGGCCGCCGACGACGCGGCCCGTCAGGGCGCCCAGTCCTGAACTCGCGGTAGCTGAATACTGCGCCGGGACACCCGCCGACTGCGTGATGCCGTAAACCCGGTGTCACGCAGTCGGTGCGTCCGGCTATGATGGCAACCGCTTTTCCAAGGCACCCGCCTCCTTAGCTCAGTGGTAGAGCACCGCTCTTGTAAAGCGAAGGTCGTCAGTTCAATCCTGACAGGGGGCTCATTCAAAAAGGGTGGTCAGACCGAGTTTCGGTCCGGCCACCCTTTTGCTTTGAGCTGGAACGACGTTCAGTCGGGGCTGGTCGATCGGCGGGATCAAGCCACCCATCGAACGCATCCTCAGCTTTCAGCCCTGTGACAGGGCGAAGGCGAGCATTGCGGTGGAGGTGAAGTCGATCGAGGGTTCCACGCTCTGCCATGCGCCGACATCGTCGAGGAAACGGGCTTTGTGCCCGTCGAAATCGGTCCAGGGTGTACCGGGATCGGCGGAGCAACGTTTCATGGTCGGGAAGGTATTGAGTTCGTCGAGTTTTTCTGCGGCGTTCGGGCCGTTCACGACGGCGCCGCGCAGGATGTCGCCGTTGCCGTCGAGGCTGCCGGCGAGGTTGGCCACCTGGTGTTCGGGGCAGTGCGGGTAGACCTCGCCCGCACCGATGAGGAAGGTGCTGCCCCAGGAGTTCGCGCCAAGGGCCCAACTGCGCTGTTGCGTACCGAAGGCGTCGTAATGGTGGTCACCGGTGGCTTTGCGGTACAGCTGTGCGGTGGCGACGAGGCCGAAAGTGTGTGGTACCGAGTCGAAGTCGGTGTACACCGCCCCTGCTCGGAAGGGGTCCTCGGCGGCCCGGTTCATGCCGTCGTCCAACTGTCGGCGCAGATCTTTCTGCAGGTTCTCACCGTTCTCGTTGCCTGCCTGCAGGAGTGTGAGGAGGTCGGCGTGGGCGAGCGCGCTGACGTCGGCGACGCCGAGGGTGCCTTTGGTGTCGGCGGAAATGTACTGTGCCGCCCAGTGGATGGCTTGCTGCTTCCAGTCGGCGGCGCGGGTGTCACCCAATGCTGTAGCGGCCAGGCTCATTTCGGTGGCGCCGAACTCCATGTCGTCTTGCCAGGAGTTCTCGGGGTAGAAGTTGTGCGGGAACGCGGTGATCAACGCGTCGCCGGGTTCGGTATTCGCCTTGGCGTAGACAGCAGCCGCTTTACCCAGCCAGGATTTGGCGGCAGCGGGGTTTTCGAGGGCGCTGTTCTGCGCAGCGAGCGCGAAGACCGCGGCTACCCGACCGGCCAGGTTAGGGCTGATCGGTGCGCCCGGCTCGTTGGCCCGCAGCACCGGCCGGTTCTTGATCAGGTAGTCGGGGTCGCCCGGTTGCACTTTCAGGTCGTCGTCGGTCTCGGGTAGCCGCCAGACGTCGTGGTCGGTGCGGACGTTGTCGTTGCCCGCGCCGATGCCGACTTGGGCGTAGAGGGTGCCGCTCTTGCCGTCCCACATCTTGTCCAGCCAGGACACCCCATGGTCGACCTCCTGCGCCAGGCCCGCGGCGTGTGGAGCGATGCGCAGCGCCAGCAGGAGGTCGGCGGTGCTATACGCGGTGGTGTGGGTGAATTTCAGGAAGTCACCCGCGTCGAACCAACCGCCGGACACGTCGACGGGTCCGCCGATCGGGGTCAGCGCCGCGTCGAGCAGTTCGTTGCCTTCCTCGTTGTATCGGGGAGTGGCATACACAGTGGCCCGGCGATCCGCCAGGTGTGCGGGCTTGCGGTGCAGCACATTCGGAAGCACGTCCGCGCCGTCGCGCTGGGCCTGGAAGAAGCGGATGTTGTCCTCGATAAGGGGGGTGAGCAGCTGTGCCGCGGGCGCGATGCGGAACATCGGGGAGCTGCCCGACGCCGTGCCGGTGAGCTCGACGTGGTAATTGCCGGGAGTGTCGAGACCGGAGAGGTCCACGAGGTGGACTGCGGGGTACTTGCTGCTCCAACTGCCGGTGCGGGCGCCGACCTGGCCGGTGGTCACGGTGCTGCCGTGTTCGTCTACCACCCGGTAGCCGGCCTGACCCAATTCCGGGCCCGAACCCATGACGAAGGCTTGTTTGGCTTCTCCGACGGCGTAGCCGGCCTGGTTGACCCGGATCGCGGGCGGGCGGGTGCTCGACGGGCCTTCGTCGGCAGGACTGGTCCCGCCCGCAGGCAGGGTGCAGGCGGTGATCGCGAGGGTGAGAGCTGCCAGCAGAGTGGTGGAGCGCAGGCTCCAGGTGCGGCCGAGTCGGAAAGTGGACATGAGCAGCACCCTGCCCGGTGCTAGATGAGATGAAGATGAGGAAAGGCTGTGCAGTTCAGCGGCTTGTGCGTGCGGGTAGCAGCAGCTGCGCCAACGCCCCACCGCCGGGGGCCTGCGACATTCGGGCGGTGCCGCCGTGCAGCTCGGCCACCCAAGCGACGATCGCCAGGCCGGTGCCGGTACTTGCGGCACCGGTGACGCGTCGTCCGAATATCCGGGTCCGGTCTTGCGGAGGCACACCGGGGCCGTGGTCGCGTACCTCGATCCGGGTGGCCGTGACCGTCACGTCGACCGCCGTGCCACCGCCGTGGCGTAGCGCGTTTTCCACGAGGTTCCGGACCGCTTGGGCCAGTAGCTCGGGATCCCCGTCGACGATGACGGGCTCGCTGGTGACGGTGACACCGGCGGGATCGGGTAGCTCCCGGATGGTCTGTCGGACCAGTTGGTCCAGGCGCAGCGGGGTGAGTTCGGCGGCCTGGGTCCCGGCTTCCACGCGGGCGCGGGCGAGCAGCCCGGTGACGAGCCGGCCCAACCGGTCGACCAGCCCCGCAGCCTCCTGCAGAGCTGCGGGTGCGCGTTCCGGTGCGCCGCTGCCGTGCTCTACCACCAGGCGCAGGGTGGCCAGCGGTGTGCGCAGTTCGTGCGCGGCCTCGGCGAGGAACTGCTCCTGCTGCTCGAGTCCCTGTAAAGCGGGCCGCATCGCGCGTCCGCTCAGCAGGTGCCCCACGGCGGCCGCCGCCAGTACGAGTGCCGCGCAGCCAAGAGCCAGCCACTCGATCAGCCGTCGGTGGGCGGCCTGGCTGCGAGCCGGGTCGGCACCGACCAGCACGGTGGCGCCGATACTGTCCTGGTCCCAGACCGGGGCCGCGGCCCACCGATACTCGCTCCCATCGGCGGCCGCAGTGGTGACCAGGACCGTCTCCTGATCGTCTTGGACTTCCTGCCAGATCTTCTGGAGTGCCCCCGGCGCGGGGAGGGCCGCCGGGGACGGGTAAGCGGAGCGGATCTGCGGTCCAGCACTCGGGGATGCCTGCAGGATGGCGAGCATCTCGGCGCTGCGGGCGAGCTCGTCCTCGGGCAGTGAGTCCAGCCGCAGCGTGCCCTGCGCGTCATAGAACAAGGTGCGGGCCAGGCCGTCGGCGCGGTGACTGACCGCATTGTCGAGGTCGTTGCTGCGCGAATGGCTGTCGGTGCGCACAGCGATGGTGGCCAGCACCAGCAGACACAGCGCGGTCGTCGCCGCGAACAGCAGAGTCATCACCCACCGGGCGCGATGCAGCCGCGCGAGTGCGGGAGTTCGCGACGTCACTGGTCGGTGGCCGGGTCGGTGATGCGGTATCCCACGCCGCGCACCGTCACGATGAGCTCCGGTGGGCCCAGCTGGCGGCGCAGTTGCCCGATGAGGACATCGACGACGTTCGACAGCGGCTCGGTCTGCTCGTCCCAGCAGCTTTCAATGAGTTCACTACGAGTGACCACCTCTCCCGCACGCATCATCAGCACCTCCAGGACCGCGAACTCCTTTGCGGTCAAGGCCAACAGCACGCCGCCTCGCCGCACCCGTCGGCGTGGATGATCCAGCTCGAGGTCACCGACCCACAACTGGGGTGGCCGAGCAGGTTGGACGCGGCGGCACAGCGCGCGCACCCGGGCGTTGAGCTCGGCGAACGCGAACGGTTTGACGAGGTAGTCGTCCGCGCCGTGCTCGAAGCCGGTCACGCGGTCGGTGACCGCGTCCAATGCGGTGAGCAGCAGGACCGGGAGTGTGGATCCTGCGGTGCGCTGGGCGGCCAGCAGGGTCAGCGCGTCACCGTCGGGCAGCATGCGGTCCGCGATCAAGCAGTCATAGGTGTTGACGGCGAGTTTGAAGTCGGCGTCGGCTAGATCGACCGCGACATCGACCGCGAAGCCTGCCTCGCGCAGCCCTCGGGCGATTGCCGGGCCGAGCTCGGAGTCGTCCTCCAGGACCAGTAGGCGCATGCGGAGCGACGCTACTTGACCAGGTCGTTAGTTCGATCCTGACCGGGGGCTCATCCGAAAAGGGTGGTCAGACCGAGTTTCGGTCCGACCACCCTTTTGTTTTGGGCTGGAACGACGTTCAGTCCGGGACGTTGGCTCCGTGGCCGAGGTCGCGCAGGGCCTGCTTGATCTTGGCCTGTGCCTCGTCCATCGACTCGGGGGTCGGGTCGGTGTCGGCGCCGGAGATGTCGAAGTTGCCCATGGTGAAGGCCGGGAAGACGTGCACGTGCAGGTGCGGGACCTCGAGGCCGGCGATGAGCAGACCGGCGCGCGGTGCGTCCCAGGCGGCGCGCACGGCCTGGCCGATCTTCTGGGCGACGACGTTGAGGCGGGCGAAGGTGTCCGCATCGATGTCCTGCCACTGATCGATTTCCTTGCGGGGCACCACGAGGGTGTGCCCGGGGGTGACCGGTGCGATGGTGAGGAAACCGACGAATTCGTCGTCCTCCCAAACGAATCGACCTGGTAGCTGACCGGCGATGATCGCGCTGAAGACAGAAGCCATGCCCCGCAGGCTACGCCGAGGTGAAATGCGACAGGATGCCCTGCACCTCGTAGATGTCGACCTGGCGGTTGAACCGTTTCTGCAGCGGCTCGTGGCTGCCGGAGATCCAGATGCAGAGCTCGGCGTCCAGGTCGAAGGTGCCCGCGGTCTCCACCGAGAAGTGGGTGATCGCGCGGTAGAGGATGCTGTGATAGCTGACCTTGCGGCCGGTCATGCCCTGCTTGTCGACCAGGATCAGGCGCCGGTTGGTGAACAGGATGGCATCGCGCACCAAAAGATATGCGGCGTAGATCTGTTCGCCCTCGCCCATCAGTTTCGCGTATTCCTGTTGCGCCCGGCCGGGATCGATCCGCCCGGCATTGCCCATCAGTCCGTCGATCAGACCCATCGTGTGCACATCCTTCGCGCGGTGTGGGTGGCGTGGCCCGGCGGAGGTATGCCGGAACCATCCCTTTCCATCATCCATGTCGCGAGACCGATATTCGATGGTCGACTGCTGTTCATGAGCGAGCGCAGAGCTTCCTGGGCCTTCACCTAAGCTGTCTGCCGTGCGCGTACTCGTCATCGGTTCCGGAGCCCGTGAACATGCCCTCGTCCTCGCGTTGCGCCGCGACCCCGTGGTCAGCGCGATCGTCGCCGCGCCGGGCAACGCGGGCATCGCGCAGCACGCGACGACCAGGCCGGTCGATCCGTGCGCCGCGGAGGCGGTGGTCGCGCTGGCCACCGAGTCGGCGGCCGATCTGGTGGTGATCGGGCCCGAGGTGCCGCTGGTGCTCGGCGTCGCCGACGCCGTGCGGGCGGCCGGGTTCGCCTGTTTCGGACCGTCCGCCGCGGCCGCGCGGATCGAGGGCTCCAAGGCCTTCGCCAAGGACGTGATGGCGGCCGCTGGGGTGCGCACCGCGCACAGCGAGATCGTGGACACCCCGGCCGACCTCGATGCCGCGCTGAGCCGGTTCGGGCCGACCTGGGTGGTGAAGGACGACGGTCTTGCCGCGGGCAAGGGTGTGGTGGTCACCGCCGACCGTTCCGCGGCTCGCGATCACGGCGCCGAACTGCTGGAGCAGGGACACCCGGTGCTGCTGGAGTCGTTCCTGGACGGGCCGGAGGTTTCGCTGTTCTGCCTGGTCGACGGCGAGACGGTGGTGCCGCTGCTGCCCGCGCAGGATCACAAGCGGGTCGGTGACGGTGACACCGGACCGAACACCGGCGGCATGGGCGCGTACACGCCGCTGCCGTGGCTGTCCGACGAGGCGGTGACCGCGATCGTCGATGATGTGGTGAAACCCGTTGCGGCCGAATTGGTTCGCCGGGGCAGCGCGTTCTCCGGGCTGCTATACGCCGGCCTCGCGATGGGTGTCGCCGGACCGGCGGTCGTCGAATTCAATTGCCGCTTCGGCGATCCCGAAACCCAGGCCGTGCTCGCCCTGCTGGAAAGCCCGCTGGCCGAGCTGCTCAACGCCACCGCCACCGGCACCCTCGCCCAGGTCGAGCCGCCGCGCTGGCGCGACGGCGCCGCGATCACCGTGGTGCTCGCCGCCGAGAACTACCCGGGTCGCCCGCGCGTCGGCGACGTCATCACCGGTGCGGGCGAGGGCGCGGTGGACGACTCCGCCGCGGTGCTGCACGCCGGAACCGCGCAGCGCGAGGACGGTGCCCTGGTCTCCGCGGGCGGCCGCGTGCTCAATGTGGTCGGCGTCGGCGCCGACCTCGCCGAGGCCCGCGCGCACGCCTACGAGCGCATCGCCTCGATCAAACTGCCGGGCAGCCACTACCGCACCGACATCGGCCTCGCCGCCGTAGAAGATCGCATCGCCGTGCTTACCCGCCCCTCCGCGAATTCAGGCCAGACTCAGGAGCCGTGACAGTGGCGTCGGCGGCCGTCGGCGATGTTGTGGGTTGCATTAGCCCGTGCCCGGCGAGTTACCCATGTGCTCGCGAAATCAGTCGCTGCGCCGAGCTAGCCCTTAGCCGACGGTGAGGCCGTGTAACGCCAACCACGGCTGCGGGTCTACGTGCTGCCCGCCGATGATGACCTCGAAGTGCAGGTGCGGGCCGGTGGAGTCGCCGCGGTTGCCGACGCGGGCGATCTGCATGCCGGCCGGGACGCGTTCGCCGCGGGAGACGAAGAAGTCGTACATGTGGCCGTACACGGTGATGGTGCCGTCGTCGTGCCGGATGCGCACCCACAGCCCGAAGCCCTCGGCCGGGCCCGCGTCGATGACGGTACCGTTGGCGACCGCGTAGATCGGGGTGCCGATCGGGGCCGCGATGTCGATGCCCGCGTGGAAAGTGCCCCAGCGGGAACCGAATCCGGAGGTAAAGGTGCCGTGCGCGGGCAGGAAGAAGCCGCCGATACCGGGCAGGGTCACGCCGGGCAGCGTGGTCGCACCGCCGCCGCCCATCCACGGCTGCCATTCGCCCGCCGCCGCTGCGGCGGCCTCGGCCTTGGCGCGTTCCAGCGTGGCCCGCGCGGCCGCCGCGACCACGGCCTGTTCGCGCAGGCGTTCACCGTTGTCGATGGCGTTCAGGTACCGGCGCACCGACGGCGGGGTGGACTGCACCTGCAGCGGATAGGCCACGGCGACGCGCTGCACGTGGTCCTGGTCCGGGGTGCGATCGCTGATCGCGCCCGTGAAGGAGGCATCGCCCGCGGCGAAGACGGCGGTCACCGCGAGCCCGGCCAGCAGTACCCGATGCTTGCGCAGCAGCGCGAGCAGCTTGTCGCGGTCGGGTCGTTTGTCCCACCTGTCGCGCAGCTCGGAGCGCCGCCGCCACAGTTCCCGCGGATCGGGCCGACGTCGCAGGATCTCCTGAACGTTGCGCCGATCGAGCAGGGCCCGCAGGCCGCGTGCCGGTCGTTGCCGCAGCCGAGCACGCCAGTCCGGCGGAATGACCCCGATGCCACCCACTCCGCGCACCCGGTCGAGCCCAGCTCGTCGAGCATTCTCGAGCATCAAGCCGACCATAACCCTGGTGGGCGGGGAGCGCACGACCGGCGCTGAGTCGGTCGTGCCGAGCCGGAGCCTGCCGGGCACGACGAAAGACGACCGTCCGCGAGGTGTCGTCGTGCCGCACCGTCTACCGTCACACGGGTGTCCAGAGAATCTCGCCGGTCGACCATTCCACCTTTCTACGTGATGGATGTCTGGAAAGCTGCGGCGCAACGGGCCAGGACGCACGGAGATGTGCTCGTGCTCGCCGCCGGACAACCGTCGACGCCAGCGCCCGCGCCGGTGCTGCGCGCGACCAAGGCCGCGATCGAATCCGAATTGCTCGGCTACACCGAGACTTTCGGCATCCTGCCGTTGCGCGAGGCGATCGCCCGGCATCACACCGAGACCTACGGCTACGCCGTAGACCCGGACGACGTGGTGGTCACGACCGGATCGTCGGGCGCGTTCTCGCTGATCTTCCTGGCCGCCTTCGATCCCGGCGACACGGTGGTGGTGGCCCGTCCGGGCTATCCCGCCTACCGCAACACGCTCACCGCGCTCGGCTGCCGGGTGGTGGAACTGGATTGCGGCGCGGAAACCAGGTTCCAGCCGACGGTCGCCATGCTGGACGCGCTGCCCGAACCACCGGCCGGACTGGTGGTCGCGAGCCCGGCCAACCCGACCGGCACCATGATCGCCCCCGCCGAACTCGCCGCGCTGGCCCGCTGGTGCGACGCGCACGGCACCCTGCTCATCTCCGACGAGATCTACCACGGCATCACCTACGACAGCTCGGACACCGGAACCTCCTCGTCCTGGGAGACCTCCCGCGAATCGGTGGTGATCGGCTCGGTGTCCAAATACTTCTCGATGACCGGCTGGCGGCTCGGTTGGATGTTGGCGCCCAGCGGATTACGCCCCGCCCTGCAGCGGCTGGCCTCCAACCTGACCGTGTGCCCGCCCGCGATCTCGCAGTACGCGGCGCTGCACGCGTTCGGCGCCGAGGCCAAGGCCGAACTCGACGGGCATGTGCGCCGCTATGCGATCAACCGCCAACTGCTGCTGGACGGCCTGCCGAAAATCGGCATCACCGACCTGGCCCCGGCGGACGGCGCCTTCTACGCCTACGCGGATATCGGCCATCTCACCCATGATGCGCGCGCGTGGTGCGCCGACGTGCTAGACAACACCGGGGTCGCGCTCGCCCCCGGCATCGACTTCGACACCGTGCACGGAAATCGGACAGTTCGCTTCTCCTTCGCGGGCGCCACCGCGGACATCGAGGCGGCGCTGGTTCGTCTAGGGCACTATCTGGGTGTTTGATCGTCGTGTCCGGCAACAACTTTCCGCAGTTCGGCACCGTGGCCGCGCGGATACGGTAGAACATCGATGGTTGCTTTTCCTCGCTGATTTCCCCTGGAAGAACTGATGACGACTGGCACGATGGCACGGTGATCACCGCGACGACCCCGAAAGGCGAACGGCGTCGCCAGGCTTTGGTAGCTGCCGCCGCCGAGTTGTTGCTCGAAGGCGGGTTCGAGGCGGTGCGGCATCGGTCGGTGGCGACCCGTGCTGATCTGCCGCTGGCGTCGACCACCTACTACTTCGAATCGCTGGAAGACCTGATCGCGCGCGCGGTCGAATTCAGCGGCAATGTGGAGCTCGACGCGATGCGCCGCCGAGTCGGCGAGGTGAGCCACCGCCGCCGCGGCGCCGAGGCGACCGTCGATCTGGTGCTCGATCTGCTGGTCGGCGTCGACGGGCACTGGCACGACGAGGGTGCGCGCGGGCAGTTGATCGCGCGCTACGAGCGGTCGGTGGCCTCCGCGCGGCACCCCGAGCTACGCGAGGTGCAGCTACGCCTGCGAGCTCAGCTCGACGAGCTGCTCGCCGATGTGCTGCGCCGCTCCGATCGATTGGTGCGGCCCGAGCAACTGCGCAGGTTGGTCGCGGTGGTGGACGGCGCGGTGGTCGCGGCACTGACCGAAATGGAGCCGGAACCGCGCAGAATGGCCCGTGGTGCGCTGCTCGAGGTGATCGACATCGTCGCACCGGCGACGCCCCAGCAAGTGGACCGTTTCCGCGCACTAGACTGACACGACGTGAGCGAGCGCAGCGAGGGAACCATAGACACAGTGCCCAGGGGCACGACGGAGCCGAGCGTCAGCGAGGCGGAGTCGTGAGCCTCGTTCCGAACGTCCTTGCCACCCGATACGCCAGTCCCGAACTGGTGCGGCTGTGGTCGCCCGAGAACAAAATCGTGCTCGAGCGGCGACTGTGGCTGGAGGTGCTGCGGGCCCAATCGGAACTCGGAATCGAGCTGCCCGCAGGCGTACTCGACGACTACGAGCGGGTGATCGACCAGGTCGACCTCGCCTCCATCGCCGAGCGCGAGCGGGTCACCCGGCACGACGTGAAGGCGCGCATCGAGGAATTCAACGCACTCGCCGGGCACGAGCACGTGCACAAGGGCATGACCAGCCGCGACCTCACCGAGAACGTGGAGCAGCTGCAGATCCGGCTCTCGCTCGAGCACGTGCACGCCCACGGCATCGCGATCGCGGCCCGGCTCACCGAGCGGGCCGCCGAATATCAGACGCTGGTGATGGCGGGACGCTCGCACAATGTCGCGGCGCAGGCCACCACCCTCGGCAAGCGGTTCGCCTCGGCCGCCGACGAACTGCTGATCGCGCTCACCCGGGTGCGTGAGCTGATCGACCGGTACCCGTTGCGCGGCATCAAGGGCCCGATGGGCACCGCACAGGACATGCTCGACCTGCTCGGCGGCGATCCGGCCAAGCTGTCCAAGCTGGAGCAGCAGGTGGCCGGGCATCTCGGCTTCGCGACCGTGCTCACCAGCGTCGGCCAGGTGTATCCGCGCTCGCTCGACCACGATGTGCTCTCCGCGCTGGTTCAGGTGGGTGCCGGTCCGTCCTCGTTCGCCCACACCATCCGGTTGATGGCCGGAAACGAGCTGGTCACCGAGGGCTTCCAGCCCGGCCAGGTGGGCAGCTCGGCGATGCCGCACAAGATGAACACCCGCTCGTGCGAGCGCGTCAACGGCCTGCAGGTGGTGCTGCGCGGCTACGCCTCGATGGCCGCCGAGCTGGCCGGCGCGCAATGGAATGAAGGCGACGTCTTCTGCTCCGTGGTCCGCCGCGTCGCGCTGCCGGATGCCTTCTTCGCCATCGACGGCATGATGGAAACCTTCCTCACCGTGCTCGCCGAATTCGGCGCCTACCCCGCCGTCATCGCCCGCGAATTGGACCGCTACCTCCCGTTCCTCGCCACCACCCGCATCCTGATGGCCGCCGTGCGCGCCGGCGTCGGCCGCGAAACCGCGCACGAGGTCATCAAGGAACACGCGGTCGCGGTAGCCCTCGCAATGCGCGAACAGGGCCGCGAACCCGACCTGCTCGACCGCCTCGCCGCCGACCCCCGCCTCCCGCTGGACCGCGCCGCCCTCGACACCGCCCTCGCCGACAAGTCCGCCTTCATCGGCGCCGCCGAAGCCCAGGTCGCCGACGTCATCGCCGCCGTCCAAAAACTCGTCGACCAGAACCCCACCGCCGCCAACTACACCCCTTCTCCAATCCTGTAGCGGGAGCGGTTGTTTCGCTGCGAATTCGCTAGCAGGTGTCATAGCCGACGGGTATCGTCCCCCGGTG
This sequence comes from Nocardia sp. NPDC050175, assembly GCF_044459885.1. NCBI lineage: Bacteria > Bacillati > Actinomycetota > Actinomycetes > Mycobacteriales > Nocardiaceae > Nocardia > Nocardia sp. NPDC050175. The sequence continues at coordinate 470,236 of NZ_JBITJI010000002.1, forward strand.
GCCATTCACGCCTTTGTGGACGAGTCGATTCGTCGCGACCGCTACCTCCTCTGTGCTGCCCTCATTCCGCCTGAGCGGTTGGCAGATGCGCGGTCGCTTGTCCGCGGTCTCTGCTTGCCTGGGCAGCGGCGCTGGCATTTCGCTAAGGAGCCGGACAGTCGACGGCGGCTGATTCTTGCCGCTATGGCGCGATGTGAAGGTGTCCGCGTGACGATATTCGTGGGGCGAGGGATCGAGGTTCGCGCTCGCGACGAATGCATGGCTCGATTGGTGACGCACCTGGTGGACTTGAAGGCGGAGCGGTTGGTGATCGAATCGCGGGAGAGCCTGGACCATCGTGATCGACACTGCATTGCCAGGGTGCTTCGCAAAGCATCGGCGGATCTGCCGTACGTGCACATGCTCCCGCATTGTGAACCCGGGCTGTGGTGGCCGGACGCGGTCGCCTGGGCGTTTGGTGCGGGTGGGGTGTGGAAGGCGATGGTCGCACCGTTGGTGCAGGACGTCTACAACGTCGAAAACTCTCGTAGATAGCGCGAAACCCGACTGCTCACCGTCCGGAGAGGAGCCGGGTCCACTTCTCCCAGCTAGTGCCGGGAGCTGCCCTCGATGCTACTGCATCTTATGTTTGATGGCTATGTAATTGCGATGCGCCGACGCGCGGCTGCTGTGCGCGCGGAACCCGGCTTCCCACCGTCCGGTGACGAGCCGGGTCCACTTCTCCCAGCTAGTGCCAGGAGCTGTTGTCAGTATGAGCCTGGCGAGATGGTGGGGGTAGTGAATTTATCGCTGGTGAGGATAGTCGGGCGCGTTAGGGTTTCGGGGTGAATCCGTACACGGTTTTTGGGGAGATCATTGCTGGGCGGGCGGCGGCGAGTCGGGTGTATGAGGACGCGGATGTGTTGGCGTTCATGGATATTCGGCCGATGACGCCGGGGCATGTGTTGGTGGTGCCGAAGGTGGTTGCGCGCAGTCTCGCCGAGTTGGATCCGGTGGTCGGGGGGAAGTTGTTTCAGGTGGGGCAGCGGGTGGCGGCGGCGTTGCGGGTGAGTGAGGTGGGGTGTGATGGGGTGAATTTCTTTCTCGCCGATGGGGTTACGGCGGGGCAGGAGGTGTTTCATGTGCATCTGCATGTGATTCCGCGGACGCCGGGGGACGGGTTCGGGTTGCGCGGGCGGCCCACGAGTCCGCCGCGGGCCGACCTGGATTATCTGGCCGGGTCTATTCGAGGGGCGCTCGGTCGTTCGAATTCGTGAGTTCGGCGGGAAGTATGTGCCGTACCGGCTGATTTGCTGAATGAACGCCGAGAGCTAGATCACTTCCGCAACAACCTGCGGTGAGCTACCTTTAAAAGCCGTTGTGATGCGGCGATGGAGGTGTGACCGTGCGTCGAACACCAGTTGCTGTGGCAGTGCTGACCGTCGCGCTCGGCGTGCTCGGGCCCGCGGTCATCGGACCTGCGATGGCGTCGGCCGCGCAGGTCGAGCGGATCGACAACCTGAGCCCGACGCGCACCGCGATGTTCGTCAATTCGCCCGCGATGGGGCGCACGATCCAGGTTCAGGTGCTGCATCCGGCGGGCGGCGGCCCGCGACCCGCGTACTACCTGCTGGACGGCCTCGATCCCGGCACCAGCCAGAGCACCTGGACCAACGCCACCGATGCGGAACGATTCTTCGCGGGCTCGAACGTCAACGTCGTGCTCCCGGTCGGCGGCGAGGCCAGCTACTACACCGACTGGCAGCAGGACGACCCGCAACTCGGCCACTACCGATGGGAGACGTTCCTGACCGAGGAACTGCCACCACTGATCAACGCCCGATTCAACGGCAACGGCGTCAACGCGATCGGCGGACTCTCGATGGGTGGCAATGCGGCCTTCATCCTGGCCGCCCGCAACCCGTCGCTGTACCGCGCGGTCGCGGGCTACAGCGCTTGCCCCGATACCGGCCTGGCGATGGGCGCGGTGATGTTCTCCATCGCCAACCGCGGCGGCAACCCGCTCAATATGTGGGGCGCTCCGGGCAGTCCGGCCTGGGCCGAACACGATCCGGCGCAGCTGGCAGAACGCCTGCGCGGCAAGACAATCTATCTGTCCAGCGGCACCGGCATCCCCGGTCCGCACGAGACGGAGATCAAACCCCAACTGGCGGAGAACATCTTCCTCGGCGGCCCGGTCGAGGTCGGCGTCAACGCCTGCGTGGTCGCGTTCGAACAGCGCCTGCGCGGGCTCGGCATCCCCGCCCGAGTCGACTACAGCGCTACCGGAACTCACTCCTGGTCCTACTGGCAGGACATGCTGCACGCGTCGTGGTCGACCATCGCGCCGTCGATCGGAGCCTGAATTCCGCACGGGCGCAGCGGATTCCCTAGTTCCGCCCCGCATTGAGCACGACAATCGCGATCTGGACCCGGTTTTCGGCATCGAGTTTGGTGAGCAGCCTGCTGGTATACGACTTCACCGTCGCGATGCTCAGGTGCATTTCCTTGGCGATATCGGAATTGGACAGGCCACGGCCGATCGCTTCGGCGACGTCGCGTTCGCGCTCGGTCAGCGCGGTGAGGGCGGTGCGGGCCCGCTCGCGTGCCGCGGCGTCGTCACTCGGCCCGGCGGTGGCCACCGAGATCAGTTGCGCGGTAATGCTCGGCGAGAGCATCGGCCGCCCCGCCGCCACCTGCTTGACCGCGGCGACGATATCGGCGGGCGGTGTGTCTTTCAGCAGAAATCCGTGTGCCCCGATTCGCAACGCCTGCAACACCATGTCGTCAGCGTCGAACGTGGTCAGCACCACCACCCGGGGCGGGTCGGCCCGGCTCAGCAGTTCGCGGGTGGCGTCGAGCCCGTCCCGGACCGGCATCCGGATATCCATCAGCACGATGTCGGGGGACTGTGCGCGGACCACCGCGAGCGCCTGTTCCCCGTCGGCGGCCTCACCGACCAATTCCAGCTCCGGATCGCCGCCGAGGATCATCGTCAATGCTGAGCGAGCCAATGGCTCGTCGTCGACGACGACCACGCGGATGCGTGCGTTCATCTGTCGCTCGTCGCGACAACGGCGGGCCACGGCAGCACGGCACGCAGCCGGAAACCGCCGGTCGGATCGGGGCCGTAATCCAGTGTGCCGCCGACCAATTCGGCACGTTCGGTGAGACCGAGCAGACCGTAGCCGGAGGACGGTAGCGCAAAGCCGGGCCTGCGCGGCGCGGAGTTGCCGACGTCGACGATCAGATCCTGGCCCGGCCCGCCGTCGATGCGCACGCGGACCGCGGCGCCGGGAGAATGCTTGCGCGCGTTGGTCAGTCCCTCCTGGGCGATGCGATACGCCGTGCGCGCGCTGGTCGCCGGGAGGTCGGCCGTCGTGGTGTCGGTGATCGACACGTCCATGCCCGCCGAGCGCGCCTCGTCGACCAGGCGCGCGAGATCGGCGAGGGTGGGCTGCGGCGGTTCCGGGGTGTCGGTGAGCGCGTCGTCGCTGGTGCGCAACACGCCGAGCACCTCACGCAGCTCCTGCAACGCGAGATGCGCGTTCTCGGCAATGGTTTTCGCCGTCGCGGCGGTCTGCTCCCTGGTCAGGTCGGTGCGGAAACCGAGCGCGCCGGCATGCATCGCCACCACCGAAATCCGATGTGCCAGCACGTCATGCATTTCCCGCGCGATGCGATTGCGTTCCAGCAGCCGCGCCTCGGCGGCCCGCGCGTGCTGTTCTCGCTCAGCGGTCTCGGCGCGAGACCGTAACGACCACACCAGATCTCGCCGCGCGCCGACCGCGAAGCCGATCGCGACAATGGTGGCGATGGCCGCCGTGATCACCGCCGGTCCGACCCAATACGGCTGCACGTCAGCTTCGGTCGGGTAGATCACGCTGTCGGTGAGCAGGCCGGTCCCGATGCTGACGACCGCCAGCGCGATGGTCTCGGCATAGCGCCGCCGGGTGGCCAGCGAACACAGCACCAGGGCCGCCGCGCCATTGGCGGTGACCGACGCGGTGGACATCACCGTCACGATCGCCGCGATGGCCACCGGATAGCGGCGCCGCAGCAGCGTGAGCAGCATGCATGCCACGCCGAGTAGCGGATCGCCGATCTGGAACCAGGTGAGCAGGGCGCCGTCGATCGGTGCCATCTGGTCCTTGGTGGTCGACCAGGCGAGTAGGCCGATGCCCGCGACCGCTGTGAGTCGCCAGGCGTGCGACCACGGCCGAAGCGGTGGCGCCGACGACAGGGGTGCGGGGGACATGACGCGACTGTAGGTGGCGCGCGACCGCCCGCGCATCGGCCTCCAGGGCGAATTCGGGTCGACCAAAGGATGAACCCGCCGTCGACCGATGGCCGATGTGCGATGACCTGCCTCGGGGCAATTATGAGATACGTCGCCGCCAGTCAACGCAGGAAACGGAGAGTGTGATGGGCAAGAACGTGTGGGTCGGACTGCAGATCGTCGGCATGGTCTTGCTGGTCGCGTCGGCCCAGGCCGTCCTCCGCCTGTTCATCGATCACCGCAAATCCCAGGTGTGGGGCGTGCTCGACTGGGTGCCCGGCGGCTGGGGCGGTCAACTCGTCGTGCTCGTCGTGCTCGCCACCTGCGGCGGGATCCTCGCCGAACGCGCGAACAACAAAGTGAAACTGCTCGAAGCCTGAAACCCCCATGTCCGGCCCCGGGAAAACCCTGATGCCGCGTCCGAAACTTCCCGCCGCGCACATAACTGCTGGCAATTCTGTGCGCGGCAGGACGATTCGTCCGCGCCGGAATCAGTGGGCCGATACTTCGGCGGGCTGCCAGTGCGGGTAGTCGCTGTAACCCTCGGCGGTGCGGCCGTAGAGCAGGTGCTCGCGGATCGGGGCGAGCGGGAGGTCGTGGGTGAGGCGATGGACGAGGTCGGGGTTCGAGATGAAGTGGCGGCCGAACGACACCAGGTCGGCCAGGCCCGCGCGCAGCACGTCCTCGGCGGCCTCGGCCGTTGTCGGCGCGCGGTTTTCGCCGATATTGGCGATGAGGGTGCCGCGCCAGCGTGGCCGCAGGTCGGCCAGCGCCCGGTAGCTGTCGTTGTCGGTCAGGTGCAGGTAGGCCAGGTTTCGGCGGTCGAGTTCGGTGACCAGCGTGCGATAGAGCGGGGCCGGATCGGCTTCGACCATATTGAACTGCGGGTTGCCGGGGGACAGGCGGATTCCGGTGCGATGCGCGCCGATCTCGGCGGCCACGGCATCGACGACGGCCAGCGGCAGGCGCATCCGGTTCTCGATCGATCCGCCGAATTCGTCGGTGCGCAGGTTGGTGTTGTCCGCCAGGAACTGATGCACGAAATAGCTGTTGGCGCCGTGGATTTCGACACCGTCGAAGTCGGCCGCGATGGCGTTGCGGGCCGCGATGGCATGCTGCTCGACGGCCGCCTCGATATCGGCGCGGTCGAGTGTCGCCGGTGTGATCGGCTCGCCCTTGCCGCCGTCGATCAGGTGCACCCGATCCTCGTCCAGTACCGCGGACGGACCGGCGGGCCAGGAGCCGTCGATCCGGGCGAGCGGGTGTCCCTTGCGTCCGCCGTGCATGAGCTGCGCGAAGATTCGCCCGCCGTTCGCATGGACGGCCTCGGTGACCCGTCGCCACGCCTCGACGTGCCGTTCGGTGTGCAGCCCGGGCACCCAGGCCTCGCTCTGCCCGGTCGAATGCGGCCAGATGCCCTCGGTCACGATGAGTCCGGCCGCCGCGCGCTGGGCGTAGTAGTCGGCGACATCGCTGGTCGGCGAGCCGTCGGGCAGCGAGCGCAGCCGGGTCATCGGCGACATGACGATCCGATTGGGCAGTGCCCGTGCGGAATTGCGGTATTCGGTCAGTAGCAGCATTCCTGTACCGTAAAACCTGACATCAATGTCAGGTCAAGGAGCGATTGTGCGCATCGGTGAACTGGCCGAGCGGACCGGCGTCAGCGTCCGGTCGCTGCGGTATTACGAGACCAAGGGACTGCTCGCATCGGAGCGGACCTCCGGCGGGCAGCGCGAGTACCCGGCGTCGGCCGTCGACCGGGTCCGGCGCATCCAGGAGATGTTCGCCGCCGGCCTGCACAGCGACACCGTCGGGGAATTGCTGCCCTGCATCCACGACGTGGACGGCAGCCCGAACGCGGCCGCCACTCCATTCCTGGTGCAGAAGCTCACCGGGGAGCGCGAGCGGATCGAACAGGCCATGCGCGACCTGGACCGCACCCGCGAGGTGCTCGACAGCGTCATCGAGGCCGCCTCCGGCCCCAAGCCGCGCACCGAGGGGCAGGGATAGATCAGCAATACCTCAGTGCGACAGCTCGAGCAGCGCGGTTGCCGGGTCCTGGCGGGACGGGCGGGGTCCGCGCCGCTACGGTGGAACCCATGGCTCTCGACAGCGGTACCGGAACGATCTCAGACCTCGACGGGGTGACGGCACCGATCGCCAAGACGGTGCCCACCGAACGCGTGCATCACGGCGACGTGTTCGTCGACGAGTACGAGTGGCTGCGGGACAAGGAGAACCCCGAGGTCATCGCGCACCTCGAGGCGGAGAACACGTACACCGAGGCGCAGACCGCGCATCTAGCCGAGTTGCGCGACTCGATCTTCGACGAGATCAAGGGCCGCACCCAGGAGACGGACCTGTCCGTGCCGACCAGGATGGGCGAGTACTGGTATTACTCGCGCAGCTTCGAGGGCAAGCAGTACGGCGTGCACTGCCGGTGTCCGATCGCGGCCGACGCCGAGGGCATCGATGCCTGGACCCCGCCGCAGCTGGAGGCGGGCACCGAGGTGCCGGGCGAACAGATCCTGCTGGACAGCAACGTGGTCGCCGAGGGACACGACTTCTTCGCGCTGGGCGCGTTCTCGCTCAGCCATGACGGCAACCTGCTCGCCTACTCCGTGGACACCGTCGGTGACGAGCGGTACGTGCTGCGCTTCAAGGATCTGCGCACCGGGGAGATGCTGTCCGACGCGATCGCCGAGACGGCGCCGGGCGCGACCTGGTCGCTGGACGGCACGCACGTCTTCTATCAAACGGTCGACGAGTCCTGGCGGCCCGACACCGTGTGGCGGCACCGGCTCGGCGCTCCGACCGCCACCGATGTGAAGGTGTTCCACGAGCCCGACGAGCGCTACTGGGTGAGCATCACCTCGACCCGCTCGGAGAAGTACCTGATGATCTGGGTCGGCTCCAAGATCACCACCGAGGGCTGGGTGCTCGAATCCGATGATCCCGAGGGCGAATTCCGGGTCATCCTGCCGCGTCGCGAGGGCGTCGAGTACTCCGCCGAGCACGCGGTGGTCGGCGGCGCGGACCGATTCCTGATCCTGCACAACGATGTGGTCGACGGCGTGAAGGCGGAGAACTTCGTGCTCGCCGACGCCCCGGTCGCCGATCCGTCGGACCTGACGCTGCTGATCGAGCACCGCGACGATGTCCGCCTCGAGGACGTCGATGCCTACGCCGATCACCTGGTGCTGAGCTACCGGCGCGAGGCGCTCACCCGGGTCGCGGTCTGGCCGCTGACCGACAGCGGGTACGGCGAGCGGCGCGAACTCGACTTCGATCTGGAGCTCTTCGCCGTCGGCGCGGGTGCGAACCCGGAGTGGGCGCAGCCGACCCTGCGCATCGGGCTGACCTCGTTCATCACGCCGGTGCAGGTGTTCGACTACGTGCCGGCCACCGGCGATCTGCTGCTGCGCAAGGAGCAGCCGGTGCTCGGCGGCTATGACGCGAACGATTATGAGCAGCACCGGGATTGGGCGATCGCCGAGGACGGCACCCGGATCCCGATCTCGCTGGTGTGGAAGAAGGGGCTCGCGGTGGATGCGCCGAAGCCCTTGCTGCTCTACGGGTACGGCTCCTACGAGGCGAGTATGGATCCCTCCTTCTCGGTTTCGCGGCTGTCGCTGCTGGATCGCGGCATGGTGTTCGCGGTCGCGCATGTGCGTGGCGGCGGCGAGATGGGCCGGCTCTGGTACGAGAACGGCAAGACGCTCACCAAGAAGAACACCTTCACCGATTTCGTTTCGTGCGCACGGCATTTGATCGATACCGGCAAGACCGCGGCGGACCGGATGATCGCCGACGGTGGCAGCGCGGGCGGCCTGCTGATGGGCGCGGTGGCGAACCTGGCGCCGGAGCTGTTCGCCGGCATCCTGGCGAATGTCCCGTTCGTCGATCCGCTCACCTCGATCCTGGATCCGTCGCTGCCGTTGACCGTCATCGAATGGGACGAGTGGGGTAACCCGTTGGCGGACAAGGACGTCTACGACTACATGAAGTCCTACGCCCCGTACGAGAACATCGAGGCCAAGGACTACCCGGCCATCCTGGCCATCACCAGCCTCAACGACACCCGCGTGCTCTACGTCGAGCCCGCCAAATGGGTTGCGAAACTCCGCGCCACCAAGACGGGTGACGCGCAGCTGCTGCTGAAGACGGAGATGAGCGCGGGCCACGGTGGTGTCAGCGGCCGATACGAGAAGTGGAAGGAAGTCGCCTTCGAGTACGCCTGGGTGCTGGACCGGGTGGGCTTGGCCGACGCGTAATCCTGTGGCGGGAGGCCGGTTTCATCGCCCGGCCTCCCGTTTTCACAGAACCTTTCGCAGTATTCGTATCCGGCGGCAGATTTATCTCTTGCCGGGCATCGCGACCGGCAGTCCCAACTCGTGTGCCACATCCGCCATTTGATCGTCGTAGGTGACCAGCGCGAGTAGTTCCCGCTCCAACTGCATCGCACTGGCCACGTGAATGGCGTCCGCGGTTTTCAGTCGTCGAGGTAGATACGTGGCGAGGTCGCAGACACTATCGGTCAGCGGGATCTTCATGAACCGGTTGTTCAGATCTTGCATCAAGCCGGGAAAGCTCCCGATGTCGTCGCATCCGCGCACTGATTCGACGAATCCGATTGTGCTCGTAGCCAACTTCGCGGATTGGTGTTGCTTCGTGAACTTATTCAGTGCTCCCGCATATGGGCGCCCGGTGGTCTCGGTGATGATCGCGGAGGCGTCGAGATACAGGATCATCGCTCCGGCCCATTCAGTTCGTCGCCGTACACCGCCGCGTTGGCATCCGCTGGATCCTCGCCGCGTCCGAGTCGCCGCAGCAACTCGTCTCGTTGTTCACGGTCCCTGATCAGTCTGGCCACCGCGTCGTCGGCTGCTTCCTGATCGACCTCGACGTACTTGTACTTCTCGAAGGTCTCGAGCATCTGCCCGACGGTCCGGGCGCCGCCCGGCGGTTCGATGATCACACCTTGCGCCACCAGCCGGTCATACGTGCTCATCTCATCGAACGGTGGCGAGAGAACAGCAATGGTCTTACCGTGTTTGGTCACTTGGATTGTTTCCCCCTGCTCTACTTCCGCGAGTATCGCGCTTGGGTTGTAAGAGAATTCTCTGACAGAAACTGTCCGCATCCGAGCGTCTCCCCTCGATCGAGGGTCCCACGGGCTGAATCGGCGAGCGCCGAGCCCGACAAAGTGCTTACGCGAGGGTACAACGTGTAGGCACAACAGGGAAAGGGATTTCGGCGAGAACGTGTGTCACGGTGTTCTTCGCCCGGTCATCCCGCCTGCACGCCCAGTACATCTGCCCCTGGCACCGTAAATTCATGAACGCTGAGCTGGTCGTATCCATTTCCGGGATCAGGGACACCACTCGGGACGCGGCGATCGAGTTCGCCGCCGAGATGGACCAGCGCGGTGTGCCACTGTCGCTGCTCGTGGCGCCCCGATTGAAGGGCAAGTACAAGCTGGTCGATGATCCGGCGACGCAGGCGTGGCTGCGCGGCCGCCGGGCCCGCGGCGACGCGATCGTGCTGCACGGCTACGACCAGGCGGCGACCAAGCGCCGCCGGGCCGAATTCGCCACGCTGCCAAGGCATGAGGCGCGGCTGCGGCTCACCGCGGCGGATCGGGTGATGGAGCGGGTGGAGTTGCGCACTCGCCTGTTCGCCGCGCCGCGCTGGGACGCCTCCGTCGGCGCCATCGAGGCGCTGCCCGAGGTCGGCTTCCGGGTCGCGCTCGGCCTGACCTCGATCCTGGACCTGGAACACAATGTGGCACAGAAGGTTCGGGTGTACGGCATCGGCGAGGGCTTCCGCGCCGAACCGTGGTGGTGTCGCGCGCTGGTGATGGGCGCCGCGCGCACCGCGCGCCGTGGCGGCATGCTGCGCCTCGCGGTGTCGGCCGCACAACTGGAACGTTCCGGCCCGCGCCAGGCCATGCTCGACGCCGTCGACCTGGCCCTGTTCCACGGCGCGACCGGTACCGTCTACCGCTGGGAACCGCCCGCCATCGCGCGCGCGGCCTGAAAGACGCCGCGGCGTGGTGTGGTCGGGCACCGCGGCTCCGTGGTTATCGGCACCGCCGAGCGTGGCCGATCGGCGCCGCCGCTCGTGAAATGGCGTAAATCGAGCGGCGGCGCTCCAGCGTCGGCTCGCTCACGCGGGCTCGATCTTCTTGTCCGGCACCACCGCTCGCGCGCTGTGCGTGAACCCGCCCGCCTCCTGCCGGGTGAGCGAGGTCGAAAACGGATGCTGCACCAGCTGTTTCATGCACCGCTCGAAGTCGGCCAGCAGCAGCTCGGCCATGTCGACGGTGAAGCCGTGCCGGATCACCGCGCGCATGATCGTCTCGTCCTCCCGGTCCGCCGGTAGCGGATACGCGGCGATCAGCCAGCCCCTGCTGCGCAGCCGGTCCGACAGGTCGTACAGGTTGAACCCGGGATCACCGATCAATCGCCACGCCACCGCGGTGATGCCCCGGCGCGGGTCACCGTCGTGGATCATCTCGAACACCCCGAGCTCGCGCAGCCCGGCCGCCAGATGCTGGGCCGCGCTGTAGATGGCGGACTGGACGCGGGTGTATCCGGTGCGGCCGAGCCGGATGAACTCGTAGTACTGGGTGATGGCCTGTCCGCCGGGCCGCGAGAAATTCAGGTTGAACGTGCCGATGCTCCCGCCGAGGTAGTCCACGTCGAAGATCAGCTCGGCGGGCAGGTCGGCCGCCTCGCGCCAGATCGCCCAGCCGACGCCGAGCGGCGCGAGCCCGGTCTTGTGGCCCGAGGCGTTGATCGACTTCACCCGCGGCAGCCGGAAATCCCACGCCAGGTCCGACGCGGTGAACGGGGCGAGGAAGCCGCCGCTCGCCGCGTCGACGTGGATCGGGATATCCAACCCGGTCGACTCTTGCAGCTGATCGAGGGCGCGGCTGATCCCGGCGACATCCTCGAACAACCCGGTGAACGTCTGCCCGAAGGTCGGCACCACCATGATGGTTCGCTCGTCGCAGTAGGCGGCCACGTCGTCCGGGTGCATGGTCAGGCGGTCGCCGCGCAGTGGGATCTGGCGGATCTCGACGTCGAAGTATCTCGAGAATTTTTCCCAACAGACCTGCACCGGCCCGCACACGAAGTTGGGTGTGCCGGTGCCGCCGCGTTGCCGCCAGCGGAACTTGGCGGCCAGCCCGCCGAGCATCGCGGCCTCGCTGGACCCGGTGGTCGAGGTGCCGTGCGTGCCCGCCGGATCGGGGGAGTGCCACAGGTCGGCGATCATCCGGACGCAGCGTCGCTCGAGCTCGGCGGTCTGCGGATATTCGTCCTTGTCGACGATGTTCTTGTCGAGCGCTTCGACCATCACCCTGCGGGCTTGATCGTCCACCCAGGTGGTGCAGAAGGTGGCCAGGTTCATCCGCGAGACGCCGTCGAGCATGAGCTCGTCGTGCACGATCTCGTAGGCGACCTCGGCGAAGAGTTCGTGGTCCGGGAAACCGGCCTTGGGCGCGACCCGGCTCATGCCGGGTAGGGCGAACAGGTCGTCGGAGTCTGCGCTGTGGGACATCGGGTGGCCTCCGGAGTATCGGCTCGCGTGGTGGTACCGAACTGCAGTCACCCAACACAATCACACCGAGGTCGATCGAGCAGCCGGTGCCGTCGCCGGAAGTCGGGCGACACGGACTGCTCGGTCGACTAGATTTCCAGCTCTGTATCAGTTGGTTCGTGCGAGAGTGGGACAGCGGCGCTGTCGGCCGCTGCCGCCCGGACCGTCCCGGCATTCGGGTGCGCGACATGGAGCGCGACGACACGAAGAAGTGAGGCGCTGGCAATGACCGACGATTCCCGCACCGCCGAGCTGCGCGCGAAGGTAGCCGCGCTCATGCCACAGGCGAAAACCGATCTGACGCAGCTTGTTTCGTTCAAATCGGTGGCCGACGCCCGCCAGTTCCCGCCGGAGGAATGCGAGCGGGCCGCGCAGTGGGTCGCGGACGCGTTCGTCGCGGCGGGCCTGACCAGGGCCGGGCTGCACGAGACGCCGGACGGCAGCAAGGCCGTCATCGCCGCCCGCCCCGCGCCGCCCGGCGCGCCGACGGTGCTGCTGTACTGCCACTACGACGTGCAGCCGCCGCTGGACAGCGCGGCCTGGCGCACGCCGGTCTGGGAGCTGACCGAGAAGAACGGCCGCTGGTACGGCCGCGGCGCCGCCGACTGCAAGGGCAATATCGTCATGCACCTGACCGCCCTGCGCGCGCTCGGGCCCGACCTGCCGCTCGGTGTCATGGTGGTCGCCGAGGGTTCCGAGGAGCAGGGCACCGGCGGGCTGGAGCGTTTCGTCGAGGCCAACCCGGATCTGTTGCGGGCGAACGCGATCCTGATCGGCGACTGCGGCAACTTCGCCGCGGGCGTGCCGACGCTGACCGAAACGTTGCGCGGCAGCGTGAGTGTCGTCGTCACCATCCGAACCCTCACCGGCCCTTTGCATTCCGGCATGTTCGGCGGACCGTCGCCGGACGCGCTCGCCGCGCTGATCCACCTGCTCGCCACGCTGCGCGACGAGCACGGCAACACCACGGTGGCCGGGCTGCCGAACGATCAGCGCTGGTCCGGCGTGCAGTACCCGGAGGATCAATACCGTACCGACGCAGGCGTATTGCGCGGCGTCGAGCTGATCGGTGACGGCACCGTCGCCGACATGCTCTGGGCGCGACCGGCTTTGACGGTGCTCGGGATCGACGTCCCGCCGGTGGTCGGCTCGGCCGCCGCCATCCAACCGTCGGCCCGCGCCAGGCTCAGCCTGCGTATCCCGCCGGGCACCGATCCGGAGCAGGCGCACAAGGCGCTCGTCGCGCACCTCGAGGCGAACACCCCGTGGAATGCCGAGCTCACCATCGAACCGGAGGGCATCGGCGCGCCGTTCCGTTCCGGCGCGGGCGGTCCGGCGCGCGAGGCGATGGAGACCGCGCTGGCCGTCTCGTACGGTCGCGCGGCGACCACCCAGGGGCAGGGTGGCTCGATTCCGCTGTGCAACGTCTTCGCCGACACCTATCCGGACGCCGAGATCATGCTGCTCGGCGTCGAGGAACCGACGTGCCTGATCCACGCCCCCAACGAGAGCGTGGATCCGTCCGAGATCGAGCACATGGCCTTGGCCGAGGCGCTGTTCCTGCTGAACTACGCCGAGCAACCCGGATAGCGCCGTGCCTAGCCGGAAGCGCTAGAACTCGCGCTGGTCTTCCGGCTCGACCACGGTGAATTCCGTGCCGGCCGGACCCATTTCGGACAACCGGCCGAAGTAGATGCCCTGCGCCGCCTGCTCGATGATGCCGTAGTGGATGGGCAGCGCGGTGCGCGGCGCGACCGCACGCAGGTAGTCCACCGCCTCGCTGAGCTTCATCCACGGCGCGGCCGCCGGGATCGCGAGCACGCCGACCTGGACCGGCGGCACCCACAGCGAGTCGCCGGGATGCACGAGCTGCGCCGGATCGTCGGGGGTGCCGAGCTGGAACACGGTGTTGTCCACCACCGGGATCTCCGGGTGGATCACCGCGTGCCTGCCGCCGCCTCCGGTGATCTGCAGATCGCCCAGCGTGAGCACGTTGCCGGCGTGCACCGCCTCCCACTTTTCCTCGCGCTGCTGCGCGGTCTGCGGATCGGCGAGCAGCCGGGCGCCGGGGTTGGCGTCGACCAGCGCCTCGATCCGGTTGGGATCGATGTGGTCCGGATGCTGATGGGTGATCGCGATGGCGTCCAGATCGGTGAGGCCCTCGAAGCCGTGCGAGAAGGTGCCCGGGTCGAACAGCACCTTCTTGCCGTGTAGCTCGACGAGGAGGCAGGAGTGGCCGAAGTGAGCTATGCGCATTCCGCCATGTTATTGCGCGACCAGAATTCGGGCATGCGGTGCGGATTTTGGCCGACCCCGGGGACGGCGCGGGCAACCAGCACAACTACGCTGCTCAGGTAACCCCCCCACCACCACATGAGGAGCAACGCGTGGCACGAGTCGTGGTCGAGGTGATGCCGAAGGCCGAGATCCTGGACCCCCAGGGACAGGCCATCGTCGGTGCGCTCCCGCGCCTGGGATTCGAGGGCATCTCGGATGTACGGCAGGGCAAGCGATTCGAACTCGACGTCGACGACAGTGTCGGTGACGCCGAGCTCGAGCAGATCGCGGAGGCACTGCTGTGCAACACCGTGATCGAGGAGTGGAAAGTCACCCGGCTGTCATGACGGCCCGTATCGGAGTCATCACGTTTCCGGGCACGCTCGACGATGTCGACGCGGCCCGGGCGGTGCGCCTGGCCGGTGCCGAGGCGGTCAGTCTCTGGCACGCGGACGCGGATCTGAAGAACGTCGACGCGGTGATCGTGCCCGGCGGCTTCTCCTACGGTGACTACCTGCGCGCGGGCGCCATCGCCCGGTTCGCGCCAGTGATGGGTGAGGTCGTGCGTGCCGCGAAGACCGGTCTGCCGGTCCTCGGCATCTGCAATGGCTTCCAGGTGCTGTGTGAAGCGGGTCTGCTGCCCGGCGCGCTGACCCGCAACGAGGGACTGCACTTCATCTGCCGCGACGAGTGGCTGCGGGTGGAATCGGCGTCGACCGTGTGGACCTCGCGCTACGAGGCCGGTGCCCAGATCTTGATCCCGTTGAAGTCCGGCGAGGGTCGCTTCCAGGCCTCCGCCGCCGTGCTGGACGAGTTGGAGGGCGAGGGCCGGGTGGTCTTCCGCTACGCGGGCGACAACCCGAACGGTTCGCAGCGCGGCATCGCGGGCATCGCCTCGGCCGACGGCCGCATCGTCGGCCTGATGCCGCACCCTGAACACGCCACCGAGGCACTGACCGGCCCGAGCGACGACGGCCTCGGCCTGTTCCTCTCGGTGCTGGACACCCTGGTCTCCGCGTAACCGCGTAAGCCACCAAGAGCCGCACACTTTTCGATCCACCGCGCCGATCAACGCGGGAGTTCGAAGAGGGTGCGGCTCAGGTGATTCTGGCGACGATATCGAAGCGGACGCCGTTGGCACGGGCGATATAGCCGTGCTGGATGGCTTGGTTGCCTTGGAAGGCGCGCTGCCCGCCCGGGGTCTCCAGCAGCACGCCGTGGTCGATCGCGCCGAGCACATCGGGTACCCGCAGCGAGCCCACCGCGTGTGCGAGCCCAGCCAGCGTGTGAATGGCCTCGTAGGTCATGTTGCTGAAACTGGTCAGCGCCGGCGCGAATTCGCCGTGCAGTTTGCGATAGCGGTCGACCCGGTCCCGTCCGTCCGAGGTGTGCTCGTCGATGAAGAAGCTCGACGCGACATAGAAGTTGTGGTTGGCGCTCGCACCGCCCGCCAGTAACACGTTCTCGTCGGCGGCGGGGCTGATCCGGAGCTGCTCGGCGGCCCGCCCGGTCGCGGCGAACTGCCGGTTGAACCGGGACACATCCGCGCCGACCATCAGGATCACCACGCCGTCGGCCTGGTCGAGCGCCGGATGATTCAGGAAGTCGCCGAAATCGGGTGCGCCGAGCGGGACGAATCGCTCCAGCACCACGTCGGCGGGGTCGGTCAGGCTGTTGCGGATGGCTTTGGCCGACTCCCGCGGCCAGATGTAGTCGTTGCCGATGATGGCCCAGCGGCGCACCCCGTGCTCGCGCGCGAGCCAGCGCAGAGCGGGCAGTGTCTGGCCCGCCGGGTGCTCGCCCAGCATCAGTACACCGGGTAGCTCGTCCGGTAGGCCCTCGTGCCCGGTGGCGAATAAATAGGGCACCCGGCTGTCGGTCGCCCGGGCCACCACCCGGCGCACCGCGGAGGTGTGCCAGCCGGTGATCGCATCGACCATGCCGGTGGCAAGCAGCGCGGAAACCTCGCTGGCCACCTCGTGCGGCGGACGCCCGCCATCGATATTCGTAGTACGAATTTCGCGCCCGAGAATTCCTGTGCCCCGGTTGATTTCGTCGACCGCAAGGGAAATCGCCGCGTCGCAGGAGGGGGCCACGATACCGCCTGGTCCCTGCATCGGGACTATGTTCAGGATCTCGATAGTGCCCTCTGGGCTCTCGCCGAACGCCGGCATTCGGTACTCTTCTTCTCGTTAGAGCGAAATTCATGGCAGGCAGGAATAACAATGACGACCATTGTAAGCGGATATTCGACGCTGCATGGTGCGCTGCGTGCCGCGGAACGCGGTTGGCTGCGTCACTTGGACGCCGCACTGTGTGCCAGGCAGCTCACACCCGACCAGTGGTCGATGTTGTCGAATCTCTCCAGTGAGACCGGCATCACCATGAGCGAGCTAGCGGCCAGGTCGCAGCTCGCCCCGTCCTCGGCGACCAGGCACGCGGACTACCTGGCCGAGCGCGGTCTGATCTTCCGGCTGGCGGCGCAGGACGACCGCAGGCGGATCCTGATCGGGCTGAGCCGGCTCGGCGCGGAGTTGGTCGCTTCGGTGCGGGCCGAGGAGGCGCGGGCGGAGCAGGAACTGCGGTCCCGGATCGGTGCGCGCCGCTACACCGAACTGATGCGTTTGCTGGAACTCGTTTCAGCGAACCCCGAGTAGCGCTAATTCAGCGGACGAATGTCCCGAAAGTCCGATCCGTGGTGATTGCCGCGATCGGCCGCCCCCTCGTCAATTCTGTGTGGAATTGATTGACCGCGAACGATTCGGTAGATCCGAAGCGTAAACCTTTCTGATTCGCGTCGTTGACGCGACGGCATCCGTGTGATTGCGATCCGTGCATCGCGATCGTGCTGGCCGTTCCGGTCTCCCGTTGTGTCCTGTGGCGTCCTTTGTCGGCCGGTGGGCCGAGTTTCCACTCCTGCGCTTTTGCATATATCGCGGGATGGATGGTATGGGGATTGCCGGATGGGCTGCGTTCGATGGATTTGCTTGCGCCGGTTGAGCATTCGGCTGGCCGGTCGATCGTCCAATTCGATTAATGAGTATTGGCGTCCAATTAAATTCACCGCCCAGAACGGGGGTGTGTCGTTGAATTTGCCGACACGCCGAGTCGGTTCGAGGTTTGTTCCTCGACAGTTGGCATGATCACCAACGCTAAGTCATCCATGGATCGACCTACTATCAGGAGGAACAATGCTGCTGCCCGTGGTTGGAAGTATGGCCGGAGCCGCTGTTGCCGCACTGACCGTCATTCTCGGTATCATCATCGCGGTCATCTAACTTTCCAACCGACCGAGTTCGTCAAACGCCTCCGATGTGAGGCAACGTCGGCTACTTTCTGATATGTCGAGGAAGTCGACAGTCTGAAATCGGCGGTGGCGTCCGCCACCGATCGATCAAATGGTTCGACCTACTATCAGGAGGAACAATGCTGCTCCCCGTCGTTGGAAGTATGGCCGGTGCCGCTGTTGCCGCTCTGACCGTGATTCTCGGCATCATCATCGCGGTCGTCTAGCTCACTGAGCTGATCGAGATCACGAAGCCGCCTCCGCAGTGAGGCGGCCTCGGCCGATTTTCTTATCGGCCACCAATGTTCTACAGTCTTCAATCGGCAGTCGGCGTCATCGCTACTGCTCGATCAATTGATCCACCGACAAACAGGAGAAAAAATGCTGCTCCCCGGTGTTGGTAGTTTCCTCGGTGCTGCTGTCGCGGCCCTCGGCGTGATTCTGGCGATCATCATCGCCGTCGTCTAGTCAGCAGCCTTTCAGCTAGCTGAGTTCGTGAAATGCCTCCTCGGTGAGGCGAACCTCGGCTGATTCGCTGTGGTCGAGGCAGCTCGACATCTGATCAAGCTCGACCGACAAACAGGAGGAACTGTGCTTCTGCCCGGTGTTGGTAGTTTTCTGGGTGCTGCCGTTGCGGCCCTCGGCGTGATTCTCGCAATCATCATCGCCGTCGTCTAGCTAGATACCGTCCGGCCGGCTGAGGTCGAGATCGTGCCGGATGCTCCGCATCATCGAGCGTCCGACTGGAAGTCTCCGAGCAGGCCGAGATCATGAACGCCTCCCGAGTGAGGCTGTTCGACATTCACAAGCCACAAACTGGCAATGATGACCACTGCGCATCGCAGTGGATCAATCCATAAACAGGAGGAAGAATGCTGCTCCCCGGTGTTGGTAGTTTTCTCGGTGCTGCTGTTGCGGCCCTCGGTGTGATTCTGGCGATCATCATCGCGGTCGTCTAGTTTGCACCCGCCCGGCTGGGCCCCTGCCTAGCCGGACAGATATATCGAGATCGTGCCGGACGCACTGCAGGCGTCCGGCACGATCTCGTTTTCGGGTATAGGTATGTCCGAGAAAACCGCACTGTATTGCTGACGCGCCTGCGTGGGTAACTCTCGATGTCGTAGCTCGGAGCACCCGGCGGCGCTTTCCCCGCCACGTCCCCCACGGTCTGCCTTGTCCCGCACGGTGACTCACGCCCGCCGAACGCAAAGAAGGACCGGGCGGCCGATGTAGCGGGCCGTACCCGGTCCTCCAGGACCTGTCTAGCAGCTGGTCGGTAGCGGTTTAGGCAGGCAGGCCCATGCCGTGCGCGAGCACCGGCCAGGACGCCTTCAGCTCGTCCTGCCAGTAGCCCCACGAGTGCGTGCCCGAATCGCGCAGCGCGTAGGTCGCCGGGATGCCGAGTTCGTTCAGCCTGGTCCGCAGATTCTGCGCGCAGTTGTTGGTGGCCGCCTCGATCATGCCGCCGATCAGGATCTGATTGGCAAGGCCGCTCACGCCCGGCTGGGTGTGCGGGCCGTCGAGGGTGTCATAACGGCCGGGCAGGCCGTTGCCCGACGAAATGTACAGTTCCGTGCCGCGCAGCCCTTCGGCGTTGACGTACGGATCGTTGGCGATCCAATCGGGCGATCCGGTCGGCCCCCACATGTTCTCGTGGTTGGCATTGCCGTACCCGTCGACCACGAATTTCACGAACCGGGAACCGAGCGGGTCGCTGGTCTGGGCGCAACCGCTATAGGCAGCAGCCGCTTTGAAGAGACCGGGCTTGGCGATGGGCAGCGCAAGCACCGTGGTGGCCGAGGTGGAGATGCCCGCGATGGAATTCACGCCATTGGTGCCGAGTGCCGCGTCGATGATCGGCGGCAGTTCCTCGGTCAGGTAGGTCTTCCACTTGTTGCGCCCGAGTACCGGGTCATCCTTGATCCAGTCGGTGTAATAACTGAACATGCCACCGATGGGCAGCACCAGGTTGACGTTTTTGTCCGCCATGAACTGCCGGGCGTCGCTTTGCGCCTGCCAGGAGGCGATATCGATGCCGCCGCCTGCGCCGCTCAGCAGATACAGGGCGGGCCTTGGCACCGAGGTATCCGCGGGCAGCTGAATCTCGACCGGGAAGGTCTTGTCCATTGCCGCGGAATAAACCTGAAGTCGGATATTGCGATCGTCGATGGACTCGGTGCCGGTTATCCGCGAGCCGTCGGGTGAAGTAACCGAAGTGGTTACCAGTTTCGCGTCGGTGGCCGGATCGGCCGTGGCCGTCGATACCCCCAATGTTGTCATAGCGCAGGCGATCAGTCCGGACGCCGCGATGGTGGCTACGGAACGTGATCTGCGGGAGTTGTGCGCTTCTGCGTTTACGCTCCAATTCATAGGACAAGCTTTTAGCACGTCGCTCGTACTGTTCGTGCGGCGACACGATGTAATGTCCGAATTACGTAGAATGGCTTACGAACTGGTCAGTTGACATGCGGCGGTATCGGTTGCCGTCAAGTGGCGCAACGATGTTCGACGCGCCAACGACCCGTGACTCGTCCGTTCGGAAATATTCAGGGCGATTCGCCCATGTCCGGCAGGCAAAGCACGCTCGGCAAATGCGGCGTAAACGTGCGCTGACCGGACTCGGTAGGTGGTCTGTCTAATTCCTTGGGTACCATCACCGCCGGGGTATTCAGCCCCGAACATCCGATCGAGCTCTCCGAAGGGTGAATTCATGAAGATGCTCAACCCGCGTTACGCCTTCGCCACTCTCGCCATCAGCGGGATCGCCGCAGGTGCTTCGTTGTTCGGAACGGGAATTGCGTCTGCGGATATGATCGGCGATCTGTCGCCGCTGCTCACCTCGCAGTGCTCCTTCGCGCAAATTGATGGCGCCATCCACACGGAACTGCCGGAGATGGCCGCGCGCCTGGATGCCTCGCCGATGCAGAAGGGCATGCTGAAGATGGCCTACGAGGTCGCGCCGGAGATGCGGGCGAACACGCTGCAGCAGCTGGTCGGCCAGAAGGTGACCAACGGTCTGGACCAGGCGCTGGGCGAGAGCCCGGACCTCGGCGCCAAGATGGGCCGGGTCGGCGCGACCTGCGACACGTACGCCAAGTAGTTCGGCTCCACCAGTTGTACCGAGCAGCAGCAGGATGACTTAGCACAGGATGACTTAGCGGATGACTTAGCAGGTAGTAGGTGGGCAGGTCGGCGTTCGCGCCTGGCGGGAACGCCACCGGCCCTGCCCTGATCAGCACCTTCCGTGCACAAGATCACCGGACCCTAGGATCGCAGCATGCCCGTTTCCACCACTGCTGCCACGGCCACCGGGTTGTGCGCGTTCATCGATGAGTCGCCCTCGCCCTTCCACGTCTGCCGGACGTTGGCGGCCGAACTGGACGCGAACGGTTTCACCCGCCTCGACGAATCGGCACCGTGGCCATCGGACGGCCCGAGCAAGCACTACGTGGTGCGCGGCGGCTCGCTGATCGCGTGGGCGACAGCCGACGCCGCGGGGGTGACGCCGTTCCGGGTCGTCGGCGCGCACACCGACAGTCCGAACCTGCGCGTCAAACAGCATCCCGATCTGGCGTCGGCCGGCTGGCAGCTGGTCGGCCTCGAGCCCTACGGCGGCGCGTGGCTCAATTCCTGGCTCGACCGCGAGCTCGGCATCTCCGGGCGGCTCACCGTGCGCGCCGGAGACACGGTGCGCGAGCAGTTGATTCGCATCGATGAGCCGATTCTGCGCGTGCCGCAGCTGGCCATTCACCTGTCCGACGACCGCAAGGGCGTCACGCTGGATCCGCAGCGGCACGTCAACGCGGTGTGGGGCGTCGGCCGCGAGCCCCGTTCGTTCCTGGCCTTCGTCGCCGAGCACGCGGACCTCGACCCCGCCACGCTGCTCGGCTGGGAACTGATGACGCACGACCTGGCGTCGAGCCGAATCGTCGGCCGCGACCAGGATCTGGTCAGCGCGCCCCGGCTGGACAACCAGGTCACCTGCTACGCGGGCCTGCAGGCCTTCCTCGCCGCGGTCGAAGAACCGGGCGCGGCCATTCCCGTGTTCGCCACGTTCGACCACGAGGAGGTCGGCAGCCAGTCCGATCGCGGCGCCCAGTCCGATCTGCTGCCGACGGTGCTGGAACGGATCGTGCTGTCGCGCGGCGGCGATCGCTCCGAATTCTTTGCCGCCGTGGCCGCTTCGGTCTGCGCCTCCGGCGACATGGCGCATGCGACGCACCCCAACTACCCCGAGCGGCACGAGCCCGCCCACCGGATCCAGGTGAACGGCGGACCGGTGCTCAAGGTCAACCAGAACCTGCGCTACGCCACCGACGCCGTCGGGGCGGGCGCGTTCGCGCTGGCGTGCGCGCAGGCGGGAGTTCCGTTGCAGCGCTACGTGCATCGCGCCGATCTGCCGTGCGGCTCCACCATCGGCCCGATGACGGCCGCGGGTACCGGCATGACGACGGTCGACGTGGGCGCGGCCCAGCTGGCCATGCATTCGGCGCGCGAAATCATGGGCGCCGCCGACATTCCGGCCTACGCCGCGGCGCTGGCGGCCTTCCTGACGCCTGCCGTCACCGGGTGATAGGTCGCCACCGCGACGACGAACACCGCGAGGGTGGCGAGCACGTAACTGCTGCCGATGAGCTGCTGCCACCAGGCCCAGCCGAGTTCCTTGTCCTCGGAGTGCGGCAGCAGCCACTGCGGTCCGATGATGAACATGACGGTGAGCACGCCGACGGAGCCCAGGAACAGCGGGCTGCGTCGGCCGCGCACGATCGCGTCCGCCGTCACCACCAGCGCGGGCGCGATCCACACCCAGTGGTGTGACCAGGAGATCGGCGAAACCAGCAGCACCACCGCGGCATTCACCATCAGCGCGGCCACGTTCGCGCCCGCGTCGATCAGCCGGTGCATCCAGACGGCGGCCAGTGCGACCGCCACCAGCGACAAGGCGATCCAGAGCAGAGTGGCCAGCGAGTCCGAGACGCCGAGCCGGAACACCATGCCCTTGATCGACTGGTTGCCCGCGAAGTACGGCGGCCCGATCCGGCCGGTGTCGGCGAGGGTGTGGAACCAGTACTCGGCCGAATCACTTGGGAACAGCAGGAAACCCAGGCCGATCGCCCCGATCGCGGAGACGACCAGCGTGCCCGCCGCCTTCCAGTCCCTGCGCAGCAGGAAGTACAGCAGGTAGCCGCCGGGAATCAGCTTCACCGACACCGCGATGCCGATCAGCATGCCGCGCGGCCAGAATGGCTTGCGCACCAGGCAGTCCAGCGTGATCGCGGCCATCAGGACCAGGTTGATCTGGCCGAAGCCGAAGGTCTGGCGCAGCGGTTCGAAGGTCTGCAGCAGCGCGACCACGCCGATGACGATCGTCGCGGTGGTGACCCGGGGCAGCTCGGGCCGGATCCGCGCGAGCACCACCCACAGCGTGGCGCCGAGGCTGGCCAGCGAGGTCACCACGACCAGCACCTCGGCCACCGGCAACGGGATCAGCGCGAGCGGCGCGAAGAACAGCGCGGCGAGCGGGGGATAGGTGAACGGCAACCCGATTCCGGCGACCGGCGGCATCGGCCCGTAGAGCTCGCCGTCGTCGAGCCAGACCCGGGCGCCGTTGCGGTACACCTGCAGATCGATGTAGCCGGACCACCAGTGGACCAGTAGCGACAGCGCCGCGGACGCGGCGAACAGGCCGATCGCGGCCAGCAGCCAGCGTCGTTGCTCGCGCGACAACGGCACGCGCGCGGAGCTGGTCGGCTCGGTGGCTGTCGGTTCGGCGGACGCACCGCCATTCAGGTTCTTCGAGGCAACCGGCTCAGCGGAATCCGCAACCCCCGATCGTTCGTTCACGGGCTCAGAGTATCTGTGACCGGTGGTGTGACCCCCGTCGGCGCGCGCGGTCCCGATCTCAGCGAGTGACCTGGCGCACAGGAAAACGGCGAACCGGGCGTGAGGCCGATGCGCCACGCTGCCCACCAAAGGTCACGGCTAAACTTCCAGGCGAATCCCCAGCTTCGCGCTCCCGGCCCGAAAGGACCCCTGACATGGTCGGGTCAAGCGCGGAGGCGGTAGCGCAGCGTAACCACGCAGCGCGCCCGATCATGTCGAAAGGACGCTGTATCCCGTGACTTCGCAGGTCGACACCGTCAGCGCAGCCGCAGCAACTCCCGACGTGCCGCAACCCTATAAAGAGCTGGGTCTGAAGGACGACGAGTACGCCCGCATCAAGGAAATTCTCGGCCGTCGGCCGACCGACGCCGAACTGGCGATGTACTCGGTGATGTGGAGCGAGCACTGCTCCTACAAGTCGTCGAAGGTGCACCTGCGCTACTTCGGCCAGACCACCACCGAGGAGATGCGGGCCTCGATGCTCGCTGGCATCGGTGAGAACGCGGGCGTCGTCGACATCGGCGACGGCTGGGCGGTCACCTTCAAGGTGGAAAGCCACAACCACCCGTCCTATGTCGAGCCGTATCAGGGCGCGGCGACCGGCGTCGGCGGCATCGTGCGCGACATCATGGCGATGGGCGCCCGGCCGATCGCGGTGATGGATCAGCTGCGCTTCGGCGCGGCGGACGCGGCCGACACCCGGCGCGTGGTCGACGGTGTGGTGCGCGGCGTCGGCGGTTATGGCAACTCGCTCGGCCTGCCGAACATCGGCGGCGAGACCGTGTTCGACCCGTCCTACCAAGGCAATCCGCTGGTGAATGCGCTGTGCGCGGGCGTGATGCGGGTCGAGGACCTGCACCTGGCCTTCGCCTCCGGCACCGGCAACAAGATCATTCTGTTCGGCGCGCGCACCGGCCTCGACGGCATCGGCGGCGTCTCCGTGCTGGCCTCGGACACCTTCTCCGGTGACGAGTCGGGCACCGGCCGCAAGAAGCTGCCCAGCGTGCAGGTCGGCGACCCGTTCACCGAGAAGGTGCTCATCGAGTGCTGTCTCGAGCTGTACGCGGCCAAGCTGGTGGTCGGCATCCAGGACCTCGGCGGCGCCGGGTTGTCCTGTGCCACTTCCGAACTCGCGGCGGCCGGCGACGGCGGCATGCACATCGACCTGGAACAGGTGCCGATGCGCGCGACCGGCATGTCCCCGGCCGAGGTGCTCTCCAGCGAATCGCAGGAGCGCATGTGCGCGGTGGTCACCCCGGAGAACGTGGACGCGTTCATGGCGGTGTGCCGCAAGTGGGACACCCTGGCCACGGTGATCGGCGAGGTCACCGACGGTGACCGGCTGGTCATCACCTGGCACGGCGAGACCGTGGTCGACGTGCCGCCGCGCACCGTCGCGCACGAGGGCCCGGTGTACGAGCGCCCGGTGCAGCGTCCCGATGAGCAGGACGCGCTGATCGCCGACAGCACCGACAAGCTGACCCGCCCGAAGACCGGCGACGAACTGCGCGCGACTTTGTTGCGGATGCTGGCCAGCCCACAGCTGTGCAGCCGCAAGTGGATCACCGAGCAGTACGACCGCTACGTGCGCGGCAACACCGTGCTCGCCGAGCACGCCGACGCGGGCGTCATCCGGATCGACGAGGAGACCGGCCTCGGTATCGCGCTGGCCACCGACGCGTCCGGCCGCTACACCAAGCTGGACCCGTACACCGGCGCGCAGCTCGCGCTGGCCGAGGCCTACCGCAATGTTGCCACCACCGGCGCCACCCCGAAGGCCGTCACCAACTGCCTCAACTTCGGCTCGCCCGAGGATCCCGGCGTGATGTGGCAGTTCCAGCAGGCGGTCCGCGGTCTCGCGGACGGCTGTGTGGCCCTTGGCATTCCGGTCACCGGCGGCAACGTCAGCTTCTACAACCAGACCGGGCAGACCGCCATCCTGCCGACCCCGGTGGTCGGCGTGCTCGGCGTGATCGACGACGTGCACCGGCGCATCCCGACCGGGCTGGGCCTGGAGCCGGGCGAGACGCTGATCCTGCTCGGCGACACCCGCGACGAGTTCGGCGGCTCTATCTGGTCCCAGGTCGTGCACGACCACCTCGGTGGCGTGCCGCCGGTGGTCGACTTCGCGCGCGAGCAGCTGCTCGCCGAGGTGCTCACCGCGGGTTCGCGCGACGGCATGATCAGTGCCGCGCACGACCTTTCGGAGGGCGGGCTGATCCAGACCGTCGTCGAGGCCGCGCTGGCCGGCGAAACCGGTTGCCGCGTACTGCTTCCCGAGGACGCCGACCCGTTCGTCACGCTGTTCTCCGAGTCCGCCGGGCGCGTGCTCGTCGCGGTGCCGCGCTCGGAGGAGACCCGGTTCACCAAGATGTGCACCGCCCGCGGCCTGCCGTGGACGCGCATCGGCGTGGTCGACCAGGGCACGGATTCCGTTGAGGTGCAAGGGCAGTTCTCCGTCCCGATGGACGAGCTGCGTGTCGCGCACGAGGGCACGCTGCCGAAGTTGTTCGGGGCAAGCGCAGTCTGATGACGCCGGAGACTGAAGCGGTCTCACTGCTCCCCCGCCTCTCCGCGTATTTAGGCCAGACCTAGGTGCGGGGAGGCGGGCGTTGGCGTCCGGCGGCTGGGAATCGGCTGAGTCAGCTGGTACCCGGTGAGTTACCCATGTTCGTGCGAAATCAGTTGTCCTTTTCGCTGTTCGGGGTGGTCACCGCCACGCTCTTGTTCTCGTTGTCGCTGACTCCGTCGCTGTTGCCGCGGGATTGGCTGTTCGAGGGACTCATCGGCGGGGTGAACGCGGCCATCGGGTACGGCGTCGGCTGCCTGCTGGAGTGGGCGTTCCGGAGTTGGGTCCGGCCGCGGCTACCCGATTCCGTGACAAAGGTTTTCGCTGATCTGCCCACGTGGGTCCCGAGGGTGGTCAAGGCGGTCGTGGTGGTCGCCTGCGTGGTGGTCGCGATCGTGATGCTGATCCAGTCGGCACGCTGGCAGCGTGAGATCACCGAGTTGATGAACATGAAGGACACCACGACCACCGGGTTCCTGCGCACCGGTGCGCTCAGTGCCGCGGTGATCGCGCTGGTGATCGGGGTGTTCCGCGCTGTGCGGTGGCTGGTGCGCTGGGTGGCGGGCGAGCTGACCGAGTGGGTGCACATCCCGCGAAAGTTCGCGCTGCCCATCGGTTTTCTGATCGTCACCATCCTCGCCGTCACGCTGTTCAACGGCGTGCTCGCCAAAGGTTTTTTCGCGGTGGCGAATTCGGCGTTCAGCGTGCGCAACAGCCACACCTCGGCCAATGCCACCCAGCCGCAGCTGGCGGAACGCTCCGGCAGCCCGAACTCGCTGGCGAAGTGGGAGACGCTCGGCTCGGAGGGCCGCTGGTTCGTCTCCTACGTGCCGACCGCCGACGACATCGCCAGGGTCACCGGCAAACCCGCGCGCGAGCCCATCCGGGTCTACACCGGCCTGGAGTCGGCGAACAGCCCGGAGGCGCAGGCCGAACTGGCCGTCGCCGAGCTCGAACGCACCGGCGCCTTCGAACGCAAAGCCTTGGTCGTGGTGACCACGACGGGCACCGGCTGGGTCGACTCGACCAGCGCCGAATCCGTCGAGATGATGTACGGCGGCGACACCGCGATCGTCGCCACCCAGTACTCGTATCTGCCCAGCGTGCTGTCGTTCCTCTCGGACAAGGCGAAGGCGACGCGGATGGGAAAGCTGGTGTTCGACAAGGTGTATGAGCACTGGTCCGCGCGTCCGGCACAGTCGCGTCCGAAGCTGCTCGTCTATGGCGAGAGCCTCGGCTCGCAAGGCTCGGAGGGCGCGTTCAACGGCCTGACCGACCTGCGCACCAAGGCCGACGGGGTGCTGTGGGTCGGGCCGCCCAACTCGAACCGGCTGTGGGGCGAATTCGTCGCCCGCCGCGATCCCGGCTCGCCCGAGGTGCTGCCGACCTACGCGGACGGACTGGTGGTGCGGTTCGCCGACGGCCGCGGCGACCTGTGGCAGCCGTCGGGCACCTGGCTCACCCCGCGCATCGCCTATCTGCAGCACGCGTCCGATCCGGTGGTCTGGTGGTCGCCGGATCTGCTGTTCAACGAACCGGATTGGCTGCGCGAGCCGCGCGGATCGGACGTGTCGCCGACCATGGCGTGGTATCCGATCGTCACGTTCTGGCAGGTCGCGGCGGATCTGCCCAATGCGCAGGGCGTCACCGACGGGCACGGTCACCGCTACGGCACGCTGGTGCTCGATGCTTGGGCCGCGCTGGCCGAGCCGCCGGACTGGTCGGCGGATCTGTCGGATCGGATCCGAAACTACTTGGCGGCGTCCGCGGTTCGGGAACGTTCCCTCAAGTAGGACGCCGACCTGGGCGGACCAGGACCCCTCGTGTACGAGGCCCGCCCAGGCGCGTCAGGACACGGTGTTGAACGGATCGTGCTCTGCGAGCAGCTTTTCCAACCGTGCCTGATCGATGCGACCGTGTACGGTCGCGGCCTCGTGCTGGTCACGCACCACCTTCGCCAGGGTGAAGGTACTGGTCACCAGGAACAGCAGGGACATCGCGAGGAAGCCGCGCTGCCACATGTCCAGTGGGAGATAGCAGATGCCGACGCCGACCCCGAAGAAGCTGATGCCGAACGCGATCGCGGCCTGCGCGATGAAGGCCGAAGTGGTTTTCGACTGGGCGTTGGGAGTGCTCATGGGTAAGAATTTTGCCGACACCCGCACGCGCGCAACCGTGTACAACTACTCGAGCGGCCTGCGTAGTTGCCGGTCACAGCCCGATTCGCGCGGTCCGGCCGCATACCGTGTTGTCGACTGTGATCTGCGTCGATGTGGCGCGTGGCGGCGCGGGCTACGGCCCGCAGGCCCTACCGGCCCGCCATACTGTTCGAATGCTCGAGTCCGCCTCCACCCTGACGAAGCTGCGTGCGCGCGGCGTCGTCATCGTGCGGCGCGCGGAAGACATCATCGATCTGAACTATGTGGGGCTGGTCTTCGCGACGGTGTTCTTCGCGCTTTCGGTGACGCCGTCACTGCTACCGCGTGACTGGCTGTTCCAGGGCCTGATCAGCGGGATCAACGCCGCGCTCGGTTACGGCGTCGGCTGTGTACTGGAGTGGTTGTTCCGGCTGTGGGTGCGGCCGCGGCTGACCAAGATTCCGCCGCCGCCCACCTGGGTGCGCTACGCGGTGAAGTCCGCGGTCCTGATCACCGCGGCGCTCAGTGCGGCGCTGATGCTGGTCCAATCGGCGCGCTGGCAGCGGGAGATCACCGCGTTGATGGGCATGGAGGGCACCACGACGCCCGCCTACCTGCGCACCGGGTTGCTGAGTTTGTCCGTCGGCATGGCGGTCGTCGCGGTGTACCGGACGGTGCGCGAGATCATCCGGTTCTTCGCTCGCGTGCTCAACAAGTGGGTGCGGGTGCCGCGCGAATTGGCGCCCGCCGCCGGGTTCCTGGTGCTGGTCGTGCTGGCCGTGACCATCTTCAACGGCGTCGCCTCGCGCGCTTTCTTCGCCGTCGCGAACTCGGCGTTCAGCGTGCGCAACGACCACACCTCGGCGAACGCGATCCAGCCGGTGCAGCCCGAGCGCTCCGGCAGCCCGGCCTCGCTGGCGAAGTGGGAGACCCTCGGCTTCGAGGGGCGCTGGTTCGTTTCGCACGGGCCGACCGCGAGCAAGATCGGCGAGGTGACCGGCAAGCAGGCCCGCGAGCCGATCCGCGCCTACGTAGGGCTGGAATCGGCTGCGGCCGAACAGGATCCGGCGGAACTGGCCGCCGCGGAGCTGGAGCGCACCGGCGCCTTCGACCGGAAGGTGCTGGTGGTGGTGACCACCACCGGGACCGGCTGGGTGAACGGCATGGCCGCTGCGGCGCTCGAGTACATGTACGGCGGCGACAGCGCGATCGTCGCCTCGCAGTATTCGTATCTGCCCAGCGTGCTGTCGTTCCTCGCGGACCGCGGCAAGGCGACGACCGCGGGCCGGGCTATGTTCGACGCGGTCTATCGGCACTGGAGCGCACGGCCATCCGGGCAGCGGCCGAAGCTGCTGGTGTACGGGGAGAGCCTCGGCTCCCAGGGGTCCGAGGCCGCCTTCGACGGGCTGGCCGACCTGCGGACGAAGGTGGACGGCGCGCTGTGGGTCGGGCCGCCGAACTCGAATCGACTATGGGAACAGTTCGTTTCGCGGCGCGATCCCGGCTCGCGGGAGATCGAGCCGGTGTACGCCGACGGTCTGGTCGTGCGATTCGCCTCGGACAGTGCCGATCTCGCGCGCCCGTCCACCGAGTGGCGGCCGCCGCGGATCGCTTATCTGCAGCACGCATCCGACCCGATCGTCTGGTGGTCGACGGATCTCATTTTCTCGCAACCGGATTGGCTGTCCGAGCCGCGCGGCGCGGATGTGTCCTCGCAGATGCGCTGGTGGCCGTTCGTCACCTTCTGGCAGGTCGCCGCCGACCTCACCAATGCGCAGGGCGTCACCGACGGGCATGGGCACCGCTACGGGAGTCTCGTGCTCGACGGGTGGGCGGCCATCGCCGCGCCGCCGGAGTGGAGCGCCGGGATGTCGGACCGGATCAGGGTCGAGATCGAGGCCGCCGAGGATTTCGAGCGGAAGACAAAATGAGTCGATTCCCGGAAACCATTGCTGCCGTTGGTATTCCATTGGCTTGGGGCAACCTGATGTTACCGGGACTTGGGCTCGGTGTGCGCGGCAGGACTGCCGCCAATGCGGGATT
This sequence comes from Nocardia sp. NPDC050175, assembly GCF_044459885.1. NCBI lineage: Bacteria > Bacillati > Actinomycetota > Actinomycetes > Mycobacteriales > Nocardiaceae > Nocardia > Nocardia sp. NPDC050175. The sequence continues at coordinate 500,295 of NZ_JBITJI010000002.1, forward strand.
TGCCACCGCTTACGCCGTCGCCTTCCATGGAGTGCCGAATTGGCGTTCCGCGAAGGGGTTTCGGTACGGCCTTGTCTCTGCCTCGCTCGTTGCCGCCGGTTACGGTGTGGCCCTGTCGATTCCGTCGGTGCGAAAGAGGATGCACGAGTTCGACGATCGCGGGCCAGGGGTGTCTACGGTCGAATGGGTCGCGGTGCATATCCCGATCGGCACCGTCTACAGCGAAGAGATGATCTTCCGCGCCACCCTGGAACCGTTGCTGGACAACACGTTCGGCTCCCGCGCCGGATCGGTGCTCGGCGCGCTGACCTTCGGCCTCTGGCACATTCACCCGGCTCGCGCCGCGGGCGACAGCGTCCCGGTCGCGATCGCCGCTACGGCCGCGGGCGGCGGCGCATTCGGCTGGCTGCGCCGTCGCACCGGAAGTGTCACGGCCCCGGCCTTGCTGCACTTGGCCATCAATGTGGGTGGCGCTCTCGCGCCTCGTGTCGCCCGGCTCATCGGGACTGCCCGAACCTAGACCGGGCTCGGTCCGGCACTTGTGCCATTCCGTGCCATCCGCACAGACCTGCGGTAGTGCAATTTTCTCGTAGCAACGTATCCGGCTTCGTCGATACCGCGCGCTGAAAACTTCTCCCATCAGGCAAAACAAGTAAGTACGCCATGCGCGTTTGCGCACAGTGTTCCGATATGCGTACAGTGTTCGCAACAGGAGAACGGCGTACGCGCGAGAGATCGAGATCAGGAGAAGACCATGTCGAACAACGTGAGCTGGAGCGCCAAGGGGGACTGGAAGGTGCAGGGCCAGTGGGGCAGCGCCGACTCGGCCGGGCGGAAGTTCTCGCCCGCGCACTGGCAGCAGCGGCTCGACGAACTCCGCGCCGCCCACCACGTGCCGGGCGCGTCGCTGGCGATCCTGGTCGACGGCAAGGTCTACGAGATCGCCAGCGGCGTACTGCATCGCGGCACCGGCGTTCCGGTCACCACCGACTCGGTGTTCCTGTGCGGCTCGATCGCCAAGGTCTACACCGCCACGATGATCATGCGCCTGGTCGACCAGGGCAAGCTCGACCTCGACGCGGTCGTCGCCGATGTGCTGCCCGAGTTCGCGACGCCGGACGCGGAGGCCACCAAGGTGATCACGATCCGCCAGCTGCTCAGCCACACCGGCGGCGTCACCAACGACTTCAACTTCGACGGCGGCCGCGGCGACAACTGCCTGGCCGAATATGTCCGCGCCGCACGGGAAGTCGCGCTGGACTGCAAACCGGGCACGGCGATGTCCTACGGCGGCCTCGGCTACATCGTGCTCGGCCGGGTGATCGAGGTGCTGACCGGTACCACCTGGGACCAGGCCGTGCAGGACCTGCTGGCCACCCCGCTCGGCCTCGACCAGTTGGTGACGCTGCCCGAGCAGGCGCTGAAGTTCCGCACCGCGATGAGCCACCTCGGCGAGCCGGGGCAATACCCGGATCCGGCACCGGAGTGGGACATCATGCCGCGCTCGGTCGCGCCCGCGGCGCGGGTCATCACAACGGCCGGTGACATGGTGCGCTTCGCCCGGATGCACCTCGAGGCCGGTCGCGCCGCCGACGGAACCGCGGTCCTTTCGCCGGAAATCGTTGCGGCGATGCAGCATCGGGAGATCGACGTGCCGGACAAGTGGAGCGTCAGCGCGGACGGCTGGGGTCTTGGCTGGACCACCTACGACTGGAACGGCATCAAGGGCTTCGGCCACGACGGTGCCGCGATCGGCCAGTACGCCTACCTGCGGGCCATCCCCGAAGCCGGGGTCGCCGTCGCGCTGCTCACCAATGGTGGTGGCGCGCGCCAGCTGTACGCCGCGCTGTTCCGCGAACTGCTCGCGGAGCTGGCCGGGGTGCAGATGCCGGAGGCCTTCGCTCCGGCCGAGCCGCCGGTCCAGGTGGCCATCGCTCCGTTCGTCGGCACCTACCGGCGTGCGGGCGTCGTGATCACCGTCAGCAATGGCGACGACGGCTCTGCCCACATGCTGTACGAATTCGTCGACGACATGAAGGACATGTCCCCGCCGCTGAGCATGGACCTGACCCCGGTCTCGGCGACCGTCTTCGCCGCCTCCGGCGCCGGCCCCTCCTTCAGCGAGGACTACATGCCCGTCGTGTTCGCCACCCTCGCCGACGGCACCGAAGCCTGCTACGTCGGCATGCGCGCCACCCCGAAGGATGCCGCACCCGCCAACTGATCCACGAAAGCCATAGGGCCGGGCCACAACCCGGCCTTTCGGCATGCGCGGCCGGTGTCGATTGCCGAACGGATGGCCGAGGGCCTGTTCGGGGCCGGTAACCTCGGCCAGATGGCGCGACAATCGGTGAGTCCGGCCGAGCTCCGGTCGGCGGTGGATGCGGTCAGTGCATGGGTGCTGGACGAGTCGGTGGACGCCCCGGCGCGCACCGAGCTCGCGGCGGCGGTCCGTGCCACCGCGCGCACGCTGGCGGCCTCGGCGCCCGGTCATTCGGTGGAGGTGCGGGTGCCGCCGTTCGTCGCGGTGCAGTGCATCGAGGGCCCGCGGCACACCAGGGGCACCCCGCCCAATGTGGTCGAGACCGACCCGCGCACCTGGTTGCTGCTGGCCACCGGCCTGCTCGATTTCGCCACCGCCCTCGACTCCGGCGCCCTCACCGCGTCGGGCAGCCGCGCGGCCGAGGTCGCCCACTGGCTGCCGATCGCACGCGCCGCCGAAAGCTGAGCCGGCGCCCGCGCGATCGCGCGACGGTTGCCGAAATCGACACCGGAACCGGACCGTCCGTTATGAAGCGGAGGTCGGATGTTCAGGCGGTGGACAACCGGCGGGACGAGGATAGGCCCCGAGCGGATTTTCGGCTACCGCTCGAGCATTGGGGGCCGACCATGGAAGACACTGACGGACAGCACAAGTACACGATGCGGATCAGTCGACTCACCATCGACAAACTCGGTATCCGCCTCTACGACCGCGTTTCCGCGGTCCTCGCCGAATTGATCGCCAACTCCTACGACGCCGACGCCACCACGGTGGAGGTGTCGCTGCCGTGGGGCGTGATGCTGGCGGGCACCTTGCATTCGGCCGAACACGAGCCGTATCGAATCGTGGTGCGGGACAACGGCCATGGCATGACGGCCGCCGAGATCAACGAACACTATCTGCGGGTCGGCTCGGATCGCCGGATGCGGGTCGGCTCCGATCTGTCCCGCCTGCTGGAGCGACCGGTCATGGGGCGCAAGGGCATCGGCAAACTCGCCCCGTTCGGCATCTGCCGCACCATCGAGGTGATCTCGGTGGGCGGCGCGGACAGCGAACGCACGCCCGAGGGCTGGCCGGTGGCGAATATCGTGATGAGCCTCGACGATATGGTGTCCGACACCGAACGCGACTATCACCCGCGTCCCGGCCCGCGCGACGGCACCTTCGGCACCGTGCGCGGCACCACCGTGATCCTGCGTGACTTCCTGCGCAAGCGGGTCGGCACCGGACCAGAGCTCAGCCGCCAGCTCGCCGCCCGGTTCGGGCTGGAGCGCAGCGACTGGCAGGTGCAGGTGCACAACAGCATCGCCGAACGCGGTGTGCCGCAACGTTTCGTGCTCCGCGACCTGCCCATCGACCTGCTGGCGGAGACCAAGATCGACGTGGCCAAGCGGCCGGTCCGGCTCGGCGACCGCTTCCTGCCGGTGACCGGCTGGGCGGCCTACTCCAAGCAGCCCTATCGGGACGACGCGATGGCGGGCGTGCGGATCTACGCGCGCGGCAAACTGGTCGCGCAGACCCGCGACTTCGGCATCACCGAGGGCTTCACCGGGGAATACAAGCTGCGCTCCTACCTGGTCGGCGCGGTGCACGTGGACTGGCTGGACGACGAGGAGGATCTGGTCCGCTCCGATCGCCAGGACATCATGTGGAATTCCGAACGCGGCGAGGCGCTTTCGGTGTGGGGCCGCAACCTGGTGCGCGAACTCGGCAGGCTCGGCGAGCATTCGGTGAAGCGCAGGGTGTGGGAGGAGTTCGTGGAGAAGTCCGGCATTCACGCGACGCTGCAGGCGATCGCGCCGCAGGACCGGCTGTTCCGCAAGTCGGTGATGGACGCGGCGCGGATCCTGGTGAACAACAAGGACCGTGCCGCGCTGGAGGACAAGGCGCACATCGACAGCATTGTGCGGCTTGCCCTTTCGCTCGGCCCGCAGCGCAGCCTGTTGGAGACGCTGAAGGAGGTCGCCGAGGACACCGACAATCAGCTCGATGTGGTTGTCGCACTGTTTGAAACGGCCAGGGTCGCCGAGGTCTACTCGCTCGGCCAGATCGCCTCCGAGCGGGTCGCGGTGGTGCACCGGTTGCAGACCCTGATCGATGACCGGCATTCGCTGGAGCGGCCGTTCCAGGAGCTGATCGAGCGGGCACCCTGGCTGCTCGCGCCGGAGTGGACCCCGCTCGGCATGAACGAATCGCTCAAGCGGGTCCGGGCCAGCTTCGAGCGGTGGTACCGGCAGAAGTTCGGCGCCACCCTGCTCACCACCGCGATCGGCAGCGAGAAGCGCGAGCCGGATTTCGTGCTGCTGCACGACGCGGGGGAGCTGTGGATCGTCGAGATCAAGCGGATGGACTATCACCTCACCGACGAGGAGTACAACCGCGCGATCAACTACCTGTACTCGCTCGACACCTTCCTGAACGAAAACCCGCGCATCGGTGAGCAATTCCCGCGGCGGCGGCTCACCTTCATCGTCGATCACGTCGACCGGCTGCGCCCGACCTCGCTGTCCTCGCTGGCCAGCGACCGCCGCGTCGACCGCCGCACCTGGCGTGAGCTGCTCGACTCCACCCTGCGCTCGCACCGCGATTTCCTCGACCGCGTCTACGCCATGCGGGTCGGCGAGCAGCCCGAGGCCGACGTCAGCACCGGGTGATTCAGGCGGCGACGGGTTGGTTGTTGCTGCTGCGGTGCAGCCCCTTGCGGTCGTAGAAGCGGGTGATGACCGCGCCGAAGATCAGGCCGATGGCGAGGCCGAGGATGGCCATCCAGACGCCGCGGGACAGGCCCGCTTCGAAGCTGGCGTCGAAGTAGAGGATGGCGCGGATGCCGAGGAACACCTGGTGCATCGGTTCGAAGGAGGCCAGCCAGCCGAAGTACTGCGGGGTCGCCTCGATCGGGACGGTGCCGCCGGAGGAGGGCAGGCCGAGAATGATGAACAGGATCAGGTTCACCAGCAGGCCGGCCGACCCGATGGCCGCCAGTGTGGACAGGCCGGTGACGCCGACGGCGATGATGGCCAGCGCGCTGTAGAGGAACAGCGCCAGCGGATGGTCGATCGGCATATCCAGGATCGTGCCGACGACGAGGAAGACCGCCGAGACGATGTTCGCGGTCACCACCATGACGCCCCACTTGATCAGCAGGGTGCGGAAACGGGAGATCGGCGTCGGCGGGTAGTGCACGAACCACGGCCCGTATTCGGTGGGGATGAAACCGAGCTGGGCGTCGATCATCGTGTGGATGACCATGGCGCCGACCACCCCGGCCAGCAGTAACAGCAATGCGTAGAAAAACGCGCTGAGCCCTTGACCGGTGCCGTCGGGCAACGGGTGATATTGCTGGACAACAACTTTCACCGGATCAGCGAGCGCGACCCGCGCCGCGCCGGACAGTTCGGGCCCGGGCGGCGCACCGGGTTGCGGTTTCAGCTGCTCGGTCACCTGGTCGGTGAGCTGCTTGCCGACCTGCTTGTTCACCTCGGTCAGCGCCTGATTGCCGACCCGCAGCACGATCTGGGTGCCGAACGCGCCGGTGCGCGGATTGGTCTGCACGCTGATGATCGGGCGTTCCATCTCGCCGGGAATCACGCTGCCGACGCCGAGGATGCCGAGACGCTTACTGAAGTCGCCCGGAATGACGATCGAGCCGTAGACCTCGCCGGACTGCAGCTGCCGCTCGGCCTCGCTGATGCTGATCACCCGCAGGTCGACCTTGTCCGACGGCACGCCCTTGGCCAGCGCGTCGGTGATCTGGTTACCGAAGTTCACCTGCTGCTGGCGGTCGGCCGTTTTGATGACATCGCCCACATCTTGATTCACCAGCGCGATCGGGAAGTCGTGCAGATTCTTCTCCGGATCGACGACGTAATCCAGATACATGATGCCGAGCAGCGCCGTCAGCAGCGTGAGCACCGCGATGGGAAACAGCACCATGCGCGCCCACGGCCTGCGCTGCGGCGGCGTTGCCCCGGTGGTCGATCCCGCCCCGCTGCCTGAATCCGCGCTGTCGGTAGTCGTCACGGCTCGCACCGTAACAGTTGCCGAGTCCGAATTCCCCGGCCCGCGCGCCGCGCCGATTGCCGCTCGTATGCGGTGGGGGTGATCGTGATCGAACATTCACCCGTAGACTGGAGCGTGCCCCCAGCCCGCCCGAACAGGGAGCAAACGGTGACCAAGGCCGAACTGCCGGTTGACGCTCTTTCCGCCACCCCCGACCAGGTCGAGAACGAGCCACGCGAAGAGTGTGGCGTGTTCGGAGTCTGGGCGCCGAGTGAGGACGTGGCGAAGCTCACGTACTACGGCTTGTACGCGCTGCAACACCGCGGGCAGGAGGCGGCGGGCATCGCGGTATCCGACGGTTCGCAGATCCTGGTCTTCAAGGATCTCGGTCTGGTCAGTCAGGTATTCGACGAACAGACCCTCGCGGCCATGCCGGGCCACATCGCCGTCGGCCACTGCCGCTACTCCACTACCGGCGGCGTGACCTGGGAAAATGCCCAGCCTATCTTCCGGACCACCTCGGTCGGCTCCGGACTTGCCTTGGGCCACAACGGCAATCTGGTCAATACCGCCGAATTGGCGGGCCGGGCAAGGGAATTCGGGCTCATCGGCGCGACGGTGGCCAACGGCCGCCCGCAGCCGATCGCCGCGACCTCCGACTCCGACGTGATCACCGCGCTGCTGGCGCACGCCTCCGCCGACTCCAGCATCGAGCAGGCCGCGATGGAACTGCTGCCGACCTTGAAGGGCGCGTTCTGCCTGACCTTCATGGACGAGCACACCCTCTATGCCGCGCGTGACCCGCACGGTGTCCGCCCGCTGTGCCTCGGCAGGCTGGACCGTGGCTGGGTTGTTGCCAGCGAAACCGCCGCACTCGATATCGTCGGCGCCGCGTTCGTCCGGGAGATCGAGCCCGGCGAACTGCTGGCGATCGATGCCGACGGTGTGCGCTCGATGCGCTTCGCGAACCCCGAGCCCAAGGGCTGCGTCTTCGAATTCGTCTACCTGGCCAGGCCGGACAGCACCATCTCCGGCCGCTCGGTACACGCCACCCGGGTGGAAATCGGCCGCCTGCTGGCCGACGAGCATCCGATCGACGCGGATCTGGTGATCCCGGTCCCGGAATCCGGCACCCCGGCCGCCGTCGGCTACGCGCAAGGCTCCGGCGTGCCCTACGGCCAGGGCCTGATGAAGAACGCTTACGTCGGGCGCACCTTCATCCAGCCGAGCCAGACCATCCGCCAGCTCGGCATCCGGCTCAAGCTCAACCCGCTGCGCGAGGTCATCCGCGGCAAGCGGCTCATCGTGGTGGACGACTCGATCGTGCGCGGCAACACCCAGCGCGCGCTCATCCGGATGCTGCGCGAGGCCGGTGCGCTGGAGATCCACGTCCGGATCGCCTCGCCGCCGGTGAAGTGGCCCTGCTTCTACGGCATCGACTTCGCCTCGCCTGCCGAGCTGATCGCCAACGGATCCGGGGCGGAAGGCAGCTTCGAGGAGATGGTGGAGGGCGTGCGCCGGTCGATCGGCGCCGACACCCTCGGCTACATCTCCACCGAGGGCATGATCGCCGCCACCGAACAGCCGCGTTCGCGGCTGTGCTGCGCCTGCTTCGACGGCACCTATCCGATCGAGCTGCCCTCCGAGGCGGCCATCGGCAAGAACCTGCTCGAGGGCATGCTCACCGGGCAGCCGGAGGCCTTGCTGTTGGGCGAGAACGCGAATGCGAGCGCGCTGAGTCGTCCGTGATCCCGCGGGCGGTCGTGTTGCCGCCCGTCTTATGACGGTAATCCCGACACATAGCTGTCTCGATTCCCAGCACATCGTCGTCGCGTTTTCGAGCACATCGCTGTCTCGATTTCGACCGCTTCTTCTCTCCTCGGTGACCACCGGTCGGTGCTCTGAGCCATGTCCAAAACATGGCGTGCGCACGGCGGGTCGATCACGCGCGTCGCGGGTGGCCGAGGTGATTTGTCCCTTTACGTGCCTTGGCGTCTTCGCGACACCAAAATCGCCGATGTAGCACGTTCCTGGACATTCGTCCGGTGATCTGGCCCCTGCGGTGCGCTATGCGCAACGCGCGCTAACACCCCGGCAATTTTTTCTGTGAAAACGCAACGTGCCGGAAATGGTTCGTGGGTACGGTGCCCGACAGATCGGAAGTTCATTGCGTCCGCACCAGTCCTGCGATCCAGGACAACGCGGTGCGACGCTCGAGAAGTGGGGCCCTGATGTTGGTTTCTAGAACACCTGGGGGCCGGACCCGGACGCGAACCATCGCGGCCGTCGGCCTGGCGACGCTGGTTGCGTCTGCCTTGGCCGGCTGCGGTTCCGGCCGGACCGGTGATGCTGGTGGCGGTGGTGGCTTGGTAGCCGGCACCACGGACAAAATCTTCTCGCTCGACCCGGCGGCCGCCTACGACAACGGCTCCCTGGTCGCGGAAACGCAGTTTTACCAGTACGTGCTGAACACCGCACCCGGCGACACCACGCCGAAGCCGGACGCCGCGGAGAAGTGCGACTTCACCTCCCCCACGGTGTACAGCTGCACCATGAAGGCGGGCCTGAAGTTCGCCAACGGCAACCCGTTGACCGCCAAGAGCGTCAAGTTCTCGTTCGACCGGATGCTCAAGATCAACGACCCGAACGGTCCCGCCTCGCTGCTCGGCAACCTGGAGAAGACCGACGCGCCGGACGACCGCACGGTCAACTTCACCCTGAAGGTCGCCAACGACCAGACCTTCCCGGCGATCCTGCCGACCCAGGCCGGTCCGATCGTCGACGAGAAGGTCTACTCGCCGGACAAGGTGATGGCCGACGAGGACGTGGTGAAGAACAAGGGCTACTCCGGCCCGTACACCATCGCCAGCTACGACAAGAACAAGCTGGTCGAGTACACCGCGTTCCCGGACTACAACGGGGTCCTCGGCACGCCGAAGACCAAGACGGTGTCGACCAAGTACTACGCGACCACCGACAACATGAAGCTCGACCTGCAGAACGGGTCGCTCGACGTCGGCTACCGCTCCTTCACCCCGACCGACATCGGCTCACTGCGCGGCGACAGCAAGGTCGCGGTGCACGAGGGCCCCGGCGGTGAACTGCGCTACATCGTGTTCAACATGAACACCATGCCGGGCGGCACGCCGGAGCAGAAGCTGGCCGTGCGCAAGGCGCTCGCGTCCACCGTCGACCGCGCCGCGCTGGCCGAGGGCGTCTACAAGGGCACCTACACGCCCGCGTATTCGTCGATCCCGCAGGGCGTGCTGAGCGCGACCGAGCCGTACAAGGACATCTACGGCGCGGGCCCGAGCAAGGAAAAGGCGACGAAGTTCCTCGCCGACGCCGGCGTCGCGACCCCGGTCGAGCTGAACCTGCAGTACAACCCCGACCACTACGGTTCGAGCAGCTCCGAGGAATACGCGGCGATCAAGTCGCAGCTCGAGGCCAGCGGCCTGTTCCGGGTGAACCTGCAGTCCACCGAATGGGTGAGCTACCAGCGTGAGCGCGCTCGCGACTCGTACCCGCTCTACCAATTCGGCTGGTTCCCGGACTTTCCGGACCCGGACAACTACCTGACCCCGTTCTTCGCGCCGAACAACTTCCTGCAGTCGCACTTCGAGAACCCGGGCATCACCGCCCAGCTGCTCGCGGAGACCACGACGACCGACAAGGACAAGCGGCTCCAGATCCTCAAGGGGCTGCAGACGGACCTGGCACAGAACTTCGTGCCGATCCTTCCGCTGTTGTCCGGCAAGCAGATCGCCGTCTCCGGCAAGAACGTGCAGGGCGTTGATCAGACTCTCGACGCGTCCTTCAAGTTCCGTTACACGGTGCTGAGCAAGTGACATCCGGCGAAGCCGGGCCCGGGACGGTAGCTGCTCCAGAAACGAAGCCAGCGCCGGCCCGGGCCCGGCGCTTCGGCGTGCCAGGACTACGGAAGGGCGGCGGCGATTCGCGCCAGCTCGCACTGCTGCGCTATCTGGGCGTGCGACTGCTGCTGATCCCGGTGACCGCCTGGATCCTGGCCACCGTCGTGTTCTTCCTGATGCGCGTGGCGGGCGACCCGATCAGTGCGGCCATGGGTGGGCGAATGACCCAGGAGCAGATCGAGATTCGTAAAACGGCGGCGGGACTGAACCGGCCGATCCTGTCCCAGTACTGGGACTACATCTCCGGTCTGCTGCAGGGCGATTTCGGTAAATCACAGGACAATCGGCAGATCAGTGACGTGATCACCACCTACGGTGCCGCGTCGGCGGAGCTGATGTTCTGGGCGCTCATCGTGGCCTTCGCGATCGGCATTCCGCTGGGCAGGTACGCGGCGACCCACCGGGATTCGCTGTCGGACACCGGTCTTCGGTTGTTCGCGATCCTGGCCTACGCGGCGCCGGTGTTCTTCGTCGGTCTGCTGCTGAAGCTGGTCTTCGCGGTGAAGCTGGGCTGGCTGCCGGTGGCAGGCCGGGCCAGCACCAATGTCGAACTGGCGCTGCAGCATGTCTCGCCGAAGACCAACGTCATGTTGATCGACGGATTCCTCTATGGCGACACCGGTTACATCGTCGATGTGCTGAAACACGCTGTGCTGCCTGCGATCGCGCTCGGGCTGCTCACCGCGGGTATCTTCCTGCGGCTGGTGCGGATCAACCTGATCCAGACGCTGCGTTCGGATTACGTGGACGCCGCGCGGGCTCGCGGTTTGTCCCAGCGGGTGGTCACCGGACGACACGCGTTCCGCAACGCGATGATTCCGATCGTCACCGTGATGGGCATGCAGATCGCCATGATGCTCGGCGGCGCGGTGCTCACCGAGACCACCTTCGAGTGGAAGGGCCTGGGTTATCAGCTCGCGCAGTACCTCTCGGCCCGTGACTTCGTCGCGGTGCAGGGCATCGTCGCGTTCATCGCGATCTTCGTCGCGCTGATGAGCTTCCTGGTGGATGCCCTGGTGGCACTGATTGATCCGAGGGTGAGGTTCTGATGACCGCACCGGAATTGTTGAACGAGCCCGTGACCACGCCGGTGGTACCGCCGTCGGCAAAGCGCGGCATACCCGGCCTTCGGCTGTTCTCGATGACCGCCGGATTGCAGCGCGCGACCCTGATCCTGGGTTTGAGCCTGGTCGCGCTCTTCGCCCTCGCGGCGATCTTCGCGCCGCTGCTCGCGCCCTACGGTTTCGCGCAAAGTGCCGCCGACGGCGTCGATTTCGTGCGCCAGCAGGCGCCGTCGGCCGACCACTGGTTCGGTACCTCGGTGCGCGGCGAGGACGTGTTCTCCCGGGTGATCTGGGGCGCGCGCACCGCGCTGTTCGTCATCGTGATCTCGCTGGTGCTCTCGCTGTTCGTCGGCGTGCCGCTCGGCCTGCTGTCCGGCTACCTCGGCCGCTGGTTCGACCGGGTGCTGGTGCTGTTCATGGACGCGATGTACGCCTTCCCGACGCTGCTGCTGGCGATCGTGGTGTCCATCGTGGTCGCGGGCGGCCGGTCGACCAGCCTGGGCGGCGTGCTCTCCGCGGCGGTGGCCATCACGGCCGTCTTTGTGCCGCAATACTTTCGGGTGGTGCGCAACGCGACCGTCTCGGTGAAGAACGAGCCGTACGTGGATGCCGCCCGGGTCACCGGCGCGTCCACTGCGCGAATCCTGTTCCGGCACATCTTCGCCAACGTCACCCAGTCGCTGCCGGTGATCGTCACCCTCAACGGGTCCGAAGCCATCCTGACCCTCGCGGGGCTCGGCTTTCTCGGGTTCGGCATCGAGCCGACCCAGGCGGCCGAGTGGGGCTACGACCTGAACAAGGCGTTGTCCGATGTCTCCAACGGCATTTGGTGGACCGGCATCTTCCCGGGTGTCGCCATCGTGCTGGTGGTTCTCGGCATGACGCTGGTGGGTGAGAGCCTCAACGAGGTGCTCAACCCGGTGCTGCGTACCCGCCGTGCGGTCGCCGCGGCGCCGGGCGATGCGATCACCGTCGCGGGCGTCGAGGTCGCCGACCCGAACGAGCTCGACAGTGCGAGCGACACAGACGAAGTCGACACCGACGGCGTGAAAGCCGTTGGCGACGACGTCGATCTGGTCAAGGACCGCACCGCCGCGAAGGAGACACCATGAGTAACACACCAGTGGTCACCGACCGCAGCAAACCGGCGCTGTCCATCGAATCGCTGTCGGTCACCTTCGCCACCGACGCCGGACCCGTCTACGCGGTCACCGACGTCTCCTACGAGGTGTTCCCCGGTGAGGTGCTCGCCATCGTCGGGGAGTCCGGCTCGGGCAAGTCGGTGAGTTCGCGCACCGCGATGGGCCTGTTGCCGCTGACCGCGCGGGTGCGCGGGCTGGTCACTCTCGGCACCGAGGCCATCACCTCGATGAACGAGCGGCAGCTCACCGCGCTGCGTGGCGGCGCCATCTCGATGGTGTTCCAGGAGCCGGGCCTCGCGCTCGACCCGCTGTTCACCGTCGGCTTCCAGATCTGCGAGGCGCTGCGCGCGCATTCGAAGATGAGCAAGAAGGATGCGAAGGCGCGGGCGATAGAACTCCTGCGCATGGTGGGCCTGCCTGACCCGGAGCATCGGGTGGACTACTACCCGCACCAGCTCTCCGGCGGCCAGAAGCAGCGCGTGGTGATCGCCATCGCCATCGCCTGCGAGCCGAAGGTGATCATCGCCGACGAGCCGACCACGGCGCTCGACGTGACGGTGCAGGCCGAAATCCTGGAGCTGCTGCGTGATCTGCGCGACCGGATCGGCAGTGCCATCGTGTTGATCACCCACAACATGGGTGTGGTGGCCGACCTGGCCGACCGCGTCGTGGTGATGCGCAACGGCAAGGTGGTCGAGCAGGCTCCGGTGGACGAACTGTTCGCCAGTCCCAAGGAGGACTACACCAGGGCGCTGCTCGCGGCCGTGCCACACCTCGGCACCGAGCAGCTGGCACACGGTCCGGCCGAAGAGGTCGCGCCGACCGCCGAGCCGGTGCTCGAGGTGTGCGATCTTGTCGTCGAGTTCCCCGGTTCGTTCGGGCGGCCCGCGTTCCGCGCGGTCGACGATGTGAATCTCTGCATCGGGCCCGGCGAAACCCTCGGCCTGGTCGGCGAATCCGGCTCGGGTAAGTCGACCATCGGCCGCTGCGTCGCCGCGCTGCAACGCCCGACCTCGGGCCTGGTGAAGATCCGCGGGCAGGACATCGCGGGCATGTCCGGGCGCAAGATGAAGCCGATCCGGCGGCGCTTCGGGTTCGTGTTCCAGGACCCGGCCAGCTCGCTGAACCCGCGGCTCACCGTCGGCGAGTGCGTGGCCGAGCCGCTGCTCGTGCACAAGATGGGCAGCGGCGCGGAGATCAAGGCACGGGTGCGCAAACTGCTCGACGATGTGCAACTGCCCGCAGGCACCGAGCGGCGGTATCCGCACGAGCTGTCCGGCGGTCAGCGTCAGCGCGCGAGCCTGGCCAGGGCCTTGGTCCTGGACCCGGATCTGCTCGTCGCCGACGAGCCGACCAGCGCGCTCGACGTCTCCGTGCAGGCGGCGGTGCTCGAGCTGTTCGGGCAGCTGCAACGCGAATGCGGTTGGGCCTGCCTGTTCATCAGCCACGATCTCGCGGTGGTCGACCAGTTGGCCGACCGGATCGTGGTGCTGCGCAACGGCGCGGTGGTCGAGCAGGGTGATCGTGATCGCATTCTGCGGGCGCCGACCGAGGAGTACACGCAGCGCCTGGTGGCCGCGGTACCGGTGCCAGATCCGGTGGAGCAGCGCAGACGCCGCGCGGAGACCGCAGCGTTGTTCGCCAACGCCGCTAGCTGATTGTCGCAATACGGTTTGGCTCACCCGATTGTCAATAGGGTGAGCCAATACCGGTGCAACGTCGTTATCGGGTTCCGGTAGCGTGAGCAGGCATCTATCCGCCGATTCGGTTTGGAGCTCTCCCCGAAAATGACTGAACAGACCCCCAGTGGTGGTGCCTCTTACGCCGCGGCAGGCGTGGATATCGAGGCAGGTGACCGCGCAGTCGAGTTGTTCGGGCCATTGGCGAAGAAGGCGAGCCGACCCGAGGTTCAGGGCGGCCTCGGCGGGTTCGCCGGGCTGTTCGCGCTGAAGGGCGGCTACCGCGAACCACTACTCGCCGCGTCCACTGACGGGGTCGGCACCAAGATCGCGGTCGCACAGGCGATGGACAAGCACGACACCGTCGGCCTCGACCTGGTCGCCATGGTCGTCGACGACCTCGTCGTGTGTGGCGCCGAGCCGCTGTTCCTGCAGGACTACATCGCCATCGGCAAGGTGGTTCCGGAGAAGGTCGCCGAACTGGTCTCCGGCATCGCCGAGGGCTGTGTGCGGGCCGGCTGCGCGCTGCTCGGCGGCGAGACCGCCGAACATCCCGGCCTGATGGACCCCGACGATTACGACCTGTCCGCGACCGGTGTCGGCGTGGTCGAGGCCGACGCGGTGCTCGGCCCGGACCGGGTGCGGCCCGGTGACGTGGTCATCGCGATGGGCTCGTCCGGCCTGCACTCCAACGGCTACAGCCTGGCCCGCAAGGTGCTGCTCGACATCGACCGGATGTCGCTCACCGGGCACATCGAGGAGTTCGGCCGCACGCTCGGCGAGGAACTGCTCGAGCCGACCCGGATCTACGCCAAGGACTGCCTCGCGCTGATCGCGGAGACCGATGTGCGCACCTTCGCGCACGTCACCGGCGGCGGACTGGCCGCCAACCTGGGCCGGGTGCTGCCCGCGGGCATGGTGGCCGAGCTGGATCGCGGCACCTGGAACCCGGCGCCGGTGTTCAAGATGATCGCCCAGCGCGGCCGGGTCGAGCGGGTCGAGATGGAGAAGACGTTCAACATGGGCGTCGGCATGGTCGCCATCGTCGCCCCCGAGGACGTCGACCGGGCACTGGCCGTGCTGACCGCCCGGCACATCGAGTGCTGGACCCTCGGCACCGTGAAGAAGGCCAAGGATTCCGACGCCCTGCGTGCGGTTCTGGTGGGCGAACACCCGCGGTTCTGAGACCGGTACACAAACGCAAACCAGCGTCCCGCATCGTTTAGATGCGGGACGCTGGTGTGTTGTAAGGCTTTTCGGCGTTATCCGTCAACGCGCGGCTACGCGAGAAAGAGGAGGCACGCTGACCTCCCCTTTCGAACGTTGCTTCGAGTCAGCGGCGCCAGTCGTCGTAGTCGTCCTCTTCAAATTGGGTAGAGGACTTGTCCGCGTCGTGCTCATCGGACAGCACACCACTCCGTTGGGAGTGGGGGCTACCCGAAAGCTCGCGCTGAAGGCTCGCGAAGTCGCTCGGCGGGCTGCTGTACTTCAGCTCGCGTGCGACTTTGGTCTGCTTTGCCTTAGCCCGGCCACGGCCCATGGCTGACCCCCTCGCGTCACTGCGGGGCGGCCTGGGGTTTGGTTGGCGGCCCCGTTCGAATTAATACTCTTCCTGACAGACACTTTAGCGTGTGTCCGGCCGTCCCGCTTCCAGGAGTGGGTGAAGAACCTCCGAAGTGGTTCCGTTTGCCCGTTTGTCGCCCTCGGTCCGCGCGGTCAGAGCACCCCGGGGATCGCCCGAATCACGCCGACCCTGGCCCCGCCGCCGAGCACCGCGGGGGCCGCGAGCGCGGTGTGCGCGTCGGTCCAGTCGACGCCGATCCGGCGCAAAATAGCCAGCGTCAGGGGGATTCGGGCCCGGTCGCTGCCGTCCTCGATCTTGTATGCGAAGGCCGTTCCGTCGGGCAGCGCACCCGCGTGCACTCCGTCCGCACCGATCTTGCAGACCAGTCCGGGGGTGGCCTGCATGGTCAGCAGATCGGGTGCGTTGGTGCCGGAAATCACTCGCGGATGGGCGCGAATGGCGTCGGCGACGCGGCGCTCCGGCGCGTCGGCATCGGCGGTCGCCATGGTGGCGAACACCCGGGCCAGGTTCACCAGCGACACCGGAATGATCGGCAGGCCACAGCCATCGATGCCGAGATCGGTCTCGGGTTCGCCGGTGAGGTCTGCGACGGTGGCGATGACCGCCTGCTGCAGCGGATGCGCCTCGTCGAGATAGCCCTCGGTCGGCCAGCCGTTGATCGCGCAGGTCGCCAGCATCGCGGCGTGCTTTCCAGAGCAGTTCATGTAGATGCGGCGCGGTTCGTGCGAACCCGAAAGCACGGCCGCGCGCGCCTTGTCGTCGACCGGCAGATCCGGCGGGCACTCGAGCGACTTCTCGTCGAAGCCGAAGCGGTCGAGCAGCCTGCGCACCAGCGCGACGTGGTCGGGCTCGCCGTAGTGCGAGGCGGTCGCGATGGCCAGCTCGGCGTCGTCGACCGGCTCGAACCCGTGGCGCAGCAAGGTGATCGCCTGCATCGGCTTGTTGGTCGAGCGGGGGAAGATCGGCAGATGCACCTCGCCGAGGGCGAGCGTCGGCTCACCGGTCGGATCGAGGATGACGGCCGAGCCGCGGTGCACGCACTCGCGGAAGCCGGAGCGGACTACTTCGACCAGTTCCACACTCACAGTTGCGCTCCCGTGTCGAGTTCGGCGCCACGTCGCGTGGCCTGACTTACTGGTTCGTCGGCGCGGCGGGCTGCGGCGCGGTCGGCGTTGGTGTGCCTGCGGGCATGGCGTTCGATCTGCCTGCGCGCGTCGTCGGACAGGGTCGGCTCGGCGGCGAGCAGGATCGCGAGCAGGTCCGGGTCGTCGCCGGTGAACAGGTCACGAACGGTGATGCCGTGGTCGGGGACGTGCACCACCGACACCGGGTCGCCCGCGCCGATCGTGCCCTCGGTGAGCACGCGCAGGTAGGCGCCGGTGTCGCCCTGCCTGGTGAATCGCTTGACCCACTGGGCTTCTCCGCTCCAGTGCTGGAAGGTGGCGCACGGCACCCGCGGCGCGCTCACCTCGAGCAGCGTGTCGCCGATGGCCCAGCGGGCGCCGAGCACCGCGTCGCTGACCGGCAGGCCCGCGATGCGCAGGTTCTCGCCGAACCAGCCGACGGGCAACTCCCGATCGAGCTCGCTGCCCCAGCGCCGGGCGTCCTCGTCGGCGAAGGCGTAGACGGCCTGGTGCACGCCGCCGTGGTGCTTGGTGTCGCACACGTGATCGCCGTCGAGACCGAGCGTGCGCACCGGTACCCGGCCCGGCATCGGGCGCTTGTCGATGGCTGTCTTGCCGACCCGGCCCGGGACGTCGAGCTCGGCGTGCACCACACACACGGCCAGCACCTGGCCGGAATCATCAGTTCGCATCGGAGTCACTCCTCTCGTCACGTAGTCGGGCGCTGTCGGGAATTCGGGGTGGAGAGTGCGTCGCTGAACGCGAGGCCTGTGCCCCTTCGGTATTCGATGCTCATGGCCGCTGGTCAGCGTCCGCGGAGCCGATCGACGGCGAGCCTGCCCGCCTGGGGTTCGTCGTCCGAGGGCACCGAGTCCGGGTCGATGGCGGCGGCGGCCGGCCCGGCGGTCAGGGCGGTGTCGGCGGGGACGGTGCGTTTGATCAGCGCGAGCGCGATCGGACCGAGTTCGTAGTGGTCGATGACGGTGCCGAGGCGGCCGATCGCGCGGCCGCCCGCGGTGATGTCCGCGCCGATCTCGGGGCGCTCGTCGGCCGAACCGTCCAGGTGCAGCAGCACCAGGTGCCGCGGCGGCTTGCCGAGGTTGTGCACCCGCGCCACGGTCTCCTGGCCGCGGTAGCAGCCTTTGTCCAGATGCACGGCGCCGAATTCGGCGACCCCGCCGATCCAGCGGGCCTCGTGCGGGATGGTGCGTTCGTCGGTGTCCAGACCGATCCGCGGTCGCACGGCGGCGACCCGCAGCGCCTCGAAGGTCCACATGCCCGCCGGTTCGGCACCGGCCTCGGTCAGCCGGGTCCACCACTCGGCGAGTTGCGCGCGGGGGATGAGCAGATCGAAGGAGTCGGCGGTCGGCCACGGCATCCGCCGCAGGAATCCGCCGCCGGGCAGTGCGACCGCCTCGTAGGTGCCGGGCAGGGTCGCGACGCCGATGGCTGCGATGACCTCGGCGGCCTTCGCGCCGAGCAGGCTCAAGACCGCGTACTCGGCCTCGGTCGGTTGAGCGTCGGCCCAGAAGACCATCTTCTTCAGGAAGTCCAGCAGCGCCGGGCCACGGTCGCCCTCGGTGTCGATCCAGACCGTGCTGTCCAACTCGGTGAGCACAAAGTGGTTCAGCACCCGGCCGTTGAGGTCGAGGTCGAGGTTCTCCGCCGACTGCCCGTCGCTCAGCGCGGCGATGTGCTGGCTGGAGATGGTGTGCAGCCAGGTCAGCCGCTCGGCGCCGGTGATCTGGAGGACGAAACGATGCGAGCGATCGATGACTGCCGCGCGGTCTACCGCGGCGCGTTGTTCACCGAGCGGATCGCCGTAGTGCCACGCGACGGCGGCATCGGGGGAACCCGGCGCTCCCGCGACGGCTCCCGAAACAGCGAGGATAGGGCTGGGCGCAACGACCACGGACACGTTTCCACTGTAGGCGGGGTCGGCGCGGGGTGCCGGAACCGGGGCTGCCGGGAGCGCTTGCGAACGCGCGGACCCGAGGCCGCCGGGAGGCGTTCGTGAAGTCGCGCTCGAGTCGTGTTAGTGAACCTGAAGGGGCAGGTTGTAAAAGATGCCGCGAAGTCTGCCGTGACCTAGGCGAGACATTGCAACACCGCCTAGTCTCGACGCATGGTAGATCGGGTTCTTGTCTCTCTCGACGGCGCGGTCCGGGATGCGGACGCGCCGTTGTTGTATGCGGACGACATCGGCGTATTGCGTGGCGACGGTATTTTCGAAACGGTGCTGGTGCGCGCGGGCAACGCGTGCGCGATCGAATTTCATCTAGGCAGGCTGCGCCGCTCCGCGCAGGCGCTCGATCTGCCCGAGCCCGAGATCGGGCGCTGGCGCGAGGCCGTCGAGCGGGCCGCGAAGGAGTGGGGCACCGACCGCGAAGGCGTGATGCGGCTGGTGCTGACCCGGGGGCGCGACAGCGAGCTATCCGGCGTGGCCGAGAAGGTGACGAGCGGCGATCTGGCCGCCGCCGTTCCGGTGCCCACCGCGTATGTGCTCGTGCTGCCGGTGCCGGATCGGGTGCAGAAGGCGCGCACCGAGGGCGTCTCGGTGGTGACCCTGTCCCGCGGCATCTCGATCGATCTGGCGCAGGCCGCGCCGTGGCAGTTGCTCGGCGCGAAGACGCTGTCCTACGCGTCGAACATGGCGGCGCTGCGGTTCGCGGCGCGGATGGGTGCCGACGATGCGATCTTCACCAGCACCGAGAACCGGGTACTGGAAGGTCCGCGCTCGTCGGTGGTGATCGCGCGGGACAAGCAGCTGATCACCCCGCCCGCGAAGAACGGTGTGCTGCCGGGCGTCACCCAGCGCGCGCTGTTCGCCGAGGCGGAGAAGGCCGGGTGGGAGTGCGTCTACAAGTCGCTGTTCACCGCCGACCTGCTCACCTGCGACAGCGTGTGGATGATGTCCAGCATCTCGCTGGCGGCGCGGGTGAATTCGCTGGACGGGCTGCGGATGTCGGCGCCGGACAACGCGCAGGAAATCATCGATCTGGTTGATCGCGGTATCGAGCGAGCGGGCGCTATCGGCGATTGGTGACTTGCCCGCAGCGAACGGTGACTGCCCGCACCGGACGCTGACGGGGGAGTCTGCCGGCGTGATGTGCGTCCTACTCGCATGGCCTCGGGGTTCGGCGAGCTCGGAAAACCGCAGCTGACGGCCGATCGAGCCGGTGTGTCGTGGTGTAGGACTCATTGTTCTGGACCGCCTCCGACGTACTATTACTACGTAATGTCGTAGACGACGAGGAGGTCGTGGCCGATGAGTGAGCGCAGCGAGCGAACCAGAGGCACAGCCGCCTCGGCGGTCATGACGGAGCCGCGCGTCAGCGAGGAGCAGTCATGAACGCCCTGGACATCTCTCGATGGCAGTTCGGCATCACGACGGTCTACCACTTTCTGTTGGTGCCGCTGACTATTGGACTCGCTCCGCTGGTCGCCGCCATGCAGACGGCCTGGGTGATCACCGGGAAGGATCACTGGCTTCGACTGACCAAGTTCTTCGGCAAGCTTTTTCTGATCAACTTCGCGCTCGGCGTGGCCACCGGCATCGTGCAGGAGTTCCAGTTCGGGATGAACTGGAGCGAGTACTCGCGCTTCGTCGGTGACGTGTTCGGCGCGCCGCTCGCGCTGGAGGGTCTGGTCGCCTTCTTCATGGAGTCGACCTTCCTCGGGCTGTGGATCTTCGGCTGGTCCCGATTGCCGAAACTCGCGCACCTGGCGACGATTTGGATGGTCGCGATCGGTGTGAACGCGTCGGCGTATTTCATCGTCGCCGCGAACTCGTTCATGCAGCATCCGGTCGGGGCGCGGTTCAACCCGGAGACCGGGCGGGCCGAGCTCAACAGCATCGTCGCGGTGCTCACCAACAACACACTGCTGGCGGCCTTTCCGCACGTGGTCGCCGGATCCTTTGTCACGGCAGGCACTTTCGTGGCTGGCATCGCGGGCTGGTGGATGGTGCGCAAGGCGCGCAGCGGGGATGCCGCCCAGTTGGCGGAGGCGCGCACCATGTGGCGGCCGGTGGCGCTGGTCGGCATCTGGGTGATGATGGTGTCGCTGGTCGGCTTGTTCTTCACCGGTGACACCCAGGGCAAGCTGATGTTCGAGCAGCAGCCGATGAAGATGGCCTCGGCGGAATCGTTGTGCCACACCGAAACCGATCCCGATTTCTCCATTCTGACGGTCGGCACGCACAACAACTGCGACAGCGTCGCGCACGTGCTCGAGGTGCCGGTGGTGCTGCCGTACCTGGCCAAGGGCGAATTCAGCGGCGTCACCCTGCCCGGCGTGGTCAACCTGCAGCAGGAATACAACGAGAAGTACGGCGTCGGCGACTACCGGCCGAACCTGTTCGTCACCTACTGGTCGTTCCGCGCCATGATCGGCCTGGCGGCGGGCTCGGCCCTGCTGGCCCTGGCCGGACTGTGGCTGACCCGCCGCGGCCGAGTGCCGAACCAGCGCTGGTTCTCCTGGCTCAGCGTGCTGATGATTCCGACGCCGTTCCTGGCCAACAGCGCGGGCTGGGTGTTCACCGAAATGGGCCGCCAGCCTTGGGTTGTCGCGCCCAACCCGACGGGCGATCTGAACCTGCGGCTGATGGTGCAGCAGGGCGTCTCGAACCATTCGGCCGGCGTGGTGCTGTTCTCGCTGATCGTCTTCACGCTGCTGTACGGCTCGCTGGCGGTCGTGTGGTTCTACCTGATGCGGCGCTACGTGATCCACGGCCCTGATCCGGCGGCGGTGGTCGCCGACGGGCCCGACGACACCGGTGGCCCGGGTAGGCATCGCACTGAAGAGCCTGCCGTCGAACAACTTTCGTTCGCGTACTAGGGAGCCGACGATGAGTCTGCAAGAGTTCTGGTTCGTGCTGATCGGGGTGCTGTTCACCGGGTACTTCGTGCTGGAGGGCTTCGACTTCGGGGTCGGGATGCTGATGCCGATCCTCGGGCGGGGTTCCGATACCCGAAGGCGGGTGGTGCTCAACACGATCGGTCCGGTATGGGACGGCAACGAGGTGTGGGTGATCACCGCCGGTGGCGCCATGTTCGCGGCGTTCCCCGAGTGGTACGCGAGCATGTTCTCCGGCTTCTATCTGGCACTGCTGTTGCTGCTCGTCGCGTTGATCCTGCGCATCTGCGCCATCGAATATCGCGGCAAGATCAACGACCCGCGCTGGCGGGCCCGCTGCGACCTCGGCATCGGAATCGGTTCCTGGATACCGGCACTCGCGTGGGGCTGGGTCTTCGCCAATATCGTGCGCGGGGTGCCGCTGAACCAGAAGAAGCAATTCGCCGGTTCGGTGTGGGACCTGCTCGGCCCGTACGCCCTGCTCGGCGGGCTGACCACCGCGCTGCTGTTCGCCTTGCACGGCGCGGTCTTCCTCGGACTGAAGACCGGCGGCGAGGTGCGCGACGACGCACAGCGCACGGCCAAGCTGCTGCTGGTGCCGACGGTCGTGGTCGTCGGCGTGTTCGGATTCTGGACGCAGCTGGCCTACGGCACCGGATGGACGTGGATTCCGTTGGCGCTCGCGGTGATCGGGCTCGCCGCGACCGCAGTCTCGGTGTTCGCCGACCGCGACGGATGGGCCTTCCTCGGCACCACCGTCACGGTGGCGGCGGCGACCACGCTGCTGTTCGGGTCGCTGTTCCCGAATGTGCTGCCCTCCACCATCGATGCGGCGTTCAACCTGACCATCCACAACGCGTCGTCCACCCCGTACACGCTGAAGGTGATGAGCTGGGCGGCGGTGCTCGTCACGCCGGTCGTGCTGGTCTACCAGGGCTGGACGTACTGGGTGTTCCGCAAGCGGATCACCGTCGACCAGATCCCCGCACCGGTCGGCTTGCCGCTGGGACCCGTGAAGGACTGAGCTATGGCCCGCCCGCCGATCGATCCGCGCCTGTGGCGGTATGCCCGCTCGGCCCGTCGCTACCTGGCGCTGAGTGTCGCACTGTCCGTGCTGATCACCGGATCGATCGTGGTCGCGGCGGTCATGCTGGCTTGGGTGCTGGCCGGGGTCGTCACCGATCCCGGTCAGCGCACGCTCGGTGCGTGGACGACGGAGCTGCTGGTACTCGCGCTCGCCGTCGCCTGCCGGGTGCTCGCCACCTGGCTGCAATCGCGGCTGGCGCATCGGGCCGGCGCGGGCGTGGTGGCGGAGCTCGAAACCGCCGTACTCACCGCAGGTGCGCAGCTGCCGCCGCGGGAACTCGAAAGCCGCAGAACCGAACTCGCGGTGGTGGTCGGCACCGGATTGTCCGGGCTGCGCGGATACTTGATCGGATACGTTCCCGCCCTGCTGCTTGCGGTCCTGGTGCCACCGATCGTGTTGGCGGTCATCGCGATCCACGATCCGGTCTCGGGGCTCATCGTGGTGATCACGTTGCCGTTGATTCCGGTCTTCATGATCCTGATCGGGCTGCTGACCCAGGGGCGGGCCGAGGCGACACTCGCCGCCACCACTCGGCTGTCGGATCAACTGCTCGATCTGTTCGCCGGGATGCCGACGCTGCGGGCCCTCGGGCGGGAGCGCGGCGAATCGGCTCTGCACGAACGGGATTCGAGACCGGACAGTGGCGTCGCTGGGAGTTCCGCACCGGGCGAGGATGATCCCTCGGCGATGCGCGTCGGCACGATGGCGCACCGCGTGCGCGAGCTCGGCGATGCGTTGCGGCAGCGGACCATGCGGGCGCTGCGGATCGCGTTCCTGTCCTCGATGGTGCTGGAGCTGCTAGCGACGCTGAGCGTGGCGCTGATCGCGGTGTCCATCGGCCTGCGGCTGGTGTACGGCGAGATGAGCCTGTACGCGGGCCTGGTTGCGCTCGTGCTGGCTCCGGAGGTGTATCTGCCACTGCGGATGGTGGGCGAGCGTTTTCATGCCGCACAGGACGGAATGGCGGCTGCCGACAAGGCCTTCGCCGTCCTCGAATCCGTGCCGGAATCAACAGATTCCCGCGACCGGACCAGCGATGCCACCGAGCCGTGGCGCTGTGCCGGAGTCGTCCGGCTGCACGACCTTTCCGTCGCCGCGCGCAACGGCTTTGCACCCGAAGGGTTGTCGGCCGAACTGCGCCCAGGTGTGGTGACGGTGCTCGCCGGACCGAACGGCAGCGGGAAGTCGACGGCGGCACAAGCGATCCTCGGCCTGATCGTGCCCGACCGCGGGGCGGTGACCGTGGACGGCGTCGACCTGCGCGACCTGGGTCAGGACGAATGGTGGGCACACGTGGCGTGGCTGCCACAGCGACCGGTCCTGGTACCCGGCACCTTGCGCGAAAACCTGGAACTGTTCGGCGCGCGGGCCGACTCGCCGACCGCCCACGGACCTACCCGCGTCGTCGACGACCTCGAAGCCGCCTGCGTGGCTACCGGATTCGACACGGTGCTGGACGAGTTGCCCGACCGCTGGGACACCGTGGTCGGCCCCGGCGGCGTCGGCCTGTCCCTCGGCCAACGCCAGCGACTCGCACTCACCAGAGTCTTGGCCGCCGACCGCCCGATCTTGCTCCTCGACGAGCCGACCGCCCACCTCGACCCCGACAGCGAAACCGCAGTCCTCGCGGCCCTACGCCAGCGCGCCCGAGCCGGCGCCACCGTGATCGTGATCGGCCACCGCCCAACGATTCTCGCCGCAGGCGAGCACGTGATTCAGGTGCGCGCCGCCGCCAACGATCCAGCAGAGGTGACGGTCTGATGATCGTGATGGGCAATTCGGCTGCGTGGCGGCCGCATTCGAAGTGGTCTCGCATCGTTGCTGTGCGTGCCGCAGCGGACGAGCTGTGGGCCGCGGTGGACGATCGTGGCGTGGTGCGGCGATGAGCGCGGCGTCGGACGGCGGGCTTACGTTGCGCAGCGACCTGCGGCGGATGTGGGTGTTGCTCGAGCTGTCCCGATGGCGCGTCGTGGTGGCTGTTGCCTGGGGCGTGCTGGCGCTCGGCAGTGGGCTCGGGTTGGCTGCGCTGGCGGCGTGGTTGATTGCTCGGGCATGGCAGATGCCGCCGGTGCTGGACCTGAGTATCGCGGTGGTGACTGTGCGGGCACTCGGGATTTCGCGTGGCCTGGCCCGGTATCTGGAACGGTTGGCCACCCATGATGTCGCGTTGCGGGCGATGGCGACGGCGCGCACCACGGTGTATCGGACGCTGGCCGGATCCGACTTCTGGTTGCGCAGGCCGTCCGGTCGGCGGTCGGCTGCGGGGCGGTCCGGCGATACCGGGCCGCTGCGGCGTGGTGATCTGCTTGTCCGAATCGGCAGCGACATAGACGATCTCGGCGCTGTCGTGGTTCGAGTGTTCGTTCCGGTCGCGGTCGCTGTCGTGTTGTCCGCGATCGCGATCGGCCTGCTCGCCACGATCTCGGTGGGTGCGGCGGCGATTCTGGCGGGGGCATTGGCGCTTTCCGGGATTCTCGCCCCCTGGCTGTCGGCGATGGCCGCGCGCGAAGCGGAGCAGGCCGTGCGCGTGGACCGGGCGGAGTTCACCGCGCAGGCCCTCACCGTGCTCGACCACGCGGCCGAATTGCGCGTCGCGGGGCGGCTGGACGCGGCACTCGACGCCGCTAGCGAGGCCTCTCGACGCGCGGTCGCGGCGGAGGACAAAGCGGCTGCCCGCAGCGCGTGGTCGGCGGCGGCCACCCCGCTCTCGATCGGCGCAAGCGTGCTGGGAGCGTTGCTGATCGGCATCACCCTGTACGGTCCGTCCGGCGGTGCGCCGGGTACGATGACACCGATGGCGCTGACCGTGCTTGTCCTGCTGCCACTTTCGGCCTTCGAGGCCGTCGGCCCGCTTCTCGCCGCGGCGCAGTCGCTGACCACCGCTCGGGCTGCGCTGCATCGGCTGATCCGGCTCGACGGCGGCACCCGCGGTGCCGGGATCGTCGGCAGTCGAGCAGGTGATGATTCGCTCGAAGTGCGACTGTCCCAACAGCTTCCGGAGATCCCCACGGGCCGTCGGATCGCGGTCGTCGGCCCGAGCGGCGCAGGAAAGACCACGCTGCTGATGAAATGGGCGGGCCTGTTCGATACCCCCCGAACCGGCGTCACTTTCTTCGCCGAAGACGCCCACCTGTTCGGCACCTCGGTGCTGGAGAACTTGCGCGTCGCGCGCGGCGACGTCACCGCGGAAGAGGCCGAAACCGCGCTGCGCACAGTGGGACTCGGCGACTGGCTGGACTCGCTGCCCAAGGGCATACACACCGATCTGGTCGGTGGCGCCGCCGCTGTTTCCGGCGGGCAACGCCGCCGCATCCTGCTCGCCCGAGCGCTCGTCTCGCCGGCCCGAGTGTTGCTGCTCGACGAACCGACCGAACACCTCGAAGCCGAGGCGGGCGCAGACCTGTTGTGCGCCTTGCTCGATGCGGACAGCGGACTGGTCGAACCCGATCGAACTGTGGTCGTCGTCACACATCAACTTCCGCCGGGCAACCGCGCCGACGTGATCGTCCGGGTCGACGCATCCGCCCAGGTCACGACCGATTTCGCGGACCGGGGAGTCCCCACTTCTGCCCACCGAGAAATTCCGTTGCCGACTTGCTGACTCGTGGCTACATTCGTTTGTACACAGGAAGGAGGTGGTTCAAAGAATGTATGTTCAAAGGACGCGTGAGGTGGCTGCGCGCTAGCGCCACCGCTGCAGGTGATTCGCCGCGCGAGCGTTAGCGAATTCCACGCAGTCACCCGGCCCCCGAGCCCCCGTTTGAGTCCGAACGGGACCCGTACGTCTAACCCGCGTACCGGTAAGGCTCGGGGGTCGTTCTTTGTCCGGGATCGGTCAAACTTCGTAGTGGCCCGGATTAAACGATCAGCCGATGTAGCGCTGGAGGCGAGCTGAGAGGCGAGGCTCCAAGGGGCCGTCGGCTACGACGCGCTCCTCGACATAAGCCAGGTCGCCGCCCTCGACGATGCCGTAGAGACGCTTCGCGCCGCCGACGACGATGCCGGACTGGCTGCGGATGACCACGTCGGTGGCGAGCTCCCAGGAGGACTGGGTGAGGGCCTGGCCGTAGAAGAGCTCGACGATGCCGGTGCTGTGCGTGAGCAGCAGCTCGATGACCTCGTCGTTGCCGTCGATGCCGACCCGCCAGAAGCCGCTCTCGCGCAGATCGGGAGCGTTGTAGGCGCCCTCGCTGTCGAGCACCCAGGAGCGGGACTCCCAGGACAGATAGTCGCCGCCGTCGTGCGCCACGATGATCTGCTGGCCGAACCGGTAGTCACCGGTCTCCGGATGGTTGCCTTCGCCCTCGCCGCGCCACACGCCGACCATGGGCAGCAGCGCGAGCATGGAGGAACTCAGATCCGGCCCGAGTCGCAGGTTCGCGGTGTCCTCGGGCAGCGGCAGATCGGGCAGCACCGGAATGTTGCGGGCACCGGTCGACTTCGCCCGCTCAACGGCCTCGGACACGGCTTGATCGCCGCTGCGGCGACCAGCCGAATCGGCGGAGCCGTTGCCGTTCAGTTGTTCACTCGCTTGCTCGGCCGGATTGGAACCTTCGCTCGCGAGATCACTCATGCCTGAGCCTCGCTGGCGCTCACCTCAG
Source organism: Nocardia sp. NPDC050175 (assembly GCF_044459885.1). Classification (NCBI taxonomy): domain Bacteria; kingdom Bacillati; phylum Actinomycetota; class Actinomycetes; order Mycobacteriales; family Nocardiaceae; genus Nocardia; species Nocardia sp. NPDC050175. Next base: position 527,628 of record NZ_JBITJI010000002.1, read on the forward strand.
GCATGTGCGATGCACGCTGCGACATGATTCGCTCGCCGCGCTCGCTCATGATTCGGTGAACAGCCGGTAGAAGACGTACAGGCCGAACCAGCCGATGAGGATGGCGACGGCCACCAGCAGAATCTCGAAGAAGAGGACCACATTTGGAGTCTAACGACAACCCGCCCCGGATACGCAGACGACCCCGGTGCTTCCCGTCATAGGCGGCTTCGGACATTCGTCCTCACAAGCGCTCCTAGGGAAGCAACCGGGGCCGTTAGCTGCGTACGGTTGTCTTACTTGGCGACCGCGACGTCCACGGGGTGGATGCCCGCGCCTTCCGGACGAACCTCCGCCGAGCCGTTACCGGCCGAGGAGAGCGCCCGCAGCGTCCACGCACCCGGCGCGGCGAAGAAGCGGAAGTCGCCGGTGCCGGAGGCGACGACCTCGGCGGTGAAGTCACCGTTGCCGTCGAGCAGGCGCACGAACGCGCCGCCGACCGGCTGACCGTCGATGCTCAGGACACGGCCGGTGATGACCGTCTCCTTCTCCACATCGACGCCGGCGGGAATGGCCTGACCCTGGGTAGGTGCTGCGCACATGTTGTTTACGCTCCCAACTCGATCGGTGCACCGACGAGGGAGCCGTATTCGGTCCAGCTCCCGTCGTAGTTCTTGACATTGCTGTGGCCGAGCAGTTCCTGCAGCACGAACCAGGTGTGCGAGGAACGCTCACCGATGCGGCAGTAGGCGATGGTCTCCTTCTCGCCGTCCAAGCCCGCCTCCTTGTAGATCTCGGTGAGCTCGGAGTCGGACTTGAAGGTGCCGTCCTCGTTCGCGGCCTTGCTCCACGGCACGTTGATGGCGGTGGGGATGTGGCCGGGACGCTGGCTCTGCTCCTGCGGCAGGTGCGCGGGCGCCAGGATCTTGCCGGAGAACTCGTCGGGCGAACGAACGTCGACCAGGTTCTTGGTGCCGATGGCGGCGATGACCTCGTCGCGGAACGCGCGGATGGTCACGTCGGGGGCGGCGGCCTTGTACTGGGTGGCCGGGCGGTTGACGCCGTCGGTGGACAGCGGGCGGCCGTCGAGCTCCCACTTCTTGCGGCCACCGTCGAGCAGCTTGACGTTGTTGTGGCCGTACAGCTTGAAGTACCAGTAGGCGTACGCGGCGAACCAGTTGTTGTTGCCGCCGTACAGGACTACCTCGTCGTCGTTCGCGATGCCGCGCGCCGAGAGCAGGTCGGAGAACTGCTCCTGGTTCACGAAGTCACGACGAACTTGATCCTGCAGATCCTTCTTCCAGTCGAGCCGGACGGCACCTTCGATGTGGCCACCGTCGTAGGCGGAGGTGTCCTCGTCGACCTCGACGAAGACGATGCCGGGGGCGTTGAGGTTCTCTTCGGCCCAGTCCACGGAGACCAGGACATCGGAGCGAGCCATGTTGTTCCTTTCAGAGATGACTTGCGGATCAGTTCGGTGCCGGGGACGGGGTAATCCGGCGGAAACGGGCGACCAGGGGATAGATCTGGCAGCCCAGGCAAATCCCGAACGCCGCGTTCAAGAACGCGGCGAACAGGGCAAAGCCGGCGAAGACCGCGCCGACAACTGTGGAGCCGAGCGCGAAGCCCAGCAGGCTGACCACGGCGAAGACCAGGCCGAGCAGCTGCGCGAACTTCAGCGGCGGCACGGGTTCGGTCTCGGTGGTCGGGGCCACCCGCGGCGCGACGAATTTCGCGTACAGGCGGCCGTACGGATGCTTGCGCGGACCGTAGGCGGCGCCAACCGCGAAGACGACGGCCTGGATGGCAATGAGTATCGCGGCGGCGACGGGGGAGAAGATGGCGGCGATCAGCACCAGCACGAGGACGGCGGTGGTGACCCACGCGGCGAAGCGGGGTCCGCGAACATCGACCTGCCCGTTGGCAATTGGCTGATTCGGCGAAGTATTACGGATTTCTGTGGACATTGTGCGTACTCCTGCGCTGGATGCGACTGATGGCTGGAAAATTGCCAGTTCGCCGGGGGATCAACGAGATCACTCGCACGGCGGACACAGGTCGGCGTCAGGAAATCTGAGAAAGCCGACCGCTCAGCGGCACAGGCAGCAACAACCACCGAGGCGGCACAGGTCAACTGTGCGGCGTCGGGTGAGCATCAGCTCGTGGTTGTAAAGCACGAATGCAGTTTACCTAATCGGGCGGGAGAAAAGGACCCCGGGTTGATCACAGCTTTCCGAGGAACCTGTCAAGGCCGCTAAGCGGCGATGGTCAGCGGCTCGAGCGCGGAACGCAGATCGGTCACCTTCGGCACGCCGGAGATCCGAAAGCGTTCGCGGCCTTCACTATCGAAGACGAACGTGGTCGGCAACGAGAGCACGTTCAGTTCCTTGGCGAGCACCGGCTCGGCGTCGATGTCCACCTCGATGTCCAGCGGCGGCTGCGGCGACTCGGCCAGCTGCCCGGTGACATCGGCGACCACACGGCGCACCGCGGCACAGGGCCCGCACCAGTCGGCGGAGAAATGCAGCACGGCCGGACCGGATCCCGTCACGCCGACCGACGCCAGCAGATCGGCCCGCACCGACTGGGTTTCGGTGTCAGAGCGCTTGCGAGTCGCGGATGCGCGAGGCCGCACGTCGGCCACGCGGACCTTGCCGTCGCGGCCACGCAGCACCAGGCCGACCGCCAGCGCGGCCAGCAACATCACTGCGAGGATTGTGATTTCGATCATGGTTGCTGCAATCGGTCGAGGTCGATCGTCACGTTCACACCCTTGCCCTCCGCCACGATCCACCCGCCGTCGGCACGCACCTTGGTGGGATGGACACCGAACGGCAATTCCTTGATGTCGATAGTACGGGTGAATCGCGCGAGCACCGCGGGACGAATGGCCTCGGGGATGGCCGCCTCCGGGATCGTCTTCTCGTTGCCCGCCTGCGCGCAGAAGCCCGTCGCGACGACCTTCACCTGGTCACCGTCGAGCGACAGGTCGGCCTGGACGAACACCTTGCTGCTGCCGTACTGGGTGGTCGGCAGTTCCGGCAGGCTGCCGAGCAGGCACAGCGGCTCGTCGCCGGTCGAGGTCATGCCGGACCCGCCCGATCCGCCGGTGCCGTCGGATTTGTCCTGCTGCGGGCCGCGCACCTGCAGGTCGGGGATGGTGAACAGCCTGCCGAGCTCGGTCGGTCCGATCCGCAGCGAGCTCGCCACCTGCTCCGCGGGCACGTTGCGCAGGCTGCCGTCGACCAGATCGTGCAGGGGTATCCGCACGCCGGTCAGGTTCGCCTCGAATTCGTATTCCCCGGGCGTATGCGGAAGGTTGCCGCTCGCCCTGATCCAGACGTCGTCGTAGCGTCCGCCGACCGCCTGGCCGAGGAACGAAACCCCGCGGATGGCCACCGCTGGATCGGCGGGGAGATCGGCGCCCTGGCGTAGCGCGCGCGAGACCCGATATTCCGAATAGGCCGCGACGCTGAAATCAATGACTACTGCCAGTCCCGCGAGAATCAGCAGCCCGATGATGAGCTTGCGCATTGCTGAACCTTATCGGGAGGGCGGGCTACGGTGCATTTCTGGTATCAGACATATCACTCGGCGGGACTCGGCTACCCGGATGGCGAGGTCATCGGGGTTGACGCGCTAATCTTGCATCCGAATTACCTGTGATCAGCGACGTGGCCCCCGGCAGTGCGGCTGTTGTCCTCGGAGCTACAAGATGGGAGGAGAGCTTGTGGAGCTGCTCCTGCTGACCTCCGACCCCAACCCCGACGCGGTGTTGCCCTCACTGTCGTTGCTGGCGCACAACGTGCGTCCGGCGCCGACCGAGGTCTCTTCGCTGCTGGAAGCGGGCACCGCGGACGTCGCACTGGTCGACGCGCGCACCGACCTGGCCGCCGCGCGCGGCCTGTGCAGGCTGCTCGGCAGCACCGGGTCGTCGGTGCCGGTGGTCGCCGTGCTCACCGAGGGTGGCCTGGTCGCGGTGAACGCCGACTGGGGACTCGACGACATCCTGCTGCCCGGCACCGGCCCGGCCGAGCTCGACGCCAGGCTGCGGTTGCTCGTCGGCCGCAACGGCGGCGTGGCCAGCCCGGAGAACTCCGGCAAGATCACCCTCGGCGAGTTGGTGATCGACGAGGGCACCTATACCGCCCGCCTGCGCGGGCGCCCGCTCGATCTGACCTACAAGGAATTCGAGCTGCTCAAGTACCTCGCGCAGCATGCGGGCCGGGTGTTCACCAGGGCCCAGCTGCTGCAAGAGGTGTGGGGCTACGACTTCTTCGGCGGCACCCGCACCGTCGACGTGCACGTCCGGCGGCTGCGCGCCAAGCTCGGCACCGAGTACGAATCGCTCATCGGCACCGTGCGCAATGTGGGCTACAAGGCGGTGCGGCCGTCGAGGACGGCAGCCAAGGGAGAATCGGTCCCAGTCCCGGAGGACGACCCGGAGGGCACGGACGACGCGCCGCTCGCTCCGGTCAACGGCTCGCTGCAGTGAGCTCGGTGGCCCCGCCGCCCAATCCGAAACACCGTCACGTCATTATGTGTTCGCGTCGCGTTCAGCGCGCCCGGCACGGTGTTCGAAGCGCAGCGACGGGGCCGCATCTCGGCCTGTCGCTGTCGCGAAATGCAGGGCTACGCAATGACGTTGTCCGGGTAGGTATCCCGCTCGGGATACCGCGCAGCGCGAGGAATGGAGCCCGATGAACGGCGTGGCAACACAGTGGACCGAGCGGCTGGATTCGGCTGCGGCCGCTGATGTTCGGCAACTGCTCGAACGCGCGGTCGGCACCGACGGTGTCGCCCCCGTCTCCGAGCAGGCGGTCCTGTCGCTGAGCGCGGGCGATGACCCCGCGGTGCGGCATCTGATCGCCCTGCGCGACGACGTGATCGCGGGCTACGCGAATCTGGTTCCGGCGCACGGCGAACATCCGGCGATGGCCGAAGTCGTCGTCGATCCGCCCGCGCGCGGGCAGGGGATCGGCACCGGCTTGGTCGCCGCGGCACTCACCGAGGGCGGTGCGGGCACCCGGGTGTGGGCGCACGGAAATCTGCCCGCCGCCACAGCGGTTTCCCAGCGGCTCGGCCTGGCCACCGCGCGCGAACTGTGGCAGATGCGCCGTCCTCTGGCAACGCCTGAGCTACCGGAAATTGCCGCGCGTGGCCGAGTGACCATTCGCACCTACGCCGGGCCGTCCGACGACGCCGAATTGCTGCGGGTGAACAACGCCGCTTTCGCCTGGCATCCGGAGCAGGGCGGCTGGACCGAACGCGACATCGAGGCGCGCCGCGCCGAGTCGTGGTTCGACCCGAAGGGGCTGTTCCTCGCGACCGATACCGCCGAGCCCGGCCGCGTCCTCGGATTCCATTGGACCAAGGTGCATTACGACGAGAACCCGCCCGTCGGCGAGGTCTACGTAGTAGGCATCGACCCGGCCGCGCAGGGCCGCGGACTCGGTCGCCTGCTGACCCTGGTCGGCCTGCATCATCTGCGCGATCGCGGCCTCGCCGAAGTGCTGCTCTACACCGAGGCCGACAACACCGCCGCCGTGCACACCTACACCCGGCTCGGGTTCACTCCCGCGCACGTCGATGTCGCCTATTCGGCGGCCTCAGCTGAATAGCTGGTGCCCCTTCGGGGGTGTCTGAGTAAAACTGCGGCAAATGTCACACATAACGGGCTCAATCGCGCTTGGCTGTTCACCTGTAGTTCACTCAGTTCGGTCCAACTGTCAACCCCGTGACTTTACGTTGATTGGTGGGCAGCCCACGGCTGCCTGGTGCGCAAGTTCCCCGCGAACAGCACCACATCACCCGTCCGGGCCGGTGAGGGACCGGGCGAGTTGGACGCCTTTCCGGAGGAATAGTGAATCTCAAGCGCAGCAGCGCCCTCGTTGGTGTGCTGGCCGTTGGTGCCATGACGCTCGCCGCCTGTGGCAGCGACGACAACACCAGCACCAGCAACAACGGCGGCACCACTGCCAAGTCGGACATCGCCTGCGGTGGCAAGAAGGCGCTCAAGGCGAGCGGCTCCTCCGCGCAGAAGAACGCGATGGACCGCTTCGTCGCGGCCTACGAGGCCAACTGCGGCGGCAACACGCTGAACTACACCTCGAGCGGCTCCGGCGCCGGCGTCAACGAGTTCGTCGGCGGCCAGACCGATTTCGGTGGTTCCGACTCGCCGCTGAGCGCGTCGAAGGGCGAGACCACCAAGGCACAGGATCGCTGCGGCGCCCCGGCCTGGAACCTGCCGACCGTGTTCGGCCCGATCGCGATCACCTACAACATCGACGGCGTCTCCGACCTCGTGCTGGACGGCCCGACCGCCGCCAAGGTGTTCAACGGCGCCATCACCACCTGGGACGCCCCCGAGATCAAGGCGCTCAACCCGAGCGCCAAGCTCCCGTCGGACAAGATCTCGGTGATCTTCCGCAGCGACGAGTCGGGCACCACCGACAACTTCCAGCTCTACCTGGACGCGGCGTCGGACGGCGCCTGGGGCAAGGGTGCGGGCAAGGCGTTCGCCGGCGGTATCGGTGAGGGTGCGAAGGGCAACGAGGGCACCTCGGCCGCCATCAAGAGCACCAAGAATGCGATCACCTACAACGAGTGGGCATTCGCGAAGTCGCAGAGCCTGTCCATCGCGCAGATCGTCACCTCGGCGAGCAAGGACCCGGTCAAGCTGACCGCGGCCTCCGCGGGCAAGTCCATCGACGGCGTGAAGGTCAAGGGCGAGGGCAACGACCTGGTGCTCGACACCAGCTCGTTCTACAAGCCCACCGAGGCCGGCGCGTACCCGATCATGCTGGCCACCTACGAGATCGTCTGCTCGAAGTACAACGATGCCGACGTCGCCAAGGCGGTCAAGGCGTTCCTGACCTCGGCGACCACCAACGGCCAGAAGGGTCTCGACGAGGCCGGGTACGTCCCGATCCCGGACAAGTTCAAGACCCGCCTGACCACCGCAATCAACGCCATCTCCTGATCGCACAAGTCGCAAAGTAATGACCGTGCACCCTGAGGTGACCGCCGCGGGCTCGTCGGATTCGACGGGCCCGCGGACGGCCGGAGACATTGCCCCCATGTCGAGTGATCCGAGCACCGAGCCGGCCAAAAAGGCTCGCCCCGCCCAGAGCAATCGGGCCGAGACCATCTTCCGGTCTCTGGCCACCGCTTCGGGCGCGACCATCGTCGCCGCCATCGCGCTGATCGCGCTGTTCCTGCTGATTCGCGCGGTGCCGTCGGTGCTTGCGAACGACGCGAACTTCCTGACCAGCACGGAGTTCAACACCACGAACGCCGACCACCTACGGTTCGGCATCCGTGACCTGTTCATGGTCACGGTGCTGAGCGCGGTGTTCGCGCTGGTGATCGCGGTGCCGATCGGGGTGGGCATCGCGCTGTTCCTGACGCACTACTCGCCGAAGACCCTGGCGCGGCCGTTCGCGATGCTGGTCGATCTGCTCGCCGCGGTGCCGTCCATCGTGTTCGGCCTCTGGGGTGTGCTGGTACTCGCGCCGCGGCTCGAGCCGGTGGAACGATTCCTGAACGAGAAGCTCGGCTGGTTCTTCCTGTTCTCCGACGGCAACGTGACCATCTCCGGTGGCGGCACCATCTTCACCGCGGGCGTCGTGCTCGCGGTGATGATCCTGCCGATCATCACCTCGGTCTCGCGTGAGGTCTTCAACCTCACCCCCGCCGCGCACATCGAGGCCGCGCACGCGCTGGGCGCCACCAAGTGGGAGATGGTCCGGATGACCGTGCTGCCCTACGGCCGCAGCGGTGTGATCGCCGGTTCGATGCTCGGCCTCGGTCGCGCGCTCGGTGAAACCATCGCGGTGCTCGTCGTGCTGCACACCTCGGCGAAGGCGGGCGGCTGGTCACTGTTCGACGGCGGCTACACCTTCGCCTCCAGGATCGCGGCCTCGGCTTCGGAGTTCAGCTCACCGCTGCCGACCGGCGCCTACATCGCGGCAGGCTTCGTGTTGTTCGCGCTGACCTTCGTCGTCAACGCGCTGGCGCGGCTCGCCGCGGGCGGAAGGGTGAACGGGTGATGACAACGACAACGCTCGACAAGCCGATCAAGGCGCCGACGTTCCGTGACGTCAGCACCAGCCGCAAGATCCGCAACAACCTCGCGACCGGCGTGGTCTGGCTGTGCTTCGCGGTCGCGCTCATCCCGCTGGTCTGGGTGCTCATCATGGTGGTGAGCAAGGGCTTCGAATCCGTTGCCTCCCTTGACTGGTGGCAGAAGTCGCAGAAGGGCATCCTGCCCGATCAGTCCGGTGGCGGCGTGTACCACGCCATCTACGGCACCATCGTGCAGTCGGCGGTCGCTGCGGTGATCGCGGTGCCGCTCGGCATCATGGCCGCCGTCTACCTGGTCGAATACGGACGCGGCTGGCTGGCCAAGACCACCACGTTCATGGTGGACATCCTCGCGGGTGTGCCGTCCATCGTCGCGGCGCTGTTCATCTTCGCGCTGTGGATCGCCACCTTCGGCGCACCGCAGAGCGCGTTCGCGGTGTCGCTGGCATTGGTACTACTGATGCTGCCGGTCGTGGTGCGCAGCACCGAGGAAATGCTGAAGCTGGTGCCGGACGAGCTGCGCGAGGCGTCCTACGCGCTCGGCGTCCCGAAGTGGAAGACCATCGCACGGATCGTGGTGCCGACCGCGCTGCCCGGCATGATCAGCGGCATCCTGCTCGCCATCGCCAGGGTGATGGGTGAGACCGCGCCGGTGCTCGTGCTCGTCGGCTACAGCAAGTCGATCAACAGCAACCTCTTCGACGGCAACATGGCCTCGCTGCCGCTGCTGATCTACCAGGAGCTGGCCAACCCGGAGCCCGCGGGCCGGGCCAGGGTGTGGGGTGCGGCACTGACGCTGATCCTGCTCATCGCGCTGCTGTACGCGGCGGCCGCGGTCGTCAACAAGCTGCTCACGCGGAATCGATAGGAAATTCAGATGGCCAAGCGGATCGACGTCAAAGACCTCAATATCTTCTACGCGAAATTCCACGCGGTCGCCGATGTGGACCTGACCGTGCTGCCGCGCAGTGTCACCGCCTTCATCGGCCCGTCGGGTTGCGGTAAGTCCACCGTGCTTCGCTCGCTCAACCGCATGCACGAGGTGACCCCGAACGCCCGGGTCGAGGGCGCGGTGCTGCTGGACGGCGAGGACATCTACGGCTCGCAGGTCGACCCGGTCGGCGTGCGCCGCACCATCGGCATGGTGTTCCAGCGCCCGAACCCGTTCCCCACCATGTCGATTCGCGACAACGTGGTGGCCGGGCTGAAGCTGCAGGGCGTGCGCAGCAAGAAGGAACTCGACGAGGTCGCCGAGCGCTCGCTGCGCGGTGCCAACCTCTGGAACGAGGTGAAGGACCGCCTGGACAAGCCCGGTGGTGGCCTCTCCGGCGGTCAGCAGCAGCGGCTGTGCATCGCCCGCGCGATCGCGGTGTCGCCCGACGTGCTGCTGATGGACGAGCCCTGTTCGGCCCTGGACCCGATCTCCACGCTGGCGATCGAGGACCTGATCACCGAGCTGAAGAAGGAATTCACCATCGTCATCGTCACCCACAACATGCAGCAGGCTGCCCGCGTGAGTGACCAGACCGGCTTCTTCAACCTGGAGGCTCAGGGCAAGCCGGGTCGGCTGATCGAGATCGACGACACCGAGAAGATCTTCTCCAACCCCGGCCAGAAGGCGACGGAAGACTACATCTCCGGCCGCTTCGGGTAATCCGAGATCGGTTGGTACGAACGAACAATGGCCCGCGCGGTGCGCGGGCCATTGTCGTGCGCGCGGGGAACTCGTTGCGGGCCCGTGCCCTTCGAGCTGAGCTACGGCTCGGCCAGCTCGGGTTCCGCTGTTTGGATCACGTAATTGTTCGGGCGGTGCTCGCGGTCGGACTCTCTGCCACGGGTCGGCGATGGCAGGCCGAAGAGGCTGCTGGCAGGTGTTGTCGCAGTGGGGTTTCCGGTGTAGGTGGCCGCGGGCGAGGCGGGGCGCTGCTCCGTCGATGATTGGGTGTTGGTGTCGGCCGGTGGCGCTGGTTTGGTAGGAGCGTCGGCCGGTGGCTGCCCGGCGGGGGCGTCGGCCGGTGGCGCTTGGGGCTTTTCGGCAGTGGCCGGATCGGTGGCGCCTGGAGCGTTCGTCGCTGGGGCGTCGGCAGGTGTGTTGTCGATCGCGTGATCGACGCTGGTGACTATCTTGTCCGCAGCGCCTGCGAGCTTGTCGGCCGCGTCTGCGGCGGAGTCGAACAGGCCCTTGCCCGCGTCGCCCGCGGCCTTGACGATGTCGTCCAAGTCGTCGTCGAGTTTGCCGATCGAGTCGAGCAAGGTGGGCACGCTACCGGTGATGGAGCCGACCGCGGTGATCAGATCGACGACATTTTGCGGTGTCCAGGAGTTCGGATCGCTGGCGGAACCCGTCCCCGGCGAAACGGTGGTGGTGGCCGGATCGGGGGTGACCTTCGCCGGGTCCTCGGTGTCCTTGGCAGGATCTTGGGTGTCCTTGGCCGGGTCCTTGGTGACTTTGGCCGGGTCCTGCGTGACCTTGGCCGTGTCCTGCGTGACCTTGGACGGATCTTGGGTGACCTTGGACTGTTCCGAGGTGTCTGCGGCAATGTTCTTCGGGGTGCCCGCCGGTTGCGTCTGCGGGTTCTCCTTGGATTTATCGTCGGTCGACGCGGGAACCGTGGCCGGCTGTTCCGCGCTGATCTCCTGCGCGGTGAGCGTGGACTTCGGCGAGCCGGTGACCGCATCGATCGGATCGCCGGTGCCGAGCTGCGCGCTCTGTGTCTGCACCGCGGTGTTCGCCTGCTCGATGGCGGTGGTGATACCGGCCTGGGTGCCGACCATCTCGTTGAGTGCGGTGGTGATCGCCGTCTGATGCGTGTGCAGGTCGTCGCCCGAGCTGTCACCTGACGCGGTGACCTGCCAATCTTCTGACACCTGGAATCCGGCCGCCGTGGCCTCGGTGACCTTGTCCAGCAACGATTGCCGGTATCCGGTGAGCGTGTTCCCGCCGTTGATCAGCGCATTGGCGAGTTCTGTCGTCTCCTGCGCCATCTTGTTCGCGATGTCGCGATCACCGGCGATCCGGTCGTAGGCCGCGTAATAGGCGTCGCCGCTCCAGTGCGATCCCGCTTCTCTGATCTGGGTGACCGTCTGATCGATCAGTGCGCCGAAATCGGTGTTGCGGGCCTTGATTTCCTCGCCGGCCTCATTGAGTTTCCAAGGCTGCCATTGGTTTTGCACCTGGCTGAGCGTCGGGGTCGCGTCGCCGCTCTTCATTGCCCGCCGCCCAGCTTCTGCAGGCTGCTCTGGAAGTCGGTGTCGGTCACCTCGTAGTTGGTGGCACCGCCCTTGGCGATAGTGGATATCGCCTTGCAGCGCTGCGCCATTCGCAGCCACCCGGCTTCGATGTTCGCCCCGGCGGTGGCGCAGGCGTCGGTCACGGTGGAGCCGGGCAGCGCGGTGCTCAACGCATCCGTCTTCGTGCGCACCTTCAGCACGTCGATCTCGCCGCCGATCTTGTCCATCGATGCGGCCAACGCGCGCAGCTCTGCTGGATCGACCTTCATGTCCGCCCCCTCTGTGCCGCAACTCCCACAACGGCATCCTCGCAGCGAGTCATCCAACGCTCAGCTACGCGGCTAATCTTTCATTCCCCGCGGGCGAGACGTCAAGTCCCGCAACGGGAAACTGCCTGCCATCTTATTGGACCGCAGGCAGCTGCCGACTATGACTCGACGTCGGGGTCCGGCGGCAACACGCCGGTGACCAGGAAGATGACGCGGCGGCCGATCTCGACGGCGTGGTCGGCGAAGCGCTCGTAGTAGCGGCCGAGCAGGGTGACGTCGACGGCGGCGGCGACGCCGTACTTCCAGTCGCGGTCCATCAGCAGCGTGAACAGGTGACGGTGCAGGTCGTCCATCGCCTCGTCGTCCTCGTTGAGCTGCGCGGCACGCTCCGGGTCGCGCGTCTCGAGCACCTCTTTGGCACCGGCGCCCATGTTGACCGCGATGCGGCCCATCTCGGCGAAGTAGCCGTTGACCGCCTCGGGCAGCGCGTGATTGGGGTGGCGCCGCCGGGCCACCTTGGCCACGTGCAGCGCGAGCGCGCCCATCCGGTTGACGTCGGCCACGATCTGGATCGCGCTCACCACCTGCCGCAGGTCACCCGCGACCGGCGCCTGCAGCGCGAGCAGCGCGAACGCCCGCTCCTCGGCATCCTGGATCAGCTCGGCGATTCGGTCGGACTCGGTGATCACCTGCTCTGCCAGAGCGAGGTCGGCCTGGAGCAGTGACTGGGTGGCCCGGTCCATCGCCGAACCCGCCAGACCGGCCATCTCGCCCAAGAGGTGGGCGAGATCGGCCATTTGCTCGTTGTAGATGACACGCATAAAACCAGACATTAGTTCCCGGCGCTGACCATGTCACGAACGGAGGGTGAATGACCGGTGCCGACCGTTAGCGACGGTGTTGCCGCAGGTCGTGTGCTCGCTTACTTGCAGGTCTCGTCGGCCGCGTTGACGTGCTCCAGGTCGGACGGCAACGTGACCGGCGTCGCAGGCGCCATCGCGGGCATGTTCGAGATGGGATCGCCGACCGGTGTCGGCGCCTTCACGGTGCCGGTGAAATCGCCGCCGATGACCACCTCGACGATGCCGCCGAGATCGTTCGCCGACTCCATCAGCGCGCCGGGGATCGCGCTGGCCACCGTGGCGGCGGCGGCCTCCTGCCCGGCCCCGTAGCGAACCTTCGAGGTGACCTCGCTGCCGCCGGAGTAGTTGCCGATATTGAAGATCCCGAAGCCCTGGTTGCCGAGCTTGGTCGCCGCCCGCTGCGCCAGACCCGAAGTGCCGGAACCATTGGAGACCAGCAGCGACACCGTGCTCGGATCGACCGCGGTCAGCTTCGGCGGGGTGGGCGGCGCCGACGGGATGGAGCCGGGGGCCGGGGTGATCTTCTTCTCGCCGGGCAGCGGCTGGTCGTCGCGGATCGCCTTGAAGATCGCCTTGATGTCCTGCTCGCGCGGGATCTCGTTGCCGTAGGAGGTGGTGCCCGCGGTCGGAATGGTCAGGAAGGTGACGGTGCCCGCGTCCAGCTTCTGCAGCGAACGGCCGAGCGTGAGCAGGTCCTGGGGCGTGACCCGGTCGACCGAGGTGTGGGTGGTGAACGCATTGATGAAGCCGTTCAGCTTGCCGGGATCGAAGAGCACCCGGCCGGAGAGCGCGCCGCGCAACAGCGAGGCCATGAAGCGTTGCTGGCGGTTGATCCGGTCGTAGTCGCTGCGCTCCTCGCCGTAGACGTGCCTGGCGCGCACATAGTTCAGTGCGGTCGCGCCGTTGACCTTCTGCTTGCCCGGGTTCTCCAGCACGGTGCCGAGGATCTCGTCGTTGATCGGTTTCGGCGCGCACACCTCGACGCCGCCGATCTGATCGACCATGGCCTCGAAGCCCGCGAAGTCGACCGCGATGAAGTGATTGATCGCGCTACCTGTCATCCGCTGAATCGTGGTGAACAGGCACTTCGGGCCGCCGAGCGCGTAGACGGCGTTGAGCTTGTCGCCGATTGCGGACGGGAAGGACTCGCTGGTGTACTGGGCCTTGTCGTTGTCCCAGCCGTTGCACTGCGGCCTGGTGACGTCGAGGTCGCGCGGGAACGAGACGACCACGACGCGCGAACGGTTCTTCGGGATGTTCACCAGCATCACGGTGTCCGCGCGGGAACCCTCGGCGTCGTCGAGCGTGCCCGCGCCGACCTGACTGTTCACCCCTGCCCGGGTGTCGGTGCCGACGAGCAGATAGTTCTCGTCACCCAGCTGAGCGTCGGAGTCGACGACGTCGTCGTTGTTGTCGACGATCGCCGAGATCTGGGTGAAGTTGTTGCCGGTGGTCCGCAGGTAGCTCCAGCCGCCGCCGGTGGTGAGCAGGCAGAGCACCGCGAACATCGTCAGTGCGCTGCGGCCTGCCAGCCGCAGCCGCTTGTTGCGGCGCTGCTTGCTGGCGGCCAGCCGAGACAGCGGCGCGGCGCCGACGGACTTGGGTTGTGCGGCACCGGTTTCGTCGTTGGCAGGCCACTCGGTCTTCTTGCGCTTGGCGCGGGTGGTCTCCTCGAGCGGCGGCAGGATGTCGGTGACCTCTTCGGCCGTTTCCTTCGCCCGGGCAGGCGCGGCGGCTTTCCTGCTGTCCTCGGCCGGGCCGCGCCGGGCGGGGGTCCGGGCGGCGGGCGTGCCCGCGATGTCCTGGACGACCGGTGAACCGGCCGTGCGCGGTGGCGGGCCGTCGGCGGTGCGCCGGGGGGTCGGCTCGGTTGGGCGGGCCGGTGCTTGGCGCCGTGCGGCCGGATCGCCTTGGCGGCGGGCCGCCGGGTCCGGTTGGCGCGGCGCGTCACCTTGGCGGCGGGCGGCAGGGTCCGGTTGGCGCGGTGGGTCGCCCTGGCGGCGCGGCGGTTCCGCCTGGCGTCGCTGGGTCGGTTCGGCGGGGTGTGGTTCCGGTCCCGGTTGACGCGCGCCTCGATTGGGCGTGGCGCCGGTCTCGGGGGGCGCCGCGGCCCGGCGGCCACGGCGGCCGGAGCGCTCGTTGTCGACCTTCTGGACCAGGTCCTGCACGGTCAGCGGTGCGTTGCCCGCGTCGGCATCGGTGTGGCGGGATCGCCGGGACGACCGAGAATCGTCTCGATCGGTGTTGTCCTCCGTGGGATAGCGCTCCCACGGGGCGCGATCTCCGGGCCGAGGCGAACGCCCGTGCCGATCGTCACCCACCAACGAACCTCGCTTTTCGTCTACGTCGCCGCCTCGGGCCGTACTCGACCGGCATGACCAATTCCGCAATGATAACGATTCCGCCACGGCGAGCCACCTGAGTGCGAAATCGAATTGGCCACAGTCTGGTTTGGATACCCGATTCGCGATCGCTGCGCTCGGGTATCAGGAGTCCGTGATCGCCCGGTTTTCAGCCGCCGCTGTGCATTACGTCCGCGCCGTGCGGGACGGAGGGGTCCTGCGGGTCGTCCAGCCAGCCGTGCGGCAGCGCGACTTTGCCTGGGGAGCCTTGTCTTCCGCGCGGACCCTCGGCGTCCCTGGGGAACGGAGCCGTCGGATCAAGCTGTCCGACAAGGTCTTCCAGCTCGGTGAGTCTGGACACCATGGCGAACGAACGCCGCAGGTCGGCGCCGACCGGGAAGCCCATCAGGTACCAGGCCATGTGCTTGCGTAGGTCGCGCATGGCCTTGTCCTCGCCGAGGAGGTCGGACAGCAGCGCGGCGTGCCGGTACAGCACCTCGCCGACCCGGCCGAGGTTCGGCGGCTCGGGCAGCTCCTCGCCGCGCAGCGCCGCCTGGAGTTCGGCGAACAGCCACGGGCGGCCGAGGCAGCCGCGGCCGACCACGACGCCGTCGCAGCCGGTTTCGGCCATCATCCGGACCGCGTCGGCGGCCGAGAAGATATCGCCGTTGCCGAGCACCGGAATCGTGCTGACGGCTTCCTTGAGCCGCGCGATGGCCGACCAGTCGGCCTGCCCGGAGTAGCGCTGCGCGGCGGTCCTGGCGTGCAGCGCAACCGCTTGCGCGCCTTCGGCTTCCGCGATGCGGCCGGCGTCGAGATGAGTCTGGTGTTCGTCGTCGATGCCGATCCGGAACTTCACCGTGATCGGGACGCCCGCCGGTTCGGCGGCGCGCACCATCGCGCGCACGATCTGGCTGAACAGCGCCCGCTTGTACGGCAGCGCGGCACCGCCGCCGAGCCGGGTGACCTTGGGCACCGGGCAGCCGAAGTTCATGTCGATGTGATCGGCCCAGCCCTCGCCGACGATGATCCGCACCGCCTCGCCGAGGGTGGCCGGGTCGACGCCGTAGAGCTGCATCGATCGCGGCGACTCGTCCGCGTCGAACGCCATCATCTCGAGCGTCTTCTCGTTGCGCTCGACCACCGCCCGCGCGGTGATCATCTCGCAGACATAGATAGAGGTAGGGCTACCGAACTCGCGGCACAGCTTGCGGAACGCCAGATTCGTGATGCCCGCCATCGGCGCGAGCACCACCGCCGGATCGACCGGATACGGCCCGATCCGCAGCGCACTCTTCGCCCCGGTAGTCATCGTCACGCCGTCCAGTGTCTCATTTCCGCACGTAAGGGGCCTGTGCGGGCCCAGAACGGCCGGTGGACGCAGCGACGGCCGCCGCGTGGAACAGGCGCGACGGCCGTCGGCGGGTGCCGGATGTGCCTTATCTCACTGGGCGATGTCCGGCAGTCGGTCCGCCAGATCGGTGAGCTGCCACGGGCCGTCGGTTTCGATGGTCTGGGTGGCGGTCCAGCCGTTGAGTGCGGAGATCGCGCCGCCCTGGACCGCGAAGACCTTGCCGGTGATGGGGCACTTCTCCTGGGCCAGGTAGGCGACGATGGGGGAGATGTTTTCGGGGGCGAAGGCGTCGAACTCGCCTTCGGGGACCTCCTCGGCGAACATCGCGCCCATGCCGGGGGTGGCCAGGGTGAGGCGGGTGCGGGCGACGGGGGCGATGGCGTTGGCGCGCACGCCGTATCGCTCGAGCTCGAGGGCGGCGACCTGGGTGAGGGCGGCGATGCCTGCCTTGGCCGCGCCGTAGTTGGCTTGGCCGGGATTGGGCATGAAGGTGCCGGAGGCGGAGGCGGTGTTGATCACCGAGGCGGCGACCTGCTGGCCGGCCTTCGACTGGGCCTTCCAGTACGCGGCGGCGTGGTGCAGGACCGCGAAGTGGCCCTTGAGGTGTACCGCGATCACCGCGTCCCACTGTGCCTCGTCCATCGCGGCGATGAACGCGTCGCGCAGGATGCCCGCGTTGTTGACCAGGATGTCCAGCCCGCCGAAGGCGGTGATCGCCTGCTCGACAAGGGTTTTCGCGCCCGACCAGTCGGCGATGTTCGCGGTGTCGGCCACCGCGCGCCCGCCGGCCGCGACGATCTCGTCGACCACCCGCTGGGCGGGTCCGGCGTCGGCGCCGACCCCCTCGTTGTTGCCGCCGAGGTCGTTGACCACGACGGCGGCTCCTTCGGCGGCGAGCAGCAGCGCGTGTGCCCGGCCGATGCCGCGGCCTGCGCCGGTGACAATGGCGACGCGTCCGTCCAGCGAACCCATGGTGTTCCTTTCGATTGCGGAGTGCTTGAAGCGCGTGCGAGCGCGGATGCTTGGAGCGCTTGCGAGTCGCGAATGCGCGAGGCCGCGCGGTCAGGCGAGCAGACCGGCGAGGTTGACGAGGGAGGCTTCGAGTTCCTTGGTGGACGCGCGTTCGATCGCGCCGCCGATCGCGCCGACCATCATCTGACTGATGAACTCCGCGTCGATGGTGACCAGAGAAGCGTTGTCGCCCTTGGCTTCCACCGTGAGCGTGAAGCTGATCTTCGCGCCGGCCAGGCCGACGCCGGAGAACTTCGTCGAGTTCGGGGCGGCGTAGTCGTCCACGGTGAAGGTGATCGTGTTCGCCATCCCCATGATGGTGAGCACCTCGGTCATGGTGGCCCCGGCGGACAGCTGCGCGGGCGGCAGCTCCTTCCACTTGGTGTGCACGGTCAGCCACTCCTCGAAGCGGTTCGGGTCGGACAGCACCGCCCACACCTTCTCCTGCGCGGCGGCAAACTCCTTGGAAACCTTGGCCTGTGCCATGGCGGTTCTCCTCTACTTCGGTAAAGCGATTGGCGTACTGCCGAATTCAGCGGTTCGCGGGTCGATAAGCGGTCACGATGGCCGCACCGCCGAGGCCGATGTTGTGGGCGAGCGCGACTTTCGCGTCGCCGACCTGGCGAGCGTCGGCCTCACCGCGGAGCTGCCAGGTCAGCTCGGCGCACTGGGCCAGGCCGGTGGCGCCGAGCGGATGTCCCTTGGAGATCAGGCCGCCGGACGGGTTGACCACCCAGCGCCCGCCGTAGGTGGTGTCCTCGGCGTCGATCAGCTTGTGTCCCTCGCCGACACCGCACAGGCCGAGCGCCTCGTAGGTGAGCAGCTCGTTGGGGGAGAAGCAGTCGTGCAGCTCGATCACGTCGAGATCGTCGGGGCCGATATCGGCCTGCGCGTACACCTTTCGCGCCGCGGCGGCGGTCATGTCGACGCCGACCAGCGAGCGCGCCGTCTTGTCGGCGAAGGTGGATTCGAGGTCGGTCACCATGGCCTGGCCGACGATCTCCACAGCCCGCTCGCCCAAGTCGTGCTCGTCGACGAAGCGCTCGCCGGCCAGCACCGCTGCGCCCGAACCGTCGGAGGTGGGCGAGCATTGCAGCCGGGTCAGCCCGAGCGGCTCGTACACCAATTTGGCGCTGGTGATCTCGTCGAGGGTGTACACATCCTGGAACTGCGCGTACGGGTTGTTCGCCGAGTGCCGGTGGTTCTTCTCCGCGATCTTGGCGAAATGCGTACGGGTGGAGCCGTATTGCTCCATGTGCTCGACCCCGGCCGCGCCGAACATCCAGGGCGCCACCGGCATTGCGAACTCACGCAGCTGGGCCAGCGCCTCGATGTGGCGAAGCAGCGGCTGCTCCCGGTCGGTGTAGCCCGCCTCTAGCGAGCCGGACTGCATCTTCTCGAAGCCGAGCGCCAGTGCGCAGTCGGCCAGCCCGCCGCGAATCGCCCTGGCCGCCAGGTACAGCGCCGTGGACCCGGTGGAGCAGTTGTTGTTCACGTTGACCACAGGGAGCCCGGTCAGCCCGAGCTCGTAGATGGCACGCTGCCCGCTGGTCGAATCGCCGTAGACGTAGCCGACATACCCCTCCTGCACCTGGTCGTAGCGGATGCCCGCGTCGGCCAGCGCCTTGCTGCCGGACTCTCGCGCCATCGCCGGGTAGTCCCAGCCTTCGCGGCGGCCCGGCTTCTCGAACTTCGTCATGCCGACACCGATGACAAAAACCCTGTTACTCATAGTGTTTCCTTGCCGATTGCGGGCTCGAACTCCGCGAGCCCGTCCTGGATGACGAATTGGTCGCTGTCGGACCAGGTTTCGAAGGCGTAGCGATCGCGCCCGTCCTGGCGGCCGGTCGCCCACGCCGCGGTGGTGATGGTCTGCGCCGGGAACGCGGGCGAACTCAACCGCACGGCAAGCCTTTTCAGCCGGGTCGGGTCGTCCGGGCTGATCCGGGTGATCAGCGCGTGCGAGATGAACGCGATGGTGCACAGGCCGTGGATGATGATGCCGGGCAGCCCCATCGCCTTGGCGAACTCGTCGACCAGGTGGATCGGCATCGGATCGCCCGCGGGTTTGGCATAGCGGAAGGTCTGGTCCGCGTCGAAGGTCTGCGGCGCGAGGAAGTCCGGTTCGCGGGCTCGCAGGTTCTCGTCGAACGAGTGCGCCGGACTGGGTTCGCCGCGGACGCCGTCGAACTGGCCACCGCGGAAGAAGCCGACGAAGTACTGCTCGTTGACGAGGTCGCCGGTATCGACGCTGTAGGTCTCGATGTGCGAGGTGACGACCACCCCCGACGATTTGCCCTCGATCCCGATGGGCCTGGCGCGTACTGCCAGGGTCTCGCCCGGTTCGATCGGCCGGTGGAACCGGAAGTCGTGCTCGCCGTGCAGGATCCGCAGCATCAGATCGTCGGGCACCACCGACATCGCCGCATCGGCCATCATCACCGTGATCGGCACCACCGCGAAAACCGGTGGCGCGTATACCCCGGTGCGATGGTGCTCGAGCGGATCGTTCGTCGCGGCGGCGTAGGCGATGGTGCGCTCCCGATCCACCTCGAAGGTGTCGCGCGCACCCCAGTTGCCCAACCGGTCCAGGTTGAAGGTCGTCCCGTCCGTCACTGCTGCCTCACCGGTCGACGCGTCGCTGCTCATACCGCAACGCTAGGAATCGGCGGCCGCGGCCGGGATGACCGCGCGGCGCACGTTCGGTGACCGCCGCGCTCAGCGCATCCGGGCTGGTAGGTTCGCGTCGGTGAGGAGGTTGCGGTGACGGCAAGGACGGTGCCGATCGACTTCGTGCGCTCCGCCGTCGCCACCGCCCAGCGGCAAGGCGTCGACATCGAGCAGCTGCTCGCCAGCGTGGGGGTGGCGCCCGAATTGCTCGCCCAGGATCGGGCCCGGGTGACCGTCGATCAGGTGGCCGCGACCATGCGCCAACTGTGGCGGATCACCGACGACGAACTGTTCGGACTTGGTCCGGCGCCGGTGCCGCGCGGGTCGACCCGGCTGGTCGGCTTCGGCTTGGTCGCCTGCCGCGATCTGGGTTCGGCGATCGAACGGTTCGGCGAATACCAGCGACTACTGCCCGGCCTGCCGCCGATGGCGGTGACCACCGACGGCGAGCGCACCCGATACACGCTCGACACCAGCGTGCTCGCCGCGGGCGAGGAGCTGCTCACCGTCTTCCTGCTCGCGGCGGTGCACCGGATGATCTCCTGGGGCATCGGCCGCCGAGTTCCCTTGCGCCAGGTCGAGTTTCCGTATCCGCGGCCGGGCAATATCGCCGACTACGACCTTGTCTTCGGCGCCCCGCTCGTCTTCGACGCCGCCACCGCGGCCATCACCTTCGATAGCGAGCTACTGAGCGCGCCGCTCACCCGGTCCGAGGACGACCTCATCGACTGGGCCCGCAACGCGCCCGTCGACGTGCTGTCCCGGCGCGACTACGGCACGTCGCTCGCCGAACAGGTGCGCAAGATCCTCACCCGTGGCCTGCGGGGTGACTGGCCCACCGCCGACGAGGTGGCCAAGCGGCTCGCCATGAGCCCACAGACGGTGCGCCGCAAGCTCGGTGAGGAGGGCACCTCGATCACCCAGATCCGCGAGGACATCCTGCGCGACGCTGCGGTGGCCAGCCTGGTGCGCGGCGACGAGACGGTCGAGGCGCTCTCGGCCCGGCTCGGCTTCTCCGAACCGAGCGCGTTCCGGCGCGCGTTCCGCCGCTGGACCGGCAGCCCGCCAGGCTCCTACCGCGGTGCCCCGCCGGTCGCGGGCTGAATCTCCTTCGGGCGCTTACTGATCGCGCAGGCGCCGGTGATACTTCTCCCTGATCTCCGCATCGGGTTGCGCGTAAGCCGTTGTCGCCCCGGTGAATCGCGCGACAACCAGCTGCGCCCGATACGGCAGCAGTTGCGCGGTCTTGATGATCGCGGCCAGCCTGCGTGGCACGGTAACCATCGGCTTTCCCTTGACCACCGTCCGCACGATCGCCTGCGCGACATCCTCGGGATCCACCGTCGTCATCGGCTCGATCCAGCTCGGCATGTTCGCTCCGGCCGACAGCTCGGTACGCACGATGCCGGGCAACACCGCCGAGACCTGCACGCCGTGCTCCTTCATCTCCAGATGCAGCGCCGAGGTGAAGCCGACCACCGCGTGCTTGGTCGCGCAGTAGGTGGCCAGCCCTGGAAAGCCTTGCGTCCCAGCGAGGGACGCGATGTTGATCAGATGCCCGCTGCCGCGTGCCAGGAACCGCTTGGTGGCCAGCCGCGACCCGTGGATCACCCCGCGCAGGTTGATGTCGACGATCCGATCGGTCATCGCCTCGTCCTCGTCGGCGAACAGCCCGGTCGGCATGATGCCCGCGTTGTTGACGAGCACGTCCAGCGGCCCGAGCTCCTTTTCCAGCTGATCGAGGAACGCGGCGAACGACGCTCGGTCGGTGACGTTCAGCGGCAGGCCGATGATCGTGGCGGCCGGGTCCGCGCCGAGCTCCACCGCCGTCTTGGCGACCAGCTCCACATCGATGTCGCCGATCGCGACCGCGGCGCCCGCCCCGAGAAACGCCTCGGCGGTGGCCCGGCCGATGCCGCGGGCCCCGCCGGTGATCGCGACGACCTTGCCGGTGAGCGGGCCATCGCCGTTCGGTGCACTGGTCATGTTGTCGGCCTTCCTGATTCGTGATCCGATCGACTACGCACCGGTCGGCGGTCACCCGATCGACCGGTGCGGCGCGATATCCCCAGTGTCGGCGTTCGGGGACGGATAGTCGGCGAATTCGGCAATCACGAAGCGGCGGAGCGGGTCTGACGTGCTCAGAGCCCGCGCGCGATGATCTCCTTCATGATCTCGTTGGTGCCGCCGTAGATCTTCTGGATCCGCGAATCGGTGAAGATCCGCGCGATCGGATACTCGGCCATGTAGCCATAACCGCCGAACAGCTGCAGACAGCGGTCGGCCAGCACGTTCTGCTGCTCGGACAGCCACAGCTTGGCCTTGGCCGCCGTCGGGATGTCCAGATCGCCGGTGACGTGCTTCTCGACGCAGTCGTCGAGGAAGCTCCAGCCGACGGTGACCGCCGTATCGCATTCGGCCAGGGTGAATTTGGTGTTCTGGAACGCGAAAAGCGGCTTGCCGAAGGCGGATCGCTCCTTGGTGTAGGCCAGGGTCAGCTCGACCGTCTTCTCCATCGTCGCCATCGCGGTGACGGCGATGATCAGCCGCTCCTGCGCGAGCTGCTGCATCAGCTGGATGAAGCCCATGTTCTCGGCCTCGCCGATCAGGTTCGAGCGCGGCACCCTGACCTCGTCGAAGAACAGCTCGCAGGTGTCCTGCCCGTGCTGGCCGATCTTGTGCAGATTGCGCCCGCGCCGGAAGCCCTCCCTGGTCGTCTCGACCGCGACGAGCGAGAGCCCGCCCGCGCCGCCCTGCTCGTTGGTCTTGGCGACCACCAGCACCAGGTCGGCGAGAAAACCGTTGGAAATGAACGTCTTCGCGCCGTTGACCACGTACTCGTCGCCCTGCACGGTCGCGGTGGTGCGGATCGCCTGCAGGTCCGATCCGGTGCCAGGCTCGGTCATCGCGATCGCCGCGACGATCTCCCCGGAGGCCAGCTTGGGCAGCCAGGTCTTCTTCTGCTCGTCCGTGCCGTACCCGGCGATGTAGTGCGCGATGATCGTGCTGTGCACCGGCCCGCCGAAGCTGGGGGCCAGCGCGCGCACCTGCTCGATGGCGATCACCGCGTCGTGCCGGAAGTCGCCGCCCCCGCCGCCGAACTCCTCCGGGACGCTGGGGCATAGCAGGCCGAGCTCGCCCGCGCGCAACCAGACCTCGCGATCGATGTGCTGCTGCTGGCCCCACCGCTCCTCGTTCGGCGCGCACTCCTTGCCGAAGAAGTCGCGCGACAGTTCGGCCAGCGCGTCCATCTCCGCATCCATCCACCGTGAGCGGTGCCTTGCCATGTTCGCCCGTCCCTTCGCCCAGCCGACTCCGTCGTCGTGCCCCTCACCGTAGAAACGACCAGCTCCGGTGGGTAGGACCGAGCCGCCCGAATCCGATGACCGCAGCGCTCTCGCCTAGCCTCGAACCGACACCGGCACCATCGAAAGAGGTCGAATGGCAGAACGGATCGAAGACGCCGAAACGGGCACCGGCGACAACAGCACCGGCGCCGCGCCGGAGCCGAGCGACAGCACGGAATCGAAATCCCGGAAAGCGCCCGACGAGTCGACCGCCGAACGTCCGGGAACCGTATCGATCCGGGTATCCACGGTGCTGCACACCGCGGTGATCGCCGCGCTGGTACTGGCCGTCTGCGCGCTCGCCGGGTTTCTCTGGTCGGCCCGCAGCGATATCGCCGACCGAAACGCGCGGGCGGCCGACGAGCAGCAGGCCGAGCGGATATCGACCGATTACGCGGTCGGCGCCGCGACACTGAACTACCAGGACATCAATGGTTGGGTGAACCGGCTGAAGTCGAATACCACCCCGCAGTTGGCAAACAAGTACGACGCGGTGGGCACCAAGCTCGAACAGATTCTGGTTCCGTTGAAGTGGACCTCGACCGCGACACCGGTCAGCGCGAAGGTCGTTTCCGAACAGGGCGACATCTACAAGGTGAATGTGTTCGTGAACGTGAGCAGCACGACCGCGCAGAATCCGGATGGGATGCAGACCGTCGCGACCTACAACGTCACGCTGGACAAGAACGCCGACTGGAAGATCTCCGATGTCGGGGGAATCGACGGCGCACTTCCGGTGAAGTAAGCGGGCCTATTGCGGTAAGCGCAATGTTTGAAGGTTTATTGCGTCGAAGCGATCTTCGACGCAATAAACCTTCGAAAGTCAGTAATAGCTGAACTCGGTGTTAGCCGGACATACGCGAGCCGCCGCCCGGTAATCCGGGCGGCGGCTCGATGTCGATCGGGGTGCGAGCTCAGCTCGCGTTGCTGCTCGCCATCTGGCGTTCGGCCTTGGCGGCCTCGCGGGCGAGCATGCGGTCGCGCTGCTCTTCGAACTTCACGACGTCCTTGCCGAGCTTGTCCATGTAAGCGGCGAGCCGCTCGCGGCAGGCCTCGCCGCGGCCGGTGAAGTCCTCGCGCTCGAAGATGCTCCACTTCTTGAGCACCGGCTGGACCACCTCTTCCATGTGCTGGCGCAGGTCGTAGATGCCGTGCTTGGCCATCAGCACGCCGTTGCGGCGGAAGTTGGGCATACCGGCGCCGGGCATCTGGAAGTTCTCCAGGATCAGCGTGATGGCCTCGATCGCCTGGTCCGGGGACAGGTCGAGCGCGGCGGCGCACATGTTGCGGTAGAAGATCATGTGCAGGTTCTCGTCCGCGGCGACGCGCTGGAGCATGCGGTCGGCGATCGGGTCGTCACAGACCTTGCCGGTGTTGCGGTGGCTGACGCGGGTGGCCAGCTCCTGGAAGGTCACGTACGCGACGGAGTGCAGGAAACCGGCGTCGGCCTCGGTCGGCGACGCGAAACCGTTGGTCATGTGGATCATCCGCGCCTCTTCGAGGGCGACCGGGTCGACGCCGCGGGTGACCACCAGGTAGTCCCGCATCACGATGCCGTGCCGGTTTTCCTCGGCGGTCCAGCGACCGACCCAGGTGCCCCACGCGCCGTCCTGCGAGAAGTTCTCGGCGATCTCGCGGTGGTAGGAGGGGAGATTGTCCTCGGTAAGCAGGTTGGTGACCATGGCGGCTTTCGCGACCTCGCTCAGCCGGGACTGCTCAGGATCCCAGTCGATGCCCCCGAGTGCGGCGAAATTGCGGCCCTCATCCCACGGGACGTAGTCGTGCGGATGCCATTCCTTTGCCATAGAGAAGTGCCGGTTGACGTTTTCTGCGGCAACCGGCTCCAACTCCGTAAGAAGCTCGAGTTGAGTCAGATCCCTTGCCATGTATGAACCCTTCAGTCTGTGCGTCCGGTCGTGCAGGTCATCCCCCCAAGGTAGACCGATGCCGTGCGGCCATACCTTACGGCACCGTAGGTGTGATGCGAAACGCATCCGAATGCCTGTTGATGCCCCGTGATGCACGTCATACGCCGTCGTTGGCGTTCGGCGACCACTGTCGAGTGTATTGCCTCGGCCCGCAGCTAGGGGTCTATCGCTACGGGCCGAGGAGTGTTAGCCCGGCGTGCTGTACTGCACACGCCGAGACGAATTGCATGGGCCGCCCCGCTCAGCGCTTCCCGCCGAACAGGCCGCCGAGCACGTTCCCCAGCGCGCCACCGGCGTTCTTGGCCAGCGCCTCGCCGATCGCGCCGCCGATGCCGCCGCTCTTGCTGCTGCCGCCGAGCAGTCCGCCGAGCACGTCGCCGATGCCGCCGTTGCCCGCCTGCGGCTGGGTCTGCGGCGCGGCGTTGCCGCCGCCACCGGTCAGCTGCTTGGCCAGGTAGGCGAGCACGATCGGCGCGAGGATGGGCATCAGCTTGGCGATCAGGTCGTTGCCGCCGGTGCCCTCGGTCGCGCCGAGGGTGCTGATCACTGTGTTCTGCTCTGCGCCGAAGACGTTCTGCACGATCTTCGAGCCGTCGGCCACGTCGACCTTGTCGATGTCGACCTGACCCTCGCCCTCGACCAGGTCGCCGTGGTTGTCCAGCGCGCCGACCAGCGAGGCCGCGCCTTCCGGCTTCGTCGCGTTCGCCTGCAGCCCGCCGAGGAGAGTGGGCAGTGCCGCCTTGACCGCGTTCGTCGCGGTGCTCTCGTCGACGCCGAGCTTCGCGGCGATCTGGGAGATGGGTACCTGGGAGAGCAAATCATCGAAGGAAGTCATCAGCTCCGCCTTGTCGAGGGATGACCCGGGATCGCCCGTGTCGCGCTCACAGTAGGGGAATGCCCGGATGGAGTGTGGTCTTTCGAACCCGCGCGCCGAGGCGCGTTGTCAGTATGGACCTGACGATGGAGCCCGCGACAGCGCTTGTGAAACGAGAGCGGGCGCCCGGTAGGACCGGGCGCCCGATGAGTGCCCCCAGTAGGGCTCGAACCTACGACCTGCGGATTAAAAGTCCGTAGCTCTACCAACTGAGCTATAGGGGCGCGGTGGGCCAGTGTAGTGGGCGCGGCGCGATGGCCCAAATGGGGGAGTGGGACGTGTCGAGGGGCCGCGGCGGCTCGGAGCGCGGGCGTCGGCGGATAGTGGCAATCTGACGCCGAGACTTGTTGTCGCGCCTAGTAACGCGGGATGTGTGGCACACGATCTTGCCGGTAAACATTTGGTACCCAACTTTGTTCATTGTGCCGAGAATTGGCTACCATCCAATCATGTTGGCTAGCAATGTCTTTGGATTTGCGGGGGGTGAGGGTCCTGAGCTCGGGTGTACCGGCGGGCGGGGTGAGCGGGCAGGCATGCTGCCGCCGTCGGGTGTTCCGGGCGGCCGGTCTCCTCGGATGAACGTTGCTGGGACGCTGTCGAATTGGGGGAACGGGTACACGGCGAAGGTTGGTTGCGCAATGTTTGCTGTAACAGTAAACCGGGCCGGTCAGTTACCTGACTCGTCGGTTTGCCGCGTGTCGGATGGGGTTTCCGGGTACGGTGACGACTTGATGAATTCCGGAAGAATCGCCTACTCGTCCGGCGATTCGGAATTCGGCTTATCGTTGATGTGCCCGAACGTGTCGCGAGCGGTCCGGCCGATCGTGGCTTCCCTGAAGACAACGCCGCAGGAGGCAGATCCGAGACGAAGAAATACCCGGGTGCGCACCCCCTGCGGCGCACCCGGGCAGGAAAACTATACCAGCTGGTGTGTTTCAGGTTTTTCGCAAGTTTTCGTACCGAAAGTTTGAAACTGGGCGAAAACCCGGTTTGAAGTATTGATAAAACTCATAACTTCGCGCCAAGGGCCCGTTCCTTTGGGGGTGGCTGTTTGGCGGCGAGTAGGCTTCGGAGGCGTTTCGAGCATGGCACGGCAGCAAGAGCGGGCCCGCCGGACACGTGCGGCGATTATCAGGTCCGCCGCCGTTGAGTTCGGGAAGAGCGGCTATGCCGCTGCATCGCTCAACCGCATATTGGAAGGGTCGCGTGCCACCAAGGGCGCCATGTACTTCCATTTCGATTCCAAGGAAGATCTAGCGCGCGCCGTACTGGAGACGGCGGTCGAACGCTATCGCGCATCGGCCGAGCGTTGGCTCGGCCGAACGGATCTCGGACCACTGGACGTCATGCACGGCATGATCGACGAGATGGCATTACGGCTCGAACACGACATCATCGTGCAGGCCGAATACCGGTTGATCATCGAACCCGACTTCTATCGGGACGTGCAAACCGGTGGCGGACGAATACTCGGGCGGGCCACCCGCGCGCTCACCGTCCGCGCCATCGACCAGGGACAGCTGCGCCCCGACGCGGACGCCGACCGGTTCACCCGCACGCTGACCGCCGCGCTGGCCGGCCAGCGCTACATGGTCGACGCACACGCCACCGGCACAGGCATCGATCTGCGCGCCCGCTTCGAGGAAGCGCTCGAGGTGATCGTCGAATCCATGTCCACCCCCGAGTGGGCCGAGAAGTTCCGCAACGACGGCTGGCGCACCCACGCACGCCTCGAAGAGCTCAGTTTGGGACTCTGAACAGCCGATTTGGGAATCGAGTCCGGTCTGTCATAAGCTAACCGGGCTCCCAACGGACAGCCGTTGAAGCCGGTTCCGGAGAAATCCGGAGGCGAGCCCCCTTCGTCTAGCGGCCTAGGACGCCGCCCTTTCAAGGCGGTAGCGCGGGTTCGAATCCCGTAGGGGGTACGGTCTTCGGACCGTTGGAAGCACGCAAGGCCCTGTGGCGCAGTTGGTTAGCGCGCCGCCCTGTCACGGCGGAGGTCGCGGGTTCGAGTCCCGTCAGGGTCGCAAAAGAGGCGCCGGAGCAATCCGGCGTTTCGCGTATGGCATTCAACTCGGGTGCCTGCGGCCAGGTAGCTCAGTTGGTACGAGCGTCCGCCTGAAAAGCGGAAGGTCGCCGGTTCGATCCCGGCCCTGGCCACGAAACTTGTAGGCGAGCCCTGCACGCAAAATGCGCGTGCAGGGCTCGTTTCGTTCGTTTCTTGTGGGGGTGCAACCCCCACACCCCGCCCGGCGGGCTTCCCCCCCCGGACCCCTCTGGGGTACGCAAACTCCGCCGTAGTTCGCTTGGTCGAGGTTCGCCCCCGGACCCCTTCCCTGTATGCAACCTGTGGCCCACCACCTCTCGATCCTGCGCGGCTGCATGGCGGGCAGGTTGGTTGGGGGCAGGATTGTGGCCATGCCTGAGCCCATGACCAGTGCCTTGATCGATGAGATCCTCGCCGAACACCGCGAGGATTGGTCGTGTGGGGATGAGGAGGGGTGGGCAGGGTATCGGAATCACGCGCAGCGGGTGTTTCTGTTCGCTCGAGAGCTGACGGCTCCGGGGGCTGAGGTCGAAGAGCGGATTGCTATCGCCGCGGCGTTCCATGACATCGCCGCGCTCCGAACTGTGGACTACCTCGATCTGGACCTGGAGCCGATGCAAGTCTGGCTGGCTGCTTACGGTCGTCCGGAGTGGTATCGCGACATTGCGCTGGCGATGACTTTGCATCACAGAATCCGGCCCTACCGTGGTGAGGCCGCATGGCTCGTCGAAGGTATCCGCCGCGCGGACTGGATCGAATGCTCTGCGGGCCGTCTGCGCTCCGGCCTCTCCCGTGACCTTGTCCAGCGGGCTCAGCGGGCTTTGCCGATGCGGAAGTTTGCCATCGACAGTGGGAAAAAGATCGTGTGGCATGCCGTGACCCATCCGGGGAATCCGCTTCCCTTCTGGCGTTCTGGTCCCACTCTCCGGCGTATGGGTCTGGTCGAGCCCTGACCTGACAACGTGGCAAGCCACCACTTACCCGGCGGCTGGCATGTTGTGGCCTTGAATATGCCTTGACAGTTATATAACTGAGGTGGAATTATCGAGTGGGTGACCACGGCTAGCGTTTTTCAGGTGTTGGGGGAGCCGAGCAGGTTGGCGATTCTCGAGGTTTTGCGGGAGGGGGAGCGGCCTGTTGGGGAGTTGGTGGGGCGGTTGGGGATTAGTCAGCCTGCGGTCTCCAAGCATCTGCGGGTGCTGAAGGAGGCGGGGCTGGTTGAGGTTCGGGTTGATGCGCAGCGGCGGCTGTATCGGATTCGGACGGAACCGCTTGTGGAGGTTGACGATTGGTTGGCGCCGTATCGCGAGCTGTGGAACACGCATCTCGATCTATTGGCAGAACATCTCGAGCGACGGAGGCAGGAATGACTCAGGCAGAGCTTCGTACCGATGGGGCGCGGCCGGCGGTGCGGCTGGAACGGGAGTTGGTGGATCCGCCTGCGGTGGTGTGGCGGGCCATTACCGAGCGGGAGCAGCTGCGGGCTTGGTTCCCTTGTGATGTAGACGTTGCGGGTGGCGTGTGGGAGGTGGGGGCGGCGATCGCTTTCCGCTTCGGGGAAGAGATGAGCGATATGACGCTCACCGGGGAGGTGTTCGTCGTCGACGAGCCGAAGGTGCTGGTGTTCAGTTGGGGTGAGGAGCGGTTGCGGTTCGAGTTGGCGCCGCACGGCAGCGGGACCCACCTCGTCTTGATCGACGAGTTGCCCGCCGACGCCGCAGCCCGCAACGCCGCGGGGTGGGACGAATGCCTCGACCGCCTCGCCGGCCTCGAACCCGGCGACTGGAAGGCCCGCTTCGACACTTACGCCGCAACCTTCGAACCCCTCGTCGGCCCCCAATCCGGCCCACCCACGGCCTGATCCGCCCCTAACGGGACGTGACGGCGGCAGCGTGCAAGGTAGCGCTGGCGTCACGTCCCGTTCGCGTCAGGAGCGTGTCGGCCTACCCCGATAGGGACGTCGGCCGTTCTGTGTTCGCGGCGTGTGTGGCGCACGGCTGCGGGGAATCGCGAGTGGCGTGCCGCACGCCCGGCCGATGATCTTGGAAATGGGGTTGTGGGGGCGGCTGCGGTGGAATGCTGGGGGCATGGCTGAGCGCTGGTACTACTGCTTGAAGCACAAGCGGGCCGAGAAAGGCCGGCAGTGCTGGTTCCAGGATCGGATGGGGCCGTATCCGGATCAGGCGACCGCGGAACGGGCATTGGAGATCGTCAAGGCGCGCAATGCGCAGGCCGACGCGGGGGACGCGGATTGATGCACGCCGGTAGTCCGGTGTGCGGCAAGTGATCTGACCGCGACGCTGCGCGCGAGACGGAAAACGCACGGCAAAACTGATCTTGTGACGTGCGACGATGCGCGCCCGATATCGGCGGCCAGGTAGATCCACTCAGGCCCTCTTCAGTTCGATCAAGTACGGTTTCTCCGAACTCAAACGAATGCTCTGTGGTCCTGACGTGGGCTGCGAGCTGGACCAGGATCAGCAGGGAGGGCGACCCTTGAGGGTTACCGTTGTTGTGCCGACCTACAACGAGCGGGAGAATCTGCCGGTTGCGGTGGAGCGGCTGACCGCGCTGCCGGTGCCCGACCTGCACGTGCTGGTGGTCGACGACAGTTCGCCGGACGGTACCGGTGACGTCGCCGACAAGCTGGCCGCGGAGCTGCCGAACGTGCTCGGCGTGCTGCACCGCACCGAGAAGGACGGCCTCGGGCGCGCCTACATCGCCGGGATCACCCGGGCGCTGGACGAAGGCGCCGACGTGGTGATCCAGATGGACGCCGACCTGTCGCACCCGGCCGAGGTGATTCCGGCCATGCTGGAGAAGCTGACGACCACCGACGCCGGTGTGGTGCTCGGCTCGCGCTACGTGCCGGGCGGCTCGACCGCCGACGAGTGGAAGTGGCACCGCAAGGCGCTGTCCGCGTGGGCCAACTTCTATGTGAACCTGATCCTGCGGCTCGGCGTGAAAGACGCCACGGCCGGGTTCAAGGCGTGGAAGGCGGACACGCTGCGCGCGATCGACGTCGCCTCGATCCGCAGCAACGGCTACTCGTTCCAGGTCGAGATGAACTACCGGACGGTCAAGAAGGGCATCGAGATCGCCGAGGTGCCGATCCGTTTCGAGGAGCGCACCCTGGGCGCGTCCAAGATGAGCCTGAAGGTGCAGCTGGAGTCGGCCCTGATGCCGTGGAAGCTGCTGTTCGGCCGCTCGGTCTAGTAGAGACATCAGCAGGGCCCCGCATCCGCAACGGATGTGGGGCCCTGCGTCGTTCGTGGGTTCAGTCGCCGGACAGTCCACGGCGCATCGCTTCCAGGCCGATGACGAGCACCGGTGCCAGCACCAGATGCATGACGGACAGCGCGACGGTGGTCGTGGTGTCGAAGTCCGCGGAAACCGTCAGGCCGATGGTCGCCACGGCGAGCACGCCGCCGACGATCTGGGCGACCCGCAGCACGCCGGCCCACCGGTAAGAGATCAGCGCGGCCAGCGTCAGGCCGACGAGCAGTGGCACCGCGGACGAGGAGATCACCGTGCCCACCCCGACCTGCGTGGTGGCACCGTTCTTGACGACCTCGAACGAGCCGCCCGCCGCCTTGCCGAGTAGCCAGACGACAAGGTTGACGGCGACGGCGACCGCGACGCTGCCGATGATCGCGATCGGGCGGTTGACGGCGGGGATCCGCAGGGTGGGCGTGGTGGTTTGGGCGATGGTCATGATGTTCTCCTCATCCGAAGCTGTGCTTGGTGCTGAGAACAATCTTGAAACCTGAACAATTCTTGAGGTCAAGCTGAGGCGCTGTGGGCTGTTTCACCAGGCAGACAACTGCCGCAATGGAATTCGGTGCGGCCCGCGGAGGTTCGCGCGAATCAGTCGGGCTTCGGCCAGTCCAGCAACGTGTCCAGATACAGCTGACGGACCCCGGCCACCTTGTCGTCCATATCGTTCGGATCCCAGCCGCTGACGTCGATGGGGTCGAGGATCGCGACATCCACGGTGCCCGGCCGCGCGACCATCGAGTTGCGCCAGCAGATTTCGCCCGCATTGCGGATCACGATGGGGATGACCGGCACACCCGCCTGGATGGCGATGTGGAACGCGCCCTTCTTGAACGGCCCGACCTCCGGGGTGTAGGAGCGGGTGCCCTCGGGGGCGACGGCGATCGACAGACCGCCGCGCAGCGTGTCGACCACCGGCGCGAGCGCGGCCTTGGCCTTGTCGGTGCTCGACCGATCGATGAAGGTCACGCCGACGAACCGCATCAACGGGCCGAAGATCGGGTTGCGGGTCAGCTCCTTCTTCCCGATGCCGGTCACCCCGCCGTGCAGCACCTCGGGGACGATGATGATGTCGAACTGGCTCTGATGGTT
The DNA here is from genome assembly GCF_044459885.1 of Nocardia sp. NPDC050175. Classification (NCBI taxonomy): domain Bacteria; kingdom Bacillati; phylum Actinomycetota; class Actinomycetes; order Mycobacteriales; family Nocardiaceae; genus Nocardia; species Nocardia sp. NPDC050175. Next base: position 559,996 of record NZ_JBITJI010000002.1, read on the forward strand.
GAAGAGGAACACCGCGGGCCGCGGTGCGCGCGCGTTCGCGGCGCCGGTCACCCGAAGGTGCACGCCCGCGATGCTCAACGTGTTCCCCGCCGCGTGCTCCAGCAGGCCGTCGGCCATCTGCCGGTGGTCCCTCGTGGGCGACTTGGCCGCGACACCGTAGAACGCGCCGCCGAGCAGTCCGGCGAATCCCGCTGTGGTGCGGGCATAGTCGACCGGACGTGCGGCCTGGCGCGGCCGGAAGCGCAGCGTCGGCCAATCATGTTCGGCGGCAACGGTGGTGAGCTGTTCGTCGGGATTCACCGCCACCGGATGGCCGACCAGCGACAGCAGCGGCAGATCGGCGGTGCTGTCGGCGTAGGCGTAACTGCGCGCGAGATCGACGCCGTCGGCGGCGAATTCACGGACAGCCTCGGCCTTACCGTTGCGCCACAACGTCTTCCCGTCCGGGTATCCGGTGAGGATGCCGTCCTGGGCTGCCATCGGGGTGGTCAGCACGTGCTCGATGCCGAGCTCGGCCGCCGCCGGTGCCACCTGGAAGCGGGTCAGCGAGCTGGTCAGCACCACCGTGTGCCCGGCGGCCTGATGCGTCCGGATCAGTTGCCACGCTTCGGGATACAGGTGCCCATAGACCTTGCGCCGGAAGAGCCGTTCGCCGAGCGCATCCAGCTCGTCCTCGGTTTTGCCCGCGAGCACCTCGGTGAGCTGATTCAGGAACCGCCCGTACTCACCGTCGGTCGTGCCGTTGCGGATGCCGAGGCGCAGCACATCCTCGGTGCTGCGTCGCCGGAACAGGCGCCGAAACAGGCCCTGCCGCGGGAATCCGTCGACGACGGTACCGCCGAAGTCGAAGACCGCGGCGACCTCCGCCCCCTGCGGCCCGGAGCGGATCGCGGCGAGCGCACCGTCGAGCTCGGCACTCACCGCGTCTCCCGGTTGGACGGATCGAGCGCGGCCGCCTGCGAGATGCGGGCACCGATGGTGCGCAGCCGATCCGCGAATTCCACTCGGCGCTCGGTCAAGTCCGCCCTGCGCTTGGCCGAATCATGCGACACCCCTTCGAGCAGTCCATAGTTGTCGGCGAGTTTCAGTGCGCTGGTGAACAATTCGGTGGAGACCGATTCCGGGCTGTGCAGCCGCTGCTGCAGCATCATCTGCTTGCCGACCGCGACGCACTCCGCGATGAACTGCTTGCGGTCGAGCTCGGTCTCGGGATCGCGGGCGGCCAGCCGCTCGGCCACCACCAGCTGCGCGTCGAAGAACGAGCGAAGTACGCGGTGCGCCATCATGAATCCGGAGCCGGTCAGCTTGGCCATCACCGCGGAGCCGAGGGTGTTGTCCCTGGTGTGGCTGTGCCACTCGGGATCAAGCAGCAGCATCTCGGCCGTCATCTGTTCGGCGAACTCGGCCCGCTCGGGGAAGAAGAACTCGAACTTCAACAGGTCGCGCAGCTGGAACGCCTCGTCCCACCCGGTGGTCAGCTGGTCGGCGCCGTCGCTGTCCAGCGCGGCCAGGATGGACAGTTCGAGGATGGCGCGGTTGACGAACCAGTGCACCGCGCTGTTGCGGTAGAACGCGGCCTCGAGGTGCGCGCCTGCCTCGATCGAGTACACCGGTTCCAGCCCGCCCCGGTAGACCGTGACGACCTTGGCCAGCGAGAGTTGTTCCAGCACAACGGCGAGACCCTGATCGTCCTGCAGCGCGGCCAGCTCACCGTGCGGCAGATCACGCTTCTCGATATAGCCGAGCACCGGAGCGAGCACGGTGCGCACCTCGCCGAGGGTGAGGGCGCGCTCGTGCACGCCGAGCAGCGCGAGGGTGACCAGCGCATTGACCGTCACCGGCGTGACCGCGTTGATGCCGACGGCGATCTCGAACGCCAACCGCTGCACGGCTTTACGCTCCAGCTCGGCGATATCGGGTGCGTCCGGCGCGCCCTGCCCGGTCTCGGTGAGCCCGGCGGGCGCTGGTTCGGTGCGGTGCAGCGGGATGGTCAGCGGTGGCGTGGTGAGCGGATCGCCGTGCGCCGCGAGCCGGTCGCGAGCCGAAAGCGGTGCGCCGAACCGCACATACACGTGACCGGCCGAATGCTGTTGGCTCCGAACGTAACGCGCGAGCCAGGCGAGCCCCTCCGGCTTCTTCTTGCCGCCGACCTGCTCGGTCGAGATCGCGCCGAGCTCGTTGAGCCGCTCGTAGGTGATCGACACCGGCACCAGCATGACGTCCTCGACCCGGTCCGCACGTACCGCTGCGGCAAGGTAATTCAGCAGTCCGTAGCGCGGCGGGCGCAGCTTGCCGGTGCGCGAACGACCGCCCTCGAAGTACCACTCCAGGTTGAATCGCTTGGCCAGCAGGTAGGCGAAGTACTCCTCGACGACCGCCTTGTACACCTCGTCGTCGCCGAAACTGCGCCGGATGAACACGGTTCCGGTGCGCCGGGCGATCGGGCCCATCGGCCAGAAGCTGAGGTTCGCGCCGCCGATCACGTGGTTCGGCGGGAAGTCGTTGCGGGCCAGCACATCACCGAGCACGAACGCGTCGACGTAGGAGCGATGTGAGGGCAGGAAGACCAGCGGGTAGCGCCGGTTTAGGTCGCGCAGCGCGGCCAGCCCCGAATCGTCGGAGTCCACCTTCCACGTCGACGCGTGGATCGGCCGCATCGCCTGGGTGAACAGATCGGAGACCAATCTGCTTTGCGCGGCGACGAGTTCGTTCAACGCCTTCTCCGCGCGGCGGTACACCTCGTGCGGGCTGGCGCCGATCTGGTCGGCGATGAGTTCGAGCCTGCGCACGAAGTCGGGGGAGTCGAGGATCTCCTCGGCCACCAGCCTCGGCACCTTGTAGCGGTCGCCGATGATGGTGCGCTCGGCCCGCTCCAGCGCCACCACCGCGGCGCGCACGATGGCGCGGGCGAACGGCTCGGCCGTGCCCTTGGTGGCCAGCGCGGCGGCCTCCGGGTTGTTCGTGCGCAACTCGCTGAGCAGCGCGGGCTGCCCGGCGAGCACTACGTGCCGGTTCGGCTGGTCGGCCAGCTTGCGCTGCGCCAGCCGATTCGGTTTGCGCGGGTTGGTCAGCAATGCCATGTCGGCGAAGGTGATCCGGCGGACGCCGTCGCGCTCCGGCGGTCGCCAGAGCACCCGCAGCGGCACCACGAGCGGATCGTCGTGCCTGCCGACCAGCCGGCCCGCCACCGCGCCCGCGTCCAGATCCAACTGGGTGATCGGCGCGTCGGTGCCGAATTCCTTGGCGATCCCGCCCTCGGTCAACCAGGTGCCGATGAGTTCGCGCTCCACCGCGGAGGCCGCGTCGACCAACGCCACCACCGACCCCGGTGCCGACGCTCGCTCGGTATCCGCGGGCGTTGCGCCACGGTGCTCGATCATGACCTAGTCCCTCCGACTGACGATCTCCCCATTGAATCCCCTGAGACTGATTTCGCGCAGGCTGTTCCGCCTCTCCGTGAATTCAGGCCAGACCAGGGTGCCACGACAACCGCGTTGGCGGCCGGAGGTAAGAGCAGGATCTAGTTAGCCCGTCCCCGGCGAGTTACCCATGTCCTTGCGTAATCAGTTGTTGCGTCGCGGCAGAGATCCGGCGCTGTGCCCGTCAGTCGAATTACGCTGCGCATATGGATTGGGCCCTACGCGCGTGTGGCTGGCACGGCCACTACACCTACGCACCGGACGAGGCAGACCTGGCCGACCGGCTGCGTGTCGACACCGTGGCCGGGGTGGCCTGGCGCTGCCTGCGCTGCGGGACCTTCGTGCCCGGCGACCCGGTCGGGACCGGTCCGGCCGATCATGCGCCCGAGGTGCCGCGCGGGCGGCTGCTGCGGGATCGCTGGTTGATGCGGGCGCTGGCGATCGAGCGGTTGTTGCGCGGCTTGGTGCTGATCGGTGCGGCGTTCGGTGTGTTGAAGTTCCGGACGTCGCGGGAGACGATGCGGGCCGCGTTCGACCGGGATCTGCCGCTGCTGCGCCCGCTGGCCGACCAACTCGGCTGGGATGTCGATCGATCGAAGATCGTGCACCTGGTGGAACAGGCGTTCTCGCTGTCGAATACGACGCTGCTGTGGGTTGCGGTGGGCATCTTCGTTTACGCGGGGCTGCAGGGGATCGAGGCGCTCGGGCTGTGGCTGATGAAGCGCTGGGGCGAGTACTTCGCGGTCATCGCGACGAGTCTGTTTCTGCCGCTGGAGATCTACGAGTTGACCGAGAAGGTGACTGTGCTGCGGATCGGCGCGCTGCTGGTCAACATCGCCGCGGTGGTCTGGCTGCTCTATTCGAAGCGGCTGTTCGGGCTGCGCGGTGGCGCGGCCGCGTACCACGCCGAACACAGCGCGGAGAGTTTGCTGAGCGTCGAGCGTTCGGCCCTGGCGGTCCCGCCGAAGTGACCGTTCGATGGTCGTCCGGTGTGGTTGCGGGCACAGTCTCAATATAGTCAGGTAATGCTAACCTTACCTCCAAAGTTAGGCCAGATTTGACCTTTGGAGGATCGTTGTCGACCACGGACGAACGCTTGCGGGTGGAGTATGTGACCGATCCGGCGGCAGCGATGTCCCGGCTGGCGGGGGCCGATCGGTTCGGTGAGTACGTGATGTACGAGCGGCCGGGCGAGTGGGTATTCGCGGCCGATCCGATCGGCGGCATCGAGCTGGATGTCGAGGAGTTGCGGGTCAGCTGGGCCGGGCAGACCACCGCCACCCGATGGCAGGGCCGCCCGGCGAGCGTGGTCGATCAGGCGCTGCGCCAGCTGCCGCTCGACGGCCGGAATGCCTACGGCTGGCTCGGTTTCGAGTTCTGCGCGTGGGTGTACGAGGCGACCGAGCACCTGGACCCGCGGACCACCCTGGCGCAGTTGATGATTCCGCGCATCGAGGTGCGGATCGGCGAGTACGGGATCCGGGTGTCCGGCGCCACCCCCGCGGAGACCGGCGACATCCACGACCTCATCACCGCGTCGCAGGAAACCGAACTGCCGCAGCCGCATCCGGCGGATGTGCGGCTCGATCCGACCGGCTACACGTCCCGGGTGGCCGAAGCGGTGGGCGAGATCCAGGCGAACCAGTATCAGAAGGTCATCCTGTCCCGGAAGGTCGATCTGCCCTTCGTGGTCGACATTCCGGCGACCTATCGGCTCGGGCGCGCGCACAACACCCCGGCGCGGTCGTTCCTGCTGCGGCTCGGCGGGCTCGAAGCCGCCGGGTTCAGCCCGGAGCTGGTCGCCTCGATCGACGAGAACCGGATCGTGACCACCGAACCGGTCGCGGGCACCCGGGCCTTCGGTCGCGGCGCGGACCTCGACGCGGCGGCGCGCGCCGACCTGCTCGCCGACCCCAAAGAGATCGTGGAGCACGCGATTTCGGTACAGACCTCGTTCGCCGAGATCACCTCGGTGGCCGACGCGGGCACCGTCGCGGTCACCGACTTCATGGCGGTGCGCGAGCGCGGCAGCGTGCAGCACATCGCCTCCACCGTGCGCGGCACGCTGGCCGCAGGCCAGTCCAGCTGGGACGCGCTCGAGGTGCTGTTCCCCTCGGTCACGGCGTCCGGTATTCCGAAGCGGGCGGGCATCGATTCGGTGTTCCGGCTCGATCTCGACCCGCGCGGGTTGTACTCCGGTGCGGTGGTAACGGTTTCGCCGACCGGCGCGCTGGAGGCGACGCTGGTGCTGCGTGCGATCTATCAGACGACCGAGGGGGCCTGGCTGCGCGCCGGTGCGGGCATCGTCGCGCAGTCCCGGCCGGAGCGGGAATTCGAGGAGACCTGCGAAAAGCTCGGCAGCATCGCGCCTTACGTGGTGCGGGCGCAGTAGCGGCTTGCCGGAAACGATGGGCAGCGCATCGAAAGATGCGCTGCCCATCGTCATTCCCACGATCAGCCGCTAGCTTTCTACGGCTCGCAGCGCCTTCTTGTCGATCTTTCCGACGGCCGTGATCGGTAGCCGGTCCGCTCGGCGCAGCACATCGGGGAGCTTGTACGTCGCGAGGCCGCGGGCCGTGAGGAAGGTCTTGATCTCGGCCAGCGTCGGCATCTCGTCATCGACAACCAGTACGGCGCAGACTCTTTCGCCGAGCGTTGCGTCGGGCAGGCCGACGGCGGCCGCGTGCCGGACGGCCGGGTGGGCGAGCAGATGCTCCTCCAGCTCGTCGCACGAGACGTTCTCGCCGCCACGGTTGATGACGTCCTTGATCCGGCCGGACACCACCAGGTGTCCGCTCGGCAGCCTGCGCACCAGATCGCCACTGCGATAGTAGCCGTCGGGGGTGAAGGCGCGGGCGTTGTGTTCGGGGGCGCGGTAGTAGCCGCGAATGGTGTACGGGCCCTTGGTGAGCAGCTCGCCCTCCGCACCCGGCGCGACGTCGTTGCCGTCCGCGTCCACCACCCGGATCTCGTCGGCGGGGGACAGTGCCCGGCCCTGTGTCGTGTGCAGCAGTTCGACCGCATCGTCGAGCCGGGTGTAGTTGAGCAGCCCCTCGGCCATGCCGAATACCTGCTGCAGGGTGGCACCGAGCGCGGGTGTCACCTCGCGGGCATTGACCTCGGCCAACCGGGCGCCGCCGACCTGGAGCAGCCGCAGCGAGCTCAGCTCGGCCTCCTCCCATTCGGTTGCGGCACACCAGAGCTGGGCCAGCGGCGGCACGACGGCGGTGACCGTGACCTGATGCCGCTCGATGACGGCGAAGGCGCTCTCCGGACTGGGATCGGTGACGAAGGCGACCGCGCCGCCGACGCTCACGGTGCCGAGGATGCCCGGGCAGGCCAGCGGAAAGTTGTGTGCCGCAGGCAAGGTCGCGAGATAGACGTCGTCCTCGGTGAGCGCGCAGACTTCGGCACTCGCGGTGGCGTTGTAGACGTAGTCGTCGTGTGTGCGGGCGATCAGCTTCGGCAGACCCGTGGTGCCGCCGGACACCAGCATCAGCGCGATATCGCTCGGGTCGATCGTCGGCAGCGAATCACCCTCGCGTGGTATCGAATTCAAGTCGGAACCGATGGTGGCCTCGCCGAGCACCAGCACGTGCCGCAGCGACGGCACCGCCTCCTGCACGGTGGCGGCCAGTTCCCGATAGTCGAAATCGCCGAGCCGGTCGACGACGATGTAGCCGACGGCCTCGGAAAGCGCCGCCAGATGCTCGATTTCGGCCCGCCGGTGCGCGGGCAGCGTCAGCACCGGAATGATCCCCGCCCGCAGCAACCCGAACAGCACGGTCAGGAACTCCGGCACATTCGGCAACTGCACCACCACCCGATCGCCGGGCGCGATCCCGAGCGCGAGCAGCCCGTGCGCCATCCGATCGGCCTCCGCGTCCAACCAGGCATAACTGCGCGCGCCCTCGGCGTCGAGCAGTGCGGTCCGGTGTGGATGCCGCCGCGCCGTCTCCCGCAGCAGATCGCCCAGGTCACGCCCGGCCCAATACCCGGCCGCCCGATACTCCGCACCGACCTCGGTGGGGAAGGGCACATAACCATCGCGATGCGGAGTGGATGTCGAAGTCACGGTCTACCTCACGGCTAACCCGAGCGTTGCTCGGTGAATATAGGTAAGGCAACCCTATCTCAATGGCGGGCGATGAATCGAGCAGTTCCGATCCGGGGGCAGGCGATCTCCGGCCGTCTCGGCTCGGTGGCCGACCGCGTATCCGGAGGTTGCGGCGATGATCGACGACGGGCGCTCACCCAGGTGTGACGTGGCGTCTCGGTTTAAACTCCCCGACATGAGCAGGTGGGATACCTCGAATGTGCCCGATCAGACCGGCCGCACGTTCATTGTGACCGGCGCGAACAGCGGGTTGGGGGCGGCCACCGTGCGGGCGCTGGCCGGGGCCGGGGCGAACGTCGTGCTCGCGTGCCGGAACGTGGCCAAGGCGGAGCAGGTGGCCGCGCCGCTGGGGGATCGCGCGGTGGTGCGGCAGCTGGACCTGGCGGATCTGGCGTCGGTGCGGGCGTTCGCCGAGGCGACCGATCGGGCCGATGTGCTGATCAACAATGCCGGGGTGATGGCGCTGCCGGAGCTGCGGACCGCCGACGGATTCGAAATGCAGGTCGGCACAAACCATCTCGGACACTTCGCGCTCACCGGACTGCTGCTGGACAAGATTTCGGAGCGGATCGTCACGGTCGGCAGCGGGGCGCACATCATCGGGAAGATCGACCTGGACGATCTCAACTGGGAACACCGTAAGTATCAGCGCTGGCCGGCCTACGGACAGGCCAAGCTGGCCAACCTGATGTTCGCCCGCGAGCTGCACCGCAGGCTCACCGCGGCGGGCTCACCGAAGATCTCGGTCGCCGCGCATCCCGGTTACGCCGCGACCGAACTGATGTCGCATACCGAGTCGATCCAGGACGCGGTGATGTGGCTCGGCAATCTGCTGCTCGCACAGAGCGCCGAGATGGGCGCGCTGCCAACGCTTTACGCCGCGACGACGGACGTAAAGCCCGGCGGCTACTACGGGCCGACCGGCTTCCGTGGCCTGCGCGGCTACCCCGGCCGCTCCGGCTCGTCGAAGGCGTCGCACGACGAGGCCGTCGCCCGCGGCCTGTGGGAGCTGTCGGAGAAATTGACCGGCGTCACTTACGATTTCGCGCAGTGATCAACAGCTGGTAGCTGTCGGACATTACTTGCGCCTGGGGATGCCGCGCGTGGACACGCCGCGCTCTGAGCTGGGACGATGAACCGAAATGAGGAGTGACTCAGGTCACCGACCCCATCGATGTCACACATCGCCGACCCGTGTCGTCCTCTCTGTGAAGACGCAGCACAACCACGAAGGAAGGCAACATCATGGACGCCCGCATCAACCTCTTCGGCAACCAGGTCGCCGGCAGCTTCATCAAGCGACTCAACAACGCGGCCCGGATCGTCAGCGACTCCACCCTGCCCGCCGCCACCCACGAGCTGGTCAAGATCCGGGCCAGCCAGATCAACGGCTGCGGCTACTGCACCGACATGCACACCAAGGACGCCGCGCACAACGGTGAGACCTCGGTGCGGATCAACCTGGTCGCCGCCTGGCGCGAGGCCACCGTATTCACCGAGGCCGAGCGGGCCGCGCTCGCGCTGACCGAGGAGGCCACCCGGATCGCCGACAGCCACGGCGTCAGCGACGAGGTGTGGCAGGACGTGCGCAAGCACTACGACGACGACCAGATCGCCGCGCTGATCTCCGCCATCGCGATGATCAACGCCTGGAACCGGTTGAACGTGATCGCGCGCACCCCGGCCGGCGACTACCAGCCCGGCCAGTGGGGCTGAGCTCGAGCTGCCGTCAGAACGCCACGCCGGGTGACCGACGTGGCGTTCTCGTTGCGTGAGATGCCGAACGAATCACCCCTGTGGCATGCGGCACGGTCGATTCATCCATCGATCCGTGCCTGGTACAGTCCCTGACGTGCAGCGCGTGTATTTCTGGTTTAGCAAGCCGGCCCCGGGTGGGCTGGTCTGCGGCAACCACTTGCGCTGACGACATTCCACCCCGAGCCGGAAGACCGGCTCGACGGGGTTTCGCGTCCGTGGGTCGGCCGAAGAAAAGGAACCCACACATGACTACCGCTGTTGACGTCGATCCACGGCATTCCGATCTGGACGACCAACGCACTTTGAGCGTGAGCCCCTTGCGCTCGCCCGCCGAAGTCCGCCAGGTGCACCAGATCACCGACGACCTCGCGAACACGGTCCGCAAGGGCCGCGCGGCGACCGTCGACGTGCTGAACGGTGTGGACGACCGACTGATGGTGATCGTCGGCCCGTGCTCGGTGCACGATCCCGCCGCCGCCCTCGACTACGCGCGACGCCTGGCCGCCAAGGCCGCCGAGCTGGACGACCGGCTGCACGTGGTGATGCGGGTGTACTTCGAGAAGCCGCGCACCACCCTGGGCTGGAAGGGGCTGATCAACGATCCGCACCTGGACGGCTCCTTCGACGTGAACACCGGCCTCGGTTTCGGCCGCAAGCTGCTGGTCGACATCTCCGGGCTCGGCCTGCCGGTGGCGTGCGAGTTCCTCGACCCGATCACCCCGCAGTACATCGCCGACCTGGTCTCCTACGGCGCGATCGGTGCCCGCACCGCGGCGAGCCAGGTGCACCGCCAGCTGAGCAGCGCCCTGTCCATGCCGGTCGGCATCAAGAACGGCACCGACGGCGACGTGCAGGTGGCCGTCGACGGCGTCCGCGCCGCCGGGGCCAGCCATGTGTTCCCCGGTACCGACCTGGACGGGCGCGCCGCGCTGATCCGCACCACCGGCAACCCCGACTGCCACGTCATCCTGCGCGGCGGCACCTCCGGCACGAACTACGACGCGGCGTCGGTCGCCGAGGCCTGCGTGCGGCTGGAAAAGGCCGGGCTGCCACAGCGTTTGGTGGTCGATGCCAGCCACGGCAACAGCAACAAGGACCACAACAAGCAGGTCGACGTGGTCACCGATATCGCGGGCCGACTGGCCGCGGGCGAACCCGGCGTGGTCGGCGTGATGCTGGAGAGCTTCCTCGTCGCCGGTCGGCAGGATCTCACCCTCGGGCACGCCGACGAGCTCACCTACGGCCAGTCCATCACCGATGCCTGCCTCGATTGGGACACCACCGCCTTGCAGCTCGATCGGCTGGCCGACGCGGTCGCGCGGCGCCGTAATCCCTGACTGCCGAGCGGGTTTCAGCTTCCCGCGCCATGGTCCGGGCGGGAAGCTGACCATCGGTTCGTCGTAAGGGCACCGGACCAGCAACTTTCAAGTGGACCGAGACGCGCCCGCGCCGGTCGGCGAGGATCGACAGCGTGATCGAAATGGCGGCAGTTCTCGGAGTTGCGGCCGTGGCGTTGGGATTGGTGCTGACGCCGGGGCCGAACATGATGTATTTGGTTTCTCGGACCGTGTCGCAGGGGCGACGCGCCGGGTTGGTCTCGCTGGGCGGTGTCGCGGCCGGGTTCGGGGTGTATCTGATCGCGGCCACCGTGGGGATCACGGCAGTGTTCGCGGTGGTGCCCGGGCTGTATCTGGCGGTGAAGCTGGCCGGTGCGGCCTATCTGCTGTGGCTGGCCTGGCAGGCGCTGCGGCCCGGCGGCACTTCGGTTTTCGAGCCGACGACCTTGCCGGAGGACCCGTCGCGAAAGCTTTTCATGATGGGGTTTCTGACGAACCTGCTCAATCCGAAGATCGCGATCCTCTACATGGCGCTGATCCCGCAGTTCGTGGCGCCCGAGCACGGGCAGGTCTGGTTGCAGAGCCTGGTGCTCGGCTCGGTGCAGATCGCGGTGGGGCTGAGCATCGACGCGATGATCGTGCTCGGCGCGGCAAGCATCTCGACGTTCCTCACCGGCCGGCCACTCTGGCTGCGGGTCCAGCGCTATTTCATGGGCACCATGCTCGGGACCATCGCGGTGCTCGTCGCGACCGACCGCGCGCGTCCCATGCCGGCCTGACGCAACGGGCCTGTCGGCGGTGTGCGCGCGGCGGGGTATGACACGGTGAGCGGCATGGTGGATTTCGGTGCGGCGGTGTCGGCCGCTCACTTCGGGTCGGCGGTCGAAGCGGTGCAGCATGTCGGGGAGTTGTTCGGGGTGTTCGCGTTCGCGAGTTCGGGCGCGCTGCTGGCCGTGCGGCGCGATTTCGACATCTTCGGCATCGTGGTGCTCGCCTGTGCCACCGCGCTCGGCGGCGGCATCATCCGGGACCTGCTGATCGGCCGCACGCCACCTGCGGCGTTCGTCGATCTGAGCTATCTGTGGACGGCCGTGCTCGCCGCCGCGGTGATCTTCTTCTGGCATCCGTCCCGGCGGCTGACCCGAGGCCCGCTCGAGGTCGCCGACGCCTTCGGGCTCGGATTGTTCTGCGTGACCGGGACGGTCATCGCCTACTCGCGTGGACTCGGCGCGCCGTCGGCGGCGCTGCTCGGCCTGGTCACCGCGATCGGCGGTGGCGTGATCCGGGACCTGCTCGGCGGGCAGACGCCGAATGTGCTTCGGCCCGAACAGATCTACGCGGTGCCCGCCCTGGTCGGCGCCGTCGCCACGGCGACGCTGCTGCACTTCGGCGTCTATCAGGCCTGGACCGGCGCGCTGGCCGCCCTCGGCGCGATCGCCTTCCGCCTGCTCGCGCTCCGCTTCGGCTGGCATGCGCCGCAAGCCCGTCGGTATCCGCGCATCAAGCCGCCGACCGATCCGACGCTCCCACATCCGTCCTGATCTCCCGCGACAGCGGGAGATCAGCGAACAGTGCTATCGCGCGCCGGACCGGAGCCTGCGCACGCCTTCGTCGAGCGTCTCGTCGCGCTTGCAGAAGGTGAAGCGCACCAGGTGGTTCCAGGCCGCGGCGTCGTCGGCGAAGACGCTGACCGGGACGGCGGCGACGCCGAGCCGCTTGGGCAGTTCCCGGCAGAACGCGAGGCCGTCGGTGGCGCCGAGCGGGGTGATGTCGCCACAGACGAAATAGCCGCCGGGACTGGACTTCACCCCGAAGCCGGTGTCGGCCAGTGCGGCGGCGAGTCGAAGCCGTCTGTCGGACAACGTATCCCGCAGTCCGGCCACCCATTCGAGCTCGTGGTTCAACGCGTGCGCGACCGCGGGCTGGAACGGACCACCCGCGACGAAGGTCAGGAACTGCTTGGCGGCGAGCACGCCGTCGATCAAGTCCGCCGGACCGCACGCCCAGCCGGTCTTCCAGCCGGTGACGCTGAATGTCTTTGCCGCACTGGACACCACGACGGTGCGCTCGGCCATGCCGGGCAGCGTGGCGAGGCTGATGTGCTCGGTGCCGTCGTAGACGAGGTGCTCGTAGACCTCATCGGTGAGCACCAGAATGTCGTGCTCACAGGCGATCTCGGCGATGGCCTGCAGATCCGCGCGGCCAAGCACGGTGCCGGTCGGGTTGTGCGGGGAATTGACGACCAGCATCCTGGTCGCCGGGGTGATCGCGGCGCGCAGGCTGTCCAGGTCGAGCACGAAGCGGTCGCCGTCGGCGACCAGTCGCGCGGTACGCCGCTGCGCGCCGGCCAAAGCGACTGCGGCGGAATAGGAGTCGTAGTACGGCTCGATCAGCACGACCTCCGAGCCCGGCTCGACCAGGCCGAGGATGGCGGCGGCGATCGCCTCGGTCGCCCCGACGGTGACCAACACCTGGGTGTCGGGGTCGTAGTGGGTGCCGTAGCGGCGGGCCCGGTCATCGGCGATGGCGCGGCGCAGCACCGGCATGCCGCGCCCGGGCGGGTACTGGTTGAGGCCGTCGGCGATGGCCTGCCTGGCGACCTCGAGCATGCCGGCGGGGCCGTCGGTGTCGGGGAAGCCCTGGCCTAAATTGACCGCGTCGAACCGAACGGCGAGTTCGGTCATCTCCGCGAAGATCGTGGAGGCGAAGGGACGCAGGCGAGCAACAGTCGCGGGTTGCGGAGGCATAGTCGGAGACTAGCCCAGGATTCTTTGTGAATCCGGCCACGTCGGAGGTCGTCGGATCCGTACCAGGTCTTCCTCGACACGTCGGGCACGAAGCGATGGGTTCTCCGGCCGGCAACGCCCTGATCACATGCCCGTCGGCCCGCGACATGCCTCGGCGGCTCAGCCCAGTCGAATGCCGGTCAGCTTTGCAGGATTAGCGAGATCGTATGTGCCCCAGACCAGTCCGTCGCGAATGGTGAAACCCATGACCCTGGGCGGATGTCCGTACCCGGCGGTGACCACCAGGCCCAGTTGTCCGTTGACCGAAGCGAATTCGTAGTTGTAGGCCGGATCGACGTCGGCGCCGTCCAGTCCGTACTTGCGTACGAGCCCCAAGTAGAAGCGCGCGATCCGGTCCGCGCCGCGCAGCACGTTCACCGTGGTGGAGGTGGTGCCGTCGGCATCGCCGATCACCACCGAATCCGGGTGCAGCGCAGCGGTAACCGCGCACACGTCACCGGACTGCAGCGCGGTCAGGAAACGCTGCACCGCGACCTCGTGCTCGGCATCCGGCACCGGCGGCGGCGTGTCCGCCACGGCCTTGCGTGCCCGGACCGCGAGCTGCCGCGCGGCCTCGACCGACACGTCGAGGATCTCGGCGATCTCGTCGAACGGCACCGAAAGCCCGTCGTGCAGTACGAAAGCCACCCGCTGCGGCGGGGTCAGGCTGTCCAGCACCACCATGGCCGCGAGGCGGTACTCCTGCTTGCGGACCACCACCGCCAGCGGATCCGGCGTGCTCGACGGCGTGCGATCGGTCACCACCGGCTCCGGCAGCCATTGCCCCACATAGGTTTCCCGGCGCACTGCGGCACTGCGCAAGCGGTCCAGGCAGATTCGGCTCACCACCGTCGTCAGCCAGGCGCGCGGGTCGTCGATCTCGGATTGGTGGGCACCGGCCAGCCGCAGCCAGCTCTCCTGCACCGCGTCCTCGGCGTCGCCGACGCTGCCCGTCAGCCGATACGCGACCGAGAGCAGATGCGCTCGATGTGATTCGAACAATCCGGCAAGCAGAGCGGCAACCATCAGGGAGATTCTACGATCTCCCGGCCGGTCGGTTTACCGCGGTGCCGCCGTGGCGACGCGCGGGAAACCCGATGCTCGGGCCGGGGGATTCATGACAACATGACTCGATGGACGCACACGCGCTGTCGAACGGAACGGTCTGGCTGTCGATCCCCACCGCGTCGGACATCGACGCGATCACCAAGTGTTGCCAGGATCCGTCCATCGGCGAGTGGGTGACCATCCCGGTGCCCTACACCCGCGACAACGCCCAGACCTTCGTCGACGACATCGTCGGCCCCGGCTGGGCGGGCCACAGCCCGACCTGGGCGCTGCGCCTGCACGAGGGTGGCCCGGTGGTCGGCATGATCGGCCTGGGCGAGCGCGACGAGTCCTCGGCCGAGATCGGCTTCTGGCTCGCCCCGAGTGAGCGTTCCCGCGGCCTGATGACCCAGGCGGTAAACCTGGTCTGCGACTACGGCTTCCGGCCCACCGGCCTGGCGCTGCGGCGCATCAGCTGGCGCGCCTTCGTCGGCAACTACCCCTCCGCCGCGGTGGCCCGCCGGGCGGGCTTCTACTACGAGGGCCTGGCCCGCCAGGGCAGCCTGCAGCGCGGTCGGCGTCGCGACCACTGGCTGGCCGCCCGCCTCCCCACCGACCCGCCCGGCCCCGCCGCGGGCTGGCCCGCCGAGTTCGACCGCGCGCTGCAACGAGCACCCGAACCCCGCTGAGTCCGCCCCGACCGCGCGGCAATTGTCGTGGTCAGGGGACCGGCCGTGCCGGGCTGTCGGGGGTCTCAGGGAGAATGGTCCGGAATCGATGCGAGGAGGGGCTGTGACGGACGGTCCGCTGATTGTGCAGAGCGATAAGACGCTGCTGTTGGAGGTCGACCATGAGTTGGCCGATGCGGCGCGGCAGGCCATCGCGCCGTTCGCCGAGTTGGAGCGCGCGCCCGAGCATGTGCACACCTATCGAGTGACGCCGTTGGCGCTGTGGAACGCGCGGGCGGCGGGGCACGACGCCGAGCAGGTGGTGGACGCGCTGGTCAGCTTCTCCCGCTACGCGGTGCCGCAGCCGTTGCTGGTGGACATCGTCGACACGATGGCGCGGTACGGGCGGTTGCAGCTGGTCAAGCACCCGGCGCACGGTCTGGTGCTGGTCAGCCTGGACCGCGCGGTGCTCGAGGAGGTGCTGCGGCACAAGAAGCTGGCGCCGATGTTCGGGGCCAGGCTCGATGACGACACGGTCGTCGTGCACGGCTCCGAGCGCGGCCGGATCAAGCAGATGCTGCTGAAGATCGGCTGGCCCGCCGAGGACCTGGCCGGGTACGTCGACGGCGAGG
The DNA here is from genome assembly GCF_044459885.1 of Nocardia sp. NPDC050175. Classification (NCBI taxonomy): domain Bacteria; kingdom Bacillati; phylum Actinomycetota; class Actinomycetes; order Mycobacteriales; family Nocardiaceae; genus Nocardia; species Nocardia sp. NPDC050175. Next base: position 575,760 of record NZ_JBITJI010000002.1, read on the forward strand.
CGCATCCGATCGAACTGGACTACACCGACGACAAGTGGCACCTGCGCGACTACCAGCAGCTGGCCGCCGACTCGTTCTGGGCGGGCGGCTCCGGCGTGGTGGTGCTGCCGTGTGGCGCGGGCAAGACGATGGTCGGCGCCGCCGCGATGGCGAAGGCCAAGGCGACCACGCTGATCCTGGTCACCAACACCGTCGCGGGTCGGCAGTGGCGGCGCGAACTGCTGGCGCGCACCTCGCTGACCGAGGAGGAGATCGGCGAATACTCCGGCGAGCGCAAGGAGATCCGCCCGGTCACCATCGCGACCTACCAGGTGATCACCCGTCGCACCAAGGGCGAGTACAAGCACCTCGAGCTGTTCGACAGCCGCGACTGGGGCCTGGTCATCTATGACGAGGTGCACCTGCTGCCCGCGCCGGTTTTCCGGATGACTGCCGACCTGCAGTCGCGCCGCCGCCTCGGCCTCACCGCGACGCTGGTCCGCGAGGACGGCCGCGAGGGCGACGTGTTCTCGCTGATCGGCCCGAAGCGCTATGACGCGCCGTGGAAGGATATCGAGGCGCAGGGCTGGATCGCCCCCGCCGAGTGCATCGAGGTGCGGGTGACGCTCACCGACGCCGAGCGGATGTCCTACGCGACCGCCGAGCCCGAGGAGCGCTACAAGCTGTGCTCCACCGCGCGCACGAAAATCCCGGTGGTGCAGTCGATCCTGGCCAAGCACGCCGACGCGCCGACCCTGGTGATCGGCGCGTACCTCGACCAGTTGGACGAGTTGGGTGCCGCGCTGAACGCCCCGATCATCCAGGGTTCGACGAAAACCAAAGAGCGCGAAGAACTCTTCGAGGCGTTCCGGCAGGGCGAGATCCCGGTGCTGGTGGTCAGCAAGGTGGCGAACTTCTCCATCGACCTGCCGGAAGCATCGGTCGCGGTGCAGGTTTCGGGTACCTTTGGCTCCCGTCAGGAGGAGGCGCAGCGCCTCGGCAGGCTGCTGCGGCCGAAACATGATGGCGGCCAAGCCCATTTCTACTCGGTGGTGGCCCGGGACACCCTCGACGCGGAATACGCGGCGCACCGCCAGCGTTTTCTGGCCGAACAGGGGTATGCCTACCGCATCATGGACGCCGACGACCTGCTCGGTCCGCCCATCGGATAAGTGGAGGCATCTTCTCCGCAAACTGTGCTAGGAATAGGGACGTGCGACGCTTCGAATTCCCGGTCGACCGCAAGCATGCCCGCGCGGTCAACGAAGTCTTCGCCGACCAGCGTCGACTACGCATCATGGCTATCGCGGCCGCGATCATCGCCGCCGCGGGTGCGGCCTTTTTGATCTACCTCGACCACCCGTGGGCCTACCTGCTCACCATTGCCTTCATCCTCGGCACGGTGGTGGCGCTGTGGGTGGCCTTCTGGACCGCGCGGCACGCCAGCATCGACAAGCTCTACACCAATGGCGAGCTCGTGCCCGCGGTGGTGTCGGAGACCTATCCGTCGAGTGTGGTGCTGCTCGCGCTGGTCGACGTGGCCAAGCCGGGCGCCACCGATTCGCGCTACGCGCTGGTGATCCGGCGGGTGCACGCCTTGCCGGGCCACGCGATGGCGACGGGGGAGCGGGTGCCCTCAGTCGCGGTGCGCACGGACCGGGCGCCGCGGCAGGTCGGCGAGCGCTGGCAGTCGGTCAGTGCCATGCCGATCGCGTGGGGCACTACGGACCAGGCGGTCATCGACCGGGCCAGGAACACCATCAGCGATGCCGAATGGCGTTTGCTCACCGACAATCTCGCGCTCACCGACAAGGTCCGGCAAGCGCCCGCCAAGCGCCTGCTGCTCGATCCGCACCAGCTGCCGGGCGATCTCGGCTCCTGAGACCGGCAGCGATCTTGCCTTATTGGAGTTGCGCCGCCGCTTAGACTCCGAAGATGGTTCCGACGTCAAACCTGCTGGCGTTTCTCGCCGCGGCGACCGTGCTCATCATCGTGCCCGGACCCGGTGTGCTGTTCACCATCGGGCGCGCGCTCACGCTCGGCAGGCGGGCCGCCCTGCTGTCGGTGGCCGGGCACTGTGCAGGCGTGTTCGTCGCGCTGCTGCTCGTCGCGGTGGGGCTCGGCACGTTGCTGATGGCCTCGTCGCTCGCGCTCACCGTGATCAAGTTCGCCGGCGCACTGTATCTGATGTACATCGGGGTCCAGGCCTTTCGCGAACGCAAATCGCTGCTCGACGCGCTCGGCGCCAAGGTCGAGCCCGCACCGGATGCCAAGGTGCTGCGGCAGAGCGTGCTCGTCGGGCTGACCAACCCGAAGGCGATCATCTTCTTCGCGGCGATCCTGCCGCATTTCGCCGATCCCGCCGCCGGGTCGCTGCCGCTGCAATTCCTGATCCTCGGCTCGATCTTCCTGGCCGTCGCGCTGGTCTCGGACAGTGCGTGGGCGCTGCTGGCGTCCTCGGCGCGCACCTGGTTCGCCCGCTCGCCGCGCAGGCTGGCGGCGGTCGGCGGGGCAGGCGGGATGATGATCTTCGGGCTCGGCGCCTCGGTGGCGCTGACCGGAAGCACCGACTGAACCGACTAGCATTTAGCGAGGTCGGTACGGCCGTACCGAAAAGTGGGGGCGAAAAGGGGTGGTTGTCGAATGAGGTTGTCCGGCTGGATGTGTGCCGCGGTGGTCGGCGCGCTGGTCACCGCAACGGGGCCCGCGGCGGCCGACCCGCCGCCCGATCCGTTCACCGGATCGTCCGGGCTCGGCGACCCGTATTACCCGGAGGACGGCAACGGCGGCTACGACGCCCGCCACTACGACGTCACCATCGACTACGACCCGGCCGGCCACCAGCTCACCGGGACCACCCGCATCGACGCCGTCTCGACCCAGGCGCTGCGCGCGTTCAACCTGGACTTCGCCGGGCCCGCGGTGCGCACGGTGTCGGTGAACAACATGCCCGCCGGGTTCAACCGCAACGGCGAGCACGAACTCACCGTGACGCCGACGCTGCCGCTGCTGCCCGGTCTTCCGTTCACGGTCACCGTGGAGTACGCGGGCATCGCCGAGAACACCGAGGGCAACGGCTGGACGTACGCGCCGAGCGGCGGCGCCTTCGCCGCGGGCGAGCCGCACTCCGCGACCAGCTGGTACCCGCTCAACGACACCCCGTTGGACAAGGCGACTTTCGCGTTGCACGCGACCGTCCCCGCGGAGTGGGAGGTCGTCTCCAACGGCCTGCGCACCCAGGACGAGGTGCAGGGCGAGCGGCGGACGGTCAGCTGGGAGGCGCACCAGCCGGTGATCGGCTACCTGACCACCATCGCGATCGACAAGTTCAGCTTCCTGGACCAGCAGCGCGCCAACGGCACTCCACTGATCAGTGCCTTCGCCCCGCAGGCGGAACGGAACCGGGAGACCGAGCAGCGCCTGCCGGAGATCCTCGACTTCATCGAAAGCCTCTACGGCCCTTACCCGTTCGAGTCGTCCGGCGGCATCTACGTGGACGCCGACATCCTGTTCTCGCTGGAAACCCAGACCCGCCCGATCTACGCACCGTGGACCGACCTGCCGACCGCGGTGCACGAGATCACCCACCAGTGGTGGGGCGATTCGGTGTCGGTGCGGCAGTGGTCCGACGTCTGCCTCAACGAATGCTTCGCCAGCTACACCGCCGACTACCTGTGGCCGGAGCACAAGGAAGGCAAGGACGTCGACCAGCAGTACCGGCAGACCATCCAGAAGTACCAGGGCACCAGCGAGTTCTGGGAGATCCCGCTGGCAAACCCCGGCGCCGGAAAGGAATTCACGTCGGTCTACTACCGCGGCCCGCTGTTCCTGCACGCCCTGCGCAGACAGCTCGGCGACGACGTATTCTTCGCGGCGGTAAGAGATTTCAACGCAGGCCACGCCTACGGCAACGCGTCCATGCCCGAGTTCCGCACCTTCGTCCAGTCCAAGTCACCAACGGATCTGACCGGCTTCTTCGACGCCTGGCTCAACCAGAACACCCCGCCGCCGGACGAGTACCTCTACCCCGGCACCCTGCGCGGCTGACTTCATCGAGTCGAGTCATATGGTCGCTTGTTGATCTTCAACAGCAACCATATGACTCGCCTCGATGACACCCAACGACCCTTTGACTCGCCTCGATGACGCCCAACGACCCTTTGACTCGGCTCGTTTTCCCCAGCCTCTTTCAACCGGACCACAGCCAGTCCTCACGCTGGAACCCACACGCTGCCCATCACAGGCTGCGGAAGAGAAGGTCGGGTACCTCACCTGACGTGCTCAGCACTACTCCGGTCATCCGATGAACCAGTCGAAAACCTCTGGGACAGCACACCATCGGAGATCTCTCAGTAGACCAACCCGGACCAGTACACCCAGAGACCCTCGAAAAGGTGGACCTTTCCGGGCAAGTGCTGCTTAGGACTCCGCAGGTGGACAGTCCAGAGAAGCTGAAGACCTATCCACGTTTTCCCGTGAGTAGTGCTGGGCACGTCGCCTGCCGTACCCGGCTTTAGGTGCACGTCAGGTGCGCGATGTCGCGTTGCTGAGGTGGTCATCTGGCTGTGGTTACGTCACAAGCGCTTTGGACAAGAGCGGGTGGTCGGCGGCGGTTTCGATGGTCGATCAGACCCACGGGGCGCTCGGTGAGCCGGTGTCTCCAGGATCTGCACTCTGTCTCGGGATCGGCACTCGGAATAGGGCCCTAAAGCCAGTGCAGGTCCCGAGAGAGTGCGCAGATTCTGGTTTCGGCTTGGTGGGGTGGGGGCTGGGCGCTCGGGGCGGGGTGTGTTCCCGGTTCGATTGCGGATCCGCACTCTTTCTCGGCATTCGCCCCAGTGCAGGTCCTGAGAGAGTGCGCAGATTCTGGTTTCGG
>NZ_JBITJI010000002.1:580712-1181092 GCF_044459885.1 Nocardia sp. NPDC050175
CTTGGTGGGGTGGGGGCTGGGCGCTCGTGGCGGGGTGTGTTCCCGGTTCGATTGCGGATCCGCACTCTTTCTCGGCATTCGCCCCAGTGCAGGTCCTGAGAGAGTGCGCAGATTCTGGTTTCGGCTTGGTGGGGTGGGGGCTGGGCGCTCGTGGCGGGGTGTGTTCCCGGTTCGATTGCGGATCCGCACTCTTTCTCGGCATTCGCCCCAGTGCAGGTCCCGAGAGAGTGCGCAGATTCTGGGTTCGGCTTGGTGGGGTGGGGTGCTGGGCACTCGTGGCGGGGTGCGTTCCCGGTTTCGAGCACCGATCTGCACCCTTTTCTCGGCATCGACCCGGCAGTAGGGCCCTAATTCTCGGAATCCGCCCGGCAGTAAGGCCCTAATCCGGGTGTGCGATCCCGATAGAGGTGCCGATTCCGTTGCCCGCGTGGGGGATTGGAAGGTGCTCACCCGTTGTTTGACCTGCACACCCGGTATAGCGGGTGTGCAGGTTAAACAACGGGGGAGCGGTTCAGGCTATTCGCCGTCTACGCGCTCGCGGGCGCGTTCTACCCGTCGTTCGGCTCGGTCGAGTTGCTTTTGGGCTGAACGTAATTGGTCCTGGGCTGTGCGTTCGGCTGTGCGGCTGGACTGGCGTTCTTGTTCGGTCTGTGCGAGTGCTTCTTTCAGCTCGGCGATTCGAGAGTCGATGTCGTTCAGCTGATCTTCGGCGCCTTCGGCGTCCTCGTGTGCTGAATCTCTTGCCGCACGGGCGGATTCGAGCGCTTCCAAAGCCTCGTCCAGCTCCTGGCGAGGGTTGTCGTCCGCCGGGGCGGGAGTGGCGGGTGCCTCGTCTTCGACCGCGACCAGGCCGGGACCGGCGGGGCCGAACCCGTCGTAGGTCGCCGCAGTGGCCAGTGTCCCGGAATGCACCTGCTCGGCGACGGCCGGATCGGCCAGCGCTGCGTTCAACGTCTGCCCGACCTCGCGCAGCACACCCTCGCTCACCGGATGCTCGTGCTCGGCGGCCAGCGTGCCCGCCTTCTTGGCCAGCGCGTTGACCGCCTGCTGCCGCTGCCCGGTGAGGGTGCGCAGCTCGGCGCCGGACAGTTTCCGCTGCGCCGAGCGCAGCGCCGCACCCAGTTGTAGCAGCGCTTCGACGTCGTCGGGCGCCTCGCGGGCCAGCAGATTCACCGTCCACGCGGTGACCGTCGGTTTGCGGAGTTTGCCGATGGCGGTCGCGAGTTTCTTGTCGCCGTCGTCCTTGGCCGCGTTGACCTGGGCCGTGCGGGCAGCGACGAACTCGCTCGGAGCGAGTCCGTACAAGTCGCGGGCAACGTCGTCCAGCGTCATACTGGCCAAGCGTAACGACTCGGTCTGTCGAAGCGAAAGAACCCACGTGTTGGACGAATGTCCACGTTATGGGTAATACGCGAAAGGCATTGCTAGTGAACTCGTTTGGATTTCAATTGCTCGGCCGTCTGCTTCCGAGCATCCTCGGATACGCCCTCCTCGGCATGTGGAGCACCTGGTAGTCCGCGCTGCCCACGCAGTTCGATATCACCCGTAGCGCCGATGCGGCCGTACTCGGCGTCCGGGTATCCTCACCGCGTTCGCGAGCGGCGTGAATGTGTTCGGTGAGAGAGGTTTTCAGGTGAAGTTTCCAGGAGCGAGGCTGCTGGCACGCGTGGTGCTTGCCCTCATAGCGGTGGCGGCGGTGATCGTGACGATCGTCGGTTGTTCGTCGGCCAAGGATGACAGCACGTCCGGCTCGGCCAAGGTCGGTGACTGCATCGTCAAGGGTGGCGCGGCCGACGCCAAGACGGAGAAGGTCGACTGCTCGTCGGCGCAGGCCGTCTACAAGGTCGCGCAGACCTCCGACAAGAAGGTCGACTGCGCGACGGATTACACCGGTTACCAGGCCAGCGGCGCGTTCCTGTGCCTGGCGCCCAATTTCAAGCAGGGCAGCTGCTACAACGAGACCAGCAGCACTGCGGCCAAGAACGTGGACTGCACCTCTGCCGAGGCCACCTTCAAGGTGGTGCAGCGGATCGACGGCCAGGCCGACGAGCTGCTGTGCGGGGCCGACGCGGACAGCTTCCGCCTCATCTCCGAGGCCCCGAAGGCCACCTTCTGCCTCGCCAAGCCCAAGGCCTGATCACTCCAAAAGGGCGACCGACGCGATCCGGTGCAGCGTGAAGTGCCGGATCGCGCCCGTCACCGGGTCGAGCGCGTCGAGCTGGCCGTTGCCGACCTTGAGCGGTTCCACCACGCGCTGCGTCGCGACACCGGACGCGTCGACATAGCCGATATTCACCGAGCGCCGCACCCGCGCCGCCAGTTGCAGCAGGGCCAGGGTCGCCGCGGTATTGGTGCGGGTGCCGTCCATTCGCACCGACTGCCCGGAGCGCGCGCTGGTGGCGCGTTCGGCGGCGCGTAGTTCGGTGACGAGCAGCTCCAGCTGTTCGGTGCTCGGCGGCGTCGGCCGCCACGGCGGCCTGGCATTGGGCCGGGCGGAGATCCGGGCGCCGCGCTGGCGCAGATCGACGATGATGCCCGCCGAATCCTCGCCGGCCGGTGCGAAACCGGCCGCGCGGAGTTGTTCCAGCACCTCGCCGAGTGGTGCCTGGGCGATCGCCACCGTCGGCGCGATGGCCCGCAGCGCCAGCGTCCCCGCCACCGGCGCGGCCAGCACCTGGGCCAGCAGCGCCGGGTCGTCGCTGCGCAGGAACGACTGCGCCATCCCGGCGCGCAACTGCCCGTGCCTGCGGGCGACGTCGTCGATCAGGTAGGTCAGGGCCTGTGGAATCGGGGTCCGCGAGTGCTTCGTGAACAGCGCGTGCAGTTCGGCGGCGGTGAGCCCGGCATCGAGCGCACGCCGCACCGACGTCTCGCCGATTCGGTAAACCGTTGCCGCACCGGCGGATTCGACATCGGCGACGAGCTCGATCCGCTGCTGCAGATCCGCGGTGAGCGGGCCGGGGGCGATCACCGTCAGGTCCGCTTGGACCAGCACGTGATCGACCGGCGCCGGCAACGCCGACTCCATCGCCGCCTCGGCATCGGCCGCGCTGGTCGGCGCGCCGTGCAGCAGCGCGCGGGCCGGTGAGCCGAGCGCGCCGCGGCCGACGAAGCCGAGCGCCTCGGCCTCTGCGAGAGTCTGTTCCACCGCCTCTAGCCGAAAGTGCCTGCGCCAGCGCGGTTGTCGCCAGGCGAGAACCCGGCCGATATCGGCGGGGGTAAGTGCGTTGCCGGACGGATATTCGGCGAGCAGGCCGAGGATGGCGTGCCGGTCGCGGGGCGCGTGCGGGGTGCGCAGCTCCAGCGAGAGGGCCGCCAGGGGTTTGTCATTGGCGTCGCGCAGGCCGATCATCCATGGCATCCGGTCCAATTCGAGCCACCCGAGGGCCAGCACCGTCCAGCGCCGGGCCAGCGGCGCCTCCAGCCAGGCGTCGACCGCGGGGGTCGGCGCCCAGAAGTCGTCGGTCGAATCGACCTCCGGCGGCGGGTCCGGCAAACCCTTTTCGATCAGTCGCGCGGCCGCCAGCAGTTCGACCAGCAAACCCGCTCGCGGCTCGTCGATGCCTGCCTGTTTGGCGATGCGGCGCAACTCCCGCACACCGAGCCCGCCTGCGCGCAAGGCGGGTGCGGGCGCCTGACCGAGGATGTCCAGGATCGCGGCGCAGTGCCGCAGCAGTTCGCCCACTTCGCCCGCGGCGACGGCGTTCACGTCGGCGGAGGTCTGCTTCTTCGGCTTCGGGGTGGGTGGGGTCAGCGCGTGCGGATGCGTGACCGGCTCGTTGCGCAGCACCTGACCCACGGTGACGGGCAGTTCCACCGTCTCATCGTCGATCCGGTTCAACAGCCTGCGGGTAAGTAGCTGCTGGACCGGGCGATCGGCCGGGGTGCCCGGCGCGGCGTCCCTGGTGCGGCCGCGCGGACCGGTGGTGGCCAGCTTGTCCAGCAGGGCCCGCGCGGCCGAGGTGAGTTCGGGCAGCGCATCGCGGACCTCGGGTTCGGTGAGCGAGTCCGGGATCTCGGTGGTGCTGCCGATCGGCCACGGCAACGCCTCGACCGCGGCTGTGATCAGATGCAGCCCATCGTCGCTGGTCCACACCAGTGCGCGGGCGGTCAATCGTTTGATCGCCGCCTCGATCGCGGCGGTCGGCACGCGTTCGTTCAGCTGCACGTGCAACTGGTCACGGGTCAGCGGAGCGCCGTTGCTTTCGGTACGCGTCACCCCGTGCACCGCAAGGGTTTCCAGGATCGCGAAATCGAGAGTGTCCAGGTCATCGGTGGCGCGCAGCACGGAAGCGCGCTGCTCGGCCCGCGCGGCCAGCACGGCCATCGACGAGGGCAGCGGCACAGCCAGATCAGGCCGGAGTTCGAGCAGTGTCACCAGTTGGGCATCACTACGTGCACCGAGCCATCCGGCGAGGGAGGTCGCGGTCATCCGATCCAGCCTACGGTCTTGCTCGGGCGCTCGCCGGTGCGGCGCAGGGCGCACAGCGTATTCCCAGGTCACGATCGATTTCGCGCGCACATCGGTAGCTCGTCGAGCACCGGCTGACGCACACCCTCGGAGCCGTCGATTTGCCAACGCGAGGAGTTTGCCGACTAGGTCCGGCCTGACGGGTCAGCGGGACCGCCAGCCGCTAGCATGTGCTTGTGGTGAACAAATCGAAGAAACCTTATGTCGACAACGGCTGGCCGAAGGTCGCCGAAGGTGATCACGCGGTCACCGAACTCTCGTCGGCCCGTTCCGGTGGCCTCTCGCCGTACGGTGAGGACACCGAGTTTCCGGTCCCGGCAGATCAGCTGCCTTACATGCACCCGAACACGGTGATCAACCGCTGATTTCCGGACGGAAAAGTCCGCAGATACGAATAAGGCCCCGCATCCGAGGATGCGGGGCCTTATTCGTGGTTGATCAGGAAGGCAGCAGACCCTTGTTCGCCTCGTAGAAGTTCACGATGGCGGGATCGAGCTTGGTGTTGCTCGCCTTGGCGGCGTTGAAGAAGTCGAAGGCTTCCTTGGGCACCTGGACGCCCTGGTTCTGCACGACCTCGAGTGCGCGGTCGACGGCCGTGAAGACCTGCTGGGTGCTGTCCGGCGCGGCCTGGGCGGCCTGCGGCGCGGGTGCGGGGTTCCAGCGCGGAGATTCGTTGGTGGCGGCGGGAGCGGAGCGCGGGGTGGGCGCGCTGCTCAGACCCAGCTTGGAGGAGCAGCTCGGCCAGGCACCCCAGCCTTGCGAGGCGAGCACCTTCTCGGCCACTGCGATCTGCTGCTCGCGGGAGGCCTGGTTGGCGCTGGCCGCGTACTCGCCGCCGCCGTGGGCCTTCCAGGTGCTCGGGGAGAACTGCAGTCCACCTTGGAAACTGTTGCCGGTATCGATGCCCCAGTTACCGCCGGCCTCACACTGTGCGAGGCGATCCCAGTCGGAGTCGGGTGCCGCGCTGGCGGTGCCAGCGAGGGCCACACCTGCGGTCCCCATGATCGCACCGGTCACGGCGACCTTGGCTACCGTGCGTCCGGTGGAGCTTGGCTTGCGATGGCGTCCACTCATATCGGGTTCGTCTTCCTCTCGACGCACCTACGAGGTCATCGGTATGGGCTGGACTGAGAGGTCGTCATGCCCGCCCTCGCCCCTACGTTTCCGTCGGGTTTCCGGGTCCCGCGGGGCGAGGTTCGGTGCGGCGGGCCGGTGTGTGCCGGTTGTCCCGGCTCGCTAAGAACCGTACGACGATCGCCGGGAAAAATCACCATTTGATAACCGGCGTGTACGAGCGGGTCTCGGTGCGGTCTCGGGCTGGAGGTCGGCCCTTCTGCGCAGCTAGGAGCGGTGCGCTCAGACCAGTGCCCGGTCGTCACCGGCCCGTGACCTCTCCGTTATGTGATGAGGATCACAACCAGGATTTGGTAACGACAGACTCGGGTAACCCGTTCGCAGCGCACCGGTGACCTCCGGGCCAGATCGGCGGTAATCGCCAGGTCGGATCCCCAGGTGACGACCGGGTAGCTCAGCGCGAACGCCTACCTGAACGCAGTGCGTACAACACCGCGACCAGGAATCCCAGCGGCGCGAGCATCGCGGCGAAGTAGAGCCACAGCCCCGGCGATCCGTCCGACAGCACCGGGATCAGGAAGATCGCGATGATCGCCAGCAATCCCAGCGCGAACAGGCCGAGCGCGAGCTGTAGCAACCAGTCACCCGGCCTGCGCTGCCCGCCTCCGGTCGACGAGGGGTCGGCGTCGTGCGGCGGTGGTGGAGCGGAAGGGTTCGTCACCGGACGACCGTAAAACTGATGTGCTTGCGTTATAGGCACCGGGGTAGACTCGTAGGCAAGCGCGTCCCGCATCACTGCTGGGCGCGTTCTTTTCGCAAACAGACGTGAACCTGTGCGCGGCGTTGTGCCGCACTGGGTTCCGTGAACAGATGTGCTCGGGCCGGTGGGGTTCGAGTTTTTCGATGATGAACAGGTGAGCGCAGTGCCGACCGGCAGGGTGAAGTGGTACGACGTCGAAAAGGGCTTCGGCTTCCTTTCCCAGGACGAGGGTGAGGACGTCTATGTCCGTTCGTCCGCGTTGCCCGAGGGTGTCGAGGGACTCAAGCCGGGCCAGCGCGTCGAATTCGGCATGGCCGCGGGCCGTCGTGGACCGCAGGCGCTGAGCCTGAAGCTGCTCGAGGCCCCGCCGTCGGTTCGACAGGGGCAGGAGCGTCAGGAACGCGAGCGCGTCCGCAAGGAGCCCGTCGCCCGCAAGCACACGCCGGACGAGCTGCACGGGATGGTCGAGGACATGATCACCCTGCTCGAGGCGACGGTGCAGCCGGACCTGCGCAAGGGTCGTTACCCGGATCGCAAGACGGCGCAACGCATTTCAGAGGTCGTCCGCGCGGTCGCGCGCGAACTCGACCACTGAATTATTGGCCGCGTGGCCGCGGCGTGTTCGCGGCCCCTGGGTGTCTCGCGTCCGAGCGTCCGAGACTCGCGCCTGCGGCGCATGCGCTTCGGCCACTCGGACGCGAGACGGGCCGCGAACGGCGCTCGCAAAACTCGCGCTGTGCTTGCTTGACTTGTCGAGTGACGTCGCCAGTCGGGCGTATGCCCTAAGCCGCGGTGCTGATCGACCAGGCCGCGTGGGGGAGGTAGAACTCCTTGCCGGTGTCCTTGTCCCGCGCCAGGATCGGCAGCTGCAGCTCGACCCCGACCAGACGCAGGTCCGGTTCCGGATGCGAGTCGATGCTCACCGCCAGCGCGCCGGCCGCGAAGTCGGCGTGGCTGATCACGCGGTCGATCCGGTCACCGTTGGGCAGCGCGTAGACCAGCTGCGCCAGCCACGGCGCGTCCGCGATCTGCTTCGGCAGCGACAGCTGCAGCGGGTAGTCCTTGGGCACGTCCAGCGCGACGGTCTGCCCGTAGCGGCAGTCCTCCATCCGCACCGAGCAGTACACGTACGGCGTGACGTTCACCGTCTTGCCGTGGGCGTAGGCGGTGATCACCGGATCGTGTTCATCCGCATTACGGACCAGCACCACCAGGACCCCGACGAACGCGACGGTGACCACTAGTAGCGCGGCAAGGATCAGCGCGCCGATCGCGCGAGGGCTGAGCTTGGTCACACCGCCACCCCGCGGACAGTCGGCTCCGCCGTGAGCACAGCTGCCGTGTCGATGGTTCGCTCGCTCACTGGCTGGGGTCTCCTATTCCTCGTTGGATACGGGTCGTCTCGCCGCCGCTCGTCCCCGGTCGACGGTATGCGTTCGAAGTCTGTGGCATCGGCCGGGTCGACGGAACTTCCTGTTCCGCGTGTTGCGGACGATTTCCGCCGAGGCCGGGCAGCAGCGAATGGCCGCGGTAACTGACGAACGTCTGCACCAGACCGATCACGAGTATCGCGGTGACCACCGCGAACCCCTTCCAGTAGTCGGTCGGCAGCAGCACGCCCGCCGCGCCGCCGACGACCCAGCTGAGCTGCAGCACGGTCTCTGAACGGCCGAAGCCGGACGCGATCGACTCGGGCGGCAGATCGTCCTGGATCGAGGCGTCCAGCGACACCTTCGCCAGCGCGCTGGTGCCCGCCGCGACCAGGGTGGCCAGCGCGGCGCCGAGTAGGTTGTTGGCGAAGGTCGCGAACAGCGCGACCAACGCGCAGGCCGCCGTACAGCCGAGCACGATCAGCGTCGGCTTGCCGAGCTTGAGCCTGGCGCCGGTCGCATTGCCGGTGAAGTTGCCGATCGCCGCCGCCGCGCCGACCACGCCGAGCATCGCGGCCTGCTGGGCCGGGCGGTGCTCGGTGGCCTTGGCCACGAACGCGACATAGAAGGTGAGGAACCCGGTCAGCACCCGGATGGCGCTGTTGCCCCACAGCGAGGTCACCACCGAGCGGCCCAGCGGCTGCCTGCGTTTGCGCGGCGGCGTCGCGGCTTCCTTGTCCGGCGAGAGCGCCTCGGTGGGCGCGTGGTAGCTCAGCGTCGCGGGCACCTCGCCCTCGGTGACCTCGACCCAGGACGGGATCCGCAGGCTGAGATACGTTCCGGCGCAGGCGATCACCGTCGCGAAGATCAGTGCGCCGCTGGAGCCCGCGATCGCGGCGGACAGCGCGGCGATCCCGCCCGCACCGATGGTGCCGCCGACCAAACCGAAGACCGTGAGCCGAGAGTTGGTGCGCACCAGGTCGATATCGGGTGGCAGCACCCGTGGCGTCACCGCGCTCTTGAGCACCGAGAACGATTTACTGCCGATCAGCATGCACAGCGCGAGCGGATACAGTGCCCAGCTGTCGAATTCGAGGATCAGCACCACCGCGACCACCGCGCGCAACGCGAACGAGGTGGCCAGCGCGACCCGGCGCCCGTGCTGCAGCCGGTCCAGCATCGGGCCGATCAGCGGGGCGATCACCGCGAACGGGGCGATCGTGATCAGCAGGTACAGCGCGACTTTCGTCTTGCTCTCCGCGGTGGCGCTGGCGAAGAACAGGGTGTTGGCCAGCGAGACGGCGACCGCGGCGTCGAGGGCGAAGTTCGCCATCGTCGCGTAGGTCAGCGCGGTGAGGCCGGATTTGTCGGCGCCGTCGGCCTTCGCCGCGCGCTGGAAGGTGGCGATGCCCTTTTCGGTCAGCTGGCGGCCGCGCATGGCGGCGACGCGGGTTACCGTGAGTTTGCGCGGAACACGTTGGGTGCCAGGCGGAATGGGGGCTTCGCCGGCGGCGTCCGGCTGCTCGGGCAGCGGCGTGGTGGGCGGCGGGAGCGCGGCCTTCGGCTCCGGGCGCGGCGGTTCGGGATGGTGCGGCGGTTCCGGAAGACGTGGTGGTTCCGGACGATGCGGGAAGACGCGGCGCGGGGTGGTGGCGTCCGCGGGATCGGACACGTGGTCGTCTTCGCGCCGAGCTCCCCAGCGCGGTGCGCCGTGGCGGCGGGTCTTGGCGTCCGCCGGATCGGGTGTGGCGTGGCGGCGGGTCTCCGCCTCGGACGGGTCGGGTGACTCGCCGCGCCGGGCTTGCGGGTCCAGCCGGTCGGGGTCGAGCGGTGGCAGCGGCCGACGGCCGGACGGCGTGTTGGGCGGTGGATATCGATCGAAACCCGGGTGCCGTTCGATCGGTGGGTACTCCGCGCCGTCCCACCGATCACGGTCGGGACCGGAAGGTTCGCGGGGAGTAGTCACGTCTTCAATTCTGTCGTACTTCGGTGCTGGGCGTTCACTCGCTCTCGAAGGTGTCGGCGGAAGGTGACGTTCATCGCGTCGTAGACGGCGGTGCATGTCACCGGACTTCCCCGCACAGCGAATCGCATGCGAATCGCTGTGCGGGAAGTCACGGCGATCCGGCGGGCACGAAGCGGACCTCGAAGGTGGTCGGCCAGTTCTTACCGGCCAGCAGGAACCGGTCGGTGCCGGGAATCTGGGCGATCCCGTTGAGCGTGTCCTCGCCCGTCGGGATGATCGTGCGCGGCAGCAGGCCGCTCGCGTTGATCTGCGCGAGCACCTCGCCGGTGTCGGGGTCGATGCGCAGGATGTGGTCGCTCGGCCAGTCGTTGGCGTAGACCGAACCATCCTCGGCGCAATCGAGTTCGTTGAGCCGCGCGTTCTGGTGGCTGGTGAGCCGGATCGAGCCGGTCGGCGCGAAGGTGACCGGATCGCGGAAGGTGAGCGTGTCGGAGCCGTTGCTCATCACCAGTTGTCCGCGGCGGGTGCACAGGCCCCAGCCCTCGCCGTCGTAGGACACGCGGCCGACTTCGGCGAGCGTGTGCGGGTCCCTGGCGAAGGCCGTGTGGTCCTGCCAGGTCAGTTGCCACAGGATGTCCCCGGCGAGGGTCAGTCCCTCGCCGAAGTACGGCGCGGGCAGATCGACCCGGGCCAGTTCCGCACCGGTGTCACGGTTCGTCGCCCGCACACTCGACGCGCCCGACAGGCCGGTGCCTTCGTAAAGCACGTTGCCATCGATTTCCAGACCCTGAGTGAATGCGTGCGGATCATGCGACCGGGTGGCCACGACCTCGACATTCATCGCGGGCGACGCATCTTGCGCGGCCCCACACCCGCTGAAGATGACCAGACCGACCAGCACACCGATGGCCAACGTCCGCCGATTGCGTTTCATACGGCAAAATGTAGGCCGTGAGCGCAGTTTCTGTTTCTGAGTCCGGTGTCAGGCCGATTCTGGCCGATGCCGTCGATCTGGCCCGCCGTGCGCTCCTGGAGTTGGAACCAGCCGGAGTCGGGGCGCATCTCGGCGTGGCTACCGAGGACGACAGCGCGGCAACCCACCGCTTCGAGGCCACGCTGCCCGGTTATCGCGGCTGGCAGTGGGCGGTCGTGGTGGCGGCCCCACCGGAGGCCGACTATGCGACGGTGAGCGAATCGGCGCTGCTGCCGGGGCCGGACGCCCTGGTCGCGCCCGACTTCGTGCCGTGGGACCAGCGGGTCAGGCCCGGCGATCTGGCACCGGGCGATCTGCTCGCCCCGCCGCTGAACGATCCGCGCCTGGTGCCCGGCTACGTCGCCAACGGCGACCCGGCCGTCGACGAGGTCGCCCTGGAGATCGGCCTCGGCCGCACCCAGGTGCTCAGCCTCGAGGGGCGTGAGGAGGCCGCCGAGCGCTGGTACGGCGAGTTCGGCCCCGACGCCGACATGGCCAAGGCGGCCCCGTCCACCTGCGGCCTGTGCGGCTTCTACCTGCCACTCGCCGGTGCCCTGCAGGCCGCCTTCGGCGTCTGCGGCAACGCCATGGGCGCCGACGGACACGTCGTGCACGCCGCCTACGGCTGCGGCGCCCACTCCGACACCGTGGCCCCCACCGGCGGCGGTTCGCCGCTGTACGAGGCGTTCGACGACGCGGCCGTGGAAATGATCCCGACCGAAGCGCTGGTCGCACCGGTCGAGGAAACTCCTGCGGCCGATACCGAATCCGTGGAAGCGTCTGTCGCTGAGGTCGAATCGGTTGTCGATGCGACACCGGCAGAGGTCGTGCCGAGTGCCGAGACTGGATCGGTCGATGCGCCGGCGGTTGCGGATGCCGAGGCCGCGCCGAATGTGCCTGTCGCCGACGCCGAATCGGTCGATGCGCTGGTAGAGCCGGATGTCGAGGCTGTGCCGGATGCCGAAGCTACTGTCGCCGAGGTCGAGTCGACGGACGTGAGTGTCGCGCCGACTGCGGAAGCGACCGGTGTTGTCGAATCAGCTGCGGCTGCCGTCGATGCGCCGAGTGCGGACGTCGAGTCGGACAGTGCATCCGTGAACGCGGATGTGCAAGCCGGTGACGAAGGTGGCGCTGCCACTGCGAGCGCCGAGTCTGCCGCGGACGGCGAGGTAACCGCGGATGGCGGGTCCAGCGTCGAGGTTGTGGCGGAGCCGAGTGTGGAAGAGGCCGTGCTCGCCGATAGTGGTGACTCGGTTGTGGCTCCGAGTGCGGATACGCATGGTGGCGACGAAAGTGGTTCGGCCACTGCGAGTGCTGACTCACCTTCGGCCGATGCGAGCCAGGCGGACACCGACGTCGCAGACAGCCCTGCCGACACCGGTGTGGATGCGGCGCAGGCGACTTCGGGCGACGAGCCGGTTGTCGACGGCGATGGCCGGGCGGTCGAGTCATCGCCGCAGAGCTGACCGAGACGGCCGATCCGTTCGGCACCTCGGGGTTGCGGGTGGGAGTTCTTGCCGCGTGGCGTGATTCGCCGACTCGGTTGCGGGAAGACGCTGCGACCGAGGCGGACCTGGTGCGTGCCGGTTACCGTGACCGGCTGCTGACCGAGCTGGCCCAGAACGCGGCGGACGCCGCCGCCAAGGCCGGTGTCGCGGGTCGGCTGGTGGTGCGGCTCGATGGCGGCGTCCTGCATATCGCCAATACCGGTGCGCCGCTGGATCTCTCCGGCGTGTACGCGCTCACCGCGCTGCGAGCGTCCGGGAAGTCGGAGGTCACGGCCGTCGGCCGGTTCGGCGTCGGTTTCACCGCGGTGCTGTCGGTGAGTGACGAGATCGAACTGCGTTCGGCCACCGGCTCGCTCGTGTTTTCTCGCGATCTGACCTGGGATGCCCTGCGGCAGCACGATATCCGTATCCCCGACAGCTCGGCCGACGACACTGCGGACGGGTTCGCGCCGCCGGTGCTGCGGATGGCCTGGCCGTCCGAGACCGCGCCGGTGGACGGCTTCGACACCGAAGTCGTGCTGCGCCTGCGCCCGGACATCGACGCCGCCGCACTGCTCGCGGGTATGCACGCGGAAGCCATCGACCTGCTGCTGGAACTGCCCGCGCTGCGGCACATCACGATCGAGACCGCGGAATTCACCAGCACCACCACCGATCTCGGCAACGACCTGCAGGAGATCCGCGTCGACGGTCCCGGCGACGCACACCGGGCCTGGTGGCAGTACCGCGCACCGCACGCCCGCTGGCTCCTCCCGCTTCGCAACGGCAGGCCCACCGCCGCGGCCCCGGATGTGCTGCGCGCGCCGACCCGCTCCGACGAGGAACTGTCCCTGCCAGCCCTGCTGATCGCCGACATCGCCATGCAGCCGGACCGCCGCCGCCTGCTCCCCGGCGCCCGCCTCACCGAATTAGCTCTCGGCTACGCGGATTTCGCCCGCGCCCTGCCACCACGCGACCGCCTGGTTCTGGTCCCCACCCCCGCCTTCGCCCGCAGCGAGGCCGACGGCCTGCTCCGCGAGGCCCTCGTCCGAGAGCTCCAGACCCAGCCCTGGCTGCCGATCGTCGTCGCGCATCCCGTGACCGCCGGTGCGGGCGACCAAGCGGCTGAGGACCCGACTGGGGGCCTGTACGACCCCGCGCCGCGACTCGATCAGCCCGCAGCGACCTCGCCCAGCGAGCAGCTGTCCGCGGCTGCCGAATCTCCGGTCGACCAAGGTCTGTTCGACGCCGTGGGCGACCCGTATTCGCCGCAGAGCGGTGCCGCACCGGCGTGGCCCGCCCACGTGGCTGCCGAAATACTCGGCGGCGCAGACCTGTTCGACGTACCGACCGCCGATTCGACCGACGTCGCCATACCGACGCGGGCGAGTGTGCTCACCGGGCTGACCGAGGAATTGGCGCGTCTGCTCGACGATGTGGTCGGCCCGTTGGTGATTCCGGAGTTGTCCGGCCGCGAGCATGCCGAGGCACTCGGTGTGCTGGATGTGCACCGACTCGGTTTGGCGCGGCTGGCGGAGTTGTCGAGCGGTCTGGAGCGGGCACCGCACTGGTGGTATTCGCTGTACGAGGCGCTGGAGCTGTTCGTGGTGGATCCGCTGGCCGCCGAAGAGCTTGGGGCGCTTGCGGTTCCGCTGGCCGACGGGCGGTTGGTCACCGGGCCCCGGACGACCGTGCTCGATGATCAGCTCGAGGTCGCGATCCCGGTGCATTGGGCCAGGCTGGTGCATCCGGAGGCCGCGCATCCGCTGCTGGCCAGGCTCGGCGCCCGTTCCGCGACTGCCGAAGATCTGTTGAGTGAACCCGATCTACGCGCCGAGCTGGAAGATCACCCGGACGACGCGGACACCATCGACGCGGTCCTGCGGCTGGCCGTGCTCGCCGAGCCGACCGCGCTGCCGTCCTGGCTCAGTCTGATCGAATTGCCCGACGTCGACGGCGAATTGCGCCCGGCCGACGAGCTGCTGCTGCCCGACGCGCCGCTGCGCGAGTTGCTGATCGAGGATTCACCGTTCACCGCGATCGACCCTGCCGTGGTGGAAGGCTATGGCGCGCAAGCGCTGCGGGCCATCGGCGTCGGCTGGGACTTCACCGTGGTCACCGAGGCCGATCCGACCGGACCGGACCATAATCTGGACGACGAAGACCGCTGGTGGTCGACGCTGTCGGACGATCCGCCGGAATTCGCCGCGATCCGCGATCTCGACCTGGTGGACGACGCAGCCTGGCCGGAGGCGTTGTGGCAGTTGGCTTCCGCGCCGCGCACTCGTCGTCTGCTCACCGACCGCAATGGTTACACCGCCTGGTGGTTGCGCACCAACGCACGCATCGACGGCACGCCGCTCGGTCTGCTCCGGCACCCGTCGGACACCGAATTCGCCGAGCTGCTGCCGACCTTCACGGTCCCCGGTCTCGCCGACGACGCGAACGCCATGCGCGCGATATTGGCCGACTCGGCCGTGCTCACCCCCGAGCTGGCCGCGGCCTTGCTCAACGCGCTCGCCGATCCGTCGAAAACGCCTACTCCCGAGGTGGTTTCGCGTACGCACGCGAGATTGGCCGGCGCCGTCGCCGCGGATCAGCTGGATCTCGGTGATCTCGACCTGCCCGATCGAGTGCGCGCACTGTCCGGTGCGGTTGTCGATCCGGCGCAGGCTTTCATCCTCGATCAGCCGTGGTTCGGCTTCGCTATCCCGCCAGATCGCTTGGTAGCGGGCGATATCGACACCGCGCCCGCCTTGGCGACCCTGCTCGACCTGCCGCTGGTCTCCGAGTCCGTCACCGCGGAGGTCGTGACCACCGGCCGTCGCACCACCTGGTCCGCCGAGCCACTGGGAGTGGTACTGCGACAACTCTTCTCGTTGCCGCCGCAGGCGGGCGACCTGGTGCTGCACGACGATCTGCAGGTGCGCCTGCACGGCGCGTTCGAAGCCACCGCGTCGGTGCCCTGGTGGCGCGAGGGCGACACCGTGCATTTCAGAGTGCAGCAGTAGTTTTCCGGGAACCGGCGAATTCGACTGTGCCGCAGCTGTTAAGCCGCGTACTCGGCGATCATCTGGCTGAGCAGATCGAGCTGCGAACGCACGCTCTCGCTGTCGTTGTCCACCAGCCAGCGCAGCACGACTCCGTCGATCACATTGAGGGTGAATCGGCTCAACGACTGCAGCGGGACCGACCACTGGTTCGCGGTCGCGTCGCGCGCGTGTTCCAGGATGTCGGCGACGGTGGAGTCATTGAAGTTGTACTGCTCGCGGGCGATCGCGAGTTTCGCCGGAGTTTGCTCACCCTCGCGCAGTGCGTAAGTGGTGGTTTCGTAAGTGAGCAGCTGACGTTCCGGAGTGGCCTCTATGTTCAGCCACATCAGTTCCAGTCCGGCCCGGATCAATTTTTGAAGTGCTTCTTTTCCACTTCCGACGTCTTGCCATACTGTTTCATTGGCGTCGACAGAATCACGTAATTCCATCGACAACGCCTTGACCAGCTCGGTCATCAGCGCGTCCTTGTTTTCGAAACAGTAATGCACCACTCCAAGCGAGACTCCTGCCGCTTGGGCGACATCGCGCGTGGTCACGCCCGCAACGCCCTTTTTTTCGGCAAGACCGATAGCGGCCTCGATAAGGTGGGCCCGTCTTTCTTCGACGCTCAATCGGGAGGACACCCCAGGGAGTTAAGCGCCCGGGGAGCGTGCAGTCAATTCGCCGGTAGAAAAATCTCGACTGGACGAGTGACCAGTTGTATGGTTCGCTGCCATCAGGATCGAAGGAGACGCGTATGCCGCTGTCGCGCAGAACCGTTCTTGCCCGAACCGTTGTCGGTTCGGCGACGCTGGCCGCCGCGGCGGCGGTGCCCGCCATGTCCGGCCCGCTCGGCGCACCGGCCGCGGCCGCCCCCGGTTCCGGTGGCTATGAGTTAGGTGTCGGGATTTCCGACATCACCGGCCCCGCCGCGGAATGCGGAATGATGGGTTATTCCCAGCTCGAGCAGCAGACGGCCGGTATTCACCTGCGTCCGAGGGCTCGGGCGTTCATCATCGGCAGCGCCGGACAGCGCGTCGTTTTCGTGGTCGCCGAGAACGGCATGATCTTCCAGTCCGTGCACCGCGGCGTACTCGCGGAGCTGGCCCGCCGGTTCGGCGATCGGTACACCGAGCAGAACCTGGTGCTCACCTCGACGCACTCGCACGCGACCTGCGGCGGCTCCAGTAACGATTACGCATACAACCTGTCCATCTTGGGTTTTCAGCAGCAGGTGTACGACGCGGAGGTCAACGGCATCGTGGAGGCCATCGCGGCCGCCGACGCCGACCTCGGCCCCGGCTCGCTCGCACTCGGCCACGGCGAGCTGCACGACGCGAGCGTCAACCGGTCCCGGGTGGCCTGGGAGCTCAATCCCGTTGCCGACAAAGAACACTTTCCCGAGGCCATCGACCCGGCGGTGACGGTGCTGTCTCTTGTCAAGGGTGGTCGGCAGGTCGGCGCCATCACCTGGTTCTCCACCCACTGCACCTCGATGACCAATGAGAACCGGCTGATCAGCGCGGACAACAAGGGTTACGCGTCGTTCTCCTACGAGCACCTCGAGCACGGCGTCCGCTACCTCGACGGCGCACCGGATTTCGTGGCCGCCTTCGCGCAGACCAACGCGGGCGACATGTCCCCGAACCTGAACCTGCGCCCCGGCTCCGGCCCCACCGAGAACGAGTTCGACAACACCCGCATCATCGGTGAACGCCAGTACCAGGCGTCGAAAGACGCGCTGGCCCAGGCGCGGTCGATGGGCGGACCGATCGACTCGATGCTCTGTTACATCGACCTGGCCGACATCGCCGTCGACGGCCGGTTCACCCCCGACGGGCAGCCGAGGCACACCGCGACCGCGGCCGCGGGCGTCTCGCTCGCCGCGGGCAGCGTCGAGGACGGACCGGGCTTCCCCGGCGCGCCCATCCCGGAAGGCGTGCGCAATCCCTTCCTGGACGCGCTCGGTGGCGCCAACACGCCATCGCCCGCCTGGCTCGCGGATGCCCAGGCGCCCAAGGCCATTGCCGCGCCGCTCGGCCTGATGCCACCGGTGGCCTGGATTCCGAATGTGTTGCCGATTCAGGTCGTTCGGCTCGGCGAGCTCTACTTGGCCGCCGCCGGTGGCGAATTCACCATCACCTCGGGTCTGCGGGTGCGCCGCGCGGTCGCGGACGCGCTCGGCGTGCCGCTGGAGCAGGTGCTGATGCAGGGTTACGCGAACGCGTACCACGAATACGTCACCACCCCTGAGGAATACGACTCGCAGCAGTACGAGGGTGCCTCGACCATGTTCGGCCGCTACACACTCTGCGCCTACCAGCAGGAATTCACCCGGCTGGCAACGGCATTCGCCGCCCGCCAGCTCGTCCCGCGCGGCCCTGCCCCGCGCGACGTGTCCAACCTGCAGCCGAACTTCCAACCGGGCGCTGGCCCGGACACCACCCCGCCCGGCCGCAACTTCGGCGACGTATTGACCCAGCCCGCCCCGGCCTACGCGCTCGGCACCCAGGTCGCCGCCGAATTCGTTTCCGCCCACCCGAAACACAACACCCGCCGCAACAGCACCTTCCTGGAAGTGCAGCGGCTGCACGCGTCAGGGGAGTGGGTACGGGAGGCCAACGAGGGCGAATGGGCGGTGAAGTTCTTCTGGAGCAAGCGCGGCGCCGCCGAGTCCGTGGCGCGGTTCACCTGGGACATCCCCGCCGACGCGACGCCGGGGCGGTATCGGTTCCAGCACTACGCCGACAGCCTGAGCCCCGACGGCGCGCTGCATCCGTTCACCGGTACTACCAACGACTTCGAGGTCGGCTGAGGCCGGTGCGAGGTCTACAGACCCGTCTGCGCACCCTTGTCGCCGCGGCGTGCCCCGCGCCGCTGGATCAGGAAGATCCCGAGGGCGAGCACGCCGACCACCAGGCCCATCAGGCAGACCGGCAGCACCGATGCCCATCGGTCACCGCTGGCCCACACCACCAGGGTGGCCACCAACCACAGCGCGCTGCCGACCGCAAGCACCGGGCGAGGATCTGTCAGCCGCGGCGGGATCTGTGGCACTTTCTCAGTCACGGCACCAGCGTAGCTGCGAGAACGCGCGTCCGACGCGCACCCGTCCCGTATCGTTCACCTCTGTGACAACGCCATCCGATGTTCGAGCCCTCGCCGGTGAGCTCTCACTGGCAGTGGTTCGACTGACGCGTCATCTGCGCGGCCGCCGCGCCGACTCCCAGATTTCGCTGACTCAGCTCTCTGCCCTCGCGACCCTGGCGCGCGACGGCGCGATGACACCAGGGGCGCTGGCCGCCAGAGAACGCGTGCAGCCGCCGTCGATGACGCGCGTGATCGCCTCGCTCACCGACCTGGGCATGGTCGAGCGCAAGCCGCACCCCACCGACGGCCGCCAGATCATCGTGTCGCTGTCCGAGGCGGGCACCGCGCTCATCGCCGACGAGACGCACGCCCGCGAGGCCTGGATGACCGACCAGCTCTCCAACCTCACCGAAGAACAAATCGTGGTGCTCACCCGCGCCGTCGGCATCATGAAGCAGATAGTCGCCGAATCCGAATAAGGATGAGTCAGCGCGCCCCGAACGGCTGATCACTGTCCACGATGTCGCGCCCGAGCGGGAACAGCGACAGCGGGATCAGCTTCACATTGGCCCAGCCGAACGGGATTCCGATGATCGAGACGAACAGCGGAATGCTGGTCAGCAGGTGGCCGAGCGCGAGCCACCAGCCGGCCACGATCACCCAAATGATGTTGCCGACCAGCGATCCCGCGCCCGCACCCGGCTTCTCCACCGTGGTCCGGCCGAACGGCCACAGCGCGTAGGCCGCGATCCGGAAGGATGCGATGCCCCACGGGATGGTGATGATCAGGATGCAGCAGATGATCCCGGCCAGGATGTAGCCGAGCGCCATCCATATCCCGACGAACACCAGCCACAGGACGTTGAGGATCAAACGAATCGGCGCCATGTGAACAGGATGCCAGTCGAAGCGAGCACCGGGCATCAGGGTTTCCCCCGAGCCGTCGCGTGATCAGTGCGACGTGACCGCCTGCACCTGTCTCACCGGTGGCTCCGAATACGTGCGGGCGTCGAACCTTTGACCGGTGAGGTCCGTCACCAACGGACCGCGACAGGGCGTTCCGTCCAGCTCGTAGAACATCGCACTCGCCGATCCGAGGAACTCGTCGCCGCGCACGGTCACCTCGAACCGCACAACGCCCCGGCATATCGATTCCGGATGCGAGCGGTCGACGGTGAACTCGACGAACGCTCCCGACACCGTCGTGCCATCCGTATGCCAGGTACCCATGCCATTGCTGTCGCTGGTATGCCGGTTACCGTGATCCGGATTCGACTGGAGCATGGTGCCGTCCGCGTGGAACAACATGACATGGTGCGCGAACGGGGCACCGTCGGCCCGCACCTCCCACACTCCGACGATGCTCATCGCGCCCCGCACAGGTCGGCCAATATCGCTATGCCACGGTCGATCTCGGAATGGGACACGTTCGCGAAACTCAGTCGCATGCTGTTGCGCGGTGCGTCCGCCGCGGCGTAGAACATGCTGCCCGGCAGGAAGGCGACGCCGGCGTCCAGCGCCCGGCCGAGCAACAGTTCGGCGTCGAAATCCGCAGGGCCCTCGACCCATACGAACATTCCGCCCTCGGGCTCGGTCCAGGAGAATCCGGACGGCAGGTGCTCGCGCAGCGCCGCGGTGAGCGCGGCCAGCTTCGCGCCGTAACTCTCGATTGCGAGCGCCACATGTGCGGCACCCGCCGCGCTGCGCAGGAAGGCTGCGGCAATCGCCTGGTTGAAGGTCGAGGTCTGCATATCGATGCCCTGCTTCATCGCGAGCACGTGCTCGAGCAGGTGCTCCGGCAGCACCGCGATACCGGTCCGCAGTGCGGGCGCAACGGTTTTCGACAGTGACGTGATGTAGACGGTGTTGTGCGGTGCGTAGGACCAGAAAGCCGGCAGCGGGTCGCCCCGATACCTGAGGTCGACATAGACGTCGTCCTCCACCACCGTCACACTGTGTCGCAGCACAACTTCGGCGATCTGCTGACGGCGCACGGCCGACATCGTTCGCCCGGTCGGGTTCTGGAAGGTCGGCAGCAGATAGACCATTGCCACCTCCTGCCGTGTCAGCGCGACATCCAGTGCCGCGGGCAGGATTCCGTCGATATCCGACTCGACACCGGTGACGACCGCGCCGTGACTGCGGAACACCTTCACCGCAGGCCCGTAGGTCGGTGTCTCCACCAGCACCACCGCGCCTGGATCGAGCAGCGCCATGCATGCGCTGTGCAGGGCACCGGAGCCGCCCGTGGCGATGTGTGTCAGATCAGCAGGGCTGGTGATCCCCCGTTCCCGCAGCAGCACCTGCGCCTGGTCGAGCAGCGGCGGAAACCCCCGGGTCATCCCGTACTGCAGGGCCGAAGTCCCGTGCTCGGCAATGACTTCGGTGGCCAGCGCGGCCATCAACTGGCCGGGCAGCAGGGCCGGATCCGGCGCGCCGACGGCGAACGAGATCACCTCCGGACGCAGGGCCAGCGTCGTGAAGATATCGTCGATCGGCCCGCTGCGCACCGCGGCGGCACCGCGACTGATCACGGCTGTCATAGACCCGCGCCCGCCGGCGCGAGATCACGGCGCAGCCGGGCGACCGCGTCCGCGACCGCACCGTCGTGCTCCGGGGTCAGCACCACATCGTCGTTGAACATCGGATCGGTGCGCATCTCCACCGCGATGAGATCCTCAGTCTCACTGAGGTTTACCGCGGCGTGCAGCACCCCCTCGGGGATGTACACGAACTCCCCGGGGCCGTGCAGATGGGGCGTCAGATCCGGACCGACCAACGTCGCCGCGCGGCCGCGCAGACAGATGACGATGATCTCGCTGTGCGCGTGATAGTGCGCCTTGGACACCTTCCCCGGCGGCATATTCACCATTCCGGCCGAAATCCCCTGGCTCCCAGCAGTTTCCCGAGTGATATACGGGACGAGATGCTGCCCCTGCCTGCCGATCTCCTGCGCGACGTCGGTTGCGGCGACTACGCGTACTGCTCTCGGAGTGTTCATCATCAGCTACCCCAAACTGTTCGGTCGGATGTAGCTGAACTTAAAGGATTAGTACCGATAGAAACTAATCCGGAACCCGAGTTCACCCGGCATTTTCCGGCGCGTATCCGCCCGTCGATCTACCCGCCACCGTAGGCGTCGGGCGGTGGCGCAGTCGGCCTCAGCAACCGCGCCGACCGGCCTAGAAGAACCAGCCGAGGACCGCGTCGCGTTCGGTGGCGAAGGCCTCGTCGAGGGCGCGTGCCTTGGCGGAATCCTTGGCCTGCAGGCGGTTTGCCGCCGTGAAGACGCGCGCGGGGTAGGCGCCGAGGTACATGCTGGCGAGAACGTCGATGCCGAGCTCGACCTCGGCCGGACGGGTGGTCGGTGCGCATTCGGCGATGCCGTCGCGGATGGTGAGGGCGAAGGTGCCACCCGCATTGCGGAACGGATCCGCCACCGCGAGTACGACATCCAGGTCGCGCTGGTAGGTGCGGGCGGTCAGCGCGGCGGGAATGTCCATGAGCCGCAACCACAGTGCGTCATAGCGCGCGTTGGTCCGGACCAGCCGGACGTCAGTGAGCAGGTAGGGCAGCGGGTCGTTGTCGCTGAGCACCGCATCGACTCGCTGCACGAGCTCGAGCCCGACCAGCGCCCGCCACAGCGCGGCATGCGCGTCGGAGGTGACCGCCCGGATCTCGACCACCTCGGCGACATTGACGTTCTCGGCACGGCGGTGGCGGTACAGCGCGTAGCCGTCCGGGTGCACGAGTGTGAAGAGGTCGGTGCCGCCGCCGCGAACCGCCACCGGGTCGGCGAACAGCATCGCCCAGTTGGCCTCCGGGCGCACCTGGGCACCGGGCACGATCCGGCGCCAGCGGTCATAGATCGCCCGCACCTGATCGGTCACCTCGGCGAGCGTGGCCAGTTCGACGCCACCCGGATCCGGTGCCGACGGCCGGAATTCGGCGAACCGCCGATCGATGCTCACCGCGTTCTCCCGCACCGTCGGCCCGTAACCGAAGCGCCCGTAGATGGTGCCCTGACTCACCGTGAAGATGGTCAACGCCACCCCGTCCGCCTCGGTGCGCCGATGCTGCTCGGTGTACATCGCCCGCAGGATGCCGCGCCGCCGATGCGTCGGCGCGACACAGACGGCCGCGATCCCGCACGCCTCGACCGCGCGCTCACCCGGCACCGTCAGCGTCATCCGGGTCGCCTTCGTCGCCCCGACCACCCGTCCGCCGTCGACCGCGACCACGGCGTTCTCGATGGTGAAGACCCTGGCCTCGGGTGCCAGCGTCGCCGAGGGCGACCGCATGCCGAAGGCGGTATCGGCGAGCAGCGTGATGGCCGCGTCGTCGGCCGCGGTAGCCGACCGAATGGTGATTCCGTTTGGCAGCGTCATGGCACGACCTTCGCACGCCGCCCTACCGTGCCGCATTCGAATTACCGCCGGACTCGGCCGAACCGATGGCGGCGCCGCGCGCCCTGCCCAGGCAGGATGTAGCCGTGGCCGAAGTGATCGATATCGACGACCCCGCCGACCCGCGGGTCGATGACTTCCGCGACCTCAACTCCGCCGACCGCCGACCCGATCTGCCAGGACGCAAGGGCCTGGTGATCGCCGAGGGCGTGGTGGTCGTGCAGCGGATGCTTGACTCGCGATTCGCGCCGACCGCGCTGCTCGGCGTCGAGAAGCGGCGACAGGAACTCGCCGACGACCTGGCCGGCGTCGAGGTGCCGTACTACCGCGCTTCCGCCGAGGTGATGGCGGAGGTGGTCGGCTTCCATCTGAACCGCGGCGTGCTCGCGGTGGCACCGCGCCCGGCGGCGCTCACCTTGGACGACGTGCTCGAACAGGCGCGCACGGTGGCCGTGCTGGAGGGCGTCAACGATCACGAGAACCTCGGTTCGATGTTCCGCAACGCGGCCGGCCTGGGCGCCGAGGCGATCCTGTTCGGCGACCGGTGCGCCGACCCGCTGTACCGGCGTGCGGTGCGGGTATCGATGGGCCACGTGCTCCGGGTGCCGTTCGCTTCCGTCCCCGATTGGCCGCACGGTCTGGATATACTGCGGCGCAAGGGTTTCCAGATCATCGCTTTAACCCCGAACCCGGCTGCGGTGAATCTGGCCACGGCGATGACGGGTGAGCGGGTGGCTTTGTTGCTCGGCGCCGAAGGTCCGGGGTTGAGCGAGGACGCGATGCGAGCCACCGATGTGCGGGCGCGAATTCCGATGTCACCCGGCACCGATTCGCTCAATGTGGCGACCGCGGCCGCGATGGCGTTCTACGAGCGGGTGCGCACGTGAGTTACCCGCCGTACCAGGGCCCGACCCCGTGGGGCACGGGCATTACCGTCGCGATCATGGTGGGGCTGCTCGCCACGGTCGCGGTGTTCTCCTTCGGCCGGGCGCTCGCCGAGGTGCATCCGCTGCTCGCGGTGGCGGTGAACCTGATCGCCGCCGGTGGTGCGGCGCCGACCGTGTGGCGGTGGCGGTGGACGCCGGTGACCAGGTGGGTGGTCGGCGGCGGCACGGCGGGTGTGCTGCTCGGCTGGGTGGCGCTGCTGATCAACGGGTTTGCGGGTTAAGAGACCCGGTCGTGGCCGCGCAGCCAGCCGAACAGGCCGCGTCGTGGGCGCACGCTGTCCGGCTCCTCCTGCTGCGGCGGCATGCGGGTGGCCGGGTCGGGCGCTTGGCCTTTCGGATACAGCGTGAACCCGCACACCGCGACGTCGCCGGGCACCAGCGCGCCCTCGGCGGCGGGGGAGCGATAGTGGAAGCCGAGCCATTCGTTGTTGGCGGCGTCGGCGAAATCGGGTGGATCGAACGGCAGCGTCTGCGGGTCGGGCAGCTCGCCCGCGCGCCAGTGGACCGGATGGTCACCCGCCCAGTACGGCCGCTCCCACACCAGCGGCAGGCCCTCGTCCTCCAGGATGTTCACCCGGCTCGAACTGAACGCCCTGCGGAATTCGCCGCGCTCCCAATGCGCGAACGCGCCCCAGCCGTGCGTGGTGTCGAACGACACCAGATAGGTGTGCTCGGAGGCCAGCGGACGGACCAGCAGTTCCGGGATCTCGGTCGGGTGGATCCGCGCGGCCTGCGCCGAGCACACGACCGTCACGCCCGGGTAGCAACCGATGTACACCTCGTCGAGGTCCGGGCCCGCACACCCCGCGAGGGTGCCGACCATGATCGGCAGCACATCCCGGTCGCTGTACAGCTGCTTCGCCAGCGCCAGTGCGGCATCGGGATCTGGATCATGGTTGGCGCGCAGGACCGTCAACGGATCGGGTGCGTCGACGTACCAGAGCGACGAAGCTTTCGATAGCATTTCCGGCACCTCCCGATGGTTGCACGAATCAGCTCCGCGAACTTCGAGCAACGCACGGTGATGTCGAGCGATTCACCGACTCAGTGCTTCGCTCGCCACCTTGCGCGTCGTCGACCACACCCTAAAAATCTACTCTGTTCCGCCTCTCCGCGTATTCAAGCCAGACTTAGGCGCGTTGCGAGTTGCGTTGGCGGCCAGCGGTGATGCGGGTGCGGCGTTAGCCGGTCCCCGACGAGTTACCCATGTGCTCACGAAATCAGTTGCCACGCTGAGAAGTGCATGTTCTCCGGCGGGCAGCGCTGATGTGACACCGTGCTGTGGTCGAAGCCTTTGTACCGTGCAGTTCCACGACGGAAGCAGCGGACAATCGTCTTAATGCCCCGAGCTGCGGACGCCGAGCAGCACGTCCTCCCAGGACGGCATAGGCGCCTTGCCACGCTTGGTGCGGGCAGACTTAGCAGGCGCTTTTCCGTTCGCAGCGGGCTTAGCGGGTTCCTCGACGGCAGGCTTCGTCGACGCGGCAGGTGCGGCGGGGGCGGTCTCCGCAGGAGTGCTCGGCGTCGTCGGCGCAGGCGCGCTCGGCGCGGGCACCGGGTTTGCCGCAGCGGGCGCCGCAGTGGTTGCGGCGGTGGGGGTTGCGGTCGCGCCCGCCGTGATGGCAGGCGTGTTCGCGCCACCGGCCGCGACGGCACGCTGTTCGTAGTACTCGTCCAGGGTGGGCTGGCTCTGCTGGCGTGCCGCGGGGCGCGCGGGCGGCGCGGCGGGTGCGGGACGCGGTTCGACGGTGGGTTCCGGCTGCGGCGCGGGGGCGGCGACCTCCGGCTCGGCGGGCAGGATCGTCGCGAGGCCGCGTAGCGCGCGGCCGAAGTCGGGATCGATCAGGTCGGAGGCGGGGTCGTCGAGCGGGGAGACCGATCCGCCGTGCGCGTCGGGCTGGTAGCGCCAGTGCGCGGCGATCTCGGAACGCCCGTTCTGCCACTGCAATTGGGCGACCCAGAAGCCCTTTTCGTCCTTCCAGGCGTCCCATTCGGCGCCCTCGATGTTGTGCCCGCGCTCGGTGAAGGCGGCGGTGACGACATCGATGAGGATTTCCACGGCGGGGCCGTCGGGGCGGACAGGATGCGCCTTCTGTGCGAGTTCGGCTGCGCGGGCCCGTTCCAGCAGCACGGGGTAGGCGAACCGCTCGACGCGGCTGGCCGGCATGCCGGATTCTTCGGTGACCTGGTCGACGGAGGCGCCGGCACGGATACGAGCCTGAATATCGCGAGGACGCATAGTTGCTTCCATTTCGATCTCGATCTGGCCGAATCGGGCAAGGTCTCCGCGCGCTGCGGCTCGTAGCTTGTCGTCGGCGGGAAGCCGGTATTTCGCGCCGGACTCGGTGTCGATACACACGATGTGCGTGGAGTCGGGCGTCACCCCGATCACTCGAAGTTCACGCACCGTTACCTCCTTACCGCGTCGACCCGCGACACCGCCCACTTTCCGAAACAGTAGTGCACTTCTGGGATTCGTGGGGCGAGACACGCGGGGCGGAAATCTCCGAAGAGACTCCCGCACCCCGCTAATCTGCTCTGTTCGACTTACCGCAGTTCTCGGCGCGGCGTGTCATCTGTGGCGTGTCGCGCTCGATCCCGGTGTGTCAGCCCAGATTCTGCACGACCCAGTCGATGCTGCGGGTGAGCTGGCTGACGTCTTCGGGGTCGATGGCCGGGAACATGCCGACGCGCAACTGGTTGCGGCCCAGCTTGCGGTAGGGCTCGGTGTCGACGATTCCATTGGCGCGCAGCACCTTCGCCACCGCGGCCGCGTCGACCGAGTCGGCGAAGTCGATGGTGCCGACCACCTGCGAGCGGTGTGCCGGGTCGGCGACGTACGGCGTGGCGAATTCGCTCGACTCGGCCCAGTTGTACAGGCGCGACGAGGAATCCAGCGTCCGCTTGACCGCCCAGTCCAGGCCGCCGTTGCCGTTGAGCCACTCGATCTGGTCGACGAGCAGCAGCAGGGTGGCCAGCGCCGGGGTGTTGTAGGTCTGGTCCTTGGTGCTGTTGTCGATCGCGATCGGCAGCGAGAGGAACTCCGGGGTCCACCGGCCCGAGGTCTTGATCTCGTCGACCCTGGCCAGCGCGGCGGGGCTCATCAGCGCGACCCACAGGCCACCGTCGGCGGCGAAGCTCTTCTGCGGCGCGAAGTAGTAGACGTCGGCGTCGGCGATGTTCACCGGCAGACCGCCCGCGCCCGAGGTGGCGTCGATCGCGATCAGTGCGTTCTCCGAACCCGCCGGGCGCTGCACCGGAATCGAGACGCCGGTGGAGGTTTCGTTGTGCGCCCAGCCGATCAGGTCGACGGACGGATCCGACACCGGCTCCGGCGCGCTGCCCGGCTCGGCCGAGATCACGATCGGGTCGCCGATGAACGGGTTGCCCTTGGCCACACTGGCGAACTTCGAGCTGAACTCACCGTTGGTGAGGTGCAGCGAACGCTCCCGGATCAGGCCGAACGCGGCGGCATCCCAGAACGCGGTGGTGCCGCCGTTGCCGAGCACCACCTCGTAACCGTCCGGCAGCCCGAACAGTTCGCGTAGACCCGAGCGCACCCGGGCGACCACATCCTTCACCGGCTTCTGCCGATGACTGGTTCCGAACACCGAGGCACCGACGGTCACCAGGGACTGCAACTGCTCCGGTCGCACCTTGGAGGGGCCACAGCCGAATCGTCCGTCGGCGGGCTTGAGGTCGTCGGGAATCGTCGGGAACGCAGTGGTCATGCGAACAGGGTAAAGCGTGTCGGACCAGCCCGGTTCGTGCGGGTCGGCACCAGTGCTCGAGGCCACGGGCGCCCGCGCGGGCGCGCCACGCCGGATTCGGCACGGTCTGCTCGGGTTGCGGTGGTATTGCTGTGTCGCCGACCACACGCCAGCTAACCTTTGCGCCCATGAACATGGCGTCGGCGAACTCGGGGTGGCGATTGCTCGGACGACGGCCACGAACCTTCGGGCGGCACATCGGCGCGATTTCCGATGGCGCGCGGCGCGAGTTGCTGATGCGTGGCGCGCTGGGTTCGGCGACGATCCTCGGCGTGCGATCGAGCACCAAATCGACGGCGGGCGAACTCGAGGTGAGCGGGGCGTCGGGGCAGGTGTTCTGGGTGCGGGTACTGGTCGACGGCATACCGCCGTACGAGACCAGGGTGCGACAGCGGGTGTCCGAGGCGAATCTGGAATGGATGCAGCCCGGCGATGTGGTGTGCTGCCGCGTCGATCCGGGCGATCGGGATCGGTTGGTGCTCTACGTGCCCGATTTCGCGGAGACCGGCCGGGCCAGCATCTCGAAGATCCTCGCCGACGGCCGCCGCGCCGACGCGACGGTGCTCGCCGCGACCCCGGTCGCCGCGGACTACTCCGGTCGCGACGATCCGGTGCTGCGTCTCGACCTCGAACTGCGCGCCTGGGACGAGCCGAAGCCGTGGCTCGTCCGCCTCGTCCAGCCGGTGCCGCTGGCCGCGATCGGCCTGGTCGATCTGGGCCAGCACCTGGAGGTCGCCTTCTTCACCGTCGACCACGGCGAATCGGTCGCGGTCGACTGGGCGGCTTCGCTCGGCGAGGACTGACCCCGCACGCCTGCTGATTTCCCGCACCGAAAATCGCATGCGATTCTCGGTGCGGCTCGGCGAAAGGCGTGCGGCTCAGAGGTGTACGAAGGTAAAACCCATGTCCCGGATGGTCGGCAGGGCGGCGATCATGCCCGCGCCGGTGCCGGACTGCGGGCGGTGCATGTGCGCGAGTGAAATCGCTCCCGGCGCAGCGGCATTCATCGCGGCCTGCACCTTGGCGGCGGTCGCGGTGGCACCGTAATCGGCATTGATGCTGAAACCGACCGGGGTTTCCCCTAATTCGTTCACGATGGCGACCGCGACCTCGTCGTAGTGCGCCGTGCCCGCCCGGAAGAACCGCGGTGGCTTGCCGACCAGTCCGGTCAGTCGCTCGTGATTGGCCCAGACCTCGTCGGCCGCCTCCTGCGCCGAGCCGGTGCCGTTGATCCCGTAGGCGGCGCGCCCGTTCACCGACAGCGGCCGGTGTGCCACGCCGTGATTCGCCAGTTCGAACAGCGGGCTCATGGCGAGTTGGGCGGCCCGCCCCTGATTCGCATCGATCCAGCGCTTGTTCAAGAACAGGGTGGCCGGAATCTGGTGGGTGATCAGAAAGTTCACCAACGATTCATCTATGTCGTTGTTGCCCGGCCCGCCGCACGCGTCGAAGGTCAGCGCCATCTGCTTGCCGGTGGCCGCGAAAGTGCTGAGGATGCCCGTCATCTCGACGCCCCACTGCTTCGGCTGGTCACCGGCGTGCCTGGCGGCCACGGCGGCGGGGGAGTTGGTCGGCGCGGGCGCGGCCTTGTCGACCACCGGGGAATCGCCCGCGACCGGGTAGGGACTCGTCGAATTCGGCTCCGCGAACGCCGTATCGCTTTGTGCCGTGCCACATCCGGTGGTGGCGAAACCGGCGGCCAGCGCGGCGCCGACGCCGAACATCCGCCGTCGTGACAGCCCTCTGTCGAACATCCGTCAACCCCTCTTTCCGAAGTCAGTCACGGATGCTACGCGAGCCGAACGTCCAACTGGTGCAGGACATTCGGCTCGCGGCCATACCATTCAACTATTGCTATGCGTGCGAGATGGCTGCCCAGCCCGCGACGTCCTCCGGGCGGCGCGGCGCGGGCCCGGTGTAGATGGCCGCCGGACGCACCAGCTTGCCGAGCTGCTTCTGCTCGAGGATGTGCGCACACCAGCCGGCGGTGCGGCCACAGGTGAACATGGCGGGCATCATGTGCGCGGGCACCTCGGCGAAGTCGAGGATCACCGCCGCCCAGAACTCGACGTTGGTCTCGATCGCCCGGTCCGGGCGACGCTCGCGCAGCTCGGCCAAAGCGGCCTGCTCCAGCGCGGCGGCCACCTCGTAGCGCGGCGCGGCGAGTCGCTTGGCGGTGGCGCGCAGCACGCGGGCGCGCGGGTCCTCGGCCCGGTACACCCGGTGCCCGAAGCCCATCAGCTTTTCCTTGCGGTCCAGGATGCCCTTGACCAAACCACGGGCGTCGCCGGTCTTTTCGACCTCTTCGATCATCGGCAGCACGCGGGCGGGGGCGCCACCGTGCAGCGGGCCGGACATCGCGCCGATCGCGCCGGACAGCGAGGCCGCGACATCGGCGCCGGTCGAGGCGATCACCCGCGCGGTGAAGGTGGAGGCGTTCATGCCGTGCTCGGCGGCCGAGACCCAGTAGGCGTCGATCGCCTCGGTGTGCTTCGGGTCCGGGTCACCCTTCCAGCGGGTCATGAACCGCTCGGTGACCGTATTGCACTCGTCGATCTTCTTCTGCGGCACCGCGGGCTGGTAGATGCCGCGCGCGGACTGCGCGACGTAGGACAGCGCCATCACCGAGGCGCGGGCCAGGTTGTCGCGGGCGGTCTCGTCATCGATGTCGAGCAGCGGCTGGTAGCCCCAGATCGGGGCGAGCATGGCCAGGCCGGCCTGCACGTCGACCCGCACGTCGCCGGTGTGCACCGGCAGCGGGAAGGGCTCGGCGGGCGGCAGGCCGCGGCCGAACGCGCCGTCGACCAGCAGGGCCCAGACATCACCGAAGGTCACCCGGCCCTCGACCAGGTTCTCGATATCGACGCCGCGGTAGCGCAGCGCGCCGCCGTCCTTGTCGGGCTCGGCGATGTCGGTGGTGAAAGCCACCACGCCCTCGAGGCCACTGACGAAATCACTGGGTACGGCGGTCTGCCCGGTAGGCACCGCGGGGGTGGTAGTCATGGTGTGACTTCTCCTTGCAACTTCGGGCCGCATGATGCTCGCGTCGATCAGGGGTTGATGAGGCTCGCCGAGCACATGCCGATCACCATCACCTTAGATCCTTGCTACCGCGGAGTAACGTCTGGCCCATGCGTGACCTGGACAATTCACCCGGCGGCCAGGAGACGGCCGATATCCCGCCGAGCACCGATCTCGCGGGCATGCGCGCCGACTACGGCGGCGCCCCGTTCGGCAGCGGCGAAGACGTCGATTTGGACGAAACATGGCTGGCCGGCGGCTGGGAGCCGTTGTTGCGCCACTGGATCGAGCAGGCGACCGCGGTCGGCGTCGCGGAGCCGAACGCCATGGTTCTGGCCACCGTGTCACTGGCCGACGGCACGCCACGACCGGTCGCCAGGACGGTGCTGTGTAAAGGGCTCTCACCGGAGGGTGTGACTTTTTACACCAACTACGACTCGGCCAAGGGCGGCCAGCTCGCCGCGGTCCCGTTCGCCGCCGTCACCTTCGTCTGGCCCGCGCTCGGCAGGCAGGTGCATGTACGCGGCGCGATCGAGCGGGTCGCCGCCGAGACCACCGCGGTGTACTGGCGCTCCCGCCCGCGTGATTCGCAGCTCGGCGCGTGGGCCTCGCACCAGTCCAAGCCGATCGGGTCGCGCGCCGAGATGGACCGCCTGATGGCCGAGACCGTCGCGCGGTTCGACACCGTCGACGAGATTCCGGTGCCGCCGCACTGGGGCGGCTTCCTGCTCCGCCCGGACGAGGTGGAGTTCTGGCAGGGGCGTCGCGGCAGGCTGCACAACCGGATCCGGGTGCTCATCGACAAGGACGAGATGACGGTCCAGCGACTACAGCCCTGAGGTATTCCCGACGCGCGGGTGACAAATATCTATTCGAGTCGATCGGCGTCGACTGGTTACGCTGCCGCCGGTGAGACTGCTGGCCGACACGGCACCACTGCGACATAACGATTTCCGGCGCCTCTGGACCTCGGGCATTGTCACCGTTATCGGTGCGCAGCTGTCCATTGTCGCGGTGCCGCAGCAGATCTTCCAGATCACCGGCAGCTCGGGCTATGTCGGCTTGGCCGGCCTGTTCGGCCTGGTCCCGCTGATCGTGTTCGGCCTGTGGGGCGGCGCGCTCGCGGACGTGATGGACCGGCGCAAGCTGATGCTCATCACCAACGCGGGCACCGGGCTCACCGCAGTGGCGTTCTGGGCACAGGCCGCGTCGGGCATCGACAACGTGTGGGTGGTGCTCGGCCTGTTCGCGGTGCAGCAGGCGTTTTTCGCGGTGAACCAGCCGACGCGCAGCGCGACTATCCCGCGGCTGCTGCCGGAACACCATCTGGCCGCGGCCAATTCGCTGAGCATGACGGTGATGCAGTTCGGTGCCATCGCCGGACCGGTGCTGGCCGGCGCGCTGATCCCGGTGGTCGGGTTGTCCACGCTGTACCTGATCGACTCCATCGCCCTGCTCGCCACGATCTGGGCGGTGTGGCGACTGCCCGCGCTGCCGCCGACCGGATCCGTGCGCCGGGCCGGATTCCGCACGGTGCTGGACGGTTTCGGCTACCTGGCCACCCAGCGGATCCTGCTCGCCTCGTTCGCGGTGGACGTGATCGCCATGGTGTTCGGCATGCCGCGCGCGCTGTTCCCGCAGATCGCGCACGAGACCTTCGGCGATCCGACCACCGGCGGCGTGGCGCTCGGCCTGCTGTTCGCGTCCATGTCGGTGGGCGCGGTGCTCGGCGGGGTGTTCTCCGGCTGGATACCGCGCATTCGGCGGCAGGGCCTCGCCGTGCTCGTCTGCATCGCGCTGTGGGGCGTGGCCATGGTCGGCTTCGGCGTCGCCGTCGGATTCACCGAGCACGGGCTCGGTCTCGGCGTCGGGCTCTGGCTCGCGCTGCTCTGCTCGGCCTTCGGTGGCGCGGTGGACATGGTCTCGGCCGCGCTGCGGGTGACCATGCTGCAGCAGGTCGCCACCGACGAGATGCGCGGCAGGCTGCAGGGCGTGTTCATCGTGGTTGTCGCAGGTGGGCCGCGAATCGGTGATGTTGCCCACGGTTTTGCGGCAGCGAGTCTGGGTACCGCCGTCGCCGCGGCGGGTGGTGGCGGACTGGTGGTGATCGGCGTGGTGATCGCCGCCGTCGCATTCCCGGCATTCGTGCGATACCGGGTAGGCCGCGCACATGCGGAAATAGTGGCACCATGAGCTCGGCGAACATTCGGCAACTGTCGTGGGACGAGTTGTTCGGACCGCACTCGCCCACGAGATGATTGTGCGGAGCCGCAGGACTACCCTCCTGGTTGTCCGTGTCGGTGAACGTCTAGCGTTGAGACAAGTGCATCGTGCGCCGACCGCGACGATGCCTACGGTTCTAGCCTGAGAGGGATCCTTCCGTGCCCGCTGAGAACATCATCAACGTCGACGAAGACGCCAAGCCGGTGCTTACCTACCCCGGCGGGGAGTTCCCGATGACGGTCGCCAAGGCCGCCGAAGGCAACGACGGAATCGAGCTGGGAAAGCTCCTGGCCAGCACGGGGTACGTCACCTACGACCCGGGCTTCATGAACACCGCCCCGACCAAGTCGGCGATCACCTACATCGACGGTGAGGCGGGCATCCTCCGCTACCGCGGTTACCCGATCGACCAGCTCGCGGGCACGTCGACCTTCATCGAGGTCAGCTACCTGCTGATCTACGGCGAGCTGCCCACGCAGACCCAGCTGGACGACTTCACCGACCGGATCCGCAGGCACACGCTGCTGCACGAGGATCTGAAGCGCTTCTTCGACGGCTTCCCGCGCAACGCGCACCCGATGCCGGTGCTGTCCTCCGCGGTGAACGCGCTGTCGGCCTACTACCAGGATTCGCTGGACCCGCGCGACCCCGAGCAGGTCGAGCTGTCCACCATCCGGTTGCTGGCCAAGCTGCCGACCATCGCGGCCTACTCGTACAAGAAGTCCGTCGGCCAGCCGTTCCTCTACCCGGACAACTCGCTGAGCCTGGTGGAGAACTTCCTCCGGATGACCTTCGGGTTCCCGGCCGAGCCGTACGAGGTCGACCCCGAGGTCGCCGCGGCGCTGGACATGCTGCTCATCCTGCACGCCGACCACGAGCAGAACTGCTCCACCTCGACGGTCCGGCTCGTCGGCTCCTCCGACGCCAACCTGTTCACCTCGGTGTCCGGCGGCATCAACGCCCTGTGGGGCCCGCTACACGGCGGCGCGAACCAGGCCGTGCTGGAGATGCTCGACGGCATCAAGGCCGACGGCGGCGATGTGAAGGAATTCATCCGCAAGGTCAAGAACAAGGAAGACGGCGTGAAGCTCATGGGCTTCGGGCACCGCGTCTACCGCAACTACGACCCGCGCGCCGCGATCGCCAAGAAGCACGCCGACGCGATCCTGAACAAGCTCGGCAACGACGAGCTGTTCGACATCGCCCAGGCGCTGGAGGAGGCCGCGCTCACCGACGAGTACTTCGTCGAGCGCCGCCTGTACCCGAACGTCGACTTCTACACCGGCGTCATCTACAAGGCCATGGGCTTCCCGACCCGCATGTTCACCGTGTTGTTCGCGATGGGCCGGCTGCCGGGCTGGATCGCGCACTGGCGCGAAATGCACAGCGAGCCACTGAAGATCGGCCGCCCGCGGCAGATCTACACCGGCTACGGCGCGCGCGACTACCGCGAGATCACCAATCGTTAGTTCCACCGTTTCACCCACCATCACCTAATCGAAGGGGATACGCCGAATGACCAAGCCGGAGATCGAGTTCCAGGGCGGCCCCGCGCCTGCCGAGCTGGTGATCAAGGACATCATCGAGGGCGAAGGCAAAGAGGCCGTGCCCGGCGGCAACGTCGAGGTGCACTACGTCGGTGTGGAATTCGATTCCGGCGAAGAATTCGACTCCTCGTGGAACCGCGGCGAGTCCATCAACTTCCCGCTGCGCGGCCTGATCCAGGGCTGGCAGGACGGCATCCCCGGCATGAAGGTCGGCGGCCGCCGCCAGCTCACCATCCCGCCGGAGCTGGCCTACGGCCCGGCCGGTGCAGGCCACCCGCTCGCGGGCAAGACGTTGGTCTTCGTCATCGACCTGCTGGACGCCAAGTAATTTGCCGCGTGGCCGCGGCGTGTTCGCGGCCCCCTGGTGTCTCGTGTCCCAGCTGTCGAGACTCGCGCCTGCGGCGCATGCGCTTCGACAGCTGGGACACGAGACGGGCCGCGAACGGGTCGCTCGTAAGACTCGCTCCGTAGTGGTTGGGTTGTATGGTCCGTGTGCCAGCTCTCTGGGATACGGGCCATCGCCGTTTCTACTGCCGGACGACCTCGACCGGATCGGTCAGCGCCAGGGCGAGTGCGGACTGCTGGGCTGTGCTGCGCTGGGGGAGGGCATCGACGGCCTTGTCGGTCTGCGTGCTCAGGTTGCCGACGATGGTCTGCAGCTGAGTGATGCCGCCGGTGAGTTGACTGATGGCGCTGACCAATTGGGCCCCGCCCTGGTCGGCCAGCCGAGGCAGGTCTTCGGCCAGCTTCGCGCCCTCGTTCAATTGCGCACTGGCACTGGTCAACCGGTCGACCACGGTGTGCAGCAGGGTGCCAAGATCGGTGTTCGGGTCGACCGCGCCGCCGACCAGCGAGCCGAGGCCGGTGAGCTGAGAACCGGCCTGGCCCGAAATGCCCTGCAGGGCTTCGAGCTTCTTGATGATGTCGGCCAGCGCCGGATCACCGGCGAAGGGCAGCGCGCGCAGCGGCGGGAGGATCTGGTCGAGGCCGGAGTTAACGGTGTTCGCCGTCTGCTCCACCTGCGCGATCGTGATACCGGTCGAATCCAGCGCGGCGGCAAGCTGATTCGCCTGTGCGGTGGCGCCGTCGACGGTGGAGTTCAGCAGCGCGATGGCCGAAGTCAGTTGCGCGGAACCCTCTTTGGCGAAGTTCAGGAAGCCGAGCAGCTGGTCGGTGCCCGAGCTGAACTGCTCGGTGCCCGCGGCGGCCGCGTTCACCCCGGCCTTCAGCAACTGCGCGGTGAACTGCGCCTGCGTCATCTGGCTGCGCGCCTGCCCGACCGCGGACAGCGCGGCATCCACTCCCGCCGCGCCGACCCGATGCGTCACCTCGGTGACCGCGCCGTTCACCAGGCCGGTATCCGCGCCCTTGTGCGTGTCCACGGTGACCTTGGCCCGGCGCGGCTGCGCACCGGCCAAGGTGCCCATGGATTCGGTGAGGTCGGCGGGCAGCGTGATCACCGCGGCGTAGTCGTCGGTGCTCGCCTCGCCCGGCTTGGCCGCGGTCCACTCGTACCCACCCGCATCCTGCAACGCCTTGATCACCTTCGCCCCCGTCGGCCCGGTATCGGCGTTGACCAGGGCAATACCGGTGGGGCCGCTGTCCGATCGGCTACACGCGCTGAGCCCGGCGCCGAGCGCGCCAGCACTGACAAGAGCAACGGCGAGAAGACCCCAGCGGGCGCGTTTTCCGATCACAAGCCTGACCATAGAACCCTCACATAACCCACCCACTGGCGTTTCCATGAGAGTTCACTAAGGACCCTCGCGCACGTTTTCGCCCCTCGCGCACGAATTCGCTAGCGATTTCGTGCGCGGCCCGAGGAGATGTGCGCCGCGCACGAAAACGTACGCGGCGGGGTGATCGGAGTGCCGCGCACAACTCCGCGGGCTGCGCACGGACTTGCCGGCTGTTTCGTGCGCGGGGCGAGGAGATGTGCGCGGCGGTTAGGGGGCGGGGAGGTCTAGGACGAGGCGGATGCCGCCCAGTGTGCCGTCGTCGAAATAGGCTCGGCCGCCGTGCAATTGGGCCTGCTGGGCGACCAGGGCGAGGCCGAGGCCCGAGCCGCCCTTGCTTGCCTGGCTGCCGCGGAAGAAGCGGTCGAATACGGCCTGTCGCTCGTGCGGCGGGATGCCGCGACCGTTGTCGTCGATGCTGATCACGATGTGCCCGCTCGGTGCTCGGTGCGCGGACACCAGGGCCTCGGTGGCGCGGCCGTGCTTGACCGAGTTGGCCAGCGCGTTGTCCACCGCGAGGCGCAGTCCGGCGGGCAGGCCGCGGGTGACCAGCTCGGTATCGCTGTCGATGCGGACCTTCAACCCGGGGAAGTGCCGCATGGCGTCGTGCGCGGCCTGGTCGCACAGGTCGCCGACATCGGTGGCGACATGGTCGCGCTCGTTGGTGAGGTCGCCGGTGGCGAGTCGCTCCAGCGCGGCGAGGGTGGTTTCCACCCGGCCCTGGCTGCGTTGCAGGTCGGCGAGGATCTCCGCGCGCTGCGCCTCGTCCAGGTCGAGGGTGCGCAGTACCTCCAGATCGGTGCGCATTGCGGTGAGCGGCGTGCGCAGCTCGTGCGCGGACACGGCGGCGAAATCGCGCGCGGTCTCCAGCGCAGCGGCCGTCGCCGACTGCGCCTCGTCCACCCGCTGCAGCATCGTATTCACCGCGTCCGCAAGCTTTTCCGCCTCGCGCACGCCCGACCCGTCCACCGGTGTCTGCGGGTTCCGCGGATCGGGCAGGCCGCTGCGCGCGCCGACCTGACGGGTGAGCCGCACGATCGGACGCACCGCGCGCCCGGCCAGCAGCCAGCCCAGCGCCGCGGCGGCCGCGATGGCGAACAGGGCGCCGCCGAGCACCCAGCGTTGCTGCTCGGCGGTCGCCGCGGCCGACGAGGCGGCGGGCAGACCCATCGAAACCACCCGGCCCCCAGGCTGATGCTCGGACGTCGAGAGGATGCGGTAGGGCGTGCCGCCGACCGGGACGGTCCGGGAACCCGGTGCCAGATCGGGCAATTGGGTCGGGGTGCTCGCGATGACATTGCCGTCGTCGCGAACGGTGACGGCGATGTCGTTGTCCAGCCCTGGCACCAGGCTGATGAACCGGACCACGATGACCGGCTCGATCAGCACGATGCGCGAGGCGACCTTGAGCTGCTGATCGGATTGCCGCACATTGTTGCGCTCGATCGCGTGGATGCTGATCACGCTGATCACCGAGACGATCACCACCGCACCGGCGGCAGCGGCGCCCGCGACCCGGGTCCGTAGCGAAAAGGCCGGACGCCGACGGGTTTTCGGCGCGGTGACCGAGGTCATTTGGGCATCCGCAAGACGAACCCGACCCCGCGGATCGTGTGCAGCAACCGGGGCGCGCCATCCACCTCCAGCTTGCGCCGCAGATAGCCGACGAAAACATCGACCACATTGGTGTCGGCCGCGAAGTCGTAGCCCCACACCAGTTCCAGCAGCCGCTCCCGGCTCAGCACCACCCCGACATTGCGCGCCAGCGTGGACAGCAGCTCGAATTCCCTTTTGGTGAGCTCGATTTCGGTGCCGTTCAGCAGCGCGCGATAGCCCGCCACATCGACCTCCAGCGGGCCGACGGTGATCGCGCCCGGTGTGGTCGGCGACTGGGTATCGGTGCGCCTGCGCAGCAGCGCCTTGATCCGCGCGACGAGTTCGGCCAGCACGAACGGCTTGACCAGATAGTCGTCGGCCCCCGATTCCAGCCCCGAGATCCGGTCGTCCACCGACGCCCGCGCGCTGAGCACACAGATCGGCACCTCGTTGCCCATCGCGCGCAACGCGGTCACCACCCCGGCGCCATCGAGCACCGGCATGTTCATATCGAGCACGATCGCGTCCGGCGCGTGCTCGTTCACACTGCGCAGCGCCTGCCCACCATCCCTGGCCACCAGCACGTGGAAGCCGGAAAGCCGCAGCCCACGCTCGACCGACGCGAGCACGTCCTCGTCGTCATCGACGACGAGGACGGTCGGAGTCGTAGGTGTCACGTCAATCATTCTGCCGTCACCGAACGGTCCAGCCGGTCAGGTAGGGCACGCCCGCCTGTCAGTAGTTGTGGCAAGAATCGGCGACGGCTTGGATGGTGCCGCTCAGTTGGGCGAAGCGCGGGTCGTTCTGGGCCTGCTGGGCCGCGTCCGGGTTCGCGTCGATGGCCCGCTGCAGTTCCGCGCGGCGCTGCTCGACCGGCTGGTCGAACTTGCGCTGCAGTTCGGCCTTCTGCGACGGGTTGTCATCGAGCATCTTGGCGAGCTGCGGCGCCTTCGCGTGCAGCGCGGCGTCGACCTGGGCGAACGTACAGTCCGAGTTCAGCAGCGGACCGGCGAGCTCCATCGGACCGGCCGACGCGATCGCCGGGCTGAGCAACACGGCAACGGTGGCCAGCCCGCCCGCGGCGAGTGCGGCGACGGCGGGACGGCCAACAGAACGCTTCATGGGTGTGACTCCAGTTCGTCGAGGGGTTCGTACCTAGCGCCCTCGACGCTAGGCGGCCGCACTGGCACCTGTGTGAACGTTCCCTAAGGAAACTCTGAGCACGCGCCAATCCCTAAGCGGGACGAACGATTTCGCGAGGAAGGTCAGGCGGGTGAGCCCACATCCGGTGTCGCCACCGGGTCCTCGGTAACCGATGTGGCGCGGTTCGCGGCGTGAATCTGCTCCTCCAGCGCCTCGAGCACCGCCGGATCCTCGATCGTCGACGGAACCTCGTACGGCTCACCGGAGGTGATCTGCCGAATCGTCTTCCGCAGGATCTTGCCCGACCTGGTCTTCGGCAGCGCGGTGACGATGACGGCGTCGTGCAGCGTGGCGATCGCGCCGATCTGCGAGCGCACCCGCTCGATCAGTTCGTCGCGCAGCTGCGCCGGGTCGACCTCGACGCCCGACTTGAGCACCACATACGCCAGCGGCCGGTGCCCCTTGAGCTCGTCGGGCAGGCCGATCACCGCGCACTCGGCGATCGCCTGGTGGCCCGAGATGGCCGCCTCGATGCTGCCCGCCGACAAGCGGTGCCCGGCCATATTGATCACATCGTCGCTGCGGCCGAGGACGTAGAGGTAGCCGTCTTCGTCGAAGTAACCGGAGTCGCCGGTGAGGTAGTGGCCGGGGTAGGC
This sequence comes from Nocardia sp. NPDC050175, assembly GCF_044459885.1. Taxonomy (NCBI): domain Bacteria; kingdom Bacillati; phylum Actinomycetota; class Actinomycetes; order Mycobacteriales; family Nocardiaceae; genus Nocardia; species Nocardia sp. NPDC050175. The sequence continues at coordinate 619,981 of NZ_JBITJI010000002.1, forward strand.
GGACAGGTACGAACGCTTGTAGCGCTCGTCGTCGTTCCACAGTCCGGTGAGCGTGCCGGGCGGCAGCGGCAGCCCGATCACGATGTTGCCCTCGATATTCGGCGCCACCGGGTTGCCCTCGGAGTCGAGCACCCGAAGCCGGTAACCGGGCACCGGCACCGACGCCGAACCCGCCTTGATCGGAAGTTGTTGCAGACCAAGAGGATTCGCGCAGATCGGCCAGCCGGTCTCGGTCTGCCACCAGTGGTCGACCACCGGGCAGTCCGTGCGATCGGCGAGCAGGATCTCGTCGGCCCAGGCGTAGGTCGCCGGATCTAGTCGTTCGCCCGCGCAGAAGAGCGCGCGCAGCGACGACAGGTCGTGGCCGTGCGCCAGCTCGGCCTCCGGATCGGCCTTGCGGATCGCTCGCAGCGCGGTCGGCGCGGTGAACAGTACGCGAACATTGTGTTCGGCCACCACCCGCCAATAGGCGCCCGCGTCGGGTGTGCCGATCGGCTTGCCTTCGTACAGCAGCGTGGTCGCGCCGACCAGCAGCGGCGCGTAGACGATGTAGGAGTGCCCGACGACCCAGCCGACATCGGAGGCCGTCCACATCACCTGGCCGGGGCCGATGTCGTAGATATTGCGCATGGACCAGGCGAGGGCAACCGCGTGTCCGCCGTTGTCCCGTACTACCCCTTTGGGTTTCCCGGTGGTGCCCGAGGTGTAGAGGATGTAGAGCGGATCGGTCGCGGCGACCGGGACCGGCTCGGCCGGTGGCGCATCGCGGACAGCGTCGTCCCAATCAAGCCATTGGGCCGCGATGGTCTGTGCGGAACTCGGCAGTGATTCGGTCGCGGCCTGCGGCGCGGAGAAGTGAATCGTCGGGAACTGCGGGCGCTGCTTCACGATCACCGTGCGCGGCGCGGTGGTCTCGGCGAGGTCCAAGGCTTGCAACACAATCGGCGGATATTCGAGCTGTTTGCCCGGTTCCAGGCCGCCCGACGCTGTGATGATCAACACGGGTTCGGCGTCGTCGATGCGCGCCGCGAGCTCGGGTGCGGCGAAGCCGCCGAACACCACCGAGTGCACCGCGCCGATTCGCGCGCAGGCCAACATGGCGATGACGGCTTCGGGGATCATCGGCAGGTAGATGATGACGCGGTCGCCCGCGACGACCCCGAGCCTGCTCATCGCACCTGCGAATGTGGCTACCTTTTCGAGCAATTCGGCGTAGGTGAAAACGCCTCTGGTGCCGGTCATAGCGGAGTCGTATATTAAGGCGGGCTGATCAGCTAAGCCCCCCTCCGCCGCAGCGCCGCCGTGCACATGCCGGTCGAGGGCGTTGAAGGAGGTGTTGAGGCGAGCGTCGGTGAACCACCTGGCCACCGGACGTGCTGCCGGGTCGAGGATCTGGGTTGGTGGCACCACCCAGTCGATCGCTTCAGCCGCCCCGGCCCAGAACTCGGCGGGGTCGACCAAGCTGGTCTGATAGACCGGTCGGTACTCGTGCCGCACGTTCAAACCCGTGACTCCCTAGCCTCGCCTCGATGCCCGCCTCGATAGATCTGGTTGATTGTGGCAGACTTCACGCGACGCCCGGGTGGGTGTTGTGACCTTTGGTTTTGCCTGGAACGGCCAGGTCAAGGATCGCATGCTTACTCGGAGTCACCCAAGAAGTTATTGATCCGTTAGAATCTGATGTCACTTATTTGGGCCGTCGTAGACGCAATTTCTCGGCCAGCCGCAGTTCTCGGCCAGCTCCGCCTGTCGAGCCAGTATGCGTGTGGAGGTTCGCTGATGGCGCGTGGTTGGGGCCAGTTTGGAAAGTGAGTGGGAGATGCGTGAGGCCGCTAGGTCCGGCAGAAGGCGCTGGGCGCTCGGCAACTGGGACCTGCGCTGGAAGGTGACGGCAGTTCTCGCCGTCCCCCTGGCAGTCGCGGTAGGCCTTGGCGTGTCCAGGATTTCATCGGAGTTCACCAACTCGGGTCGGCTCGCCGACGTCGCGGAGAACGTCCAGGCGATCCCCGCCGTCACCGCGCTCAGCGCGCAGACGGCGACGGTGGTCGGCTCGCAGATGATCGCTGTCGCGGACAACGTGTCCGTGGTGACCGATCAGAACCTCGCCGATCTCGACAAGGCGATTGCCAACGCGGACAAGGCCGCCGACAAGCTCAGCGGTGTGTCCGGTGCCCGCGCGGCGTTGGACAGCATGCTCACCCAGGCGAAAGCCGTGCGTCAGCAAGGCAAGGCCGTCAGCACCGGGCGGACCGAGGACGCCATCGCGCTGATCGACCGGGTGCGTAACGACAGTGTGCGGATCGTCGAGACGACGGTCGGCCAGGTCAGCGACACCGCGGTCGACACGGCCAAGTTGCGCCTCGTCGATTCGCTCAACACCCGTGCCACGCTGGTCGGCGAGGTCGCCGCCTTCCCCGCCGTGTTGAAAGATCCCAAAACGGGCACCGCAGGCTTCCTCACCGCGGCCAACACCGAGCGCTCGCTGCTCGGCGTACTGGCACACCGGTTCTCCGACGGCGACACCTCGATCGCCGATCTGCGCGCCGGCATCGATACCCGGGTATCGCTGCTCGGCGGCACCGAGGCGCAGGCCGGGAAGATTCCGGTCGGCGATCTGAAGAAATCGCTGACCGACAGCCTCGCGGTGTACGAGCTCGTGGTGAGCAAGGCGACCAAGGACATCGACGGCGCGATGAACTCGCTGGTGTCCACCGCCCAGCGGGACGCGTGGACCTACACCGCGGTCGTCGTCGCGACCATCCTCGCCGCGCTGCTGCTCGCCGTGTTCGTCGCACGCTCGATGATCGTGCCGCTGCACCGGTTGCGCCTCGCGGCGCTGCGGGTCGCGGAAAGCGATCTGCCGCACGAGGTGGCCCAGCTCCGTACCGGTGCCTCGCCGGAAGAGGTTCCGCTCGAGCCGATGCCGGTGCGCAGCACCGAGGAGATCGGCCAGCTGGCCCGCGCCGTCGACGACATCCACGGCCAGGCGCTGCGGCTCGCCAGCGACCAGGCGCAGATGCGTTCTCAGGTCAACGACATGTTCGAGACGCTGGCCCGGCGATCCAAGTCGCTGGTCGACCATCAGCTCAGCCTGATCGAGGCGATGGAGTACGACGAGAAGGATCCACGTCTGCTGGAAAACCTTTTCCGGCTGGACCATCTCGCCGCCCGTATGCGTCGAAACGGCGACAACCTGCTCATCCTCGCCGGCACCAGGCAGCGCCGCGCCAAGTCCGCCCCGGTCGAGATCGCCGACGTGCTGCGCGCCGCGATCTCCGAGGTCGAGGACTACGAGCGAGTGAAACTGGGTGCCACACCGCGTGGTTCGCTGGTCGAGCCCGCCGCCTCCGACATGGCGCACCTGTTCGCCGAGCTGTTGGACAACGCGCTGCGCGCCTCCCCGCCGGAGACCGACGTGAAGTTCACCTTCGCACAGGCGCACGACCAGGGCATGCTCATCGAGGTGGCCGACCGGGGTATCGGTATGCCGCCGTCGGAGATGGCCGATATCAACCGGCGGTTGGAACAGACCGCCGAGCCGGGGCCCGATACCGCCCGGCACATGGGTCTTTTCGTGGTCGGCAGGCTGGCCGAGCGGCACGGTCTCACCGTGCGACTTCGGCCGACCTTCGACACCGCCCGCGATCCCGGTGTCACGGTGACCGTGCACGTCCCCGGCGGCCTGATCGTCGCGGGCAAGCCGATCACGGCGCAGCCCGTCACGCCGTCTCCGCAGGCCCCCGAGCGGCCGCGGCCGTCTGGCCCGTCGTCGATGCAGATGCGGTCGGTCACCCGTACCCCTGGTGGCAATGTCATGGTGACCGTCGATCCCGGTGTCAGCGGACCGATCCCGGTCAGTAATCCGAATGCCTCGTCCAGCGGGCCGATTCCGGCCGGTGGTGGCCTGCCGCAGCGGCAGCCGGGCAATTCGATGGCGTCCGGGCTGAACGCGCAGCAGTCGGGTCCGACGCTGCGACCCGCGCCGGGTCAGCAGTCCAGCGGACCGCAGCGCGGCAAGCTCGCCGCCGCGAACCTACCCAAGCGCAATCTCAATCCGGGCGGTCCGCCGCCACGCCAGCCGGGTGGTCCGGCCGAGCCGACCGTGACGGGTCTGCCGCCGCGGGACGCGAATTCGGGCGAACTGCCGAAGCGTCAGCCCGGTAGCAACGGCGTGCCGCAGCCGAGTATCAGTGGGCTCGCACAGCCGCCGAGCGGTCTGCCGCAGCGTCAGCGTGGCGAGAACGGGCTCCCGCAACGGGATTCCGCGCCCGGCGTGCTGCCGCAGCGGGACCCGAGCGCGGGTGGACTGCCGCAGCGCGACAGCGGTTCCGGTGGTCTGCCGCCGCGGCAGACCGGCCCCAATGGTCTGCCGCAGCGTGAAGGCTTGCCGCAGCGTGACCCGAATGCCGGTGGCCTGCCGCAACGCGAGCCGAGTGCCGGTGAGCTGCCGCAACGCGAGTCCGCCTCCGGTGGCTTGCCGCAACGGGAGCCGACTGCCGGTGGTCTGCCGCAACGCGATTCGACGGCGGGTGGTCTGCCGCGACGTCAGCGTGGCGAGAACGGGCTGCCGCAGCGCGAGTCCGCGTCCGGTGGTCTGCCGCAGCGTGATCCGAGCGCGGGTGGCTTGCCGCAGCGCGATTCGAGTCTGCCGCAGCGTGATCCGAGCGCGGGTGGTCTGCCGCAGCGGGAGTCCGCGTCCGGTGGTCTGCCGCAACGGGACTCCGCGCCCGGCGTGCTGCCGCAACGCGATCCGAGTGTCGGTGGTCTGCCCCAGCGTGATCCGAGCGCGGGTGGCTTGCCGCAGCGCGATTCGAGTCTGCCGCAGCGTGATCCGAGCGCCGGTGGCCTGCCCCAGCGGCACGCCGCGGCGGCGAACCTGCCGCAGCGGGACGCGACGCCCACCGGGCTGCCGCAGCGCCAGCCGGGCACCCAGGTGCCGCCGAACCTGCCGCAGCGCGAGCCGGGTGACGGCCTGCCGCAGCGGGCCGCATCGCCGGGTCTTGGTCTGTCGCAACGTGGTCGGGGTACGCTGCCCGGCAACGACGAACAGCCGAAGGACGCGGAGGCCGCAGGAGGCGATCCAGGCAGGCACAGTTACCGGGCCAACCCGACCAGGACGGCGTCGTTCTTCCAGACCAGGCTCCAGCCCGCCGTCGAAACCGGTGATTCCGTGATGGGCGGGACACCAATTTTCGCGGAAATGATGTCGGCATGGCTGTCAGACCCGAATATGGACAGGTCCACCGTGGCCGCCTCCTTCGAATCACCGGGTGATGAAGGTTGGCAGGCGGCCCGCGCGGCCAGCGAGGCACAATCCGAAACAAGGACGGCGGCCGGGTTGCCGCAACGCAATCCGGGCGGAAGGCTGGTCCCGGGCGCCGTCAACGGTGCGGTGGAACGAGCACCGAGCCGCGATCCAGAAACGATCAGGTCCAGCTTGAGCCGCCATCAGCAGGGCGTCCGGGATGGCCGCGCAATGAGAGCAATGAACTTAACCGGAGATAAAGGAGACCGATGAACCCCGATCTAGGTGGTACGAATCGTCAGCTGGATTGGCTGGTTTCGAACTTCGCCAACGAGGTTCCTGGCGTAGCCCATGCCGTCCTGGTCTCGGCTGACGGCCTACTCATGGCCGCGAGTGCTCAGCTGCCCGTCGACCGTGCCGAGCAGCTCTCGGCCGTCACCGCCGGACTGGCCAGCCTCTCGGTCGGTGTCTCGAACCTGTTCGAGGGCGGCACCGTGCTGCAGTCCGTCGTCGAGATGGAGCACGGCTACCTGCTACTCATGGCTGTCGGCGACGGCTCGTACCTTGCCGTGTTGACCAATACGTCGTGCGACATCGGTCAGGTCGGCTACGAGATGGCGTTGTTGGTCGAGCGGGTTGGCCAGACAGTGCAGGCCACGCCACGTGTCACGATGGGTTCCTGATGGTGGGATGGACATAGAAGATCACCGCTTGGGGAGCGCCGAGCCCAGTCTCGTTCGCCCATACTCGTTGACCGCAGGCCGAACGAGGCCCGCGGTCGAGTTGGCGTTGGAGGCACTCGTCGCATCGCATCCGGTCGCCCTGGAGCGGCAGTTCGAACTGACCAACATCGAGACGTCAATCGTGGAGTTGTGCAGAGAATCGCCGTCCGTCGCTGAGGTAGCAGCCCGATTGGGTATCCCCATCGGGGTGGCTCGCGTGCTGGTTGCCGACCTGATCGAGGCCGGGCATGTACGCGTTTCGGCGACTTTGAAAGACGATTCCAGCGACGATGAACGTCGCGAGCTGATCGAAAGGGTTCTCAGTGGACTCCGGCGTATTTGATTCGACGGCGCAGGTCGACACCCGCACCAGCAAGCCAACGTCGGCGAAGATCGTTGTCGCGGGTGGCTTCGGTGTCGGTAAGACCACGATGGTCGGTGCTGTCTCGGAGATCGTTCCGCTGCGCACCGAGGCATTGGTAACCAATGCCAGTACCGGAATCGACAATTTGACGGGCATTCCGATGAAGTCGACCACCACCGTGGCGATGGACTTCGGCCGGATCAGCCTCGCCGACGATCTGGTGCTGTACCTCTTCGGTACGCCGGGCCAGTACCGATTCTGGTTCATGTGGGACGACCTGATCCGCGGCGCCATCGGCGCCGTGGTGCTCGTCGACACCCGCAGGCTCGAGGACAGCTTCGCGGCCGTCGACTACTTCGAAGCGCGCGGCCTGCCATTCCTGGTGGCGCTCAACGAATTCGACGACGCGCCGCGATACCCGATCGAGGACATCCGGCAGGCCCTCGCGGTGCCTGCGGACGTGCCGATCCTGTCCATCGATGCCCGGCGTCGCGAGCCGGCCAAGCAGGCCTTGGTCGCGCTCACCGAGTACGCGCTGCGCAAGGTGATGCAAGGCTACTGAGTGCGCGCGCGGCAGCCCGCCCGTCCGAATACGAGTGGATAAGCTCCCTCGGTGAGGATTTCGGCGCGCGAGCTGCTCGGGCAACTGCTCGACACCGACTCGTATGTCAGCTGGGACCGGCCACCGATCACGGTGGCCGCGACCCCGCGGTACCGCGAGGCGTTGCACAAGGCTGCGGTCGCGGCGGGCACCGATGAGTCGGTGCTCACCGGCGAAGGACTGCTGCGTGGCCGTCGGGTGGCCGTAATCGCCTGTGAGTTCGGCTTTTTGGCGGGTTCGATCGGCGTCGCCGCGGCTGAACGGATCGTCACGGCGGTCGAGCGCGCCACCGAGCTCGGGCTGCCACTCGTCGCCTCGCCGACCTCCGGCGGCACCCGCATGCAGGAGGGCACCGTCGCGTTCGTGCAGATGGTGAAGATCGCCGGTGCCGTCGCCGCGCACAAGGCCGCGGGCCATCCCTATCTCGTCTACCTGCGTAACCCGACCATGGGCGGCGTGTTCGCGTCGTGGGGTTCGTTGGGGCACATGACTTTTGCCGAACCCGGCGCGCTGATCGGGTTTCTCGGACCGCGCGTCTATCAAGCCCTGTACGGCCAGCCGTTCCCCGAGGGCGTGCAGACGGCCGAAAACCTTTACCGCCGTGGCGTTATCGACGGTGCCGTGCCGATCTCCATCTTCCGCCGCATCGCGCACCGTGCGCTCAGTGTCTTCGGCGGCATCCCGGTGCCGGATTCGACTGCGGGCGAACAAGTTCCGCTCCGTGATCAGCAGCGGGCGACCGAAGCGGTCTCGGCGTGGGAGTCCGTGGTCATTTCGCGACGGCCGGACCGGCCGGGCATTCGCGACCTGCTTCGTCATGTGACACAACGGGTTCCGTTGAGTGGCACCGGACAGGGCGAGTCCGATCGCACCGTGGTGCACGCCCTGGCGCGCTTCCGCGGCCAGCCGTGCGTGGTGTTCGGACACGACCGCGCCGGACAGCAGGGCGGGTACTCGATGGGGCCCGCCGCACTGCGGGAAGCACGCCGCAGCATGGCGCTTGCTGAAGAGTTGCGGTTGCCCCTCGTCCTGGTGATCGACACGGCGGGGGCGGCCTTGTCGAAGGAGGCCGAGGAGCGCGGATTGGCCCCCGAGATCGCTCGCTGCATCGCGGATTTGGTGACCTTGGACACGCCGACCATCTCGGTGCTGCTCGGCCAGGGCACCGGCGGCGGCGCGCTGGCCCTGCTGCCCGCCGACCGCGTCCTGGCCGCCACCCACGGCTGGCTCGCCCCGCTGCCCCCGGAGGGCGCGAGCGCCATCGTTTATCGCGATACCGAACACGCTGCAGAACTGGCTCAGTCGCAACGCATCCGGGCCGCCGACCTGCTCGCCGACGGCGTGGTCGACCGCATCGTCGGTGAATTCCCCGACGCGGCCGACGAACCGGTCGACTTCGCCCGCCGCATGGGCATAGCCATCGCCGACGAGCTCGCCGGGCTACGTCAGCGACCCGCCGCCGAACTGCGCGCACTGCGCAAGCAGCGTTACCGACGACTCGGTCTCCCGAACGCGGTCAACGGCTGAGTGCCGTGCCCTACGCCGCGCTGAGCGCCGCGATCAACTCGCGATACCGCCCGAACGCCGGCTTCGGCGTGTAATCCGAACGCAGCAGTCCGAATTCGAAGTTCATATCCTGTCGCCTGCTGTCGGCGTCGCGCAGCGCGAAGTGCTCATAGGTGTCGATGTTGAGCGTCGGCGCGAGTGTGTCGACCGTGCGAATCACGGTGTCGAGCACCTCTTCCTGCCGTGCGTACGGCCGATCCGGGCCGGTCGGCCAGCCGTTCTCGGTGACGTGGATCGGTGTGGACTCCGGAATACCCGCGGCGGCGAGGCTCTGCTCCCGGAAGCCGGTCAGCACCGCGGTGACCGCGTCGGCCAACGGTGTCGAATCGATGGGCCGGAACACATCTGGAAAGAAGTCGAGGCCGACATAGTCGAGCGCGTCGACGAACTCACTGCCACCGCGCCGACCCAGATCGGCCCAGAACTCCTGGGCCGGATCGAAAATCGGCGTCGAATTACACCCGATCCGCACATCGAGCCCGAGTCGACCGACCTCCTCCTTGGCGGCGAGCACACCCTCGACAATCGCTTGCCGCACAGCGGGATACCCGCCGTCGCCGCCGGGACCCGCATGGTTGGCCTCCTCGGCGACCTGCAGTGACGCGAGCCGCGACCCGAACCGGCGCAATTGGGTGCGGAGGTGGTCCAACCACCCGGTCAGATCGCTGCCACGTTCCCGGAAGCTCACCACCAGATCCACCTTTCGGTTCGCCCCTGCGTATTGCGCCACGTCCGGTGGTGCCTCCAGCGTGCCGCCGATGTCCTCGCCATAGAGCAGATATCCCCGGGCCAAGAACGGATGCTGGCCATGCAACGCGTCGAGCGCCGCAGTGATGTGTTCTGCCTGTTCCGGCGGGCCCGGTGTGAGATTGCCGTGTTCATCGGCGCCGAGGCCGCCCGCGTAGATCCCGAATCGAAGAGCCATGGCCCGACCGTAGCATCGATTCTTGGTGTCACACCAAAATTGGTGTCACGCTATAGTTCGACCCGTCGACAAGGAGGAACGTGGCGCTGCGCGAGGAAAAGAAGCGGGCCACCCGGCTGGCCATCGCCGATGCCGCGCTCGGCCTGTTCGTCGCGCACGGCTTCGACCGGGTGACCGTCGCCGAGGTGGCCGAGGCGGCCAAGGTCTCGATCAACACCGTCTTCAACTACTTCCCGACCAAAGAGGACCTCTTCTTCGATCGGCAAGACGAGGTGATCAACCGGCTTGCGGTCGCGGTGCGCCAGCGCGCCGACGACGAGTCGCCCGCCGCGGCGGTGCGGTGCCTGTTCATGGACGAATTAAGGCAGCACGAGCCGACTTTGGGCCTGTCCGCCGACGCAACGACGTTCTGGCGGGTGATCGATGCGAGCCCTGCGCTGCAGGCCCGCCAGCGCCTGCTCGGCGAACAGGCCGAAGCGGCCCTGGCCGAGGCCATCGCCGAGTCGGTCGGCACCACTGAACGCGACATCAGGCCTCGGCTGTTGGCCGCCGCCCTCGCCGGGATAGATCGCGCGCTGCACGCGGAGATCCGCCGCCGGGTCACGGCAGGCGACTCCGTGAACTCGGTGCGCCGCGACATAGGCAAGGCCGCAGCGGCCTTCGACGCGGTGGCGGACCTAGGTGCGTAGTGCGCCTTACCGAGTTTCTTAGCAAGGCTTACTGAGTCGTGACCGTCACTGTCAGCCAGCGAGAAAGTGCAGGTCGAGCGGTAAACCGAGGGCCAACACGCCAAGGGCCAGCGTTGACGGCTCGCCGCCACACTTCTACCGTCGCAGGGTGACCTTCAGAAGCGAGACCTCCGCTATCCCCTCGATCGTCCTGAACGACGGCAACGTGATCCCGCAACTGGGCTTCGGCGTTTTCCAGGTGCCCGACGACGATGTGACCCCGGTGGTGACCGCGGCGCTGGAGGCCGGCTACCGCAGCATCGACACCGCCGCGATCTACGGGAACGAGGAAGGCACCGGTCGCGCGATCCGCGAGTTCGGCCTGCCGCGCGACGAAATCTATGTCACGACCAAGCTCTGGAACTCCGAGCAGGGCTTCGACTCGACGCTGCGCGCGTTCGACACCAGCATGAAGAAGCTCGGCCTGGACTACCTCGATCTGTACCTGATCCACTGGCCGGTGGCCGTGGCCGATCGCTATGTCGACACCTTCCGCGCCTTCCAGGCACTGAAGGCGCAGGGGCGCATCAAGTCGATCGGTGTGTCGAACTTCACCGCCGCCCACCTCGAGCGGCTCATCGGCGAGACCGGCGAAACCCCGGTGGTGAACCAGATCGAGCTACATCCGCGGCTGGCCCAGCGCGAACTGCGCGACTTCCACGCGGGTCATGCCATCGCCACCGAGGCGTGGAGCCCGCTCGGCCAGGGCACCCTGCTCGACGACAAGACCATCGCCTCGGTCGCCGCCGCGGTCGGCCGCACCCCGGCCCAGGTGATCATCCGCTGGCACCTGCAGCTCGGCAATATCGTCATCCCGAAGTCGGTCACCCCGTCCCGGATCGCGGAGAACTTCGACGTCTTCGGCTTCGAACTCACCCGCGACCAGATGGACGCGATCAACGCACTGGACACCGGCTCCCGCGTCGGCTTCGACCCGGACGAGATGACCGCGGGCCTGGACTAACCCAGGCCCAGATAGCCGGTGAGCTCCACGGCCGCCGCCCGCCCCGCGCGGTTCGCGCCGATCGTGCTCGCGGACGGTCCGTAACCGATCAGGTGGATGCGCGGATCGGCGGCCACCTGGGTGGCCAGTCGTCCGGTCATGGTGATGCCGCCGCCGGGCCCGCGTAGTCGCAGCGGCGCCAAATGGTCCAGCGCGCTGCGGAATCCGGTGGCCCACAGGATCACCTCCGCGTGCTGGAACGAGCCGTCCGCCCAGCGCACCCCGTCCGGTTCGATGTGGTCGAACATCGGCAACCGGTGCAGCACGCCGCGTGCTTTGGCGGCCTGGAGCCGGTCGTCGAGCCGCAGCCCGGTCACCGAGACCACCGACCCGGGCGGCAGCCCTCTGCGCACCCGATCCTCCACCTTGGCGACCGCCGCGCGCCCGTCCTCCGGGCCGAACGACGCGTCGCGGAAGATCGGTTCGGTCCGCGTCACCCAGGTGGTCGAGGTCACCTGGGAGATCTCGTCGAGCAACTGCACCGCGGAGATACCGCCGCCGACCACCACCACGTGCTTGCCCGCGAACTCCGCCGCGGTGCGGTAGTCGCGGGTGTGCAGCTGGCGTCCGGCGAAGGTCTCCGCGCCGCGATAGCGCGGGATGAAGGGATGTTCCCAGGTACCGGTCCCGTTGATCAGGCCGCGCACCCGGATCGTGCCCGCCGAGTCGGTCTCGACATTGAGGATCGGGCCGTGTTCGGCGGGGCTGCCGTCCTCGGTCCGGTCGCACACCACTTTCACCGACACCTGTCGGTGGACCCGCAGGTCGAAGTGCTTTTCGTAGAGCTCGTAATAGTGCGGCACCGCGGTCGCCGCGGGCGCGGCCTCGGAACCGGGCGGCAAGGTCTCCGCGAACGACATGCCCGGGAGGTCGTGCACCCGATTGACCGTGGTCAGGGTGAGCGACGGCCAGCGGAACTGCCAGGCCCCGCCCGGCCCAGGTGCATGGTCCACGATGAGAAAGTCCTGCTCGGGGCGCAGCCCGAGGCGCTGGAGGTGATACCCGGCCGACAGCCCTGCCTGACCAGCGCCGATCACCAGGATAGCGAAGTCTGTCGGCACAGCCGAAGATCGTATCCGCTTCAGCGGTCTGCGCCGTCGGCTGTGGCAAAGTGAATGTAACTAGACGGATCGTTCAGTTGGGGAGGTCGCATGCTCGGAGTTAGCCGAGACGGTGACGTGGTGACCATCGAACTTCAGCGGGAGGAACGGCGCAACGCGCTGAACCTCGAGCTCATCACGCTGCTGCGCGAAGCCGTACTTGCCGCCGTCGCCGACGACGCGCGGGTAATCGTGATAACCGGACGTGGCCCGATCTTCAGTGCGGGCGCGGATTTGTCCGGTGTCTATTCCGACGAGTTCCTCACGGGCCTGCAGGACATGCTGCACACCATCGAGTCGGTCCCGGTGCCGGTGATCTCGGCGATCAACGGTGGCGCGCTCGGCGCGGGCGTGCAGCTGGCGCTCGCCTCGGACCTGCGGGTCATCGCGCCGGACGCCTACATCGCGGTGCCCGCGGCCAAGCTCGGCATCTCGGTGGACCGGTGGACGGTGCGCAGGCTGGCGTCACTGATCGGCGGCGGCCCGGCCAGGACCATCCTGCTCGGCGCGGAGTCGGTGACGGCGGCCGACGCCTACAGCTTCGGCTTCGCCAACCGGCTCGGCTCGTTGGCCGACGCGCAGGCCTGGGCCAAGCAGATCGCCCAGCTCGCGCCGCTGTCGTTGCGGCACATGAAGTTGGTGCTCAACGACGACGGCACCCGCGAGCCGGACAGCGCGCAGCAGCGCGCCGCGCTGGAGGCGGCGTGGACCAGCGCCGACGCACAGGAGGGCCGATTGGCCAGACAAGAGAAGCGCGCCGCGAAATTTGTGGGGCGATGATGAACCTGCGCAGCATTGTCGGCACGGCGGCGGGCGCGCTCGGCCTCACCTGGGTGGTCCGCGCGGCGTGGGGCATCCCGTCCGCGATGGGCGCCTCGATCTCGGCCATTCAGCCGTACGCGACCGGCGCGACCACCTACCGCGACCGGCAGTTCCACAACACCGAGCCGAGCAGCCAGCTGGCCGCGGGATCGGCTCCGTCGCTGTTGATTTCGGCGCTCACCAAGCGCAACGCGGGCCGCCCGACCGGGGTGATCCCGCTGCAGACGCCGCAGCTGCCCGAGACCGCCGCCGATCTGGCCGTCACCTGGTACGGGCATGCCACCGCGCTCGTCGAGATCGACGGCTACCGGGTGCTCACCGATCCTGTTTGGAGCGAACGGGTTTCGCCGTCCGCGCTGGTCGGCCCGAGCCGGATGCATCCGGTGCCGACGCCACTGATCGAGCTGCCCGCGCTCGACGCGGTGCTCATCTCGCACGACCACTACGACCATCTGGACAAGGACACCGTCCGCGAGCTGGTGCTGCGTCAGAACGCGCCGTTCCTGGTCCCGGTCGGCATCGGCGCGCACCTGCGGCACTGGGGTGTGCCGGAGCATCGGATCATCGAATTGGATTGGGGCGGTTCGGTTTCGCTGTCCGCGCTGGGCCGGGCGCACGAGGGCTCGGACCTGGTGCTCACCTGTACCGAGGCGCGGCATTTCTCGGGGCGCGGCCTGGTCCGCAACACCACGCTGTGGGCGTCCTGGTCGATCGTCGGCCCGACCAAGCGGGCGTACTTCGGCGGCGACACCGGATACACCAAGGCGTTCGCGGAAGCCGGTGCGGCACTTGGCCCGTTCGATCTGACGCTGCTGCCGATCGGCGCCTACGACGAGCGCTGGCGCGACGTGCACATGAACCCGGAGGAGGCGGTCCGCGCGCACGCCGATCTGTGCGCGGGCGACCCGGGCCACGGCCTGCTGGTGCCGATCCATTGGGCGACCTTCAATCTGGCGTTCCACGGATGGTCGGAGCCGGTGCGGCGGATGGTGACCGCGGCCGAAGCGGCTGGTACCGCGATCGCGGTGCCGATGCCCGGTCAGCGGGTCGACCCCGGTAGTGCCCCACCACGGGATTCGTGGTGGGAAGATGTGGGTTGACGACATCCTGCTAGTGGGCTAGAGGAAGGAACGAACGCTATGAGCTTCGCGGATACTCTGAAGGGCCTCGTCGGCAAGGGCAAGGACGCGGCGGCCAAGAACGCCGACAAGATCAACGACGCCATCGACAAGGGCGGCGACTTCATCGATCAGAAGACCCAGGGCAAGTACTCGGACAAGATCGCGAAGGGCAAGGAGGCCGCCAAGAAGGTGGTCCCGCCGGAAGATCAGCCGGGTGCGCCTGGCCAGCCGGGCGGTGCCGGTGCGCCGGGCACCACGCCGGAGTCGCCGAGCGCCACCGATACGACGGGTACCGACACCGCGGGCACCGACACGTCGAGCTCACAGATCTGACGAGCGGCGGGGAACCGGCAACTTGTCGGTCCCCGCCTCTAAAATCGGACACATGGCATCCCGCCGGAGCTTCGGTGGCATCGAGGTTGAACTCAGCAACCTCGACAAAGTGCTGTATCCGGCCACCGGCACCACCAAAGGCGAAGTCATCGCCTATTACTCGGCCATCGCGCCCGCCATGCTCCCGCACATCGCCGGTCGCCCGGTCACCAGGAAGCGCTGGCCCAACGGGGTAGACGAGCCGTCCTTCTTCGAAAAGAATCTGCCTGCGCACGCGCCGTCCTGGATCGAACGGCACACCATCCAGCATTCCGACCGCAAGGTCACCTACCCGGTGATCGATTCCGAGGCCGGGCTGGCCTGGCTCGGGCAGCAGGCGGCGCTGGAAGCCCATGTGCAGCAGTGGCGTTTCGACGGCGACGCGGTGGGCCCGGCGACCCGGCTGGTGTTCGACCTCGATCCGGGGCCCGGCGCCGAACTGGCCGATTGCGCGCGGGTCGCGCTCGCGGTCCGCGACATGATCGAGGACATCGGCCTGCGCGCGTTCCCGGTTACCAGTGGCAGCAAGGGTATTCACATCTACGTGCCGCTGGATCGCGAGGTGAGCTCGAGCGGCGCGTCCACCGTGGCCAAGCAGGTGGCCACGAATCTCGAACGGCTGCACCCGGATCTGGTGACCGCGACCATGTCGAAGTCGGTGCGCGGCGGCAAGATCTTCCTCGACTGGAGCCAGAACAACGCGTCGAAGACGACGATCGCGCCGTACTCGCTGCGCGGGCGCGCGCAACCCAACGCGGCGGCACCTCGCTCCTGGAAGGAGATCGAGCACCGGAAGAAGCTGCGGCACTTGCGGTTCGACGAGGTCCTGGCCCGCTGGCAGGACGACGGTGACCTCCTGGCCGAGCTCGATCCGCCACTGCCGAAGGGCGCCACCGGTTCGCCGGAGTCGGGTGCCGACGCGCTGGCCAAGTATCGGTCGATGCGCGATCCGGCGCGTACCCCCGAGCCCGTGCCCGCCGATCGGCCGGAGCCGGGGGAGGGCAATCGCTACGTCGTGCAGGAACACCATGCGCGGCGGCTGCATTGGGATGTGCGGCTGGAGCGCGGCGGCGTGCTGGTGTCCTGGGCGGTGCCGAAAGGCCCACCGACCAGCACGGACCAGAATCGGCTCGCGGTGCACACCGAGGATCACCCGCTGGAGTATCTGGACTTCCACGGCGCCATCCCGAGGGGGCAGTACGGCGCGGGGGAGATGACGATCTGGGATTCCGGCACCTACGACACCGAGAAGTGGCGCGACGACGAGGTGATCGTCGAATTCCACGGCCAGCGGCTCAACGGCCGCTACGCGCTGATCCAGACCAACGGCAACCAGTGGCTGATGCACCTGATGCGCGAGCAGCACGACGACAAAGCGAAAGCGCTCGGTGCGGAGCCGAACGCGCCGTCCGGCCGGATCATCCGGGTGCCGAGCGGACCGTCACCGTTCCCGCGCGGACTCGCGCCGATGCTCGCCACCCCCGGTGACGTCGCCGATCAGGACGCCGGCGAATGGTGCTTCGAGACGAAGTGGGACGGCTTCCGGCTGATCGCTGAAATAGAGTCCGGCACACTGACTTTGCGCAGCCGGGTGGGCAATGTGGTGACCGCGAGGTATCCGGGCATCGCGGCGCTCGCCGACGAATTGGCCGGGCACAGCGTGGTATTGGACGGCGAGGCGGTGGTGTTCGACGACCACGGTGTCGCCAATCTCGGCCTGCTGCAGGCGGACGCGGCGCGCGCGGTGTTCGTCGCCTTCGACGTGCTCTACCTGGACGGCACTTCGCTTGTCCGCAAACGGTATTCGGATCGGCGCCGGGTGCTTGAGGCGCTCGCCGCGACCGCGCCATCGATGATCGTGCCACCCCGGCTGGACGGATCCGGCGCCGACGCGGTGCGCTACAGCCAGGAGCACGACATGGAGGGCGTGGTCGCCAAGCGCAAGGATTCGGTGTACCTGCCTGGCAAGCGCGGTCACTCGTGGGTGAAGCAGCGCAACTGGCGCACCCAGGAGGTGGTCATCGGCGGCTGGCGGCGCAGCGACGCACGCGACTTCAAGTCGCTGCTGGTCGGCATCCCGTACGAGGGCAGGCTGATCTACGTTGGCCGTGTCGGCACCGGATTCAACGAATCCACCATGCAGGAGCTGGCCAAGCGACTGAGCCCGACAGAGCGCAAGACCAGCCCGTTCGACAACGACCTGACCGCCGAGGAACGCAAGGAAGCGGTCTGGGTGACGCCGAAAATCCATGGCACCGTGCGCTTCATGAACTGGACCGAAACCGGCCGCCTATGGCACCCGGCCTGGCTGGGCACCTCGGACTGAGCGCGGACCAACGGCAGGCGACTCGGTTCCGCCACGCCTATTAAAGTGATCCCCGGCGGGACCGATCTCGAACGAGGAGTACACGGTGGACTTCAAGAACTTGGCGAACAAGGCGCTCGACCTGGCCCAGCAGAACGCGGACAAGGTGGAGACCGTCATCGACAAGGCGGGCGATCTCATCGACCAGAAGACCGACGGCAAGTTCGCCAGTCAGGTCGACTCGGCCCAGGAAGCCGCCAAGAAGGCGCTCCACCAGGAGAAGTGACCTCCGTCCAACGAAGCATGGCGGCGGATGGCTCTGGAACTCGACTGCGCCAACGGCACTTTCGACCGCTCGGGCCAGCAGCCGACGGACATCCGCGGCGATGCGACTGACCATGAATGACCGCTGCCGGGCCCGCTGATCTGCCAGTACCGTGAATGCCCCGAGGCCGGAGCGCGTCGGCGGCAGCGTGGCACCCGCCGCACTCCGTCGCGCCTCGCCGGACAGGGGAGGCCTCCATGTGCAGCATCCACGGAGCGGCCGGGGTCGATTCGCCCGCGCTGATCGTGCGGCTCGGCCGAATGTGTCGTTCCGGCAACAAATTAGGGGCGTCGGCGAAACGTCGAGCGAGTGCCGACGGGTTCGGCCACCGGCAAGGTAGGTTGCCTGCCATGGCGACTCCGGACGGAATCGGTAGGGGGACATCGCTCCTCGGCAGCACGGCAATATCCGAGACACCGGTCGGGCGGATCGGCGCGGCGCTAGCGAGAGTCGGCTCGTCGGCGGCGGTCGCCGCGGCGTTGGTGCTGGCGTCGTCGCTGATCACGGCACCGGCCGCGCACGCTCAGGTGCCACCGCCCGACGCTGATCCGTTCTACGCCGCGCCCGCCGACCTCGCCGCCTATCCAGAAGGCGCGATTGTGGACTCGCGCCAGACCGCGTTGTTCGGTCTGCCGCTGCCGGTTTCGACGTGGCAGGTGAAATACCGCAGCACCGACGCGCGCGGCGCCGCGGTGGCCGATGTGGCCACCGTCATGGTGCCGATGGTGCCGTGGCTCGGGCCAGGCCCGCGGCCGCTGCTGTCGTATCAGATCGCCGAAGACAGCCTCGGCTCCCGCTGCGCGCCGTCGTACGCGCTGCGCGGCGGCGGCGACCCCGGCGGTACCCAGGCGTTGATCGACACTCCGTTCATGGCCGTCGCGCTGAGCCGCGGCTGGGCCGTGGTGACCAGCGATCACGAGGGCCCGCAGTCGCGGTTCCTCGACGGCGTCAATTCCGGACGCGGCGTGCTCGACGGTATCCGGGCCGCCCGCGACCTGCCCGCCGCAGGCCTCGGCCCGGCGACTCCCCTTGCCGCGTGGGGCTATTCAGGCGGCGCCTTCGCCACCCTGTGGGCCGCGCAGATGCAGCCGCAGTATGCGCCGGACATCCATTTCGCTGGCATCGCCGCCGGTGGCGTTCCGTCGAACTGGCCCGCCATCGCCCAGCACGTGGACGGCACCATGCAGGCGGGCTTGGCCATGCTGATCGTCATCGCGGCCACCCGCGACAACCCGGGCGCCGGAATCATGGACCTGCTCAACGACCGTGGCCGCGCGATGATCGCCGCCGACAGCGCCGCGTGCGGTCCGGACCTGGTGACGAAGTACCCCAACGCCCGCGTCGACGACTACGCCACGGTCCCGAACCTGTTGGGGCAGCCCGCCTTCCGTGCGGCCACCGACCCGCACGAACTCGACGCCCCGGCACCGAACGTGCCGATGTACCTGTACCACAGCACCAGCGACGACGTGGTCCCCGTTGCCGGGTTCACCGACCTGCTCGGCCGGTACTGCGCCCAGGGTGCCGCCATCACCTCCGTGCATTCCGTACTGCCCGGCCATAACCCGGCCGCCGTCGGCGAGTCGTTCGGCGCGATGGCCTATCTGGCGGACCGGGTCGCGGGTGTGCCGGTCGCACCGGGCTGCCACGAGCGATAACGCGCGGTCCCGGGCGGTCGGTATGCCGATTGCCTTGGCGCACAAACAAAGACGCGGCCCGTACCGAGATTCGGTACGGGCCGCGCCGGTAGTTGTGCGTCAGTTCTTGGAACGGCCGGTCTCGTCCATCCACTTGGTCGTCCCCGGCGCCGCGGTGAGCGTGCTGATCAGGTCGATGCCCGCCACGATCAGCGTCGGGCCGCCCGCGACGATGGTGCCGATGATCCCGCCGACGGCCGCCCCCGCCAGCACGCTGGCGATCACGGTCGGTCCGCCGAGGATGCCGGTCAGCCCGACCAGGGCGCCGATCGCGGTGCCGATGAAACCGCCGATCGCGGTGGCGATGCCGAACGAGGACAGGAACGCGTCCTGCGCGCGCTGGTTCTCGAACGGCGAGGCGATCGGGGTCGCGGTGACCGGACGCGCCTGCGCGACGTCCTTGACCACGGTCAGTTCCAGCACTCGGCCCGCGTCGCTGACCGTGTGCGGCAGCGGGAACTCCAGCCCGTCCTGCCGGAACGCCAGCGGCATGCTGACCACCGTGTTCCCGGCCTCGTCGCGCACGTCGACGACATTGCCGACCACTTCGAACGATCCGCCGGTCAGCGTGGTGATGATCGTGTCCCCCACCAGTTTTGCCTCATAGCCGATCTCGGGAGTCGACGCCACGGCAGGCTGAGCATAGGCAGTGCCCGCGCCGACCGCGACGGCGGCGACGAGGGGCACGGCGGCCGCGGTGATTTTGCGGAGAATCATTCGGGTGTTCCATTCTTCATCAGGTTTCAAGCATTGGAGAACGCCGCGCACGTCGAATTCCTTTCCCCCACTGTGGTGCGCGGTCGAGATGTGATCCAGAGAACAGCTACTCCGCAGATAACTCTACCTCTAGAAAATAGGTTCAGCCCCTGAAATAGGGGGCAAAGGTCCTGTTTAAAGACCGCGAATCAAGTTATAGCAGTTGGCTATTCGGGTTGGTTCAGTGCAGCACATTGATCGCGCGCGCGATGACCAGGGCGGCCAGAATCAGCGAGATCGCCGACTGCGCCATCATCAACGCCTTCGCCCAGCGCGACATCGGCATCACGTCGGTCGGGCTGAACGCGGTCGCGTTGGTGAACGACAGATACAGGTAGTCCATGAACTGCGGCTCCCACTCCGGGCTGGCCAGTTCCGGGTTCTGCATCTGGACGAACATGAAGTCCGGCAACGGCTTTCGGGCATGCGCCCGGGCGGCGGGGCCACCGCGGTCGAACTCCCAGTAGCCGAGGCCGAACACCACCACGTTGGTCAGCCAGACCGCGCCGCCCGAACCGAGCAGCCGGGCCGGATCGTCACTGAGCGTCCCGTCGATCAGTCCGACCACCAGTCGGTCCGCCGAGTACGCCGTCGCCACCGCGAGCAGCCCGACCAGGCCGAGCCCGAGCCAGCGCAGCCAGGTCTCCTCCCGGTCGACCCGGACCGGGTTCGCGATCACCACGACCACCAAAAGCAGCGCCTCCAGCCCCGGCAGCAACCATCCAGGCTCGGGCAAGAATCGATCCGGCAACACCAACTGCAGCCCAATTATGGCCAGCACGGCGGCCGTCGCGGCCAGCCGCGATTCGCCCGCGGTCCGCCGCTGCCAAGCCGGTACTCCGTCGCCGTCGCTCACCCGGCCAGTATCGCCCGCGACGGTCGGCTCGCGCGTTAGGCGTGCGGCCTCGGACCCTCGTCCTCGCAAGCGCTCCTAGCGGCCCTACAGCAGCGACATGCCGAGCGCGAAGGCGCCCGCGCACACCGCAACGACGATGACCAGCGCGATGGCATCACTACGCCCAGGCGAACTGGGATACGCGGCGAGCTCACCCGTGCCGCCCCGCGCGGTGATCGCCTCACCGAGTTCGCCTGCGCGGCGGGTGGATACGGCCATCGCGGCGGTGAGGATATCGATGAGCGGGTTCTCGGTGGCCAGGTAGAGCGGGTTGTCCTTGGGGCGCAGCTTGCGGGCCGCGCGCAACACCCGGATCTCGTCCATCAGCAACGGCAGACCGCGCAGGGTGAGCGCGACCACGACGGCCCATTCGTCCACCGGCACCCGGAGCTTGCGCAGCGGCGCGGCGAGTTTGGCCAGCGCGGGCGCGATATCGCTCATCGGCGTCGTCCAGGCGACGACGAACGACGCGGCCACCATGATCAGGGCGAAGACCACCGTCTGCGCGTAGCGCACCACGGCCTGGGTACCGACCGGCACGTTGATCGCGCCGCCGAGGAGGAGCAACGCCCAGAACCACCACGGCAGCCGTGGCAGGGTGCCGAGCGGCAGTCGTGCGAGCACCCCGATCAACACCAGGAACACGATCATCACGCCGAGCACCGGCCAGGTCGGCAGGAACATCAGCAGGAAGCTGATCAGGAACGCGCTGATCATCTTGGTGCCCGCCCACAGATTGTGGATCGGGCTCGACACCGGCACCCGGCGAAACAGCACCATAGTCATGATCGGCCTCCGCGCTCGAGCCGCCAGGCGGCGTCTCCCGGCTGCCGCAGCGGTGCGGCAGGACGTGAATCATGTTGCTGCGCCGCGTCCTTGGGGACGGCGGCGGCGTCGGACGCCGAGTCGGCGGCGAGTAGTCGACCGGAGCGCAGGTGCACCGTCCGATCGACCACCGCGGCCATGTCCGCCACGTCGTGCGAGATGACGATCAGCGTTAATCCGGAATCCCGCAGCCGCGCAAGCAGTTCCACGATATCGGCGCGGCCCTCCGGGTCGAGTCCGGCCAGCGGCTCGTCGAGCACGACCACCTGCGGGTGGCAGGCCACGATCGCGGCGAGCACCACCCGTTTGGCCTGTCCGCCGCTGAGCTCCTCGATGGACCGCGCGGCCAGCGACCGATCCAAGCCGACCGCGTCGAGCGCCCGTCCGACGGCGCCGGACCCGGTGGTCCGCCCGCCCCAGTCCGCGATCTCCGCGCCGACCGTCTGCTTCTGCAGTTGCAGCCGAGAGTGCTGGAACGCCAACTCGACTCGGCCGATCTGCTTGGTGACCGCCTTGCCCGCGAGTTCGCAGCGGCCGGAGCTCGGTGCGATCAAGCCGGCCATGATCCAGGCGAGGGTGGACTTGCCCGACCCGTTGCCACCGACGATGAGCAGCGCCTCGCCGCGCCGCACCGTCAGGTCGACCGAGTGCAGCGCCGCTGCCTCCCAAGGTGTTCCACGGTTGTAGGTGTATTGGACGTCGCGCAGTTCGAGGATCGTGTCGCCCATCGGCCTGCGCCGCACGTCCCGCACCGGCCGCGGCCAGGCGGCCAGCCGCTCGACCGCGCGGCCATGGTCCAGGTGCACCACCCGGTCCGCTGCGGCCGCATCGGCCTCGTGATGGGTCACCAGCACGACCGCCATCGAATGCCGTTTCGGCAGTGCCGCAAGCAATTCGACGAGCTCGCGTCGTCCTTCCGGATCGATCATCGAGGTGGCCTCATCGGCGATGAGCAGCGCGGGTTTCCTGGCGAGCGCCGCGGCGACCGCGAGCCGCTGCTGCTGCCCGCCGGACAGCGTCGCCGTTTCCTTGTCGCCCATGCCGTCCAGGCCCACCTCACCGAGCAACGCGTCGACATCGACTTCGGCGGCGAGCCCGGTCGAGAGGCCCCACACGACATCATCGGCGACGAGCACGCCGAGCGTCTGACTCTCCGGCCGCTGCAACACCAGTGCGGTACCGCCTTGATGTCCCAGCCCCGCGGACCCGGGCCGCTCGACCGTTCCCGCGGTGGGCGGGAGCCCGGCCAGCAGCCGGGTCAGCGTCGACTTCCCGGAACCGTTGTGCCCGACGACCGCGACGAATTCGCCGACCTCAACGGTGAGGTCGATCTCGCGCAGCGCGTCGCGCACGGTACCCGGGTAACGGAAGGCCGCCCCGCGCAAGGTCACCGGCAGCGGCGCGATCGCGCGATCGTCCAGCGGCGCGTCGAGCCGGTCCTGGCCGGGCAGCCAGGTCAGCCGGTCCAGCACCGAGCCGAGCACGAACCAGGAGAAGATCGCGGTCGCCACCATGCCCGACGCGACGCCGCCGCCGACCCAGGCCCACCACCAGCGCAGCACCGAATCGGTGAGGTCGGCGGCCGCGCGCCCGAGCGGCTCGAGCTGCTGCTGGCGCGCCGCGAGATCCTGGAGGCCGCGCGAGGTGTTGCGCAGGGTGTCGAACAGCAGATTCCGCCCCGCGGAGAACAACTGCAGCAGGCCGACCGCGAACCCGGCCCACACCAGGCCTGCGATGGTGGAAAGGCCGAGCACCGAGACGAATCCGCCGCCGCGCCGTTTCGTGGTCCCGATGATGCCCGCGATCGTGGCCGTCGCCATCAGCCCGGTGGTGGCGAGCAGGCCGGTCGCGACGAAGGTGACCACCGTCGCCGCGACGGCGGCGGTGACCAGCGCGCGCAGCCGGTAGCGCTGCGCGATCAACCCCATCGGCACCGCGGCCACCAGGTTCAGCGCGGCCGCGAACGGCATGACCGAGCCGACGGTGACCAACCCGACGGTGGCACCGCCCAGCACGGCGCCGACGGCCAGCTCGATCGGTCGTAGCGGCCCGTGTTCGGCCGTTCCGTCAGCTATCGGGCGTCCAGTCACGGCACAAGTCTGCCAGTGTGTGCACTCGGCGCGCCGTCAAGCGGCCGGGCGGCTTCGGACATTCGTCCTCGCAAGCGCTGCTAGGTGAGGGTGTAGTCATTCGGGTCGAGCCTGCGGATGCGGCGGCGGTAACTGGTCTGCGAGCCCGGCCAGTTGTTGGTGATGCGGCCCGCGGCGTTGCGGTACCAGCTGGAGCAGAAGTTCCACGGGGTGCGGGCGAGCCGTTGCTGCAGGGCGGCGTTGAAGCGTTCTTCCTGATCAGCACGGACCTCGAGGCAGCGCCCTCGGCGTTGATCGAGCAACTCGACGGCCTGCCGGATGTAGCGGGTCTGCGATTCGATCATGTAGATGATCGAGCCCGCACTGAGATTGGTGTTGGGCCCATAGACAAGGAACAGATTCGGGAAGTCCGGCACCGAGATGCCGTAGTAGGCATGCGCGCCGTCGGTCCACGCGTCGGACAGCTTGTGGCCAGCGCGGCCGTAAATGTTCATCGGCCACAGGAATTCGGTGCCCTTGAACCCGGTGCCGTAGATGATCACGTCCACCGCGTGCACGGTGCCGTCGGCGGTGCGCACACCCTCGGGCACCACCTCGGTGATCGCGGTGGTCTCCACCCGCACGTTCGGCTGCGTCAACGCGGGGTAGTAGTCGTTGGAGAACAGGGCGCGCTTACAGCCGATCGGATAGTCGGGGGTCAGTGTGGTCCGCAACGCCGGATCGGTCACCTGCTTGTGCAGATGACGGTCGGCGATCCGCGCCACCAGCCGGGCGATGGCCGGGAATTCGACGAGGCCGAGCGACACGAAATCCGCGATGGCCCACCAGCCGAAGCGCTCGACCAGCAGCGCGCCGGGCAGCCTGGCGAACAGCCGGTGCTGAATCGGCGAGTAGTCGGTGTCGAATTTGGGGATCACCCAGGCCGGGGTGCGCTGGAACAGGGTGAGCTCGGCGACCTTCGGCTGGATCTCCGGGATGTACTGGATGGCGCTGGCGCCGGTGCCGATGCAGGCGACGCGCTTGCCGCTGAGTTCGACGCCGTGGTCCCAGGTGGCGGAGTGGAACGCCGGGCCCGCGAAGGTGTCGAGGCCGGGGATGTTCGGCAGCGCGGGCCGCGACAGCTGGCCGACCGCCGAGATCAGGACGTCCACGGTTCGCGCCGCGCCATCCGCGGTGCGGACGGTCCAGTGCCCGGCCGCGTCGTCGAATTCGGCGTCGGTCACCTCGGCGCCGAACCGGATCGCGTCGAGCACACCGTTGCGCTCCGCGACACCGCGCAGATAGCCGTGGATGGCGTCGCGGCCGGAGTAGCGCTGCGGCCAGTCCGGTTTCGGCTCGAACGAGAAGGAGTACAGCGGGGACGGCACGTCGCAGGCGGCGCCGGGATAGGTGTTCTCCCGCCACACTCCGCCGAGGTCGGCGGCCCGCTCCAGGATGGTGATGTCGTGGAACCCATTGCGGCGCAATTCGATCGCCATGCCGATGCCGCCGAAGCCCGCGCCGATGATGAGGACCGACGGTCGATTGCCCGTTGTCATGTGACGCTCCTCACAAGACTGAAGATAATTCCACTGTAGGGGGCGTCGGGATAGTTGATCGAGAAATTCGGCCATACTGAGCGGCGTGGAGCGGGTGCAGGATCCGGGAATCCGCGACTGGAACTTTCCGCGCGGGATAGCCAGCGTGGCGCTGATGGTCGGCTACGCGGCCGAGCGTGGCGTGCCGGTCGGGCGGATGCTCGCCGGAACGGGCTTGTCCGAGCCGGTGCTGCGCGACCCGGACGCGCAGATCGACGCGCACATCGAGCTCACCGTGGTCCGCAATCTGGTGCGTGAACTGGCCGATTGGCCCGCGCTCGGCGTCGAGGTCGGCCGCCGCTATCGGATCACCACCTTCGGCATCTTCGGCTTCGCGTGCGTCAGCAGCCCGACTCTCGGCGAGGCGATCTCGTTCGCGCTGCGGTATCTGGAGTTGAGCTTCACCTTCAGCCTGCCCGTCGCCGAATGGCGTGAGGGGGAGTTCATCGCCTGGGTGCACGATGAGCTGATACCCGCGGATGCGCGGCAGTTCCTGGTCGAACGCGACGTCACCGCCATGCATCAGGTGATGAGCGATCTGCTCGGCAGGCACTTGCCGCTGGCCAGGGCCGAGTTCCGTTTTCCGGAACCGGATTACGCCGATCGGATCGAGGCGGTCACCGTGGTGCGCCCCAAGTTCGGGCAGCCGCGCAACCTGTTCGCGATCGAGCCCGCGGTGCTGGATCAGCCACTGCCGCAGGCGAATGAGCAGACCTGGGCCATGTGCCTGGCCCAGTGCCGCGACCTGGTGCATCGCCGCCGGGCCCGCACCGGCATCGCCGCCGAGGTGCGTGAACTGCTGGTGCCCGGCGGCATCGACGGATTCGCCGGGCCGCCCGGAATCGACTCCGTCGCACGCGATCTCAACATGAGCACCCGAACCCTGCGCCGCCATCTCGACGCCGCGGGCACCAGCTATCGCGCGCTGCTCGACGAGGTGCGCCGCGCGCTGGCCGAGGAAATGCTCTCCGCCACTCCGCTTTCGGTGAGCGACGTGGCGATCCGGCTCGGCTACGCCGAATCCTCGACGTTCATCTACGCGTTCAAGCGCTGGACCGGCGCGACGCCCGCGGCCTATCGCCGCGAACGGGCGGTCCGCCGCTGACCGGCTCGGGTCAGCTCGGCAGCGCGCCGAGCCAGCCGCTCATCGGGACGGTGCGGAAATGTGTTGTCAGGCTGTGTTTCTCATCGATCAGATGCAGCGCGACGGCCGGGTCGGGCGCGTAGTCCATCACGTGGTCGGGCAGGTCGAGCTCCCAGACGCCGCCCAGGACCGACGCGGTGCTCGGCGCCACCAGCAGTGGCCGTCCGGCGAATGTCGTTGTCGCCGAGGAATGTGCGTGACCGGTGAGCACCGCGATGATGCGTTTGTCGCCGGCCACCAGTTCGGCGAACTTCTCCGGCTCCTCCAGCGAGATATCGTCGACGACCGGGCTGAACAGATACGCGGGCGGGTGATGTAGCGCGAGCAGGATCGGCTTGTCGGCCGGGGCAGTGGCGAGCACACCGTGCAGCCAGGTGTACGTCTCGTCGCCGATCCGGCCGCTGTCCGCGCCGGGAATGCTCGAATCCAGCAGTGCGACGGTCAGATCCCCGACGCGGTGGGCGTGATTGATCGGTGCGGTCGAGGCGGCTTCGCCGAGCAGCGTGCTGCGGAAGGTGGCGCGATCGTCGTGATTGCCGGGGATCGCATACACCGGAATGTCGATGTCGAACGCGAGTCTGGCCTCGGCGTATTGCTCGGCCTTGCCGGAATTGGTGACGTCACCGGTCACCAGGATCGCGTCCGGCTTGCGGCGTAAGCCTGCGAGAAAGGTCATGACCCGCTCGACCCGTTCGGCGTTGCGGGCGCCGAGATCGAAATGTGTGTCGCTGACCTGAGCCACCAGGATCATCGGCATTCGCTTTCTCTGGGGGATCGCTCCGTTGCGTCAGAGTGTGCCCGCCTCCCGTGCGCGACACATACTAAGGCTAGTTGACCTGCGTGTTACGCGTCGCCATGAGGCTCACCACCAGCGGAAACCTGCGCGGCGGTCTGTGTTCGCGCTCACGGGGACTGCTCGCCGACGGTCGCCGACAGCGTCTGCAACGACCGCAGGAAGGCCCGCCGATCCGCCGCGGGCAGCTGCGACAGCAGGCGATTCTCCTGCTCCTGGATGTCGGCCTGCACTCGGTCGCGCAGCGTGCGCCCGGCCGGGGTGATCGACACCAGGTTGACCCGCCGATCCGCTGGATCCGGGGCGCGCTCGATCAGCCCGCCCTGCTGCAGTTCATCGAGCACTCCGATGATCCGAGTCTTGTCGGCATTGATCGACTTGGCCAGCGCCGCCTGCGTATAGACGGGTTCCTTACCGAGTCCGAGCAGCACGGAATATCCCCACATCGACAGCTCATGCCGTTCGAGCACGGGCAGTTCCGCCGCGATGAGCCCCCGGATCAGCGGGGCCATCATCGCGGCGAGGTCGGGGCGAGGAGCTTCGGACATGGCTAGAAAATACCGCTCGACAGATGATAGGCGTGTGCATACGATGTGCTCGTACTTATTATTATGGACTGAGGAGCAGCCGACTATGACCGCCGAACCGAATATCAGCGCTGAACTGCGCACCCTCGACACCTTGCAGAGCAGCATCGACCTCATCGCGTTCAACGCGCAGGCGGTGCGGACGAGCATCGGCCTGGTCGACCAGTTGACCAGCGCTGACCTGAGCAAGCCGACGCCGTGCGCCGGTTGGACGCTGCACGGGCTGCTGACGCACATGATCGCCCAGCACTACGGATTCGCGGCGGCGTCCCGTGGTGACAGCGACCCGGTCCGGTGGAAACTGCGCCCGCTCGGCGCGGATCCGGTGGCGAGCTATCGCGCCGCCGCCGAGCATGTCATCGAGGCGTTCGCCGAGCCCGGCGTGCTCGACCGGAAGTTCTCGCTGGCGGAGTTCAGCGCCGACTACGAGTTCTCCGGCGCTCAGGCGGTGAGCTTCCACTTCATCGACTACGTCGTCCATTCCTGGGACGTGGCAAAGACTTTGGGACTGACCGTGCACTTCGACGCGGAACTGGTCGAGGCCGCGTTCCCGGTGGCGCAAGCGGTCCCCGGCGGCGATATCCGACTCGCCCCCGGCGCCGCGTTCGGCCCGGAGGTCCAGTGGTCCACCGAGGATCGGCTCGACCAGATCATCGCGATGCTCGGCCGGTCACCGGAGTGGCCGCGCTGAGCTAGCGGGTACCGCTCAGCAATTCGCCTGCGCGGCGGAGCAATTCGTCGGTCTCGTCCGGCTCGGCCTGGATCGGACGCCAGAAGTCCGTGTCGGGCGTCGCTGCCAGGGCGAGTTCCGGCGGGGTGCGCCAGTCCGCCGTCAGGCCGAGTCGCCACGAATGCAGATAGGTCCGCTCGTGCGCGCCCGACTTGTCGAAGAGTGGATCGCCGACGATCGGGTGGCCGATCCACGCCAGTTGCACCCGAATCTGGTGGCGGCGCCCGGTGATCGGGCGCAGCGCGAGCACCGCGTGCTCGTCGCGGCGCAGCACCGTCACGAAGTCGGTGCGTGACGGATAGTTCTTGGTATCGAGCAGATCGGCGTCGTCGACGAACCAGCGATCCGCCGCTCGGTGAATGCTCTCCCGCGGCGCCGCGATGCGGACGCGGTTCTTGCGCCCGACGCTCAGCGGCAGGTCGATCACGCCCGCGTCGGGCAGCTCGCTCGACGCGACGATGGCGAGGTACGCCTTCTCCGCAGTCTGCTTGTTGAACTGCCTGGTCAACTGCCCGTGCGCGCCCAGTTCCTTGGCGAGCAACACCAGCCCTGAGGTCACCTTGTCGATCCGGTGCACCGGGTAGAGCGTCTCGCCCGCCGCGGCCGCCAACTCGACGAGATCGGTGTCGTGCCGCTCCCCGGTGACGGAGATCCCGGCGGGCTTGTGCAACGCCAGGATCGCGTCGTCCTCTTCGACGAGGAATCGCGCACGCAGCTCGGACCAGTCCATTTCCACTGGCACGAGCTTAGATCGCGGTAGCGGCCGGGCTCGAGCGCGGTGGCCTCAGTTGTTCTTCTCGTTGCGGCGCAGGATGTGCGGGCGCAGGCGATTGAAACCGCGGACGCGGACGCTGCGCAGGTTCTTGATGATGAACTCGGGATCACCGTCGAGCGCGACGGCGGCCTCGTCATCGACGAGCACCGTGCCGGGCCGGGCGACGCCGGTGAGGCGGGACGCGATGTTCACGACCGAGCCGTACAGGTCGCCGAACCGTTGCAGCACTTCGCCGTACGCCACGGCGACGCGCAGTTCGGGCGTGCCGCCGACCATCATCGTCGACTCCTGGATGGCCAGCGCGATGCGGGCTGCGTTGGCGGCGCTGTTCGCCGCGAACATGACTTCGTCGCCGACGTTCTTGACCACCCAGCCGCCGTTCTCGGTGATCGCGGCGGTGGTGGTGGATTCGAACGACTCCAGCAGCAGCGAGAGCTCGTCCGGGTGCAGGTGCCTGGTCAGCCGGGTGTAGCCGACCATGTCCGCGAAGCCGACCGCCAGCTCGCGGATGGTCTCGCCGGCCGAGGTGCCCGGGTCGAGCGACCGGGACAGCGCGGCGGCGAGGTGCCGACGCCAGGCGTAGGTGTTGAGCTGTTCGAGCGTCGCGATGGTGCCCTCGGTGGCGGTGCGAATGGTTTCCTCGGGATCGGCGGCCGGGTCGGCCGCGGCGATGCGTTCGCCGATCTCGGCCAGCACCAGGTCGACCTGCCATTCCGCCAGCCGGGCCATGCCCTGGCCCAGGGTGCGCGCGGTCGCCGCCTGCTGCCTGGCGTCGGCGGAGGAGAGGATGTTCAGGTCGCGGAAATTCCGCAGCGCCGAGATATCGGCCTCGGTGTAGTCGATGGCATCGTCGTCCAGCCCCGCCGGAAAGCCGAGTGCGGTCCATAACCGCTTGGTCAGCGCGGTGGTCGTCCCCGCCTGCCCGGCCACATCGGTGCGGCTGTACTGCCGGTTCCCGTCCAGCAGATACGACTCGACGATCGACTGCACCAGCTCGGACTTCTCGGTGGGCACCATGCCCGTACCTTACGACGACCACCCCACTACCCGCCGTGAACACCGCCACCATTGGGTGACCTCACAGCGGGCGGCTCACTCCGGCTCGGCGGATTCGCCGACATAGGCCGCAAGGGAGTCCCAGGACCAAGTCAGCGTGCCCGCGGCGAGATCGCCGACAACACCGTCGACCCAGCGCAATTCGGCCTCGGTGACAGCGCGCAGGTATTCGTCCTCCAGCATCACCACCCGCGGCAGGTCGATGCCAGCCATCTGTTCGGCATCGGCGTCCATCTCGGCCAGCTGTTCGCGCAAAGTCGTTGCCCGCCGGGCTAATTCGGTGCGGGCGCGGTCCGGGCCGAGCAGCATCAGCAACGACAGCGCGGCCGGGAAGTCGGGGTACTCGTTGCGTGGTATCGCGATCATCTCGGCCAGCCAGGTCGTGCAGGCGGCGCGGCCCGCATCAGTGATCTCGTAGACCGTGCGCTCCGGGTACTGCTGATCGCGCCCGGTCTCGCGGATCGCGACCAGCCCGGCCTCCAGCAGCCTGCCGATCGTCTTGTAGAGCGCGGCGCGCTGGCTGACGTTGACGACCTTGTCCTTGCCCCACTCCTTGATCCGGCGCTGGATCGCGTACGGGTGCATCGGCTCGAGATTCAGGATGCCGAGCACGACCATCGCCAGGGGGGAGCGCTTGAACTGCGCCGATGCCGTCATACCACTCATTCTAATGGTCGCCGGAAAACTAGGGTTATAAAAACTAGTTGCCAAAGAACTAGTTCTCATGTCACTATTGATTCAGCCCGAGGAACCACCCCCGAAAGGACTTCCCGACATGATCACCAAGGCCACCCCCGTCCAGATCCACGTCGATCACGGCACCACCAAGCGCCTCGGCGACTGGACCGACGCCACCGCCTTCGACCTCACCGTCCGCTACGGCAGCGTCGTCATCGACCTGCGCTCGCCGCAGCTGGCCGGCGACGGCGATATCGAGGTGCACGCCAACCTCGACCACGCCATGGTCAAGCTGCTCGTCCCCGACGACGCCGTCATCGACCAGTCGGCGCTGCAGTGGACCGGCCGCGGCCGAGTGAAGGACTTCGCCCGCCCGCAGCAGGCCGCAGGCCGCGTCATCCGACTCACCGGCACCAGCACCACCAGCGAATTCCGCGTGCACCGCGGCGGCATCGCGGTGCTGTCCGCGATGTTCTCCCGCGAGTTCTTCGAGGACGCCCGCCGCGCCAACCGTGAGGGCCGCACCCCGACCCTCGCCGACCCGGCCAACGCCCCACGTTGACCGAAAACGCAAGAATGCCCCGGACTTTCGAGTCCGGGGCATTCTCGGTGGTAGCTCGATACCGGATCAGGCGGCGACCGGTGCGGAACCTGTGTTCTGCCAAACGGTTCCGCGACGTTCGTAGGAGATCAGCTGCTCAACGGCGTGCGCGACGCGGGGGCCGAGTTCACGTTCCAGCAGATACAGCCCGACGTCCAGACCCGAGGTCACGCCTGCGCCGCAGATCAGATCGCCGTCATCGATGACGCGGGCGGGCACCGCGATCGCGCCGGTTCGCGCGAGCGCCTCCATGCCCAGCGGATGCGTGGTCGCCGGACGGCCTGCGAGTAAACCGGCGAACCCGAGCAGCAGTGAGCCGCCACAGACGCTCGCGACGGTCACTCCTGGCCGGTCGACGGCTTCCTTCAGTAGCGCAGGCAGTTCGGTGCCCAGGGCACGGGTGAGGACGGTCAGGACGCTGTCGTCCCCGTGATCGTCCGCATCCGTCGGCATGCGGCCCATCCCGCCCGGCACGATGACCACGTCCGTGCGGCTCGGGTCCAGTTTTCCGGTGGCGCGCAACGCAATCGGCGGCACCCCGCTCGGCACCTCGCGCGCTCCCTCAGCGGACACCAGCTCGACCTCGAGCAGGCCGCCGGTGACCGTGTCACCGGCGCCGAGCACCTCGAACGGCGCGATCACATCCAGCGGGTCGAATCCATCGAATAGCACGAACTGTGCGAGCATCGAAATCTCCTTCTACCTCGGTGATTACGACGCTAGGTGCCCAGCCGACGGTCGAGAAGTAGCTCGATCGTCAGCTTCCAACGGATTCTCGCCAGTTGGGTTGTGGCCGAACCGGTTACTTGACGCGGGCCAGGAAAGCGTCGATGGCGGCCCACATCTGCGGGTTGAGCTGGGTGTGTGTGCCGGTGCCCGTGACGGTGTGGAAGTCGACGCCGTTGGCGGCGAACTGGGCGGCCAGGGTCGCGTGCAGCGGCGACGGGACCGTCGTGTCGGTGACGTTGAGCAGTAACAGGATCGGGGCGTCGTAGCCGGACGCAGGCACGGTCAGGTAGGACTCGTAGGCGGTGCGAACCCGGCTGTCGGACAACGGCTTCGACAGCAGCTCGCCGATGCCCATGCCCTCCACTCGCGCTTCGATCTCCGGCTTGCACATGGTGCCGATCTCATCGAGCAACTCGTGCCCCACTGGGCTCAGATACTGGTTGAAGTCGATGTCGGTGCGCGCGGCCCGCACGCCGGCGAAGATGGTCGATATGAAGCCGAGCGTTTCCGCCGTGCCCGGCACCGTCGGTATCGCGGGTCCCGCGATGGGCAGCGCCTTTTCGACATCGGACGCCGGGTCGATCGCGACCGTGCCGCGGTAGTCGAGGTCGGGCGCGTAGCTCGACTGCAGATAGCCGGTGCCGAGCGCCGCGTGCCCGCCCTGCGAGGGGCCGAACGCGGCCCAGGTGCGCGACAGCTCGGGATGCGCGGAGCGCGCGGCGCGCAGCAGGTCGATGGTTGCGGTCGCCTCGGTCTTCAGTTCGAGGTACGGGTGCGGCCCGGTATCGAACAGGCCGAGCCCGAGATAGTCCGGAGCGACCACCGCGAAGCCCTGTCCGATCAGGCGCTGCATGATGTCGTCTTCTTCGGCATGCCAATGCGAGTTCGGCGCCGTGCTCGGATCGGATTCACCGCCACACCCGCGCCCGAGCCCGGTCGTGCCGTGATCGAACGCGATGACCGGCCACCCGCCGGGCGGCGGCGTGCCATTGGGGATGAACAGCGCCCCGCTCGCCTGCTTCGGCGTGCCATCCGACCCGGCCATCCAGTAGGTGATCACCGAACCGTTCGGCATCGGCCGCCAGCCGTCGGCCTGCGGAGTGTCCGAGATCAGCATCCCCGGAGTTTCCGCGGTGGCCGGCGCCGCCTGCAACCCGAGCATGACGCTTGCCGAGACCGTGGCCACTGCCACAGAACTCTTCCAACCACGATTAACGCGCATCGAAGACTTCTCCTTGGTGCTGGACGGTCGTCCAGTTGAAGAGCAGCTTAGGACGGTTGTGTATCTACCACATCTATCAGTGGCGAATTGTAAGCAAACCCACGCTACCTCGCGCCGTCGCAGATAAGAGGAAGGCGGGCGAGTAACTCCGTGCGGCTACTGAGGCACGTCCAGCTCTATCGCGGCGGCGCGGAGTGCTTCGGCGGTCCTGGCCGCCGCCTCGCTGAGCGGGGACGGCAGCCGGGCGAGCACGAGTCGCCGGTGTTCCTGCGGGCCGCCGCGGACCGGGAGGACGCGCACGCCGGGCAGGGCGGCGGGGGCGAGCACGGCGGGGATGGTCGTCAATCCGCAACCGGCGGCGATCAATTGGAGTTTGGCGAGCCAGTCGCGGGCGGTGTGCGCGATCTCGGGGCGTTCGTCCAGGCCGGGCCAGACGCCCATCAATCGGTCGTCGCTGGTGTTCGGTCCGGCGATCCATTGCTGGCCGTGCAGGTCGGCGACGTCGATGTAGTCGCCGCGCGCGAGCGGGTGCGTAGCGGGGACGGCCACGCACAGGCTGCGTTCGGTGAGGGTGCGCAGGATCAGTGCGGGCGACTCGGTGTCCGGCGGTCGGAACGGCGGCTCGGAGCCGATCAGCGCCAGGTCGACACTGCCCGCGCGCAGTGCGCGGACCAGCGCGGGTGTGCTGCCTTCCCGGCTCTGGACAGTGATGCCGGGATGAGTCTGGCGCAGCACCGCGATGGCCTTCGGCAGCAGAGCGGCACCCGCGCTGGGGAACCAGCCCACCCGTACCGTCGCGGCCTGGGCGGGCAACCCCGACAACTCGCGGGCGGTCGCGTCGATCTGATCGAGCACGGCGGTGGCCCGCCGCAACACGAGATGCCCCGCCGCAGTGAGCTTTACGCCCTCCCGACGCCGCTCCAGCAGCTCCGCGCCCGCCACCCGTTCGATCGAGGCGATCTGCCGCGATACCGCGGACTGCGTGTAGCCGAGCGTGCCCGCCGCCGCGGTGAAGGTGCCTTGCTCGGCAACGGTGCGGAAGACGCGCAGCGCGGTCAGCGAGACATCGGTGAAGTCCATGACTAATACGCATACCATGCGTGCCCAATTCTCGTTGGACTCATGGATGGCCGCTGCCTAACTTGGAGTCATGAACAACCCACGCATTGCCCTGGTGACCGGGGCGAATCAAGGTCTGGGCCGGGCACTCGCCGAGGGCCTCGCCGCCCGAATGGACCCGGCGGATCTGGTGCTGCTGACCGGACGCAACCTGCAGCGGGTTGCCGAGGCCGCGGCCGAGATCGCCGCCGCGTCCGGCACCCGCAGCCAAGTGCAGGGCCGAGTCCTCGACGTCGCCGACGCAGAAAACATCACCGCACTCGCCGCCGAACTGCGGGAAAGCCACGGCGGAGTGGACATCGTCGTCTCCAACGCCACCACCCGGGTCCTGCCGAATCAGTCCCAGTCCGCGCTGGCGGACGAGTACATCGACGTCGCCAACACCGCGACCCACACGATCCTGCGCTCCTTCGCCCCGATCCTGCGCCCCGGTGGCCGGCTGCTCGTCGTCGCCAGCTCGCTCGGCACCCTCGGCCACCTGCCCGTGCAACTGCAGCCGCTGTTCGACAACGCCACCCTCGACCAGGTCGAGTACGCCGTCGAATCCTGGCGCAGCGCAATCCATTCGAAGACGGCCGAAGAGGCGGGCTGGCCCCGCTGGCTGAACACTCCCTCGAAGGTCGCCCAGGTCGCCGCCGTGCGCGCGGTAGCCGCCGAGCGTCGCGCCGAGGACCTGGCCACCGGCACGTTGATCGCCTCGGTCTGCCCCGGCATGGTCGACACCGCGACCTCTCGCCCGTGGTTCAGCGACTTCAGCGACGCCCAGACGCCCACCGAAGCCGCCCGCGCTGTCCTCGATCTGGCGCTGACACCGGGCGTCGACCCGGATCAGTACGGCGAACTGACCCAATTCGGCAAGGTGGTGCCGTGGCATTCCGGCACCCCGCTGGACGAGCAAGCGCTGCAGCTCATTCCATGAGTCAGGCGATACCGAAGTCCTTGATCTTCCGATAGATGGTGGCCCGCGACATGCCGAGTGCCGCGGCCGCCTCGGACTTGCTGCCGCCGTTCTCCTGCAGGCTGCGCACGATCGCGTCGCGCTCCAGCGCCTCGAGCTGGCTGAGCCTGCGCCTGGTCAGCGAACGGCATTGCGGCGGCAGTTTGTCGGCCTGGATCAGGCCGGATCGTTGCACGGCAATGGTTTCCGCGAGAATCCGGCGGAGCTGGGTGACGTTGCCCGGCCACGGCAGCTTGCCGAGTTGGCGCATGGCGTCCGGGGCCAGCCGGACGTCGGCGCCCTTGGTGAGCTCGCGCAGCAGGAACGGGACCAGGTCGTCGAGGTCCTCGATGCGATGTCGCAGCGCGGGCACGCCGACGGTGTGCGTGAAGAACGGCAGCAGCAGCGAGTCGACGGCGGGCGCCCTGGTCGCCGAATTCATGGTCGCCGCAATCCAGCCGCGACCCGCGCAGGCCTGCAGGATCTCGGCCAGCGGCTCGATCACGTCGGTGGGCAGCCGCTCCAGATCGGTGAGCACGACATTGAACTCGTTGCTCGCGGTCTCGGTGCTCAAGGCGCTGAGCATGTGCTCCGCGTCGGCGAAATCCGAGGTCCGCAGCACCCGGACCATCTTGTCCGCACTCACGTGGGCGGCGACGGCACGGGCCAGTCGCGTTCGCCCCGAGCCCTTTTCGCCGTCGAGAACCACCCATTCGCGATCGCGACAGCAGCGCTCCACCTGCTGACAGCTGCGCCGCCACGAGCTACTGCGTCCTGCGACGCCGGGCACCGTGAAGGTAGCCTGCCCGATCGTTCGGCGCACGGCGCGATCGACGGCCAGCTGCACGTGCAGCACGACGCCGCGCACCCCACCGCGCACCAGAATCCGCTCCACCGCCGTGACTTTCGTGGTGTGCCCGCTCGGCAACTGCGCGACCAGGGTGTCGACGTTCCCGGCGCCACTGGCCAGATCGGCCGAAAGTTCCAGCAGCGCAACCTGATCGTGCGCGTCCAGCGCGTGCCGCAGGTACTGGTTCATCAACACCACGTCGCCGCCGATCGCGAGCACACCGAGCGGGTACCGGCGACATTGGCGCAGATACGTTTCCAGCAGCGCCGTTTCGCTCTCGCTGGCCAACGAGCTGAGCCGATCCTCGATCTGACTGCTCGCGCTCTTGGCGAGGGTGAACAGCAGCGGATCGGATCGGCTTGCCCAGCAGGTCAGGTCGATCACCCCCAGTACCGCCCTGGTCAACGGATGTCGGATGGGCGAGCCCGCGCAGGCCAGCCTGCCCAGCGTGCCCAGATAGTGTTCGCCGCCGCGAATGAAGGTGGGGCTGGCGGTTTCCAGCGTGGTGCCGATGCCGTTGGTGCCGACGAACATCTCGGCGTAGCTGTATCCCGGCGCGAGCTGCACGCTGTCCAGCAGGTGCATGATCGTCACCTCGGAGGCATAGCGCTCGAGCACCAGTCCGTCCGACGAGGTCAGGATGACGCTGACGGTCTGTGCCGCAAGATCATTGGCGAGCCGCTGCAGCACCGGCGCGGCGGCATTGGTGAGCGGCGAATCCAGATTCGGGTCGCGCACATACGGCAGTTCCACCCGGTCCGGGTGCACGCGCAGCGCGCGCGAACGACGCCAGGAATCGAGCACCGTGCTGCGCACCGGCAGGGTGTCCACGGGTCCGGCGGTAAGAAACCTTTCCCTGGCTTGCTGCAGGCTGACAACGGCGTCGACATGGGGATCCGACATTGCTCTCACCTCGAAACTGGCCAGCGGTAATCCACGCTAACCGCGTCTCAATGTGCGACGCGTCTCACATTGAGACGTCCAGCGTATCGCTTTCACTGTGTCATGGGTCACAGGAAACGTGTACCGCAGCCGCAGCAGGAGGAAGACGTTGAGCAGGCAAAGCCTGAGCAAGGCTCATAAGAAGATCACCGAACTGTCGTGGGAACCAACCTTCGCGACACCGGCCACCCGGTTCGGCACCGATTACACATTCGACAAGGCGCCGAAAAAGGATCCGCTGAAACAGATTCTGCGCTCCTACTTCCCGATGGAGGAGGAGAAGGACAACCGGGTCTTCGGCGCGATGGACGGCGCGATCCGCGGCAATATGTTCCGTCAAGTACAGCAGCGGTGGATGGAATGGCAGAAGCTGTTCCTGTCGATCATCCCGTTCCCGGAGATCTCCGCGGCCCGCGCGATGCCGATGGCCATCGACGCGGTGCCGAATCCCGAGATCCACAACGGGCTCGCGGTCCAGATGATCGACGAGGTACGGCATTCGACGATTCAGATGAATCTCAAGCGCCTGTACATGAATCACTACATCGATCCGGCCGGTTTCGATATCAGTGAGAAGGCGTTCGCCAACAACTACGCGGGCACCATCGGCCGCCAGTTCGGCGAGGGCTTCATCACCGGCGACGCGATCACCGCGGCGAACATCTACCTGACCGTGGTGGCCGAAACCGCCTTCACCAACACGCTTTTCGTCGCGATGCCCTCGGAGGCGGCAGCCAATGGCGATTACCTGCTGCCGACGGTGTTCCACTCGGTGCAGTCCGACGAGTCGCGGCACATCTCCAACGGCTACTCGATTCTGCTGATGGCGCTGGCCGACGAGGACAACCGGCAGCTGCTCGAGCGCGACCTGCGCTACGCCTGGTGGAACAACCACTGCGTGGTGGACGCTGCGATCGGCACCTTCATCGAGTACGGCACCAAGGACCGGCGCAAGGATCGCGACAGCTACGCCGAGATGTGGCGGCGCTGGATCTACGACGACTACTACCGCAGCTACCTGATCCCGTTGGAGAAGTACGGCCTGACCATCCCGCACGACCTGGTCGAGGAGGCCTGGAACCGGATCGTGAACAAGGGCTACGTGCACGAGGTCGCCCAGTTCTTCTCCACCGGTTGGCCGGTCAACTACTGGCGCATCGATCCGATGACCGATCAGGACTTCGAGTGGTTCGAGGAGAAGTACCCGGGTTGGTACAACAAGTACGGCGTGTGGTGGGAGAACTACAACCGCCTGCGCTACCCGGGGCGCAACAAGCCGATCGCCTTCGAGGACGTCGACTACCAGTACCCGCATCGGTGCTGGACGTGCATGGTGCCGTGCCTGATTCGCGGCGACATGGTGACCGACAAGGTCGACGGCCAATGGCGCACGTACTGCTCGGAGACCTGTGCGTGGACCGATATCAAGGCGTTCCGTCCGGAGTACGAGGGCAGGCCGACCCCGAACATGGGACGGCTCACCGGCCATCGCGAGTGGGAAACCCTGCACCACAACCAGGATCTCGCCGATATCGTGCAGCACCTCGGTTATGTGCGTGACGACGGCAAGACCCTGATCCCGCAGCCGCACCTGGATCTCGACGATCCGAAGAAGCTGTGGACGCTGGATGACTTGCGCGGCATCAACTTCCAGAGCCCGAACATCCTGTTGAACGAGATGTCGGACACCGAACGC
The DNA here is from genome assembly GCF_044459885.1 of Nocardia sp. NPDC050175. Taxonomy (NCBI): domain Bacteria; kingdom Bacillati; phylum Actinomycetota; class Actinomycetes; order Mycobacteriales; family Nocardiaceae; genus Nocardia; species Nocardia sp. NPDC050175. Next base: position 658,879 of record NZ_JBITJI010000002.1, read on the forward strand.
GAGGCGCATGTCGCCGCGTACACGGCCGGCGGTCCAGGCGGTCGTCCGGCGAAGGTCGGCTGATCCCATCGACGCCCGGCGTCCGTGCACGCGGGCACCGGGCCCCACCCGAGGAGTTTCCCGTGGGGGACACCCATCGCATCCGGTTCGAGCCGGTCGAGCTGGAGATCGAGGTCGACGAGGACGAGACCATTCTCGATGCGGCTTTCCGCCAAGGGGTTTCGCTCATGCACGGCTGCCGCGAGGGGCAGTGCTCGGCGTGCAAGTCGTTCCTGCTCGACGGCGACATCCAGATGGATCGCTACTCCACCTTCGCGCTCGCCGACTACGAGAGCGAGGAAGGGTATGTGCTGCTGTGCAAGTCGCATGCCTACAGCGACTGCGAGATCGAGCTGATCAACTACGACGAGGACGAGTTGCGCAATGCGGTTCCGCTGCAACAACTGCTGACTCGCATCGTCGCGTTGACCGACCTCACGCACGACATCGTCTCGCTGGAAGTGGAGCTGATCGAGCCCGCAGCCTACACCTTCAAGCCGGGTCAGTACTCGGACGTGATGATCCCCGGCACCGAGGAGCACCGGTCGTTCTCGATGGCGACCACGCCGACCGAATCCGGGCGGCTGCAATTCATCATCAAACGCTATCCAGGAGGCCGGTTTTCGGGCCTCTTGGAAGGTGAGCTCGCCGTCGGCGACGAATTGCGGCTGCGCGGCCCATACGGCTCGTTCACCATCAAGAAGGATTCCGAGCGCGACATCGTCTGCATCGGCGGCGGGGCGGGGATGGCGCCGATTCTGTCGCTGCTGCGCCATCTCGTCGAGATCGGCAGTACCAGGCCGGTGCATTACTACTACGGCGCCCGCACCGCCGCCGACCTGTTCTATCTGCCCGAGCTCACCGAACTCGGCGATCGACTGGCTGACTTCACCTTCGTCCCAGCGCTTTCCGAGCAGACCGACGCGGACTGGGCCGAAATCGGAGTCACCGACGGCGATTTCGGCTTCGTCACCGACGTGGTCGACCGGCGCGAGCCCGATCTGACCGAAGCCGAGATCTACCTCTGCGGACCACCGCCGATGGTCGATGCGGCGATGCGGATGCTCGACGGCAAAGGGGTTGCGCGCGAACGGATCCACTTCGACAAGTTCACCACGACGATTCCGCAGACCTGAATTCCAGAGAAAGAGAGCAACAGTTATGAGTGCACCCGCCGCCGAGCCAGCGACGAAACCGGAGCGCAGTTTTCCCAAGCCGGAATTCACCGACGCCGAAGCGGGCGCCCTGGAATTTCCCAGCTCGGGCAGCCGGTCCTACAACTACTTCACGCCCGCGAAGCTGCGGGCCACCACCTACGAGGACGTCACGTTCGACGTGCAGCCCGACCCGGCGCGTCACCTCAGCCAAGGCTGGATCTACGGCTTCGGCGACGGCCCCGGCGGCTACCCGCACGAGTGGACGGCGCTGAAATCCAGTGACTGGCACAAGTTCCGCGACCCCAACGAAGAGTGGGAACAGACGATCTACCGCAACAACGCCAACGCGGTGCGGCAGATCCAGCAGAACCTGGACAACGCCAAACTGGCCGACGCCTACAACTCGTGGACCCCGGCCTGGACCAAGTTCGTCGAGCGCAACCTCGGCGCCTGGATGCACGCCGAACACGGCCTCGGCCTGCACGTTTTCATGGCCGCGCAACGCTCCGCCCCGACCAACATGATCAACAACGCGATGGCGGTGAACTGCGCGCACAAGCTGCGTTTCGCGCAGGATCTCGCGCTCTACAACCTGGATCTCAGCGAATCGCTCAGCGGCTTCGACGGTTCCGCGCATCGGGCGGTGTGGCAGACCGATCCGGTCTGGCAGGGCGTCCGGCGCAACGTCGAATTGCTCACCGCCGCAGGCGATTGGGCCGAGGGACTGTTCGCGGCGAACGTCGTCTTCGAACAGCTCGTCGGCGTGCTGTTCCGCAGCCACCTGGTCATGCAGATCGCCGCACGCAACGGCGACTACGTCACACCGAGCCTGGTCGGCTCCGGCGAGCACGACTACAACCGCGATCTCGGCTACTCCCGCGTGCTGTTCTCGCTGCTCACCCGCGACGAGGAGCACGGCGCGCACAACCGCGAGGTGCTCGGCGGCTGGCTGGCGAAGTGGGTGCCGCTGAGTGTCGCGGCCGCCCGTGAGCTGCAACCGATCTGGTCGCAGCCGCAAGAACGAACGATCCCGTTCGCCGAATCGTTCGAAGCCGCCAAGTCCGGCCTGCGCAGCGTGCTTGCCGACCTGGATCTCGACCAGCCCGAGGAGCTGAACCGATGAGTACTGCAATGGAATTCGGCACCGGCGTCGGATCGTCGAACATGTGCGGCATCACCCTGATGAACAACCAGAACGGCTACGTCGTCGCGGAAGTGATGGGCCGCAAGGACGGTGTGAAGATCACCGAGTATCCCTCGATGATCCGGGTCGACGGCAACAAGGTGCTGACGTTCGACTTCGCCGAGATCACCGACGCGCTCGGCATGGAGTTCACCCTGTCCGACTTCGAGGAGATCATGTCCACCCACTACGGGCGGATGGTGCATTTCGACGACCGGACAATGCTTTTCGCTAATCCCGAGGACGCCGCCGAGTACATCGATTTCGACCTGAAACCGGTGTGATGACCGTCGCGCTCAGCCGCACGCACGCCCCGGCAGGCCTCCAGTCGGTCATCGCCCGACTGGAGGCCGCCGGTTGGCGGATCGACGAGGTGTGGATCAGCCACCGCACTGCCGCCGCCACCAACAGCCCACAGACTCGTTAAGCATCGGAGCACCACCATGTACGAAAAGGACGGCGAGAAGTACTTCATCGTCGACGGCCACATCCACTTCTGGGACGGCGGACCGAGCAATCAGAAGAACCGGTACGGCAAGGGCTTCACCGGCTGCTTCTACGACTATCACCGCAATCTCTCACCGGCCGAGGAGGTTTGGACGTTGGAGAAGTTCGGCAGCTACACCGAGGCCGACCTGATGCACGACCTGTTCGAGGTCGGCTATGTCGACAAGGGCATCTTCCAGCCGACGTATCTCACCGACTTCTACGTCAACGGTTTCAACACCACCGAACGCAACGGCGCGCTCGCCGAGAAGCATCCGGACAAGCTGATCACCAACGGCGCGTGGGATCCGCGCGACGGCGAGGGCGGTCTCGACGAGCTCGAGGCGCTGCACCAACGCTGGAACCTCAAGGGCGTCAAGCTCTATACGGCCGAGTGGAAGGGCGAATCCAAGGGCTACAAGCTGACCGATCCGTGGAGCTACCGGTACCTGGAGAAGTGCGAACAGCTCGGCATCCGGAATATCCATATTCACAAGGGCCCCACCATCTATCCGCTCAATCGCGACGCCTTCGACGTCGCGGACGTCGACGACGTGGCGACCGCGTTCCCCAACCTGAACTTCATCATCGAACACGTCGGCCTGCCGCGGCTGGAGGACTTCTGCTGGATCGCGACCCAGGAACCCAACGTCTACGGCGGCCTCGCCGTCGCTATGCCGTTCATCCACACCAGGCCAAGGTATTTCGCGCAGATCATCGGCGAGCTCCTGTACTGGCTCGACGAGAACCGGCTCACCTTCGCCAGCGACTACGCGATCTGGAAGCCGGCCTGGCTGATCGAGAAGTTCGTCGACTTCCAGATCCCCGAGGACCTGCAGTCGGAGTACGGCACCATCAGCACCGAGGCCAAGAAGAAGATCCTCGGCCTGAATCTGGCGCGGCTGTACGGGTTCGAGGTGCCCGGTGAGGCGGTGCCGTCGCAGGACGGTCAGCCCGCCGCCAACCGGGTTCCGGCATGACCACCGTCGCACAGTCGAATACCGTCGCCGAGCGCGTGTGGGCCGCGCTCGACGCGGTACGGGACCCGGAGCTCGACGAACCGATCACCGCCCTGCGGTTCGTCAGCGAGGTACTGGTGACGGACGGGCGCGACGTCCGCGTTCGGCTGCGGTTGCCCGCCTACTTCTGCGCGCCGAACTTCGCGTATCTGATGGTCGCGGACGCCCACGACGCGGTCGCGGCGCTGCCGGAGGTCGATTCGGTCACGGTATTGCTGGAGGACCATTTCGCGTCCGAGCAGATCAATGCCGGTGTCGCGGAGGGCGCGGGATTCACCGGCAGTTTTCCCGGCGAGGCGACGCGCGAACTGGACGAGCTGCGAAAGACGTTCCAGCGCAAGGCCTACATCGCGGCGTTGGAGCGGGTCGTGCGCAAACTGTCGGCGGCGGATCGAATGACCGACGCGCCACTGGAATTGACGCTCGGCGACATACCCGACGGGCGCGAGCGCGCCTCACTGGAACGTCGGCGTGCCGCCATCGGCCTCGAAACCAGTCCTGGCGCAATGCTGCTCGTCGATGAGCACGGCGCCGCGCTGCAGTCCGGCGATCTGGCGATTCGACTGCGTTACGCCCGTGCGGTGCGGGTCAGCATCGAGGGCAACGCGCATTTCTGCCGTGGCCTGCTCGCCACCCGTTACGGCGAAACATCCAGTACCACAACGTATGAGAACGGAGCAGACCGATGAAGGCCGTGCAATTGGCCGCCTACGACTCGAAGCCGGAACTGGTCGAGGTCGCGGATCCGACGATCGAGTCGCCACTGGACGTGATCGTGAAGATCGGCGGGGCCGGTGTCTGCCGCACCGATCTGCACATCATCGAGGGGCAATGGGAGCAGAAGAGCGGCGTCACGCTGCCGTACACGATCGGCCACGAGAACGCGGGCTGGGTCGAGGCGGTCGGTCCGGCGGTGACCGGTTTGCAGGCGGGCGATCCGGTGATCCTGCACCCGCTGATGACCTGCGGTCTCTGTCGCGCCTGTCGCGCCGGTGACGATGTACATTGCGCCAGTTCGCAATTCCCCGGCATCGACACCAATGGCGGTTACGCCGAATACCTGCGCACGAACGCCCGCGCGGTCGTGAAACTGGATTCGGCACTGGTGCCCGCCGACGTCGCGGCACTCGCCGATGCCGGTCTCACGGCCTATCACGCGGTCGCCAAGGCCGCGCGGGCGCTGCGGCCCGGTGACAAGGCGGTGCTGATCGGCGCTGGTGGGTTGGGGCACATCGGTATTCAGGTGTTCGCGGCGCTGTCCGCCGCGGAAATGATTGTGGTTGACCGATCTCCGGCCGCCTTGGCCTTGGCGCAGGAGATCGGCGCACACCACACGGTGCAGGCCGACGGAAACGAGGCCGACGCCGTCCTCGAGCTCACCGACGGCAACGGCGCCGAGGCGGTGATCGATTTCGTCGGCGAGGGCGGTGCGATCGAGGCCGGTGTCGCGATGTTGCGGCGGGCGGGCAACTACTACGTCATCGGCTACGGCGGCGTGCTGTCGGTCCCCACCATCGACATCATCTCCACCGAAATCAACTTCATCGGCAATCTCGTCGGCTCCTACAACGACCTCGTCGAGCTGATGGTGCTCGCGGCGCAGAACCGGGTGCGGCTGCACACGACGCGATACGCGCTGGACGACTTCGCGACCGCGCTGAGCGATCTCGACGCGGGCCGGGTCCGCGGCCGCGCGATTCTCGTGCCCTGACCGGGCTTTTCGACAACTGAACTTCGACCAAAGGTGTGTGCGATATGGCCAAGGAACTGCGCTTCGGCGCGAACGCCCGCGGGCTGCTCGAACAGGGCGTCAACGCCGTCGCGGACGCGGTGAAGGTGACGCTCGGGCCGAAGGGCCGCAACGCGGTGCTGGAGAAGCTCACCGGCGCCCCGACCATCACCAACGACGGCGTCACCATCGCGAAGGAGATCCAGCTGCGCGATCCCTTCGCCAACATGGGCGCGCAGCTCGTCAAGGAGGTGGCCACCAAGACCAACGGCGTGGCCGGCGACGGCACGACCACCGCGACCGTGCTCGCCCAGGCGATGGTGCGCGAGGGGCTGCGCGCCGTGGCCGACGGCGCGAATCCGATCCAGCTCAAACGGGGTATCGAGCATGCGACAGCTGCCGTCGTCGAGCTGCTGCGGGAACGCAGTCGTGGCATCACTGAGGAGGCGGAGCTGCGGCACGTCGCGATGCTCTCGGCGAACAACGACAGCGAGATCGGCGACGTGATCGCCGCGGCGCTGGCCAAGGTCGGCGTGAATGGTGTTGTCACCGTGGAGGAGTCGCCGCAGCTCGGGCTCGGGCTCGGCTACATCGACGGCCTCGAGTTCGACCACGGGTACCTCTCGCCGTACTTCGTGACCGACAAGGACCGGATGGAGGCGGTGCTCGACAACGCGTACGTGTTGCTCACCAATCAGAAGATCTCCACCGTGCAGACGCTGATGCCGGTGCTCGAGCAGGTGCAACGCGCCGGGCGACCGCTGGTGATTCTCTGCGAGAACATGGACGGCCCGGCACTGAGCATGCTGGTGACCAACAACGTGCACGACACCTTCCGCTCGGTGGTCATCCGCGCGCCCGGGTTCGGGCATCGCCGGGTGGCCGAATTGGAGGATCTGGCAACGGTTCTCGGCGGCACCGTGGTGAGTGCCGACTCGGGCGTCGCGTTGGAGAACATCCGGATCGAGCACCTCGGCCGGGCGCGGAAGGTGACCGTCACCGAACGGTCGACCACCCTCGTCGACGGCGCGGGCGCGCCCGACGACGCGAAGGCGCGGATCGCTCAGCTCGAGCGCGAACTCGAACGCGCCGAGAACGAGCATGATCAGGACAATCTGAAACTGCGCATCGCCAGGCTGTCCGGGTCGGTCGCCGTCGTGCACGTCGGCGCGGCCACCGATGTCGAGCTCAAGGAGAAGCTGCACCGGGTGGAGGACTCGCTGTCGGCGACGCGGGCGGCGATGGAGGAGGGCGTGGTCGCGGGTGGCGGCACCGCGCTGCTGCAGGCGCAACCGGCGCTCGACCTGCTCGAGCTCACCGGCGATGCCGCCGAGGGGCGCGAGATCGTGCGCCGTGCCGTCGAGGAGCCGTTGCGCTGGATCGCGATCAACGCCGGATACGACGGCGACGAGGCGGTGGCCACCGTCGCAAAACTGCCGGTCGGGCATGGCTTCAACGCGATGACCGACGCCTACGTCGACATGTTCGAGGCGGGCGTGATCGATCCGCTCAAGGTTACCCACTCGGCGCTGCGCAGCGCCGCGTCCATTGCCGCGCTGCTGCTCACCACCGAGACACTGATCGTCGAGGAGATCATGGTGAACCCCGGTGCGATCATCGCGCCCGGATTCGGTGACCTGGCCGAGGGGCTCGTTCGGCCCTCCAACATCTACTGACCGTCCGACAATGGGGTGTTCGTCACGATCGCCGCCCGGCACCAGCGGGAGTCGGGCTGTGTCGCGGCAGCCCGACCCACCGCAGAGGGAGCGCCATGATCTTCATCGTCGTCAAATTCAAGACCAAGCCCGAATGGACGGACAAGTGGCTCGATTTCGTCGCCCCGTTCACCGCTGCCACCCGCGCGGAAGAGGGCAACCTGTGGTTCGACTGGTCCCGCAGCGTCGATGATCCGGCCGAATTCGTTCTGGTAGAAGCATTTCGCGATGCGGCGGCCGGTGGCGCGCACGTCGGCAGCGACCATTTCAAGGCCGCGATAGCGGACTTGCCGCAGGCCCTCGCGTCCACGCCGAAGATCATCAGCCAAACCATCGATGCGAGTGGCTGGTCCGAGATGGGGGAGATGAAGGTGGGGTAGGCCCCGGGGTTTCGGCCTCAGCGGGAGACGATGTCGCGGAGTAGGTCGGCGGTGGCCTCCCACAATTCGCGTTGGACGGTTTCGTCCCGCCCCGGTTGCGGGCATTGCAGGGGAGCGGCGTCTTTCACCGAGAAGTAACCGCCGGTGGTGCCCGCTAGCGAGGGGTCGGTCGCGAGTCTGGCGATGATTCCAGCGCCGCGCCCGGGATCGCCTATTCGCAGACGCTTAAGGATCCTTTCGAGCGTGCCCGCGAAGGGCAGTTCGCGCCCGAGGCCGCTGGTGTTGAAGCCCGGGTCGCAGCAGTTCGCGGTGACACCGGTGCCGGTCAGTCGCCGGGCGAGTTCCTGGCTGAACATGATGTCCATCAGTTTTGTTCGCCCGTACCGCCTCGACGATTCCCGGCGGCTGTAGTCGTCGGTGCGGGTGAGGTCCCGGGTGGGGTCGATACCGCCGCTGTGTCGCGCGGCCTCGGACGCGACGGTGACGACGCGTGCGGGTGTCGATGCGACGAGCTTGCCGCGCAGGGTATTGGTCAGGACCCAGGGGGCGAAGTAGTTGACCGCGGTCATCTCGCTGAACCCGTCCGGCGTTACGCGCTGCGAGAAAGCATGCAGCCCAGCATTATTGATCAGAACGTCGATGCGTGGGTAGTAGGCGTCGACCTCCTCTCCGGCGCGCCGGACCTCCGGCAGCGACGTCAGGTCGGCCGCGAACGAGTCGACGGGCGCGGCCGGGGCAAGCGTCTCGATCTCGGCACGAAGGTCGTCGACCTTGCCGGGGTTGCGGGCGATGATGCCCAGTCGGAACCCGCGGTGGGCGAGGTCGAGGGCGACGAGACGGCCGAGGCCATTGGTTGCCCCGGTGATGACAGCTACCGGTCGATCGTTCATGGCATGCTCCGCTTCACCCGATAGTGAGGTACCTCAACAATGTAGCATTGCTGAGGTACCTCACAATCTAGGGAGTGTCGATGGGCAAGCAGGGGCGCGACGTCGAGACCGTCGGGCTGCGCTATCTGTCAGTGGCTTATCAGGTGCGCAGGGCGGTCGACGGGCACATGGCCGACAATGGGCTGTCGCTCGCGCGGACGAAGATTCTGCGCATCCTCGACCAGCATGGACCGGTCCGGCAAGGTTCCCTCGCCACCGAGCTCGGGCTCGCCGCCCGTTCGATTACCCAGGCCGTCGAAGGCCTGGAGCGCGATGGGCTGGTCGAGCGCGACACCGATCCCGCCGACCGCCGGGCCAAACTGGTCGCCCTTACCGCGGCAGGCAGCGCGGCACTCGCCGCGGGCACGGTCGCTGGGGAGCGAGTCCTTCGGCAGATATTCGGCAGCCTCACTCGGGAGCAGTCGGCGAGCCTGGACGACCTGCTCGGACTCATCGAGGACGCCGCCGCTAGTGCTCGCCGCTAATGGAGTGTGCGTGTCTGCAGTCTGTGCTTCGCGGCAGCTTCCGGCCGGCCGAGGGCAGTGGCGAGCTCGGCCAGGTAGTGGGCGACCGGCTCGAGGGTGATCAGGCCGCTGCCTGCTCCGGCGAGTTCTGTTGCGGCGGGCAGTAATTGGTCGTAGCAATGGCGCATTGTCGGTTCGTCGCCGAGGGTGAGGGCGGCGCGGGCGAGCAGGCAGGTGCGTAGTTCGAGCAGCAGGTCTCGTGGCGAGCCGGGGACGGTTTTCAGTGCTGCGGCTGCTTCGTCGCGAAGTCCGTTGTCCAAGAGGATGATCGGGCGGACCCAGGGTTCGTATGGTCCCCATCCGGTGGGCGCGTCTTCAGCTGGCATTCCGTGTTGCAGGCGCAGACAGAGCAGGGCGAGGGGGAGCAGGCCCTGTTCGACTCCGGGCATCCCGCTGCCGGTGAGCAGTTTGGCGGCGGCGCGATACGCGGTCTCCGCGTCGTGGTGGCTGCCGGTGATCGCGGTGCGGAGGGCGGCGTACCAGTGGGTGAATACGCTGACCATCGGTAGTCCGTAGTCGGCGGCCAGTTGGTCTGCTGCGGCTGCGTGAGTGGTTGCGGAGGTGAGATCTGCTGTTGCGCAATCTGATTGAATGCGGACGAGATGGCCGAGGACCTCGAAGACGACCAATCGATGTTGGCTGCCGAGCGTGATGAGTTCGTCGCCGATGCGGGCGCGTTCCGCGCTCAGGCCGGTGCGCTGGAACGTGTGCATGAATCGGCCGTTGAGGGCGAAGGCCAGCAGTGCGGGATCGTCGAGCTCCCTGGCGATCGTCTCGGCTTCCTCGGCCGCGTGGAGTCCGCGGTCGTCGGCGGCGCCGCGGAGTTCGAGGGCAATCGTTGTGCACAGTCTTGCGCGCAGTTCACGGTCTTCGGCGGGGAGGACCGCGAGGGTGTGCTCGGCGGCGGTCACGACGTGGTTTGCCAGGTCGGGATCGTCGTTGGTGGTCCACACGGCGGGGACATCGAACGCACTGATCACGCGGGCGGCTCGTACTGGGTCGGCCCATTGTTCGGCTTGTGTGATGGCCAGCCCGCGGTAGTGGCGAGCCTCGGCGAGGCCGCCCGTGACCGCCAACGTCCTGGCGAGTCCGATGGTCGCTTCGAGTTGCGCGGGGAGGTCAGGTTCGGGCATTCGGTCGAAGGCCTCGAGGGTTGCGCGCCACTGCCGTACCGCCTCGGTGAGGGCGAATGCTCGTTCGGCCTCGAGTGCCGCGGCTCCGGCGTACCGCGCGGCGCTCGCCGCGGTGGCACGGCTCTGTGCTCGGACGAAATGATGTGCCAGAACGGAAACATCTGTGGTGCTGATCTTTTCGAGGAGTACACCGATCTCGCCGTGCCACTGGGCGCGGCGTGGGCCGCTGATGTCGCCGTACACGGTATCGCGAACCAGAGTGTGGGTGAAGCGCAATCCACCTGGTATTTCAGTGAACAACCCTGCTGTGAGCGACATTTCGAGGCCGTCCAGTGCGCGGCTCTGGTCGCCCGCGAGGTCGATGAGGATCTCGCGATCGATGTCTTCGCCGAGCACGGCGGCCTGCTGGACCAGGGTCTGCGCGGACCGCGGCAGCATGGACATGCGATGCCGGATGACCTCACGGACGCCTGGAGGGATGGTGTCCAGCGCCGCTGCCCCTTCGTCGCGGAGCAGCCGGGCCAGTTCGCGAACGAAGAAGGGATTTCCGTTGCTACGCCGGTGAATTCGCGGGCCGTACTGTTCGGCGGTATCGGGTCCGGCGATCCCGTTTACCAGTGCGGCGGTGTCGGTTTCGGATAGGCCACCCAGGTACACGCGAACCGGTTCAAAGGGAGCCACCTTGCCCAGCGTGGCGGTGAGTTCGGTGCTGATCTCCGTGCTGCGGTATGTGGCCAGTATGAGCACCGGGCCTGCGACGCCTGTGGTGACGAGAGCAGAGAAGAGATCGAGGGTTTCCGCACCGGCGTTGTGGATGTCGTCGAAAACCAGTAGAACGGGGGTGCTTTGGGACACCGAGGCCAGATAACCGGCAGCGGCCCGATGAAACAGGAACCGTGCCTCGGCCGGATCTGCGGCCACGACCTCGGCGGGACCGCGCGCATCCGCTGGCGGTGCTGCTCCTGCAGCGGTTAGTCCCGCGAGAATCCTGGTCCACGCCCAGCCCGGCGGGACGCCGAGGTCCGCTGGACTTTCGCCACGTGCAGTGATCCAGCCACTGGCGGCGAGGGCGGACGAAATCTCTTCGGCGAGCGCGCTTTTCCCGGCACCGGCCTCGCCTGCCAGCAAAGCCAACCGCACCCGGTTGTGCCGGGCAGAGTCATTGGCGGCGTGTTGTATCGCAGTGAATTCCAGTCGTCGCCCGACGAAATCCCTTCCGGACGGCGAAGTTCGGGCGGCGGGGAGCAGGTGTGGCGGGTGCGCGTCGATGTCTGCCGCCACACTTCGACGCCCGACGAAACCCTGTCCAGGCGGCGTAGTTCGAGCTGCGGGGAGCAGGTGCGGTGCGTGCGCGAGGATGTCTGCCTCCACACGCTGGAGCTCAGGACCAGGGTCGGCGCCCAACTCGGTGCGCAAAAGGTGACGGATGCGGCGCAGCGCTGCCAGGGCGTCGCTCTGCCTGCCCGATCGGTAGAGGGCGACGGCGAGCAACTGCCACGCGTGTTCACGCAAAGGATGCTCGGAGAGCAGGGAATTCAGTGCAGGCACGGCTTCGGCGGCCCGCGCGAGATCGATCAACGCGGCAGCACGATGCTCGACGGCCAACACCCGCAGCCCGTCGAGCCGATCGACTTCCGCACGCGCCCAACCCTGTTCGGCAAACTCCGCATACGGCGGGCCTTGCCACAGCGCCGATGCCGCATCGATCGTCGTCAACGCTCGATCGAACTGTTCGGCCGCGAGCAACTCGGTGGTACGAACAACAGCGTCCTCGAACCGGTCCGCGTCCACCGCCGCCGCCTCGGTACGCAACGCATATCCGGTCGCGACCGTAACCAGCACCTCAGCCGGTGCACGCGGTGCACGATCGGGTTCCAGCACTCGCCGCAAGTCGGCGACGAACGTCTGAATCGCCCCCACCGCACCCCGCGGCGGCCGCTCCCAGAGGTCATCGATCAGCTGATCCACCGAGACCATCCGCCCCCGCGCGACGAGCAATCGCGCAAGCACCGCCCGATGCCGCGGCCCCTTCAACGGAAGTGCTTCTCCCGCCCGCTCAGCGCCGATGGGGCCGAGCACACCGAACCGGAGCTGGGTCATGCGCCCACCGCCGCACTCAGTCGCTGCTGACCCGTTGCTGAGTGCGCGCGCAAAGACTGTCCGGCGTCACCCACGAACACCAAAAGGACACCTCATGACATCGAAGATTACCGGATTCACCTACCAGCGAATCCCCGTCGCCGACCAGGTAGAACTCAACGTCGCAGTCGGCGGCACCGGCACCCCCATCGTGCTCCTACACGGATTCCCACAGACCCACCTCATGTGGCGTCACGTCGCCGCCGACCTGGCCGCCGACCACACCGTCATCTGCCCCGACCTACGCGGCTACGGCGACAGCGACAAGCCGATCGAGACCGACGCCAGCACCTACTCCAAGCGCACAATGGCCGCCGACATCATCGCGGCCGCCCGCACCCTCGGCCACGACCGATTCGCACTGGCAGGCCACGACCGCGGCGCCCTCGTCGCCATCCGCGCCGCCCTCGACCACCCCGACACCATCACCCACCTGGCGTCACTCGATGTCCTCCCCACCCTCGACATGTGGGACGTCATGCACGGCGTCACCGCCGCAGTCGGCTTCCACCTCTACCTGATGGCACAACCACCAGGCCTCCCCGAACAAATGATCGCGGCAACGTCCGACGCCTTCTTCGGCCACTTCCTCGACATCTGGACCCGCGACCCCGCCGCCATCCCACCCGAAATCCGCACCGCCTACCTCCGCGCCAGCGCCGCCGCCGTCCCCAGCATCGTCGCCGACTACCGAGCCTCCGCAGGAATCGACCTCGAACACGACCAAACCGATCGCACCGAAGGCAACCACCTCCGCATGCCGGTCTCTGTCCTCCAACAAGATTGGGGCGCCGCCCTCGGTTTCAACGCCGAATCCCTCTGGCGCACTTGGGCCCCCAACCTGAAGCACACCACCGTAAGCTGCGGCCACTTCATGGCCGAAGAATCCCCGGCCACCGTCACCCAAGCCATACGCGAGCTCCTGACCCGCTGACATACCGCGCGCCCGCACTGATCCCGCAGTGCGGGCGGCACGCCTAGTGTTGCCAGACGTCAGCGAAACCCGGTACCGCCGTTAATTCTTCGACCCACCGCCACCGATGCAAGTCTGCGCGCTCTTCTTCAAGGCTGGTCATCATTCTCGGCACCAAGGGCGCCGCCACCGCAACTGTGCCATCGAGAACTGACGGGAACTGTTCGACACGCAAAGATCTCGTGCGCCCTCGGCAGGGCAAGGTAGTGCGGGTGCCAATGGATGATGATTCATATACCGATCTTCAGGCACTCTCTTAGCAAGTGATCGATATATGAATCTTTTCGGTCTCCGAGTACGTGTGCCCGCTCGCGTAGCGGCTGATGGTGACGCCGCATGCCTGGCATCGATCACCGCTCATTGTGTCCTTCTAGACGCTCTCCGCTGCACTGAGCTGGGCGAACCAAGTCATGATGGATCGCTTGTAGCCGTCTGGCATGTTCAAGCCCGCTATCTCGCCTTCACCAAACAACCCGACTTCCTTGTGTTCGTGGGACAACACTGGCTCGGCGTCGGTGTCCGGGTAGCAGCCGTAGGTCACGACGAACACATGCTTCTCGACCGCGTTGATGTAGTAGATCCATGAGTCGAGAATTGGCCCGGTGGTGACCGGCCACTGCGTCTCCTCAGTGATCTCCCGAGCCACGCATTCCTCAGGCGTTTCGTCGATTTCGATTCTGTCGCCTGGCAATTCCCACTCTTCGCGCTCGTTCTTCAGCAGCAACACCTGGCCGTCGCGGACAACCACGCCTTTAACTGAAATCGAGTACATGTGCGGCACGTAACCGGAAGTCATGCCGCGACGCTAGCACCGGCCACCGCCTAGGAACTGCTGGTCGGCGTTGACCGTTTGTCAGTGGACGCCCCAGTGACCCACAGCGCACGGTTGAGCCCATGTTGGTTGACTTGCAGCAGGATTGGGCGGCAGGTCAGCAAGTCGAAATTGACGGAGTGATCGCTCGGTTCAGGTCGGCACACTCGCAGGCTGCTCGAGAGGGCGACCGATCCGGCGGGCCGAAGCGGACGGTCAATGGCCTTAGCGCCGACGACGATGATCGGTGACAGCGGAAGGCAAGCGCCGGGCGTTCGGATGACTGCCATCTGGTGATTTCCCACAACACACCTCGGTTTGGCGTTGTGTGAGCAGTTCAGCGTCGGGGGCCTTCGGTAAGGCGGATCGCCGATTGGCAGGGTTCACGGCCAGCCCTCCAGTAGTATGCATTTCGTTGGGTAATAGCCTACTGAATGCATACTCTTTGGGAAGGTGGTGCTGGTGACTGAGCGTCGCAGCACTTTGTTGCCTAGTGAACTCTGGCGAGTACCGCTGCGGACCGTGCGGCCGCAGGACTTGGCTGGTATCTACGCTCAACCGCGGCCCGAGGTGGCGCGGCTCGTCGATCGAGGTGTGTTGCACCGCGTTGCTCACGGCTACTACATCATCGTCCCGCCGGACTATGTCGGCCGGATCTGGTTGCCTGGACTCGAGGCGGCCGCCGCAGGTATCGCGTCGTCGATTTACGGAGCGGATCGGGCCATTGTCATGGGCATCAGCGCGGCGCGCATGCTGGGAGCCGTACCTCGTGCGCTGGCGAACGCGGTGGTTGCGGTTCCGAGTCAGCATCGGCCGATCGCACTGACCGACCGCTCGGCACAGGTTCGTTTTGTCCGTCGTGATACCGGCGCACTCGACGCTGAGCGCGTCGAAACGCCACTGGGTCCAGCACTGGTGACCACTTCGGAACAGACCGTACTCGATCTTGCCCGTCGCCCGGAGCTGGGCAATGCCGAGGCCGAGGTACGTTCGGCGATCGCGACGCTCTACCGTCGTAGCGATTTGTCGAGACTTGCACAGCTCGCTGCAGATCAGCATTTGGGCGCGGCACTTCGACGTGTGGAAGGTTGGGTCGGGGCATGAGTGTCGGCGAACGTGACAGTGTCGCAGTGCAATTCGGGGTCGCCCCGGAGCAGGTAGAACGCGACCACCTGATCTCCCATCTGTTAGCGGCAATCAGCCGCGGGTTCGGTGACCGGGTGCACTTCATCGGCGGAACTGCTCTTGCCCGTACACATCTGGTGAACGGCAGGCTCAGCGAAGACATCGATCTGGTCGCGTTGGACAACCGGACGGTACTGGCAGCCGAACTGGACGCTGCTTTGCCGCGATCGGTCGCGCGGAGTTACGGTCGGCTGGAATGGGCACCGACGCTGAGCGGCGTCCCGGATACCGGGGCCGCCAATCTTCGCTCGGCATCCGGTGTGTCCGTCAAGATCCAATTGCTGTCGGCCCTAGGCCGAACGGTGTGGCCGACCGAACTCCGCGGTCTCGAGCAGCGATACAGCGACGTGCCACCGGCCGAGCTGTTCGTACCAACTTTGCCGGCCTTTGCGGCAGGCAAGACTACGACATGGCACGACCGGCGCGCAGCACGCGACCTCTGGGATCTTTGGGCGCTGAGCGACATCGGCGCGATCGACGGCGCTGCGGGAGCGCTCTACCGCAAGTACGGTCCGACCAACCGGCTCCCCGCCCCGCAACTGTTCGATCGTGCGCCAGATGAAGATGACTGGAACGCGCAATTGGCCGGGCAGACACAGTTGGTGATCAGTGCCGAGATAGCGCGGGCCGCGGTTCGAGATGCCTGGGAGCGTGTTGTGCAGGGACGGGCGTAGCCCTGCGCCAATACTGTGCCCTCGGCAGGATTCGAACCTGCGACACCCGCTTTAGGAGAGCGGTGCTCTATCCCCTGAGCTACGAGGGCTGGCCCGGTGGAGACCGGGACGTCGGGGAGTCTACCGGGTGGAGGGGCTGAGGCCGAAACGGATTCGTTGGTCAGGGTTTCTTGGTGCCGATGGCGATGATGTAGTCGGCCCATGGGCCCCAGAGGGTGAGGCCGGGGCGGCTGAAGGCTAGGCGGAGGGCGGGGTTTACTCGGCGCATGTCTTGGTCGCGGAGGCGTTTGGTGAGGTAGGTGGCGAGGGGGGCGTAGACCTCGCGGCGGATGGAGTAGGTGGTGACGTTGCTGAAGCCTGCGTCGATCAGGGCCTGGCGGTAGTGGTGGATGTCGAAGAAGTCGCGTTCGTGCAGGGTGCCGGGGAGGTTGCGGACGCCGGGGCGGTCGGAGAGGCGGACGATGGCCTTCGAGGCGCGGTTGGTGCGCGGGACGATGTCGGCGGTGACGAGTTTGCCGCCGGGCCGCAGCACTCGGTAGGCCTCGGCGAAAAACTTTGTGTACGAAGGGAAATGGAAGGCGGATTCGAGGGCGGTGACCTTGGTGCAGGATTCGTTCTCGCGCGGCAGGTCGATCGCGGAACCGTATTCGTAGCGGATGCGGTGGTCGAGGCCGAGTTCGGCGGCGCGTCGGCTGGCGATCTCGATCTGTTCGACGGCGATGTTCATGCCGATGATCTGCTTGGGTTTGAATTCCTCGGCCCACAGGAAGTCCTGGTCGCCGTAGCCGAAGCCGACATCGAGTTGGATGTCGTCGGGGCCGAGTTCGGCCTCGCGGGCCACCAGGCGGGCCAGATCTTTGCTCGCCTCGTCGAGGGTGGCCGGATTGTCGCGCCAGTAGCCGAGATTGATGAACAGCGAGTCCTCGCCGAAGAGGTTCTGCGGGCCGACTACGTCGTAGACCCGGCCGACCCGCTCGCTGGACGGCAGGAACGGCACCTTCGACCACTCGTAGCATTCCCTGGCCCAGCGCCGCGATCGCGTGCGCAGGTCCTCGACCGGAATATCGGCTGTGGTCAGCGTCATGAGCCCTCCCAGCATTGCTCTCGACCGGCTGCCGCCAGCCAATCCGGAATCGAGATGCTGACAGTCTCAGACAGTTTCGCCTGGACGTCAAGAGCCGTTGGTCAGCCAGCGGGCCGCACGGTCGAAGGCGGAGTCGCGCTGCTGATCGAATTCCTCGTCGGTGAAGACGGGCTCGGTGAACTCGGGTGGGATGCCCGCGCCGTCGAAGGTCCGGCCATCGGAGGTCAGGAATTCCTCGTTCGGCACGCCGAACCACCAGTCCGCGTGTGCGGTGCCGGGCAGCTTGCGCTCCATCACGTCGGAGAAGACCCCCTGGGTCGATTGGCCGATTCTTGTTGTGCGCGAAGGGCGTTCCAGTAGTGCCTGGGTGAAGGTCTCGCCGGCGCTGACCGTGGAGCCGTCGATCAGCAGCGCGATGGGTCCCGCGAAACCGGCGCGGGCAGGGTCGACCCGCTGCGCCTGGGGTTCGGTGGTGCGAGTCTTCTTGGCGTAGGCGAAATACGGTCGGTCGGTGAGGCGAGCGGCCAGTTGCAGGCCGAGGCTGTCCGAGCCGCCTCCGTTAACGCGTAGGTCCAGGATCAGTCCGCGCAGCCGGGACAGCCGGTCCGCAGTGAAAATCGCGTCGAGGGCACGGTCGAGTTCGGCGCTGTCGGCGGCGAAGGTCCGTTCCGCGGTGTAGCCGCTGAACGAGGAGACCCGGAGGTAGCCGTAGTCCTGTCCGGGCAGATCCGCGTAACCGATGCGGCCGTTGGCGTACTCGGTCAGCGGGTGCTGGAGGTCGCGACGCTGGACGAACTCTTTGACCCGCTGGTCGAGTTGCGGGCTCGGGATGGCCGTTCCCGGCCTGCCCGCGCCGAAGAATCCGGTGTCGCCCGCCGACACGACCACGTGTGCGTCGCGCAGCGGTGCGACCATGTCCCGGAGGATCGCGAAGAGTTCGGCGTCGTCACCGCGCTGCTCGGCAAGGTTGGCCTGATCCCGATAGCGGTCCCGAACCTGCTGCCAGTCAATGCCTTTCGCCGCGAAGAACGGATAGTTCTCCTGGAACGTCTGCCAGAAGACATCGAAGGCGGTGGGCTCGGCAGTGCCGGTACACGTTGTCGGCAAGGCGGGAAGTCGCCGGAGAGTGCGGTCACCCGGTGATCCGTCGATGTGCAGCGTGGCCCGATCGCGGTCACCGGGCCGCAGGGTGAGCACGTCCTTGCCGTCCGTGACGTACCTGCCCAGGTTTCCGGAGCGGGCGGCGGTCTCGTCTTTCAGGCAGCTGAGTGCGGTGAGCTGGTAGGTCTCCAAAGTGTCGCCGTGCACCCACAGCGCACTGCCGTAGTCGTCCACCTGCCAGAACCCGGCCGGAAAATCGGCTGCCGCGTTCCCGCACGCCGTGGTGATCGCGCCGACAGCCACCAATGCGGCGGCAATGACCGCGGTTCTCCTGCGCTGCATGATCATTCGTCAACCGTCCAGCACAGCAGGGTAGGGCCGCAACCGTGCAGGCGCGCGGGTCGGGGTGGGGCTAGCCGTACGCCGGACTAGACCCGCTCAGAAACTGCCGCCATCGAACCCGCCACCGCTGTCGAACCCGCCACTGTCGAACCCGCCACCGTCCCAACCACCACCGTCGAATCCGCCTGCGTCACTGCCGGAGTCGTAACCGGAGGTGTCACCGGAGCCGCCGACATCCCCGCTCGCGTCGTACCCGCCGTCACTGCCCCCGGCCGCCAACCCGTCCTGATACCCGTCCCCATATCCGCTCTCGAACCCCTGCGCGTCGTACCCGATCCCGGACATCCCGGAGAACAGCGACGAAAACAGCAGCGCCGAACCGAGACCCCACGCCCCACCGATCAACGCGGGCTTCCACCACGGCTCGGAGTACCACCCCGCGGGCACGGGGCGACCCGCGACTCGACCGCCGGGGTAGTAGTTCGGTGTCGCGGCAGACGGATCCGGCGAGGCCGCGATCTCTCGGCCGTCGTGCTCGACGACTCGGTTCTCCGTGACCTTGCCCGCCGCGTTCTGTCCGTCCAGGACGGGAACTTCAGGACCGGGATCCATCCCCATCGCACTACGCGCGGCCCGAATGTAATAGAGCCCTTCCAGCGCGGTCTGCTTCGCCAACCGCGCCTGCGCGGGCGTGCGCGCCTGATCGAGCTGCGATCCGGCGGCGAGCTGCCGCTCGGACGCGTCGACCAGGGCCTGCTTGGCCGCCTCGTTCGAGCCGGTGAGGTTGTAGATCTGCCCGCCGAGCCGCTCGTTGACCTGGCGAGCGTCGGCCAATGCGTCGGCGAGTTCGTTGGCCGTGCGCTGCTTGCTCTGCCGGGATTGCACCACGATGAGGGCGCCCACCGCCACGATCACCACGACGATCAGTAGCCACAACACCGTGCGTACCTCTTCCATTGCCGGGTCCGGAACAATGCCCAGTTTACTGGGCACTTGCTGAGATTCGGCTGAAAACAGACGGCGCGGTACGAAAGCTAGTGCACCGCGGCCAGTGGCCGTTCGGCCTGCGCCTCGTCGTAGTCGGCCAGGTCGAAAGTCTTTGTCTTCCAACGATAGAGCACGGTCGCGCCCGGCCAGTTGTTGGTGATGCGGCCCGCCGCGTTGCGATACCAGCTGGAACAGAAGTTCCACGGCGTGTCTTTCAGCCGCCGCTGCAGCCAGTCGTCCCACTGCTGTTCGGCGTTCGCGCGGGCGGCGAGGTAGCGGCCCGGCCGGTCGGTGAGGTACTGCACCACCTGCCGGATGTAGCGCGCCTGCGATTCCAGCATGTAGATGATCGAACCGGAGCCGACATTGGTGTTCGGGCCGTACATCATGAACAGGTTCGGGAAGTTCGGCACGGACAGGCCCAGGAAGGCGCGCGCCCCCTCGTCGCCCCAGACGTCGGCCAGCTTGCGGCCGCCTACGCCGTAGATGTTCATCGGCGCGAGGAACTCGGTGCCCTTGAATCCGGTGCCGTAGACGATGACGTCGACCTCGTGCTCGACGCCGTCGGCGGTGCGGATGCCGGTGGGCGTGATCGCCTCGATCGCGGTGGTCTCCACCGTGACGTTCGGCTGGGCCAAGGCCGGAAAGTACTCGTTGGAGAACAGGCCGCGCTTGCAACCGGCCGCGTAGTCGGGGGTCAGCTTGTCGCGCAGTTCGGCGTCGGGAATCTGCTTGACCCGATGCCGGTCGGCCAGCGCGATCACCGGCGTCTTCATCGCCGGAATGTCGGTCAGCGCCAGCGCGAGCACCTCGAACAGCGACCAGATCGCGAACCGTTCGGCGAGCCGGGTCGGCGGCAGGTACTTGAACACGGCCTTGTGGGCGGTGCTGTATTCGGTATCGAACTTCGGCAGCACCCACGCCGCCGAGCGCTGGAACAGCGTGAGGTGCGCGGCCGCGGGCTGAATGCGCGGAATGTATTGGATCGCACTGGCTCCGGTGCCGATGCAGGCGACGCGCTTGCCGGTGAGGTCGACCGTGTGATCCCACTCGGCGGAGTGGAAGGCGGGCCCGGCGAAGGTGTCGATGCCGGGGATGTTCGGCATGGCAGGGCGCGACAGCTGACCTACCGCGGGCACCAGAACGTCCGCGGTCAGCCGCGCGCCGTCGGTCGTGCTGACCGTCCACTGCCCGGTCTGCTCGTCGAACTCGGCGTCGGTCACCTCGGTGCCGAACCGGATGAACCGCTCCAGGTCGTGCTTCTCGGCGACGCCGCGCATGTAGGCGTGGATATCGCGCTGCTCCGAAAACCGCCGTGGCCAATCGGATTTGGGCTCGAACGACCAGGAGTACAGCGGCGACGGCACGTCACACGCGGCACCGGGATAGGTGTTCTCCCGCCACACGCCGCCCAGATCGGCGGCGCGTTCCAGGATGGTGAACGAGTCGAGCCCGGCCCGCCGCAGCTCGAGCGCCACGCCGAGCCCGGCGAAACCCGCTCCGATGATGATGATGGACGGCGTTGTCATGTTCCGAGCCTAAATGCCGAACCCGCAGGTCCGAAGAGATCCGCGGTCACTGAATCGGCATTTTCGGCCACGATGGGCGGTCAGTTTCCCGCGAGTTGGCGGGCGATGACGAGCCGCTGGATCTGGTTGGTGCCCTCGAAGATCTGCATGACCTTGGCCTCGCGCATGTAGCGCTCGACCGGGAAGTCCTGGGTGTAGCCGTAGCCGCCGAGCACCTGGACGGCGTCGGTGGTGACCTTCATGGCGGCATCGGTGGCGATGAGCTTCGCGACGCTGGCCTGGCGCGAGTAGGGGAGTCCGGCGTCGCGGCGCCGGGCCGCGTCGAGGTAGGTGGCGCGGGCCGAGTCGACGGCGGCGGCCATGTCGGCGAGCACGAAGCCGAGGCCTTGGTGATCGATGATGTGGCGACCGAACGCCTCGCGCTCCTTGGCGTAGGCGACGGCATCGTCGAGCGCGCGCTGTGCCAAACCCGTTGCGACGGCGGCGATGCCGAGGCGGCCGGAGTCGAGGGCGCTGAAGGCGATCGAAAGTCCTTGGCCCGCTTCGCCGATCAGTCGCTCGGCGGGCAGGAACGCGTCGTCGTAGGCGGCGGTGGTGGTCGGCACGGCGCGCAGGCCCATCTTCTCCTCGGGCTTGCCGAAGCTCAGGCCCTCGGTGTCGCGTGGCACCAGGAAACACGAAATGCCCCGGGAGCCTTCGCCGGTCCGTGCGAACAGGGTGTAGAAATCGGCGCGACCGCCGTTGGTGATCCACGCCTTCGCGCCGTTGATCCGGTATCCGCCTTCGACTTTCGTCGCCTTGCAACGCAGCGCCGCCGCATCGGAACCCGCGTGCGGCTCGGAAAGGCTGTAGGCGCCGACGGTTTCGCCGGACAGC
Organism: Nocardia sp. NPDC050175; assembly: GCF_044459885.1. NCBI lineage: Bacteria > Bacillati > Actinomycetota > Actinomycetes > Mycobacteriales > Nocardiaceae > Nocardia > Nocardia sp. NPDC050175. The sequence continues at coordinate 680,874 of NZ_JBITJI010000002.1, forward strand.
ATGCCGGCGAGCCAGCGCTGCTGCTGCTCGCCGGTGCCGAAGGTGAACAGCGGATGGCACGACAGGCTGTGCACGCTGACCGCCACCGCGACCGCCGCCCAGCGTGCCGCGAGTTCCTCCAGCACCTGCAGGTACACCTCGTAGGGCTGGGCGCCGCCGCCGAACTCCTCGGGATACGGCAGGCTCAGCAGGCCGGCCGCGCCGAGGGCGGGAAAGACGCCGTCGGGGAAGGTCCCGGTCTTCTCGCATTCGACCACCCGCGGCTCGAGCACCTTGTCGGCGATATCGCGGGTCAGCTCGAGCAGGTCCCGAGCCTCGGACGTCGGCAGCATTCGATCCACTGGCATACCCCTACGCTAGCGAGCGGACGCGCGCGGTGGGCGTCGGACCGCTATCGACCATGCAGGCGCGTCGCGTGACGGATGTGATCGATCGCTCATGGCGCGTGTAACCCACTGTGCCCGTTCGTCATCCGGCGGACGGTACATTCGATACGAACCTCGCTGGAAGGAATTCGACGATGCGCGGTATCCCTCGCGGTCGCCTGACGATCGTCGTGCTCGCCCTGATCGCGCTGAGCATGCAATTCCTGCTGGCCGAACCGGCATCGGCGCAGGCCGCGCCGGTGGTCGAGCGCAGCTTCGCCAACGCGGCGGGTGCGCGGGACTACTACCTGCATGTGCCGCCGGGAGATCCGACGGGCAAGCCGCTGATGATCTACCTGCACGGCTGCACCGACCCACAGCGCCAACTCGCCGACACCGGATTCTCGCTGACCAGGATCGCCGACGAGCTCGGGTTCGTGCTCGCCTACCCGATCCAGACCGAGGCGGCCAACGAGCGGTACTGCTGGAATTGGTTCGATCCGGCGAATCAGCCACGCGGACAAGGGGAGTCGTCGATCATCGCCGATCTGACCACCGCCTTGATCGGCGAGTTCGGGCTGGATCGTTCGCGCGTGTACATCGGCGGATACTCGGCGGGCGGCGCGATGTCCACGGTGCTGGCCGCGGCCTACCCGGACCTGTACGCGGCCATCGCACCCATGGCGGGCGGGCCGTATCAACTGGATCCGCAGACGTTCAGTGCGGATCTCAGTGGCGCGTCGATCGTCGCGGCGATGGGAGCGCGGGCGCGGCCGGTGCCAGGGTTCTTCTTGCAGGACTTGGCCGATCAGACCAGCCTGTATCCGATCGGCCGTGCGAACCTGGCGCAGTGGCTCGGCGCGTACCGGCTCGCGGGCGACGCTGCGGTGCCCACGATGCCGAGTATGGTCACGGCGACCTCGGATCCGGTGCCGACTACGGTCGAGCGGTACGACGCGGGTAGCTGTGCCCTCGCCGAATTCCGCACGCCGATCGGGCCCGACCACATCGCCGGCGGGTTGCTGATGCAATCTGAACGTGGCATCGGGCTGCAACGCGACATGATGAATTTCCTTCTGGCCCATCGGCTCGGCGGATCACGCCAGGCCTGCGGATGAGTATTCTGTCGGTAAATCCGACATAGACGACCGGTCGGCCTTCTATAGGCGTGCAAATGTAATTGCATTTCGCGGGCGCGAGCCTTGCTGTGGCATGGGCGAATTCGCGCTGGTCACGGCGGTAGCCGCTAGTTGTCCGGCTGCGGCCGGATGTCGGGTTTTGTCTCATTCGGATGTTGTTCGGCAGGTTAGCTGGCGCAGTAGCGCCAAAGCGACTAAGACAGTGAACGGTTCGATGGGGACGGACCGGCATGTCGGCGGCCACGCAGGGGGTGTCGCCGCCATTCCGGTCCGGTGGGGATTACTTCGGCAATTCGAGGTAGTCATGACCCATTCGGCTGGTCTATTATCTGCGTATGAATGCAGATAGCCAGGAAGGTCGGCCGTCACTCGCGGAGGACCAGGTCGGCCTGGTTGTCGAGGTTTTCCGGATGCTGGCCGACGCGACCCGGGTCCAGGTGCTGTGGGCACTCGTCGACCGCGAACTGTCGGTGAACGACCTCGCGGGCTACATCGGCAAACCCGCGCCCTCGGTCTCCCAGCACCTGGCCAAGCTGCGGATGGCGCGCCTGGTCAGCACTCGCCGCGCCGGCACCACGATCTACTACAGCCTGGAGAACGAGCACGTCCGGCAGCTGGTCGTGGACGCCGTGCACAACGCCGAGCACGCGGGTCCCGGCGTGCCGCCGCATCACCGTGGCGACGCCGTGCGTGAGCTGCCGGCGCACCGTACCGGAACCGCGGAATGACCTGCACGAAATAGAGGACTGGACAACGGATCTCGGAGCGTGGCGTGGTGAATACGACGGATAAGAACGGCGACGACCGGAACGGGCATTCCCACGGGCATGGCCAGGAATCCGGGCACGTCCATGACCACGCGGCGACGCACACGCACGGCGAAAGCCACCGGAACCATGCAGGTTTCGCGCACCAGCACGCGCACGGCGAGCACACCCACGAGCATCCGACGGGATTGCGCGGAGTCATGCGCGAGATCTTCGTGCCACACAGCCACGACGCCGCCGACAGCGTCGATGACGCGCTCGAGGCCAGCACCGTCGGCATTCGGGCGGTGAAGATCAGCCTTGTGGTGCTCGGTGTGACCGCGGTACTGCAGGTACTGGTGGTCGCGGTCTCCGGGTCAGTGGCGTTGGCGGCGGACACTATTCACAACTTCTCCGACGCGTTGACCGCGGTGCCGCTGTGGATCGCGTTCGCACTCGGGCGACGCGCGGCCACCCGGCGCTACACCTACGGGTTCGGTCGCGCCGAGGATCTCGCGGGTCTGTTCGTCGTCGCGATGATCGCGCTGTCCGCCCTGATCGCCGGGTACGAGGCGGTCCGCCGACTGATCTCACCGGTGCCGATCGAGCATCTCGGCTGGGTCGCCCTCGCGGGCGTGATCGGCTTCCTCGGCAACGAGACCGTCGCGCTGTACCGTATCCGGGTCGGGCGGCAGATCGGCTCGGCCGCCCTGATCGCCGACGGCCTGCACGCCCGCACCGACGGCTTCGCCTCACTCGCGGTGCTGGTCGGCGCGGCAGGCGTCGCGCTGGGCTTCCCGCTGGCAGATCCGATCGTCGGCCTGCTGATCACTGTGGCCATCCTCGCGGTGCTGCGCACGGCGGCCCGAGATGTGCTGCGCCGCCTGATGGATGCGGTCGAGCCGGGTCTGGTGTCCGCCGCCGAACAGGCCCTCGCCGCCGAACCGGACGTGCAGGGCGTGCGCAGCCTGCGGATGCGCTGGATCGGCCACCGGCTGCACGCCGACGTCGAACTGGACGTCGCCCCGACCATCACCCTCGCCGACGCCCACCGCGTCGCCCACGAGGCCGAACACACCCTCACCCACGTCGTCCCCAAACTGAACACCGCGGTCGTGCACGCTTACCCCGCCCACGCCGGGTAGGCGACGACACCGATGCCAGGTCAACAACTGATTTCGTGAGCACATGGGTAACTCGCCGGGCACGGGCCAAAACACCCACGATGCCCCCGTCGGCCGCCAACGAAACTCTCGCAGCGCCTGAGTCTGGCCTGAATACGCGGAGAGGCGGGCAAGCGCTGCCCCAGTGCCTTTACTCTTCGGTAGCATTCGCCATGTGATGTGGCTCATGGTTGGTATGTGCTGAACCATGCTGACGCGCGTCCGGAACCTCTCGAAGCTGCCTGACCTGCTCCATCGGAGCCGGATCCCGGACGATCTCGAGTCCGTCGCGTCCATCGGCACCGAAGCTGAGCCGACTGCTCTCGGGTTGCCGTCCGACTACGCCGAGCGGATCTGGCGGCGGATGCAGGTGGTGTACCGCAGCGGCGTCCATCCGGCCGTCCAGGTGTGTATTCGTCGGCACGGAGTGGTCGTCTTCGACCGCGCACTCGGCCACGCACTCGGCAACGGCCCGGACGACGACGCGGCGACGCCGAAGGTGCTCGCCACCCCGAGTACACCGTTCGTCACCTACTCGGCCTCGAAGGGCGTCACGGCGTTCGTCGTGCATCTGCTCGTTGATCGCGGCTTGATCGAGCTGAACGCGCCGATCAGCCAGTACATTCCCGAATACGGTTGTCACGGTAAGGAATCCATCACCGTAGGACAGGTGCTCGCGCACCGATCCGGGGTGGCGAACCTGCCGAGGGAGGCACTGACAGCCGAGGCCGTCGCGGATCGTGCACTGCTGGTACGGAATCTATGCGCGGTGCGGCCGTCCGTGCCACCTGGCCGATTCCAGTCCTACCACGCACTATCCGGCGGATTCATCCTCGGCGAGGTGGTCCACCGCGTCACCGGCAAGGACATCCGCACCGTCCTGGACGAGGAGATCCTGCGCCCGCTGTCGTTCCGCTGGACCAATTACGGTGTGGCGCCGCAGGATTTCGCCGCTCTCGCCAGGAACTACCGGACCGGCCTCACGCCGCTGCCGCCGCTGTCGCTCGCGATGGAACGGCTGCTCGGGGTGTCCTTCGCGGAGGCCGTCGAAACCGGCAACGACCCCGCCTATCTCGGTGTCATCGCGCCCGCCGCGAACGTGGTCAGCACCGCGAACGAGCTGAGCCGCTTCTACGAGATATTCCGGCGCGGCGGCGAACTCGACGGCGTGCACGTGATGCGCCCGGAAACCATTGCGGCCGCGCTGGTTCCGCAGTCCCGGATCGAGCCCGACCTCTCGCTCGGCATGAACTTCGGCTTCGGCTACGGCCCGATGCTCGGCGGCCGGGTGGTGAGCCTTTTCGGCCCCGACACCCGTAAAGCCTTCGGCCATCTCGGCTTCACCAACAACGCGGCCTGGGCCGACCCGGAACGCGCGCTGTCGTGCGCCGTGCTCACCAGCGGTAAACCGATCCTGTATCCCGAGCTGATCCGCTGGGTCGCGCTGCTCTACGGGATCACGTCGGAGACACCGAAGGTGGCCGAAACAGACTTGGCTTTCTGAGTGGAAGTCACTGAAGAAAAAGGAGTTCCGATGTTGAGCACTATGCAGGACGAGCCTTTGTCGCTGGCGACGTTGCTGCGCTACGCATCGACGTTTGTCGGCGATTCGACCGTGTCCACTTGGACCGGTACGGGCGTGCGCACCATGACCTATCGCGAAGTCGGCGCGGACGCGGCGCGGCTGGCGAACGCGTTGCGCGAGTTGGGCATCGGCATCGGCGATCGAGTCGGCACCTTCATGTGGAACAACAACGAGCACCTGGTGGCCTACATCGCGGCACCCGCGATGGGCGCGGTGCTGCACGCGCTCAATATCCGGCTGTTCCCCGACCAGCTGGTCTACGTGGCCAATCACGCCGAGGACAAGGTGGTGCTGGTCGACGGCACGCTGCTGCCGATGTTCGCCCAGTACCTGCCGAACCTGAAGACGGTCCGGCACGTCATCGTGGTCAACGGCGACGCCTCGACGCTGTCCGCCCCCGAGGGCGTGCAGGTGCACTCCTACACCGAACTGCTTGCCGCGCAGCCGGATACCTACGACTTCCCGGTGATCGACGAACGGTCCGCCGCGGCAATGTGTTACACCTCCGGCACCACCGGCGACCCGAAGGGCGTGGTGTATTCGCACCGCTCGAACTGGTTGCACGCGATGCAGGTGTGCTCGCCGAGCGGCATGGCCTTCACCGGCCGCGACACGATCCTCGCCATCGTCCCGCTGTTCCACGCGAACGCGTGGGGCATCCCGTACGCGGCGCTGATGTCGGGCGCGAATGTGCTGATGCCGGACCGGTTCCTGCAGCCGGGCCCGCTGCTGGAGATGATGGCGGCCGAGAAGCCGACGTTCGCCGCCGCGGTGCCGACCATCTGGGGCGGCGTGCTGGCCGGCCTGGCCGCGCACCCGCAGGACATCACCCACCTGCGCACCGCCGTGGTCGGTGGCTCCGCGGTGCCGCCGTCGATGATGCGCGCCTTCCAGGAAAAGCACGGCGTGCGCATCCTGCACGCGTGGGGCATGACCGAGACCTCGCCGCTCGGCAGCGTCGCGCATCCGCCGACCGGCGTGACCGGCGAGGACGAGTGGGAGTACCGCTACACCCAGGGCCGGTTCCCGGCGAGCGTGCAGGCCAGGCTGGTCGGGGACGACGGCAGCGTGGTGCCGAACGACGGAGCAGCGCTGGGCGAGTTGGAGGTTCGTGGTCCGTGGATCACCGGCTCCTACTACTCGCCGGACGGCACCGAAGTCGACCCGGACAAGTTCGACGACGGCTGGCTGCGCACCGGTGACGTCGGCAAGATCAGCAAGGACGGCTACCTCACCCTGGTGGACCGGTCCAAGGACGTGATCAAGTCCGGCGGCGAATGGATTTCGTCGGTGGACCTGGAGAACGCCGTGATGGGCCACCCGGCCGTCGCCGAGGCGGCGGTGATCGGGGTGCCGGACGAGAAGTGGGACGAGCGGCCGCTGGTGGCGATCGTGCTCGCCGAGGGCGCCGAGGCGAAGGCCGACGAGCTGCGTGACTTCCTCGCCGACAAGTTCGCGAAATGGCAACTGCCGGAACGCTGGACGTTCATCGCCGAGGTGCCCAAGACCAGCGTCGGCAAGTTCGACAAGAAGCGCCTGCGCGCCCAGTACGCCGATGGCGACCTGACGGTCACCACGCTGTCCTGATCGCGGACTGCCCGGCGCGGCCTGAATTCGCTTGCCGCGCCGGGCTTGTCCGTGCGTCGATCAGCAGTTACGCAGTTCCGGGCTCTGATTCAGCAGCTGGGCCCTGGTGCCGATGAACGTGCTGTAGGTCTCGCCACCGACCGCGGAAAGCGGGAAGGCGGCCACCCGATGGCAGTTCTGGAAGGCGAGCTTCACGCCGAAATGCCGCTCCAGTCCGCCGCGGATCGCGTCGGAGGCCATGGCGCGCAGCAGCTGCCCACGTGCCACCTCGTCCGGCGGCGCGACCAGGTTGTCGGCGTATTCTTCACTGCCGGAACGCAGTTCACCGGCGACCCGGCTGACGACTTCGTAGGCGTAGGGCAGCGACTGGCGGACCACCTCGACGAAATCGGCGTCATCGACTTCGCCGCGTTCGGCACGTTCGAGCAGTGGGGCTGGTACATCGAGGGACATAGCGCTCTCCTCCACGGGTGGATGGCTGATGCGATGCGACTCGATTCTAATCGAAAGTCGTTGTCAACAATCCTGGATTCGCCGCGAAAGTGCCGAGTTCAGTGCGGTTTTCGTGTCGGCCGCAAGCGTGCGGACCAGTTCGCCAGCTGGTAACTCCGGTGCCAGGGTGTGGGTCTGTCCCGCCCAGAGATTGACGTTGTCCGAGTTGCCCGCGGCCCGTGCCTCGGCGCGCAAAGGCGCGGTGGCGTAATGGATCTCCGGGTACGCGACGGGCGCGGTCGCACTGTGCTCCACCATGAATTGATTGCGCAGGCCACGGGCCCGGCGGCCGGTGAAGGCGCGGGTCAACATGGTCGGGGTGCCGGCGGCCAGGGCGGCGCGGTGCACCGGATTGGTACCTGCCTCCGGGCAGCGCAGGAACACCGTGCCGAGTTGTACGGCCGCCGCGCCCGCGGCGAGTGCTGCCGCGATGCCCGCACCCGTGCCGATGCCGCCGGTGGCCACCACCGGCTTGTCCGTCGCGGCGGTCAGGAGTTGCAGCAGGGCGAGCACGCTGAGCGGATCGGTGGCGTCGTCCTCGGGCCGGTCGACGAAGGTCGCGCGATGTCCGCCCGCCTCCGCGCCCTGCGCGATGAGTACATCGGCACCGCGCTCGACCGCGATCCGCGCCTCGGCGACCGAGGTCACGGTCACCCAGCTCTCTGAGCCGACGGCACGCAGCCGCGCGATCTCCTCGGCGGTGGGGCAGCCGAAGGTGAAAGAGACGACCGCGACCGGATCGGCGACGAGCAGATCCAGCTTGGCGTCCCAGTCGTCGGTGTCGTACTTGGCGTCGCCGAGCGGATGTTCGCGCGCGAGTTCGGCAAGGTAGTCGGCGAATGCGGCGGTGGGCGTGGCCGGACCTGGCACGAAGAGATTGACGCCGAAGGGAGAGTCGGTCGCGGCGCGAGTGGCGGTGATCCGGGCTGCGGTGTCGGCTGCGCTCAGGTAACCGGCGGCCAGCAGGCCGAAGCCACCGGCCTCGGTGACCGCGACAGTCAACTCGGGCGTAGAGGGTCCACCGGCCATCGGGGCGAGCACGATCGGGACTGCCAAGTCATCGATGATCACGGTCCAAGTCTGACCTACTGGACGTGTGACCCGGTATTTACCTGCGTCTTTGCCGCACAAGGTTGCGGAATGGTCACGGCGAGGTAGAGTTCCCGTCACAGCGGATGCCAAACCGTTACATCGCAGGCTTCACCGGATCGTTACCGAAACCGGTTGGCGACAGGCCCGGCACCGCTGAACCAACTGTTCTTCGGACGCAAGGACGCAGCTGTGTCGCACCATCGGGTAGGCCCCAGTTCCATTACCGTCATGAGCCTCATCGGCGATGATATCTCGGGTCGGCCGACGCGGCATCGCGTCGAGTCGACCGCGACCGAGCGGGTGAAGGTCGCCGCCGGAGTCGCGGTCGCCGCGGGTGCCCTGATCGGCACCGTCTCCCAGATCGCGCCCGCCGTCGCCAGTCCGCTGCTGCCCGGTGCGCACGACGGTGACGAGGCCGACGCGCCGATGACCTTCCGCGGCACCGGTATTCTGCCGGTCGCCCAGGTCAAGGCCGCCACCCCGGCGCCGGAGGCCCCGGCCCCCGAGGTGCCGGTCGCCAGTCAGATCGCCGCTCCCGCCCCCGCACCGTTCGGCCTGCAGAACCTGCCGCCGGAGATCGCGGGCCCGCTGGCCCAGGCCGAGCAGATCCTCAAGGGCGTGCAGCAGCAGACCGCGCCCGCAGCTCCGATGGGCGCCGTGCGCCCGGTCGGCGGCGAGATCAGCTCCGGCTTCGGTAGCCGTTGGGGCGAAATGCATTACGGCCTCGACTTCGCCGACCAGATCGGCGCCCCCATCCACTCGGTGAGCAGCGGCACGGTGATCGAGGCGGGCCCCGCGTCCGGCTTCGGCCTGTGGATGCGCGTGCAGCAGGACGACGGCACCATCGCCGTCTACGGCCACGTCAACGAGATGCTCGCGCACGTCGGCCAGCGGGTGAACGCGGGCGATGTGATCGCCACCGTCGGCAACCGCGGCAACTCCACCGGCCCGCACCTGCACCTGGAGATCTGGGACCAGAACGGCACGAAGATCGACCCGATGCCGTACCTCGCCGCAAAGGGTGTGCCGTTGCAGTGGGGCCCGTCGGCGCACTGATTCCGCTGCCCGGCTTGTTAATCCGTCGATCCCCCCGTCCGCTGGCGGGCAGGATGCCCCATGAGGACCGGTCGGTCGATAGGCTCGGGCCGTGACAGAGCTGGGCGACATCTTCGAGCCTGGATCACCGCACGGGCGCACCTACGCCGTGCTGGTGCATCATCCGCGATCGAGTCTCGCCGATATCGCGCAGTACCTGGGCGTTTCGGAGGAGACCGCGGCGGCCTCATTGAACGTGCTTGCCGATTTGCGCGCCGCCGTGCGCGTGCCGGCCAGCGAGGGCGCGCCCGCGGTGTGGGACGCCCATGCCCCGGAGTCGTTGTCGGAGGCCGAGGCTCGGCGCAGGCAACAGCAGATCAACCAGATGCACACGGCCGCAGCGCGGCTCAGCGAGACGTTCCGTTCGGTGCGCCGCTCGCCGCGCAGCAACGGCGCCGTGGTGCCGGTCTTCGAACGCCTGGAAATGCTCGCCGATTTCGAGGAGATGCAGACCAGCGCGCGCACCGGCGTCAAGGTCGTCGAGCGCGGGCCCTACCTCAGCGATATCGAGCGCGAGCGACAGTTGTTCCAGCTCAAGCGAAATCGGCTCGGCGAGGGCATCCGCTATCAGACGCTGTACCAGGACACCATCTATCAGGATCCGGAACGGCTGCGCCACGCGCTGTCCACCAATGCCAGTGGGGCGCAGGCGCGGACGCTGCCGGAGCCGCCGTTCAAAATGATCATCAGCGACGACGAACGCGCTAGCCTGGTGCTGCACGTCGACGAACGCCGCCCGGACCCCATGGGCTTGCGGATCACCGGCTCACCCGCGCTGGACATCCTGATCAAAACGTTCGACGTGCTGTGGTCACTGGCCGCGCCCATTTCGGTGAACCCGACCGCGGAGGCCCTCGACGAACGCGACCGCGCCATCCTCACCCTGATGGGTCTCGGCGCGACCGACGACACCATCGCGCGACGGCTGGGCATGTCTCGGCGTACTGTGGTCCGCCGGACCGCGCGACTACTGGAGCGGCTCGGCGCGAGCACCCGATTCCAGGCCGGGGTGCAGGCAACCCGGCGTGGTTGGTTGTGAACTAGTTCACCGATCCGGGTACTCCTGCAACGCGACCGGTTCTAGACCGATATAGACCGTGGCATCTGGCAAGACACCGCTTCCATGGGGGTAGCGGCGGATGTGTGACCAAGAACAGGAGCCGAACGAGGGGGGAGCGGACCGCTGTCAGTGGTCTGTACGAATCCAAGACAGCACGCGTGGACACCGATCAGTCCCTTATATGATTGCTCGGAACCGCGCTGGCCCCGGACGATATGCCCTGTATATGGGTAGGGCCGGGTCCTAGCTCGATGCGAGAGGTGAATGCACTCGAATGGAAACTGCCCGTCGTTCCGCTCGTGGTAGCCGTCGCCGCAGGTCGGGCAGCCCGCTGTTCGGGCAGTTGCTGACCGCCGCCGTCGAATCCGAGGCCAATGAGGTCGCCGTTCGCTTCAATCCGTCGGGTCAGCTCGACGACGAACGCCAGCTCACCTACGCCCAACTGGACGCGACCTCCTCGCGGCTGGCCAGGGAACTGATCGAGCGCGGTGTCGGACCGGGCGACGTGGTCGCCATCGGCATCGCCCGCAGCCTGCAGTCGGTGGTCGCCGTGTGGGCCATCGCGAAGACCGGCGCGGCGTACGTGCCGGTGGATCCGGCCTACCCGACCGACCGCATCAACCACATCCTGTCCGACTCCGGCGCCACGGTCGGGCTCACCACCTCGGCCCACCGCGCGGTGCTCGGCACCGGCGTGTACTGGATCGAGCTGGACGACCCGGTGCAGGCCGCGCGGATCGCCGCGCGCCCCGAGCACCCGATCTCCTACACCGACCGGGTGCGTCCGCTGGACGAGCGGCACCCGGCCTACGTCATCTACACCTCGGGTTCGACCGGACGGCCCAAGGGCGTCGTGGTCACCCACACCGGTCTGGCCGGCCTGGTGGCCGCCGAACGCGAGCACTACGGCGTGACCGCGGATTCGCGGGTGCTGCATGTGTGCTCGCCGAACTTCGATGTGTCGATCCTGGAGTTGCTGCTCGCTTTCTCGTCGGGTGCGACGCTGGTGATCGCGCCGCCGTCGGTGTTCGGCGGGTACGAGCTGGCCGATCTGCTGCGCCGCGAACAGGTCACGCACATGCTGATCACGCCGGGCGCGTTGGAATCGGTCGACCCGACCGGCCTGGACGACCTGCGGGTCGTGGTGGTGGCCGGTGACAAGTTCGGGCCGGAGCTGGTCGGCCGCTGGGCCGCCGATCGCGAGTTCTACAACGGTTACGGACCCACCGAGGCTTCTATTCTCGCGACGAGTTCGGCGCGGATGCTGCCGGACGAGCCGATCACCATCGGCTCGGCGATTCCGGGAGTCGGTGCGTTCGTGCTGGATTCGCGGCTGCGGCCGGTGCCCGCGGGCGTGGTCGGCGAGCTGTACCTGTCGGGACCGGCGTTGGCTCAGGGGTATCTCGGTAAGCCGGGGCTCACCGCGGAACGTTTCGTGGCCAGCCCGTTCGGCGCCGACACCGATACGCCGGGAGCGCGGCTTTATCGCACCGGAGACCTGGTGCGGCGCATGCCCACAGCATCGCGAAGCGATTCCATGGGGGGTGGTGGTCGGGAGACGGGCGGGCCCGAGGACGGCGGCGCCATCGAGTATCTCGGGCGCTCCGACTTCCAGGTCAAGATCCGTGGCTTCCGTATCGAACTCGGCGAGATCGATAACGCGCTCACCGCGCACCCGGACATCGACTACGCGGCCACGCTCGGCAAGACACTGCCGTCCGGCGCGACCGCGCTGGTGTCCTACGTGCTGCCGCGGGCCGGAACCGTCGTGGACACCGGTGAACTCGCCGAGTTCATCGGAGAGTCGCTGGCCGCGTACATGATTCCGGCCGCCATCATGGTGCTCGACGAGATCCCGCTGACCCCGGTCGGCAAGCTGGACCGCGCGGCGCTGCCTGCACCGGTGTTCGCCGCCAAGGCTTTCCGCGCCCCGTCCACCCCGGTGGAGGAGATCGTCGCCGACGTGTTCGCGGCGCTGCTGGTGGCGGGCGACGACGGCCGGGTCGGCGTGGACGACGACTTCTTCGAGCTGGGCGGCAACTCGCTGCTCGCCGCGCAGGCCGCCGCCCGGATCGGGTCGGCGCTGCAGGTGCGGGTGCCGGTGCAGCTGCTGTTCGAGGCGACCACGGTTGCCGCGCTCGCCGAACGCGTTGAGCAGCATGCGGGTTCGGCCGCCGGTCAGGCGTTGCACGCCAGGCCGCGCCCGTCCAAGGTGCCGCTGTCCTACGCGCAGCAGCGGATGTGGTTCCTGAACCGGTTCGATCCGGCCAGTGCCGTCAACAACATTCCGGCGGCCGTGCGCCTGTCCGGTCACCTCGATATCGAGGCGATGCGCGCCGCCGTGCGCGACCTCACGGAGCGGCACGAGGTGCTGCGCACCCTGTACCCCGAGGTCGACGGCGAGGGCTACCAGCGGGTGCTGGCGACCGGAGATCCGCGCTCGGTACCGGAATTCGTGGTCGAGCAGGCCACCGAGGCCGAACTGCCCGGACTGGTCGCCGCGGTGGTGACCGAGGGCTTCGACGTGACCGTGGCGCCGCCCGTGCGGGTGCGGCTGCTCGAGCTGAGCGAGACCGAGCACGTGCTGGTCTGCGTGGTGCACCACATCGCGGGCGACGGCTTCTCGATGGGCCCGCTGACCCGCGACCTGATGGCCGCCTACCTGGACCGGATGCGTGGCGGTGCACCGGAATGGCCGCCGCTCGAGGTGCAGTACGCCGACTACGCGATCTGGCAGCGCGAGATCCTCGGCGCCGAAGACGACCCGGAATCGGTGCTGGCCGAGCAGATCGACTACTGGCGCACCGAATTGGCCGCGCTGCCCGAGCAATTGGAGCTGCCCGCGGATCGGCCGCGGCCCGCGGTCGCGTCCAACCGTGGCGCCACCTTGGCCTTCGAGATCGGCCCCGACGTGCACGGCGCGCTGAGTCGTCTTGCGCACGGACACAATTCGACCCTGTTCATGGTCGTGCACGCCGCGCTCGCGGTGCTGCTGGCCCGGTTGTCCGGCACCAGGGACATCGCCGTCGGCACCCCGGTCGCCGGTCGCGGTGAGGCCGCGCTGGACGACCTGATCGGCATGTTCGTCAATACCCTGGTGCTGCGTACGGAGATCGACTCCGGTGCGACGTTCGACGAGCTGCTGCGCGCGGTGCGCCGGATCGACGTCGAGGCGTTCGGCCACGCCGATGTGCCGTTCGAGCGGCTGGTGGAACTGCTGGATCCGGCGCGCTCCGCGGCCAGGCATCCGCTGTTCCAGGTGATGCTGACCTTCCAGAACCTGGCGCGCACCGAACTGGAACTGCCCGGCCTGTCCGCCTCGGCGGTGGATCTGGCGATGCCGCTGGCGAAGTTCGATCTGCAGCTCGCGCTGGTGGAGCGGATCGACAGACACGGTGCGGCGGAAGGCATTTCGGCGGCCTTCACCTATGCCACCGATCTGTTCGACGAGGCGACCGTGCAGGACTTCGCCGATCGCTTCGGCCGGATCCTGGCCGCGGTCGCGGGCGATTCCGACATCACCGTCGGCGATATCGACGTGCTCGCGCCCGGCGAACGCGACCTGGTGCTGCACGAGTGGAACAGCCCGGGCGCCGAGGTGCCCGAGGTGACCCTGGTCGATCTCATCGGTGCGCAGGCGCGCAGGCGGCCGGACGCGGGCGCGATCCGCTACGGCGACACCACGGTGACCTTCGGCGAATTGCAGCGCCGTGCCAACAAGGTGGCGCGGGCGCTGATCGCGCAGGGCGTCGGCCCGGAAGCGCTGGTGGCCGTTGCGGTTCCGCGCACCGAGGAGCTGCCGGTCGCGCTGCTCGCGGTGCTCACCGCCGGTGCGGGCTACCTCCCGATCGACACGACCTACCCCGCGCAGCGGTTGGAGTTCATGCTCTCCGACGCCGCTCCCGCGTGCATCCTGACCACCGCGAGCGAGCTGGAATCCGTTCCGGCAGGCAATATTCCGGTCATCTTGCTGGAAGACACGGCCGACTTCGCCGATGCTCCGGTCCGTACGTCCGAGCGGACCGCACCGCTGCGCCCGGACAACCTGGCCTACGTCATCTACACCTCCGGCTCCACCGGCGTGCCCAAGGGGGTCGGCGTCGCGCACCGCAATGTGGTGCAGCTGTTCGCGAACACTCAGGAGGTGTTCGAGTTCGACGAAACCGACGTGTGGACGCTGTTCCACTCGTTCGCCTTCGACTTCTCGGTGTGGGAGCTGTGGTGCGCGCTGGCCAACGGCGGCACCGTCGTTGTGGTCGACTACCTGACCTCCCGGTCGCCGGAGCTGTTCCGCGAGTTGCTGATTCGCGAACAGGTCACCGTGCTCAACCAGACCCCGTCGGCGTTCTATCAGCTCGCCGAGGCCGACCGGGCCGCGCAGACCGCCGATCAGGCCAAGTTCGCGCTGCGTTACGTGGTGTTCGGCGGTGAGGCCCTGGATCTGCGCCAGCTACAGCGCTGGTACGACCGGCACGCGGTGGACGCGCCGTGGCTGGTCAACATGTACGGCATCACCGAAACCACGGTGCACGTATCGTTCCTGTCGCTGGACGAGCAGATGGTCGACAACGCGGCGAGCGTCATCGGCCGCGCGCTGCCCGGCCTGGACGCCTACGTGCTCGAGGATCGGCTGCACCCGTCGCCGGTCGGCGTGGCGGGCGAGATCTACGTCGCCGGTGCCCAGCTGTCCCGCGGCTACCTCGGCCGCCCCGGGCTCGCCGCGACCAGGTTCGTCGCGAATCCGTTCGGCGCGGCCGGTTCTCGGATGTACCGCACCGGCGACATCGGCCGCTGGGTCGGCTTCGGCGGCCAGGCGACGCTCGAGTACGCCGGTCGCGGCGATCAGCAGGTGCAGTTGCGCGGCTTCCGCATCGAACTCGGCGAGATCGAGTCGGCGCTGGTGCGCTGCCCCGGCGTGAGCCAAGCGGTGGTACTGGTGCTCGCGGACGAAAACGCGGGTGACCGCCTCATCGGATATGTCGTGCCCGACACCGGGTCTCAGCTCGACTCGGCCGAATTGCGTAGCCAGGTAGGCGAATTCCTCACCGGCTACATGGTTCCGGACGCGATCGTGGTGCTGGACGTGCTCCCGCTGACGCCGAACGGCAAGCTGGACCGAAAAGCCCTGCCCGCACCGGAATTCCTCAGCACCGCCACCTTCCGTGCCCCGAGCTCGCCGGTCGAACAGGCCGTCGCCGAGGTGTTCGCCGGACTGCTCGGCGCCAACGAGATCGGCCTCGACGACGACTTCTTCGGCCTCGGCGGTAACTCGCTGCTGGCCACCAGGGTGGTCGCCCGGATCAACGAGGCGCTCGACGCGAACCTCGTGGTGCGCGAGCTGTTCGAGTCGCCCACCGTCGCCGCGCTCGCCGCCCGCGTCGTGCCGGGCGCGGCCAAGGCATCCGGCGCGCGGCCGCCGCTGGCCCGGATGCCGCGGACCGATCAGGTGCCGTTGTCCCTTGCCCAGCAACGGATGTGGGTGCTCAACCAGTTCGATCCGGACTCGCCCGCCTACAACATCCCGCTGGCGATCCGGCTGTCCGGCGTGCTCGACGTGCCCGCCCTGCGCAACGCCGTCGCCGACGTACTGGAACGGCACGAAACCCTGCGCACCCGCTACCCGTCGGATCCGTCCGGAGTGGCCTACCAGGAGATCCTCTCGGTCCGCGAATCGCTGCCCGGCGGCCTGGAGACCGTGTCCACCGCCGATCCGATCGGCCGCATCACCGAGCTGCTGTCCACCGGATTCGATGTGACGCAACAGGTTCCGGTGCGCGCGCTGCTGCTCGCGGTCGGCCAGGACGAGCACCTGCTCGCGCTGGTCGTGCACCACATCTCCGCCGACGGCGCCTCGATGGCACCGCTGGCGCGCGACCTGGTGACCGCGTATCTCGCTCGGATCGGCGGCAATTCGCCGCGCTGGTCGCCGCTCGAGGTGCAGTACGCGGACTTCGCCAGCTGGCAGCGCACCGTCATCGGCACCGATGACGACGAGAACTCCATCGCCGCACGGCAATTGGCGTACTGGCGGGACCAGCTGAACGGCCTGACCGGCGACCTGAACCTGCCGCTGGACCGCCCGCGCCCCGCGGTGCCGTCGATGCGCGGCGCCTCGACCGGCTTCGCCGTCTCGCCGGACGTGCACGCCGCACTGGTTCGGCTGGCCCGCGAACACAATTCGACGCTGTTCATGGTCGTGCACGCCGCGCTGGCCGTGCTGCTGGCCAGGCAGTCGAACAGCAGTGATATCGCCATCGGCACGCCGATCGCGGGTCGCGGCGAGCGCGCGCTGGACGAGCTGGTCGGCATGTTCGTCAACACGCTCACCCTGCGCACCGCGGTCGAACCGAGCGTGAGCTTCGCCGAGCTGGTCGATCGGGCCCGCGAGACCGACCTGGCCGCCTTCGCCAACGCCGACATCCCGTTCGAGCGGGTCGCCGAGGTGGTCGCCGCCGGTCACGCGACGGTCTACAACCCGTTGTTCGGCGTGGTGCTGTCGTTCCAGAACAACGAGCAGCCGTCGCTGGAACTGCCCGGCCTGACGATCACCGGACTGGACGGCGGCGAGATCGCGGCCAAGTTCGACCTGCAGGTGAACGTCGACCCGCGGCACAGCGCCGACGGTGCGCCCGGCGAGCTGATCACCGCGATCACTTACGCGACAGACCTTTTCGACGAGTCGACGGTGCAGGCGCTGTGCCGCAGGCTGGAGCGAGTGCTGGCCGCGGTGGTCGCCGATCCGCAGGTGCGGGTCGGTGACATCGACCTGCTCGACGCGCAGGAGCGCGAGCGGGTGCAATCCGCCGTCGAATCGGCGCAGGAGCCAACGGCTGCGGGCGCGACGGCCACCACCGGAACCGCGCTCACCCAGGCGCTGACCGCAGTGGTCGAGGACGACCCGGACGGACCCGCGCTGGTCGCCGGCGAGGACGCGGTGTCCTACCAGGAACTCGACGCACGCTCGTCCCGGCTGGCGCGCGTGCTCGCCGCCCGTGGCTGCGGCCCGGGCGACGGTGTCGCGCTCCGGTTCGGCCGCGGCGTCGACGCCGTCGTCGCGACCTGGGCGGTGCTCAAGGCCGGTGCCGCGGTGGTGCCGCTCGCCTCGGCCGACGCGCCTATTCCGGCCGGACCGGTCGTCAAGGTCGGGCTCACCAGCGCTGCGGCGCCCGCCACCGGCGACGTCGACTGGCTCGTGCTCGACGATCCGGCGGTGGCCGCGCAGATAGCGGCCGAATCGCCACGGCCGGTCACCTACGCGCACCGCACACGAGTGCTGCGCGGCACCGACCCGGCCTTCGTCGGGACGCGGACGCTCGGCTACGACGAGCTGGCCGGTGCGGCGGACCAGCTGCGCACGGGCACCGAGCTGACCTTCGAGTCGCGCACCTTCCAGTTCGGCGGCCCGGCGGAGCTGGCGCTGATCGAGGTGGTGGCGGCGGGTTCCTGTGGTGCCTCCATGGTGCTCGTCCCCGAGGATGCCGACCTGACCGAGGCGCTGGCCGACGAGTGGGTCAGCCACCTGCTGACCGACCGCGCGGGAGCCAGTACCCTCGATCCGACGGCCCTGGAGGATCTGCGGGCCGTGGTGCTCGCCGACGGCGGCGATGTCAGTAGCGCATGGACGCAGGTGGCGACGGTGGTCGCGCTGTCCGATCTGCTGCGTGCGGGGTAAAACCCAGCTGGTAACGGGTGCAAGCCCCTAAAAACATGACTAGGGTCACTCGGGACCGGTTTGCCGAATCAGGGCGGCCGTTGCAAGGTGTGGCTTCAACATGTTCGACAGGCAGGATGAGCAGAGTTTCATGGTTCGTGTTTTGGGGGACGTGCGTCCGAATGCTCGGCGGGGAAGCAAGACCCTGGCACTGGTGAACGCATGACGCGTTCCGCTCGTGTCCGTCCAGCTCGGACCCGGCGCCCTCGGGTCATCACGCTGCCGCAGCTGATGGCGACCGCCGTCGAAGCGAACCCGGACGGCATCGCCCTCACCTATGCCGACGCCACAGCGACACTGTCGCAACTGAGCTACGCCGAGCTCGATGAGCGGTCGACCCGATTGGCGCGGCTGCTGATCGAGCGCGGCGTCGGCCCGGAAGATCTTGTCGCGATCGGCGTTCCGCGCTCGATCGACTCCGTGGTCGCGGTCTGGGCGGTGGCCAAGTCCGGCGCGGGCTTCGTGCCGGTGGACCCGAACTATCCGGCCGACCGGATCGAACACATGGTGAAGGACTCCGGCGCGGTCTTCGGCCTGACCACCGCGCAGTCCGCCACCCAGCTGCCGGGGCAGGTCGAATGGCTTGTCATCGACAGCGATTCGACGCTGCGTTCGCTCGAGCGGCACTCGACCGAGCCGATCACCAATGCCGATCGGGTGCGCCAGCTGCGCGCCGAGCATCCGGCCTGGGTGATCTATACGTCCGGTTCGACGGGCGCGCCGAAGGGCGTCGTCGCCACCCAGGCCGGCATCGCCGGGTTCTGCGAGGAGCAGCGCACCCACTACGGCGTCACGAGTACCGCACGGACCCTGCACTTTTCATCACCGTCGTTCGACGCGTCGATGCTGGAGCTGTTGCTCGCCCTCGGCGGCGCGGCGACCATGGTCGTGGTGGCGCCGACGGTGTTCGGCGGCGACGATCTCGCCGAGCTGCTGCGCCGCGAGCGGGTGACCCACGCGTTCATCACGCCCGCCGCGCTGGCCTCGATCGATCCCGCCGGGCTGGACGATCTCGGAGTGGTCGCGGTCGGCGGCGAGGCCTGGCCGCCGGACCTGGTGCGGCGCTGGATACTTCCGGTCACCGGCGGCGTTCGCGCGCTGTTCAACGTCTACGGGCCCACCGAGACCACGATCGTGGTGAACATCGGCGAGCCGCTGGTGCTCGACGCCCCGCTGACCATGGGCGGCCCGATTCGCGGCGTCA
The DNA here is from genome assembly GCF_044459885.1 of Nocardia sp. NPDC050175. Taxonomy (NCBI): domain Bacteria; kingdom Bacillati; phylum Actinomycetota; class Actinomycetes; order Mycobacteriales; family Nocardiaceae; genus Nocardia; species Nocardia sp. NPDC050175. Next base: position 700,113 of record NZ_JBITJI010000002.1, read on the forward strand.
CCGAATACGTGCTGGACGAGCGGCTTTCGCCGGTGCCGGACGGCGTGATCGGCGAGCTGTACATCGCGGGCGCGCAGGTGGCGCGCGGGTACCACGAGCGTCCTGCGCTCACCGCCACTCGTTTCGTAGCGAACCCGTTCGACCCCAACGGCTCTCGGTTGTATCGCTCCGGCGACCTGGTTCGCTGGACCGCGGAAGGTCGACTGGAGTACGCGGGGCGCAACGATTTCCAGGTGAAGGTGCGTGGTTTCCGCATCGAGCTCGGTGAGATCGACGCGGTGCTCGCCGCCAACGACAGTGTCGACTTCGCGGTGACCATAGGCCACCAGCTCGACAGCGGCACAACGATTCTGGCCTCCTACGTGCTGGCCGCCCCCGGCGCGACCGTGGACACCGACGAGCTGATCGCGGCCGCCGAGCAGCGGTTACCCGCGCACATGGTGCCGACCACGATCACCGTGCTCGACGAGATCCCGCTGTCGCCGACCGGCAAGCTGGACCGGCGCGCACTGCCCGCGCCGCAGCTGCAGACCAAGGAATTCCGCGCGCCGAGTGGCGAACTGGAACAGCTGGTCGCGCACATCTTCGCGGAACTGCTGGACACCGGTGCCGAGATCGGTGCCGACGACGACTTCTTCGAGCTCGGCGGTAACTCGCTGGTCGCCACCAAGGTGGTGGCCAGGATCGGCGCGCAGATCGGCGCGCGGGTGCCCGCGCGCACGGTCTTCGAGGCGCCGACGGTCGCCGGTCTGGCGGCCCGGCTCGCCCCGTTCACGGGGGCGGGGGGACGGCAGGCGCTGGCGCCGATGCCGCGCCCCGAACACATTCCGTTGTCGCTGGCGCAGCAGCGGATGTGGTTCCTGAACCAGTTCGATACCGCGTCGGCGGCGAACAACATTCCGTTCGCGATCCGGCTCTCCGGCGCGCTGGACGTGCCCGCGTTGCGGGCGGCGGTCGCCGACCTGGTCGAGCGGCACGAGACGCTGCGCACGGTCTACCCGGCGGTGGACGGCACCGGCTACCAGGTGGTTCTGCCTGCGGCGCAGGCCATTCCGGAGCTGGCGGTGACCGAGGTCGCCGAGTCCGAGCTGCCGGGCAGGCTGGCCGAGTTCATGCTGGCCGGGTTCGATGTGGCGGCCGAGGTACCGCTGCGGATGGCGCTGCTGCAGTTGGGCGTCGACGACCACGTGCTCGCGGTGGTGGTGCACCACATCGCGGCCGACGGCACCTCGATGGCGCCGATGGTGCAGGACCTGACCATCGCTTACTTCGCGCGCTCGGGGATGGCAGGAGGCGGAGCCGACGGGGCGGGTGAACACGGCGCGGGCTCCGCGCCTGGCTGGGCACCCTTGCCGGTGCAGTACGCCGATTACGCCCTGTGGCAGCGCGCGATGCTCGGTGACGAGAACGATCCGAGATCGGTTGCCGCCGAGCAGATCAGTTACTGGCGCACCGCGTTGGCCGGTCTGCCGGGTCGGCTCGAGCTGCCGACGGACCGCCCTCGCCCGGCGTTGGCCTCCGGTCGCGGCGGCGTCTACACCTTCGAGGTGGACGCTCCGATCAGGGCCAAGCTCGACGCGATCGCGCACGAGACCGGTGCCTCGCTGTTCATGGTGGTGCACGCGGCCTTCGCGGCGCTGCTGGCCCGGCTGTCGGGTTCGGCCGATATCGCCATCGGCACGCCGGTGGCGGGCCGGGGCGAGGCGGAGCTGGACGGCCTGATCGGCATGTTCGTCAACATGCTCGTGCTGCGCACCGAGAATGCGCCGGGCAGGTCGTTACGCGAGCTGGTCGAGTCCGCCAAAAAGGTTGACCTCGAAGCATTTTCGCATGTGGAACTGCCGTTCGAGCGGCTCGTCGAGGTGCTCGACCCCGCGCGCTCGCAGGCGCACCACCCGCTGTTCCAGGTAGCGCTGTTCTTCCAGAACATGGACAAGCCCGCGTTGGAATTGCCGGGGCTGTCCGCGTCGGCCCTGGATCTGGACGGCGCGGCAGCCAAATTCGACCTGCAGCTGACCGTTACCCCGCACGAGGGCGAAAACGCCGGTCTGTCGGCCATGTTCAGCTACGCCACCGACCTGTTCGACGAGGCGACGGTGGCGCGCTTCGCCGCCCGGATGCGCCGACTGCTGCGTGCGGTCACGGCCGATCCCGACCGCGCGGTGGGCGATGCCGATCTGCTGTCGCTGGTCGAGCGCGACCGAATCCTGTTCGAGTGGAACGACACCCGGCAACGGGTGGCGCCGCATCTGCTGCTCGACGGCTATCGGCAGGCGGTCGCCGCCAACCCGGATGCCGTCGCAGTGGTCTACGAAGGCATCGAGCTCACCTACCGCGAGTTCGATGAGCGGGTCAATCAGCTTGCTCGATTGTTGATTTCGCAGGGTGTTGGTGCGGAGTCGTTGGTGGGTCTGGCGATTCGGCGTTCGCTGGATCTGGTTGTCGGTATGTATGCGATCGTGACTGCCGGTGGTGCGTATGTGCCGTTGGATCCGGATCATCCGGCCGAGCGGATCGCGCACATCCTCGACACCGCCCAACCCGCCTGTGTCGTGACAACTTCCGCTGACGCCGTCGCCTTGCCGGATAGCGTTGCCGCGGTGGCCATAGATGCCGCCGATCTGGCGCAGTTCGACGGCACGCCGGTCCGCAAGGACGAGCTGCTCCGGCCGGTGTCGCCGCTGAACCCGGCGTACGTCATCTTTACCTCCGGCTCCACCGGTCGCCCCAAGGGCGTCGCGGTGTCGCACGCGGCGATCAACAATCAGATCGAATGGATGCTCGCCGAGTATCCGCTCAACGGCGACGACGTGTACCTGCAGAAGACCGCGACCACGTTCGATGTGTCGCTGTGGGGCTTCTTCATGCCGCTGCGAGTGGGTGCCAAGCTGGTCGTCGCGACGCCGGACGGCCATCGTGACCCGGCGTATGTCGCGGAAACCATTGTCGCGCAGTCGGTCACGGTTACCGACTTCGTGCCGTCGATGCTGACGATCTTCGCCGCACACACCGCCAAGGGTGCCGTGCCGACGCTCGAGCAGATCTTCGTGATCGGTGAGGCATTGCCGCCGGAGACGGTGACCGCGCTGCACGCGGTGATCGACGCGGACGTGCACAACCTGTACGGCCCGACCGAGGCCGCGGTGTCGGTGACCTACTGGCCAGCGGACGGTTCGGATACCCGCTCGGTGCCGATCGGGTTGCCGCAGTGGAACACTCGGGTCTACGTCCTGGACGCGCGACTGCGCCCCGTGCCCGACGGCGTGGCAGGTGAGCTGTATCTGGCCGGTGATCAGCTGGCGCGTGGATACGTCCGCAGGCCGGATTTGACGGCCGATCGTTTCGTGGCCAATCCGTTCGGTACCGGTCAGCGCATGTACCGGACCGGCGATCTCGTGGTGTGGCGCAAGGCTTCCGGCGCGGACGCCGACGAGGACATGGTGCTCGACTACATCGGACGCACCGACTTCCAGGTGAAGTTCCGCGGCCAGCGCATCGAGCTCGGCGAGATCGAAACCGCGCTGCTCGCCCAGCCTTCGGTGAGTCAAGCCGTCGCGCTGGTCAGCCAGTCGACGCTCGGCGATCAGCTGGTCGCCTACGCGGTCGCCGCACCCGAGGCCAGGATCGAGCCGCAGGAGCTGCGGGCCGCCATCTCGGAAACGCTGCCCACCTACATGGTTCCGGCGGCCATCGTCGCGCTCGACGCGTTCCCGCTGAATCCCAGCGGCAAGCTCGATCGCAAGGCGCTGCCCGAGCCGATGTTCACCGCCCGCGAATTCCGTTCGCCCGCAACACCGGTCGAGGAGATCGTGGCCGGCGTCTTCGGCGAGGTGCTCGGGCTGATCAGGGTCGGCGCGGATGACGATTTCTTCGCGCTCGGCGGCAACTCGCTGGTCGCCACCCAGGTGGTGGCGCGGCTCGGTGCCGCCGTCGGCGGCCGGGTGCCGGTGCGGACGCTGTTCGAGGCGCCCACCGTGGCCACCCTTGCGGCGGTGATCGATTCGCAGGTGCACAGTCGTCCCGGGGTCGCGCTCGGCAGCATCGCCCGGCCGGACGAGCTGCCGCTGTCGTTGGCGCAGCGCCGGATGTGGTTCCTCAACCGCTTCGACCAGTCCGACGACCAGGCGATCGGATCGGGCGCCTACAACCTGCCGTTCGCTTTGCGGCTGACCGGTGCGCTGGATGTCGCGGCGCTCGGTGCGGCACTGCACGATGTGGTGGCGCGGCACGAGGTGCTGCGCACGGTCTACCCGGAGACGGCCGCTGGCCCGATCCAGGTTGTGTTGCCGCCCAACGGCGTTGCGCTGGACGTCGCGCCGAGGCTGCTGAGCGAGACCGAGGTGGCGAGCGCGGTGTACGCGCTGGCGTCGGGTTCGTTCGACGTGACCGCCGAGGTCCCGGTGCGGGTTGCCCTGCTGCAGGTCGACGGCCAGGCGGACACGTATGTGCTCGCCGTCGTGGTGCATCACATCGCCGCCGACGGGTCCTCGATGGGACCGCTGGTGCGCGACGTGATGATCGCCTACGCCGCGCGAACCGCGGGCGAAGCGCCGAACTGGGCGCCGCTGCGGGTGCAGTACGCCGATTATGCGCTGTGGCAGCGGGCGGTGCTCGGTGACGAGGCCGATGCCGAATCGATTGCCGCGCAGCAGATCAGCTTCTGGCGCTCGCACCTTGCCGAGCTGCCGGATCTGCTGGAGTTGCCGACGGATCGACCGCGTCCCGCCATCGCGTCGATGGCTGGTGCACGGGTGGATGTGCAGATCGATGCGGCCACGCACGCCGGTCTCGTGGAACTCGCTCGCGCGCATGGCGCGACGTTGTTCATGGTGGTGCATACCGCGCTCGCCGTGCTGCTGGCCCGGCTCTCGGGTTCGGTGGACGTCGCCATCGGTACGCCGCTGGCCGGTCGTGGCGAGCGTGAGCTCGACGACCTGATCGGCATGTTCGTGAACACGGTGGTGTTCCGGACGCAGTTCGAGTCCGGTGAGTCGTTCGTCGAATTGCTCGGCAGGCAGCGCGAATCCGATCTGCAGGCGTTCGCGCATGCCGACATTCCGTTCGAGCGGTTGGTGGAGGTGCTCAACCCGCCGCGCTCGACCGCGCATCATCCGCTGTTCCAGGTGGGGCTGTCGTTCCAGAACATCGCGCGGGCCGCGCTCGAACTGCCCGGTCTCACGGTGTCGGGGCTGGACGCGGATCTGGCTGTGTCGCAGTTCGATCTGCATCTGATCGTGGGCGACGGCTACGACGAGTCCGGCGTGCCGACCGGCCTGGGTGGCTTCTTCACCTATGCGACAGATCTTTTCGACGCCGCGACGGTGCAGGGCTTCGCCGACCGGTTCGCGCGGATCCTCGCCGCCGTGGTGGCGGACGCGACGACGCCGGTCGGGGATATCGAGGTACTCGACGCGGACGAGCGCGACGACGTGCTCGGCCGATGGAACGCTACCGAGCAGCAGGTCGACCAGTCGGCGACGTTGGTCTCGCTGTTGGACGCGGCCGTGGCGGCCGATCCGCGATCCGTGGCGCTCGTGGTCGATCTGCCTGCGGGGCGCGAGAAGGTGACCTACGCGGAGCTGGACGCTCGGGTGAATGCCCTTGCCCGGTACCTGATCTCGGTGGGGGTCGGCCCGGAGTCGCGGGTGGCGCTCGCCTTCCGCCGTTCGGTGGACCTGGTCGTGGCCATGTACGCGGTGGCGAAATCCGGTGGCGCGTATGTGCCGGTGGATCCGGATCAGGGCGCCGAGCGTACGAGTTACATCCTCGAGACCGCCGCACCGGTATGCGTGTTGACCAACGCCGAGGCCGAATTCGGCACTGATGTTGCGCCTGTGGTGCGGATCGACGAACTCGAGCTCGATGGCGTGGATACGTCTCCGATCACCGATGCCGATCGGGTCACGCCACTGCGTCCGGAGAACACCGCGTACGTAATCTTCACGTCGGGTTCGACGGGTCGCCCGAAGGGTGTCGCGGTTTCGCACGCGGCGATCGCGAATCAGTTGCAGTGGAAGGTCACTGAGTTCGGTCTTGATGCGGCGGATGCGATTCTGCTGAAGACTGCTGCCACGTTCGATCTTTCGGTGTGGGAGTTCTGGTCCGCGGCGGTGTGTGGTGGCCGTCTGGTCATTGCCGCGCCTGACGGTCACCAGGACCCGGCCTACCTCAACGAGTTGATGGCTCGCGAGTGGGTCACCACTCTGCATGTGGTGCCGTCGATGCTCGACGCCCTCACGACGGGTGATTTCCCGACCTCGTTGTGGCGCGTGTTGGCGATCGGTGAGGCGCTGCCAGGTGGATTGGCGCAACGCTTCCTGCGCGACTACCCGCGCGTCGAACTGTTCAACCTGTACGGCCCGACCGAGGCAGCGGTGTCCGTCACCAGCCACCGGGTCACGCGAAACGATCAGCCGTCGGTGCCCGTTGGCGCGCCGGAGTGGAACAGCCAAGTCTTCGTGCTGGATTCGCGGCTGCGGCCCGTTCCGGTGGGCGTTTCCGGCGAGCTGTACCTGGCCGGTGCGCAACTCGCGCGTGGCTACTTCGGTCGCGCGGATCTGACGTCGGATCGGTTCGTGGCCAACCCGTTCCAGCCTGGCACGCGGATGTATCGCACCGGCGACCTGGTGGCGTGGCACGCCTCGGGTGAGCTGGAGTACCGGGGCCGCACCGACTTCCAGGTGAAGATCCGCGGCTTCCGCATCGAACTCGCTGAGATCGACGCCGCGCTACTTGCCCTGCCACAGATCGCGCAAGCCGCGGTCATCGCGAGGTCGGACCCGCGTACTGGTGACCGCTTGGTCGCCTACGTGGTCCCGGCGAGTGCCGATGTCGATGTCGCACAGGTGAAGTCGGCACTTGTCGCCGGTTTACCGTCGTACATGGTGCCTGCGGCGTTCGTCGTTCTCGATGCGCTGCCGTTGAACGTGAACGGCAAGCTGGATCGGAAGGCGTTGCCCGAGCCCGAGTTCGAGGCTCAGGCGTTCCGTGCGCCGTCGACTCCGATCGAGGAGATCGTGGCCTCGGTGTATGCCGAGGTGCTCGGTGTCGAGCAGGTCGGTGCGGATGACGACTTCTTCGGTCTCGGCGGTAACTCGCTGCTGGCCACGCAGGTCGCCGCCCGCATCGGTGCCGCGTTGGATTCCCGTGTCCCCGTTCGTACTTTGTTCGAGGCATCCACCGTCGCCGGTCTGGCGTCGAAGGTCGAACAGCACGCAGGCACCGGTGGCCGCAAGGCGCTGGTCGCAGGCCAACGCCCGGAACAGATTCCGCTGTCGCTGGCTCAGCAGCGCATGTGGTTCCTCAACCAGTTCGACACCGGCTCCGCCGTCTACAACATCCCGGCCGCCATCCGCCTCTCCGGCGACCTCGATGTCGCCGCACTGCACGCGGCGGTGACCGATCTGGTGGCCCGCCACGAGATCCTGCGCACCACCTACCCGCAGGCCGAGCAGGGCCCAGTGCAGTCCATCGCCACTGAGGTGCCGGTCGACCTCACGCCCGCGCGGATCGGCGCAGCGGATGTGGCGGACGCGGTATACCGTGTCGTCGCCGCGGGTTTCGACGTCACCACCGAGATTCCGTTCCGCGCCAGGCTGTTCCAGGTCGCCGACACCACCGACTACGTGCTGGTTTTCGTGGCCCACCACATCAGCGCCGACGGCTGGTCGATGGGTCCGCTGACCCGCGACCTGATGCTGGCCTATGCCGCCCGCACCGGTGGCGCGGCCCCGGCCTGGGCCCCGCTCCCGGTTCAGTACGCGGACTACAGCGTCTGGCAGCGCGACGTGCTCGGTGCCGAGGACGACCCACAGAGCCTGATCGCCAAGCAGTCCGACTACTGGCGCACCGCGCTGGCCGCACTGCCGGACGAACTGTCGCTGCCCGCGGACCGCCCGCGACCCGCGGCCGCCTCGTACCTGGGCGCGACGTTCAGCTTCGAGATCGACGCGGAACTGCACGCCGCACTCGATCACGTTGCCAAGCAACACAATTCGACCCTGTTCATGGTGGTGCACGCCGCACTGGCGGTCCTGCTCGCGCGGCTTTCCGGCACCACCGACATCGCCATCGGCACCCCGGTCGCCGGTCGTGGCGAGGCCGAACTCGACGACATGATCGGCATGTTCGTCAACACCCTGGTGCTGCGCAACGAGATCGAGCCAGGCACCACCTTCGACGCGTTGCTCGCCGACGTGCGGGACACCGACGTCGCGGCTTTCGGCCACGCCGACCTGCCATTCGAGCGCCTGGTCGAACTGCTCGACCCGGTCCGCTCGGCGGCCAGGCACCCGCTGTTCCAGGTGATGCTGGTCTTCCAGAACCTGGCCCAGACCTCGCTCGAGCTGCCCGGTCTCACCGTGTCCGGCATCGATCCGCAGGTCCAGGCGGCCAAGTTCGACCTGCAGCTCACCGTCGCGGAACAGCAGGGCACCCAAGGCCTTTCGGCGATCCTCACCTACGCGACGGACCTGTTCGACGCCTCGACCGTGCAGAATTTCGCCGACCGCTTCCGCCGCATCCTCGCGGCGGTGGCCGCCGATGCCGCAGTGGTCGTCGGCGATATCGATGTGCTCGCCGCCGGCGAACGCGAGCTCGTACTGCACGAATGGAATTCACTCGGCGCCTGGGTGCCCGGTGCCACGCTGCCCGGCCTCATCGCCGATCAGGTCTGGCGCCGCCCGGACGCGGTCGCCATTCGATTCGGTGGCCGCACGCTCGCCCACCCGTCGCCCGACCACCACCCCTCATCGAGTCGCTCCGCGACGCTGACATACCGCGAACTGCAGCGTCGCGCCAACCAGGTGGCCCGAGCACTGATCGCCCAAGGTGCGGGCCCGGAATCGCTGGTGGCCGTTGCCGTGCCACGCACCGAGGACCTGCCGGTCGCCTTGCTCGGCGTGCTCGCCACCGGCGCCGCCTACCTGCCGATCGACTCCACCTACCCGGCACAGCGGCTGGAATTCATGCTCGCCGACGCCGCCCCGGTCTGCGTGCTGACCACGGCGGACGAACGCGACGCGGTGCCCACCGGTGACCTGCCCGTTGTCTTGTTCGAGGAGACAACGACATTCGCCGATGCGCCCGTGCACGATGCCGACCGGCTCGCGCCGCTGCACCCGGACAACCTGGCCTACGTCATCTACACGTCCGGCTCGACCGGCGTGCCGAAGGGCGTCGGTGTCGCACACCGCAATGTCGTCGAACTCTTCGCGAACACCCAAACCCTGTTCCGCTTCGACGAACACGACGTCTGGACGCTGTTCCACTCGTTCGCGTTCGACTTCTCGGTGTGGGAGTTGTGGTGCGGCCTCGCGCACGGCGGCTCGGTCGTGGTGGTCGACTACGGCACCTCGCGGTCGCCGGAACAGTTCCGCGAGTTGCTGATTCGCGAGCGTGTGACGGTGCTGAACCAAACTCCGTCCGCCTTCTACCAATTGGTGGAGGCCGACCGTGCTGCTGAGCAGGCTGACTTGGCGCTTCGCTACGTCGTCTTTGGCGGCGAAGCCCTCGACCTGCGCAAGCTCGAACGCTGGTACGAACGGCACGGCGCGGCAACCCGTCTGGTCAACATGTACGGCATCACCGAGACCACGGTGCACGTGTCGTTCCTGCCGCTGGACGAGCAGGATCGGCACACAGCGGCCAGCGTTATCGGCCGCGCGATCCCCGGCCTGGACGCCTACGTGCTCGACCCACGCCTGCACCCGACCCCGCTCGACGTACCCGGCGAGATCCACGTCGTCGGCGCGCAACTGTCCCGCGGCTACCTGGGCAAGCCGGGCCTCACCGCGACCAGGTTCGTGGCAAACCCGTTCGGCGCGCCCGGTTCTCGCATGTACCGCACCGGCGACATCGGCCGCTGGCGCGACTGCGGCGACAAGGCGATGCTCGAATACGCCGGTCGCAGCGACCAGCAGGTGCAGCTGCGCGGCTTCCGCATCGAACTCGGCGAGATCGAGGCGGCGCTGGTGCGCTGCGACGGCGTGAATCAGGCCGTCGCCCTGGTCCGTTCGGATACGCACGGCGACCGGCTCATCGGTTACGTCGTGGCTGACGGCGAGATCGATCCGATGACTGTCCGTTCCGAGGTCGCCCGGTTCCTCACCGGCTACATGGTGCCGGACGCGATCGTGCTGCTGGACGCGCTCCCGCTGACCCCGAACGGCAAGCTCGACCAAAAGGCGCTGCCCGCGCCGGAATTCGTCAGCGCGCGCACCTTCCGCGCGCCGAGCACGCCGCTGGAGCAGACCATCGCCGCGGCCTTCGCCGACCTGCTCGGCGTCGAAACAGTCGGCCTCGACGACGATTTCTTCGCACTCGGCGGCAACTCGCTGCTGGCCGCGCAGGCGGTCGGCCGACTCCGCGACGCCGTCGGTGCGACGGTCAGCGTGCAGTGGTTCTTCACCGACGCCACGGTGGCCGGACTCGCCGCACGGATCGACGCGCAGGCACCGGGGGAGACCGACGACAACGCCGCGATGAACGTCCTGCTGCCGATCCGCACCACGGGCACTGCGGCACCGCTGTTCTGCCTGCACCCGATGTACGGCCTGGCCTGGAGCTACGCCGGGCTCGCTCAGCACCTGCCCGCCGATCAGCCGATCTACGGCGTGCAGTCGCCCGCCCTGTCCGAGGACGGCGACCTACCGGACTCGATCGCCGCGCTGGCGCACCGCTACGTCGCCGAGATCAGGACCGTGCAACCGCACGGCCCGTACCGGCTGCTCGGCTGGTCGCTCGGCGGCGTGCTCGCGCACGCGATCGCCACCGAGCTACAGGCCGCAGGCGAACAGATCGAGCTGCTGGCCATGATGGACAGCCACCCGAACCCCGACGTCGCGGGCTTCCGCGCGGCGGTGCGCGGTGCGCTGGCCGAACTCGGACTCGGTGGTGACCTCATCGGGGCCGAGGACGACATCTACGACCTCAGCGACCAGGCGCTGGCCGCGCTGCACGCGATGATCCCGCCGGAACTGGTCGCGCTGACCCCCGAACGGTTGCGTCGTATTTATCGCAGCGCGGTCCGTTCGGCCGAACTGATCGCCGAGCACCGTCCAGGGGTGTTCACCGGCACGCTGGCGTACTTCAGCGCGGCGGTGGCCGATCCCGCGGATGTGCTTCGCGCCACGTCGACCGACTGGTCGCCGCACGTGACGGGCGCGGTGGTCGATCGGCCGGTCGGCGTGACGCACGCGCGGATGACCGCACCGGAGGCCCTGGCCGAGATCGGCGCCGAGCTGGCGATTCTGCTCGGCCGGCTGAGCTGAGCAGGTCCTGTCGACGTGGGGTCACCAATCGCGCGTCGGCAGGGAATAATCGTTCCCGGCGCGCATTTCGCGCGGTCGGATCGCGGTCCGCGGCACGGATCGCACGGGCTGTGTTCGGCGCGCGCCGATGGGGTCGGTAACGATGGGCATACGCGCGTTCGATGATCATGGGGGCGGGGAGCATCGAGGCGGGTTTGCGGCGACAACAGGCAGGGTGAGGCTTTTCCATGGTTCGGTCGGTCGGGCAGCGGTATGACGACGCGCGTGCTGCGGTGTGCGCGTGACCGAGCGCAGCGAGGGAGCCATGTTACAGCCCGCCTGGGGCATGATGGAGCCGAGCGCCAGCGAGGTGGAGTCATGACCCGACCGGCACGCGTTCGGCCGACCCGAACCAGGCGATCCCGAGTCACCACCCTCCCGCAGCTGATGGCGACGGCCGTCGAGGCGAACCCGAGCGGCATCGGTGTCGCCTTCGCCGACGCCACCGGCACGCTGACGGAACTGAGTTACGCCGAGCTCGATGATCGGTCGACCCGGCTGGCCCGACTACTGATCGGCCGCGGCATCGGGCCCGAGGACCTGGTCGCGGTCGGTATCCCACGGTCGATCGAATCGGTGGTCGCGGTCTGGGCGGTGGCCAAGGCGGGCGCAGGCTTCGTGCCGGTGGATCCGAACTATCCGGCGGACCGGGTCGAGCATATGGTCGCCGACTCCGGCGTGGTCTTCGGACTGACCGTCGCCGCGGTGCGGGGCGAGCTGCCGGACCGGCTCGACTGGTTGCCGATCGACACCGCCGACTGCGCGCGGCTGCTCGAGGAGTTTCCCGCCGACCCGGTGACCTATATCGATCGGGTGCGGCCGTTGCGGGCCGAGCACCCCGCCTACGTGATCTATACGTCGGGATCGACCGGCAAGCCCAAGGGCGTCGTCATCACCCAGGCCGGCCTGTCCAGCTTCTGCGACGAGCAGCGCGAGCGGTATCGGGTGACGAGTGATTCGCGGACTTTGCATTTCGCGTCGCCGTCGTTCGATGCCTCGGTGCTCGAGTTGCTGCTCGCGATCGGCGGCGCGGCCACCATGGTCATCGTGGCTCCGACGGTGTTCGGCGGCGAGGAACTCGCGGCGCTGATCCGCCGGGAGGGCGTGACGCACGCGTTCATCACACCTGCCGCGCTGGCATCGGTGGACCCGGCCGGGTTGGACGAGTTGCGCGTGGTGGTCGCGGGCGGCGAGGCCTGCCCGCCGGAGTTGGTGCGGCGCTGGGCGGCACCGGTCTCCGGTAGACGGATCCGGGAGTTCTTCAACGGGTACGGGCCCACCGAGACCACGATCATGACGAATATCAGTGCGCCGCTTGCCCCGGACGCGCCGGTGACCATCGGCGGGCCGATCCGCGCGATCACCGAATACGTGCTCGACGAGCAGCTGGTGCCGGTGGCCGGTGCGGCCGTCGGCGAGCTGTACATCACCGGCGCGCAGCTGGCCAGGGGATATCACGACCGGGCCGGGCTGACGGCGGCTCGTTTCGTCGCGAATCCGTTCGATGCCAACGGCTCCCGGCTGTACCGGACCGGCGACCTCGTGCGCTGGACGGATTCTGGTGAACTGGAGTATCTGGGCCGCAACGACTTCCAGGTGAAGATCCGTGGCTTCCGGATCGAGCTCGGTGAGATCGATGCGGTGCTCGCAGCGCACGAGACCGTCGATTTCGCGGTCACCGTCGGGCACGATCTCGACAGCGGCGCAACGATTCTCGTCTCCTACGTGCACTCCGCGCCCGGAATGGACGCCGACGCCGCCGAATTGGCCGCCGTCGCCGAGCGGAGCCTGCCCGCGCACATGGTGCCGACGGTGGTCATGGTGCTGGCCGCGATCCCGCTGACTCCGGTCGGCAAGCTGGATCGGGCCGCGCTGCCCTCGCCACGCCTGCAGACCAAGGTGTTCCGCGCGCCGGTCGGCCCGCTGGAGGAGCTGGTCGCCGATGTCTTCGCCGAGCTACTCGGGCCGGGCGCCCCGGTCGGTGCCGACGACAACTTCTTCGAGCTCGGCGGCAACTCGCTCATCGCGACGCAGGCCGCCGCCCGGCTCGGCGCGGCCCTCACCGCGCGGGTGCCCGCGCGACTGATCTTCGAAACGCCGACGGTCGCCGGGCTTGCCGAGCGGATGGAGTCGTTGAAGGGCGCCGGTGATCGGCGCGCGCTCGCGCCCACCGAACGGCCCGAACACATTCCGCTGTCGCTGGCGCAGCAGCGGATGTGGTTCCTGAACCAGTTCGATACCGCGTCGGCGGCGAACAACATTCCGTTCGCCATCCGGCTGTCCGGCTCGTTGGATGTGTCGGCGCTGCAGGCGGCGATCACCGATGTGATCGAGCGGCACGAGACGCTGCGCACCGTGTACCCGGCCATCGACGGCATCGGCTACCAGGTGGTTTTGCCTACGGCACAGGCGGTTCCGGACCTGGCGCCCAAGCCGCTGGCCGAGCACGAGCTGGCGGACTGGTTGCGTGGATTCGCGCTGACCGGCTTCGATGTCGCCGCCGAGGTGCCGCTGCGCATCGCGCTGGCCGAGCTGTCGCCCAGTGCGCACGTGGTGGTGGTTGTGGTGCACCACATCGCCGCCGACGGTGCCTCGGTCGCGCCGTTCCTGCGGGATCTGCTCGGCGCCTTCCTGTCTCGCCGCAACGGCGCCCCGCCCGCGGTGCCGCCGCTACCGGTGCAGTACGCCGACTACACGCTGTGGCAGCGTGAGGTGCTCGGCGACGAGAACGATCCCGATACGGTGGCCGCCGCGCAGATCGCGTACTGGCGCAACGCCTTGGCGGGCATCCCGGATCGGGTCGAACTGCCCGCGGACCGGCCGCGCCCGGCGGTAGCCACCGGCGGGGGCGCGGAGTACACCTTCGACGTCACCGCCGACGTGCATCGCGGGCTCATCGAGCTCGCCCAGCGTGCGGGCGCCTCCGAATTCATGGTGGTGCACGCCGCGTTCGCGGCCCTGCTGGCCCGGCTCACCGGCACCGACGACATCACCATCGGCACGCCTGTCGCGGGTCGTGGCGAGCGAGAGCTCGACGGGCTGATCGGCATGTTCGTCAACACCTTGGTGTTGCGCACGCCGATCGATCCCGGCGCCTCGTTCGTCGACCTGCTCGCCGCCACCAAAGAGACGGACCTTGCGGCGTTTTCGCATGCCGAGCTGCCGTTCGAGCGGCTGGTCGAGGTGCTCGACCCGGTGCGCTCGCAGGCGCACCACCCGCTGTTCCAGGTGGCGCTGTTCTTCCAGAACATGAACAGGGCGCAGGTCGAGCTGCCCGGATTGTCCGCGCAGGCGGTCGAATTCGACGGCGCGGTGGCCAAGTTCGATCTGCAGCTGACGGTGGTGCCCAAGGCCGAGCAGGGTTTCTCGGCGCAGTTCCTTTACGCCACGGATCTGTTCGACGAGGCGACGATCGCGGAATTCGCGCAGCGCTTCGAGCGGCTGCTCGTCGCGGTGGTCGCCGACCCGGACCACGCGGTCGGTGAGATCGATCTGCTGGCACCGGCGGAGCTGGCGCGGATTCTGGTCGGCTGGAACGAGACCCGGCACTCGGTGGCGCCCGAGCTGCTGCTCGACGGATATCGGCGGGCGGCGGCCGCGCATCCGGAGGCCGTCGCGCTGGCCCACGAGGGCGCGACGCTCGCCCACCCGTCGCCCGACCACCACCCCTCATCGAGTCGCTTCGCGACGTTGACGTATCGCGAGTTCGATGAGCGGGTCAATCAGCTTGCTCGATTGTTGATTTCGCAGGGTGTTGGTGCGGAGTCGTTGGTGGGTCTGGCGATTCGGCGTTCGCTGGATCTGGTTGTCGGTATGTATGCGATCGTGACTGCCGGTGGTGCGTATGTGCCGTTGGATCCGGATCATCCGGCCGAGCGGATCGCCCACATCCTCGACACCGCACAGCCGACCTGCGTGGTGACCACCTCGGCGGACGCGATCGAAGTGCCCGCCGGTACCGCGGTGCTGACCCTGGATACGGTCGACACCAGTGCTTTCGACGGTTCTCCTGTGCGCCAGGAGGAACTGCTCCGGACGGTGCTGCCGCAGCACCCCGCCTACGTCATCTTCACCTCGGGCTCGACCGGGCGGCCCAAGGGCGTTGCGGTGTCGCACGCGGCGATCAACAATCAGATCGAATGGATGCTGGCGGAGTATCCGCTCGGTGCCGACGACGTGTACTTGCAGAAGACCGCGACCACCTTCGACGTGTCGCTGTGGGGCTTCTTCATGCCGTTGCGGGTCGGCGCGAAGCTGGTTGTCGCTACCCACGACGGTCACCGCGATCCCGTGTACGTCGCGGAAACCATTGCCGCACAGCGAGTCACGGTCACCGACTTCGTGCCGTCGATGCTGACGGTGTTCGCCGCGCACACGGCTGCGGGTGCCTGCCCGACACTGCGGGACGTCTTCGTGATCGGCGAGGCCTTGCCGCCGGAGACCGTCGCCGCGTTCCGTGCGGTATCGCAAGCGCGGGTGCACAACCTGTACGGCCCGACCGAGGCCGCGGTCTCGGTCACCTACTGGCCCGCCGACGGTTCGGATACCCGCTCGGTGCCGATCGGGTTGCCGCAGTGGAACACCCAGGTCTACGTGCTGGATGCGCGGCTGCGCCCGGTGCCCGCCGGAGTGCCCGGTGAGCTGTACCTGACCGGTGATCAGCTGGCGCGTGGGTACGTCCGGCGTCCCGACCTGACCTCGGATCGCTTTGTCGCCGACCCGTTCGGCTTCGGCGAGCGCATGTACCGCACCGGCGACCTGGTGGTGTGGCGCGACGGCACCGCCGGTCGCTCGCATCGGCTGGATTACCTGGGCCGCACCGACTTCCAGGTCAAGTTCCGCGGCCAGCGCATCGAACTCGGCGAGATCGAGACCGCGCTGCTCGCCCAGCCTTCGGTGAACCAGGCGGTGGCGCTGGTCAGCCAGTCGACGCTGGGCGATCAGCTGGTGGCCTACGTTGTTGCCGCGCCGGGACATTCGGTCGAGCAGCCGGAACTGCTCGCGGCGATCGCGGAAACGCTGCCCGCCTACATGATTCCGACCGCGCTCGTCGCGTTGGACGCCTTCCCGCTGAACCCCAGCGGAAAGCTGGATCGCAAGGCGCTGCCCGAGCCGACCTTCACCGCGCGCGAATTCCGTGCGCCCGCAACGCCGGTCGAAGAGATCGTCGCCGAGGTATTCGGTGAGGTGCTCGGACTGGACCGGGTCGGCGCCGACGACGACTTCTTCGCCCTCGGCGGCAACTCGCTGATCGCCACCCGGCTGGTGGCCCGGCTCGGTGCCGCGGTGGACGCCAAGGTGCCGGTGCGCACGCTGTTCGAGACGCCGACGGTGCAGTCGCTGGCCGCCGCGATCGAATCCCGGACCCACGACGAGCGCGGCATCCTGCTGGGCAGCATCGCCCGGCCCGAGCAGTTGCCGCTGTCGCTGGCGCAGCGGCGGATGTGGTTCCTCAATCGCTTCGACCAGTCCGACGACGAGGCAGCCGGTTCGGCCGCCTACAACCTGCCGTTCGCCCTGCGGCTGACCGGTGCGCTGGATGTCGCGGCGCTCGGCGCGGCCCTCGACGACGTGGTGAGTCGGCACGAGGTGCTGCGCACCGTGTACCCCGAGACCACCGACGGGCCGGTGCAGGTCGTGCTGCCCGCGAGCCTGGTCAACCTGGACGTCACCGCCCATCCGGTGGCCGCGGCCGAGGTGCCCGGCGAGGTGTACGCCTTGGCGTCGACACCGTTCGACGTGACCGACGAGGTGCCGGTGCGCGTGCGGCTGCTCGAAATCGTCGACGGCACAGCGGGACCGGACTATGTACTCGCGGTGGTGGTGCACCACATCGCGGCGGACGCGTCCTCGATGGGCCCGCTGGTGCGCGACGTGATGGTGGCCTACGCCGCGCGAACCACCGGCGAGGCGCCCGGCTGGAATCCGTTGCGGGTGCAGTACGCCGACTACGCGCTATGGCAGCGGGCCGTGCTCGGCGACGAGACCGATCCGGAATCGATTGCCGCGCAGCAGTTCCTGTTCTGGCGCAAGCAGCTCGCGGGTCTGCCGGACCTGCTGGAGTTGCCGACGGACCGTCCTCGTCCCGCGATCGCGTCGATGGCGGGTGCGCGGGTGGACGTGCGGATCGATGCCGCCACCCACGCCGGTCTCGTGGAACTCGCTCGCGCGCATGGCGCAACGCTGTTCATGGTCGTGCACACCGCGCTTGCGGTGCTGCTCGCCCGGCTGTCGGGCACCGGCGATATCGCCATCGGCACCCCCGTGGCCGGTCGCGGCGAGCGTGAGCTCGACGACCTGATCGGCATGTTCGTCAACACCGTCGTCTTCCGGGCCACCTTCGACGGCGGCGAAGCGTTCACCGATGTGCTTGCGCGGCAACGCGATACCGACCTGCAGGCGTTCGCGCACGCGGACATTCCGTTCGAGCGCCTAGTGGAGGTGCTCAACCCGCCGCGCTCGACCGCGCATCATCCGCTGTTCCAGGTGGGGTTGTCGTTCCAGAACATCGCGCGGGCCGCGCTCGAACTGCCCGGTCTCGCGGTGTCGGGGCTGGACGCGGATCTGGCTGTGTCGCAGTTCGATCTGCATCTGATCGTGGGCGACAGCTACGACGAGTCCGGCGCGCCCACCGGCATCGGCGGGTTCTTCACCTATGCGACAGATCTTTTCGACGCCGCGACCGTGCAGAGTTTCGCCGACCGACTGTCGCGGATCTTCGCCACGGTCGTCGCCGACGCCGCGACAGCGGTCGGCGAGATCGACCTGCTCGCGGCCGACGAACGTGACGCGGTCCTGGTGCGGTGGAACGACACCGCGCATCCGGTCGATACCGCCGCGACGCTGCCGTGGTTCCTGCAGCGGGCGGTGCTGGCCGCGGCACCCGAGGCCGTCGCCGTGGTGGCCGACCTGCCCAACGGCGCCCGGCACGAGCTGAACTACGTCGAGCTCGACACCCGAGTGAATCGTCTTGCCCGGTACCTGATCTCGATCGGCGTCGGACCGGAAGCCCGGGTGGCGCTCGCCTTCCGCCGTTCGGTGGACCTGGTCGTCGCGATGTACGCGGTCGCCAAAGCCGGTGGCGCGTATGTGCCGGTCGATCCGGACCAGGCCGCCGACCGCACCGACTACATCCTCCGGACCGCGGCACCGGTCTGCGTGCTGACCAACGCGGACGCGGACTTCGACACCGAGGTCGCGCCCCTGGTACCCATCGACGAGCTCGTGCTGGGTTCCTTTGCGAGCACGCCGCTCTCGGATACCGAGCGCGTCGCGCCGTTGCGGCCCGAGAACACCGCGTACGTGATCTTCACGTCGGGCTCGACCGGCCGCCCGAAGGGCGTTGCGGTCTCGCACGCCGCCATCGCCAATCAGTTGCAGTGGAAGACAGCCGAATTCGGGCTCGCCGACGACGATGCCGTGCTGCTCAAGACGGCCGCCACCTTCGACCTCTCGGTCTGGGAGTTCTGGTCGGCGGTGGTCTGCGCGGGCAAGCTGGTGATCGCCGCGCCGGACGGGCACCGTGATCCGGCCTACCTCAACGACCTGATCGCCAGGGAAGCGGTGACGACGCTGCACGTCGTCCCGTCCATGCTGGACGCCCTGCTGGTGCACACCGGCACCGAGGCCACGTCGGAACCGTCGCCGCTGCGGCGCGTGCTCGCCATCGGTGAGGCGCTGCCCGCCGCGCTGGCCCAGCGGTTCCTGACGGCGCACCCGGAGGTGGTGCTGGCCAACCTGTACGGCCCGACCGAGGCCGCCGTGTCGATCACCCGTCACCGGGTGACCGACGCCGACCAGAGCTCCGTGCCGATCGGTACACCCGAGTGGAACAGCCAGGCGTACGTGCTCGACGGTCGACTCCGTCCGGTGCCGATCGGCATCTCCGGCGAGCTGTACCTGGCGGGCGGTCAGCTGGCCCGCGGCTACTTCGGTCGCGCCGACCTGACCGCGGATCGGTTCGTGGCCAACCCGTTCCAGCCCGGCACCCGCCTGTACCGCACCGGCGACCTGGTGGCCTGGAACCGCGTCGGCGAACTGGAGTACCAGGGCCGCACCGACTTTCAGGTGAAGATCCGTGGTTTCCGGATCGAGCTGGGTGAGATCGAGGCCGCGTTGCTGGCGTTGCCCGAGGTCGCGCAGACCGCGGTGGTTGCCAAGTCCGATCCCAAGACCGGTGATCGCCTGGTGGCCTATCTGGTCGCCGACGAGCCGGGCACTCCGGCCGGGCTCGCCTCTTCGTTCGCCGTTCAGGCCGCTGCCTTCGCCGCGCAGGCCGCCGCCGAGGCGGGGGTGCCGGATGAGGCCGCCGGTCTCGATGTGGCACAGGTGAAGTCGGCACTGAGCGCGGCGCTGCCGTCGTACATGGTGCCGTCGGCGTTCGTCGTGCTCGATGCGTTGCCGTTGAACGTGAACGGCAAGCTGGATCGAAGGGCGCTGCCGGAGCCCGAATTCGAGGCGCTGGTGTTCCGTGCGCCATCGACGCCGATCGAGGAGATCGTGGCATCGGTGTACGCCGAGGTGCTCGGTGTCGAACGGGTCGGCGCCGACGATGATTTCTTCGCACTCGGCGGCAACTCGCTGCTGGCCACCCAGGTCGCGGCCCGCATCGGTGCCGCGCTCGATTCACGGGTCCCGGTGCGCGCTCTCTTCGAGGCGTCCACCGTCGCCGGACTCGCGGTCAAGGTCGAACACACCACGAGCGAGCACACGCGCAACCCGCTCGTCGCCCAGCCGCGCCCCGACCACATTCCGCTGTCTTCCGCCCAGCAGCGGATGTGGTTCCTCAACCAGTTCGACACCGCCGCCGCCGTTTACAACATCCCGGCCGCCATCCGCCTGTCCGGCGACCTGGATGTCGATGCGCTGCAGCAGGCTGTCGCCGATCTCGTCGCGCGCCACGAGATCATGCGCACCGTCTACCCGGAGACCCTGGCGGGTCCGGAGCAGCGAGTGCTTGCGCCACACGAGGTTTCGGTGGATCTGGCACCCGCGCAGATCGGTGAGGAACGCGTCGCGCACGAGGTGCAGCGCATCGTCTCCGCCGGTTTCGACGTCACCATGGAGGTGCCGTTCCGCGCCAGGCTGTTCCAGCTCGCGGGCAGCGAATACGTTCTGGTGTTCGTCGCGCACCACATCAGCGCCGACGGCTGGTCGATGGGCCCGCTCACCCGGGACCTGATGCTGGCCTACGCCGCTCGTAGCGGCGGCGAGGCGCCGTCCTGGGCGCCGCTGCCGATCCAGTACGCCGACTACGCGCTCTGGCAGCGCAGCGTGCTCGGCAGCGACGACGATCCCGAGTCGCTCGCGGGCGCGCAACTCGCTTACTGGACAACCGAACTCGCCGACCTGCCGGACGAGCTGAGCCTGCCGGCCGACCGGCCGCGTCCGGTGGCGCAGAGTTTCGCGGGCGGCAAAACGGATTTCGTCGTCGAGGCCGACGTGCACGCCGCGCTGGTCGGATTGGCCAAGCAGCACAACGCGACCCTGTTCATGGTCGTGCACACCGCGCTCGCGGTGTTCCTGGCCCGGATGTCCGGCACCGAGGACGTCGCCATCGGCACCCCGATCGCGGGCCGCGGCGAGGCCGAACTCGACGACCTGATCGGCATGTTCGTCAACACGCTGGTCCTGCGCACCCGGGTCGCGGCCGATCTCGGCTTCACCGACCTGCTCGCCGCGAACCGGGAGACCGACCTGCGGGCCTTCGCCAACGCGGACACCCCGTTCGAGCGGCTGGTCGAGGTGCTCGATCCGGAGCGTTCCTCGGGTCGGCACCCCCTGTTCCAGGTGGCGCTGTCCTTCGAAAACCTCGCTGCGACAAGCTTCGAGCTGCCCGGCCTGAACTTCGCCGCGCTCGATCCGGCGGCCGACACCGCCAAGTTCGATCTGCTGCTCACCATGCGCGAGCAGCGCACCGAAGCGGGCGCGGAAGCCGGGCTCGCCGCCGAATTCACCTATGCCCGCGACCTGTTCGATGAGCAGACGGTCTCCGAGTTCGGCCGCCGCTTCCGCGGCATCCTGGCCGCCGTCGCGCAGGAGCCCGGCACCGCGGTCGGCGACCTGGAGATCCTGGACGAGTCCGAGCGCGCCGATCTGGTCTCCCGGGCGGGGGCCGAGGCCGCCGCGCCGCGCAGCCTGCCCGAGCTGATGGCTTCCGCGGTTACCAGGAACCCCACCGGTGCCGCTCTCGTCGTTGGGGGCCGATCCTTCAGCTACGTCGAACTCGACGCCGCCTCTTCGCAATTGGCGCGTACGTTGATCGATCGCGGTGCAGGCCCTGATGTCCTGATCGCGCTGGCGATCCGGCGGTCGGTGGAGTCGCTGCTCGCGCTGTGGGCGATCGCCAAGACCGGGGCGGCGATCGTGCCGATCGACCCGACCTATCCGGCCGACCGGATCGCGCACATGGTGGCCGATTCCGGTGCGGCGCTTGGTGTCACGCTGACCGCCGAACTCGGCGGCCTGCCAACGATGACGGGTGGCAGGCCCTGGTTCGTGCTCGATGATCGCGACTTCACCTTCGACGTCGCATCCCGGTCGGACCGCCCGATCAGCCTCACCGAACGCCACGGCCCGATCCGCAGCACTAACGCCGCGTACGTGATCTACACGTCGGGCTCCACCGGCCTGCCCAAGGGCGTGGTGGTCACTCACGCCGGTCTGGCCAACTTCAGCGCCGAGCAGGTGGAGCGGTACGAGCTCGACCAGACCACGCGCGCACTGGGTTTCGCGTCCCCGTCGTTCGACGCCTCGATGCTGGAGCTGCTGCTCGCGCTCGGCTCGGCGGGCGCGCTGGTGGTCGCGCCGCCGCAGACCTTCGGCGGCGACGAACTGGCCGAGCTGATCCAGGCCGAAGGCGTGACGCACGCCTTCCTCACCCCGTCCGTGCTCGCCTCGCTCGACCAGGACGCGCTGTCCGGCATGCGGGCCATCGTGGCCGGCGGCGAAGCGGTGCCCGCCGACCTGGTCGCCAAGTGGGCCGGTGCCGAGAACCGCCGCTTCCACAACGGTTACGGGCCCACCGAGACCACGATCATGACCAACATCAGCGACCCGCTGCGCCCGGGCGAGCCGGTGACCATCGGCGGCCCGATCCGCGGCATGCGTTCGCTGGTGCTCGACCGCAGGCTGCGCCCGGTGCCCGAAGGTGTTGCGGGCGAGCTGTATCTGGGCGGCATCCAGCTGGCCCGCGGCTACCACGCCAGGCCGGGCCTCACCGCGGCTCGGTTCATCGCCGACCCGTACGGCCTGCCCGGCGAGCGGCTCTACCGCACCGGCGACGTCGTGCGCTGGGCCCGGGGCGCGGGCGATCCGGTGGTGGAGTATGTGGGGCGCAACGACTTCCAGGTGAAGGTGCGTGGCTTCCGGATCGAGCTCGGCGAGATCGACGCCGCGCTCGCCGCGCAGCCGGGCGTCGAGTTCGCGGTCACCCTCGGCCGCGAATCCGGGGCGGGCGCAACGATGCTCGTCTCCTACGTGCTGCCTGCCAAGGGCAGCACGCTCGATGTCGCGGCACTGACCGAACAGCTCGGCAGCACGCTACCGGAGTACATGGTGCCGACGGCCATCGTGGTGCTGGACGAGATCCCGCTGACACCGGTCGGCAAGCTGGACCGGCGCGCACTGCCCGAACCGGCCATCGAGACCACCGCGTACCGCGCGCCGCAGACTATGGCCGAGCTGACCATCGCCGAGGTGATCGGCGAGGTGCTCAATATCGAGCGGGTCGGGCTCGACGACGACTTCTTCGCCCTCGGCGGCGACAGCATCGTCTCCATCCAGGTGGTGTCGCGCTGCCGCGGCCGCGGCGTGACCTTCACGCCGCGTGACGTTTTCGAGTCGCGCACCGTCGCCGCGCTGGCCAAGGCCGCCGTGGTCGAGGACGGCCCGGGCGACGAGTCCGGCGACCTGCCGCTGACACCGCACGCGGCGCGCCTGCTCGAAACCGGCGTCGAGGTGCGCGCCATCGCGCTCGATGTGCCGGAGAGCTGCGCCGTCGAAGCGGTACACACCGCGGTCGGCAAGGTGCTCGACCAGCATCCGATGCTGTGGGTGCGACTGGACCGCGAGGGCGACACCCCCGTACTGCGGATCCCGCCCGCCGACGAACGCACCGGCGAGGCGTTCCGCCGCCTCGACGCGCAGCACGGCGAAACCACGCTGCCCATCGACGATGTGGTGCAGGCCGCCGCGGCGGCGCTCGATCCCGAGCAGGGCCGCAACATCCACTTCGTGCTGACCGGTGGGCCCGAGGGTCGCTCCACGCTGATCGTCGTCGCCAACGGTCTTGTCGTGGACGACATCTCGTGGCGCACCATCGTCGATCAGCTGACCGCGGCCTGGAGCCGCGGCAGGCACGCCGCCCCCGCCGCGCCGGAATCCGGCCTCGGCGTGCTCATCCGCGCGCTCTCGGCCAAGGCGCACGATCTGCGGACCGTCGGCGAGTTGGGCTGGTGGGAGCGGGTTTTGGCGACCGTCCCCGAGGGCACGGTGGCCGATGGGCGCGATCTGCGGGCGCGCAGCCGAGTCTCGCTGGCCATCACCGCGGAGGGCGCTGCCGCGGTCGCTGCTGCCGCTGCGGCCTATCACGCCACCGTGGACGACGTGCTGCTCACCGCGGTCGCGCTGGCGCTGCAGACGTCGGCGGGCGAACCCGTCACGCGCGCACTCGGTTCGGTGATCCGGCTGTCCGCCGACGAGCGGTCCGCGACCGACGCCGACGAGAACATGGTCGGCGGCTTCACCACCGAATACCCACTCCCGTTGCGGCTCACCAGGATCGACGCCGACGACGCGCTCGTCGGCGGTCCCGCCGCGGGTGCCGCGCTCGCGCAGATCAAGGAGCTGCGCCGATCGGTGCCCTCGCAGGGCGTCGGCTACGGCCTGCTGCGCTACCTCAACGCGGATACCGCCGCCGACCTGAGCGAGCTCGGCCGTGGCCGGTTCGCGCTGCGCTACCGCGATCTGCGCCCGGCGCGGGTGCACACCGACACCATGGCCGAGGACCTGCTGCTCGATCTCACCGTCGACGCCGCCGACGACGGCCTGGTCGCCCGGTTCGACTATGCCTCCGCCGCGTTCGCCGGTGACGCGGTGAAAACCTTTGCCGAGCACTGGATCTACGCGCTCGGCGGGCTGGCCGAGCACGGCCTGCGGGCGGACGGCGTCACCTTCACGCCGTCGGACTTCACGCTGGTCCGGCTGAAGCAGCCCGACATCGACCGCCTCACCACCACCTACCCGAACCTCACCGACGTGTGGCCGGTGACGCCGCTGCAGTCCGGCATGCTGTTCCACGCGCTGCTCGCCGAGTCCTCGGTGGACGTCTACACCACCCAGTTCGTGCTCGACCTCGGCGGCGACGTGCACCCGGGGCGGATGCACGCGGCCGCGCAGGCCGTGCTGGACCGGCACGACAACCTGCGCGTCGCCTTCGCCGAGGACGCCGCGGGCAATCCGCTGCAGATCGTGCAGGATTCACTCGAAGTGCCGTGGCGGCTCATCGATCTCGGCCAGCTCGAGCCCGACGCCGCGGCCCAGGAACTGGCCGATATCAAGGCGGCCGACCTCGCCGATCACTTCGACATGCGGACCGCGCCGCTGCTGCGGTTCGCGCTGATCCGCTCGTCCGCCGACGCCTTCCACCTGCTGGTGACCAGCCATCACATCCTGATCGACGGCTGGTCGATGCCGCTGCTGATGAAGGACCTGCTGACGCTGTACGCGCTCGGCGGCAATTCCCGGCACCTGCCCAAGGTGCCGTCGTATCGGGGCTACCTGGCCTGGCTGGTCGCCCAGAAGGCCGACGCGGCCCGCGAGGCCTGGCGTACCGCGCTTACCGGTATCACCGAGCCGACGCCGCTGGCACCGGTCGATCCCGGCCGTGAAATCTCCGCTGGGGTAGGCGAAGTCGGCTTCGAGCTGGCGCAGTCCGACACCACCGCGCTCACCCGGCTCGCGTCGGGGCTCGGCGTCACGGTGAACACGGTCGTGCAGGCGGCCTGGGGTCTGCTGATCGGCCGTAGTGTCGATCGTGACGATGTGGTGTTCGGCGCCACCGTGTCCGGCAGGCCGCCGCAGCTGGACGGCGTCGAGAGCATGGTCGGGCTGTTCCTCAACGCGATCCCGGTGCGGGTGCGCCTCGGCGCCACCGACACGCTCGGCGGGCTGCTGCGTCAGCTGCAGGGCGAGCAGGCCGGACTGCTGGATCACCACTACCTCGGGCTGAGCGATATCCAGGAAATCATCGGCGTGGAAGGGCTTTTCGACTCCCTCGTGGTGTTCGAATCGTTCCCCGTCGACCGGGACGGCCTGGACAAGGCCAGCGATATCGACGGCCTGAGCGTCACCGGCGTCGGCGCGGTCAACGGCACCCACTACCCGCTCACCATCATGGTGGTGCTGGACAGTCAGCTGCGGGTGTCGGTGAAGTACCTGCGCGACCTGTTCGACGAGGCGGCGGCACAGGCACTCGCGCAACGGCTTTCGGCGTTGATCCGTCGTTTCGTCACCAACCCGCAGGCGCGCATCGCCGATATCGACGTGCTGCTCGACAGCGAACGCGCCGTGCTCGCCGCCCGCAACGCCACCGAAGTGCCGGACCTACTGGACGATTCGACGCTGCTGACGCTGTTCGACGCGCAGGTGGCACGCACGCCGGACGCTCCCGCGCTGCGCTACGGCGACGTCACGCTCAGCTACGCCGACCTCGACCTGCGCTCCCGGGCGCTGGCCGGGGAGATCGCCCGGTGGGGCATCGGCGCGGAATCGCGGGTCGGCGTGGCGATGCGGCGCGGGATCGACCTGGTCGTGACCATCTACGGCGTGCTGCGGGCCGGCGCGGGCTACCTGCCGATCGACCCGGATCACCCGTCCGAACGCAACGAGTACGTGCTGGCCAGTGCCAACCCGGCCTGCGTCTTGACCACCAGCGCCGATGCCTTCGTGACCGATACCGACATCGCGGTCGTCGCGGTGGACACGCTCTACCTGCCGTTGGACGCGGTCTCGTTCACCGACCCCGACGTGCACCCGGACAACGTCGCCTACGTCATCTACACCTCCGGTTCCACCGGCCGCCCCAAGGGCGTGGTGATCACGCACCGGCAGATGGTCAACCAGTTCCGCTGGGCGCAGTGGACCTACCCGCACGATGCCGGCGACGTGGTGCTGCACAAGACGCCGATCACCTTCGACATCTCCACCTGGGAACTGTTCTGGCCGTTGCAGACCGGCGCCTCGATAGTCGTCGCCGAACCGGACGGTCATCGCGATCCGGCGTACCTGGCCGAGACCATCGCCGAATATGGCGTCAGCACGGTGCATTTCGTGCCGTCGATGCTGGACGCGTTCCTTGGTCCGGAGTCGAGGGAGTTCCCGAGCCTGCGTCGGGTCTTCGCCGCGGGCGAGGCGCTCACCGCGGAGACCGTGGCCGCCTTCTCCGCCGCCCTGCCGGACATCAACCTGGTGAACTGGTACGGGCCCGCCGAGGCGACGGTGGTCACCGACTACCCGGTGGACGACACTGCCGCACTGACGGTTCCGATCGGCACGCCGGTCGCCAACACTCAGGTGCATGTGCTCGACCGGCAGCTGTGCCCGGTGCCGCTCGGTGCCGCGGGCGAGCTGTACCTCGCGGGCGTCCAGCTGGCTCGTGGGTACCTCGGTGCCCCGGCCCTCACCGCGGAGCGTTTCGTCGCGCACGAGGGCGGTACGCGCCTCTATCGCACCGGTGACATCGTCCGCTGGCGCGACGGAGCACTGGAGTACTTGGGCCGCAGCGACTTCCAGGTGAAGCTGCGCGGCCAGCGGGTCGAGCTCGGTGAGATCGAAACCGTGCTGCTCGCCCTCGATTCGGTGCGGCACGCCGCCGTCTCACTGGTCAGCGGTACCGCCGGGGACCGGCTCGTCGCCTACCTGGTCGCCATGCCGGGGGAGACCATCGACCAGACCGCCGCTCTGCTGCACGCGCGTGGTTCGCTGCCGTCCTACATGGTGCCGTCGGCGTTCCTGGTGCTGGATGCGTTGCCGCTCAACGCAAGCGGCAAGCTGGACCGCAAAGCGCTGCCGGTTCCGGAGCTGGGCGCGCGTCCGTACCGGCCGCCGACCACCCCGCTGGAGCGGACCATTGTCGAGGTCTTCGCCGAGATCCTTGGCGTCGACCGGGTCGGGCTCGACGACGACTTCTTCGATCTGGGCGGCAATTCGCTGGTCGCGACCCGCGCGGTCAGCCGGTTGCGCACGCTCACCGGCGCCGAGGTCCGGGTGCAGTGGTTCTTCACCGACTCCACCTCGGGCGCACTGGCCACCCGCATCCTCGCCGCGCTGGCCGGTGACCACGACTACGACCTCGACTCGAACGCCGCGCTCGGCGTGCTGCTGCCCATCCGGACCAGGGTGCCGCACGATATGGCCGCCGCCGAGCCGCTGTTCTGCATCCACCCGATGTACGGATTGTCCTGGTGCTACGCCGGTTTGGCCCGCTACGTGCCTGCCAGCAGGCCGATCTTCGGTCTGCAGTCGCCCGCGCTGTCGGAGGACGGCTACCTGCCCGCATCGCTGGCCGAGATGGCCGCCCGGTACGTCGCGGAGATCCGCGCCGTGCAACCGCAGGGTCCGTACCGGCTGCTCGGCTGGTCGCTCGGCGGTGTGCTCGCGCACGCCATCGCGACCGAATTGCAGGCCGCGGGTGAACAGGTCGCGCTGCTGGCCATGCTGGACAGTCATCCCGACATCGACGTCACGGACTTCCGCGCGGCGATCCGCGAAGCCCTGAGCGAACTCGGCATCGGCGCGGATGCCTTGCTGCCCAGCGACGGCGACATCCACGACCTCAGCGACGAGGCGCTCGCCGCGCTGCACGCCACCATCCCGCCGGACATGGCCGTGCTCACTCCTGAGCGGGTGCACCGGATCTACCGCAGCGCGGTGCGTTCGGCCGAGCTCATCGCCGAGCATCGGCCGGAGGTGTTCCACGGCAGGCTCGATTACTACAGCGCGGCAGGTCACGACACCGCGGCAGCGGGCTGGCAACCGTTCGTCGATGGTCGGGTGGAAGATCACCCGATCGGTGTCACGCACGATCAGATGACCACGCCGGAGGCGCTGGCCGAGATCGGTCCGAGCCTGTCCGACCTGCTCGATCCGCGGGCGCACTAGGTGCGGCCGCGCGCATTCGCGGATCGCTGGTGCTTCGCGCTGCGAAGGTGGGTCGGGCGCGCGAAGATCGGGGTTGCTCAGGCATGATGGGCAACGCCGAGGTAACGATCACCTCTTTTGCCACGACTCCATACCCCGTATGGTCTGCCGTGGTGTGTTCAGGGCATCCACCGCAGCGCGCGTGGGGAATGCAGATGGAATCTCGAGACGAAGCGAAGGTGCGAAATTGATACGTCGACAGACCCGGCGCAGCGGCCTGCGTGCCGCCGCGGCGATCGCGGCCACTGCGGTCCTTGCGGGAGTGATGACCGGCCTCGGCGTAACGACAGCCACTGCCGCTGACCCGATCATCGATGGCAAGAGCCTGCTCGCCAACCCGACCTCGCCCGACGGCTCGAAGATCACCAAGGCCGAATACAAGGACACACGCAACATTCGGCTGTACGTGTACTCGGCGGCGATGGACCAGAAGGTCATCATCGACGTCCAGCGCCCGGCCGACGCCTCGGTGCCGCGCCCGACCCTGTACCTGTTGAACGGCGCGGGCGGCGGCCAGGACGACGCCTCCTGGCAGGCGAAGACCGATGCGCTGGCGTTCCTTTCGGACAAGAACGTCAATGTGATCCAGCCCATCGGTGGCAAGTGGAGCTATTACACCGACTGGATCAAGGACGACCCGACGCTCGGGCGCAACAAGTGGAAGACCTTCTTCACCGAGGAGCTGCCGCCGCTGGTCGACGGCGCGCTCGGCACCAACGGCGTGAACGCGATCGCGGGCCTGTCCACCTCGGGCACCACCGTGCTCGCGCTGCCGATCGCCAAGCCCGGCCTGTACAAGGCGGCCGCGGCCTACAGTGGCTGCGCCCAGACCAGCGACCCGGTCGGCTCGGAGTTCGTCAAGCTCACCGTCGAGACCTGGGGTGGTGGCGACACCAACAACATGTGGGGCCCGCAGGGTTCGGCGGACTGGGTGGCCAATGATCCGTATGTGCATGCCGAGGGCCTGCGCGGACTGGACCTCTACATCTCGACCGGCAACGGTCTGCCCGGCCAGTACGACACCCTCGACGGCAAGTACGCGCTCCCCGGCGCCTACGGTCTGGCCAACCAGATCATCATCGGCGGCGTGATCGAGGCGGGCACCAACTTCTGCACCAACAACCTCAAGGGGAAGCTGGACTCGCTGGGCATCCCGGCGACCTACAACTTCCGCAACACCGGCACCCACTCGTGGGGCTACTGGCGTGACGAGTTCCAGCTGTCGTGGCCGGTGCTGGCCCGCGGCCTGGGCATCTGACCGGGAGCATCAGGCGACGACTGATTTCATGAGCACATGGGTAACTCGCCGGGTACGGGCTGACCCGGCGAGTTGCTTTTCCGCCGGACGCCAACGTCAGTCTTAACGCACCTGAGTCTGGCCTGAAGTCGCGGAGAGGCGGGGGAGCCTGGCTTTTACGGGTAGGGCTAACGAAAAAGTTCGGGAACCCGTAAAATCTTGTTCTGTGAGTACCACCCTGGCAGAGTCCGCTAGATCTGCGTCCCAGCGGGCCCGTGCGGCCAGCCTCTTGCTCGGCCCTGCCTTCGTGGCGGCGATCGCGTACGTCGACCCCGGCAACGTGGCGTCGAATATCAGCGCGGGCGCGAAGTTCGGGTACCTGCTCGTGTGGGTCATCGTGATGGCCAACGTGATGGCCGGTCTGGTCCAATTCCTTTCGGCCAAACTGGGATTGGTGACCGGCATGTCGCTGCCGGAGGCGGTGCGGGCCCGGTCGAGTCGCACGACCCGGCTGGCCTACTGGGGCCAGGCCGAGACCGTCGCGATGGCCACCGACCTCGCCGAGGTGGTCGGCGGCGCGATCGCGCTCAACCTGCTGTTCCAGCTGCCGCTGCTGCTCGGCGGCGTGATCACCGGTGTGGTGTCGATGGGTCTGCTGCTCGTGCAGGATCGGCGTGGGCAGAAGCCGTTCGAGCGAGTGATCACCGGGCTGCTCGCCGTGATCGCGATCGGCTTCCTCGCCAGCCTGTTCATTTCACCGCCCTCGGTCGGCGGCACCCTCGGTGGACTGTTGCCCAGGTTCCAGGGCGCGGAGAGCGTGCTGCTCGCCGCGGCCATGATCGGCGCCACGGTCATGCCGCACGCGGTGTACCTGCACTCCGGCTTGGCCAGGGATCGGCACGGTCACCCGGCGGTCGGCCCGATGCGGGTTCGGCTGCTGAAGATCACCAAGATCGACGTGGTGCTCGCGATGGTGCTGGCGGGCACGGTCAACTTGGCGATGCTGCTGATGGCCGCAAATACGTTGCGCGACCGCGAGATCGAAACACTGCAAGACGCACACACCGCCGTAGGCGACGCGCTCGGCCCGGTCGCGGCACTGCTACTCGCCATCGGCCTACTGGCCTCCGGCCTCGCCTCGACCTCGGTCGGCGCCTACGCCGGCGCGATGATCATGCAGGGCCTGCTACGCCGCCACATCCCGATACTGGTGCGCCGGGTGATCACCCTGATCCCGGCGCTCGCCATCCTCGCCGCAGGCATCGATCCCACCCGAGCCCTGATCATCTCCCAGGTAGTGCTGTCCTTCGGCATCCCCTTCGCCCTGATCCCCCTGGTGCGCTTCACCAGCGACCGAGTCCTGATGGGCAACGACGTCAACCACCGCATCACCACCGCCCTGGCCTGGCTGATCGCCGCCATCATCTCAGCCCTCAACATCGTCCTGATCTACCTGACAATCACCGGCGCCTGAACCCGAACAGCCCGCCGACAACAGCGCCGACTCCGTGAATCTCCCCGTATATCACCAGATTTCACCGCACCGGCGCTCTCGGACCACCCTCACGGCCCGATCATCACTCCAGAACCCGGCCGCTCACCCTTTGTGTAAGCCGGACACCCGGTGTAGCGGGTGTGCAGGTTAAACAACGGGTGAGCACCTTCCAATTCGCCACGCGGGCAGCGGAATCGGCACCCTGTATCGGGTTCGCGCACCCGGATCAAGACCCTACTGCCGGGTCGATGCCGAGAAAGGGTGCGGATCGGTGCTCGAAACCGGGAACACACCCGCCCCGAGCGCCCAGCGCCCCACCTCACCAAGCCGAACCCAGAATCTGCGCACTCTCTCGTGACCTGCACTGGGGCGAATTCCGAGAAAGAGTGCGGATCCGCAATCGAACCGGGAACACACCCCGCCACGAGTGCCCAGCCCCCACCCCACCAAGCCGAACCCAGAATCTGCGCACTCTCTCGTGACCTGCACTGGGGCGAATTCCGAGAAAGAGTGCGGATCCGCAATCTAACCGGGAACGCACCCCGCCACGAGTGCCCAGCACCCCACCTCACCAAGCTGAACCCGGAATCTGCGCACTCTCTCGGGACCTGCACTGGGGCGAATGCCGAGAAAGAGTGCGGATCCGCAATCGAACCGGGAACGCACCCCGCCACGAGTGCCCAGCACCCCACCCCACCAACCCGAACCCAGAATCTGCGCACTCTCTCGGGACCTGCACTGGCTTTAGGGCCCTATTCCGAGTGCCGATCCCGAGACGGAGTGCAGATCCTGGGGACACCGACTCGGGCAGCGCCTCGCGGGTCTGATCGGGCATCGAAACCGCCGCCGACCACCCGCTCTTGTCCAAAGCGCTTGTTACGCAACCACAGCCAGATGACCACCTCAGCAACGCGACATCGCGCGCCTGACGTGCACCTAAAGCCGGGTACGGCACACGACGCGCCCAGCACTACTCACGGGAAAATGTGGATAGGTCTTCAGCTTCTCTGAGCTGTCCACGTGCGGAGGTCTAAGAAGCACTTGCCCGGATAGGTGCACTATTCCGAGGGTCTCTGGGTGTACTGGTTCGGGTTGGTGTGCTGAGAGATCTCCGGTGGTGTGCTGTCCCAGAGGTTTTCGACTGGTTCATCGGATGACCGGAGTAGTGCTGAGCACGTCAGGTGGGGTACCCGACCTTCTCTTCCGCAGCCTCTGATGGGCAACGCCTGTGTTCCAGCGTGAGGACTGGCTGTGGTCCGGTTGAAAGATGCTGGGGAAAACGAGGCGAGTCAAAGGGTTGTTGGGTGGCATCGAGTCGAGTCAA
This sequence comes from Nocardia sp. NPDC050175, assembly GCF_044459885.1. Lineage (NCBI taxonomy): Bacteria > Bacillati > Actinomycetota > Actinomycetes > Mycobacteriales > Nocardiaceae > Nocardia > Nocardia sp. NPDC050175. Next base: position 732,677 of record NZ_JBITJI010000002.1, read on the forward strand.
ATGGTTGCTGTTGAAGATCGTTTAGCGACCATATGACTCGACTCGAATATGGCGTCTGCGTTGCTGTCTGGGCCTCAGACCCAGTTCTCGATCCAGTACTTCCAGATCAGTGGGGCGTAACCGGCCAGTGGTGGCACCTTGATGTCGGTGCCCTTGAGGGCGGCGGTGGTGTTGCGGCAGTCGAACCAACAGGTGAATTCGCTGTGCTCCAAGATGTCTCGGGGGACGCCGACGCGGGGGAGGACCCAGCTCGCGCCGGGCACCTGCAGCACCATGTCGAGTGCGCGCTTGGGCATCACCTCGACCAGGTGTGGTGCGCCTGCCTCGTCGGCGAACAGGTTCAATGCCTCGGCCACGCTTTGCCGGCGCGGGTCGACCAGGTGGTAGGTGGTGGCGTTCGAGCCCGGTTGGTGCGCAAGATGATCCAGCGCGCGAGCCACGAAATCGACCGGGACCATGTTGGTTTCGCCGAGCTTGGGCACTAGCACCGGCAGGATTCGCGGCAGCTGCGCGCCCATCCGGAGCAGCCGGAAGAAGTAGTAGGGGCCGTCGATTCGGTCGATCTCGCCGGTTCTGGAATGGCCGATCACGATCGACGGGCGGTAGATCCGCCAGGGCAGTGCGGCACCACGGACGATCCGTTCCGCCTCGAACTTGGCTCGCTGCGTCGGCGTGGCCAGCACCTGGCCCTCGTCGAACATGTCCTCGGTGAACAGACCCTCCGACGAACCGGCCACCTCCACCGTCGAGACGTGATGCAGCAGACCGGCTTTCAGGGCTTCGGCGACATCGACCAGATGCCGGGTGCCGTCGCTGCGTTCGGCGAGATCATAGCTGGACGCCAGATGGAAGACATGATCGATCGAGCCGCGATGCTCGGCCAGCCACGCCGGATCGATACCTAGACCAGGCGCACCGAGATCGCCGGGCACCGGCCGCACCCGATCCGCCGCACCCCACTCCCGGGCGCAGCAGGTGAACCGGTCGGCGGACTCAGCGCCCGGCCGCACCAGCACATGGATGATCCCCTCGCGTTTCAGCAGCTCGGGGACGAGGAACCGACCGATGAACCCAGTTGCCCCGGTAACCAGGTAGCCCATAGCGGAGGAGCTTAGCTCTGTGCCGCCTCTCCGGGACTTTAGGCCAGACACGCGCGCGTTGAATGTCGCGTTGGCGACCGGCGGTGAGGTGGTGGGTTGAGTTAGCCCGTACCCGATGAGTTACCCATGTCGTCGCGAAATCAGTTGGCTGGTCCGCCTCTCCGCGACTCCAGGCCAGACTCGTGTGCGCTGATCGTGACGTTGGCGACCGGCGGTGGCGTGGTGGGTTGGGTTAGCCGGTGCCCGGCGAGTTACCCATGTGCTTGCGAAATCAGTTGTCGCCTTGGTGGAGTCTCGGGCGGACGATCAATCTTCGAATACCGGCTTGCGCTTGGTGAGCATGGCGGTTGCGCCCTCGAGGAAGTCGGGAGACGTCAAAAGTTCGGCCTGGCCGGACTTTTCGGCTGCGAGGGCTGGGTCGAGGGAGGTCAGGGTTGCTTGGTTGAGGGCTTGCTTGGTGAGTTCGAGGGCGCGGCGGGGGCCGGTGGCGATCTTCGCGGCGGCGGCTTCGACCCTTGCGTCGAGTTCGGCTTCGGGGAGGACCGCGGTGAACAGGCCTGCCTGTTTTGCGGCGGGGGCGGGGAGGCGCTCGCCGAGCAGGGCCATCTCCGCGGCGAGGGGGCGGCCTGCCGCGGCGGCGATCATGGCGGCCGCGCCGCCGTCGGGCATCAGGCCGATGTTGATGAAGGCGAGCAGGAGGTAGGAGTCCTCGCTGGCGTAGACCAGGTCGGCGGCCAAGGCGACGGCGACGCCGACGCCTGCCGCGGCGCCCTTGACGCGGGCGATCACCGGGACCGGACAGTCGACGATCGACTTCACGAAGCGGTTCGCGACGTCCATCGTCATATCGGGGGTGATGCCGCGTTGCGCCTCGCGCACGGTCGCCGAGAGGTCGGCGCCGGTGCAGAAATCGCCGCCGTCGCCGGTCAGTACGATCACGCGCACCGAGCGATCCGCGGCGGCCGCTATGAAGGTGTCGCCGAGGGCGAGCATGGTGTCGTAGTCGACGGCGTTCTTGCGCTTCGGGTTGGTGATGGTCACCCGCAGCACCTTGCCGTCGTGCACCGCCGTAAACCGCGGCTCGGGCGCGGCAGGCGCCGCGGAATCGGTATTGCTCATGACTCCGCCTCGCTGGCGCTCGGCTGCGTCATGCGCAATGCGCGCTGGCACATGATTCGTTCGCTTCGCTCACTCATTGTCTGCTCCTACGCTGGAACTCAGCGGCTACCCTGCCATGAATACTGGTTAACTTTGCGAATTGTGGTTAACTTAGGTTCCATTGTCGGGCGCTGTCAACCAGCGGCGCCGCCGGAGAACGGAGAGGTGCATGGTCGCGGATCGCAGCGAGGTCGGCCTCGCTTCCGCGCGGCCGGACGCCGATACGCCGGCCTCGCGCAGTGATCCCGCAGGCGGTCGCGCGACGGGTGCGCCGGTGCGGCGTCGGCCCAAGGATCGCAAGGTGCAGATCATCCGGGCGGCCGCGCGCGCGTTCAGCGATCGCGGGTACTACCCGGTCGGCGTCGACGAGATCGCCGCCGAGGTCGGCATCTCCGGGCCCGCGCTGTACCGGCACTTCACGAACAAATACGCGTTGCTCGTCGCCGCCGCCGAAGAGGGCGCCAGACACCTGCTGAATGTCGCCCGCGCCGCGGACAACCCGCAGCTGGCACCGGCCGAGCGGCTGGACGCGCTGATCCGGGCGACCAGCGAACACACCATCGAGATCCGCCGCGAGGCCGGGCTGTACCGCTGGGAGCGGCGCTACCTGGAACGCGAAGATCGAGTCCGGATCAGGAAGATCTACGACGACCTGAACGGCACCCTCGCCGCACCCATCGCGCTGCTGCGACCCGACGCCCCGCCCGCCGATGTGGCGATGCTGGCCGCCGCCGTGCTCAGCGCGATCGCCAGCATCTCCGCGCACCGCAGCGCGCTGTCCGGTGCCAGGCTGCTGCCGCTGTTGCACGACATGGCGTGGGCGATCCTGCGCGCCGAGCTGCCGCCGGCGTCGCCGGAACCCGATCCGGGACCCGTCACGCGCGGCCTGCCGGTGTCGTCGAAACGCGAACAGCTGCTCACCGAGGCGATCCGGATCTTCGGCAGGCAGGGCTATCACGAGGCCAGCATCGAGGAGATCGGCGCGGCCGTCGGCATCAACGCCTCAAGCGTGTACCGCTACTTCGCCAGCAAGTCCGACCTGCTCGCCGCCGCGTTCTACCGGACCGGCGATCGGGTCGCCCTCGCGATCACCGAGGCGCTGGCCGAGGCGACCAGCCGCGAGGACGCGGTGCGCCGCATCGCCGAGCGTCAGGCCCGGCTCACCTTCGCGATGCCCGAGATCATGCCGGTCTATTACGCCGAATTCAGCAACCTGCCGCCGGCCGAACAACACAAGCTGCGCGCCATTCAACGCCAGAACGTCCTCGAATGGGCCAATCTGCTGGACGGCGATCCCGTCGAGGCGCGTTTCCGCGTGCACGCGGCCATCGGCCAGGTAATCGATGTCGGCCGACTCATCCGATTCGATTCCCGCCCACCACAATTGGCCCGGGTCACCGCCCTCATGCAAGCCGTCCTACTCGGCAACAAGGCCTAACCGCGCACGCCTTCTGATGTCCCGCACCGGAAATCGCATGCGATTCCAGGTGCCGGAAATCAAGAAGCGTGCGTCAGGTGCTACGACCGTGCCGGATGCGGAAGATGGTCTTGGCCAACCGTAAATGGCGTGGGTGCCGGTCGAACGTGGACAGATTGACCGGTGCCTTGTAGCGCTTGCGGGCGATGGCCAAGGTGTGGCTGAACTCGCGCAGTCCCTGATCGCCGTGACTGTGGCCCTGACCGTATTCGCCGACGCCGCCGAAGGGCAGCGCGGGGATACCCGCGTAGGCGGTCGAGGAATTGATGGTGACCACCCCGACCCGCAGGTGCTCGGCGAAGGTCTCGATCTCGTGCACGTCCCTGGTGAACACCGAGACCGCGACGTCGTGGCCCACCGCGTTGATGCGTTGCGCGGCCTCTTCCATGCTGGCCACCTTGTTCACGACCAGGACCGGCCCGATGCCCTCGCCGGTGATCGCCAGACTCTCCTCGGGCACCTCGGCAAGCACCACCGGTTCGATGTACGGCTCGCGAATCGAATCCATGCCGCCGACCACGGCACGGCCGCCGCGGGCCAGCGCGTCGCGAATCTGCTTGCGCACCACCTCGACCTGCGATTCCAGGATCATCGGGCCGTAGGACGCGCGCTTGTCGGCGCCGGGCCGCAGCTTGCCGGCCTGCGCGACCACGAGCTCCAGGAACGGTTCATAGACCGACTCCGCGACGTAGGCCCGCTGGATCCCGGTGGCGTTCTGCCCGGCATTGGCCATCGCCCCGAACACCGCGGCCTCGGCGGCGTCGTCGAGCTTCGCGTCGACGTGCACGACCATGCTGCCCTTGCCGCTGCGCTCCACGACCACCGGCGTCATCGTCTGCGTACACAGCGCGATCACCTCGCGCGCGCCGGAATCCGAACCGGCATAGGCGATCTTGTCCACCTTGGCCCGGCACAGCGCGTTGCCGGTCGCGTGATCGCCGGTAACCACCTGCAGCACCGGCTGATTCGGCGCCAGCCTGGTCCAGCTGTCGGCCAGCCAGACGCCGACACCGGTGGTCAGCTCGTGCGGTTTGAACACCACCGTGTTGCCCGCGGCCATCGCGTAGGCGATCGACCCCATCGGCGTGAACACCGGGTTGTTCCACGGACCGAGCACCCCGATCACGCCGAGCGGCAGGTAGCCGACCGAGGCGCGCTGGTTGCGGGTCAGCCAGGTGGAGCCGAGCTTGTGCCTGCCGAGCGCGCGCGCCGCGTTGCGGGCGGCCCAGTCGAGGTTCTCGACCGCGAGCATCACCTCGATTACCGCGTCCGCCTCCGGTTTTCCGGTTTCCTCGGACAGGATCTCGGCCAATTCTCCTGCGCGACGGGCGATATCGCGCTTCCAGTCGAGCAGCCAGCGCTTGCGGCCGCTGAATCCCAGCTCGGCCCACCATTTTTCGGCCGCGCGGGCGGCGCGCACCGTTCGATTGATTTCGCCCGCGCCCATCACGGCGTAGTTGCCGACGGTCTCGCCGGTGCGCGGGTCATAGGACGTCAGCACGTTCGATCGGCCCGATCCTCCGGGCTGCGCCGCCACTTGTGGCTGCGCGGACTCGGCCATGATCACCTCTCGCAGTATCGAAATCGGCGTACGGGCCACTTGCGAGGCGGCCGCCGCGGACGAGTGAGTGTTCCCCCAATTAGCAGACTATGGTCGCCGCGACGGGCCGACAAGGCTCGTTCGCCGCCACCACGCTGCCCTTGACACGGTCCACCAGCGCCGATTCGCGTCGCGCCGGACCGATATCGGCGGGTGTGAGTAAGGACACATTTAGTCTGCGCTCCTGTTGGGTACTGCGCGGGCGGCCCGGCGCGAAGGCTGCATGCCGGTAACATCACGCCAAGCGCTACGGATCTCCTAGGGGGACGTATACGCGCGCGCTCCGGCGACCAAGAGTCGCCGCAATTGCCGATAGTGGAGAGTTGATGCCGAGCTTGAACCAAGCAGATCTGCATGCCAGTGAGCCAGCGGTCCGGGTGACGGACGTGCGGAAGTCGTTCGGCGATGTGCATGCACTGCAGGGGGTCAGCTTCGTTGCCGACCGCGCCTCCGTCCTCGGCATTCTCGGGCCGAACGGTGCGGGCAAGACGACGATGGTGAAGATCCTGTCCACGCTGCTTCGCCCCGACTCCGGCACCGCCGTGGTCGCCGGGCACGACGTGCTGAAGGACGCGGCAGGGGTGCGCCGGTCGATCATGATGACCGGCCAGTACGCCGCGCTCGACGAGAACCTCTCCGGCCGGGAGAACCTGGAACTGTTCGGCCGCCTGATGGGCCTGACCAAGTCCGCCGCGCGCAAGCGGGCCGACACCCTGCTCGAGGAATTCGACCTGGTGAGCGCGGGCCGCCGGGCCGTGCGGCACTACTCCGGCGGCATGCGTCGCCGGGTCGACATCGCCTGCGGTCTGGTGGTGCGGCCGGAGGTGGTGTTCCTCGACGAGCCGACCACCGGCCTGGATCCGCGCAGCCGCCAAGGCGTCTGGGATCTGGTGAACGCGCTGAAGGCCCAGGGCATCACGGTCCTGCTCACCACGCAGTACCTCGAGGAAGCCGACGTACTCAGCGACAACATCATCGTCATCGACAAGGGCACGGTGATCGCCGAGGGCACCGCCGACGAGCTCAAGGAGAAGACCGGCGGCAGCTACTGCGAGGTGGTCCCGCTGGACCCGAAGCAGCTGCGCCCGACCGCCACCGCGCTCGGCGACCTGGTGCCCGCCGCGGTGCTCGCCGGCCTCAACGGCGGTGACCGGCTCTCGATTCCGGCGCCGGAGGGTGCCGCCACGCTGACCGAGGCGCTGCGCAGGCTCGACTCCGCTGGCATCCAACTGGCCGACATCGCGTTGCGCAGGCCCTCGCTCGACGACGTCTTCCTCTCCATCACCGGGCATTCGGGCGGCGCAGCGTGACAACCGCTACCGCACCCGACCGGGCCGCCGACGCGGCCGCGTTGTTCGCGGATCTACCCGAGGCCCGGCTGTCCTCGTTCGCGCAGTGGCGCGCACTGTCCGGCCGCATCGTCTGGACCATGGCCACCAAGGGCGAGTTGATCGTCGCGGTGGTGACGCCGCTGGTGTTCACTCTCGGGTTCTATCTGCCGCTGCGCTTCGTGATGAAGTTCCAGGGCATCGACTACGCCCAGTACGTCATGCCGATCATCGTGTTGCAGACGATGGCCTTCACCATGATGTCGAACGCGCAGTTGGCCGCGTTCGAGGCGTTGACCGGGTTGAGTACCCGAATGCAGACGATGCCGATCGGCATGCTGGTTCCGCTGTCCGCGCGGATCGGGGCCGGGTTGATTCGGTCGATCACCTCGCTGACCGCCGCGGTGCTCTTCGGCTACATGATCGGTTTCCGGTTCGTCGCCGGATTTGGTCAAGCGGCGTTGTTCTGCTTGTTCTCCTTGGCGGTCGGCACCACGCTCGCGCTCGGTGCCGATGCGCTCGGCAGTCTGACCAAGAGTCCGGAATCGCTGAGCCAGGCGCTGACTTTGCCCACGTTGATCTTCGGCATGCTGTCGTGCGGATTCGTCCCGGAACGCAGCTTCCCGACGTGGATCCAAGGTTTCGTGCGCAACCAGCCGGTCTCCCAGTTCTCCTTCGCGCTGCGTGACATGGCCTCGGGCGGAGTGAGCTGGCAAGTGTTGTGGGTGCCGCTGGTCTGGGTGATCGGGCTCGCGCTCGTCTTCATCCCGCTGGCGATCTGGGCGAGCGTGAGGCGGTCATGAGTTCTGTGGAGGCACCCATCGCGCCGATCGAAGACACCGAAAAGATCTCGTGGAACACGCTGTTGCCCGAGGTGACGGCGAAAACCGAGAACTCGCTGAGCAACTGGGTCACGCACAGCCTGATCCAGTGCAAGCGACTGCTGCTGGTCTGGGCCCGCGATCCCGCGACCACGATCCAGACGCTGGTGTACCCGGCGCTCACCCTGTTGATGTTCAAGATCGTGCTCGGCAAGTCGATCACCAACTACACCGGTGTGCCGAGCATCTACGCCCAGATGGCCTTGCTCACGCTGGTCGCCGCGATGTCGGGTGCGGTCGTGAGCGCGCTCGGCTTCAAGGGCGAGAAGATGACCGGCCTGCTCGGCCGCTTCTGGACCATGCCGATCCACCGAGCGGCGGGCTTGACCGGACGGCTACTGGCCGAGGCCGTTCGCGTCCTGGTCACCACCCTGTTCGTCGTCGGCGTCGGGGTGCTGCTCGGCTTCCGGTTCAACCAGGGACCGCTCGCCGGCATCGCACTGATCGGGATCCCGGTGCTGTTCGGCGTCGCCTTCGCGGTGCTCGTCACGGCGCTGGCCACCATCACCGAGGGGGTGATGCTGGTGAACATCATCGGCATCATCAACACATTGCTGATGTTCTTCAACACTGGCTTCGCACCGGCCATCGCATACCCGACGTGGCTGCAGTCGACGATCCAGAATCAGCCGATGAGCTGTGCGATCGACGCGATGCGCGGACTGTCCTATGGCGGACCGGTCGCGGAGCCGCTGATGAAGACCGTGCTGTGGACGCTCGGCCTGATCGTGGTGTTCGCCTACCCGGCCGTGCGCGGCTATCGACGGGCGGCGGAGACCGGCGCCTGATCGAAGTCATAGTCCAGCCAGCGATTGCGGTGGGTCCAGCCGACCAGGTCGTAGCGCCAGCGGAACGGCCAGGTGTGCGCGACGGTATTGAACAGGACGGCGCCGAGGGCGGTGTAGTCGTCGTGCGCGGACAGTAGGGCGCGCTGTCCGCGCGGGGAGGCGCTGAAGAAGGCGTCGAACATGGCGATCGACTGGTCGGTGGTCAGGCGGCCCATGCCCCATAGGCCGCGCATCCGCATCCAGTACACCAATCGGGCTGGGTGCGGCCACAGTTCGGCGACGGGGTCGCGGCCCTGCTGCAGCGCGGTGATCGCGGTGTCCACCAGGGCGAGTGAGTCGGCGACGCTGTAGCCGGTGCAGGGGTGCATCATGCCGCCGCGGGAGCCGAACGGAACCGCCTGGGCGACGCCCTTTTTCGGCGGCGGCTGATCGAGCGGATAGTGCGCGGCCTCGGTCGGCTCGTCGCCGGTCAGTCGAATGCCGTGCGCGGCAAGGCGATTCAACGTACGTTTGCGCAGCTCGTGCTGTGGCATGCCGCCGCGCAGGCCGAGGCTGGTCTCCTCGAAGATCACGGTGCCGTCGCCGAGCGGTACGGAGTAGAGGAACGAGGGTGGCTCGTCGGGGCCCGCGCCGTTCTCCGGGCGCCAATCCAGCAGCAGCCCTTCGCCGTCCTGGACCATGGGCGCGGCCGTCTCGGCGGCGACGAAGATGCCGTGCGCGCTGGCGGCCCGGCGTCGGCCCAGGGTGGGCAGGCCGCGGGTGTCGAACACCGCGGCAGCGGTGATCGTCGTGCCGTCGGCGAGTTCGACGACGTGCGCGTCGACCCGGGTGGCGCGGCCGGTGTGCACGGTGGCGTCGTCGAGCGGGAGTGCCTCGCGCAAGCCGGTTTTCGACAGCACGCAGTAGGGGCGATCGATGCGGTGTTCGGTCTTGGCCCACACGGTCGGCTGCGGAATCGTGCTCGCGATCGCGCTCGACGGCAGCCAGTTCGGCAGCTCATCGACCCAGCAGGAGTAGGTGGGCGGCCAGAGCCGATCCGGTCGCGGGTCGACGGCGGCCACGCTGAGTCCGGCTCGCATCGCGCGATGCGCCAGCGCCCGGCCGGTCGGACCGAGCCCGACCACGCACACGTCGACATCTCGGACCGCGCTGACACCCATGAGGGCATTCAATCCGCTGCGGCGGGGGCGACGCAACTACCCCGGCACATCGGGCCCCCGGAAATCGGGTCTCCCGGCAAAGCAAACATAGTGAAAGCACGCATTCCGATAATCGCGCACATTCGTGCCCCCAGAATTGGTGGCCCTGCAACTTCAGTGATGAAAAGGTGCTGTTTCTCCCCGTAGTCTTGGCGCCGTACGCGGGTGGTTTCGCGTTCTGGAGAAGGGGAATCATGAGAGGCAGCAACCGCGGCTGGCTAAGTGTGCTCGCAGTCACAGTCGGTGCAGCTGTTATAGCAATTATGCCTGCACCGGCGCACGGGGCGCCTGCTGAGTCGTCGATTGTTTCGGTGCAAGAGCACGATGCGCGAAAGCTCACGTTGACAATTCATTCCGCCGCGATGGATCGCGATATCCAGGTGGAGACGCAACGCGCGGCCGACACCAGTGTGCCCCGGCCGGTGCTCTACCTGCTGCAGGGCGCGAGCGGCGGCGAGGACGGCGTCACCTGGGCGACGGAAACCGATGCGATGCAGTTCCTTTCGACGAAGAACGTGCATGTGGTCTCGCCGATCGGTGGCATGTTCAGCTACTACGCGGACTGGGTCAACGACGATCCGCGGCTGGGCCGCCAGAAGTGGAAAACCTTTCTGACTCGCGAATTGCCGCCGCTCATGGACAAATACTTCGCGACCAACGGCCGCAACGCCATCGCGGGCTTCTCGATGGCAGGCACCACCACCCTCGCCCTCGCCGCCACCGGCGGCGCGCTGTACTCCAGCGTCGCCGCCTACAGCGGCTGCGCGCAGATCAGCGACCCGGTCGGCCAGGAGTTCGTCCGGCTCACCGTGGAGACCTGGGGCTGGGCGCACCTGGACAACATGTACGGCGCGGCCAACGATCCGCGCTGGGCCGCCAACGATCCGTACGTGCAGGCCGAGGGGTTGCGAGGCAAGTCCATCTACATTTCCAGCGGCGGCGGGCTGCCCGGAAAGTACGACGAATTGAACGGCAAGTATTCGCTGCCCGGCGTCGACGGTTACGCGGCTCAGATCATCAAGGGCGGCGTCATCGAAGCGGGCACGAATTACTGCTCACGAAATATGCAAACTCGCCTGAATAGTCTCGGCATTCCGGCGACATATGACATTCACCCGGACGGCACCCATTCTTGGGGATATTGGGAAGACGCGTTGAAGAACTCGTGGCCTGCGCTGTCTGCTCCGTTGGGAATTTAACGATGTGGATTCGGAAACAGGCCGCGAGAATCGCCGGCCTGACCCTCGCTGCCGCCTGCGCGGCCGTATTGCACGCACCCGCCGCGGCCGCCGCCCCGCCGATCCCGGCCTTCGCGGGCGCCAACGACATGGCCTGCCACCCCTCGGCCGAGCGCCCACAGCCGGTGTTGCTCGTGCACGGTTCCGGCACCGACGCACCCAACAGTTTCGCCCTGCTCGCGCCGCTGCTGCGGGCCGAAGGCTACTGCGTTTTCGCGGCGGACCTGGGCCCGACGCCCGGCCTGCGTGAGGTGGTGAGCGGCCAAGCCGGTTCCGGCACAATGGGTATCGGCCCGGTCGGCGCGGCGATGCTCGGCCGCACCATCTACGGCGTCGGCGACATCGATCGCATGGCCACCGAGCTCAACGAGGTCGTGCAGACCGTGCAGCGCGCCACCGGCGCCCGCCAGATCGCGCTCGTCGGGCACTCCACCGGGGGCAACGTCATCCGCCAATACCTGCGCGCGCAGGGCGCGGCCGCGGTGACCCAGGTGGTCACCCTCGGCACCCCGTATCGGGGCTCCACCTGGGGCGGGCTCCGCACGAACTACCCGGATCTCGCCTCGCTCGGCCTGGACAACGCGGAGATCGCGGCCCAGGTCTTCGGAACTCCGGGCCAGCAGCAGGTGGTTGGGTCACCGCTGCTGAACCGGCTGAACGCGGGAGGCGAGACCGTGCCCGGTGTCCGGTACACGGCCCTCGCCTCCCGCGCCGACGAAATCATCACCCCGCAGGAGACCGCGCTGCTCGCCGCGCCCACCGGCGACGATCGCAATATCTGGCTGCAGGACGGCTGCCCGGCCGATATCGCGAATCACAGTGGCCTGCTGGGGGATACGCGGGCCGCCGCGATAGTGCTCAGCGCACTGGCGAACGACAACCGCGCCCTGCCCTGCTGACGAACTAGGCCGGGGTGACCCAGGTGGTGATGTCGGCGTGCACGACCTCGAGGCCGTGCTTGTCGTAGACCGAGACCGGCACGATCAGGTTCTGGCCCGCGGTGATCGTCGTGAAGTCGGGGATCTGGTCCAGCTTCGCGACGGCCCGCAGGCTGGTCTCCGCCTTGGCCAGGTACTGCACGTTCATCGCCTTCGGGATCCAGCGATGGGTGCTCGGCACGGTCGCCTCGCTCAGCATGCCCATCGCCACCTCGGCCAGGTTGCACGCGGCGATGGCGTGATAGGTGCCGAGGTGGTTGTGGATGCCGAACCACTTCGGCGAGGTCACCTCGCACAGCCCCGGCTCGAGGCGGACGACGCTCGGCAGCACCGTGCCGAAATACGGCACCCTGGCCACCATGCCCAGCGAGAACAGGGTGTGGCCGAGCCGGTTGTCCGGCAGCTTCTTCCAGCTGCGGAGAGTCGCAGTCTCTTTCGTCATGCGCTCATCTTACTGCTGAGTAAGTTGGGTCTGTCGAGTGTGCCCCAACTCACTGGGGGCGCGGTACTGTCGTCGCCGTCATGCCGATGACCTGGGCGGAGCCGCTCGCGGGGGCCGGATTTGAAGTAGCAGACCGCGTCGGGCATACTGTTCGGGTTGCCTTGTACCAGTGCCGTGCCTGTTTCCGTGTGAGACGGGATGGCTAGGCGAGGCGAGTACCAACAATCGTGTACCTCATCGGGTCAACCGATGTGGGTACGTCCGGGAACACGGTTCCAGGCCTGAGATGAAGTTTTATCCGGGGCCGAGGAATGAGCGGCTGTGTCAATGCTGGTCGGAGACCAGAACGACACGCCCGACCGCGTGGACCGGAGAACCATGACAGATGAACAGCGGCGAGGGTTAGGCATGCGTGCCTGATCGCGGTCTCACGTGAGACGTCTTCGTGTGTTCGGGCTGTGCAAATTGAGGGTGGTACGGAAGCCAGCTTCCGGATCACGAAGGTATAAGCGGAGAAAAGGACACTTAGCGTGGCGGGACAGAAGATCCGCATCAGGCTCAAGGCCTACGACCACGAGGCGATCGACGCGTCAGCGCGCAAGATCGTTGAGACGGTGACCCGCACTGGGGCCCGCGTCGTCGGCCCGGTGCCGTTGCCGACCGAGAAGAACGTGTACTGCGTCATCCGTTCGCCGCACAAGTACAAGGACTCGCGCGAGCACTTCGAGATGCGTACGCACAAGCGGCTTATCGACATCCTCGACCCGACGCCGAAGACGGTCGACGCGCTCATGCGCATCGACCTGCCGGCCAGCGTCGACGTCAACATTCAGTGACGGGGACTGGAGATATGACTGACAACAAGAACAGGCCCGCGGCAGGCATCCTTGGCACCAAGCTCGGGATGACCCAGGTGTTCGACGAGAAGAATCGCGTCGTCCCCGTGACCGTCATCAAGGCCGGACCGAACGTAATCACCCAGATCCGCACCGTGGAACGCGACGGCTACAGCGCCGTTCAGGTTGCCTTCGGCGCCATCGACCCGCGCAAGGTGAACAAGCCGGTCTCCGGCCAGTTCGCCAAGGCCGGCGTCACCCCGCGTCGCCACGTTGCCGAGATCCGCGTCGCCGACGCGTCCACCTTCGAGGTCGGCCAGGAGATCAACGCCGACGTCTTCGAAGAGGGCGCCTACGTCGATGTGACGGGTACCAGCAAGGGCAAGGGCTTCGCCGGCACCATGAAGCGTCACGGCTTCGCCGGTCAGGGCGCCTCGCACGGTGCGCAGGCTGTGCACCGTCGTCCCGGCTCCATCGGTGGCTGCGCCACCCCCGGCCGCGTGTTCAAGGGCATGCGCATGTCGGGCCGCATGGGCAACGACCGCGTCACCACGCAGAACCTCTCGGTTCACAAGGTTGACGCCGAAAACGGCCTGCTGCTGATCAAGGGAGCGATCCCGGGTCGCCGCGGCAACGTCGTGATCGTCAAGAGCGCAGTGAAGGGTGGTGCGCACGCATGACCAGCCTGGAGAAGAAGGCCAACCTGACCCTGCCGGTCAAGGAACTGGGCGGCAAGACCAATGGCACCGTCGAACTCCCCTCGGAGATCTTCGACGTGACCGCGAACATCTCGCTGATGCACCAGGTGGTCATCGCGCAGCTGGCCGCGGCCCGCCAGGGCACGCACTCCACCAAGACCCGCGGTGAAGTCCGCGGTGGTGGCAAGAAGCCGTACCGGCAGAAGGGCACCGGCCGCGCCCGTCAGGGCTCGACCCGCGCGCCGCAGTTCACCGGTGGTGGCGTCGTGCACGGCCCGCAGCCGCGCGACTACAGCCAGCGCACCCCCAAGAAGATGATCCGCGCCGCACTGCGTGGAGCACTTTCGGACCGGGCGCGTAACGAGCGCATCCACGTGATCACCGAACTTGTTGCCGGGCAGGACCCGTCGACCAAGTTGGCCAAGAGCTTCCTCGCGGAGATCTCGGACCGCAAGAAGTTCCTCCTCGTCCTCGGACGTGAGGACATCGCGGCCTGGAAGAGCGTGCAGAACCTCGAGTTCGTGCACCCGATCGCACCGGACCAGCTCAATACCTATGACGTGCTGGAAAGCGACGAGGTCGTGTTCAGCGTGGAGGCACTCAACGCCTTCGTGCACGGCCCCGCCGAGGCTGCACAGGAGGAGAGCAAGTGACCACCATCGCCGACCCCCGCGACATCCTGCTGGCGCCGGTCATCTCGGAGAAGTCCTACGGACTGATCGAGGAAGGCACCTACACCTTCATCGTGCACCCGGACTCCAACAAGACGCAGATCAAGATCGCCGTCGAGAAGGTCTTCGGTGTCACGGTTACCAGCGTCAACACCGCCAACCGTCAGGGCAAGCGCAAGCGGACCCGCTTCGGTTACGGCAAGCGCAAGAACACCAAGCGCGCGCTCGTGACCATCTCGGCCGACAGCAAGCCCATCGAGATCTTCGGAGGCCCGGTCGCGTAAGCGCCTGGGACTCCAGAAAGAAGAGAAGAACTCATGGCAATTCGTAAGTACAAGCCGACAACCCCCGGTCGCCGCGGGTCGTCCGTTTCGGACTTCGCTGAGATCACTCGGACGACGCCCGAGAAGTCGCTGGTCCGCCCGCTGCACAGCAAGGGTGGTCGTAATGCGCATGGTCGCATCACCACTCGGCACCGCGGTGGCGGCCACAAGCGGGCCTACCGTCTGATCGACTTCCGTCGACTGGACAAGGACGGCATCCCGGCCAAGGTCGCGCACATCGAGTACGACCCGAACCGCACCGCGAACATCGCGCTGCTCCACTTCGTGGACGGCGAGAAGCGATACATCATCGCGCCCAAGGGCATCGCGCAGGGCACCCCGATCGAGTCCGGCCCCACGGCCGACATCAAGCCGGGTAACAACCTGCCGCTGCGCAACATCCCGACCGGTACCACCATCCATGCGGTGGAGCTGCGTCCGGGCGGCGGCGCGAAGATGGCTCGTTCGGCCGGATCCAGCATCCAGCTGCTCGGTAAGGAAGGCACCTACGCCACGCTGCGTATGCCGTCCGGTGAAATCCGTCGCGTCGACGTGCGCTGCCGCGCCACCGTCGGCGAGGTCGGCAACGCCGAGCAGTCGAACATCAACTGGGGCAAGGCCGGCCGTATGCGCTGGAAGGGCCGTCGCCCCACCGTCCGTGGTGTCGTGATGAACCCGGTCGACCACCCGCACGGTGGTGGTGAAGGTAAGACCTCCGGTGGTCGCCACCCGGTCTCGCCGTGGGGACAGCCGGAAGGCCGTACCCGCAAGCCCAACCGCCCGAGCGACAAGCTCATCGTCCGCCGCCGCAAGTCCGGCAAGAACAAGCGCTGAAGGAGGAGGTAAGAAATGCCACGCAGCCTCAAGAAAGGCCCGTTCGTCGACGACCACCTCCTCGCGAAGGTGGACGTGCAGAACGAGAAGGGCACGAAGCAGGTCATCAAGACCTGGTCGCGTCGTTCGACCATCATCCCCGATTTCATCGGCCACACCTTCGCCGTCCACGACGGTCGCAAGCACGTGCCGGTGTTCGTCTCGGACAACATGGTCGGGCACAAGCTCGGTGAGTTCGCGCCGACCAGGACGTTCCGAAGCCACATCAAGGACGACCGGAAGAGCAAGCGGCGATGACGACTGAGACGCAGAACCCGACCGCACGCGCAACGGCCAAGCACGTTCGCGTGACCCCGATGAAGGCTCGTCGTGTCGTGGACCTGGTCCGCGGCAAGCGAGTCGAGGACGCACTGGCGATCCTCCGGTTCGCGCCGCAAGCCGCGAGCGAGCCGGTTGCCAAGGTCGTGGCCAGCGCCGCGGCGAACGCCGAGAACAACCTCGGCCTGAACCCGGCCACCCTGGTCATCTCGACGGCCTACGTCGACGAGGGCGCGACCATGAAGCGGTTCCAGCCGCGTGCCCAGGGTCGTGCGTTCCGCATTCGCAAGCGCACCAGCCACATCACCATCGAGGTCGAGAGCATCCCCACCGCCGGTGGAGCAACTCGCAACCGCCGGAAGGGAGGGGCAAAGTAAATGGGACAGAAAATCAATCCCCATGGCTTCCGCCTCGGTATCACCACCGACTGGAAGTCGCGTTGGTACGCGGACAAGCAGTACGCGGACTACGTCAAGGAAGATGTCGCCATCCGTAAGCTCCTCGCCACCGGCATGGAGCGGGCGGGCATCTCCAAGGTGGAGATCGAGCGGACGCGGGATCGCGTCCGGGTCGATATCCACACCGCTCGTCCTGGCATCGTCATCGGTCGCCGTGGCGCCGAAGCCGATCGCATCCGGGCCGAGCTGGAGAAGCTCACCAAGAAGCAGGTGCAGCTGAACATCCTCGAGGTCAAGAACCCCGAATCGGATGCGCAGCTCGTTGCTCAGGCCGTGGCCGAGCAGCTGTCCAACCGCGTGGCGTTCCGTCGTGCGATGCGTAAGGCCATCCAGTCGGCCATGCGTTCGCCGAATGTCAAGGGCATCCGCGTGCAGTGCTCGGGCCGCCTCGGTGGCGCCGAAATGTCGCGCTCGGAGTTCTACCGCGAGGGTCGCGTCCCGCTGCACACGCTGCGTGCCGACATCGACTACGGCCTCTACGAGGCCAAGACCACCTTCGGTCGCATCGGCGTGAAGGTCTGGATCTACAAGGGCGACATCGTCGGTGGCAAGCGTGAGCTCGCCGCCGCCAGCGCTCCGGCAGGCGATCGTGATCGTCCGCGCCGCGAGCGTCCGTCTCGCCCGCGTCGGTCCGGCTCCGCCGGTACCACGGCGACCAGCACCGAGGCCGGGCGCGCCGCCACCGCGGTGGTGGACGCTCCGGCAGAGACACAGGAGGGCTGACGCAATGCTGATGCCTCGTAAGGTCAAGCACCGCAAGCAGCACCACCCCGGTCGTTCCGGCATGGCCAAGGGCGGCACCTCGGTGGCGTTCGGCGAGTACGGGATCCAGGCGCTGGAGCCGGCTTACGTGACCAACCGGCAGATCGAGTCGGCACGTATCGCGATGACCCGCCACATCAAGCGTGGCGGCAAGATCTGGATCAACATCTACCCGGATCGCCCGCTCACCAAGAAGCCTGCCGAAACCCGCATGGGTTCCGGTAAGGGTTCGCCCGAGTGGTGGATCGCGAACGTCAAGCCCGGCCGCGTGATGTTCGAGATGAGTTACCCCAGTGAGGAGATCGCTCGCGAGGCCCTGCGCCGCGCGATGCACAAGCTCCCGATGAAGTGCAGGATCGTGACCAGGGAGGAGCAGTTCTGATGGCTACCGAAACACCGGCCGCAGAGCTCCGCGAGCTCACCGAAGAAGAGTTGGTGCAGAAGCTGCGCGACTCCAAGGAAGAGCTGTTCAACCTGCGCTTCCAGATGGCGACGGGTCAGCTGGACAACAACCGTCGGCTGCGCGTGGTTCGTCACGAGATCGCGCGCATCTACACGGTCATGCGCGAGCGCGAGCTCGGTCTGGCCTCCGGACCCGCTGACAAGGGAGATGCGGCATGAGCGAACAGAAAGAAGAGCAGCGCGCCAGCCGCAAGGTTCGGGTCGGTTACGTTGTCTCGGACAAGATGACCAAGACGATTGTCGTCGAGCTGGAAGACCGTAACCGGCACAAGCTCTACGGCAAGATCATTCGCACCACCTCCAAGGTGAAGGCGCATGACGAGAACGAGATCGCCGGCATCGGCGACCGCGTCCAGCTGATGGAGACCCGACCGCTGTCGGCGACCAAGCGCTGGCGTCTGGTCGAGGTGCTGGAGAAGGCCAAGTAAGCCTTTCCGGTCTGAAAGTCGAAGGCCCGCTTCCTGTTTGGAGGCGGGCCTTCGCCGTTTCCGGGGCTGACCTGAATTCCACGTGATTTCCACGTGGTCCACGTGATATCCTGTGGCATGGCCAAAAGGAATCTGACGCTTCAGTTGGATGAAGAGGTGATCACCTCCACCAAGGTGATTGCGGTACAGCGGGGTACGTCGGTCAGCGCGATGGTGGCGCAGTATCTGCGCGAGATCGCTCAAGATGCTGAGCGCTACGAGTATGCGAAACAACAGGCCCTCGAGTTGATGGCGAATGCCGAAGGGCATGGCGGTCACATCAACTGGAGTCGGGAGGATCTGTACGACCGAGGGGAGCGGAGGCACGCGTGACCGAAGTTGAGCGCACCTTTATCGATACCAACGTCCTCGTCTATGCGCACGATATCGAAGCGGGCCACCGCCACCGCATCGCGCAGGACGTTCTCGCGGATCTGTGGTCTCGCGGCGCCGGACTGCTCAGCACACAGGTGCTTCAGGAGTTCTACAACACCGCAACTCGCAAGTTGACGCCGCGGATGAGCCCCTCGAAGGCCCGACGCGTTATCGCGATTTACAGCGAATGGTGTACCCGCGACACGGACCCCTTGATCATCATGAATGCCTCATTCCTCGCTGAACAACACACAGTGTCCTGGTGGGATGCGTTGATCATCGAGGCAGCGTCCCAGTCCGGTGCGAAATATCTACTGTCGGAAGACCTTCAGCACGGGCGCGACTTCCTCGGGCTCGAGGTCCGGAACCCCTTCCTCGAACGAGCGGAGTAATCGGACACCCACAGTCCCTCCTTGTAGTGTCGTATTGACGGCGAAACTGCGTCGATGCGCCTGGCCTCGGTAGCAGCGTCGGCCGATGCGGAGGTGGGATTGTTGGTGCAGCCATATGATCGGGCGCTGTTGCGGAAGCATCTGCTGCAGACCCGGATAGCGGGGGATGTCGCGACGCCACGGGAGGGGAACCTGGCGCACTACCGCAGGATGGTGGCGAAAGATCCTGGGTACCAGTTCGGTTTGGTGCTGAAGGATTGGACGTTCGACCAGACGCTCGACATGATGGCGCGGCTGTGCGGAGTCAACCCCGATCCGCGGCATCGGCAAGGAGCCGACACCATCGGCGTGGATCTGACCATCGCGGCGCTCGATGAGATGGGTGCCAGGATCGGGCGTGCGGCGCGCGATCAGGAGACGGTGCTGCTGGCGACCGGTCACCCGGGACCGCTGATGGGTGTGTATCGAGCTGTCGAGGATGCGCTGCATGCCGCGGGCTGCACCGTACTGACGCCGGCGGCCGGATGGTCGTACCAGGTCATCACCGTGAACGGATCGCGGGTCCGCGAAATCGTCTACACCTCAGGCGTTGCCGCGCTCAGTACCGGCGGCCGGCTGCAGCACACCCACGACCCGAACCCGATGCAGGCCATGCTGCAGGAACTGCGCGACAGCCCCGAACCCCGCGCCTGGCCCGACCTCGTCATCGCCGACCACGGCTGGGCCGGGACCGCGGGCGAAGCAGGCATCGACACCGTCGGCTTCGCCGACTCCAACGACCCCGCCCTCTTCGCAGGCCACGCCGAAGGCAAGATCGCCGTCACCGTCCCCCTCGACGACGGCGTCTTCCCCGAGTACTACGAGCCCATGACCGACTACCTACTCGACCGTGCCGGGCTCACGGACTGAACCGTTCCCGTGCCCACGCCCGGTAGTCAACAGCCGCAATCCCTTTCGGGATCTGCACCCTTTCTGGGCGTCGAATGGGGACAGTTCATGATCACCGGAACCGGCGTCGCCGCGAATGCTCGCGGTGTCACCCCGCGCATAAGTTGTGTCGGCGCGCATGAAGTTGCTAGCAAGTTGAGGCGCAGCGCGCAAAAAGGTGCGCGGCAGCCGCGCAGTATGTCGGCTGCGCGGGCAGCGGCGAAAGGTGTACCACCGCTTGCTCGTTGAGCGGTGCGGCGGCGGCCCGACGCGGAGGCCGAATTCATGGGATAAATCGGTAGCGGCTTGTCGGTGGGGCATGACAAGCTCGGTCGGTGCGGTCCTATCGGGTGGTCTTGTCGAGTGCGGCGGTGCGTAATGTGCTGCTGCTCGGGGCCTTGGTGCGCATCCCGTTCTTCGCCGGGGCGGTGCTGCTCGCGCTGCACGTCGTGCAGACGCTGCACGGGTCGTATGTGCAGGCCGGTGCGCTGAGCACGATCGTCACGGTCTGCATCGCGCTGAGCGGACCGTGGCGCGGGCGGCTGCTCGATCGGTTCGGGCTGCGCCGTACCATCGCGCCGTCCATCCTGGTCGGCGCGGTGTGCTGGTCGATCGCGCCGTTCGTCGACTACGTTCCGCTGCTCATCCTGGCCGCCATCGCCGGACTCTTCGACGTCCCGATTTTCACCGTGGTCCGGCAGGCGGTCATCGCCGCGACCACCGAGCAGAACCGTCAACCCGCGCTCGCGTTGGAAGCGGTGTCCGTCGAGTGCGCGTTCATGGTCGGGCCGATCGTCGGCGTCGCCGCAGCGGGCGTCTGGTCGACGACGATGGTGTTGTTCTTCGTGCAAATGACTTTGGTGCTGGCCGGCGTCCTGCTCTGGGTGCGGAATCCGCCGCTGCGCTCCGCCGCGGACGCCGACCGGTCGAGTTCGGCCGTCCCGCGCCGCAGCTGGTTCCGCATCGAATTCGTCGCCCTGTGCGTCGGCGCGAGCGCGGCCATCGCCGTCCTGTCCGGCTCCGAACTCACCTTCGTCTCCGCCATCCGCGAATTCGGCGCCCAGCAGTGGCTCGGCGTGGTCCTGGCCGTCTGGGGTTTCGGCTCGGTCGTCGGCGGCCTCGTCTACGGCGGACTACGACGCCCCATCTCGACCTACCTCCTACTCGCAGGCCTCGGTGCGGTCACTATCCCGATGGCCTTCGCCATCGGCCCCATCTCCCTCGCGATCACCGGCCTCATCGCCGGATTATTCTGCGCCCCAACGATTACCGCCTCCATCGACCAAATGAGCCGCATCGTCCCCGAAGGCGGCCGCGGCGAAGCCATCGGCTGGCACGCCGCCGCCCTCACCCTCGGCAACGGCATCGGCAGCTCCCTGGCCGGCATAGCCATCGACGCAGGCGGCTTCCCAGCAGGCTTCGCCGCCGCCGCAACCCTGGGCATAGCCATAGGTCTAGGAATCCCCTTACTCCTCACCCTCCGCGCCCGCCGTCGCACGGCAATCCTCAAAGAGCCAGCGGTAACTCGAGTCGGCGCCTGAACGCATCCGGTACGGACGGCTAACCGGCGTCCGTGCAGGTGGCCGAACTGGTTGCGGCACTGCGAAGTCCGGTATTGGCGTTATATGCCTGCCTCGGCTCGGGACGTGCGCGCTGGATGTGCTGGAGGTCTTCCGCTGACCTGCTGCAATCGTTCTGTGGGCGCTGTCGGCAGATCGGCATGCTGCTAGGTCTTGCGCTATACGTATACATCTACATATAGTGGGGCGGGAACGGGCCGTTGGGATGCGGCGGCTCGGGACTGGAAAGAAATGAAGATCCGAGGGGGTCGGCGAGGGCTTATGCGGGGTTCGCCGACTGGAGGATCTATGCGCGCATGCGCACTCACTTATGGATGGAGTCGTCATGGAATCACAGCATGTGGTTGATGAGGTTGTGAGCTTCTCGAAGGGGGAGACGGAGGAGTTTCGGGAGGTGATCGTGAAGGTGGGGCCCGGGGGCGGGCGGACGCAGCGGTTCGTCGGTCGGCTCTTGGGGGAGTCGACGCAGTTCAACAGGGTTGGCGTCGAGCTGGTTCGGGTTTATCTGGGCCGCAAGGGCAAGTATGCGGTGCACAAGAAGACGACGGACTGGACCGATCTCGCGGTGATGACCGACTGGGTCAAGGAATTGAAGAAGAAGGACTGGCGCGGCGGGTTCGATGTCGACGAGCAGAGCTGGGGCGACTCCATCCTGGAGGTGGTGGATTCGTTCGAGGAACTGCGGGATCGGATTCCGGCCAAGATCTTCCGCACTCTCGTCGACACGACCGAGCACCCGCCCATCGAGGATCTCGACATCTGAGCTGCGGCTCGGATACCGAAAGGACTTGTCCCCCATGTTTGCTCGACTCGGGCAGTTGGTCGTACACCATCCGTGGAAGGTGATCGGCCTGTGGCTGCTCATCATCGTCGGTGTGGTGGCCGCGGCGCCGACCCTCACCTCGACCACCGACCAATCCGATTTCCTGCCTTCGCATTACGAGTCGATCCAGGCACTCGACATGCAGCAGAAGGCTTTTCCGCAGAGCGCGGCGCCCGCGGCGCTGATCGTCTTCGCACGTGCCGACAATGGGCCGCTGAGCGAGACGGATGCGGCCTCGGTCGCGTCGATCGGCGCGAAACTCACCGGCGCGAACATCAAGGACGTCACCGGATTACAGGCGATCCCACCGTCGGAGAACCGGCTGATTCAGGTGATGGCCGTGCAGTTGACGAAGGTGACCAGCGCGAGCGACACGAAGCAGAGCGATGCGGTCAAGGCGCTGCGCAGCGAGCTGAAGGCGCAGGTGCAAGGCACCGAGCTGAAGGCGGGCATCACCGGCCAGGCCGCGCAGATGCTGGATCAGGTCGAGTCGAGCAATAAGGGCATGGCCATCATCGGGGCCGCGACGATCGTCTTGATCCTGGTGTTGTTGCTGATCATCTTCCGCAGCCCGGTGATCGCGCTGCTCCCGATCGTCACCATCGGCGCGGTCTCCAGCGTGGTCACCGGACTGATCGCCATGGTGGCCAAGGCTTTCGACCTGAAGATCGACAGTTCGGTGAACGCCATCCTGCTGGTGGTGCTGTTCGGCGTCGGCACCGACTACATCCTGTTCCTGATGTTCCGCTACCGGGAACGGCTGCGGGCGGGGGAGGACCCGAAGACCGCCATGGTCAGTGCGGTCACCCGGGTCGGCGAGGCGATCACCTCCGCGGCGGCCGCGGTGATCATCGCGTTCATGGCGCTGACCCTGTCCACCCTTGGCATGTTCCGGGCGCTGGGTCCGGCACTGGCGATCGCGGTCGCGGTGGCGCTGTTGGCCGGGCTCACCTTGGTCCCCGCCATCGTTTCGCTGTTGGGCACCAAGGTGTTCTGGCCGTCCAAGGCGTGGCAGACGGAGCCGAAGGGTGCGCGGTTCGCCGCAGTCGGCGGCGCGCTCGGGCGTCGGCCCGCGGCGTTCGCCCTGGTCTCCGGTGGCGTGCTCGTCGCGCTGGGCATCGTGGCCGTCGGGTTCAATCCGACCTTCGATCTGAGTTCGGGCTCGACCTCGGCCGCGTCCGAATCGGTGGTCTACAACAAGGAATTGCTCAAGGGCATGCCCGCCGGTGCCACCCAGCCCTCGGACGTGCTGCTTCGCTCGACCGAAGGCGCGCTGACCAGCGACCAGCTCACGAACTACCGGGCGGCGCTGACCACGGTGCCCGGCGTGGGCCAGGTGGGCGAGCCGCAGTTGTCCGCGGACAAGGCGACGGCTGACTTCCAGGTGACGCTCACCTCCGCACCCGAGTCGGACGCCGCGATCGAGACGGTCCGCAATCCGCTGCGGGATGCCGCGCACGCGGCAGCACCGGCCGGCACCACCGCGGCCGTCGGCGGCATGACGGCGGTCTTCGTCGACTTCCAGGACGCGATGAACCACGACTACGCCATCGTGTTCCCGGTGGCCGCCATCTTGATCATGATCGTGCTCGCCCTGCTGCTGCGCAGCCTGGTCGCGCCGTGGTATCTGATGGCGTCGGTGTTCCTCGGATTCGCGGCCACGCTCGGCGCGGCGGTGCTGGTGTTCCAGCACATTCAGGGTGAATCCGGGCTGATCTTCACGCTCCCGGTGATCATGTATCTGTTCGTGGTCGCGCTCGGCACGGACTACAACATCCTGATGGTGGCGCGATTGCGGGAAGAGGCTCGCGAGGGAAACGACCCGAAACAGGCTGCGGCACTTGCGTTGCGGCATACGGGTCCGACGGTCGCGGCGGCGGGCTTGATCCTGGCGGGGACCTTCGCCTCGATGATGTTGGCGGGCAACAACGTGCTCTCGCAGATGGGATTCGCCATCTCGGTCGGCATTGCGATCGCGGCCTTCGTGATGGCGATGTTCTTCACCCCGGCGCTGACGGCGTTGCTCGGGCACCGCGCCTGGTGGCCGGGGCACGGGGACGAGAGGTCCGGTGGGTCATCCGAGCGGGACGAGTCGCTGCACTCCGCGCGGGACGATCGTCCGCTGACCGCGCCCAGTGGTGCGACGGGCGGCTGGTCGAGTACCGGTGAACGGCGGTAAGTAAGACCGAAGGGCTGCCCTCCAGTGTTTCTGGAGGGCAGCCCTTTTCACTGCTCGGGTCTTACCGGTCGCGTGACGACCAGCTCACGTGTATGTCAGCCGCTGATGGCGTAGGGGCGGCGGACCTTGATCCCCGCCTCCACCGCCCGGGCCACGGCGGCACGGGAGACGCCGACTTCGTTGGCGATGCCCGGGGTCAGCCAGGATTCGTCGGCGAGACGAAAGATCTGGGTGAGTTGCTCGACGGAAAGGTTCGACATGCCGCGACGAGTGATCTCGCGTGCGAGAGCGGTGATTTCGTCCTCATCGATCTCGTCCTCGTCGTCCACCAGCTCCGGGTCCACCTCGACCTCGACGGGGATGCGGCCGACCATGCCGGCAGGCGCGGTGCGCACGGTGGGACGCGGCGGCTCGAGGTTCTCGTCGAAGACCAGCTGTTCGATCTCGGTCTCGGAGGTGGTGTGGGTGGCTGACTTTCGGCGGCTGGCGGCGGGGCGGGGAGCAGCCTCACCCGAGATCGCCTGGGCGACAGTGTCGGCGATCGTTGCGGCGGCCTTACGAATGGGGTCACCAGTGTGAGGCTCTTCTGGCTCGTCGCCGCGATGGGCGTCGGTGGTCGTTTCGGGAGCCGGGGTGACGGTGTCGGGATCGGTGCGTTTGCGCGGGATGTCATTCACCGGAAACAGCTGCATGGCATGGCCGTTGAGAGCGGCGTGACCGTTGGTCGGCACGACGCGGCCATTGTCGACGGCGTGGCCGTTGGTTGGTGCCGTGTCACCGTTGGTCGGTGTGGTGCGGTTGATCCCGTTGACCGGCTGGTCGTTGGTCCGTGCGGGGCGCTCGCCATCCACAGCGTGCCCGTTGGTGACAGCGTGCCCATTCGTGATCGTCGAGTGGTCGTTCGTCACCGCGTGTCCGTTGGTGGCAGCGTGGCCGTTGGTCGCGGACGAATGACCATTGTTGGAGGCGTTGCTGCGCGACGACTGTTGGTCAGATGTCTCGGCGGCGCTCGGGCCCGCCGCCTGGCGGGAACCGTTTGCCGAGTCAGCCTGTGCCGCAATGCCGTTAGTCGAGGAACGAGCGTTGTCGACTGATGCGGTAGAGCGCGAGTCACGCGGCTCCGCAGACAGCGGGTGGCCGTTGATTGCCGAGAACGGAATCGCGACCCCGGCATTGTCGGACTCATGCGCGCCGACCGGTGACTGCTCCTGGTGATGATCGTCAGCCGGAACCGCCTGAACGGCATGCCCGTTGGTCAGCGGCCGCGCGTTGTAGTCGTTGGGCGCATCGGGCAGTCGATGGGCCGTGTCAGCAGAGGACGCCTGAACAGCATGTCCGTTGGTCGCCGGTCGCGAGTCGCTAGGTGCGTCGGTCAGTGGGTGCGCAGTGTCGCCTGAGAAGGCCCGCACGGGATGCCCGTTGGTGGACGGCCGGGAGTCGTAGCTGTCGGGAGCTTGTGGCAGCCGGTCGGCAGTGTCGGCTGGAACCGCCTGAACGGCATGGCCATTGGTCGATGGCCGCGCGTTGTAGCCGCTAGGTGCGTCGGGCAATCGGTGGGCGGGTTCGGTCGAAGACGCCGGCACGGCGTGTCCGTTAGTCGACGGCTGAGAGTCGTAGTCGCCGGATGTGTCGGGCAGCGGGTCGGCAGTACCAGTCGGAACCGCTTGCGCAGCATGTCCGTTGGTTGCCGGTCGCGCGTTGTAGTCGTTGGGCGTGGCGGTCAGTGGGTAGGCAGCGTCGGCCGAGAACGCCTCAACGGCATGTCCGTTGGTTGCCGCTCGCGAGTTGTGCTCGTTGGGCGCATCGGGCAGTCGATGAGCAGTGTCGGCCGAAGAGGCCCGCACCGCGTGTCCGTTGATCGACAGCTGAGAGTCGTTGGGTGCTTGGCGGACAGCATCTGCCGAGGACGCCTGAACAGCTTGCCCGTTAGTCAACGATCGAGAGTCGGTAGGCACGTCGGTCAGCGAGTACGCAGTATCAGCCGAGAATCCCCGCACCGCATGCCCATTGGTCGACGCCGCGATGACGGGCTCCGTATGGTCGGTCCGCGATCGATCCGTCAACGTGTCGACGTCTTCCACCGGACCGACTTCAGCGCCAGGCAGCCGAGCCGCGGTGGTTGCCGCGTAGGGATCGACTCCGCTGAGCAACCAGCGCCGATCGTCCGGCGCATCGACGGTGAGCCCGACGCGCGCGTCCCGGTCGCTGACGCGATGCCGAACCACCGTCGCATCCCGATCCACCACCGGCGCCCCATCGATGAGCAGCGCGTACCGCGCGGAAACCCACGCGTGCAACCAGATCACGACCCCGACCATGACGGGTGCGATCGCGTATTCCGCGGCGCGTCCGAAGGAACCCGAGGCCAGGTGTGGTCCCGCGTTCAGCGCGATGGTGGTGCCGAGCAGTGCGGTTTCGAAGAACACCACCTTGCCGCGTGCGAGCTCGCGGCCCCAGCGGGCGGCGGTGGTCGCGGCGACCATGATGGTGATGATCGGGATCGAGATCATCGCTTCGATCCCGTAGCTCAACCAGTACAGCGGGTCGGTCATGTCCCCGCTCGGTACCAGGTTGTGCTGCACGTTCACGCCGGCCCACACCATGCCGAGCACGACAACGGCGATCAGCGCCCGCGAGGACCACTCGGCCCGCCGATACAACTGCGCCAGCCGCGCATCCTCGCTCGATACCCGCCGTCGCGCGGCCAGCGCCCGCCGATGCCACCGCTCGTCCGCCTCGTCGGCGCGCCGAATTTTGCCCGCGCTGCGCCGGTCTCGCTTCTCGGCGGCCAGTTCCTCTTCGACCGCCCGACGGCGCTGCTTGCGTCGCTGCGCCCGAACCCATTCCGCGAGTTCGCGTTCCGCCCCGATCTCGCCCTCGGATAGCACCTCGAACAGCGCGGCGTCGTGCTGCAGCGGCAGTTTTCCGCGAGCCGTCTCGACCCGCTGCGCCAACGCGGCGATCTCGGAACTACCGGTGGATTGTTCGTCGCGCATCGCGAGCCTTCCCGGAGCAGATCGTCAGCAGACCTACTTGCTCGAACGTATGTGTGATCGCACTGAGGCTAAACCGGCCACCGGCCGAGGTCAATGCCGACGCTCGAAAACCAGTGCGAATACTTCGCTGATCTTGTGACACGCCGATTTGAGCAACACGCCGTCGACGGCGGTTCGGAATGCGGCCGAATACCGGCGGGAATTCCGGTGGGCTGTGCCCGATTTCGACGTCGGGCGGCGTCGGTTCAGGACAAAGTTGTATGCCAAACAATGGCGGCGGCCAGCGCGCCCGCACCATTGACGGACCAATGCAGCGCGATCGGCGCGAGCAGGCTCCCGCTGCGGCGGCGCAGCCAGGTGAACACGACGCCCGCCCCCGCGGTGGCAATCACGGCGAGCAGAATGCCGATGAGCTGACCCGCGACACCCCCGCCGACGAACCCGGACAGACCGCGATTACTACTGGTCAATCCGAGCGACGAGGCGATATGCCAGAGCCCGAAAAGCAGCGATCCCGCCGCGAAGACACCCCGCGCCCCGTAGACCCGATCGAGCGTGCCGTGCAGCACCCCACGAAACGCCAGCTCCTCGGGGATCACCGTCTGCAACGGAATCACGATCATCGAGGCGATCAGCGCCCCGGAGATGGTGGCGTAGCGATCGGCCAGGAAGAACGGACGGGTTATCGGCAATATCGCGCCGATAGCGACCGCGGTGAGCACGACGCCGACCGCGCCGAGCGCATAGAGCGTCCCGCGTCGCCAGTATCGCGGTGAGAGGCCGAGCTCATGCCAATGCAGTCCGCGCCGGCGCATCATCGCCAGCAGCACGACGGCGGCCACGGGCACGGTCAAAATACTGGCCCAGGCGGTGGTGAAGTGCGCGATCAGGTTTGTCCCCACCAAGACGACGACAACCACGGCCACATCGGCATAAGCATGCAATTTGTGGCGGGGTGCAGCCGCTTCCTCGAGGTCCTGTGCGAGCATCCCGCCCAGTGTACGGATGGGTGCCGGGGCCGCCGCTTGATTGGTCATTTGCTATCCGCCTACCCGAATTCGCCGGATATACGGGACTCGATGTGGCGTGGTCGCGCTCGGGTTACTCTGACTAGAACTTGTTTCAGTTCAATGAGCCGCGCCCGGCGTGGCCTGAGCCCCGCGGCGGGCGCATGGGCCGGCTGACCTTCAGTGCCGTCAGCCGGCCCACCCGGCCGGATCCGTCCAGGCCTGCAGCTTGCGGGTGGTCACGAACCGCCGCGGCTCGTGACTGATCGGATCGGTGAACTCGAGCGACGCCGCGAGCAACTGCAGCGGACGGGTGAAATCGTCCACCGGCTTATCGGTGATCACCGGATAGAAGTCGTCGCCGAGGATCGGGACGCCGAGACCGTTCATGTGCAGCCGGAGCTGATGGGTGCGCCCGGTCAACGGTCGCAGCCGATACCGCCCGAGCCCGTCGTGGTGCTCCAGCAGCTCGATCGAGGTCTCGGCATTGGGCTCGCCCTCGACCTCCTGCGCCGCGAGCACGTGCTTCTCCTTCACGATCCGGCTGCGCACCACGCGCGGCAGCGCCAGCTCGGGATCGAACGGCGCGATCGCCTCGTATTCCTTGCGGACCGTGCGCTTGTGGAACATCGTCTGATACGCCCCGCGCCGCGCCGGGTTGATGATGAACAGCACCAGCCCCGCCGTCACCCGATCCAGCCGATGCGCCGGAATCAACTCCGGCAGCTCCAGTTCCCGGCGCAGCCGCACCAGCGCGGTCTGCAGAATGTGCTGGCCGCGCGGGATGGTCGCGAGGAAATGCGGCTTGTCCACGACGAGCAGGTCCGCGTCGCGATGCACGATGGTGAGGTCGAACGGCACCGGCGTCTCGATGGGCAGATCGCGGTGGAACCACACGGCGGTGCCGGGAGCGTAGGGCGCGTCGGGCGCGATCGGGCCGTCGAGATCAACGATCCCGCCTTCACTCAACAGCTCATCGATACGTGCCGGATCGACTCGGGGCAGCCGCTCGACCAAATGGTCGCGAATAGTCGCCCAGTCACCGTCCTCCGGCAGCCGGAGCCGGGCCGGGTCCAGGCCGTGCCGCTTGGGCAACGGCGGTTTCTGCCGCCTTCTCATCGGCATCGACCCTAGTCGTCGGCTATTTCATCGGGCGCTGCCGCCCTCGGTCAGTGGGCGCGCAGAGCGATGCCCGGGTAGTCGAGGACGAAGCCGGACTCGTCGTAGGTGAGCGTGCTGGTGAAATCGAACTGCGGTGCGGTGTAGGCGAAGCGTTGGTGCGGACCGTCGTCGTCGATTCGGTGGTAGCCCTGATCCAGCCGGGTCACCTCCAGCCCGACGGCGTGTACGTAGGCCGCAGGCGCATCCGCGGTCGTATCGATGGTCAAGCCGAGCCGGTGCACCGGGAACGCGTTGGTCAGTGCCGAAGCTTCCAGGTCGACGTCGAGGCAGCCGCTCAGTGCGGGGTTCGGCACGCCGTCGACCGTCCAGTTCCCTGCTCCGTCGGTGTTCAGCTGGACCGTGTGCCAGCCGCCGCGACGACGGGTCGCGACCGTGGCTCGTCTGGTGTGCCACGACGGGTCGAGGACGATCTGGTAATCCACCGCCCATACCTCGCCGTCCTCGACGGCCGTGGTGCATCCGTCGATCTGCACACCGGTCTCGGTCACCTTGAAGTAGGCGATCTCGAAACCGGAGCGTGCGCCACGATGCTGCCACGCGGCAGTCGGGTGTGGCAGCTCGAACATCACGGGCTCCGAATCAGAAGCCGCGCAGGCGATCCGGGCGGATCCGGACGATCGCGGAGTACTTGGCGAAGAACTCCTCGGCGGTCAGCTTGATGTCCTGCAGGCCGGTGACGTATTTCGCTGCGTACGTGGCGATTTCGTCGGGCGAGGCGGGAGTGTCGTCGATGCGTGCGGTGCCGGTGAACACCGCGACGTCACTGCCCCACTCGGTGCTGTTGAAGTTCAGCGAAACGCGCGGATTGCGGACGAGGTTGCGCAGCTTGGCCTGGTTGGGCTCGCTGAACAGCAGGAACTCGTCGTCGCGCCACTGGAACCACACCGGGTTGGGTTGCGGGGTCCCGGTAGAGCCGACAGTGGTCAGCCAGATGACGGGTTCCTTGTCGAGGCGCTCGATCACCTTGGCGCCGAAGGCCGTGCTCGGGTCGACGACGGGCGTTGATCGATCGGATGCCGTTGTGGTCATGTGGGGAACAACACCGCGACGGCCGGGAGGATTCCGCGCTAGGGCGTCGCCCGCTCGTCGAGCACCATCCGCCGCGCCTCGACCAGCGTCCGGCGCGCGCGACGGCGCACCCGGCACACGTCGACGCTGCAATTCAAATGCACCTGCATGGCACGGTGCGCCTGCTCGGGTGTCAGCTCGCCGGGATCGACCGAGCAACGCGCAATTGTGGAAATGACCTGTGTAACAAACATATTCACGACTCCAAACGCGGTACTTCTGTATGGAGAAGAAGCTAGCCATGTATCGGCGCTATCGGGCCTGGTTGGACCGTCGTTCATGGAGCATTCCGCCGCATGACGGGCAGCCGAAAGGCGCGAGTATTGCGCCGTTTTCGCAGATGGCCGGAACAAGTCCACAGTGCGACAATCAATTCTGCGATAAACGCGAACATTTCTGAAAGTGGATCGAATGGACATCCGTTCGGACCGAATGTGACATGGGTCGCCCGTCGGTGCGCCGGATGGGCTCTGGCTACCGCCGCTGACCAGCCCTTGCGTAGATAACTTAGGCTAACCTACATTCCTGGCGCATCTTGTGTGAGGATGAGTCCGGTTCGTTGAGCAGATCCAACGATGGCGAGAGGCAACAACCTATGACGGTGGAGGTCGCGCCGCTTCCTGCGGCGGAGACGCGGAACCGACCGCCCCGAGCGGTGCAGAAGGCGCGCAAACAACAGGAAGCGCTGGCGCGGAAGGAGATTCTCGCGCCGGTCCAGCGAACATTGACGCTGGCCGGCATTGTGATGGCGGTCGCTTCGGTGTGCGCCGTCGTGCCGTTCATCCTGATCGTCGAGGCCTGTCGCGAGCTGCTCGCCGATCAGGTCGACACCGATCGGGTGTGGCGCCTGGTGTGGGCGGCGATGCTCGTGCTGCTGGCCCGCGGCCTGCTGCAGGCGCTCGCGCTGACCTGGTCGCACCTGGTTGACGCGGGCTACCAGCTCACCGTCCGCCGGGCGCTCGCGGCCAAGCTGACCAGGGTCCCGCTCGGCTGGTTCGGCGAGCGCACCTCCACCGAGGTGAAGAAGTACCTGCAGGACGACGTCGAGGCGCTGCACTATCTGGTCGCGCATGCCAGGCTCGAGTTCGTCGGCGCCGTGATCGTGCCCGTCGTCACCCTCGGTTACCTGGTAACCGTCGACTGGCGCCTGACGCTGGTGCTGTTGATTCCATTGGTGGCCTACGCGATCGCGCTCAGCAAGATGATGGACCAGGACAACAGGGACAAGCTGGCCGTCTACAACCGGTGGGAACGCCAGGCGCAGGAGGCGACCATCGAGTTCGTCGACGGCATCCAGGTTGTCCGCGCGTTCGGCCAGGCGGGCAAGGCGCACAGCGAGTTCCAGGAGGCGGTGGACGGTCAGGCGCGCAGCCTGGACCGGTGGAAGACGCCGATGATCCGGCTGCAGTCCGTCGCCGATGTGGTGATCGCGCCGGTGTTCGTGATGCTGCTGATCGTCCTCGCCGGGCTGGTCGGCGTCGGGCTCGACTGGTTCGGCCCGCTCGACGTGTTGCCGTTCCTGCTGGTCGGCCTCGGGCTCGGCAGTTCGCTGCTCGGGCTCGGCTACGGCGGACAGGCGCTGCGCGCCGCAGGTGCCGCGGCGCTGCGGCTGTACGAACTGCAGCAGACGCCGGAACTGGTTGCCGGGACGCAGAATTCGCTGGAGGTGGACGCCGAGCATGGCGTGGTCCGGTTCGAGTCGGTGAGCTTCGGCTACCGCACGGACCATCGGGTGCTGCACGATCTCGACCTCGAGCTGCGACCGGGCACCCTCACCGCACTGGTCGGTCCGAGCGGGTCGGGCAAATCGACCCTCGGCAAGCTGGTGCCCCGCTTCTACGACGTCGACTCCGGTCGAATCACCATCGGGGGCCGCGATATCCGCGAGTTCGCCACCGAAGAGCTCTATCGCACCGTCGGATTCGTCTTCCAGGACGTGCGACTGATCCGCGGCACGATCAGGGAGAACCTGCGACTGGCCGATCAGCAGGCCGATGACGCGGCGCTGGAGCGGGCGGCGCGGGCCGCGCAGATCCACGACCGGATCATGGCCTTGCCGCGCGGCTACGACTCGGAGATCGGCGTCGACGCCAGCCTGTCCGGCGGTGAGGCACAACGACTTTCGATCGCGCGGGCGTTACTCGCGGACAGTCCCGTGCTGGTGCTCGACGAGGCGACCGCGTTCGCGGATCCGGAATCCGAGGCCGCGGTGCAGGACGCGCTCGCCGTGCTGGTCGCCGGACGGACCGTTCTGGTGATCGCGCATCGGCTGCACACCATCACCGGCGTCGACCGAATCCTGGTGCTGGAGAACGGAACCATCGTCGAACAGGGCGACCACCTGAGCCTGCATACCGCCGGTGGCACCTATCAGCGGCTCTGGGAAATCAATGAGGCGGCGCTCGGTGCCGTCTCCCTCATCGAAAAGGAGGCGGCGCGATGATTCGCAAGGTGCTCGGGCTCGTCCCGGACGAGTTCGCCCCGCTGACACCGAAATTGTTCGCCGCGATCACCGCGCAGGCGCTGAGCCAGGCGGCCGCGTATCTGCTGCTCGTTCCGGTGTTGTCGGCGCTGTTGGATCGCGATCTCGGCCGGGCCTGGTTCTGGACATTGCTGATGATCGCGGCCATCGCGGGCGTAGCGATATTCGGCTATCTCCAGACGGTCCTGGGTCTGCGCATCGCGGTCGGTCTGCAGCTTCGCCTGCAGACCAGGATCGGCGATCACCTCAACGCACTTCCGCTCGGCTGGTTCGAAACCCGCAGTGCCGGAAAGCTGTCCAGGATCGCGGTGGAGAACGTGCGTGAAATCCAGGGCACCGTCGCCTATTTGCTTGCCAAGGTGCTCAACAGCATCGTGGTTCCGCTCGGAGTCGCGGTCGGCATGCTGTTCATCGACTGGCGCATCTCGCTCACCATGCTGGTCGCGGCGCCCGTGCTCTTTCTGGTGAACGCCCTGGCCAACCGGGCATACACAGGGTCAGATCAGCGCGCGCACGCCGCCGCGTCCGAGGCCGATTCGCGCGTGGTCGAATTCGCCCAGGCGCAGCCGGTGCTGCGGGCATTCGGTGCGGTCGGTGCGGGCAATCGTGCGCTCGACTCGGCACTGCACCGCCAGCGTTCGGCGATGATCAGGATGGTGTTCACCGCGGTGCCCGGCTTGATCGTGTTCTCGCTGTTCGTGCAAGCGGTCTTCCTGGTATTGACCTACGTGGTGATAGGCCGGGTCACCGACGGCGCGATCTCAGCTGCGGCCGCGATCGCGCTGATCGCCGTCAGCTCCCGTTTCATCGAGCCGCTGAATCAGGCCGCCCAGCTCAGCAATGGCTTGCGTGCCGCCGCCTCCGCCGTCGACCGGGTAACCGACCTGTTGGCCGAGCCGGTGCTGCCCGAGGCGAAGACCGCTGTCACGCCGGGCGTTCCATCGGTGGTATTCGATGATGTGAGCTTCGGATATCGCCCCGGTGAGCCTGTCCTTTCCGGCCTGACGTTCAGCGTGCCGGCAGGCACCACCACTGCGATCGTCGGACCGAGCGGCGCGGGCAAGACCACATTGCTCCGACTGGCCGCGCGGTTCTACGACACCGACTCGGGCCGGGTCGTTGTCGGCGAACACGACGTGCGTGACCAGCCAGCGGAGACCCTGCTGAATCAGCTGTCGCTGGTCTTCCAGAACGTCTACCTCTTCAATCGTTCTGTCGCGGAAAACATTCGGATCGGTAGCCCCGACGCGACCGAAGCCGAGGTCTGGCGCGCGGCCGAGGCGGCCAGCGTGGACGAGATCGTCGAACGGTTGCCGGACGGTCTCGACACCGCGGTCGGCGAGGGCGGTGTCGCGCTGTCCGGCGGTGAGCGGCAACGGGTTTCGATCGCTCGCGCGCTGCTCAAGGACGCGCCGATCGTGCTGCTCGACGAGGCGACCAGCGCGCTCGACCCGCACAGCGAAGCGGTGGTGGTGCGCGGTGTGCATCAGCTGACCAAGGACAAGACGGTCATCGTGGTCGCGCATCGGCTCGCGACCATCGCGCACGCCGACCAGATCCTGTTCCTGGACGGCGGCCGGATCGTCGAGCGTGGCACGCACGCTGAGCTTTTGGCGGCGGAGGGGCGCTACGCCGACTTCTGGAACGAGCGCTCCCGCGCGACGGGCTGGCGGCTGGAGCCGGTCGCGGTCTGATCGAAACTGGCCTGCTCGCGTCGTCGATCGTCGCGAGTAGGTCTAGCGCACCGGCCCACCGTGGATATCCCGGTAGCGCGCCGCGGCCGCCGCGACATCACCGCGACCGCCACCGAACGGCTCACGCAGGAACGCGGTCAGTATGTCGTTGGTGGCCCGCTGTGTTTGCCGGGGTCCCCTGGCGCCGCCCATCAGGTGGGCCATCAGGAATCTGGCGGGATCGGCGAAGAACCGCGGGGCATCGGTGAAGCTGTAGTGGTTGGCCTCGGCGATCTCGTAGCGGAAGCCGCCCGCCTGTAGTCGGGCGAGCAGCGCACGATTGCCGTCCAGATACGCTGCGCCGTGGCCGGTTTCCTCGTGATCGCTTTCCAGCAGGAGGAACGGCTTCGTCAACGACTGCTGCGGCAGCGTGCCGTACAGCGTGCCGTCGATATTCGCCGCCGCTTTGAGCCGAGGATCGGTCGCCAGTGCGGCGGCCGCGGTCGCCCCGCCGAACGAATGCCCGATCGCGGCAACATGTTCGGTGTCGAGGTGCCCGAAAAGCCTGGAGCCCATGATGTCCGGGCGCTCGAGCTGATCGACCACGAAACGCAGATCGGCGGTACGCACGTCGAGTTGTCCGCTCATATAACGGGTTTGGTCCGGATCGTCGTCGAGAAAGCGCTCGTGCGGCGTCGCGATGGTTCCGTCGGCGAGTTCGGTGACCGCCGCCTCGTAGGGATGGTCGACAGCGAGTACAACGAACCCGCGACTGGCCAGGTCAGCGATCAGCCCGGTGTAAAAGGCGCGAGGCGCACCATATCCGGGGGAGAACAGCACCACCGGCCAGCGGGCCCGATCGGGGTTGACCGGCACGTCGAGCAGGGCGTGCGTATCGATGCGGTCATACCCACGCATCATGCAGCTGGGCAGTACCGTGACCCGCTCCGGCAACCGACCGCGGCCGTCGAGATAGGCCGGCCGCTTTCCGTGCGCCGCCGGGTCGGCCGGATACCACGCCTGCACAACGACATTGCGGTGGTCGTTCGGCGCATCGGTGGCCGGCTCCGGCCGATTCGCATCGACCAGCCGAAGCACCTCTGTACCCACGGCGTAGGACCCACTCGGCCGGGGCAGGTTGGGAACGGGCACCAGCGCCCAGGCCAGAGCGGCAGGCACCAGCAGCAGTCCGACTCCGACCCTGGCGACCGTCGCCCACCCGCCGCCACGCGATTTCCGCTGCCAGACAACGAGTCCGGTCGCCGCAGCCAGCAGCAGATACGTCGGCGCGAACTGCCAGTAGAACCCCTCGATCAGCCACTGCGCCACGCACCCGGCCAGCAACGCGGGCAGCGCGATGGACGCCACCCGCTGCGCGATGGACAGCGCGGCCACCGCCGTCACCGCGAACGCGAGCACGGCAAACCCGAGTACCGCATCCAGGATCGACATGCCAGTAGACCTCCCACTCCGGCACCGGGCCACGCCGGTGTTGCGCGACCGGCCTCGAGTACGAGTACAAGCCTGGCGGACGAGGGCGTCATCGCGCGTCGACAGCAGGTCGTGATCGGGTCATCCTCTGGGATGAACCCGGACCCCGCCGATCGGCGGACCGGCGCGCTACTTCCAGTAGGCCTGATATTTAATCGCGGTTTTGGGCACACCGTGCATTTGCTTGAACGACTTGACGATCGAACGCGTGGTGTGGCCGTCGCAGGCGATCCAAGCGAACGCGCCGTCCGGGCAGTCGAGTTCGTGCGCGGCTTCCCGGAGCAACCGGCCGTCATCGATGCGCTGCACCCAGGTCACCTTGTGGTGTGGCTTGCCGCGCACGGGAATCTGCAGGTCGGACTCGAACTGCCATTCCAGCCAGACCCTGGCCGGGACGTCACCGATCGCTTCCAGCAGCGAGTTGATCGCGGGCAGTGACGCGGTGTCCCCGAAAACGAGGTACTCGCTCGGTGTCGACTCGGGCAGTTGGAAGTCCGACCCGAGGACTGTCACGTCGAGGATGTCACCGATGGACGCGTTTTGCGCCCATTGCGCGGCGGGGCCGTTGTGCAGGGCGAATTCGATCGAGAACCGGTCGCCGTCGGGATCTTGATCGACGAGGGTGTAGCCACGCTGCTGTAGCTTCTCGTCGCTGCCGTCCGGGAACCAGCCGCGCACCCATTGCGTCGGGTGCACCGGGTGGTCGGCGAACAGCCCACCCGCGGTGAAGCCCAGCCGCAGGTACTTGTCGGTGACGAACTCGGTGGAAGTCACCGTGAGCTGGTAGTCAGCGCCGCCCCACGCCTTCATGATCAGACCATTGATTCCCTTACCCATGTCATTAGGTTAGCCTAACGAAACTAAATTGTCGCGCGGTAGCCGCGCTGCGAAATTCCTGGGCGGCCCAAGGCTGAACATCACGCGTAATATCCTGGGCCGCTGTCAGTTCGACCTAGGGAGGCGCGGTGACCCCGACGGTATCGACCGGGCTCGCGGCCTCGGTGCTGACGTTCGCGCTGGTTGTCGTGGTGGCCCGTTGGCTATTGATGGACAAGACGTTCGGCAATCGTCTTGTCAACCGCGCGCTGAGCTGGATGACCGGCGCGGCCGCCATTCAGGTTGCCGGCACGGGCACCGAGGTCGCCGACGTGACGTACCGGATGTTCCTCGGCGGTGGTGCCTACCCGCTCGCCTACGCCTACGGCATCGCGGCATTGTTCGCCGGCGTGGACGAAGACAGTGCTCGGCGTCGGCAGCCGCTGTACAACGCGGTAGCCGCCGTCGGCGCCGTGATCGTCGTGTGCATCGGCCGTCCGGCTGATCCGACGGATCCGAGCTTCGGCTGGCAGGCGCCGCTGGTCTGGGCGATTTTCAACGTCCCGACGGGGCTGTTCGGCATCCACATCGTGCGTGCATGCGTGCGTGAGCTGCGGGTAACGGGGACCACGATTCGGGAACGGCTGGTTTTCTCGGCGCTGCTGCTTGCGGGCATATACGCGACTTACGCCGCTGTCGTGTCCGGTGTTCGGGTGGTCGGCGGCAGGCCGGCCGACAGCCCGCCCGCGGACTGGACCACGGCGTCCTGCCTCACTTTTCTCATGATCACCGCTTTGCTGTCGGCGCCGGTGCTCGCAGTGCTGCTCGCTCGGGCCGGATGGGATCGCGCAGGCCGCCGCTGTCGGCGGCTGTTGCCACTGTGGCGCGACCTCACCACCGCGGTGCCCGGCATCGTGCTGGAGCAGGGACCCGCTGGCCGTGACCCCGAGCTTCGGTTGTACCGCATGCTCGTCGAGATTCAGGACGCGTTGCAGCATTTGAAGCAGTACATACCGCCTGGTGATCGGCGCGAGCAGTCCGTCGAAAAGTATGCCGCGCAGATCGCGCTGGCCGTCGAAGGCAAACAACGCGGCAGCGAACCGGCGGGCACGGTCGTGGTGGGAGACCGGTACGAGCTCATCGCGGAGGATCGGGATACCGAGTTGGACCGCCTGCTCGACCTGGCTCGGGTCTGGCCGACGGCGCGTACCGCGGCGTCCGAGGCCGCGCTCGTGCGTTGATCCGCGGTCGCTGCCGGCGGCCATCGAGGTCAGGTCGATACCGTAGGATCGGCTCCCGCTGATCACTTGGACGTGTACGGAGGTGCCGATGTCCCCTCGGATGCCTACCGACATCTTCGCCGCACCGTGTCCGGACGGACCGCGCCGATGACAGCGCCCGCGCCGATGTGGGTCGTCATCGCGGCGATCGCGGTGCTGTGCGGGGTCACGCTGGCCCGATGGATTCTCATCGTCGGCTCGCCTGCCGCCCGGCTGGTCAATCGTGCGATCTTGTGGGTATCGATCGGCGCGGTGACGCAGTACAGCATCGTCGCGGCCGGTCACGACGAGTTGGCGGTTCAGTTCTTCCTGTTCTGCTCGGGTCTGGCCGCCGCCAATTTGTATAGTCTGGCAAAGCTTTTCGTCGGCGCCGATCCCGCCGCTGTCCGCGATCGGCAGCGGATCTATAACGTCGCGGCGGTGCTCGCCGGCACCACGGTTGTGCTCGTTGGTGCGCCGGAAGGTACTGGTGGAGCGGGCTTCTGGGTGCGGGCGGTGCTCAGTTGGACGGTGTTCAATATGCCGCTGCTGGTGGCCGGAGTGCACATCGCGCGGGCCTGTCTGCGGGACATCCGGGTCGAAGCCTCGTTGTTGAAGCAGGTTCCGTACATCGGTCTGCTCGTGCTGGCCAGCGGATGGTTTGTCGGCGCGGCTCTCACGGTGGTGCAGGCCTTCGACGGCAAGCCGCCCGGAACCATATCGATCAAGTGGAGCTGGGCATCGTGCCTGTTCTGTGTGCTGGTCGCGCTCGTGACCGTAGTTCCGCTGGCGCAGGGAATCCTGGCGCGTGCCGGCTGGGATCAGACCGGGCGAAACCTGCGCAGGCTGGAGCCGCTGTGGCGGGACCTCACCACGGCGGTACCCGAGGTCGTGCTGCCCGCGGACATCGGACTCGGCCGGGATCCCGAGTCGCGGCTGTACCGGATGACCGTGGAGATCAGAGACGCGTTGATGCACCTCAGGCCGCATCTGGTCGTCGATGATGTGCCCGAGTCGTCCGTCGAGACCTACGCCACGCAGATCGCCCGCGCGGCGCGTGCCCGAGCGCGGGGGATCACTCCGCTGGGCGCCCCGCCGTCGCACTTTCAGCGGATATCAGCGCGCGACATGACTTCCGAGCTCGGTTATCTGCTCGATCTGGCGCGCCACTGGCCGAAGGCGCGCGATCTGGTCAGCGGTCGCGTGCAGGTGAGCCGACGATGATGCTGCCGACCGCGCATTCGGTCAGCTCGTCCACGGCGGCCGCGGCGGCGAAGGCAGCAGGATCGCCGAGGCCTTCGGCGTACGCGCCGAGTCCCATTGCTGTCGCGATGAGGGAGACGGTCTGTGAGACGGCGCCGACGTGTTTCAAGATGTCGGCGTAGGCCACCTGCCCGTAGCTCCGCGTGATGTGCCCCGACCGCGCGGCGAGCAGCAACACCAGTTGTGGTTCGTCGCCGTCAGCGAGAGTTATCGAGGCGGTGGCCAAAAGCCGTTGCACCGCAGGTGAATCCAGGTCGGCGACCGGACGGAGCACGTGGTCGAACGAGTTGTAGTGGTACATGCCCGGTGCGAGTCCGTCGACATGTCGCGCGATCGGGTAGAACTCGAGTTCGTCGACGCTGTCGCCCGACGAGCGGTGGCGAGCTGCCAAAACCGCACCGGCACTTCGGACATCGGCCGTCCGATACAGCAGCTCGGCCAGTTGATCGCGGGTGATCGGGTTGGCGTCATCGCACGCGGGGGTGGACCGCCGGTCGGCCAGCACCACCGTCAGCGTCGGGTCGGTGGCGCGCAGCACTGCTAAGTCGGGCGTCGCGAGCGGAATCGGTTCGCCGGAGTAGTTCGGCTTCCGCGCGGGTGGCTGCGGGAAGCTGTCCTCGGCCCGCGAGTCGGGGTGATCTATGTCGGCAGTGCGTCCGCCGAGCGTGCTGCGGCGGTGAAACCACAGGTCGGCGGCATGCCAACTGCGAGTGGCGAACTCCCGCTCCTCCTCGTCCGGATCGGCAACCAGAAACCCGCACCAGTGCAGATCGGCCGCCAACTGCGACTTGATCGAGACGTGCAGGGGCGACTCGGCCGCGCCGAAACCATCGAGCAGGGAGAGCAGCCTCGGGTCATGGATCCGCACGTCGCACCAGGACAGCGGGTGCTCGAGCACGAAGCCGTCCGAGTCCCGGTGCAGCACAGCGAATTTCGACAGCGTCGCGTGCCACGGGAGCCTGGTGGCGGGGCGAGGTGGCGGCTGTCCGAACGGCTGGATGCTGTACAGGTTGCGGCCGCCATCGCGCACGGTGACCGACAGCCAACCGCCGTCGGTCAGCCGGTCCATCAGCCCGGCGACATCGTCGGTGCCCGATCCGTCGGACAGTTGCGACACC
Organism: Nocardia sp. NPDC050175; assembly: GCF_044459885.1. Lineage (NCBI taxonomy): Bacteria > Bacillati > Actinomycetota > Actinomycetes > Mycobacteriales > Nocardiaceae > Nocardia > Nocardia sp. NPDC050175. The sequence continues at coordinate 773,286 of NZ_JBITJI010000002.1, forward strand.
GTCGCCGGGCCCTGGTTCAGCGTTCGCAGCGCTTGCAGCTGTCCGAGGCCGAGTCCGGACAGCTGTTCGTTGCGCGGCGGATGGAGCAGCGTCGCGCCCGCCGATGTCGTCAGACAGGTGACGCCCGCACGCAGTGCGTACCTGGTCTGGTCGGGATATGTGACGGCGGACAAAACCGCTGACCTCCGCTTGTCGATCCGATGTGGTGGTGCTACCTATTTCGCCGCGGCGGCGAACGCCGGCTCCAGCTTGTTCAGCGTGTAGGGCACCGACAGCGCGGTCGGCTGGTTGATCGCGCTGATTTCCTGGGTGGTGAGGAACACCACCGAACCCTTCTTCACCGCAGGCAGGTCGGCGTATCCGGGCAACTGCCGATACTTTTCGTCCAAGCCGGGGGAGTAGCCCGCGAGCAGCAGGTCGGCGGTGAGCTGGTCGACCCGTTCCGGCGACAGCGCGACCCGTCCGCCCTGGTTGCCGGGGAGTTCGCCGAACCCCTTCGGAATGTCCATGCCCAGCTTCTGGAACAGCTTGCTGGAGCCATCGTTCGGATCGGTGAGCACCATGAGTTGCGTGGGGCTCGCCAACCAGGTGCTGGCGAAGGTCTTGCCTTTGAGGCCAGGGTTGGCCTGAGCGATCTTGTCGATCTGCTTGTCGACGTCGGCGATGAGCTTCGTGGCGGCATCGTCCTTGTGCAGCACCTTGCCGAGCGTGGTCACCAGGTCTTGCCAGGGCGTTACCGCGTCCTTGCCGAGCGCGGGCAGGGTCGGGGCCACCTTGGAGAGCTCGTCGTAGGTCTTCTGATCGGCGATGAACGGATCGGCCAGGATGAGGTCCGGCTCCAGCGCCGCCACCTGTTCGGCGAGATTCCCGACTCGATCCAGGGCCTTAGCGGGTTCCAGTGTCTTCGGCTGCCACGGCGGTGTGCTCTTGGACATCGTCGCGATCTGGTCCACATACCCGACCGGGGGCACCCCGAGTGCCAATGTGGTGTCGAGCCACTGACTGCCAAGGGTGACGATCTTCTTCGGTGTTCCGGTCACGGTGGTCGAGCCGCGCGCGTGCGTGATAGTGACCGACTCGCCGCCGGAACCGGCGTCGTCGCTCGATGAACCGCACGCTGCCAAACCCAATGTCAGCGCGGCGGCGACGGTGGCCACCGTCGCTCTCGCCCAGCGTGACATCCGAACAGCCTTCATCAGTTGCCCCTTCGAGGAAGTTGTCGCCGGCTCGAGATACCTGCCAGCAATTCAGCCAAGGCTAACCTATCTAGCCCTAGAGGTGACCAGCCCCTCTTGATGGTTAGATCCGCTAATTATATAGTTTGCGGAGATAACCATTCGCGAGGGGACGCCGTGACGATGCCATCCACCGATCTCGATCTAGGCGAGGTTTCGACCATCCGCCGCAGGTTGCGCTACGACCGGGACCATCCGCACTACAAGTGGATCGTGCTGACCAACACCACGCTCGGGGTGCTGCTCACCGCGATCAACTCGTCGATCGTGCTGATCTCGCTGCCCGCGATCTTCCGCGGCGTCGGACTGAACCCGCTCGACGCGGGCAACGTCGGGTACCTGCTGTGGATGTTGATGGGCTACCTGCTCGCGACGGCGGTGCTGGTCGTCATGTTCGGCAGGCTCGGCGACCTCTTCGGCCGAGTTCGCGTGTACAACATGGGTTTCGCGGTCTTCGCGTTCTGTGCGCTCGCGCTGTCCTTCGATCCGTTCCACGGTGGCGCGGGTGCTATGTGGATCATCATCTGGCGGGTCGTCCAAGGTGTCGGCGGCGCGATGCTGACCGCCAACGCCACCGCCATCCTCACCGACGCGTTCCCGGCCAAGCAGCGCGGCACGGCGCTCGGCATCAACATGGTCGCGGCGGTCGCGGGTTCGTTCCTCGGCCTGCTCATCGGTGGCGTGCTGTCGGAATGGGATTGGCGCGCGGTGTTCTGGGTCAGCGTCCCGATCGGCCTGCTCGGCGCGTTCTGGTCGTACCGGTCGTTGCACGAGGTCGGCATCCGTTCGGTGGGCAAGGTCGACTGGGCGGGCACGATCACCTTCGGGTTCGGGCTCACCGCACTGCTCACCGGCATCACCTATGGCATTCAGCCCTACGGCGGCCACGCCACCGGCTGGTCCAGTCCCTGGGTGCTCGGGGCGGTGATCGGTGGTATCGCGCTACTCGGTGCGTTCTGTGTGGTGGAGAGCAAGGTCGAGGACCCGATGTTCCATCTCGCCCTGTTCCGCAACCGCGCCTTCGGGCTCGGCAATTTCAGCAACCTCATGGTCTCCATCGGCCGTGGCGGCATGCAGTTCATGTTGATCATCTGGTTGCAAGGCATCTGGCTTCCGTTGCACGGCTTCAGTTTCGAGTCGACGCCGCTGTGGGCCGGTATCTATCTCCTGCCATTGACCGTCGGATTCCTTGCGGCAGGACCGGCTTCAGGCTGGTTGTCGGACCGCTACGGTTCACGTCTGTTCACCACCGGTGGTGCGTTGATCGCGGGCCTCACCTTCGTGCTGCTGCTGATCCTGCCCGTCGACTTCAACTACTGGGTGTTCGCCGCGATCATCCTGCTCAACGGCATCGGCAGCGGACTGTTCTTCTCGCCCAACACCGCAGCCATCATGTCCAGCGTGCCCGCAGCACAACGCGGTGCGGCCTCGGGTATGCGCGGCACGCTGTTCAACGGCGGCAACGCACTGTCCATGGGAATCTTCTTCTCCCTCATGGTCGTCGGCCTTGCCTCCAGCCTGCCGTCGGCCCTGGACGCCGGGCTGCGCGCCCAGGGTGTCTCCGCCGGCGCCGCCGCCGATGTCGCCGGTCTGCCCCCGGTGGCCAGCATGTTCGCGGCGTTCCTCGGCTACAACCCGATCCAGGAATTGCTCGGCCCGACAGGCGAATTGGCCAAACCCGGTGTCAACGCCGACACCCTCACCGGCCAGGAGTTCTTCCCGCACTTGCTCACCGGCCCATTCCACACCGGCTTGGTCGTCGTCTTCGTCGCTGCCGCGATCATGATGTTCCTGGCCGCCGCCGCATCGTTCTTCGCGGGCAACAAGTACGTGCACGACGAGCAGTCCGAACTGGCCGAGGCCAAGGAGCTCGCGCACACCGCGCCCGTTCCCGCGCGCTGATCGGAGGTCGCACCACCCAACGGTTCGAGGCGGGCGCGCGCGGCACCTATTGTCACAACAATGCAGTCCGCGCCGCCCTTGCTCGCTGGGATCGTCGTCCTGTTGACCTGCCTCGTCCTCGGTGGTCGGTGGTTGCTGGTCAACGAGACGACCATCGATCACCTGGTGAATCGATCCCTGAGTTGGAACACCGGCTCGGTTCTCGGGTACGCGTGCGCCGCCGGCCTCGGTTACCCAGATTTCGGGCAGCGGCTTTTCCTCGCGATCGGCGTGATATCGCTGTCCAATTTCTTCGGGTTCGTCGCGCTACTCGACGGAGCCGATCCTCGGACATCGCGCAGCCGTCAGCGCCGGTTCGACACGTTCGCCGGGTCTTTCGGACTCTTCGTGCTGATCTGCGCGGCCGCCGAGGAGACCGGTCTGTACCTACACCGCTTCGTCGACTGGGAGCGGGGGGCGTGGGTGTCGGTCTATGTCTTCTGCCTGTGGGGCAGTGTGTTGCTCGTCCGTGCCTGCGTTCGTGAACTCCGTGCCGCGGCACCGACGAGGCGCGAAAAGCTGACCTACTCAGCCTTGCTGGTCTTCGGCGTCTACTGCGCGGACAGCGCGTTCTACGGGGTCCTGAAACAGATAGCCGGCGAGTCACCGGGACGGCCGGGGCTGTTCGCGGCCGCGGCATCTTTTGCCTGCATGGCGCTACTTTCCGCGTTGGTCGCGATCCCGTTGATCAATGCCGTTGTCGTCTGGGCTGAACTGGATCAGGCCGGCAGGCAGTGTCGCCGTCTGCACCCACTATGGCGCGATCTCACCGACGTCGTCCCCGAGGTGGTGCTGCACCCGGAGGCGTCGGCGCACCGAGACTCCGCCGCCCGCCGGTACCGCATGACTGTCGAAATCGGCGATGCCTTACTGCATTTGCGGCAGTTTGCCCCCGACACCGATTCGCCCGGCGCCGAGACGATCAGCGCCCATGCCCGGCGGATCACCGAAGCCGCTGAGCTGAAACGGCGCGGTATTCCTGCGCCACATCGAAACGACAAGTCCCGCAGTGTCATTCATCCGCCTGCCGAAGATCGCGCCGCCGAACTGGATAACCTGCTTGCCTTGTCGCGCGAATGGCCCCGTGCCTTCGCTGCGGCCAAGACTTCCCGCACACCGAATCGCGTGCGAAACGATGTGCGGGAAGTCGAAGGGATCAGAAGGTGACGCGCTGGTCCTGCGGCATGAAGAGTTTGTCGCCGTCCTTCACGTCGAAGGTGCGGTAGAACTCCTCCAGGTTGCGGACCACCTGGTTGCAGCGGAATTCGGCGGGGGAGTGGGTGTCGGTGGCGAGGTAGCGGACCGTCAGCGCTTTGGTCTGCTTCTCCCGCCAACTGCGGGCCCAGGACAGAAAGAAGGTCTTGTAGTCCGGGTTGTCGACACCACGGCGCTTCTCCGAGATGCGGAAGGCCGCCAGCGTGATCTGCAGGCCGCGCAGGTCGGCGAGGTTCTCGCCGACGGTGAGTTCGCCGTTGATGTGCTGGCTCGGGTCGAGACCCTCCGGCACCAGGACGTTGAACTGATCGATGAGCTGCTTGGTCTTGGCCTCGAACGCGGCCCGGTCCTCCGGCGTCCACCAATCCCGCCGGTTGCCGTCGCCGTCGTATTTGGAGCCCTGATCGTCGAAGCCGTGGCCGATCTCGTGGCCGATGGTCGAGCCGACGGCGCCGAAGTTGACGGCGGGCTGGGCGTCCTTGTCGAAGAACGGCGGCTGCAGATACGCGGCGGGGAACACGATCTGGTTGGAGGTCGCCGAATAGTAGGCATTCACCGTCTGCGGCGACATCCCCCATTCGGTCTTGTCGACCGGGGTGCCGAGCCGGGCGAACGCCCGCTTGGACTCGAAAGTATTGATGGACAGCAGTGATTCGACCAGCTTGCCCCTGGTGATCTTCATCTGCGAGTAGTCGACCCACTTGTCCGGGTAACCGATCTTGGGATCGATCTTGTCCAGCTTCGCGATCGACGCCGTCCTGGTCGCCGGGGACATCCAGGTCGAGTTGGTGAAGTTGTCCCGATACGCGGCGATCACATCGTCGAGCATTTCCTTGGCCCGCTGCTTGGCCTCGGGCGGAAAGTACTTGTCCACGTACACTTTTCCGAGCTGCTCGCCCAACTTGTCGTCGACGATCCCGACCCCGTACTTCCAGCGGTCCGGACGCTCCTCCTGGCCGTTGAGCACCTTGCCCTTGAACTCGAAGTTCGCGTCGTTGATGGCCTTGGGCAGATACGGCGCGAAGTCCCGAATCACGCTGATCTTGAGATAGTCACGCCACGTGGCGATGTCGACCTCGGTCCACAACTGCCCGGCCGCCGTGAGGAACGACGGCTCGCCGACCACCATCGTCTCGAACAGCGACCGCGGCCGGTCGGTGTTCCCGGCCATCCACGGGTCCCAGTCGAATGTCGGTGCCAGCGCGGTCATCTCGGCCCACTTGAACACGTTGTAGGTCGCGTCGGTATCGCGGGTGCGCACGTTGTCCCAGTGCGCGGGCGCGATTCGCTTCTCCAAGTCGAACACGCGCTGCGCCAAGCCCTCCGGATCGGGCAGCCCCGCGCCGGCGGCGATGCGCCCCAGGAAGATTCGATACTGCGCGAGCACGTCGGCGTATTCGGGCTTGCGGTAGTACTGCTCGCCGAGCCCGAGTCCGGACTGCCCGACCGACGGGATGTAGGCGTTCGAGTTCTTCCGGTCGGTGCCGATGCCGATGCCGATCAGACCGGAGATCGGCAGCTCGGCCATGACCTTCGCCAGGTCCGCCTTGGCCGCGGCGCCGTCGATCTTGCCGAACAGCTCGGCCAGCGGGGTCATGCCGAGCCGCTCGATCTCGTCCCAATCCACCCTCGCGTCGAACAGGTCGCGGATCTGCTGCTCCTCGGAGCCCGGCTTCGGATCCTTGATGCCGTCGATGATCTCGCGCAACTGTTGCTCGGTGCGTTCGGCCGCCTCGCTCGTCGAACCGTAGGAGACCTTGTCCGGCGGCAACTGGTAGTCCCGCAGCCACTTCCCGTTGACATACCGGTACAGGTCGTCCTGCGGACGGATCGCCTCGTCCGCGCCACCCATGTCGACGCCCGTGAGCGGTTTACTCGCCTCTTTGGTGTCGCTCGAGCAGGACGCCAGCGCGGCAGCGGCGGGCACCACCCCGAGCGCGATCAGGAAGGCACGACGGTCCAGCTGTCCGAGACGTGTCACGAGGATTTCCTCTCCCGATGCGGCCACACCGCATCCTCGTCAGGCGCAATTAGTTCGCCCGAGGCTACCCGCCCGCCGCGCTACTCGGCTGTTCATCTCAGAGGCTGACGCGCTGGTCCGGAGCCAGGAAGAGTTTGTCGCCCGCCACCACGCCGAACGTGCTGTAGTACTCCGCGATATTGCGGACCACCTGATTGCCGCGAAACTCGTTGGGCGCGTGCACGTCCCTGGCGAGCAGCATCTCCTTCTTCTGCTTGGTCGCCTGCTGCCGCCAGATCCTGGCCCAGGACAGGAACACCGTCTCGAGGTCCGGCTGCTTGCCGTCGCGCTCGGCGGCGGCGCGGTAGGCGGCCAGTGCGATCTGCAGGCCGCGCAGGTCGGCGAGGTTCTCGCCGACGGTCAGCGCGCCGTTGACGTGCTTGCTCGGATCGAGGCCCTCGGGCACCAGCGCGTCGTACTGCGCGATGAGCTGTTTGGTCTTCGCCTCGAACGCGGCCGTGTCCTCGGGGGTCCACCAGTCGCGCCGGTTGCCGTCGCCGTCGTACTTGGCGCCCTGATCGTCGAAGCCGTGCCCGATCTCATGGCCGATGACCGCGCCGATGCCGCCGAAGTTCACCGCGGGCGCGGCGTCGGCGTCGAAGAACGGCGTCTGCAGGATGGCGGCGGGGAAGGTGATCTGGTTGGCGTTCGGGTCGTACATGGCGTTCACCGTCTGCGGCGGGAAGCCCCATTCGGTCTTGTCGACCGGCGTACCGAGCTTGTTGAAGGCGCGAGCGACCTCGAAAGTCCTTACGGCGCGCACAGATTCGACCAGCTTGCCCTTGGTGATCTTCACCCCGGAGTAGTCGATCCACTTGTCCGGGTACCCGATCTTCGCGACGATCTTGTCGAGCTTCGCGAGCGCCGCGGTCTTGGTCGTCGACGACATCCACGAGGAGTTGGTGAAGTCCTGCCGGTACGCGGCCATCAGATCGGCCACCAGCGCCTTGGCCCGATCCTTGGACTTCGCCGGAAAGTGCTGGGCCACATAGAGTTTGCCGAACGGCTCGCCGAGGTTCTGGTTGACCGTCGCGAGGCCGTCCTTCCACGCCTCCTGGCGCTGATCACTGCCCTGCAGTGTCTTGTCGACGAATTCGAACGAGGCGTCCGCGATGGTCTTGGGCAGGTAGGGCGCGAACTCCTTGACGACACCGAGGCGCAGGTACTCCCGCCACTGCGCGATGTCGACGTCGGCCCACAGCTGGCCCGCGGTCGTGACGAAGGAGGGTTGCCGGACCACCAGGCTGTCGAACAGCTGCGGCGACCGGTCGGTGCTGCCCTTCAGCCACTGATCCCAGTCGAATTGCGGTGCCAGCTTGGTCAATTCGGCCCAGCTGAGCAGGTTGTAGGTGGTGTCGGGATCGCGGTCGCGGACGCTGTCCCAGTAGCCCGCCGCGATCCGGGTCTCCAGGTCGAGCACCCGCTGCGCGGTGCCCGCCGGATCGGGCAGGTTCGCGCCCGCGCCGATGTGCTCCAGATAGGTCCGGTAGGCGGCGATCTGCTCGGCGTATTCGGGCTTGCGGTAGTACTGCTCGTCCAGATTGCCGTCGATGCCCGACTGGCTGATCATGGCGATGTAGTTGCTGGAGTTCTTCTGATCGACGACGACCTGCAGCCCGATCAGACCCGAGATCGGCAGCGAACCCATCACCCGGGCCAGGTCCGCCTTGGTCGCCGCGCCGTCGATCGCGGCGATCAGGTCGGCGATCGGTGCCAGGCCGAGCCGCTCGATCTCATCGCGATCGAGCCTGGCGTCGTACAGATCGCGGATCTGCTGCTCGGTCGAGCCTGCCTTCGGATTGCGGATGCCCTCGACGATGCCGCGCAGCTGCTGCTCGGTGCGGTCGTTCGCCTCGTCGAAGGTGCCGAACGACGACTTGTCCGGCGGCAGCTGATACTGCGCCAGCCAACTCCCGTTGACGTGCCGGTAGAGATCGTCCTGCGGCCGGATCGCCGGGTTCGCCCCGGCCAGGTCGACGCCGGTGAGCCGGACGTTCGAGACTTGCGAATCCTGTGCGCAGGACGCCAACGTCGCCGCGGCGGGCACAGCCGCGAGGGCGAGCAGGAAGGCGCGGCGATCGAGACGAGCGGACGAACTCAAGAGCATCCCCTTTTCGGTACGGTCGAGCCGAACGGTGCTTCTCCATATTGATCTTGCTCGACCCGAGGGTAGTGGCGCCCGATGGCGCGCCCGGGGAGACGCGGGTCTCAACCAGGGGCCCGATTTGGGACGACCTGCGGGTTCACCTACACTGGACCAGTTGCCTGCGGGAGCTATGCCCGCAATTCGGCAGTGAACCCCCAGTGGTTGGTTCTCGAGTTGCACATTCGGAGCCACGAAACCGCTGGCAGGCGCGCGTCCGGAGGGCAACTGACCATGCCCGTCGGGTCGGCAATCCGGCGTGCGTATACATCCAGGTCCAGGAGGAGCTGAAGTGATTCAGCAGGAGTCGCGACTGCGCGTCGCCGACAACACGGGCGCGAAGGAAATCCTTTGCATCCGCGTTCTCGGTGGTTCGTCGCGTCGCTATGCCGGTATCGGCGACATCATCGTCGCTACCGTGAAGGACGCTGTCCCCGGTGGCAACGTCAAGAAGGGTGAGGTCGTCAAGGCCGTCATCGTGCGCACCACCAAGGAGCGCCGTCGCCCGGACGGTTCCTACATCAAGTTCGACGAGAACGCGGCCGTGCTGATCAAGGCGGACAACGACCCGCGTGGCACCCGCATCTTCGGCCCGGTCGGCCGCGAGCTGCGCGAGAAGAAGTTCATGAAGATCGTTTCGCTGGCCCCGGAGGTGCTCTGACATGAAGGTGCACAAGGGCGACACCGTTCTGGTCATCTCGGGTAAGGACAAGGGCGCCAAGGGCAAGGTCATTCAGGCCTACCCGGAGCGCAACCGGATCCTGGTCGAGGGCGTGAACCGGATCAAGAAGCACGTCGCGAACTCCACCAACCAGCGTGGTGCCTCTTCGGGCGGCATCGTGACCCAGGAAGCTCCGATCCACGTGTCCAACGTGATGATCGTCGACTCCGATGGCAAGCCGACCCGCGTCGGTTACCGGACCGACGAGGAGAGCGGCAAGCGGGTCCGGATCTCCCGTAACAACGGGAAGGACATCTGACATGACTACCTCTGAGCAGACCCAGCCGCGCCTGAAGGCGCGCTACCGGGCCGAGATCAAGGACGCGCTGAACAGCGAGTTCAACTACGCCAACGTGATGCAGATCCCCGGCGTGGTCAAGGTTGTCGTGAACATGGGTGTCGGCGACGCCGCCCGCGACGCGAAGCTGATCAACGGCGCGGTCAAGGACCTCGAGCTGATCACCGGTCAGAAGCCGGAGATCCGCAAGGCGACCAAGTCGATCGCGCAGTTCAAGCTGCGTGAGGGCATGCCCATCGGCGCGAAGGTCACCCTGCGTGGCGATCGCATGTGGGAGTTCCTGGACCGCCTGGTCTCCATCGCGCTGCCCCGTATCCGCGACTTCCGCGGCCTGTCGCCGAAGCAGTTCGACGGCAACGGCAACTACACGTTCGGCCTCAGCGAGCAGTCGATGTTCCACGAGATCGACGTGGACTCGATCGACCGTCCGCGCGGTATGGACATCACCGTCGTGACCACCGCGACGAACAACGAAGAGGGCCGCGCCCTGCTCAAGCACCTCGGCTTCCCGTTCAAGGAGAACTGACGATGGCCAAGAAAGCACTGCGGATCAAGGCTGAGGCCAAGCCGAAGTTCGCCGTCCGCGCCTACACCCGCTGCCAGCGTTGCGGTCGCCCGCACGCGGTCTACCGCAAGTTCGGCCTCTGCCGTGTCTGCCTTCGCGAGATGGCGCACCGCGGTGAGCTGCCGGGCGTGCACAAGAGCTCCTGGTGATCCTGCTCTCCTCGTGAGTGCAGTCGTCTAGGACTTTAAAACTGAACAAAGGCACGGTCTCCACTGGAGGCCGTGCCTTTGTGCGTTCTCGCCGTTGATAATTCGTCAGTTATGCCTGCCCAGCAGTTCCAGCGAGCGCTGGTGCGCGCTGACCGCCAAGGCGGTCTCCCGCGCGGCGTCGGAGCCGCCTTGTCCGGCGAGGTACGTATGCAGATTGGCTTTGGCCTCGTACCAGGCCGCGCGCTCGATATCGCCGGCCTCGGCAGTGGGGCGGCTCAGAGTCAGAGCGGTCATTTCGACCAGGACGTTCACCCGCGGATCCTCCTCGGCAATGTTTCAGATGTATCGCTTAGTACACCGTGACCTGCGTCCGGAGTGTTACGCCCGTCGCGAGCACCTACGTAGTATGTGCAGCTCTGCCACCCGCCCAATAGAGGTCACGTGACGTTCGCTGAGATGTCCTATCGAGGTTGCTGGGTCGCGTCGAAGTCGCCTAAGCCCCAGCAGAACTCCCGTGTAAAGCCACATTGCGGCATTGTTGCATCCAATGTGCTGCATAATTGCCGCCGGATTCGGGACCCATCCTGGCCCCCAGCGAGCGATGAACCTGGTGAGCTGGTTGAGTCCGATCCAAGAACTTGATTGCACAAGGGCACGGCCTCCACTGGAGGCCCTGCCCTTGCGTGTTCCAGATATGTTGCGGCAGTTCAGAAGTCGAGCTCAGACCAAGGGATGTGGATTGGGAAGGGGAACTCGATATCGATCCCTGCGGTGTCTTTCGGTGTCCATTTGCCGGTCAGCAGGTAGTTGGCTGGGTAAAGCGGATGCACTCCGGCGGGGAGGTCGCCGTGGTTCGTCTCCAGAGCAAAAGCACGAACCATAGCGATCGCACTCTTTTCGCGCTCCAGCGTTACTTCCCAATACCAGGGAATGCCAGCCCTGGCGTATCGCGCCTTCTTCTCGTCCATATCGGTCTGACTGTTCGACGGAGACAGCACCTCACCTGCAACGACGACGTCTTGTGCGCGTATGTCCTGGTAAGGGGCGTCGAGACACCGGTAGACCAGGAAATCGGGCGTGACGAAGTCAGACTTACCAGATTGGCCGAAGAACACGTTGGTCTCGAAGTCGGCGCGCCAGCAGTGCTGTGGCCGCTCCGTCGTCTCCGAACGCGCGCATCGCTTGAGGGCGCTGGTCAACGCGAACGTAAACGCCTGGTGTTCGGCCGGTCCCCGTCGTAGCCAGACAACCCGCCCTTCCCACAGCTCGATCTGCCCGGCGATATCGTCGGGCAGTTGCTCTAGCTCCTCCCAGGTCATGTACTCAGGGAGGTCAGGCCGTTCGATGCGCGGCAGCGACATGATCCAATCCTAGCCTTGACCAGCAGCTGCCGAGACCCTCGTCGTGCGCGGAATCCGCTGGAACCGAGGCCGCGTCTGGTGCGTCATAGTAAGGACGGAGCAACGTTGAGTCACCATCGAGAGGAGCTGGTCGGCCATGGGAGATCCATCGTCGCTATCGGTCGAACCCGAAGAGGTGAAAGCGTTGGGACGCCTGGCCTACCAGATCGCGGAAGAGTTGAAGTCCGGGTATTCGTCGCTGGTTACCGATACCAAGGTCACGATCGACAGTTGGGCGGGGAACAACGCAGGTGCATTTACCGCCGCGTGGGACGAGTTCCATGAAGGCGCGGACCAGGTGTGGGATGCGTTGCTCGAGCTGGCGGAAAAGCTGGGCGTGACTGCTGAAACGCTCCGTACGACCGACCAGTCCTTCGCCTCGGGCCTCAGCTCCCTGGACCTCCCTTGAACGGGGGCCGAACTCATGTCTGCTGACACGCCGGCATTTTCGGTCGACCTCGACAAACTCGAGGAGTTGGCCGCACGCATGCGCGCGTACAAGGCCGCGGTGGCCGATCGTCTGGCGCAGCTCGAGGCCAAAGCCAAGGAGGTCGAGGGCGTATGGGTCGGCGCCGCAGCCGTGGCCTACAGCCAGGCGCACACGGAGTGGGCAGTGGGGGTAACCGACATGCAGGACGGGCTCGCGGCCCTGGAGGCAGCGTTGAAGACCGCCCATGACAGCTACATCAACGCCGCATCCCAGACCCTCCGGATTCTCGGCATATGACCAAGCTCGAGGTAGATCCGAAGGTCTACTACCAGGCGGCGATCAACTGTTTCGATGCCGCCGCCGCACTGAACGACAGCTTCAAATACGTCTTCGGCGAACTCAACAGCTGCGGGCAGATGGCGGGCCGAGACGAAGACGGCCGCGCCTGGGCGAGCTCTTATGACGAGTCCGCCCGCGACGCCGTCTCGTTCTTCGACCAAACCTTTTCCACCCTGCGCGCCTACGGCACCGCCCTCAACGACCTGGGTTTCGAACACGCCAAATCCGATGCCTCGCTGAAAGGCACAGCACAGCCGGACAGACCGGCCGACGCCGCATCGACAGTGACGTTCGGGCCCTACGCACTCCCGGCATCAGCAGCGGGCGGAACTCCGCAAGGCCTGGCGAAAACGTCGATCGAAGTACTCGACGCCATCAATTGCCCACTCCCAGACGGCAACACCGACACTCTGACCAAGGCTGCCGACGCCTGGGACTGCCTCGGCACGATCTACCAAAACACCAACGCCAAAGACAAAATCACCATCGCCGCCAGCCTCTTCGACGACGTCACCTCCAAGGACGCAGTCCAGGTCCGCGAAGACCTGAAAACCCTGGAAACATCCATCGGCCAACTCCTCACCACCTGCACCCAGATCAGCAAAACCTGCCTCGACTACAAAGAGTCGATCGTCGAACTCCGCAACGAGATCAAGGGTTTCATCGAATCCATCATCGAGGAAGCCGCAATCAACGTGGCAGTCATCGTCATAGCCTCCTGCCTAACCGGCGTCGGCGGCCTGATCGCCGGCGCCAAAGCCGCAGAATCGGCCCGCAAATGGGCTGTGAAGATCAAAGAAGCCGTCTCCGCCTGGCGAGCGCGCAAAGTCCTGCAGCTCAAGGGACTCGCCGAGGACGCGAAGACCACCCTCGCAAAGGGCAGGCAGGCCGTCAAAGACCTACGCGACCGGTTAGGAAAGAAGGGCGATGGCTTTGGAAAGCTTCCCAAAAGTCGCGGCAAAATCGATGAAACGGAGAAGGTATTCTCTCCGGAGGAGAGAAAGATTGCTGATCTGTTGGCAGACGAAGGAAAAGATGTAAAGTCCGTCAAGGAAGGCGCAAATCGGACTCCTGATTCTACTGTTGATGGAGTGCCGACGGAATTCAAGTCACTGGACGAGGGTGCGTCGAATGTATCCGTTAAGAACGCCCTGAACAGTGCGGGCGGCCAAGCTGAGCACGCTATTATCGATGCACGAGCAAGTGGGATCTCGCAGGAAGAAGCTCAGCGTGGGTTGAATAGATTCTTGGGTGCCAGTCCTGGCAAGATGAAGGGTGTTCGAATTGTTGGAGACGGCTGGGAGATCAATTGGCCATAGGAAGGACTTCCCGTGAGTGCCTACCATGAAATATTTCTGAAGACCGCAAAGCCGTTCGATGAAGTGATCGAAGATGTCGGCGAAGCTGTCGGGGCCGAACTCGCCTCTGAGTCATCGTCGAATGCCGTTATGTTATATCGTGCAGTGACGGACTCTTCTGTTATCGAGGTTGAGTCTTCACACGCATACGAGGACGATTATGGTATCGAATTCTCGAGGTTCCCCATCCTGATCACAGTCCGCGACCTGGACTCTGACAAGGGTCGAGAAGAATCCGCAGCGCGCTCGCTCCTTCAGGGCTTGGCAAAGGATGGCGGCTACGCAGGTCTGCTGGTTTTCGATCTGAAGAGACAGCTTGCCGAGATTTGAGCGACAGCGAGAAATCTCGAGAATATTGTGGACTCAATATGCTGATCTCCGAAACTGTCTTCGATCTGTATTGAGCTGGTATTCCTAGAGGTGCTGGGCAGGAGTGCAGGAAGCTTTTGTAGGAACCGACCTGTTCTTTCCCGCGTCGCTCGCGGCAAACGAGGTGGCGGCAGATGTATGTCGCAGGCCCGGGGAGATTGGTCGATTCGCTAGGTGGGAAGTAGATGCGATGAGCTATGTCTTCGATGTCGATGGTAAGACGGTCTGGAGCCCGTCACTGCGGGTGGGCGAGCTGTACGTCCGGATGCTTCGGGATGTCGGAGCTGTTTTGGGTGCGCCCACTGGGCTCAACGCACTTTCTGCCGATATGTGGGACATTGATATCGACGCCTTTGAGGAACTCATAAAGATAATGTATGAAACATACTTCGCGAGCGGGCATCAGGCGTTCAAAGCTCTGATCGGGGGTGTCCTCGCACCGTCCATTGTGATCCTGGAGCGTGGTGGCAAGGAAATTCGCCCCGACACTGATGAAGAGCGGGAGTTTTACGGTAGAGCGCTTGGGTTATCGATGGCCTGCTGAAGTGGGCTGAGGGGGCAGGGAAGGCTGGTGATTCGATGAATTCGGTGATTGACCTTCGTGCTTTTTGGCCGGAAACGCGGAGGGGGGTGCGCAGCTGGTACGAGTGGCAGGCTGCGGCGATGCGGAGCCGAGGAGAGTTCGTGGGTCGAGGTCGAGTCGCCGGTGCTTGCACGGAGTATGAATTCTGGCTCGCCAATCCACCGCGATTCAATGACGATCGACTGTGCCTCGACATCGGCGGCCTGGAGTGGGTTACTGCGCAGGCAAAGGATGGGTGGCTTGTTGCGAAAGTCGAGCGAGATCTTCCCAGCCCCGTTGGCGTACTTCGCAGCTTTGTGGATATGGAAAAGTATCTACTGTGCCTGATGGGAGGGGTGCCGTATATCGGAGAGCTTCGTGCAATGGCGCCAGGCACAAGATGGTACCGAGAAGGTCTCAGTCCTCGTGTCCGGCTCGAGAAGAAGGATCCGACGCTCGATTATTCGGATATATCCCTCTATGTCGATGATGAAGTCGTCGATCGCGGTCACCTCGGAGAAATTGATGCGATCCGATTCTCGCATCCCCTTGTGATGACGTATGAACAGGTGGACTTGAGTTTCAAAGCCGGGTTGCCGCACGAATGGTTCGCACTCGACGTCTCCGTGATCGAATGACTCCTATCTCTGCTGATGTCCTAATGGCAGGGGTATGTCCAGGTCCAGAGGGTTCTGGTGACCTGTAGATCGGGCCAGTCTTCGTCGAATTCGACGAAGTGTGTTCCGCCTAGGAAATCGAGGTCGGCTGGTGCGGGTGGTCGAATCGGTTTCAATGATGAGGGCTCTGCTGGGGAGGTTTCGACCCAGCCGCCTGAATAGGTGAAGCGTTGGGTTTCCGAGACCGGGCGGAATCCGTTGAAGTAGTCCTCAGACAGGAAGATGGTTACCTCGGAGCTGAACAAATCGGGTGTGCTGACCAGGCATGCGATGCGGCTGTGGGGCGGGCGGCGTGAGGATTGTTCGACTGCTTCGGCCGCGGCGAACACGGTAGCGAGGCAGGTCTTGCGGATCGCGTTGGTTGTTTGCGGTGAATCGACCAGCTTGTTGAAGACCGGAATCTTGAAGTTCCAGTAGCGACGGTCGGCGAGGATGTCCGCGTCGGGGATCTGGTCGGCGATCCACTCCGGCCACTGCGCGAGTTGGCGCAGGTGACGTCCGGGGTTACGGAGCTTCTTGTCCGGATTCAGGTCGAGTCGACGCATCTGTGCGGAGTCCGATCCTTTCGAGGAGCCGTGGGTGGGCAGATGGTCAGATCACTGCTGCCGGGGCGGTGCTGTGTACCGCGCTGTTCCGCTCGCCGACATGTACCAGCATGCCGGCGTGGGTCATTCGACGTAGCAGCAAGCTGGCTTGCTGAGGCGTGATCATGCGCAGTTCGGATGCCTGTGCTCGGCCTATGGAGCCGAACGATATTGGATCGTTTATGCATAAATTTGCGTAGAACAGGTCGACCGATTTGATCGGTGCAAATATATTTGATCGGTGCAAATATATGCGACGAGCCGGATGGTCCCGAGATGCGCTCGGAGGCCGAGCCGCGCGGCTATCGGGTCAGGTCGGCGAAGCTGATCTCACCGAGCACGACATGCTCGAGTTCGAGGAAACCTTCGCGATGCAGCCGGTGTAGTCGATACTCGGCGGCGTGCGCGTCGAGTCGGAACTCGCGGACCTCTTCGATGTCGTACTTGGTGTCGAGAGAAACGACCAGATACGCCGGAATGCCTGCGCGGGCATACTGAACCTTTTTGTCGAGCAGATCCTCGGCCGCGGTAGACGGTGACGAAACCTCGATGACGATCAGCGCATCGCCTGCCTCCGGCTTCGCGCCGCGTTCTGGCAGACAGCGGTAAACCATCACATCCGGTCGGCGGAATGTGAACTTCGGTACCCGCCAAAGGACAACGTCGATATCAGTTTCGACGCGCACGCATGGTTCGGTACTCGGCAACTGCTCCATGGCGCCGGCGAGTCTACGGGCGACCCGATTGTGCTCCGGTACCGGTGATTCGCAGACGATCACATGCCCGTGCACAACCTCGATCTCGCGCGAGATGTCCTCGGGCAGGCTGCGGTACTCCTCCTCGGTCATCTCGTGCGGCAGGCCGGCCGACACGTCGATGGTCATACTTGGCAGCGTACCCAGTCGGTCCTCCGTCGGAGCTGCGTAGTGGCGGCATCGTAGCCATCGAACGCCCCGGATTTGGCCGTCAGCTGGGGGTTGTCTACACTAGACCGGTTGCCTGGGCACCTCTGTGTCCGCAGGTCTGTGTGCAGTGACTGGCCGGACTCCTGCGGCCCGCCCTGGCACCGAGAACTCATTTTGAGAACTCATCCGGTCGGCAAGCGTCGACCGGACCAGCCCAATTGCTGTAGGCCCACGATCGGCATGCCTTGTGCTCGCTGATGTTGCATGGGAACCGTAGCGAGAAAGGTGTCGAGGTCTAACCATGACCATGACTGATCCGATCGCGGACTTCTTGACTCGTCTGCGCAACGCCAACTCGGCGTACCACGATCAGGTGAAGGCTCCGCACTCGAAGCTCAAGGCGAACATCGCCGAGATCCTCAAGCGCGAGGGCTACATCGCCGATTACCGGACCGAGGACGCGACCGTGGGCAAGGCCCTCGTTGTCGACCTCAAGTACGGCCCCAGCCGTGAGCGCAGCCTGCAGGGCCTGCGCCGCGTCTCGAAGCCGGGTCTGCGTGTGTACGCGAAGTCCACCAACCTGCCCAAGGTCCTGGGCGGCCTCGGCGTGGCGATCATCTCCACGTCGACCGGTCTGCTCACGGATCGCCAGGCGGCCAAGCAAGGTGTAGGCGGGGAAGTCCTCGCCTACGTCTGGTAAGGGGAGGTAGACAAATGTCGCGTATTGGCAAGAAGCCCATCGCAATCCCGGCCGGTGTCGAGATCACCATCGACGGCCAGGACGTCTCGGTGAAGGGTCCCAAGGGCACCCTGACGCTGACCGTCGCCGAGCCGATCACCATCAGCAAGGGTGAAGACGGCCAGCTCGAGGTCGTTCGCCCGAACGACGAGCGCCAGAACCGCTCGCTGCACGGCCTGACCCGCACCCTCGTCTCCAACATGGTCGAAGGCGTGACCAAGGGTTACGAGAAGAAGATGGAAATCTTCGGTGTCGGTTACCGCGTGCAGGCCAAGGGCTCGAACCTGGAGTTCGCCCTCGGCTACAGCCACCCGGTGCCGATCGAGGCCCCGGCGGGCATCACCTTCGCGGTGGAATCGCCCACCAAGTTCTCCGTGTCCGGTATCGACAAGCAGGCGGTCGGCCAGATCTCCGCTGTGATCCACGGACTGCGCAAGCCCGACCCGTACAAGGGCAAGGGCATCCGCTACGCCGGCGAGGTCGTTCGCCGCAAGGTCGGAAAGACGGGTAAGTGATCATGGCGCAAACCGAAAACCAGATCGCCAAGCGCAAGCCGCGTGGCAAGGACGCGTCCACGACGCGTCGTCTGTCGAAGACCCGCCGTCACTTCCGCCTGCGCAAGAAGGTCGAAGGCACCACCGAGCGTCCGCGCCTGGTGGTCAACCGCTCCTCGCGGCACCTGCACGCGCAGCTGATCGACGATTCGATCGGCCAGACCATCGCCGCCGCGTCCTCGATCGAGGCCGACGTGCGTGCGCTGGACGGCGACAAGTCGGCCAAGGGCAAGAAGGTCGGCGAACTGCTGGCCGCGCGTGCCAAGGCTGCCGGCGTCGAGGCCGTCGTGTTCGACCGTGGTGGTCACGACTACCACGGCCGCATCGCGGCGCTCGCCGACGCTGCTCGCGAAGGTGGGTTGAAGTTCTGATGATCAAGACCAACGGAAGGAACGTCTGATGCCGGGACGTCAACGGCGTGACGGCGGCAGCGGACCCGCCGGACAGCAGAATGGTGCCGCCGGTGGCGGTGCCGACAACCAGCGTGGTGGCGGCCGCGACCGCCGCGGTGGCAACGACCGTCGCGACCAGCAGGCCGAGAAGAACCAGCTCGAGCGCGTCGTCGCGATCAACCGCGTCTCCAAGGTCGTGAAGGGTGGTCGTCGCTTCAGCTTCACCGCCCTCGTGATCGTCGGTGACGGCAACGGTCTGGTCGGCGTCGGCTACGGCAAGGCCAAGGAAGTTCCGGCGGCCATCCAGAAGGGTGTCGAGGAGGCTCGCAAGAGCTTCTTCCGCGTCCCGATGATCGGCTCCACCATCGTCCACCCGGTTCAGGGTGAGGCGGCGGCCGGTGTCGTCATGCTGCGTCCGGCCTCGCCCGGTACCGGTGTGATCGCCGGTGGTGCGGCTCGTGCCGTGCTGGAATGCGCTGGCATCCATGACATCCTGGCGAAGTCGCTCGGTAGCGACAACGCCATCAACGTCGTGCACGCGACCGTTGCGGCGCTCAAGATGCTGCAGCGTCCGGAAGAGGTCGCGGCTCGCCGTGGCCTGCCGCTCGAGGACGTTGCCCCTGCGGGCATGCTGCGTGCGCGCGCCCAGGCTGCGGGAGGTGCCAGGTAATGGCAGATCTCAAGGTGACCCAGATCAAGAGCACGATCGGCGCCAAGAAGAACCAGCGTGACAGTATGCGCACGCTCGGTCTGCGCAAGATCCGGCAGACCGTGGTTCGCGAGGACAACTCGCAGAACCGGGGACTCATCAACGTCGTGCGCCACCTCGTGACAGTTGAGGAGGTCTGACATGACCATCAAGTTGCATCACCTGCGTCCCGCGCCCGGTGCCAAGACCGAGAAGACTCGGGTCGGCCGTGGTGAGGGTTCCAAGGGTAAGACCGCGGGCCGTGGTACCAAGGGCACCAAGGCACGCAAGAACGTCCCCGCCTCCTTCGAGGGTGGGCAGATGCCGCTGCACATGCGGCTGCCCAAGCTCAAGGGCTTCACGAACCGATTCCGCACGGAATACCAGGTCGTGAACGTCGGCGTCATCGCCAAGCTCTTCCCCGAGGGCGGCGAGATCGGCAAGGCCGAGCTCGTGGCGGCCGGTGCGGTTCGCAAGAACCAGCTGGTGAAGGTCCTCGGCGACGGCGAGATCGGCGTCGCGGTCCAGGTGACCGTCGACAAGGTGACCGGCGCGGCCAAGGAAAAGATCACTGCGGCCGGTGGCTCTGTCACCGAGCTGGGCTGACGGTACTCTGCAGTCAATGGCACCGGACGAGTGAAAGCTCGTCCGGTGCCACTGTTAGAGTTCAAGTTGTTGTCTGCCAAGCCTCGTCATGGTTTTCAGCGTCCCCAGATGCCGCATCGTCGGATCTGGGGTATTGCTTGAATTCCCATGTCCTGACCACCATGTCGTTCGCCAGGAGGATCTGTGCTTTCCGCCTTCGTATCGGCCTTCCGGACTCCGGACTTACGGCGGAAGATTCTCTTCACGCTGGGGTTGATCGCGTTGTACCGTCTGGGTGCCGCGCTGCCGTCCCCCGGCGTCGATTACCGGGCCGTCCAGGACTGCATCAAGCAGGTATCCGGCGGTGATTCCGGTGGTATCTACCAGCTGATCAACCTGTTCTCCGGTGGAGCGTTGCTGCAGCTGTCGGTGTTCGCGATCGGCATCATGCCGTACATCACCGCGAGCATCATCATCCAGCTGCTGACCGTCGTCATCCCGCGGTTCGAGGAACTGCGCAAGGAAGGCCAGTCCGGCCAGAACAAGATGACGCAGTACACCAGGTACCTGTCGATCGCGCTGGCGATCCTGCAGGCAACCGGTCTGGTCGCGCTCGCCTCCCGCAAGCAGCTGCTGCAGGGCTGTGACAAGGACATCATCGCCGACAACGGCATCTTCGGCATGATCATCATCGTGCTGGTGATGACCGCCGGTGCGGCCCTGGTGATGTGGTTCGGCGAGCAGATCACCGAGCGCGGTGTCGGCAACGGCATGTCGCTGCTGATCTTCGCCGGTATCGCCGCGCGCATCCCCACCGAGGGCAAATCCATCCTGGACAGCCGTGGCGGTCTGGTGTTCGGCCTGGTGTGTGTCGCCGCCTTCGCGATCATCACTGCGGTCATCTTCGTCGAGCAGGGCCAGCGCCGAATTCCGGTGCAGTACGCCAAACGCGTGGTCGGCCGGAAGATGTACGGCGGCTCCTCGACCTATCTACCGCTGAAGGTCAACCAGGCCGGCGTCATCCCGGTCATCTTCGCGTCCTCGCTGCTGTACCTGCCCAACCTGGTTTCCCAGCTCACCTCCTCGAAGAACAACCCGAATCCGAGCTGGTGGCAAGACATCATCGCCAAGTACCTGGTGAACCCGGGCAACCCGGTCTACATCGCGATCTACTTCGGTCTGATCGTGTTCTTCACCTACTTCTACGTCGCGATCACCTTCAACCCGGAGGAACGCGCGGACGAGATGAAGAAGTTCGGTGGCTTCATCCCGGGGTACCGCCCCGGCAAGCCCACCGCGGATTACCTCAACCATGTGCTGAGTCGCATCACCCTCCCCGGCTCGGTCTACCTCGGTCTTGTCGCTGTCCTGCCGAATCTTTTCCTCGATATCGGCGCTTCCGGTAACGGTCAGAACCTCCCGTTCGGCGGCACCGCGGTGCTGATCATGGTGAGCGTCGGCCTGGACACGGTGAAGCAGATCGAAAGTCAGCTGATGAATCGAAATTACGAAGGGTTCCTCAAGTGAGAGTTGTACTGCTCGGTCCGCCGGGTGCCGGCAAGGGCACTCAGGCCGTCCTGCTTTCGGAAAAACTGGGCGTTCCGCACATCTCCACCGGGGATCTGTTCCGCGCGAACATCAGCCAGCAGACGCTGCTCGGCCGCGAAGCACAGAAGTACATGGATGCCGGCGATCTGGTGCCGAGCGATGTCACCAACCGCATGGTCGAGGCGCGGGTCAACGAGACCGACGCCGCGAACGGCTTCGTGCTCGACGGCTACCCGCGCACGGTCGACCAGGCCGACGCGCTGGAGAAGATCCTCGCCGAGATGGACAAGAAGCTCGACGCGGTGCTGAGCTTCGATGTGCCGGAAGAGATTCTGATCGAGCGCTTGGTCGACCGCGGTCGCACCAGCGGGCGCAGCGACGACAACGCGGAGGTCATCCACAACCGGATGGTGGTCTATCGCGACGAGACCGCGCCGCTGCTCGAGCACTACGACGGGATCGTCGTCCCGGTGGACGCCGTCGGCACCATCGACGAGGTGCACGGCCGCGTGCTGCAGGCCCTGGGCCGCTGATGCTGTTCACGACGGGCCACTGATGGTCTTCGGCCGGAAGAACAAGAAGGTGGTGCCTTTTCGCACCAGCGGTGAACTCGACGCCATGGCGGCGGCGGGCGCGATCGTCGGTCGCGCCCTCGTCGCCGTGCGCGCGGCCGCCAAGCCAGGGGTGTCCACCCTGGAGCTCGACGAGGTCGCCGAGCAGCTCATCCGCGACGCGGGTGCGGTGCCGTCCTTCAAGGGCTACCACGGTTTTCCCGGCTCGATCTGCGCGTCGGTGAACGACCGTGTGGTGCACGGGATTCCGACCGCGGGCGAGATCCTGACCGAGGGCGACCTGGTCTCCATCGACTGCGGCGCCATTCTCGATGGCTGGCACGGTGATTCGGCGTGGACGTTCGGCGTCGGCAACATCATCGACGCCGACCGGCTGCTGAGCGAGGCGACCAAGCTGTCCATGGAAGCCGGTATCGAGGCGATGGTGCCCGGTAACCGGCTCTCCGACGTGTCGCACGCCATCGAACTCGGCACCCGCGCGGCCGAACAGTTACACGGCCGCGCCTACGGCATCGTCGACGGCTACGGCGGGCACGCCATCGGCCGCGAAATGCACCTGGATCCGTTCCTGGCCAACGAGGGCGATCCGGGCAAGGGCCCGAAGCTCGTGGTGGGATCGGTCCTCGCGATCGAGCCGATGCTCACGCTCGGCACCACCCAAACCCAGGTCCTCGACGACGACTGGACCGTCGTCACGGTAGACGGCACCCGCGCCGCCCACTGGGAGCACACGGTAGCCGTCACCGAAAACGGTCCCCGCATCCTCACGTTGCGCCCGGAGTAAGCGAAACATACGGCGGCCCCACCATCGGCGCCGTCGATCCCTGCCGACCCCTCCATGCGGAAGATCGAGCGGCGCAACGTTATTCGAGACACTGGGGGTCGGAGGCGCTGCGTGGCGAGGAGTCGATACGCACCGACGCCAGCGGGGGTGGCGGCCCCCGTCTGGACGATCTCGCCTGATGGCGATACCCAGCCGCTTCGCTGGATCGGTGTCGTCGTTCCTTGCGCCCGTGGCGCGCGACCGTGACGTTTGGTGTCGGGCGGCGCTGCCCGGGTGTCGGAATCAGGTCGACGTTGAGGCCTGATCGCTACGTTCTGAACTATGCCGTCAGCGTATGTTCGAGCGGGTGGGTGCGACGCGAGTAGACCACTACTCGAATCCGGTTGGCGCACCACGCGGTTCGCGTTCAGCACCCGCGTACCCGGCAGGCGCGACGTCCGGAAATTGTGTGTGGTGTGCGAATTCCCTTGCGGCAGGTAGTCGATGGGTGGCCGAGCTAGCCGGACGAATCGGTCAGCGGGGCCGAAGGACGGCGCGGAGCACCAAAGTCACCATGGGAAGGTCGAATTCGCCTTCGGCAGTCTCCGGCCTGCTGTGCAGGTAGTCGGAGATGCGCTGCAATACTTCGGCCCGCTGCTGCGGGGGCACCACCAGAGTGTGCGAGTGCGTTCCGATGGTCGCGGTCAGCGATGCCGCGGTCCGCCGCTGGCTGTGCGGGAATTGGGCGGTCTCGAAGGTCTCGAACAGCGGGTGCTCGGGTAGTTTCGCCGGCCCGGGTTCCAGTGGCGGTGTGGAAGCCTCCGAACGCGAAACGCGCCCCAACTCGGCGACCCAGTCGACTCGCACGTCGTCGGTGTTCCACAGTGCCGCGAAAACTCCGCCTTTCTGCAACACCCGCGCGAACTCCGGAAAGGCACGCTGTTGATCGAACCAGTGGAACGCCTGCCCGGCCACGATCGCGTCCACCGACCCGTCCGCGAGCGGAATCGCCTCCGCCGTCCCCTCATACGCGCGCACGCCGGGCAGTCGGCGCATCAACTCGATGCGCATGCCGTCGTCGGGTTCGACCGCGATCACCGTGGCACCGGCGGCGAGCAGCCCCTCGGTGAGCTTGCCGGTGCCCGCGCCGAGGTCGAGCACGATCGGCGCGGGCACGGTCGGCACGGCCTCCAGCGCCCAGCGAATGGCCGCTATCGGATAGTCCGGCCGGTGTTCGGCGTAGTCCGTCGCGTTGGCGCCGAAGGAGGCGGCCCGACGGGCATACAGGGCACGCTTGCTCGCATCTCGATCCGTCGTATTGCCCATGCGCCCCACCCTAAGTCCGGGTAGCCGCCGCGCGGGGGAGATTTACGACGCGCCGGGCAACCGGCGTACGCCCGCGCTCACCTCCGCGGCCAGGTCGTCGTAGCCGACGGCCAGTTCCGCGAGGCGCTGCCACGCGTCCCACAGGTCCCATTCGGACGCACTCGCCAGTGCCGCATAGGCGTTGGCGGTGAACTGGGCGAGCCGGTCGATCACGGCGCCGACCGTCTCGGTGTGCACATGCGCGGCGCCGTGCGCGGGCGGCAGCTGCACGGTGATCCAACGGTCGATGTCGCGCACCAAACTCGCTCGGAGCGCGTCGATTTCGTCGGTCGCCTCGGGGCCCGCGCCGAGCCGTCGCTCGTGCAGTGTGGTGAGTTCGTGCGCGCCGCGCAGCAGCGGGTTGTTTTCCGGCGGCTCACCCCGACATGCTTGCAGCACTTGATGTTTCGCGGGGAGTTGGCCCGTGGTCATCGCGGCCCCATGTTCCGGCACGAGCGCACGGTGTCCACGATGGCGGCACCGGACGGCCGAAAGGTGTTCTCCGGGGCGACAATCCACTCGCGGTACCCGGCGTTCGCGTCGGCGGGAGAGGGCAGCGCGATCTCGCCACCGATCGGCACGATCGACACGTTGAGCCGGAACAGCTCCGCGAACAGGCGGACGTCGTCGGGCAGGTCGGGCCGGATCAGAAAGGTCCAGCGTTTTGAGCGCACATGAGAAATAACGGGGCCCAATGGATTTCGATGATGTATCAAATCGTCGTGGACCTGCTGACCAAGCGACGCGGGCATGGTGATCGCGCCGACGAATCCGGCCCGGACGATGATCCGGCCGATCTCCGGAAGAAATCCGGCGGGTAGGTCGCAGGTATGGCGGTAATAGGCGCATCGGGCGGCTGGGGTTTCCGCCAACGCCAGTTGATCCATGAGAAGAGCCTCGACTAGCATCGTGTGTCTGGTGAAGCCGCCCGAGCCGGTCCGTCATGGTCACTGAGGGTGACCTACGACACCGTTCGGGCGTGATCTCAGTAGAGCACTCCATGCCGGGGCATAAACGTTCCGTTCAATTAGTTCTCGAGAAGTTCGCCTGCGGGTTTTGCGCCGTCCGCCCGGCTGACGGGCAGACCGCACGTCGCCCCGCGATTCCGGCATTCAGGGCAAACGGTGCTGCCGCGACTGCTGGGTACTTTAATACTGAATTGTCCGCCGCCACCCTGATGCCGGTCCGCTCTCAACGTCGTATGCGAGGTCATCCCTGCGGCGTACACCGTCGGTCATATCCGCGATAGCAAATTCAGGGTTAGTCACCGATGTGCCGAGGTGGGGTCGATCCCTACGCTGAATGGCATGACAACAATTGCTCTCGCTTCCGCTCCCGCCCTGGCCAGTGCCGCCGAGACGGCAGGCTCGATCGCCTTCGGCGTCTTCGCCTTCGCCATTGCCATCGGTGCCATCGCATTGTTCATCGCCGGGGTGGTGAGCGCGCTACGGTCCAGCAACTATGCGGCGGCCGGTAAGGCGATCTGGGTGCTGCTCATGCTCGCGTTCCCGTTCCTCGGCCCGGTGGTGTGGTTCATCTGGGGCCGCAACTCGACCATTCAGCCGGTGCGCCCGACCGTTGCCGGGTGACGTCTCAGGGCGTCGTACGGAAGAACAGCACGCGATCACCGTGCTCGGCGAGCGGGGTGGTCGCGCTGATCTGGCGCAGGCCGCTCGACGGCAGATAGGTGAGGTTGGCGAACATCTGGGTATTGCCGAACGCCGCGCGAAGTTTCGTCTCGTTCGCGCGGTCGGCGTTCAGATCGGCCAGCATCTTGAAGTCCAACGGCGCCAGCGGTTTATCCAGCGGCGCCTGCCCGGCCGGCCTGCCGAGCGCGGCGTATTGGGTGGCCGCCCCGTGCTCGTACCAGCACAGCTCGTAGGCGACGTGCTCGGTCACCGTGATCGCGGCCACCGGCCAATCCTGGGACAGCCGCCGCGCCAGCGGATGCTTGCCGACCGGCGTCAGCTCCCAGTGCAGGCTCAGCACCGTCACCCAGCCGCCATAGGGCTGATCGATCAGCACCACGTCGTCGCTGAGCTTCTCCGCGGTGTTCACCTCGGCGTCGGTGATCTTCCAATGTTCCTCGCGCGCACCGAGATAGCTCTCCCGATCCAGCGGATAGGCGTCGTCGGTCGCATAGGCGCCGATGATCGCCGCGCGGATCTGCGCGATCGCGTCCGGCACCGGGCAGTACACGCTCAGCGCGCCGAAGCTGGTGCCGATCTGCACCGGCATCGACGGCGGATCGGGTTCCGCGCCGGGCAGCAGCGGTCGCAGGCCGACCAGGGCAAGCTTCCAGTTGATCTCCTCGACGGTCGACAGATCGCCCGAGGACTTGAACAGGATCTGCTGCTGAGTCAGCCGCCCGGCCTGCTCCAGCGTGCGGACACCGAGTTCGGCGAGCGCCTTGTACGACTTCGGCGTCAGGTCGAGGTCTTGAACTCCGCAGGCGCGCAACCGGATCGACATGCTCGTCGAGGTGAACGCGGAGTACCGCTCGCGATACATCGACAGGGCCTGCTTGCGCGACCGGCCGACCATCAGCGTCCGCAGCAACGTGCTCAGGCTGGCCAGGTATTTACCGGAGAGCTCCGGCGCGGCAGCTGCCAGCGCGCTGCGGATTCGCGCCGCCTCTTCGGTCGCCGCGACGGCGGCGTCCTGATCGAGACGACCAAGCCACACACCACATTTCGACAGCCCGTCGGCGCACAGGCCGGCGACCTCCGGATGGATGCGCGCCACCTGCCGGTAGGCGTCGCAGGCGCGGCGGATGGTGGTGGTCGCGAGTTCCCGGCGACCGCTGTCCCTTGCCGCGAGTTCGACCGACCGGAGTGCCTCGTTCAGCTCACCCGCGAGCCGAGCGTTCAGTACCTGTCCGGTGGAGAGCAGCCGTAGCCGAATGGCGACCGCCTCCTCGGCGGGAGCCAGCGCGTCCCTGGTCCGGTCGCGAACCGACCCGTTGGTCTTGGTGGCGATAAAGCCCTTCGCCAGATCGGCGAGCGAGGTGGCCAGTCGCAGATCCGCCTCGATCGAACGATCAAGCGCCGCATACCGATCCGCGGCGACCCGACGCTCCAGCGCGTCCAGATCCATCGCGTCCCTCGTTTCCAGCATGATCCTCCGCTAACCGGCGGCATCGAGCCACCCGCACCTTCTAACGCACGAGTCTGTCACGGTTATCGGCTCGGCGCACCAGGATCCTTCGCGGGGATGTGCGCGGAACCGGCGGCGTCAAAGCTGGAACTCGTGGGTAGGCGCGGTCAACCTTCCAGCAGCAGTGTGACCGGTCCGTCATTGACGAGTTCGACGTGCATATGTGCGCCGAACCGGCCGGTCGAAACAGTCGCGCCGAGTTCGCGCAGCGCTTGGACGAACGCCTCGAAGAGCGGCTGTGCGACGGGACCCGGCGCGGCCGCGTTCCAGGACGGGCGGCGGCCCTTCGCGGTGTCGGCGTAGAGGGTGAACTGGCTGACCACCAGGATCGGCGCGGCCAGGTCGGCGGCGGAGCGTTCGCCGTCGAGGATGCGCAGCCGCCATACCTTGTCGGCCAGCGTTTTCGCGGTTGCCTCGGTATCGCCGTGGGTGGCGCCGACCAGCGCGACCAGGCCGTGCGGCACCCCGGACGCGGCCGGGTCGATGCGGCCGACGATCTCGTCGTCGACGGTCACCTGGGCCGAGCTCACTCGTTGCAGCAGCACACGCACAGCCATTGATCATGCCGTGCCGGATGAGGCGGAGCGCCGCGGGTCGCCATGCGCGCAGGCGTGGGTATGCGATACCGCTGCCTACCAGAGGGAACGGGGCCGAATGTCGTTCGCCAGATCGATCAGCGCGTAGCGATGCAGTCGATTCGGTGTGGTCCGCGCGACCGCGCGCAGCGTCGATTCCAGTCCGCCGCGCAGGCCCGTCTCGGTATAGCGGAATCCGAGGATGGTGGCCCGCGACTCTGGTTGTCCACCTCTACTCAGCCAGGCCAGCGCGGCGGTCAGGACGATGGCCTGCAGCTGCATCAGTCGCGGATCGTCCGGCAGCGCGTGCAGGTGTGCCGCCGCCGCGTCGAGGTCGGTTTGGGTCAGCTCGGTCACCGGACGGGTAACCAGCAGCAGGCACGCGGTCATCTGCGCGGCGTTGTGATGGCGCGACGAATCCGGCACCTGCCGCAGCGTGGCGACCGCGGTGAACACGTCGCCGTCGACGGCGAGCCTGCGCGCCAGACCGAACGCCGCGCTCGCCACACCGCGGGTGTTCCGCCAGACAGATCGGTAGTACTCGGTCGCGGCGCGCCGCCACTGATTCGGCTCGTCGGCGTTCGTCTGCAGCAGCAGTTCGGCGGTCGCGGCCAGCGCGAGCAGCGGCGCGATCTCGCCGGGGACCATGGAGTGGACCCGATCGAATTGTTCGTAGGCCTTGGCGTAGTCGGCGCAGGACAGCTCCGCGATGCCGGTGTACCAATCGATCCGCCAGTCCGCACGGTAATCGGGCAGCAAGCGCGCGAGGCATTCTCGTGCCTGCTCGACCGCGCCGAGGTCCAGGTGCGCCCGGACCGCGGTCAAGGTGCCTTCCAGATCGAAGGTCTCGGGTGTGCCGATGGCTCCTGCGCTCATGTCGGCGGTGCTCTGCCGCAGCGTGTCCAGGGTCTGCTGCGGGTCGCCGTGCAACAGCGGTGACAGCAGTTCCGCGCTCGGATCCTCGCTGTCGATCAGCGGCACCGGCAGTGCGGCCACGACACTCGGCGGGTCGAGCATGGGCACCTGATGCACACCCTCGATGACCCCTTCGGTCTGCCGAATCAACGTATCGATGCCGAAATCGCCACGCAGCGAACCGAATACGGCGGAGGTCTGCGGGTATTCCCGATTCGTGTCCTCGGCGAGGACGGTACGCAGCACGCCGGCCAGCTGGCGGTACATCGCGTAGGCGGTGGGAAAACGCTGGTCCGGATCTGGGTCGGTCGCGCGCAACAGCAACCGCTCGAAGGCGGGATAGCGGCGCAGCACCGGCTCCTCGTCGGCCGTCGGGATGCCGGGAAGTTTCGGGCCGCGCGGTTCGGTCGGCATGTCCAGGGTCAACGCGGCCAAGGTCCGGCCGACCGTGTGGATGTCGGAGGCGATGGTCGGACCGGTATTGGTGAATTCGGGTGCCTGATATCCGAGGGTGCCGTAAAGACTGCCGCCGGATTCCCTGGCCGCCACCGCGCCGAGGTCGATGAGTTTGACCTCGTCCTCGGTGACCATGATGTTGTCAGGTTTCAGATCGTTGTAGGCCAGGCCGAACGAGTGCAGATAATCCAGTGCGGGCAGCACCTCCATCACATAGGCGATGGCCTCGGCGACGGGAATGTGTTCGGGTGCGCGCAGATCGAGCATTTCCTTAAGCGATTGCCCACCCACGTACTCCATCACGATGTACCCGCACGGAATTCCGTCCGCCGAGCGATGTTTGACGAAGTTGAATATCTTGACGATGCCCGGATGCGCCATTTCCGAGAGGAACTGACGTTCGGCCAGCGCCACGACGTGCGCCTCGAAATCGAGCGGGTTCTGCAATCCCTTCAGGACCACCCAGCGGTCGCTGACATTGCGATCGCGGGCCAGGAATATCCAGCCCATACCGCCGTACGCGAGGCAGCCCTGCACCTCGTATTGGTCGGCCACCAGGTCGCCGGGCGCCAGCAGCGGCCGGAAGTTGAACGGTGATCCGCAATGCGGGCATTTGCCCGCCGATGCGACGGGTCCGTCGCCGGTCGAGCGGCCGACGGGCTTCTGGCATTTCCAGCAGAACCGTTTGTCTTCGGGCACTTCGGGATTGGTCAGTATCGCGGTGGCCGGGTCGACCTGCGACACTCGCGGTAGCTCGACCAGGCCCGCGCTGAGCCGGCGAACACTCGGCCTGGATCGAACGCTGCGTTCCGAACCCGGGTCGGCCTCCGCCGCCGTCGAATCGTCGTGCTCGGGCGACCAGGGAGTGGTTTCGGAGGGCGATGCTCGTCGGGTCGCCCAGGCGTAGGTGGCCCGGAACGCCGCTTCGGCGGGGTCCTGGGTGAGTGTGGTCGATTGCGCCGCCGGGCTGAGGTCATCGGAGCCACTGAAGTGTTCCGGCATTCGACCCTCTCAGCACCAACGCGTACAACATCGGGCCGAACCCGCTCCGCTCCGCGACACCGGTGGACAACCGTGGTAGCGGAGCGGGCGGGGATAGGTCGGCCTATCGCGATTCTGCCTCATTGTTCGTTGCGGTGTTGTTGCTTGCCGGGGATATTTCGGCGATACGAGGGTCGCGATGTTCCATCGGACGCTCCGCGACCACCGGGAATGCACCGGTATAACCTTCGCGTAATTCCGCGAGACGCATGACCCTGCCGCGCGCGAAGAACCAGCCGATGACCATGGCCGGGATCATGATCACGCCCATCGCGATGACCGCGCCGCGCTGCACCTCGCTGCTGCTGAACAGCATGAGCAGCACCACCGCCGCCAGGAAGATCAGCGTCGCGATGCTCGTGTACGGCGCGCCGATCAGCCGGAACGACGGGCGCTCCATCTTCCCTTCCTTCGACCAACGCCACAGCTTGAGCTGGCAGACCACGATCGCCGCCCACGCCGTGATGGTGCCCAAGGCCGACATGTTCAGCACGATCTCGAAGGCCTTGTCCGGGACCAGGGCATTGAGCCCGACACCGATCAGCGCGACCGCGCCGGTGGCGAGGATGCCGACATAGGGCACACCTCGTTTGGACATCAGTCCCGCCATCGCGGGCGCACTGCCGTTCATCGACATGGACCGCAGGATGCGGCCGGTCGAGTACAGCCCGGCATTGAGGCTGGAGAATGCTGCGGTCAGCACAACCAGGTTCATGATCGTGCCCGCGCCGCCGACACCGATCTTGGAGAAGAAGGTGACGAACGGGCTCTCGCCGGACTTGAAGGCGGTGTAGGGCAGCAGCAGCGAGAGCAGCACCAGCGAACCCACGTAGAACAACGCGATACGGGCGATCACCGAGTTGATGGCCCGCGGCATGATCTTTTCCGGGTTCTCCGCCTCACCGGCGGCGGTACCGATCAATTCCACTGCGGCATAGGCGAAGATGACGCCGGTGGTGCACAGCACGATCGGGACGATGCCGTTCGGCAGCAAACCGCCGTGATCGCTGATCACGCTGATCCCGGTGTTCTTGCCCTCGATCGGGTGCCTGCCCGCGAGGAAGATGGTGCCGACGATGAGGAAGGCCACCAGCGCGATCACCTTGATCAGTGCCGCCCAGAATTCCATCTCGCCGAACCAGCGCACCGACACCATGTTGATGCTGACCACCACGGCCAACGCGATGAACGCGATCGTCCACTGCGGGATCACCTGCATGCTGCCCCAGTAGTGGACATAGGTGGCGATCGCCGTGATGTCGACGATGCCGGTCATACACCAGTGGAAGAAGTACATCCAGCCGACGCCGAACGCCAGCTTCTCGCCGTAGAACTCGCGAGCGTAGGAGACGAACGAGCCCGACGACGGACGATGCAGGATCAGCTCACCGAGTGCCCGCAGGATGAAGAACACGAAGACGCCGCACACGGCATACGCCAGGAAAAGCCCCGCGCCTGCGTCTTTCAGTCTGCCGCCCGCACCTAGGAACAGCCCGGTACCGATCGCGCCGCCGATGGCGATCATCTGCAGTTGGCGTGGGCGTAGCGCCTTGTGATAGCCCGCGTCCTCGGCGTGCAGGGCCCGTGCGGCGGCCGGCTCCTGCGTCTCTGAGGGAGGTCGAACGATGGTCATGCCTGGGCCTTTCATGTGACGGCAGTCATATCGCTAAGTAACGTACCGCTGTTTAACGGCACGTTCAATAGATGTACATGAATGTCATCTCATGAAACTCGATCGTCATACGGGCTCGGCTGACCTCGGACAGCGATCAAGCCAGGTTTCGGTGTGGTTTCCTTGAGCTATGGCAGCAGGTACGGAGTTTACGATCGACGAGCTGGCGCGTGAGGCCGGCACGACCGTGCGGAGCCTGCGCGTCTATCACGAGCGCGGCGTGCTGCCGCCGCCACAGGTGAAGGGGCGCACCGGTTTCTACGGGTCCGATCATCTCAACCGGGTACGCACCATCGGCCGGTTGCTGGATCGTGGCATCAAGCTGAACGGCATCCGGGAATTGCTCGAGGCGTGGGACCGCGGCGACGACCTCGGCGACATCCTCGGTGTGCCCGAGCCGGAGGGCATGGCCGAGCCAGGTGTTGTTGCTGATATCGGCGCGCCGAGTGAGCCGGGTTCGATGCATGCCGTCCGCGAAAAGGTCGTTGCCGCAACAGAACTCGCGGATCGGTATCGTGACGTCCCGCATGGTCTCGCCCGGGTTGTCGCGGCCGGGATGTATGAACCGCTCGATGCCGCCACCTACGTGGTGGCCGACCAGCAGCTCGTTCGGATCGCCGAGCAATTGGCGGCGGCGGGGGCGTCGCCGGCCCAGGTGCTCGATGAGGTGGAGCGGTTGCGCGGCGATTGCGATCGCATTGCCCGTCGCTTCGTCGACGTGTTCGAGCGGACCGCGTGGCAGTCGTTCCGGCAGTCGGGGCGCACGCCGGAGGATCGGGCGGTGCTCGCTGAGCGAGTGGCCGCCGCCCGGGTCGTGCCTGGTCAGGCGGCGGCCGAGCTGGTCAATCGATTCGTCGCGTGGTACCTCGAACGCGACATCGCCGAGCTGGCCGACGAGCTGCCCGGCCAGTAGAACAGGCTGTTCTCGCGGGTGGGATTGCCGTTTGGGAACTTGCCGCTAGACAGCGGCACATTGATTGATGTAACATCAAAGTCGGGATCTGGGGGCATGCACAAAGCGACGCCAATCTGCGCATGCCCCCGGAACCTGGCAGCCGGGCCGCCCGCGTAGGCGCCCGCTGACTCCCGCGACGTAGCTGATGCCGTGTGCGGTTGAGATCCCTCCCGTGAGATGGCCGAGCCGTTTTCGATCAGTTCGAGATACATGTGGTGTCGTGCCGACCGGCAGTGCTGTCGGTGGCGGTGTGTTTGCCACCTCGGCTCCGCGCTCGCAACACCTTGTCTCCCAACGCTTCAGCGATCGACTCGGTATTGCGCCGCTGAGGCTTTGGCCGTCATGGCCGGCAATCCGCGTACAGTCGGTTCGATTCGGCCGCTGACCTCGGAGTCTATCGTTCGTAGAGCCGGGTTCACCCAGTCGCCGAACATTAACGCGCGTAGCACATTTCGTCAGGTGAACGGCTAGGTGTACCCAGTTGTTGCATGTAACTGTTGCGGCACTTTCCGTTCATGTGCGAGCAACAGGGGAGTTGCTATCGGGTGTCATCGTCGGATGCGTACGAGCTGATGTAGGTGCGGGGTGATCCGCACATACGCGGAGGGAACGCGGTGGCGGACAAATTCCAGTACGACTCGGTTCTGTTCTACAAGGCAGCCAAGAAGACCGGAGACGCGCGCGACCGAATCA
Organism: Nocardia sp. NPDC050175; assembly: GCF_044459885.1. NCBI lineage: Bacteria > Bacillati > Actinomycetota > Actinomycetes > Mycobacteriales > Nocardiaceae > Nocardia > Nocardia sp. NPDC050175. Next base: position 806,866 of record NZ_JBITJI010000002.1, read on the forward strand.
ACACGGTGCTGCACACCCTGCAGGCGTCGCTCAACGCGCGCGGAAACCCTTGGGGCAACGACTCACTCGGCCGCAACTTCGCGACCGGCTACACCTCCTCGCGGGACAACATGATCACCGGCGCGCAGAACATCGCAGGCTCGCTCGACAACTTCTCGACCGGCCAGGCCAAGAGCGCCGAGCTGCTGGACAAGATGGAACACGGCAACCGCGACGGTTTCTCCTGACCGAGGGTCCGGCCCGGATGACGATCGGACCGGCCGGGGCCGGCCGCCGAAACCCGTTGCGGGGCGGCCCGGTCGCCCGCGCGAGCCGCTGATATCGGAATAGTCGAACATGATCGAACTGCCGGGCTTCCTGGAGTGGCTCGAGCCGATTGTCGGCATGGAGTGGCCCGAGGGCAACGAAGACGAGATGTGGGCCCTCGCCCAGGATTGGCACACCGCCGCCGCCGATCTGCGCACCATCCTCGGCGATATCGACGCCGCGAAGAGCGCCTCGCTCACCGCCTATCCCGAGGGCGACGGCGTCGAGGAGATGATCAAGGGCTTCGACAGCATGCGGTCCGGCGACGGTTCGGACAAGGACCAGTCGCTGACCAAGCTGGCCCAACTCTTCGACCAGATCGGCGAATCCGCCAACGGCGTCGGCACCGAGATCGAATACGCCAAGCTGATGTACTGGTCGTCGCTGGGCCTGCTGGCCGGTGAAATGGCTGCGGCGTGGCTGTTTCCGCCGACCGCGCCCGCGGTCGAGGCGGCCGCGATCGGGCTCACCCGGCTGGCGGTGCGCATCATCGGCGAGCGGGTGGTTTCCGCGATCATCCGGCACGCGGGCAAGCTGGTCGCGTCGAAGTTGGCGCAGTTTCTGCTGCGGCACGTGGCGATCGATACGGTGCTCGGCACGCTGCAGGAACTCGGCGTGCAGCAGTGGCAGGTCGAGCACGGTCACCGCAAGGAGATCAACTGGGACCAGGTCGTCGTCACCGCGGTGAGCTCGGCCGCGGGCGGTGCGGCGGCGGGCCCGTTCGGGGACTGGCTCGGCCACCGGCTGAGCTCGGAGATGAAGCCGTGGATGCGGGCCGCGATCACCGGCCCCGCCGCCGGTCTGATGGGCGCCGGTGCGGGATTCGTCGCCGCGACCGGCACGCAGTTCGGGCTCGACGTCGCACACCACGGCGTGGGCGACGCGTGGAACAACCTGAAGAACACCCAGGTCGATTGGCGGATGTTCACCGCGGGCGCGTCGAACGGCGCGATGTCCGGCTTGAACAAGGTCGGCGCGCAGCATGCTTGGGGCAACATGCGGCCGGACCTGTTCAACAGGCCGGGGTTCGGGGCTCGCTTCGACGATATCTTCAATGGGTCCGGCGGGGATGGAGCGAACTCGAGTGACGGTGTCCGCGTTGGGCTTCGGCCGGATGGCGCCGGACTGCCCGCCGGTGCGGGGGATGGCAGCGGCCGTGGCACGACCGGTGACGGCGGTGCGACCAGGCCTGCCGGGGCCGGGGACGCGAACAGCCGTGCCGGGGGAGATAGCGGAGCTCGGCAGAACGGCGCGGACCCGGGCAACGGGCGGAATTCGGGTGAGAGCAACGGATCCGGTGACAGTCGGAATTCGGTCGATGCCAACGGGTCTGGCGATAGTCGTGGAGCGGGTGACGGGCGGAACTCGAGCGAGACCAATGGGGCTGGCGATAGTCGAGGAGCGGGAGACAGCCGGGACCCGGGCGATACCAGCGGGTCTGGGGATAGCCGGGGAGCAGGTGACGGGCGGAACTCGAGCGATGCCGACGGGTCTGGGGATAGCCGCGGAGCGGGCGACAGTCGGAACTCGGGCGGAATCAATGGGTCCGATGACAGCCGTGGTGACGGCCGGGATTCAAGCGATACCAACGGATCTAGCGGCAGTCAGAGAGCCGGCGACGCTGGGAGTCGATCGGGCGACGCGGCGAACACGGACCGGGCGGCCGGGGATTCGACGCAGGCCCATGCCGATGGCGACGGCCGAACCAATACCGGCGACGGCAGCGCTCGGCCAGTCGACGGTGCCGCACCGGGTGCCGACCGCGCTGCGGCGCATGCTGATTCGGGCGATGCCCCAACCCAGCGAGCGGGCGTGGCACCGGAGACGGATGCCGTGCGCGGCGTGGGTTCAGACGGTCGGATAGACGCCACATCGACTGGCAAAGACCAGGTTTCGCTGCACAACGGCGATGGAGGACTGGTCACCAACGCGCCTATCCACACAACGCCCGCCAACCCGGGCGCTGCGCCTGTCCATCCGACCTCGGCCAACCCCGGGACGGGCGGCGAAAGCCGCAGCACCCCAGCTTCATCCAGTTCGCCCCGCCCGGCATCCAGTGAGGTGCGTGCACACACCGGATCGGACGCGCCGCGCGTCGAGCAACCGCGGGCCGGAACTCCGGATGGACGACCGGCGGGCGACGGGCGCCCGGCCACCGATCGCCCCCGCGCGAGCGATGTCCGTGGTGACGGCACCGCACCGCGGACCAGGTCCGAGCCGAGTCGCTCCGGCATAGCGGACGCGCCCCGTGGCACCGACCATCGGTCGGCCCTGCAGTCGGGTTCGAGCGGTGAACACTCGCCGCGAGCACGGGTCGATGCGGATGACTCCGTGCCGCGGCAGGTCGATTCCCCGGTGGATGGTCCGCAATCTCGACACGAGGGCGACGGCCCGTCGCCGCTCGACGCCGCAGGTCTGCTGCCGCTCGCCCTGGTGAACGGCTCGGATTCGTCGCCGCGCGCGGACCGGACCACGCACCCGGATCCCGTCGCAGGCACCGACGACGACCACACAGCCGCGCGACCGGATCCGTCCGACACCGAGCAGCCGCGCGACTGCGCGATCCGCAGCCTCGAACTGATCCGCCAGGTCACCGGTAGCGACGTGATCGAAGTGCCGACCAGGGAGATCGGCCTGGACGGCGTGTCACAGGGCGAAATCGAGCAGGCGGCCAAGGCGCCACTGCGAGATGTCGGGAATCACAACGAGATTCACGATGCGCTGATGTACGAGACCAGGCCGGACGGGAGCTTCGTGCTCGACTCCGACGGCAACCGGATCGAGCGCCCCGACGGGGTGGCCGCGCTGGTCGTCGACGTGTACGGCAAATCCGACGAGCACAACGTCGGCGCGCATGCCTACGTGTTGCTCAAGGAGAACGGCGAGATCGTGGTGCACGATCCGACCGTCGGCCCGCCACACGACTTCCCGCCGATCCTGCCGGGCTCCGACTATCCGGTGCAGGTCACCCGCACGATCCTGTTCGACGAGAACGGAGTTCCGCACCAGCACGGTGATGCCGACGTGCCACCGCGGGAATCGGCGATGCGCAATGTCGATGTCGGGCAACGGCCGCCCGGCGATCCGGTCGAGCCTGCGTCGGGTTCGGACGGCGGTGGCAAGAAGCCGCCCAGCGAACTACCGCCGCCAGCCTCGCCCGGCGATCCTGGTGACGACTCGAACCCGAACCGCGACAATGGCTCCGGCGTGCCCAAGGCCCTGGAACCGGACGAGGTGGTGCTGGCCGAGGACACCCATCCGCTGACTCTCGACGTCGACGGCGAGCGGGTGCCGCTGGCACTGCATCCGGACGGCGAGGATCGTTGGCGCGCGGTGCCCGCCAGCGAGGGGGAACCGCCTGCGCGGCAAGAGGGTTCGGGCGAGCTCGAGAAGAAGTCGCCGGTTCGCCGTGCGTGGGAACGCATTCGCGACAAGATCTACGTTCGCGGCTACGAGGGGGACAACCCGAAGTACCCGTCGGGCTCCGGTGAGGACGGCCGCGGACAGACGGCGCTGCGCGATGGTGTCGCCAACGCGCCGCATCTGTTCGATCCGGCTCCGGCCCCCACGCCGCACGTGCCGCAGTCGCCCGACGTCCCGCACGTGGGGCCCGCACCGGACTCATCGGACAAGGCGCCCAACGTCGCTCGCATCCTGAAAGAGGGCGCGACGATCTGGAAGAACCGCGAACACCTCCCGATCTTCGGTCAGTTGTCCGGCCGAACCCCTGATGTCGCGGGCGATTTCGTGGCTCCGCGCACCGCGGACGGCGAGGAGTACCGCTTCTGGGTCAGCGACGCCGACCCGGACCTGGTGCGCGAGACCATTACCGATCTCTTCGAGGTCAAACAGATTTCGGCGGACGAGGCCAGGGCGATCCTGGAAGACGCACTCGCCGTGTCCGATCCGGACCAGCGGCAGCGGATCGTCGACGACATGGAGCGGTTGGGTCTGGTCTCCGAAGACGAGGCCAGAGTGCTCGAGCAGGAACCGCTCGAGCACCCGGAGCCCACGCCCGAGCCGGACGGTCCACCGCCCGAGCACGAGTCGTTCTCGGACATGGCGGATCGGCTCGGCTTCGACCTGCCCGATGAGGATCCCGCGTCGGTGCGCCGGGTGATCGACGAGCAGGAGTACCGCACCCTGCGCGAGGCGGCGGCGATCGAGGGCCTCGCCGATGCGCACCGGCGATTCAATGAAGAGCAGACCAGGCCGTACACCAAAGAGGATGTAGCAGGCCAGGATTCACGCCCCGCGCTCGATGAGGGCGAGCAGCGGAATCGGCCGCCCGGTGAAATCGAAGGGCCCGACGCGCGCAGACGCGAGGAGGCCGAGGACTTCTTACTCGACGAGGACGAGTTCGACGACGACGATTACGACCGTCGTCCCGCCCGACGCGGCGAGCCCGACCCGGCCGGAGTACCCATCCCGTACTCCGACGAGGTCAGCTTCTTCGACGAAAACCCGATGGGCCGCTTCCTCAAAGAGATCAACGCGGCCTTCGAGGGCGAACCGGGTGTGCAGCAGTACACGCCGGTCGGCAATGGCGCGGACCCGCTCAAGGAGTGGGGTGATATCGGGCCGGACGACAACGAGCTCGGTCGCGACCAGGGACCGCGCGCGTACTTCGAGCACGCGCTGCGCCGCGACCAGCTGCGTGACGAATTGTCCACCTGGGCACAGATGTTCGGGCTCGACATCGACACGGTGACCACGCAGCGCATCGATGAACTGCGGGCCGCGAATCAGGCGCGCGCCGACCGGGTCGCCGAATTCGCCGATGCCGCCGAGATCCGCGTGCATCCCGAATCCGACGATCAGCCGCCGATCGGCGAACCGTTCGGCGACCAGGTCATCCGGATCCCGGTCGGCGAGGACGTGCCGGACCGGCTCGTGGTCATCGATGGGCCGCAGGACCGCGCCGCCGCACTCGCCCGGGTGCTGGCCGACAATCCAGACCTCGCGCGAGCGGTGAACCGAGGCGAGGTCGAGGTCGACTACCACAAGGCGCGCACCGATCGGAACGGCAATATCCATCTCGAACCGGTCGAGACGCCCGACGTCTATCACCACCGCGAGACGATCGACGGCCGCGATCTGGCGGTAACGCTGTTGCGCGACAGCGACGGTCAGTGGCGGCCGGTGGTGCTCGACAACGCCGACGCGCCGCACACCGGGCCATCGGCGGCGGATGCGCCGGAAGCGCCGCCGCGACCACGCGCCGAAGTCCTCACGGACCTGGTGGATTTGGCACGGACACTGGGGTTGCAGCCGGAGGCGCTGCACCCGGACCGGCTGGCGCAGACGATCGCGGATATGAAGCTGGACAACGCCGTTCGGGCCGGACAGATCGAGGCACTCGCCGACTTCGCCCGCTCGATGAACGATATCGAGTCGTTCAACGACATCGGTGACGCACGCAGCCAACTGGCCACTCGCCTCGGCATTCCCGAGGCGGAACTGACCCCGCAGCGCATTGCCGAGGCACTGACCGACAGCTCGTTCCGAAATGCCTTGCGGGCGCAGCAGGTCGGCGACATCGTCGCGTACGCCAAGCAACTGCGCGATCTCGACCCCGACGCCTTCGCCGCCGCGCGTGATCAGCTGGCGAAGCGGCTCGGGGTCGAGCCGTCGGAGCTGTTCCCGCCGAAGTACCACAAGAACGACGCGGGCAGGCTGGTGCACGGGCTCGACTCGAAGAGCCTGGATCCCAAGAAGTTGCGTAAGTTGCTCGCGCAGATGGAACGCGGCGGCAAGCAGGACCTGGTGAAGAGCGCGCTCACCGAGTACGCGGACGCGTTGATCAAGATCGATCCGTATTCCGATGTGCCGCGCGGTGATCTGTCCGCCGACCCGCGGGTGACGGGCGAGCCGCCGATCCATGATCCCGAGGCGATCCACGCGCTGCGCGAGATCATCGCTGACGCACTGCGTTCCGGAGATGCGCTCGATTTCGGGCAGACCCTCGCGGACCACCCCGGCCGACCCGAGGGCGACGGCACCTGGGATCGCGACAGCGACGCCGGGACCGGCAGGCCGGACCCCAACCGGGACTGGGCCCGGCTGGTCGGCGTCGATCTCGCGGGAGCCGACGACGCGACCTTCCGCAAGGTGTACGAGGCCTACCGCGACGGCAAGATCGAAAAGCACGAGGGGCTGACTCCCAAGGAACTGGCGGCGGAAATCGCGAAGATGCGCGACGAGGTTCGCCAGCGGGCAGCGCAGATCCGCGACCTCGCCGACCTGGCCGAGGAGTTCTATCGGGCGCCGGAGCAGTTGCCTGCGGGCGAGCAGTCCGGACATCCCGGCGACGGTCCCACTCCGCCTAGGCTGGATGGGCCTGACGAGAACGGTCCGGCCCCCACCTCGGCCACCGACCCGCCGCCTCGGCTGCCCGGATCCGACGGTGCCGCCGAGCGCCCGGCCATCGAGGCCAACGGTGAGCAGCCGCAAGAATCTACCGATTCGTCGAATCACTCCGATACGGATGCCACTGTGCGGCAGCCGGATTCGGAACAGACACCGCATGAGGCGAGCGACCGGGCGAAGACTGCCGAGGAGCCGCCGAGCGCCGAACCGGAACTGCGCGACGATCGGTCGGGTGCGGACCCGCGCACGCGGATCGACGAGGCGCTGGCGCGCGAGTTGGCCGCCCTCGATGAGTCGTATCAGCGTCATTCGGCTGAGGCCGATGCCGATTTGCAGCGGGTGCTCGATCATCTGGAGCAGGTCGGCCGTGATCTGGCTGGGCCGCTCGAGACGCATGATGGTGTGCCGGAGTCGGATTCGGTGGCGCCGAGCACCCGGATCGACGAAGCGCTGGCGCGTGAGCTGGCCAAGGTGGACGAGGCTTACCGGCGTCACGCGGATGAAGCCGATGCCGAGCTGCGGCGGGTGCTCGATCATCTGGAGCAAGTCAGTCGTGAGTTGGCTGGGCAGCGTGACGGGCATGAGGTTGTGCCGGAGTCGGATTCGGTGGATCCGCGCTCGCGGATCGATGAGGCGCTGGCGCGTGAGCTGGCCGCCTTCGATGAGTCGTATCAACGTCATTCGGCTGAGGCCGACGCCGATTTGCAGCGGGTGCTCGATCATCTCGAGCAAGTCGGCCATGAGCTGGCTGGACAGCTCGACAGGCATGGGGTGGTGCCAGAGGCGGATTCGCCGGATCCGCGTTCCCGAATCGATGAAGCGCTAGCCCGTGAACTGGCGAAGCTGGACGAGGCATACCGGCGTCACGCCGAGTCGGCCGACGCCGAACTGCGCCGGGTACTCGACCACCTCGAACAGATCCGCAGCGACCTCGAGGCACAGCTCGAACACCAGCGACTGATGGCGGACCTGGACAACGCCCACCGCGAAATAACCGCCAAGTTCGACGAACTCGACCGCCGCTACTCCACTGGCCCGGACGAAGACCCGCCCACCACCACCGTGCTCCCACAAGGTCCGCCGTACGACCCGCCAGGGTCAACGAACCACGATCCGTCAGCACACCCCGATCCTGCCGAAGCCGAGGAACGGTCAGCCGGTACTGAGCAGCCGTCGAACCACGAGCCCGCTACGGACCCCGAACAGTCGACGCGCAGGTCTAGCGCTGAACCACTGACGAACGGAGAAGCCTCGACGGCTTCGGAACAATCACGGCCGCGCCAGCCGGGTTCAGCCGACGAGTCCGCACCGAGTCCGGACAACGCCGATGACGGCTCACACACCAGTCGAGAGCCCGGCGATGAGTCGGAATCCGAGACTGGGCTTGAACAGCCGCCGCGCAAACCCGAGTCACCAGACGAGTCCGAGCCGAGCCAGGAGGCCGGTGATGATGGCTCGCAGATCAGTCAAGAGCATGGCGATGACTCGGAATCCGAGACTGGGTCTGAACAGTTACCGCGCAGATCTGAGTCGCCAGACGAGTCCGCACCGAGCCAGGAGGCCGGTGATGGTGGCGCGCGTACGAGCCGAGAGCATGGCGGTGAGCGGGAATCCGAGGCTGGGTCTGAGCAGTCGCCGCGTAAGCCTGTGTCGCCGGATGAGTCCGCGCCGCGGCAGGAGGCCGGTGATGATGGCTCACACATCAGTCGAGAGCATGGCGGTGAGTCGGAATCCGAGGCTGGGTCTGAGCAGCCGCCGCGCAAGCCTGAGACACCGGAAGAGTCCGCGCCGCGGCAGGAACCTGGTAGCTCGCGCACGGGTCGAGGGGACGGCGGCGATCCGCCGGAAGCTGGTTCAGGCCAACGGCATTCGCGACCTCCTCAATTGCCTGGGCGGGCACTGAGGTCGCATATTCCGCATCCGCCGCGGAATTACGAGTTCGAATTCCCCAACCCGGTGGACATCACGCCGAAACCATGGCCGGTACCGGACCCGCAGCCGCCGACGGTTCCGCCGGAGCCTCCGAAGGTTCCTCCGCAGCCGCAGCCGCAGCCGCAGCCGCAGCCGCAGCCGCAGCCGCAGCCGCAGCCGCAGCCGCAGCCGCAGCCGCAGCCGCAGCCCCCGCGCCCACCGGTGTCGCCGCCGGTTCCGGTGCCGCCGAATCCGCCTTTGCCACCGCAGCCCCCGCGCCCACCGGTGCCTCCGTTCCCGCCGACTCCACCGTTCCCGCCGACTCCACCGGTGCCGCCGACTCCACCGGTGCCGCCGTTCCCGCCGAATCCTCCTGTCCCACCGCAATTGCCAGAACCGCCGCAGTTGCCGGAACCGCCGCAATTGCCAGAACCGCCGGAGCTGCCGGTCCCACCGAACTTGCCCGTGCCACCGGAACTGCCGGTGCCGCCGAACTTGCCGGTCCCGCCGCCCCTTCCGCATCCTCCGATTCCATCCCCGGGCGGACCTGTTCCCCCGGGGGTTCCCGGAATACCTGGGCTACCCGGACCATCGAATCCACTACCGGGCGGACCGATTCCGTCGGGCGATCCGGCCGGGTCACCCCTGCCTCCGTGGTCTCCCATGCCTCCACCACCCATGGGCGGCGCGCCCAAGCCGGGCGGCAACGGCGGCCGCAACGGCGGAAACGGTCACAGCCGACGGTCGTTCACCCGCGAAACCGGCAGCGACACAACAATTGTCGTGCGCCCATACGTCGGCTACGGCGTGTTCGCCGAGTTCGATCCGATGACCGGCGCGCTCCAAGCGACGCAGGCAGGCATGCATCAACTCGGCGGCGTCTACGCCGATCTCGGCGATGTCCCGGTGGTTCTCTACCGCCACAACGGCAGACTGGGTTTGCGCGCCCGCGACCATGACATCGATCTCGACGGCCCGGTCGCGGTCGACTGGTACCCCTACGATCAACGCGACACCAGATTCGTGGTCAGCGTCGCTGGCGTCCCAGCCTTCGACGTGATCTACCGTTCCCTGCCCACCGAAATGGATCTCGGCCTACTGGTCCGCGACGTCCTCGCCGATCCGTCCCGCCGCGCCGCCATCTTCGCCTGACCGAGCCAGGAAGCATCGGGTCCTGTGCCAAATAACAGCAGGTAGACAATACTTTTGTGCACTGTGCCAGGTCGATCCGCCCGTTATTGCCAGGCCGGGTTCAGTTCGGTTCAATCGGTAGATGATCAATGGTGATCCGCTGTCCCGGGCAAGTCGTGGCGTAATTTTCGCGCTGCATTCCACCCTGCGCCCACTCGGCGCACGGCTGCCCGCCAATCGGTTCGGGGTCGCCGGCGCGCGGCTCGGATTGGCCGTCGCCTGCCGGATCTGGTTCGACCGCACGCTGCCGACCACGCCGGTCGATGCCGCCGGGCCGCGTGGCCGAACCATGGGGGAGTGGGTCGGCGCGGTACCGCGACCGGGCCAGTCGCTCATCTATTACCTGCACGGCAGCGGCTACGTCGGCTGCAGCCCGGCCACCCACCGAGGCCTGGTGTCCGAACTCGCGCGGCGACTGGACCGCTCCGCATTCACCCTGCGCTACCGACGCGCCCCGGAACACCGTTTCCCCGCGGCACACGACGACGTGCTGAACGGCTACCTCTGGCTGCTCGAACAGGGCCATGCCGCGCAAGACATTGTGCTGATGGGTGATTCGGCAGGCGGCCACATGGCACTCGGGCTCTGCGTGCAGTTGCGCGAACTCGGCCTGCCCCAACCCAAGGCAGTCGTCGGCTTCTCGGCCCTGGTCGATTCGACCTGGACGTTGGCCGACGCCCGCCGCGCGGAGGTGGACGAGGCCTTCATGTCCTTCGGCCTGGCCACCCGAATGACCGGCCTCTACACCGGCACAACCCATTTCGACGACCCACGCCTGAACGTGGCCGCCCACGTCGGCCCCGATCTGCCGCCGATACTGTTGCAGGCGGGCGGCAGCGAAATGCTCAGCGCCGACGCCGAACACTACGGTGCCGCGCAACGGGCCGCGGGCGGCGAGTGCGAGGTACAGCTGTGGCCAGGCATGTTCCACGTATTCCAGGTGGGTCACCGACTCCTGCCCGAGGCCCGCGCCGCCCTCGACGGTGTCGAGCGGTTCGTCGCCGAGGTCGAGCGCGCGCAGATCGCCAGGGGTCCGCTGTCGGCATAGCGCGCACCGCCGTCGATTCGCCAGGGCGGTCTGTTGTGCATGGTTACCCGTTGTGGCACAGTCGATCGCGCGGAAAAGACGAGGTCCGACGGTAGAGCTAGGGTGATTGCATGACGGAATGGCATGCGTTGACCGACGTGGAAATCGTCGAGCTGGTCAGTCGGCTGCGGTCACTCGACTGGTCATGGCGGCTCGACGACGCGGAGCGGTTGGCGTCGGCGATGGGCTGGACCGTGGTGACGGCGCGGGGCAACTGGGTCATGCTCGACTCCGGGTTCGGGGCGGGCAGCGCCAAGCTGACCGGCCGCGACGGCCAGGTCGGCGAGATCGAGGTCCAGGTCGCCTCCGATGACGAGGCCGAACCCGGGCAGACGCGTGATGCGTTCGCGGGCATGGTCGCCGCGCTGAGCGGTGCGTTCGGCGAGCCGACCGCCCGGATCCCCGGTGCGGTACCCGAGATCCGCTGGGCGGGTGCCGAAACAACGCTCGTGCTGCGCGACCCGGGCACCACGCTGGAACTGTTTCTGATGGCCAACTCCTGGCTCGCCGACCATGACGAGACCGTCGACCTGGAGGAACAGGGGCTGCTGTGACGGGATGGGCGGAGTTTGCCGACGGGCTGGCCGAGCAACTGGCGCGGCTGCCGTCCGGCGCGGTTGTGGTCATCGGCGAGGCCCCGACCTCGTCGGACAAGAGCAGGATCGCGCAGTTCCGGCAGTTCGACGACAGTGTCTGGGCTCAGCTGTCCGGCGACCGCTGGCTCGATCCCACGGTGCAAGCGGGCGAGGCGGGGCGGCATCTGATTCGCGAAGCGGGCTGGCGGGAACCCGACGACGACCACATCGAGAATTGGTGGGTCGAGCTGCCGTGGCCGGTAGCTTCGGCGGCCTATCGAAGGGTGGCGGAGATGGTGGTGACCGGGCTGCGGGACGCCTTCCGGATCGCCGGCCCCACGGCGCTGGTCTATCAAGCGTGGAACGAAAAATCGGCGAACAGCGCGATCGAATTGCCGCTGCTCGGACTGCCCGTCGAGGCTTGACGCAGGCCGCCGCCCCGCCGCGCACCAGCACCTCGCCGCTCGGCGATCTGTGCCAGGATTGGCGGGGGCGGCTACCTCTTCGGCACGGCCGCCGTTTCGGTGCGCAGATTGAGGAGATTTCCGCGACGTGACCAGTCCAGACGACCAGGCTCCGGACCAAAGGCCGCGCGACGAGTCGGCTCCGGAACCCCTGCGATCCGGCGAGACAACCGCTGCCCAAACGGCTTTCATGCGGCGGTTCCTGGCATCGCCCGGCGCACAAGACGGTATCGCCGAGCCAGTTGATCACGAACCCGGTGCCGTCGACGACCAGGAACCCGACGTCGGCTTCACCCTCGCCGGCGCGCCGTCCACCCCGCCGCCGGTCGAGGATCCGGCCGAGCTCGCCACCGCGATCAGCCATCAGATCGTCAGGCAGTTGGCGGCCGACGGCCCGGCAGGCTGGCAGCGATTGGAGGCGGTCTTCGCGGTGACCGTCGCGGCCGAGGTGTCGCTCGCCGTTTTCACCGACGACGAGGACCGCATGGCGCGGGCATACCCGACGGAGGAAGTGCTGGCGTTGGTCCGTCAGCACCGGCACGTGTCGGCGCAACTCAGCGACGGGCCGTGGTGGCGCTACCTGATGACGTTGACCAGCAGCGGTCAGGTCGAGGTCGATTACGACTACGGCGAGGAGCCGTTCCCGGACGAGCAACTCTTCGCACCGGAGATCTATCGCGCCGACCTCGAGATGTACCCGCGGGACAACCTGCCGGTGTGGCTGGCGGCCTACATCGGCCACGCCGATCGGCAGTCGCGGACGCCGCAGGAGGCCGCGGTCCAGGCGCGGGCCGATCGGGACGCGGGCAGGCGGGGGGTGCTGGCGGCCACCGACTTTCCCGCGTTCCCGCTGCTGGCGGCCCGCTGGGCGGTGATCGCGGCGGGGTTCGTCGCGGCCGGATCGCCGCTGGGACCGCGAGTTCTGCCCGCCCTCAGCTGGTTCGAAGGTTCCAGGCGCAGCGGCTCCACGCTGTACTCGGTGCCGGGTGGCCGGGCCGTGTTGTCCGGCGGGGTATGGAACGCACCGGAATTGGACGCGGTCTACAACCGCGGCGTGCCGATGCCCGACTTCTACGCGGGCGCGCCGGAGTGGGTGGCCAATCCGGTGCTGAATTCGCGTGCGGCCAGTGGCCTGCTGTCATTCTGCTACTGGTGGGAGGGCGGCAACTGGTATCGCGGTAACTCACCGATCGCCGACGAACTGAGCGACGCGGTGCCGGGCATGTGGTCGCCGGATTCCGTGGTCGATATCGTGTCCGGCCTGATCGCGGATGCGCCGAGCCCGCGCCAGCGCCAGGCCGTCGCGAATCTGGTGTCCGCAGCGGAAATCGGTGTGGTCACCCGGTCCACCCTCGTCGATGTGTTCGGCGAAGACGGCTCCTTCGATATCGACGGCGCCCTCTACCAGCTCACCATGGCCGGTGTGACGATGACGGTGCCGGAGCCGATGCCGCAGGAGGACGCGATCGCCAGGGTGCGGCAATTCATCCTGGACAGCGAGATGGACACCTCCCGGTATCCGGTGGACGGCCTGCGTGCGGATCGGATCAGCATCGGGTGGATGGTCTACGTGCCGACCGCGCCGGGGGAGATCGCGATCGGCCGGGCGCTGTTCTACATCGCGGACGATGGTGTGCTGGAACAGTCGTCGTCCTCGGTGGCGCCGTCGCTCTACATCGCCGAGTTCGAGCAGCGCTTCCAGCGGCGACATGGCCAGGTAGACGCTTGATTGCGGGCCCGATGCCCCCAGGACTGGGGTGTTCCATTGGAGTGGTCCACCACTAGCGTTGGTGTTACGGTTTATTGACTGACGGCGGAGATCGGGTGAACTGATCATGAACTCCGCCAATGATTTCAGGTTCGAGCCGGGGGTTGGCTGCCCTCGCACTGCGGGAAAGGGTGCATTGTGGCGGACGAGAAATTCGAGTTCCACCCGGATGAATTCCGTACTGCCGCGGGCAAGACCGCCCATGTCGGTGACCGGATCACCGACGTGGTAAACAACTTGAAGACGACGATTGCCGGTCGCGGTGCCCCATGGGGCGACGACAAGATGGGCAAACAGTTCTCGGACGGCCCCGGCGGCAACGACGGTTACCAGTCGTCGAAGAAGAACCTCGTCGACGGCACCACCGGTATGGCAGTCAGCTTCAATGACGTGGCCGCCAACCAGCGCAAGGTTGCCGACCAGTTGCAGCACGACCTCGACGAGCGCAATGGCGAAAGCTTCACCAAGTGAGTAAGGGTCGGTAGCCGTGGCACACGATTTTTCTCGGGGAGACGTCGCCGACCTGATGGAAGAGGTGCAATCGCAACTCCATTCCATCGCGCGATTGCAGCAACAACGCGTTGCGCTGGTCGGCAAGGCGACGGTGCGCGGTGGCCGGGTGACCGTCGTGGTCAATGCGGACGGAGCCGTTATCGAGACCAAGTTCGGTCGCGGCATCGAGGATTTGGAATACGCGGAATTGGCGCGGGCCGTCACCCAGGCGGCGCAAGAGGCCATCGCGGATGTGCGCCGCCAATCGCAGGAACTGCTCGCGCCTTTCCAGCAGGAGCGGGCGCGCCTGCCGAAACTGTCGGATCTGGTCGAGGGCATGCCGGACCTGAGCGGCCAAATGCCCGCGCAGACGTACGCGCCGATGAGTAAACCCGATTCGCTGGAGCGGGCTATCACTGCCGGAACCGACAGCGCCGCCATGACATTCGACAATGTCGAGTCGCTCGACACTGTGAAGTCCCGGGAGCGTGGGGTCACCGATTCCGGTTGGTGATCTAGATGGACTTGTGGGACGGGCTCCTCGAGACCCTCGGGTGGGTCGCCGGTAGCGACTGGCCCGAGGGCTCGGAAACCGGCATGCGGGATCTGGCCGGTGATTGGCGCAAGGCCGCCGAAGAGCTGCGCGGCATCATGGCCGACATCAACACGGCGAAGTCCGCCGCGCTCAAGGCATACCCGTCCGGTGCGGCGCGCGATGAGATCGCGGGCGCCTTCGACAAGATGCGCGATGGCACCGGTGCCAGCGGGGACGAGGCGAACAACAACCTCCAGAAGCTCGCGGAGTTCTTCGACAAGATCGGTGAATCCGCGGATGGCGTCGGTACCGAAATCGAGTACGCCAAGTGGATGATGTGGTCCTCACTGGGCCTGCTGGCGATCGAACTCGCTGCGGCGTGGCTGTTTCCGCCCACCGCACCCGCCGTGGAACTGACCGCCATCGCCGCGACCCGGGTGACGATCCGGATGATCGCCCGGCAAGGGCTGATGGCTGTCCTCAAGCACGTCCTCAAGCTGGCCATCACCAAGGGCGTCAAGTTCCTCTTCAAGCACGTCGCGCTCGACCTGGCGCTCGGCACCATCCAGGACTTGGGCATCCAGTGGATCCAGAAGGAACAGGGCCACCGCAAGGACATCGACTGGAACCAGGTCGGGATGACCGCGCTGTCCTCGGGGGCGGGCGCACTCGGCGGCGCTGGGGCGGGCCATGGGCTCGGACACCTTTTGAAGGGTGCCCATTTGGGCCCCGGCATGAAGGGCGCGATCACCGGCCTCGGCGCGGGCTTCGCCGGGTCGATCGCCGGGTACGCACCGCAATTCGCGATGGATCTCGCGCACGGCGGCTGGGATCAAGTGGCCAAGAACTTCGACCCGCGCATGATTACCGCCGGCCTGTCGAACGGCGCGATGTCGGGCGGGAACAAGGCGCGGGCCACCAAGTTCCACTTCGACCGGATGGGCGCGCCGATCGGTGTCGGGCCGACGAACGGGGCTCGGATCGGCGGCCTCGGCCCCGAAGGCCTTGGTACGCATAGCAACGGCGGCCCGGACATGCGTCCGGCCGGCACCAATGGTGCGAGCACGACGCACGACGGTGGGGTCGGCCAGGGCGAACACGGCGGCACGGGTGGTGACCGGACCGGCGGAGACAACGTCGGCGGTGGGACCAACAATCGCAGCAATAGTTCGGGTGACGGGTCGTCCACGCGGACCGACGACACCTCGCAGGGTGGCGACTCGTCCCGCACGGGCGACTCGGAGCGGACCTACAGCACCGACAGCGACCGGCCGCAGGACGGTGGTTCGGAAAGCCGTGGTGCCGATGGTGGTCAGCAGCAGGGTGGTTCGGAAAGTCGTGGCACCGATGGTGGTCAGCAGCAGGGTGGTTCGGAGAGCCGCGGGACCGACGGCGGCCAACAGCACAACGGCGCATCCGAAAGCCGTGGCAGTTCGCCCGAGCAGCACGCGGGAGCCGAACCGAGCGGTAGCGGCGCGGATCACAGCCGGGCGGGTATTGCCGACGGTGGCACCACGCACGATGGCGACGCGGGCACCGGTGCCGATCGGTCGGTGACACCGCAGCATGCCGGTGCGGATCCGGGAAGTGCTGCGGCAACACATCATTCGGGTGATGCGGGGCGCGTCGGTGACGGTGCGACGGCGCGGCCCGGCGCTGATGGCGCGACAGCCCGGCCCGGCGGTGACGGTGCGGCACCACGGCACAGCGGTGACGGTGCGGCGCCTCGGCAGGCAGGCGATGCGGCGGCGCGGCCCGGTGGTGCGGAGCCGACGCGTGGCGGCGAGACCCGCCCGCAGTCGGGCTCCGAACCACGCGCAGGCGACTCGCGAGCCGGATCGCCGGACGCCAAGCCGAGCGCCGATCGTCCTCGGGGCGAATCGCGCGCGGGCGTCTCGGATTCGAATCCCGCTCGGGCAGGGAAGGATTCGACTCCCGGTGTCCGCGCGGAGTCGAGCGGCTCCGAGGCGCCCCGTGCGCCGGAACGTACGGCAGGCGCGGCGGACGAGCATGCACAGGTACACCCTGATTCGGAAGAAAACGCACGGCCGCACCAGGATTCGGATGAGAATGCACGGCCGCACCAGGACGCCGACGGCTCGGAAGCCAGAAGCAAGCCGGAAGCCGGTGTGCCACAACAGGATAGGCCGCACGCCGGTGGCGAGCCACACGCCAGGGACGAAGCGGGCCGCCCGCGCGCGAACGACTCTCGGCCGGTCGGCGACGCCCCGGACCGGGCGGGCGACGCCGATCCCGCGCGGCGCAGCGACCACGGTGACGACTCCCAGAGCCGTCAGCATCATGACGATGTAGGGATCGTCCCGGTCGTGGATGCGGGCGCGGGCGCCCATCCGCGGCAGTCGGGAGCCGACGGCACACCGCGTCAGCACGGCGCCGACGGCGACGCCGCGACGCCGCGACAGGACGGCGACGCCGACAGCAAGCGACCGCTCGAGCCCGACGATCCGAATCGCGGCAAGTGTGGCGAGCTCTCACTGCGGGAACTCCGCGACCAGTTCGGCGATTCGATCCGGCTGCCGGAGCGGACAATTGGTGCCGACGGCATGACCTCGCGGGAACTGGTCGGTGCCGCGGGCGGGCAGTTGCGCGAGTTCGCGGGCGGCCACGAGGCGATCGAGCGGCGGCTGCTCGAGATGGGCGACGGTGCCAGGGCGCTGGTTGTCGACACCTACAAGGGACCGCGCGACGAGCACGGCGTCGGCGCGCACGCGTACCTGATGGTGAACGAGGGCGGCAAGATCAAGGTGCACGACCCCGGCATGGGGGCCGACCACGGCTTCCCGCCGCGGACACCGAAGGAACTGCACAGCGCCAGTGCGATCATGTTCAAGCCGGACGGCACGCCGGTCGACAAGGTGCCGAGCCACATTCGGGACGAACTGCTTGCCCCGCAGCGTGACCTCGCCGATGCGGGACGGATCGGTAATCTGCCCGGCCAGCACCACGATTTCTTCCCGGCGGATCGGCCGGTGCCGCAGGGTATGCAGCGCGGCGCGGACGGACTGTTGCGCCAACCCAATGACCCGCCGCAGGTCTACCGCACGCCCGACGGCGTCTGGCATCACGTCGACGATGCGGCGGGCACGTTCCGTGACAAGGGCTTCAACCTGACCGACGGCCACCGATGGATCAAAGACCATCTTTCGGGCAAAGACCTGGCGTTCAAGGCCGAGATCGCCGAGGAAGGCGACTATCCGGTCAAAGATCCTGATGCGCTGAAAGCCTTGGCCGACGAGTCCGCAGAACGGATCAGGCTGGGCAAGCTCCGCGCTGATGCTTACGATTTGCTCAAGCCGCACATGGACGAGTTCAACGTCCGGGGCAAAGAGAACAAACTCGATGTCAATAAGCTGAGTGAGCGGAACCTCAAGGACACGGTTTCCGAGATCAAAGAGGAGATCAGGAAGCAGGCGCGACTCCCGGAAAGCGATCCCCGGCATCTGACACCCGAGCAGAAAGCCGACAAGGTCACGCGTCTGTACGAAATGGTGGACAACGCGAAAGAATACAATCTCCGCGGCAAGGAGATGGTGGCGAGTTCCAAGCGGCTCGGCGAGTTGGGTGCTACCGCATACGGTTTCGACCCGGATCTGCATCCCGGCGCGGTGCAGATCACCCCCTTCGAGGGTGCGTTCGACGGCAACAACTCCGTGGACATCGCGGTTTTCATTCCTCGCGACGGCGACACCCCGGCCAGGCTGGTGGTGATCGAGGCCAAGGGTGTCGGCTCGGACCTGGGAGCTGCGACGACTCCCGCGGGCCGAGCGCAGCAGGGCTCGCCGGAGTACCTGCGCCGCACGCTCGCCATCGACGAGAATCTCCGGACGATTCTGACCGAACCCGAAGCGGCTCTGCTCGCGCGGCCAGAAGGCCCGGCGCTGCTGGACATTCGTAAACAACTGCTGGAAGCGCACCACGACGGCACGTTGGATTTCGAATACCACAAGGTGCACGTCGACATAGACGGTAAAGCGGATTTCGCGAAGTTCAAGCTCGACCGTAATGGTGTGCGGGTGCCGATGCACGATATCGGTGGCGTCGTATCCAGAGACAGTCTGCAACCGCAGCATCAGCCCGCCGCGGCCACGCCGGATGCCGGCGCTCCCGATCCCGCAGGGAACGGCCCGACCCAGCACGCACCGGATAACCCGGTCACGCATCCGGATGATCGCCGCGGTCGCTGCGGTGAATTGTCCTTGCAAGAGTTGCGGGCGTTGTACGGCGAGGACCATGTCCGGCTGCCCGAACGCCCGATCGGCCCGGATGGCATGACCCCGGAGGAACTGCAGCTGGCCGCGGGCGGGCACCTGCAGCCGACCACCCACGCGGACACGCACCAGCGACTGCTCGACCTCGGCGACGGCTCGTCGGCGCTGATGGTCGACACGTATTCGGGTGCCCGGGACGCGTACGGCGTAGGCGCCCACGCCTATCTCCTGGTGAACCAGGGTGGCGAGATCATCGTTCGCGACCTCGGTGCCGGACTGGCCGATCACCGCTATCCGCCGCAGGTTTCGCCGAACATGAGCGGTTCGCACGCCATCGTGTTCGACGGGCAGGGGCGTCCCGAACATTCGCTGAACGCCGCGGATCGGGCGCGGTTGACCGCCGATGCCGGAGCGCCTACGAATTCCGGCGACCGATCCCGGGTCGGTCAGCCCTTCGACGGGCGGCCGCACGACGACGGCAACCTTCCGCACAACGAAGACACCGACGACCTGATCGCCCGGCCGAAACACGAGGACGCGGAGCTGCCGCCCCGCGTGCAGGTCGAGGAGGCCGAAGCACTGCGCAGGCTCTCCGACCAGTACCCGCAGGACGCGGCGCTGCGGGTGGAAGCCGATCGGGCGGCCGACCGGGTGCGCGAACTCGCCGATAAGGGCCTGATTCCCGAGGAAGATGGCTCGGGAATCAGGAAACCGCTCGATACGCCGAACACTGATGATCCGGTCACTCGGCCGATCGACCATCCCGAGTCCGAGGGTGCCCCGCGGCAACAGCCAGCCGACAGCGCCGGTCCGAACAGGACGCCGGAATCGCCGACGCATCCCGAGTCCGAACGTGCCCCGCGGCAGCAACCTTCGGACAGCGCGGGTCCGAACAGGACGCCGGAATCACCGACTCATCCGGAGTCCGAACGTGCTCCGCGGCAGCAACCTTCGGACAGCGCGGGTCCGAACAGGACGCCGGAATCACCGACTCATCCGGAGTCCGAACGCGCTCCGCACGAACGGCCCACCGATAGCGCGGGTCCGAACAAGACGCCCGAATCGCCGACCGACCCCGGCGACGGCCGTTCGCGGGATGTGCATCCGGCGGATGCCTCTCGGCCACAAGAACATCCGGCGTCCGAGCCGCGTCCACGTCCGGGCGAGCAGGACAAGCCGCTGCCCGACTCCCACCTGCCGCGCGAGCGCGAATCGGCCTCGCACATGTTGCCGCCGCGTCGTCCGGCGACGGATCCGGTCCACGCAATGGATGGCAGCGTCCCGCATGACGGTGCACAGCCGGATCCGCACATCGTCGACAAGTGGACGCCGCTGGACGCGGCACAGGTCGGCGAGGAGTTGGCCAGAGAGACCGGACTGAAGGTCTACGGGTTCGACATGCCCGGTTTCGACGCCGAGGTGGCGCGCGAGATCGCCAGGGGCGTCGTCGAAATGCGGGCCAAGTACCCGCACGTCGTCCTCGGTGGCGTCGGCGTCGGCAGGTTCCCGAGCGGGAACCTTGCGGAGTTGATTCCGGGCCGCCACCCGGAGACCGGGGTGCGGTACGCGCAGTCGATCAAGTTCAATCAGGAAATTGTCGGCAGCCTCGACCTGTTCCGGAGCAAGGTCCAGGCGGGCGTTGATCTCGGACGGTTCGATCAGTCCGCCACCACCCGTGCTATCTACAAAATGCTGCTGCACGAATTCGGCCACGCGGTGGACTTCCACGGACAGCGCACCGCGCTCCGACCGCTGCACCCGAACGATCCGCACTCGCTGACCTATACCGACAAGGTCCTGCAGGATCACTACCGGCACAAAGCCGAGCTGGACCCGGCGCTCCCCAATACCAGTGCGGGATACCGCAACTGGCTGAAGCAGCTCGGCCCGTACAGCTTCGACGAACACGGTGTCTTCCGGCCGGGCGAAGCCGTCGCCGACGCCTTCCGCGACGTAGAACTGCACGGCGACCGGGCGAGCGAGCCCGCACAGGTCCTGCACAAGATGCTGACCGACTTGGCGAAATTGGGACCCGAGGTGCTGGCCCCACGGCTGCAGGGCCTCGACGGTGTGCCGCATCCGGCGGACGAGCCCGCCAGGATGGCGGTCGACCCACCGCACGATCCCGACGCCGCCGGGAACGACAACGGCGGCCGACACGAGAGCACCGCGGACTGGGCCGACCGCATGCGCGCCGAGACCGCCGAATGGACGGCGCGGATGGCCGCCGAGCACGCCGCGGCCATGCGGCAGCTCGCGGATACCGGACCGGCGGACTGGGCCACCCAGATGCGGGCCGACCATGCCGAATGGCGGGCGCGAATGTTGGCGCTGCGGGCCGAGTTCGCCCGCGACATCGCCGACGGCGTGCTGCCGCGACCGGTGGCGGAGGTGCCGCAGGAGGAGGCGGGCAAACATCGCACTCCGGAGGGCGAAGTCTCGCATCCGGGTGATGTGAAGGTGGCTCCGCGCGAGGATTCGTCCGCGCAGCCCGAGCCTGACGGGGCAGGCGGCGGCAAGAAGCCGCCGGAATCGCCACCGCGCGTTGGTGATCCGGGTGAAGATGGCGCGAACGATCGTGATCGGCAGCCCGGTGATGGCACTCCGCCGCATGAATCCGACGGCACCCCGCCGCATGAATCCGATGGCACGCCGCCGCATGAGCCCGATGGCACGCCGCAGCATGAAACTGACGGCACGCCGCCGCATGAGTCCGATGGCACCCCGCGACCCGAGGACGTGTTCGACGCGCGTCAGCACGAGCTGAATGCCGAGCGCGACCGTGCCGTCGCCGAGCGGGACGCACTACAGCAGCAGCGCGATCAGCTGGCAGGCCGCCTGCGCGTCTCGTCGGAAAACGACTGGGCGGCACTGCATTCCGATCACCTTGCGCAAACCCTGGAAGAGTTGCGCGGACGCACCATGGAGGTGCGTACCGAGATGCCGCGCGAGCACGCGCGCATCGATGAGCTCGAGCAGCTGGCCAACCGGATCGCCGACGCGAACAACGACATCGCCAGGATCGATCGTGACCTGGCATCGCTGGACGCCGAGCGTGCGGCCGCGCGCCTCGAGACCCCCGAGGGCGAATACGCCCGCTTGCTCGAGGAACGGCGCGCGCTGGACCATGAGCGCGAATTCGCCAGGGCGCAGCGCGATGAGCTCGCCGGATACCTCGGGTTCAAGGATCTGACCGGGCCCGCGTTCGAGCGCCGCATGCTCGAGCTCTACGACGAGGCGCAAACGCGGCGGACCCGGATCCCCGGCAACCTGGACTCCCCGGAACGGATTGTCCGGGAACAGCTCAGTGGGTCGGAGCGCGATGCGCATCTGCGTGATATGCGCAAACTGGGTGAGGCCATGCGGGAATGCGAGCGTCTCGACGCGGCCATTGCCGAGAAGGACGGACGCCTCGCGCAACTGCGGGACGAGGGTGTCGTCGGCGAGCGCCCGCGCTCCGGCGATATTTCCAGCGTCCTCGATCGGATGGCCGCCGAGCACGCCGACCTGCTGCGTGAGGTCGAGGCGCGGCGGCCGGTGATGGAGGAGCTGGCCCGGCGGCTCGGGATTCCGCTCTCGGAGCTCGGCCCGCGGCCACGTGATGTGGCAACGGCGCTGGAATGGCTTCGGTCGCGGACGATGCGGGCGGACACCGGCGAGCAGGTCGAGCGCCACGCCGTGTTCGATGCGCTGGAAGCCGCCGCGGTCGACGTGGTCGTCGGCGAACACACCATGGGCAAGCTGCGCGACGAGATGGCCCGGCTCAACGATCTGTGGCGAGATCTCGTCAAGGCCGAGAGCAACGACGGCTGGATGGTCAACGACCGGGTCGGCATCATCCCTGGTGAGCGTCCGCGCATCATCGTGTTCGGTCCGCGCGCGGAATTCGAGCCGTCGCGCACCGGCCACGACGACGCGCTTGCGCACGCCATCCGCACGGAACCCGCTGTGGCACAGGCGATGATGCGGCAACCGCGGATCGAATACCGGCGGATAGTCGTCGAGCCCGACGGCACGGTGCGGCAGGTGCAGATGGGTGGTCCACCCGTCGAGCGCACTGCCACCGGATGGATCAACGGCGACCCCGGCATGTTGGTAGTGCGCTGGCAAGATTCGGACGGTCACTGGCACGCCGTCGATCCGAGCGTGCCGAACCGGCAAACCAATCGCGGTCCCAAAGCGCCCGAGAAATACGACCCGGGCAATCCGGATTGGTGGGGCGGCCTCTCCGACTACATCAACGACCTGGCAACGCCGTTCGCCGATATCCCGCCGGGACATATCGCGAAGAACATGCTCGAACTCAACCCGATGAACGTGGAGACCCGATACTTCGACAACGGCATGCCGGCCGACGACATCGTCAGCCTGCATCTCGGTGGCGATATCGCTTCTATTCAACGGAATATCCGTACCTTGTTCATGGCGATCGACCATCCGGCGGTCCGCGATTGGATCCATCGGCATCCGGCGATCGGCGACTGGGTGCTGGCGCGTCCGTGGCTGAAGCGGTTTTTCCCGGTCGGCACCATGTGGTCGTCGTTCCAGTGGCACCGGCCGCCGGAGACCAACTTTCAGCCGATGTACCGCACCTGGGAGCCGGCCGAGCATGCCAGGACCGATATTCCGGAATGGCTGCGGCCCGCGATCGATCAGGATGTCGCGAACTGGCGACGGGTCCAGGAGTGGGCAGACGGCGAATACGACAGGTTCCGCGCCGACGATCAGCTCGCCGACCGCATGGTCGAACCGCTTGCCGAGTACCGGCAGGAGCAGATGCGGGTCGGCGCACAGGATTTGGTCGATCGCATCCGCAAGGAACTGGTCGATCCGCACCGCGGTGTCGACCCGGGCCCCGGTGTCGACCGGCAGGTGCAGCGGATCAATGAAGCCATCAACCGGATCGCCGACGATTCCTTCGACCACTTCGCCACCGATGATCGGGTCGCGATCAGGCACACGGTCGCCGATATCCGGCAACGCCTGCTCGACCTCAAAAACGAGCACGGCATCACCGACGCCGACATCACCCGGATCGTCGACGAGCTGACCCCCGGTATGCGTCCGCTGCCGCCGAAGATCGCAGAACACTCGTGGCCCGATCCCTTCCCGGAACGCCCGCAACCCGACGGCGCCCCGCCGCGGGCCGAATTCCCGGCTTTCACCAGGGACCAGATTCAGCAGATCCTGAATCATCTGCTGACCGACGAGCACCCGGCCGCCGATTACGCCGATCCCTATGGCACGCCTCGGACGCGGCGGATGGATCAGCTCGCCGATGTGGCCGAGGCGCTCAACCGGATCGTGGACGGTAATCCACTGCCCGCCGACGTGGTCCTCATGCTCGACGCACTCGCCGAATCCAACTTCTTGCGTACTCCCGCGCCGCCCAACGAGCGCTGGACCTGGCATGACGCGAACGCGCACGCGGTCGCCGAGGGCTTCCACTGGGACGCGAACCGCCCGCCGCTGACCGGTGACCGCGCGGGCATTCCGTACGCGCCGGAACCGCTCGCCGCACCGGAGCCGTTCCTGCCGCGTGATCGCTTCGAGCTGCAGCTGTCCGACGCCAGACAGCGTTGGGAGGCCAGCTCGGCCGCGCTGCTCGAGGCGGTACGGCTGGCCGGGATCGATCCCGAGAGACTGTTCGGCGCAGTCGATCCCGCCGACCGGCTGGCCAATCTGTGGACGCAGCAACCGGATGCGGCCGGTCGCCAGCGGATCGATGATGTGTCGCGCGCGTTGCGTGACTTCGACGAGGCGGGCGCGGAGGTCACCCGCCTCGAACAGCGCATCGAGCAGCACGACGTCAACCTCGATCGCGCCCGTGCGGTGACGCGTGGCGAGAATCCGGAACTGCCTGCGTCGGAAAGGGATTCGACCGATCCCGCGCAGGCCGCGGAAGCCGAGCGGCAGCGAAGAGAAGCCGAAGAGCAAAGGGTTGCCGAGGAGCAACAAGAAGCCGAGCGGCAGCGAAGCTACGCCGAGGCGGATGCGCGGCATCGGAGCAACGAGATCGATCGGCTGGAGCAGGCGAAGGCCGACGCGGTGCGTGCCAGGGACGAGGCTGCGGAACAGCTGCGACAGGCGCGCGATCAGACTGAGGCCGAGGACGCGTTCGAGCGGCATCGTTACGCGGAACGTGATGCGGCCGAGCGCGATCAGCAGCTCACCGATCAACTGCGGAAAGACACGTTGCACCAAGCGGGCGCGGAACCACTCGATGGCGTGCCGCAGATCGGCATCGTTCCGGGTGACCCGCCCCAGGCGGTGGTCGTGGTGCGCGGCGAGTCGACGGACCCGACCACGCTGATCGAGCGGGCTGCGGCGCAGCACCCGGAGCTCGCCGATCTCGTCGGGCCGAACCGCGACAACGTCACCGTCTTCCGCCTCATCCCCGGCGAAGATGGTCGCACCGAGGTGCACCGGACCGATCCACCGGAAGATCCCGCGCAGTCCGCTGAAGCCTTGCAGCGCCAGCAAAGCTATGAAGAGGCGTATGCGCGGCATCGGAGCAACGAGATTGATCGCCTGGAGCGCGCGAAGGCCGAAGCCGTGCGTATCCGGGATGAGGCTGACGAGCAGCTGCGACAGGCGCGTGATCAGGCCGAGGCCGAGGATGCGTTCGAGCAGCAGAAGCATGCCGTGCGCGATGTGGCCGAGGCGGATCGACAGCTGACAGATCAGCTGCGGAAAGACACGTTGTACGACGCTGGTGCGGAGCCGCTCGACGGGGTGCCGCAGATCGGCATCGTCCCGGGTGATCCGCCGCAGGCGGTGGTTGTGGTGCGCGGTGCGTCAGCAGACCCGATCACCCTGATCGAGCGGGCCTCGGCACTGCACCCCGAGCTTGCTGATCTGGTCGGGCCGAACCACGACAACATCGTCGTATTCCGCCTTGTCCCTGGGGAAGACGGTCGCACCGAGGTGCACCGAACCGATCCGCCGGACGCGCCACCGCTGGCTGCGCCCCGTCCTGAACCCGACGCGCCCAGCGATGGTGGCGGCGCGAAGAAGCCGCCCACCGGCGAGGCCCCGGAACCGGGTGAGGTGGAGAACAGTCCGGTAGCGGATGATGCTGCGGCACAGATCAAGTCGGGCGAGGACCCGAGCGCGGCGGACAAGCCTGCGAACGAGGCGAACAAGCCTGTCACCGAGCGGAACGAGCCTGTCAACGAGGCGGACAAGCCCGCGAGCGAAGCGAATAGGACTGAGGGCGAGGCGGATAAGCCGAGCGAGCCAGCAACGCCTGTGCGCGAGCCTGCTGAGGACGGCGCAGCGAACAAGCCGGAGTCGCGCAGCGCGGGCGACGAGGGTAGTGCCGACAGCCACCGTGTGCCCGAGGGCGTAGCGGACGCCTATGCGGACGCAGTGGCCCGGCGCGATGAGCTGGGTGCGCGGCTGCGGGAACTGGGCGAGCAAATGCGGTACCAGTTCTCCGAGGGAGCGTTCGATCCGGCCAACATCGAGGCGACGACGCGCAAGCTGCGCGAGATCGCCATGATCGGCGACGATTTCGACCGTGGCGACGAGATCCTTCGTCTCGCACCGGAGCTCCTCGCTGCGGATGCGCGCGTCCGTGAACTCGATGGTGCCGCACCGGAACTGACGCCAGCCCCGCAGGGCGGTGACCCAGGTGATCCGAGCAGTCCGGGTGATCCAGGTGACCCGGGCAGTGCTCCCCGTCCACCGGCAGGCGAGCAGGCCGGGCAGTGGTCGACAGTGGGTGAGCCGCGCCCTTACGAACCATCCACCCGGACACCAGAATTCGAGGCGCTGGTCGACCAGATCGCGGCGGCCGCCGACAACGGCCAGCGCCTGCTCGACCAGGCGCGCACCACGCTGCGCGGACTCGGTGTGAATCCGGACGGCCTGAATGCCCGCGAGCTGGAGCAAGCGGCTAGAGAAGCTTCGGACACCGCCGAGGCCAGGGTCGCGGAACTCCAAGCCCAA
Source organism: Nocardia sp. NPDC050175 (assembly GCF_044459885.1). NCBI lineage: Bacteria > Bacillati > Actinomycetota > Actinomycetes > Mycobacteriales > Nocardiaceae > Nocardia > Nocardia sp. NPDC050175. The sequence continues at coordinate 833,746 of NZ_JBITJI010000002.1, forward strand.
CAGCATGTTCCGTCTGAAGAGATGGTGCAGTACTTCGACGATCTGCACGCGGCGCAGCAGCACTACGGCGAGGTCGCTCGGGTGACCGGTGAGGTGACGCGGACGCTGGGTCAGTATCACGAGTCGGTGCGGACCAAGCACGAACTGCGGGCCGAGGCGGCCAGGGTGATCGCGCGCGACGTGCTCGCGTCGGAGGGGCAGCCGCTGCCCAAGGCTGAGGGTGTCGCCGTGCTGCCGGGCGAGGCACAGCGGTTGCTGGTGGCTTCACCGTTCCGGGCGCCGGACCACATCATCGAACCAGGCTTGCGCGCGCGGCTGGCCGAACAGGGTGTCGAGGTCGTCTACCGGCAGGTGCTGGTCGATGATCAGGGGCAGGTGTCCGTCGTCGATCTGGTGCCGCCCAGCGGTCCGGATCCCGCAGGTGGACCGATTCATTCGGCGACCCCACCCGCGCCCGGTGGTGGCACACCGGCACGGACGGGTTCGTCGGATGACGGTTCCGGAGCGAACAAGGCGCCGGGCGAGGAACCTCGCCAGGACAACGGATCGCGCCCCGGTGACGTGAAAGTCGAGGAGACGCCAGAAGTTTCGGCGCCCAAGCCCGAGGCAGGTGGCGACGACGGTGGTCAGAAGCCGCCGCGAACACCGACGCCGCCGATGGCAGGCGATCCCGGTGACGGTGATTCCGGTGGCGGCGGTCACCGTCCACCGGAGGGCGGCCCCGCCGACGAGCCGAGCGAAACGAACTCGGACGCTGCTGCTCTCGCGCAAGCGGTGGCTCGGGTGGAAGCGGCGCCGGAGTCCGGCGAAGTGGTCCGGGTCGAGGTGCTCAGCGAGGGCGCGCTGCTGATGGCCGAGCGGGTCGAGCTGATCACCCTCGACGACGGCACCCAGCTGATCCGCAAGACGCTCAGCAATGTCCGGCACGCCGACGCGGAAGTACTTGCGGCAGAGGTCGGTCGCGCCGTCGGTGCCGGCGTGCCGCACATCGTGCGTGCCAGCGACAACGTGATCTACATGCAGTTCATGCCAGGCGATTGGGCCAGCGCGCAGCACCCCGGCGCGTGGAGCCCGCAGCAGACCGGGTTGACCGAGACGCCGGGCGGCGTTCGCCTCGGCCTGCTGGACACGCTGATCCGGATGCCGGATCGCGGCATGACGAACTGGCTGGTCACCGCGGACGGACTCATCAGCGGCATCGATCACAGCCTCGCGTTCGGCAACGGCAAACGCCCGGATGCCGAGACCAGCAGCGGGTTCGCCCATCACTTCCTCGAGCGCGGCCCCGACGGTGCGGTGCGGTGGCGTCAGCACGAGCTGAGCGCGGCCGAGCTGGCCGAGATCCGCGGCCGGATCGAGGCGCTGGCACCGGCCTTCGCCGAGCACCCGGACTGGCATCAGTCCGTCCTCGACCGGTTGACGAAGCTCGAGGAGAACGTGCGGCCGGAGACCGATCCGCCCGCGTCGGACGGATCGCCCGGCAGGCCGGACAAGCCGGGTGACGGTGGGCCAGGACGACCGGCTGAACCACAGGTCCCCGGTGGTCCCGAGCGGCCCGGCGGCTCCGAAAACGGGAGCAGCACAACGAGATCCGAAGGTGCCCCGGAGCCCGGAGGCACGCCTCGGCCCGAGCCGACCCCGCAACCCGACCCGACGCACGAGGCGGATGACGCTCAGCGCCGAGCCGAGCTGACCGAAGCACGGGACCTCGCCATCGAAGACCACGAGGTCGCGCTCCGCAGGCGCAACGAGCTGGCCACCTTCCTCGGCGTGGATCCCTCCGACGATTTCGCGGCGCTCCGGCCGGGCGACAACCTCGCCGACACGCTGCGGGAGTTGCGGCAGCACCGCGTCGAGGGGATGGAGCGGCCGCCGCACGAGGTGCTCCGGATCAAGGAACTGGAGCGGCTGTCCAATCGGGTGCCCGAGGCCGAGGAACAGATCGGGCGGTTGAATGACGAACTGGCCCAACTGGATGCCGACCGCGGCTCCGGCCCGCTGGAAACCAGGGAGGCCGAATACGACCGCCTGCTCGACGAGCGGGCCGCGCGGGCGCGTGAGCGCGAATCCGCCCGCGCGACAAGGGATGAACTCGCCGGCCGGCTGAATGTGACCGAGCTGACCGGCGATGCGTTCGACCGGCGGGTGCTCGAGCTGTACAACGAGTCACGCTCCCGGACCGTGCGGATGCCCGGCAGCCTCGACAGCCCACCCAGGGTCGTGCACGAACCGGTGGCCGGGCCCGAGCGGGAAATGCGCGACCGGGACATCCGCCGACTGGTCCAGGCCGTCGACGAGTTCAACCGGCTCGATCAGCTGGTCGACGGGATCGACGGCAGGCTCGAGGAACTGCACCGGCAGGAGGTGGACCGGGACCGTCCGCTCGCCGATGACGTTGTCGCCGCACTGGATCGGCTGGCGCGCCAGCGGGCCGCCATCCTCCTCGACAGCAGGCCGCGCCGTACGGTGCTGGAGGAGTTGGCGGAGCATTTGGACGTGCCGCTGTCCGATCTAGGCCCCGATCCGCGACAGCTGGCCGAGACGATCGAGCACCACCTGCGGATCGACGACAGCACCAATCCTGAGCGACCACGCATGCTCCAGGAACTCGCGGACGCCGCCGCCGACGTGATCAAGGCCGACGCCGCGATGCGACGCGTGCAAGATCAGATGACGGAAGTCACCGAGCGGTGGCACGAGGTCGTCGCGTGGCGCGATGAGATCGGCGCCGAAGGTGGGCGGATGGCGACCGACCGGGTCGGCATCATCGAGGGCGGCGAGCGCCCCCGGATCGTGGTTTTCGGTCAGCAGCCGGATTCGGCGCGGCCGCGCGGCGGCCACGATGCCGCGCTCGAACATGCGATTCGCACGAATTCCGCTGTCGCGCAGGCGATGTTGCGGCACCCGCAGCTCGAATACCGGCAGACCGCGCCCGGGCAGGAGACCGTGGTCCATTCGGGTCCGCCGGTGGAGCGCACGGCGACGGGCTGGCTCAAGGGCGACCCGGGCATGCTGGTGGTCCGTTGGCGCGACAGTGCCGGGGACTGGCACGCGGTCAACCCGAGCAGGCCCGACTGGTCGACCAATGTGCGCGAGGACGGCACCCGCGCCTCGCGGCGTGAGCTGGACGGCTACAACCCCGGCGATCCGGATTGGTGGGCCGGTCTCGCCGACTACATCAATGACCTGGCAACACCTTTCGCCGATATCCCACCGGGACACATCGCGAAGAACATGCTGCCGATGAACCCGATGAGCGCGCCGGTCGAGTACTTCCAGGACGGTGTCCCGGCCGACGACATCGTCACCATCCACGTCGGTGGTGATTTCTATGCCATCCAGCGGGATATCCGGACCCTGCTCGCGGCGATCGATCACCCGATGGTGCGCGACTGGATCCAGCGACACCCGGCGATCGGCGATTGGGTCAAGGCCAGGCCGTGGCTGCAGAAGCTGCCGCCGTTCGGGACGGTGTGGGCCGGGTTCGACTGGCACAAGCCGCCGGAGACCAATATCCAGCCGATGTACCGGGATTGGGACGAGGGCGAGCACACGCGTCGCTATGACCACGTCGAGATCCCCGACTGGTTGCAGCGGCAGTTCGACCAGGAGATCGCGGACTGGCAGCGGGTCCAGGACTGGGCCGACGGTGAATACGACCGGTTCCGCGCCGATCCCCAATTGGCCGACAAGATCGCCGATCAGCTGGCGCACTACGGCGAAGATCAGCAGGCGGGCGCCGCGCGCAGGCTGATCGACCTGGTCCGCACGGAACTGGTGGACGCCCATCGCGGCATCGACCCGACCCGGCCGGACGTCGCCGAGCAGTTGGCCCGGATCGACCAGCAGATCGATGACCTGGCCGGGCGCACCGTCGGGATGTTCGAAGGCAACGATCGAATCGCGGTGCGCGACACCATCGCCGACATTCGGAACCTGCTGCTCGACGAGCGGAACACCGGTCGCATCACCGACGATCGGCTCAATCGAATGGCCGAGGAACTGGCGCCGCACATGTGGCACGACATCACGGCCGAAGGAGCCGTGCCGCCGCCGCGATTCACCAGGGAGCAGATCCAGCAGGTCATCGATCACCTGATGAACGACGAGCATCTGGTCACCGACTACACCGATCCCAACGGCCAAGTGGTGCGCCAGCGGATGGATCAGCTGGCCGATGTCGCCGAGGCGTTCAATCGTCTGGTGGCGGGCGAGCCGCTGAAGCAGGACATCGTGCTGCTGTACGACGCGCTGGCCGAATCGGAATTCCTGCGCGATCCGGAGAACTGGAAGAAGACTTGGCACGACGCGAACACACACGCGGTCGTGCTCGGCTTCCACTGGGACGCGGACCGGCCGCCACTGACCGGCTGGCGCAAGGACATTCCCTACGCCGCCGCACCGTTGGCCGAGCAGGCACCGTTCCTGCCGCGCGACCGCTACCAGCTCGAATTGTCCGAGGCGCGAGCCGCTTTGGACGCGCGCACCGACGCGCTGCTCGCGCTGGAACAGCAACTCGGTATCGACCCCGCCTGGCTGTTCGGCTCCGATGAGCCCATCGACACCCGATTGGCGGAACTGCGGTCGCAACAGACGGACGCGGACGGCCGACGCCAAGTGGACGACCTGACGCAGGCTTACCGCGACGTCGAGGACGCTGCGGAGAACGTGCTCCGCCGCGAGCAGAACATCGAGCGCCACGACATCGAGCTCGAACAAGCACGTGCGCTGGTACGCGATGGGCAGCGCGAACTCGCCAACCCGGTTGCCGAGACACCGCAGCAACCTGATGCGACGCAACACGATTCGGACGCCCAACCGGATGCTGCCGCTCGACAGGAAGTGGCGGACCTCCGGGAGCGTCTCGAATCGGAGTTGGTGCAGGCCCAGGATCGGCTCGATCGTGCCGAAGCGGCGCGCGCCGAGGCCGCCGCGAGCCTGTCCATCACGATCGAGCCACACGAGCTGCGCTCCGAGTCCGAAATCGAAGCGCGCGCAGAAGATTTGCGCGCACGAACCTTGGACATCACCCAGCAGCAGGCCCGCCTCGACAAGGTCGCCGAACTCGAGCGCGCGGCAAAGGACTACCTGGCCGCCGAAGCCGAAGTGGGTCGCATCGAAGAGGAACTGGCACACGCCGAGACCCGCGCCGAAGAACTGACGCCGCTCGACCCGAACACCAACGACCGAACCCGCCCGAACGAGGCGAACACGAACCAGCAAGAACCGCTTGGCGATTCGACCAGCACGCCGAATCGCGACAGCGACGGCTCCGATCCCGCTGAGCAGTCGGGGGATTCAGGATCGGCGCGGGATCGGACTCGTGAGTCCGATGGTGACTCGGATCGTGATGATTCCGAAGGTGATGATCTGTCCGATGATTCAGGGTCCGCGCGGGATCGGACTCGTGAGTCCGATGGCGACTCCGAGCGCGACGATTCCGAGCAGGACGACTCGTCGGACGAGTCCGACTCGGACTCCGGGACCACTGATGGCGGTTCGAATCGGGATCGCGGCTCTGACAACGGGGACGACGATGGCGGGGATGATCGGTTCCGCGGTGGTGAGCCGAACTCGCCGATGTTCCGTTCGCGCATCCCGCATCCGCCGCATGAGTACGAGTTCGAGTTCCCGCCGGAGGTAGGGCCCCCGCTCAACATTCATGTACCCATGCCGGATCTTCCGGAGCCGCCGCAGCCCCCGCACCCGCCCGTGCCCCCGCACCCGCCGGTTCCGCCGCACCCGCCGGTTCCACCACGGACTCCGGTACCGCCGACAGGGCCGCACACGCCGCGTCCGGTTCCGCCGACCACGCCGACGACTCGGCCGACGCCGCCGACCACTCCTCCGACGACGCCGCCGACGACACCTCCGACGACGCCGCCCACGACGCCGCCGACCACTCCTCCGACGACGACGCCGCCGACGACACCTCCGACGACGCCGCCGACGACGCCGCCGACGACACCTCCGACGACACCTCCAACGACGCCGCCGACGACACCTCCGACGACACCTCCAACGACGCCGCCGACAACTCCTCCAACGATGCCCCCGCCAACGCCACCGACGTTGCCGGATCCGACGCAGCCCCCATCCCCGTCGCAGACGCTTCCCCCATACCCGGGAGAGCCTGGGGCAGCACCATTCCCAGGCCGGCCATCGATTCCGGGCCAACCCGGATACCCGGGCCAGAACGGCCAGAACGGCCACCCGCCGAACCCATGGCCGTCCAACGGCGCACCAGTCGGTGACCAGCAGCAACCGCCGATGGTCCCACCGGCAATGCCGCCGATGGCGGGCCCACCGGCCGGTGCCGCGGGCCAACGCAATGGCGACCGCCGCCGCTGGAACGGCGAGACCCCCACGCCCAGTAGCGAAATCGTCATCCAGCCACTCGACGGCGGCCGCCTGGCCACCTTCGACCCGGAAACCGGCTCTTTGCGCGCGGCCACCACGGCCACCAGCCCGGTCGGCGGCGTACTCGGCTATTTCGGCGACGTCCTCGCCGTCTTCTACCGCAAGGCGGGCCGCCTGACATTGCGCCTGGGCCCCAACGAATTCGACCTCGACGCGCCCGCCGTCGACGTCGGCTGGCAGCACCTCGGTCCGCAGCAAGCCCGCTTCCAGGTGCGCGTCGGCGGCGAACCCGTCGTCGATTTCCCCTACCCGCTCGGGGGCGTCGGTACCGACCTGGGTTTGATGATCCGCGACGTCCTGGCCGACCCGCGACAATGTGCCGGAGTCTTCAACTGAGCCAGACGAGGAGGAATCATGCTCGTGGACTACCCGACCGAGGACGAACTGCGGCAAAACTTCGCCGAGGCACTCGCGTCGGTGCGCGGCGGCGGCGGTGTCTCCTCGGACAACGGTCTAGATCTGCGCACAGTGGAAGCACTCTGGCAGATAGCTGACGCGCATCCCGCCATCCCCGACGAACTGATCGCCGCCGCCAACGCCGCCTTCGCGGGCCAACTGGACGGTACCAACGCGGCCGCCAGGCAGGCCGCGATCGATCGTGCGTTCGAGCAGAACGAGTGAGGGAACTGAGCTGCGGCAACCCCGTGATTCTCGGCAAAGTCACTGGTCAAAGTGCGTTCAGTGCAAGCGTGCCACCAAGATTCGGGTCTGTACATGCGGCGTCGACGCTAGTACCCATAGAATTGGCACGCTGTAGGAACTAGCTGCGATGCCGACGTGCGCACACAACGTCAGCAGCGTCGTAGCTACGAGGAGGGCCAGTAGCGGATGAGAGATCCAGTGCACGAGCGCCGTTCGATGCCGAGGGCAGGTGGGTGGTCTGTCCCGGTCGTGTCGGTCTGCGGCCGTACTCGGAACTGTCCGCCGGCAGGAGTGTGACCAATGGGTGACCCGAAGGACGACTGGAAGGGCTTCAAACGGCCCGGCGCCCTCAAATTGAGTGATGACGTTGCGAAACAGGCAGCGACCTATTGCGCCGATATGCTCGACGTCATCGATCTTGTCGCGGCAGATGTCAGCAGAGTCGTGCCGACCCAGCCCGAAATGTTCGGCCATTTACTCTCGGGGCATCAGTTGACGGACGAGTTCGTCAAGGCCGGCAAGAGGTTTCGTGACGAGGTCCTGGACAGCCATAAGAAGGTTTTGACGGATATGGCCCAGTCGTTCCTGATCGCGGGCAACCATTACAAAAATGCGGACGAGCAATCGCAGACCGATCTGGACGCGATCAAGAACAGTCGGGAACCCCGGGAAGGCATCGTACGTGTCGGGCAGTCCTGGCAGGTCGTCCTGTGCACCACAAAAGGCGATGTATACGGTTGGGCCGACACCCCGGTCCAAGATCCGAGTAACTACCAACGGGCCACGCCGGACGACAAGGGTAACTGGCAGGTCGGCAAGTACGGGGGATTGCCTTCTGGTCTGCAAGCTACCGATAAGGGGGCTGCGATCAGTGCGGAACCTGCCGTATCGCTGATATACGAAGATTTCAACAGGTTGTTTTCCAGCCTGAATGGTGTGTACGCAGCCAGGGATGTGTCGCAGGGCTGGAATCTTATGGCCGGCAAGCTGGACGCGGGGTTCACCGACTTCAACGCGAATATCTCCGGCCTGGTGGACTCGGAGAAATGGACCGGTTACGGCGCCGATAGTGCAAAGAACGCGGTGCACGTCTATACCGCCACCGGCAAGGCCTTGGTCCAGACCATGTACAACATGGGCACGATTTCGCTGGACGCGTACAACTGGGGGAAAACAACTCAGGTCAATATGCCGAGCCAGCCGGCCGCGTCGATGTCCGATCGAAACAAGATTCTGGAATTGGGGCTGGCCCGCGCGGCCTACGGCGGCTGGTATGAGCTGGGCATAGCCGCGACCTCTGCCGCCATCCCGACGATTCCGCTTCCGCAAGGCCCCAAACCGCTGCAGAACAACAGCACGCCGGGAACTCCGGGTCCGCCGGGTCCTCCGGGTGCGCCGGGCAAGGCGAGTCCCGGCGCCCCCGGACTGCAGAACCAGCAACAGCAGCAGGATCAGCAGCGCAAGCTCCAAGAGCAAATGGATCAGCAGCGCAAGACGCTGGAAGACCAGCAGCGGCGGTCACAGGAACAGCAGGATCAGCGCGAGAAGCTGCAGCAGCAGCAAGAACAGCAGCGCGCCACCCAGCAAGCCGCGCAGCAGGCGAGTCAGCAAGCCGCGCAGCAGGCGTCGCAGATCGGGCAGCAGCTCTCGCAGGCCGCCCAGCAGATGGGGTCGCAATTGGCCGCTGCCGCACAGCAAGCCGCGCAGCAAGCGGGCTTGGCCGGACTGCCCACCCTCCCGAGCATGAAGGATCTGGAGGAGCAGGCGAAGAAGTCGCTCGGCACCGCCTCGGCGAAAGGTGCGGGCGGTCCTGGTCCTGGCAGCGCGGCGAAACCGGGCGGCATCGGTCAGACCCTGGACAAGGCCGCCAAGCTGTTCCCGCGTGCCGAGGCGACGACAAACGCCGCCGCGGCCGGCGCGCGAGCGGGCCTCGCGTCGAGTGCCGGGATGGGCATGGGGCCCGGCCCAGGCCCGGGCGCCCAGGGGCAGCAGAAGGAGCACAAGCGAGCCGACTATCTCGACTCCATCGAGCACCTCGAAGAGGCGATCGGTGAGGCGCCGGTAGTGGTCAAACCCATTGTCGAACAATGAACCGCACGTGGACATTTACCGACCTCGAACTCTTTGCCCTGTGGGAACGGGCAACGACGACGTGGCTGCCGTGGCCGTTGGTCATGACCGCTCGGGTGCGCACCCGCAGCGAATTGGATTCGCAGATGCGGCAGTCGCTGAATCAGGTGGAACGTGCGCACCCGGAGTTCATCGATACGGTGTTGGTGACACTACTCGAGCCTGATATCCAGATCGCAGTGCACGGATCCGACGGCAGCGACAACATGAAACCGGACACTCTGGTGCGCGTGTACGCCGTCCGCCGTGGCGATACCGGCTACGTGGTAAGCCAGAAACCCGGTGAAACCTATTGGCACAGTGGTGGATATACGGTCACCGAGTGCGATGCACTGAGATTGGCCGACCTGGTGGTGCAAGCAATTCCCGAGGCCGAGGCCGGTCGGGAGGCGGACTACATCCTGCCGACCGAGGACCGGGCCGAAGAGTTGGATTATTCATTCGCCAGTTCCGTTGTGCAAGATTCCTTCACAGACTCTGTGCACTCGCGCTCCGCACGGTTTGTGGCCGCTCCGGATAAATTCGTGGGCACTATCGACATCACCCAGGGCCGTTCCCGGTTCGGCCCGCGTGGAGTTACTCGCCACCGGCTCGACTGGCGCGACATCGAAGGCGACGGTCGTTACATCATTACCGAGGGGACCCCGGCGACGGCGGTCGCGGCGGACAGCAAGCGGTTCGTGCAGTTGATCAACGGCCGAATCGCCGAGGTGGTCCGTGCCATCAAAGACGAGCGCGCATAAGGAGTTGTTAAGGAGTTGACATGCGTGAGACGCTGTTATTGATCCCATGTTCGGAGAGGGAGCGGCCGTGACGGTACCCAATGGCGATACGCCACAGGAGTTTCCGACGGAATTCGTCGTGACCTCGCTGACCGGTTCGATTGCCGTGCGCACCACCGAGCAGGGGCTGCCGCTGGGCATCAAGCTGGACCAGGATCAATTGCGGCGCGACCCGGCGGCGTTGGCTGCCGAGATATTACGGCTCTGCAAGCAGTCGGCGAACCGGGCCGGGATGGCCCGCCGGACGCAACTGCGAGACGCGGGCTTCACCTCCGAGATGCTGGCGATGACCGGGCTACCCACCGAGCAGGAAGTGGCGCGGCAGGAGATCATCGAAGAGCAGGAGTACGAGACCGAGCCGCAGAGCTGGCTTCGATCAGTCTGACCAGGACGGGAATTCGGGAGGTAGTCATGGTCGACACGATGGACGAACTGATCGCGCGGGTGCAGCAGCAGATGTACCGGCTGCGCGACCTCAACGAGGCGACCACCGGCATCTTGATGACCGAGACGTCGGAGGACGGCGCGGTCACCGCCTCGGTGGACGGCAACGGCGCGCTGGTCGAGCTGAGCCTTTCCGGTGCGGTAGCGAAGCTTTCGCCTGCCGAGTTCGAGCAGACACTCGTCGGCACCGCGCGGACAGCGGCCTATCGCGCCTTCGCCGAGCGAGCCCGGCTGGTCACCGCATATAACGAGGAAAGTGCGGCGAGGTGATCGAGAAATTACGCCGTGATCAGCGCATACATGCTTCTCTAGGTAAGGTCTGACGAAACGCCTTATGGTGTTTCGGGATTGGATGTCAAGTCATGAATCACATTGAAGTTGTTCCAGATGCGGTTCGGGCCTACGGCTCCGCTTCGGCCGTGATGGCAGCGGGCGTCGCCTCGGCGGGCGCGGTGGACCAGGCCGCGACCATCGGCACGGTCGTGCCGGTGTTCGGCCTGATCGGCCAGGAGTTCCTCGCCTCGTTCGCGTTCGCGCAGGCGAACCATCTGAGCTCGGTGGCCGAACTGGCTGCGGTGCACGCGGGTACGGCCCTGACCGCGCACCAGGCCGCCAGCACCTACGAGTCCGCCGATGGCGAGTCCAGCACGGCCATCGGATCGGTCAACTCGAAGTCATGACCATCCCCGGGGCCATTCCACCGCCGGGGGCGGAGCCGCTGGATCCGAGCGTGCTGGATCTGTTGCGGGGCAGTGTCCTAGCTCCGATGCTCGACCAGCCGGTGAACCACATCCTGCAGGACATGGGGCTGCCGAACCTGCCCGAGATGCCCTCGTTCATCCACATGCCCGAGATGCCGCCGCTGCCGCCGCTGGATCTCACCGCACTGATGCGGCCGCTGACCGATCTGGCATCCGCGTTCGGCAGCGGAAAGCTCGGCGCGCCACCGGCACCGGCCCCGGTCCCGACGAACGCCGACGGCACCCAGAACGCTGCGGCGCCGCCACCGCCGATGGATCCGACCCAGCTGTTGACCGGTATCTCGACCGTCATGCAGACCGTGATGCAGGTCGGCACCTCCGCCATTCAGACGGTGATGTCGGTGTGGCAGGGCATGGCGGCGATGGAGGCGGCGAAGAAGTCGGGCGAGGCCGCGACGGACGCGGGCAAGCTGGAGACCCAAAGCGTCCAGGAGAAGGTGGGGCTCACCAACGCGGCGGGCAGCGTCTTCGTCGGCGCCGGGCTGATGTCCGCGGTGGTGGCGAAAATGTCCACCACCCTCGCCCTGGCACCGCTGTACGCGGCAACCCCGGCGGGACAGGTGTTCCTGGCGGCCTCGGCGGTCGAGTCGATGGCCGAGGCGCTCGGCATCACCGTCAAGACCAAGGGCGAACTGCTCGGCCACAGTGCCACCATGACCGCGACGGGGACCAAGGTCCCGATCACCAACGCCCCCAAGGGCGTTGCGGGCGCGGGCGGCGGCGACCAGCTGAGCCAGCTGATGAGCATGGTGACGCCGCTGATCAGCACCGCGAGCACGGCGGCGCAGTCGCTCGGTCAGCTGGCCCAGGCGAGTTCGGCGCTCAGCGCGCCGAAGCCGGTCGTCGACTCGAAAGCCCATGAGGGCGGCCAACTCTCCGATGACGAGAAGGCGAAGGCCGAAGCGGCGAGTGGGATGGGCGGTCCCGGTGCGTTCGGTGGCCCTGGCCCCGGCGCCGCGGGCGCACCCGCCGCTCCGTTGAACCCGTGGCAGGGCACGCGAGTCGCGAGCGGCTCGATGGGCTCGCTGAGCGGCGTCGGTGGGTCGAGTCCCGCCATGACAACAGCGATGTCGACCGGCGGTACCAGTACCGGCGGCATGGGCGGGATGCCGATGTCCGGTGCCGGCGGCGTGGCCGGACTCGGCAAAGACGGTGAGTCGAGCAGCGCTGCGCTGCGCGGCCAGCTGGTGACCAGCCAGCACGGCGACGAAGTGGTCGGCCGGATCGAGGGGGTCTCGTTGCCGGTGGTCGGCGCGGCCGACGCCACGTCGGAACCACCGCCGGATAAAGAACTCACGCTCTGACTTTGAGGAGGGTCTCATGAGTAGTGATAGCGCGTTCGCGAGCTTTCAGTTCGACGCAGCCGCGGCCGGGGAGGCATCGAGTGGACTCGATGTGCTCGCCGACCGGCTGGCCGCGGACCTGCAGGCCGCCGAACAGGCATTGACGATCCAGCCTGCGGGGGCCGACGAAGTCTCCGGCCGGGCCGCGCAGACCGGGAACGAGGTCGCGTCCTCGTACTTGGCGAGCGCCCAGGCCAGCGTGACCGAAATGCGAAAGCTGGCGGCCACGTTGCGGATGCACACCAACGAGTTCAGCCAGATGGAAAGCGACAGCGTCGCGGACTTCAACGCGGCAGGCGGCACGTCCGCCTGAGGCACGGGTCCGCGGAAAGGCCTGTCTTGGAAAGGCACAGCGCAGCAATGATCGAACCACCGAAGCCAGGGTTCACCGGCGTGGTGTGGGAAGCTCGCCAGCCGGATCGGCTCGCGCGAGACCTCACCACGGGGCCGGGTGCTCTGCCGATGGCCGAGGCAGCCGCCGAATGGGCGCGGCTCGCCACGGTTTTCGGTGCGGCGGTGCTCGAATACGAGCGGGTCCTTGCTTCGCTGCGCACCGCGTGGCAGTCCGGTCGCAGCGGCGAGGTCATGGAAACGGTGACCAAGCTGCGGGATTGGCTGGTGGACGCGGCCACCACCGCGACCACGAACGCCACCCGGCTGCAGACCCAGGTCGCCGCGTACGAGGTGGCCAGGCTGACCATGCCGAACACTGCTGACATCCAGCAGATCCAGCAGGTGCAGGACATGCTGAAAAGCATGGGCGCCATGCTCGGTGCGCCGATCCAGGCGATCGCCGCGGACACCGACGCGGACGCGGATATGGCGAAAGCCGTTGCGTCGCGGGTGATGCGCAGCTACGAAACGGCCGCCGAACCATTGGCGACGCCGTGGCAGCATCAGGAACCGCCGAAGATCGCGCCGGAACAGGCGTTGGCCGCCGAGCAGGCCGCCACCGCCGCGGCGGCTGAAGCACCGAAAGCGATGCCGAGCTTCAGCGGCATGCCGATCGGCTCGATCGCGATGCCGACCTTGCCACCGAGGGCGCTGTCGTCCTACCGCGCGCCAGTGTACTCGCAAGCCACCACGACCACCGAGCCGACGATCAAGGCGACCCAGGCCGGCACGACGAGCGCGACCGGCCAGACCGCGCCGATGGCGCCCGGCGCGATGGGTGGTGCAGGCGCATCCCAAGATTCGGCCCGGTTCCCGCGCGCGAGCTTGGCGGGCGAGGCGGACCAGATCGGGCTCGAAGGCGAAATTCAAGCCGCGCCAGCGGTTCTCGGTGGCACCGAGTCGGTGATCAAGGCGCCCGCCGAGACTCGGACCGAGACCGGCGGTGCGCCGTGACCACGCTGACCAACGACGCGTTGCTCGCCGTCGCCGACCGGCTCGGGGTGCAGACCCTGCCGCTGGTGCTTTCGGTTGGGCCGCAACAGGATTCGTTCGAGGAATGGCAGCGCGCGCAGGAGCACGCGATGGCCACTCTGATCGGCGACGGCCTGATCGACGCGCACGGCGAGGTGGCTTCGGAGCTGGCGGAAACGCTGTTCACGCTGGCCTTGCCGGAGCAAGAGCTGGTGGCCCGCATCTACACCGAGAATGGTCCGCGCCGAGTCTGTGTGGTGCGTCGCGGTGACGCGCACGCGGTCGCGGTCCGCTCCGGCGACGACTTCGAGGTGCGGCAGGTGTGGACCGATGGATCCGCGGCCGATTTGGTGCGGCCGCTGCTTGCCGCCATGGATCCGTGCCCGCCCGCCGAGATCCCCAATTTCAGCGTCCCTGCCGCAGAGCTGGCCGAGCGGCTCAATGCCGCCGCCACCTCGAGCGAGCTCACCGACGCTCTCTATGCCCTGGGTGCCACCGAGCGCGACGCCACCACATTGGGGCTCACGTTCGGTGCGACGCACGCTTACGCCGAGATCGTGGCGTGCGCCCATGAGGATGGCGTGACCACACGAGCACCTGGTGCCGTCGCCGTGTACGACACCGCCCGCGGGCGGATCGTCGCAGCACCGACGGTTTCCCCGGATCAGCAGGTCTGGTCGACGGTCACGCCAGGTTCAGACCACCGGGTTGCGCAAGCAGTCGCCACGTTGATCGAGGGGCTGCCCGGGGGGAGGTGGCTGCCTCAGTAGTTCTCGGGTGGCAACTTCGGTTGCTCGTAGTTCAACGAGATCGTTTGCATGAGAACGATCATCAGATATGACGAAAGGTCAATGAAATGGCACTCACCAACCTCGGTATCTCGAGCAATACGGTCGGCCTCGAGGCCAGCGGTATCGCGAACGTCAAGCAGACGCTGGAGCAAGCGATCAGTAACCTCCGCCATTCGGTCCAGGCGATCGACGACGCCGCTCAGGCAGTTGTGAAGAAAGGCTGGCAGGGCGATGCGTCCGAGGCGTTCTCCAAGGTCGCGCAGACCTGGCACGACGAAGCCGACCAGCTGAACAAGCGTTTCGACGCGTTCACGCAGGCTGTCGAGGACGGCAGCTCGCACCTCCAGAAGATGGACCACGGCGCCTGATCAGCGCGCTCCATCCTGTTTCAGAACCCATCGTTCGAAGGAATTGAACTATGACCATTGTTTACGATCCCACCGAAATGAACCACCTGCGTGACGAGCTGCAGAACAACGGTGGAAAGATGAAGGCCGAGATCGACAGTCTCGAAGACGCTGCCAAGGGATTCCACGACAACCTGACCGGTGAGTCGGCCAAGACGGGCTTCGACCAGGCGCACAAGGCTCTTCAGTCGGATCTGTCGGACACCCTGAAGAAGCTGGACGACCTCGCCACACAGGTGGAGAACGCGCTGCACCGCGCGATCGAGGCCGATGGCAAGGTCGGCGACGGTTTCGCCGCTTTCTGACATGTCCGTCACCTGACGGCCGACCGGAACATCCAGTTCCGGTCGGCCGTCTCGGTTTCAAAGCCGGCACAGTGGTTTCAAGCCAGCACAGTAGTTTTCAGGCTTACCGCGCGGCGAGCGATTCGCCGATGTAGTGCATCTCGTCCGGCGTGGTGACCATGAACACGGTTGCGCTCGCGGTCGCGGTGCGCACGGTGATCCGGTTCGGCGCGTCCGGATCCTGGACCAGCGTGACGTCGGCATCGATCGGCGCCGGCGGTTGATCCGGCGTGCGCACATGCACGATGGTGGCGCCGCCCGCGTGCGTGGTCGGGGCGATCCCGTCGAACACCACCACCGTGGTGCTCGGGTAAGGCGCGGCGGGTAGCGGCGGTGCGGCGGGTGCGTGGTAGCTGGCGCCCGCGGACCGCGGTGCGATCGAAATTACGTGCGGTGCATCGAGATTGGTGACCATGGTGTGCCAGGCGTCCGGCCTGGCGGTATGCACGATGGCGTGCGCGCCGAGCGCGGTCGCCCGCAGGATCACCTGCTGGGCGAGGTCCAGGTTGCCGATCACCTCCAGGTGCCTGGTGCCCTCGCCGACCAGCGGCACCGCGATGCCCTGGCCGATCTCGTCGGCCCCGATCAACTGCCCGCAGCCCGCGGTCGGCACCGCGATGTCGGTGAGCGCGGTCATCGTGCCGCGATATCCGGTGTCCGCGCCCCAGCGACCGCCCGACCCGATCGGCAAGGTGTCCAACAGGATTCGCAGCTGATTGCCCGGCAGTTCGCGCAGGCCGGGCAGCGGCGGCTCCTCCGGTTCGAAGGTGGTGTCGAACCGGACAACGGCATTGAGCACCACGGTGCCGGCATGGTCGGCGCGGGTGTTGTGCCGCTGCGCCCCGGGACGCAGCCGCAGGATCACTGTGGTGGACAGGCTCTGCACGGTCCAGATGTCGGCCAGCCCGCGCGGGGCGATCAGGTCCGCGCCGATCTGATAGTGCGTCATATAGCGGCCCTGGTACTCCAGGGACCGCGGCGATTCGGCGAGCTGGTCGAGCTCGAAGCCGTGGGTGAGTTCGCGGACCGCGGTGTTCATTTCGGTTGCGGTCAGCACCGAGGTGGCGATGTCGTGCGCGGCGAGCCGGTTCGCCACCCGGCGGGTGGCGATCATCGCGGTGCGCAGTGCGCCCGTGCCGCCGCCACCGCGCTTGTCCACCGCCTCGGCATTGGCCAGCGGATCCAGCCGCAGCACCAGCCACAGGGTGCGGTGGGCGATGGCGGGCAGCGGGCCGAGGATGCTGTCGTACAGGTGCGAGACGATGCCGGTGCCCGCGGTGCGCGCGCCCGTACTGACGATGTCGACACTGGCCAGGGTCAGATCGAATTGATCGAGGCAGCTGGCGATCTCGGTGAGCGGAAGCAGCTGGTCGGTGCTCAGCTCGCCGCGGCGAAGCAGCGTCAACGTGTCCGGCGGCGGATCGATCCGCAGCATGGTGAGCAGCAGCTCGCCGTCCCAGCGCACGCCGTAACCGCCGCCCTCGCTGAACGGCACGTCGAAGGCGGGCGCCTGGGTCAGCTGGTCGGCGGGCCGCCCGGGGCGCCGCCGGGCCAGCGCACCGCCGATCCGCCCGGCCGGGGTACGGCCGCGGATCGGGAGCAGGAAGATCACCGCGAAACCGATGCCCGCGCCGATCGCGCCCCACAGCGAATGCGTTGTGGCGAGCACGATCCAGGCCAGTGCGGCGGCCAGTACCACCACCGGTACGACGACCCGCAGCGGATAGACACGGAAGAGCCAGAACTCGGGATCGCGCAGGGTGTCGTAGGCCGAAGCCGGGTCGGCCGGTGGTGTCGGCACACCAGTGCCTTCCGGCTCGGTCGCCCCGTCGGGCCTGGTCTGCTGCTCAGTTGTCGTCACGCGTTGTCCCTGTCTGCCACCTGTACGACCACCGCCCATGACCATGAAATCATCGGTTCAGGGCCGTCCTGGAATTACGGTACCGTGTCGATGAAGATGGCTCTCGACAGTTCGATGGAGACCTTGTGCCGGCACAGCTGACCACCCGAGCCCAGGTCAACGGGTACCGATTCCTGTTGCGCCGACTCGATCACGCGCTGGTGCGGCGCGACGTGCGCATGCTGCACGATCCGATGCGGTCCCAGGTGCGTTCGCTCATGGTCGGTTTGGTGCTCGGGATACTCGTGATCGCCGGTGCGGCCATCCTGAGCTTTCTGAAGCCGCAGGGTGCGGTCGGCGACTCGGTGATCGTGTCGGGCAAGCAGAGTGGCGCGCTGTATGTCGTGGTGCAGGGCGAGAACGGCACCAAGACACTGCACCCGGTCCTGAACCTGGCCTCGGCCCGGCTGATCACCGGCAGCAATGCCGAGCCGAACGCGGTGAAAGACAGCAAACTCAACGACATGCCGCGCGGACCGATGGTCGGCATCCCCGGCGCGCCGAGCGCGCTGCCAGGGTCGTCGCAGGGGCCGCGGTCGGAATGGGCGCTGTGCGAGACGATCACGCTGTCGCAGGGCGGTAGCGCGGCCTCGGCCACCGGCGGCACCACGACGGTCATCGCGGGTCGTCCCGCGCTCGGCGATCGCACCCGCACGGTGGGCAAGAACGAGGCGCTGCTGGTGAAGCGCAGCGGCAAGACCTACCTGGTCTACGACGGCAAGCGGGCCGAGGTCGACCCCGGCAACTCGGTGCTGGTGCGCGCGCTGAACCTGCCTGCACACCGGCCGCGTCCGGTCGGCACCGGAATGCTCGGCGCGACAACAGAAGTCCCGCCGCTCGCGGCGCCGCAGATCCCGCAGGCCGGTCAGCCGGGCCCCGGCCCGCTGTCGAATGTTCCGGTCGGTGGCGTCATCTCCGTGCGCGATGTCGGCGACGGCAAGCCCGAGCTGTATGCCGTGCTCGCCGACGCGCTGCAGCCGGTGAGCCCGTTCACCGCGCAGCTGATCCGGTTCGCCGACTCACACGGGATGAGCGACATCCCGACCATGCCGCCGGACGTGCTCGACCGGGTGCGGGTGGTGCATGATGTGTTGCCGATCAACGACTTTCCGGTCGAGACCCCGAAGATCCTGAATGCCGAGGACGCCCCGGTCACCTGCGTGGCCTGGTCCAAGACGCCGGGCACGGCCCCGGCCAACCGCAAGGTCGACGCGGGTGACGGACCGGCCGAACGTGCGTCGGTGACCCTGCTTGCCGGTGTGCGCGTGCCGATCGCGGAATCGGCGAAGGCCGTCGACCTCGCCACCGCCGACGGCACCGGTGATCGGGTGGACGCCGTGTACGTCCCGCCGGGCAGCGGCGAGTTCGTTCAGGTGACCGGCATGGAGCCGGGCAGCCCGCGGCGCGGCAGCCTGTTCTACGTCGCCGATAACGGTGTCCGCTATGGCATTCCGGATATGGCGACCGCGGGCGTGTTAGGTCTCGGGGACACGCCGCGGCTCGCGCCGTGGGCGGTCATCGGCCAGATGGTTCCCGGTGCCACGCTGTCGCCGAAGGAAGCGCTCATCGCGCGCGATCAGCTGCCGTTGGAGCCGCAGCACTAGCCCGTGCCGCCGCCGCAACAGCGGTGTGCGGCTCGCGTCGGTAGCCGTTCAGGATTTGAACGGCTACCGAATGTCAGCCGGTGAACCCGACATTCAGTGAGGCGAGAATGCTGGAGAGCGCGGCGTGCATATCGGGCGCCTCGATGCGCATCAGCATCTTCTCGTCGATATTGGCCAGATCCAGGGTTTCGTCGTTGGCCAGCCGGAATTCGCGCTCTTCCTCGGCGGTCTCGATGACGTTGCGGATGAACCGGCCGTTGCCCGCCAGGTCGACGCCGCGGCGGGGCTGACCGCTCTGGTCGGTGCTCTGCAGTTCGTAGAGCTGGGTGCAGGCGGTGACGAGCAGCGCGAGCGCCTCGTCGGACATTTCCGAGTCCCGCTTGCGCGCGATGACGTTGCCGATCTCGCCGAGCTCCGCCGGCGTGTAGGACGGGAACTGCACGCGCTTGGAAAACCGTGATGCCAGACCATCATTGGCGGCGAGCAGGCGATCGATCTCGCCGTCGTATCCGGCGATGATCACCACCAGCCGGTCGCGGTCGTTCTCCATCCGGGCCAGCAACGTATCGATGGCCTCACGGCCGAACGAGTCGCCGCCCTGCAGGCCGGTCTGGATCAGCGTGTACGCCTCGTCGATGAACAGCACGCCGTCCATCGCGCTGTCGATCAGCGCCTCCGACTTGACCGCGGTGCCGCCGAGGTGCTGGGCGACGAAGTCGACGCGCTTGGCCTCGACCACCTTGTCGGTCTTCAAGATGCCGACGCCGCAATAGATCTTGGCGACCACCCGGGCAATGGTGGTCTTACCCGTGCCGGGCGGACCGGTGAACGCGAGGTGCTGACCGCGCGCCCCGGCGGCCAGGCCCTTCTCGGCGCGGATCTTCGCCATCTGCGCGCTCGACTGCAGCTTGGCCACCTGGGTCTTCACCGAGGTCAAACCGATCTGAGAGTCGAGCTCGGCGCGGGCGTCGGCGAGGATCTTCTTGGCCCGATCCTCGGTCTCGGCCTGCTCCATCGCCTTCATCGACGGCGCGGAGGCCGGATCCCACTTGTCGGTGCGGGCGTCGATCGTTTCGCGGGAGGTGACGCTGATCCGATAGGTGCGGTCGCGCATCGCGGCGGTATTCGCCTCGAAATCCGGGGCCTGCGAGTACACCTTCTCGAACAGTCCCTGCGCCACTTCCTCGTTGCCGGATTCGCGCAGGCACAGGCCGCGGCAGAACATGGCGGTCGATCGGGCGGCCGGGATCGGGCCCGCTTCGGCCTGTTCCATCCGGCGGATCGCCTCGCCGAACAGACCGAGCTGCGCGCAGGCGGTGCCGACCATGACGTTCGCGCCCGCCGCGAGGTACGGGTCGTCCCATTCGGCCGAACCGGCCAGCACGGTCATCACATCGGACCAGCGCTGGGTGTTGTAGTGCATGACGCCGCGGACATACGCGCAGATGCGGTTGTCGATCGCGCGATCGGGGTCGCTCAGCTGGGACCTGCGGTACGTGTCGAGTTCGTCGAGCACCCGCTCGGCCTCGTCGTATTCCTTGTCCGCGATGAGGAATGCGGCCCAGGCGAGCCAGATCTCGGTGTAGCTGGCCAGCGGGTAGTCGATATAGAGGCCGGGCAGGAACCGGCCCACCAGGTCGCGCGGCTGCAGGCCGAGCCTGCGTTGCTCC
The DNA here is from genome assembly GCF_044459885.1 of Nocardia sp. NPDC050175. NCBI lineage: Bacteria > Bacillati > Actinomycetota > Actinomycetes > Mycobacteriales > Nocardiaceae > Nocardia > Nocardia sp. NPDC050175. The sequence goes on from NZ_JBITJI010000002.1 coordinate 854,349, forward strand.
CGGTACAGCGTGCTCGCGCTGGTCTTGTGCATGTTGAACAAGACGTCCTTGGTGAGCTCGCCCGCGGCGGCGCGGCCGAGCCAGGCGTCGCACATGGTGGGGTCCCACTCGGTGGCGCGCTGGAAGGCGAGCTTCGCGTACTCGAGATCGCGCACGGACTCCTGCCCCTCGATGGACAATCCCAGCGACAGAATTCCGGCGTCGAAGGCGCGTTGTGCTTGGCGATTGCCGGTCATGGCTGTCGGACCCCGAAGTCTTCGTTCGTAGTAGCGGATGAGTTCTTTATGCCCCCCAGACTACCGATCGCGCAGTGCCTGGTCTGTCCGTTACATTAGGTTCAGCTGCCCAGAGGTTGCAACGCACGTGTTGTCTAGGTGAGAGTTCTACGGGTGTCGAAGTCGTTCACTCAGAAGACGTTCCACCCAGTGCCGTCGAGGCGTGAACAATCGTCAGTGGAGAGGCCGGGGGTCCGGGGTCGTTGATCGAGTCACCAACCAGTGGCACGCGCGCCGCTGAACCGGAGTTGAGTCGGGTTTCTGTCATCGGCGGGAACACTCAGCTCGATGTCGGGCTGCCCGCAACCGTGCCGATCGCAGGCTTCATCGGCGACCTGGTGGCCCTGATCGAATCCCGCAATCCCGACCAGTTCGACGCCGAGGACGACTCGGTGCCGCTGCAGGCCCAGCATTGGACGTTGGCGCGGGTCGGCCAGGATGCGTTCGCGCCGAGCCGCACGCTCAACGACGCCGACGTGCACGACGGTGAGTTGCTCGTGCTGCGTTCGGTCACCGCGAAGGAAGCGCCCGCCCTCTTCGACGACGTGATCGACGCGGTATCCCGGCTCACCGCGGAGGAATTCCGCAGCTGGACCGGCGGCTCCGCGCGCTGGATGGGCCTGGTCTCCTCGGTGCTGACGGTGCTCACCGTGTTGGCGCTGATGGTCAATTCGCGCGGGCACGGCGATCCGCTCGCCCCCGCGTTCGCGCTGTCGGGCGCGGGTATCGGGGCCTTCGTCGCCGCGGGCTTCGCCGCCCGCAAATACCTCGACCAGCTCTCCGCCGTCTGGTTGTCGCTGGACGGCCTGCTGCTGTTGTTCGGCGGCGCCGCGCTTTTCGTGCCGGGCCCGCTGGGCAGCGCACATCTGCTGCTGGGCTGTTCGGTGACGATCGTGGCCGCCGTGCTCGGCTTTCGGATCATCGGCGCGGGCGCGACCTTGTTCTCCGCCGCGGGTGCGCTCAGCGTCATCGCGGGTATCGCCGCCGCGGTGTATCTGGTCTGGCATCCCGCTCTGCCGAAGCTGGCCGGTGGCCTGGTGGTGGTCGGCATCGCGCTGCTGTCGATGGTGCCGCGACTGGCCGCCGGGCTGGCCCGGCTGCCGATCCCGCCGGTGCCGACCGCGGGTGGTGCGATCGACCCGGCCGATCATGAACAGCGCCCGACCATCGAGGGCATCGGCGCGATCGGCGCCACCGCGCTGCCGTCGGCGTCCGGCCTCGGCGAGCGGGCCCGCGCGGCCAACCAGTACCAATCCGGCTTGATCATCGCGTGCACGGTGACCGCGGTGATCGGCGCGTTCGGCGCGGCCGACCCGCTCGGCTCGGACCGCTGGCAGGGCATCGTTCTTGCCATCGTCACCGGGATCATCCTGTGCCTGCGTGGCCGTTCCTTCGCCGATCTCACCCAGGCCGCGACGCTGATCGGGGGTGGCTGCGTGACCTTCGTCGGGCTGGCCGCCGGTGCGGCGCTGGGCAACACGGAATTCGAACTGCTCGGCGTCGGCCTGCTCGTCGCCTTCGCTGCGGGCACGGTGGGCTTCGGCGTGATCGGACCGCATATCGAGGTCACGCCGATCACCAGGCGGATGATCGAAATCTTCGAGTACCTGCTGATCATCTCGTTGATCCCGCTGGTCTTGTGGATCATGGGCGTCTACTCGATGGCCAGGAACATATGAGTGCGGGAACCGATGGGACCTAGCGCTTTCCGTCGCAACCTGCTGCGGATGGCCGGTGCCGCCGCGGTGGTCGGCCTGGTGAGCGCACTCGCATCGCCCGCCGCCGCGATCTCGCCGCCCGGCATCGATCCGGGCGCGCTGGGTATCGCGCAGGTGTTGAGTGGTCATCCCGCGCCCTTGGAACCGACCCAGCAGGCCGACCAGTGCGCCGAACCGGCGCTCACCGGCTCGCCGCCGAATGAGCCGCCGATCTCGCAGCGGGTGCTCGATCTGCCCGCGGCCTGGCAGTTCAGCCGGGGTGCCGGGCAGAAGGTCGCGGTGATCGACACCGGGGTGCAACGGCATCCGCGGTTGGCCGCCCTCCAGCCGGGCGGCGACTACGTCTCCGATACCGACGGCACCGTCGACTGCGACGGGCACGGCACCCTCGTGGCCGGCATCATCGCGGCCCAGCCGAGTCCCGGCGACGCGTTCACGGGGGTCGCGCCCGACGCGGAGATTCTGAGTATCCGGCAGCTCAGCCTGGCCTACGAGAAAAAGGATCGCGGCGGTGAGAAGCCGCCCGGCACCATTCGTGCCGACGGCTACGGCAGCGTGCTCACCCTGGCCGCGGCCGTGGTGCGTGCGGTCGATCTCGGTGCGACCGTCATCAACATCTCCGAAGTGGCTTGCAGCCCAGCTGGATCCGATACCGCCGACTCCTCGCTCGGTGCCGCGGTGCGGTACGCCTCCGAACGCAATGTCGTCGTGGTAGCCGCCGCGGGGAACGTCGAGAACAACGGTCCGTGCCAGAAGCAGAACGACGGTTCCGGCTGGGACTCGGTCAACACTGTGGCCAGCCCCGCCTGGTTCTCGCCGTATGTACTCGCGGTGGCCTCGGTGGACGCGGACGGCAAGCCGTCGGACCTGTCGCTGCACGGCCCGTGGGTCGGCGTCGCCGCGATCGGCCGCAATATCGTGTCGCTGGACAGCAAGGGCGGCGGCGTCGGCCTGGTGAACGGCGTGCAGACCGACGAGGGCATCCGCCCGGTGGACGGCACCAGTTTCGCGGCACCCTACGTCGCCGGGCTGGCGGCGCTGGTGCGGTCCCGATTCCCGAATCTCGATGCGCGACAGGTGATCGACCGCATCATCCGCACCGCGCAGTCGCCAGGCACCGGCCGCGACGACGCGATCGGCGCAGGCCTGATCGACCCGCTCGCCGCGCTCACCGCACAGCTGCCCGACAAGTCCGTCAGCGACGGCGCCGATATCGCACGCGCGCTCGCCGCGCCCGTCATCCCGCCCGGCCCCGACCCTCGTCCGCGCCGGGTCGCGGTGATCGGCTCGCTGACCTGCCTGACCGCCTTGGCCATCGGCATCGCGGTATCGATTCCGTACCGCCGCCGACGCCGGGAGATCGACGCCGAATTCGACCCGTAGCGCAGGCTGCCCGCCGCACGCAGACAGCTCGACCGATCGAAGGACTCCATGGCTACCGAAGGTTTCGTACGACGCCCCCGGATAGCGCCGCCACGGGCACCCGGTGGTGAGGTGGCGCTGACCCCGCCGCCGGAGATTTCGCGCGCGCTGCCCGCTCCCATGATGATGAAGCTGATGCCCATCGTCATGGTGGTCGCGGTGGTCGGCATGATCGCGATGATGGCCATGATGGGTCGCAACCTGCTGGCCAATCCGATGTCCATGATGTTCCCGATGATGATGCTGATGTCGATGGTCGGCATGATGGCCGGCTTCCGTGGCGGCTCGGGCAAGCGACCGGTCGAGCTCAACGAGGAACGCAAGGACTACTTCCGCTACCTGGATCAGATCCGTAAGGACGTGCGGCGCACCGGCAACAAGCAGCTGGAGACTCTGGTCTGGAGTCATCCGGACCCGGCCGACCTGCCGTCGCTGATCGGTACCAGGCGGATGTGGGAGCGCAGGCCCAACGATCCCGACTTCGGGCACGTCCGGGTCGGCATGGGCAGCCACCGGCTGGCCACCAAGCTGGCGCGGCCGGAGACCGGTCCACTGGAGGATCTGGAGCCGGTCTCCACCGTCGCGCTGCGCCGGTTCGTGCGCACCCATTCGGTGGTGCACAGCCTGCCGACCGCGGTGTCGATGCGCGCCTTCCCGGCGATCAACATCAGCGGCACGCCCGAGGACGCGCGCATGCTGACCCGGTCCATGCTGATGGAGCTGGTCACCTTCCACGGTCCGGACCATCTCGCGGTCGCCATCGTCTGCGCGGACCCGGACGGGCCGTGGGCGTGGGCGAAATGGCTTCCGCACCTGCAACATCCGACCCTGCGCGACGGCATGGGCTCGGCCCGCATGATGTACACCTCGCTCGGCGAGCTGGAGACCGCGCTGTCGGCCGAGCTGATGGAGCGGGGGCGTTTCATGCGCAACCCGCAGCCCACCCAGGGGCGGTTGCACCTGGTGGTGATCATCGACGACGGATACGTCAACGGCAACGAACGGCTGATCAGCGAATCCGGACTGGACTCGGTGACCGTGCTCGACCTCACCGCCCCGGAGGGCGGTCTGGCGGCGCGGCGCGGGCTGCAGCTGGTCGCCGTCGACCGCGACGTGTCGGCCCGCAGCGCGGCGGGCGTGGAGAAGTTCGCCACCGCCGACGTGGTGAGTTGGGCTGAGGCCGAGGCCTTTTCGCGGACGCTGTCGCGCTACCGGCTGGCCACCGCGGCCCAGATCGTCAGCCTCGGCGAGGGCTCGACGGCCGATCCGGGGCTGATGGCCCTGCTGAAGATCCCGGATGCGGCGCAGATCGACCCGGCCCGAGTCTGGCGGCCGCGCACCGCGCGGGAACGGCTGCGCGTGCCGATCGGTATCACCCCCGACGGCACCCCGGTGGAGATCGACATCAAGGAGTCGGCCGAGAACGGCATGGGCCCGCACGGCCTGTGCATCGGCGCGACCGGCTCCGGTAAATCGGAATTCCTTCGCACCCTGGTGCTTTCGCTGGTCACCACGCACTCGCCGGACGCGCTGAACCTGGTGCTCGTCGACTTCAAAGGTGGCGCGACCTTCCTCGGACTGGATTCGCTGCCGCACGTCGCCGCGGTGATCACCAACCTGGAAGAGGAACTGTCCCTGGTAGACCGCATGAAGGACGCGCTCGCCGGTGAGATGAACCGGCGGCAGGAACTGCTGCGGTCCTCGGGCAACTACGCCAACGTCACCGATTACGAGAAGGCAAGGGCCGCAGGCGTTCCGCTCGATCCGCTGCCCGCGCTGTTCGTCGTGGTCGACGAGTTCTCCGAACTGCTGTCGCAGAAGCCGGATTTCGCCGAGTTGTTCGTGATGATCGGCAGACTCGGCCGCTCGCTGCACGTGCACCTGCTGCTCGCCTCACAGCGCCTGGAGGAGAACAAACTTCGCGGCCTCGAGTCGCACCTGTCCTACCGCATCGGCCTGCGTACCTTCTCGGCCAACGAGTCGCGCGCGGTGCTCGGCATCACCGACGCCTACCACCTGCCGAGCGTGCCCGGCGCCGGGTATCTGAAGAGCGATGCCTCGGATCCGTTGCGGTTCAACGCAAGTTACGTGTCCGGCCCGTATGTCGCGCCGGTCGGCACGGTGACCGGCGAGGACGGCGCCCCGGTCGGCGGCCAGCGGCTCGCGGTGTTCACCGCAGGGCCGGTGGAGATGCCGGAACGGGTCGAGCTCGACTCCGCGCTGGATCTGCCGCCGTCACCGACGAACCCGATGCTCGAACTCCCGCCGCCACCGCCGGCCTTCGGCGCGCCCAACTCGGAGGAGGGCATTCCGGACTCGCTGCTCGACACCGTCGTCAAGCGGCTGACCGGGCACGGCCGCCCGGCGCACGAGGTGTGGCTGCCGCCGCTCGACGAATCCCCGACGGTGGATATGCTGCTGCCCGACCCGGATTGGCGCTCGCCGGTCAACCGGCACGGTCAGCTGTGGATGCCGATCGGCGTCATCGACAAGCCGTACGAACAGCGCCGTGATGTGCTGACCATCAATCTCGGTGGCGCACAAGGCAATGTGGCGGTCGTCGGCGGTCCGCAGTCCGGTAAATCGACCACCCTGCGCACCATCATCATGGCTGCCGCCGCTACCCACACTCCGCAGCATGTGCAGTTCTACTGCCTGGACTTCGGTGGCGGCTCGATGGCGGGCCTGGTCGGGCTGCCGCACGTCGGCTCGGTGGCCGGCCGCCTCGACGGCGACCGGGTGCGCCGCACCGTCGCCGAGCTCACCTCACTGATGCGCCAGCGCGAGGAACGATTCGCCGAGCTCGGCATCGAGTCGATGGCCGAGTTTCGGCGGCGCAAGTTCGCCGCGGCGGCGCACGTGCCCGACGGCGCGGCGTCGGCCGGTAATCCGTTGGCCGACGACCGATTCGGTGACGTATTCCTGGTGATCGATGGCTGGGGCGCGATCCGCGAAGAGTTCGACGTGCTGGAACCGCAGATCACCGCCATTGCGGCACAAGGCTTGTCGTACGGCATCCACCTCGTCATCGGTGCGTCCCGGTGGGCCGAGATCCGGCCCGCGGTCAAGGATCAGATCGGCACCAGGCTCGAGTTGCGCCTAGGCGATCCGACGGACTCGGAGATGGGGCGGCGCACCGCCGTTCAGGTCCCGGTCGGTCGCCCCGGTCGTGGTCTCACCCCGGACCAGCTGCACATGCTGATCGCCCTGCCGCGACTGGACTCCGACTCCGATCCCGGCTCGCTGGCCGACGGTGTCACCCGGGCTCGGCTGGAACTCGCGGAGCTGCACGCGGGCAGGCGCGCGCCGGAGGTGCGGATGCTGCCGGCGCAGCTCGACCGCGACGGGCTGCTTGCCGCCGCGCGCGAGCTCGGCATCGAGCTCAGCCCCACCAAGGTGGTCGTCGGTCTCGGCGAATCCGAATTGCAGCCGCTGGTCCTGGATTTCGGCACCGAGCCGCATTTCATGGCCTTCGCCGACGTCGAATCCGGCAAGACGACGCTGCTGCGCAACATCGTGATGGGCGTGGTGGAGAATTCCACCCCGGACCAGGCGAAGATCATCATGATCGACTACCGCAGGACCATGCTCGGCGTGGTCCAGGGCGAGCAACTCGCCGGGTATTCCACCTCGTCGCAGACCTGCGGGCCGATGATCCAAGAGGTCGCGCAGTTCCTGTCCCAGCGGATCCCGGAATCCGACATCACGCCGCAGCAGCTGCGCGATCGCAGTTGGTGGGAGGGCCCGGAGATCTACATCGTGGTCGACGACTACGACATGGTGGCGGCCGGCAGCATCAATCCCTTTGCCCCGCTGATCGAATACCTGCCGCAGGCTCGCGATATCGGCATGCACTTCGTGGTCACCCGGCGCATGGGTGGCGTCTCGCGCGCGCTCTACGACCCGATCATCGGCGGCATGAAGAACCTGTCGGTGGAGACGCTGATCATGAACGGCTCCCGGGACGAGGGCAAGATCATCGGCGAGATCCGCCCGAGCAAGCTGCCACCGGGGCGGGGCACGCTGGCCTCGCGTAGCAGGGAGCAGGAGATGGTGCAGATCGCCTACCTGCCACCGACCATATAGGGCTCAGTTATTGGCCTGGACCGCACCGAGTTTCGGGGTGCTGCCCGCGATGCGGATGGCCGGGATCGTGACGGGCGTGTCGAAATCCCAACTGTCGGTGCGTCGTTCGAAGAGTGCACGGGAGGGCCCGGTCGCGATCGGGCCCGCGATGCGGGCGAACTGGAAGCCCTCCCTGCGGTAATAGTCGTGCAGTTCGGTGTTGGTGGTCCACGCGTCGAGGCGAACCCAGTCGCGTTCCTGTTGGCGCGCCAGCATTCCCGCGTGGGCGAGCAGATGGTGGCCGATCCGGTAGCCGGCGAATCGCAGGTCGACGATCATGTAGTGGACGACGACCGCGTCGGATAGTTCCCACGGTGACCACAACCCGGGGTCGGCGTGCCGATCGACAGTGATGGTGCCCGCGGGTTCGCCCGCCACCTCCGCGATCCAGGTCTCGCCCGCGTCCAGCGACCGGCCGACGGCTCGCGCGAAGATCTCGATCGGCTTTCCGCGGCCCGCGACCGTCCACTGATCGGAGCCGCGCGCGGTCAGCCACGCGGTGCGTTGCAGCCGTAGTCGGCAGATGAAGCCCAGATCGCCAATTGTGGCCTGGCGGAACGCGATATTACTCATGCTGACGGCACACCTGGCTCATACGGCACGCCGAGCGTGCGTCCGATAACGCCGAGACCCTCGGCATCGCCGAGCTGGTAGGCGAGCCGGTTGCTCGCGGCGATGGAGCGATGGCGAGTCGCCCTGGTGACCCGCTCGTGATTGGCGCCGATGCGCAAGTGGTCCAGCAGGATCGTGCCTGCCGCCACGCCGAGCACGGTGGCCTCTTCCGCGGAGGCGGGCCGCGCGGTCAACGTGTCGCGGTGGGCGGTCTCCGCGTGGCCGCGATCGGCCAGCCGCCGGGTGGTGCCCTCCGGAATGTCGTGCGGTGAGTCGATTCCGGTGGCCTCGGCCAAGTCTCGCGGGTAGAAGCTGACCTCCCAGGACCACGGCTCGTTATCGAGGAACTGGACGACCGTCCTGGCCAGTACCCAGGAGTCCTCCGGCACGCCGAGCCATAACGCGACCGCGGGACCGGCCGGTTCCATCTTCGCGCTGAACTCCTTGGACGGCATCCGGTGCGCGGCGCGCGCGATCTCCTCGAAGATATCGTGCGGCGATTTCGGCCGGTCCTGTCGAATATGGTCGGTGACAACCGATTCCAGGACCTCCTGGTTTCGCACGATGGTGCCGCGGGAAGTCGCTGTGTAGACGAGATTTTCGGTGACCAGCACCTGAATCGCATTGCGAGCGGTCGTAAGCGAGACCTGCATGTGCTCGGCCAGCTCCGTGTGGCTGGGCAACCGATCACCCGGTTTCCACTTGCCTGCGCGGATCTCCTCGCGGAGGAGGTCTGCGATCCGGTGGTACGTCGGACCGTCCGCCATCTTGCTCCTCGGTTGGTCGTGCAGGTAACGAAGTGTACTCTTCGTGACTTCCTACGGCCCGGTAACGCTTGACAGGTGCCTTCAGAGGTTTATTGTAATGAACGTCCTGATCCGGTGTTGTGCGGCGATGACGGCGAGGCAACGTGGCAGGTTCGGATACAACAGTCGTAATGGCTCTTCCCGGCACACTGCGGTGTACCGATTCGGTGGTGCAGTCCCACGCTCCTGGGCTGCTTCCCACCTCGGATCTACTTGTTCGGGCGTGCCGTGGACACCGCGTTGTCGGTGGTCCGCTGCTCTGGTTCGCCCGCGATCTCGCGGTGCTGCACGAGCGGCGACTGGTCGGCCGCGGCGGCTCGGTGGACACCGACCCGCTGGTCGTCCTCGAAATCGAGCGCCGCAGAGTCGAATTGGTCATGGCCATCGACGACTGGGTCGCCCGCAGCGTGCCCCAGCACCGACTCGGCGCCACCCTGCACACCGAGACCGTCGGCGCGGTCATCGACCGCCTCGCCGAATCCTCGGTCCGCGCACACCACGCGCTGATGACCCTCGACGCACACGACGAAAGACTGCACGGCGCATGGCATCACCTCGCCGAACTCGCCGACGCCTACGACGACCTCGTCCGCGACATCCTCGCAGGCAGACGCCGCCTCCCAGAGTGGTAACCCCAACCATGTAGCCCCACAACCCCTTCCCCCGCCCCCGCCGAAACGTGTGCGAGGTCGCAGGGTCGCGAGGTCTCACAGAGCATCCTTACCCCTCGCAGCGTTTGTAGTCGCTGTGAGGGGTAAGGAAGTTCTGTAGGTTCAGCTAAAAACCACCTGAGGCGTTGGCTTTTGGGTCCTAAGACCGGACCACAGCCAGTCTTCACGCTGGAACCCAGGCGTTGCCCATCAAAGGCTGCGGAAGAGAAGGTCGGGTACCCCACCTGACGTGCTCAGCACTACTCCGGTCATCCGATGAACCAGTCGAAAACCTCTGAGACAGCACACCACCGGAGATCTCTCAGCACACCAACCCGGACCGGTACGCCCAGAGACCCTCGGAATAGTGGACCTATCCGGGCAAGTGCTTCTTAGACCTCCGCACGCCGACAGTTCATAGAAGCTGAAGGCCTATCCACGTTTTCCCGTGAGTAGTGCTGGGCGCGTCGTGTGCCGTACCCGGCTTTAGGTGTGCGTCAGGTGCGCGATGTCGCGTTCTGGAGGTGGTCATCTGGCTGTGCTTGCGTGACAAGCGCTTTGGACAAGAGCGAGTAGGCGGTGGTTCGGCCTTCGCTGGATCCGGTGATGGACGCCGCGCATGAATTGTGCAGGCGCGCACGGTATTGCTGGCAATTTGGTGCGCATCTGCACAACTCGTGCGCGGGGAGGACTTGCTCGCCGTTGGTAGTGCGGATCTGCACTGGGACTCGGGATCGGCACTCGGAATAGGGCCCTATAGCCAGTGCAGGTCCCGAGTTAAGGTGCGGATTCTGCTGCCCGCGTGGCGAGTTGGTAGCCGCGCACCGCTTATGTGGGCCGCACACCCGGTATGCAGGGTGCGCGACTTCGGGGGATCAATCAGCCTGCGAAGTGAGCCCGCCAGCCGGTATGCCCGAGATCTGCACTCTGTCTCGGGATCTGCCTGGCAGTAGGGCGCCAATTCGGGTGTGCGATCCCGAGACAGGGTGCGTATTCCTCTGCCCGCGTGAGGAATTGGAAGCCGCTCGCCCTTTGTGCACCCGGCACACTCGGTATACAGGGTGTCCGGCTTACACAGGGGGTGAGCGGTTCAGCGTGGGCCGTGCTGTACCCGGGTTCACCACAGATCCGCACTCTCACTCGGGATCGGCACTCGGAATAGGGCCCTAGAGCCGGTGCTGATCCCGAGTGAGAGTGCAGATCTTGGGGGAGCGGAGGGGATGGGGCCCGTGTCACGTGACGGTGTGACATGGGGGTGTTTCAGGGTTGGTAGCGGCGGTGGTCGGTGGCGAAATCGTCGGCGATGGTGGCGGCGAGTTCGACGTAGGCGCGCTTGGTTTGTTTGTGGAGGCGGTGTAGGTCGATTTCGGCGCCTTCGGACATGTGGGCGTCGAACGGGATGATGTGTACGGCTCGGCAGCGGGAGAGGAAGTACTCGCGTAGTTGTTGGATGCCGACGTTCGGTGAACCGGCGCGTGGCGAGTTGATTACCACTACCGCGTTGCGGACCAGGTGGTCGTGGCCGTGTAGGGACAGCCAGTCCAAAGTTGCTGCGGCGCTTCGGGCTCCGTCGATTGCTGGGGAGGAGATCAGGACCAGCGAGTGGGCTAGATCTAGCACGCCCGACATCGCCGAGTGCATGAGGCCGGTGCCGCAGTCGGTGAGGATGATGTTGTAGAAGCGCTGCAGGATTCGCGCGACCGCGCGGTACTCCTCTTCGCTGAAGGCCTCCGACGCTGCCGGATCGCGTTCGCTGGCAAGCACTTCCAGACGGCTGGTGGCCTGGGAGGTGTGCCTGCGGACATCCGAGTAGCGCTGGATCGACGGGTCGAGCAGCAGGTCGCGCACGGTGGACCTGGTCTGCAGTGGAACCCGTTGCGACAGTGTGCCGAAGTCGGGGTTGGCGTCCACGGCGATCACCCGGTCGCCACGGATGGACGCGAAGATCGACCCGATACCCATTGTCGTGGTGGTCTTTCCGACGCCACCCTTCAGCGACAGCGTCGCGATCCGGTAGTCGCCGCGCACCGGTTGCCTGATCCGTGCGACCAGTTCCTGCAGCCGCATCTCCTCCGCGGACAGGCCAGGATTGATCGCGCCACCCGAGACGTGATGCACAGCCTTACGCCAGCCGCTGCCCGGCGACTTCTTGGCCCGCCGCATCGGTACGTCGTCCAGTGAAGGCGGCGGACCGGACTGATACTGCACACCCGGTTGGTACTGCCCACCGGGCGGAACCTGCCCTGGCGGGCGACCCCACTGTCCCGGCGGCGCAGGAGGTGTACCCGGCGCTTGCCCGCCCATCTGCGGTCCGGCGAATCCGCCGGGCGCCCGCGACGGCGCCTGGGGCTGCTGCGGTCCGAGCTGCTCGCTGCCCGGTGCCTGTCCGCCCACCAATGGCGGTGTCTGACCGGCGGTTTCGTCGGTTGGTGCCGGTGCTCCTTGGTTGCGCCAGGGTTCGCCGGGTGCCTGCGGGCCACGTTGTTCATTACCCGGTGCCTGTCCGCCCACGAAAGGCGGTGTCTGACCGGTGGTTTCGTCGGTTGGTGCCGGTGCTCCTTGGTTGCGCCAGGGTTCGCCGGGTGCCTGCGGGCCACGTTGTTCATTACCCGGTGCCTGTCCGCCCACCAATGGCGGTGTCCGACCGGTGGTTTCGTCGGTGGAGCCGGGTGCGCCCTGGTTGCGCCAGGGTTCGCCGGGTGCCTGCGGGCCACGTTGTTCGCTGCCCGGCGCTTGTCCGCCCACGAAAGGGGGTGTCTGACCGGCGGTTTCGCCCGTCGGTGCCGATGTTGCCTGGATGCGCCACGGCTCGCCGGGTGCCTGCGGACCAGGCCGTTCGCCACCTGGAGCTTGTCCACCAGCGGGGGACGGTGTCGGCGTGACGATTTCGTCTGCCCACACCGGGGCCGCCGCGTTGCGCCACGGCTCGGCAGGCGCCGACGGGCCTGGCTGTTCGCTGCTCGGTGCCTGGCCGCCGGCCGTGGGGGATGGGTAGCCGGTCGGGCCACCCGGTGCGTGCGGGCCGCCCGGGGCATGCGGATCGGCCGGTGGCTGTGCGAGGTTGTTCGGCTGCGGTGCTTGCTGACCGGCCTGGTCGGCAGCCCCTGGCTGTCCCTCGATCTCGGAGGGCAGGCGGTGCCGGCCACTGCTCGTCGTCCGAGACGTTCCGGCGTTGGAAGAGGCCACCCAACCGGGTGTCTGTCGACCGGAGTCACGTTGCGGCGGGCCGGATTCGGCGCTACTCGGTGTCGATTGCCCGGTCAGCCAGGCGGGCGGTTGCGACGCTGCCGTGCCGTTCGGGCCTTGCTCGGCGGCTGGGCGATCAGGCTGCGGCACACCGTGTGGGCCGGTGTTGCCGGGGGCCTGCGGTCCGCGCTCCGGTCCGGTCGGGCCCGACGGTGTCGAGCTCGCGGCGGGTGCTCGGCTCGGGAGTTCCTGATTCGGCGGTGTGCCGGAAGGCGTCGTCGCACCACGCTCGGTGCCCGGCTGTCCGCGATCCGGTGTGTGCTGCGTGCGGCCTCCGGTGACAGGTTCCGGAGTTGTTGTCGCGCTTGGTCGCTCGGCAGGCGCCACACCGTCGCCGGGGGCACGATTCGGATCCTGCGGTCGCTCTTGCGCTGCCGAAGGCGTTGCGGGGCCCGGTCGTTGGGTCGCTGCGGTGTCGCGCGATGACTGCGGTTCCCGGCTCGGGGCAGGGGGCTCTTGTCCGCGCTGCGGTGGACCAGCCACGCCACGCGTCGGTCCCTGCTCGGCGGGTGGCGCTGCCGACCGGTCGACCGGCGGATTGCCCTGCGACGGTGGGGGATCGGGCAGTGGTGGACGGCGGGGCGGTTCGATCGGACCGGTCGCAGGCTGTTCAGGCCTCGGTCCGGCCAGCCACGGCGGCGGGCCGCTGGACTCGGCGGGTGCGGAACGCTCGGCGGGTGCTTGCGACACACCGGTCGACGCCTGCGGCGGCTCGGCCGTCGGCGCTTGCTGCGGCGGATCCGGAAGTGGCGGTGGCGGCGGCAGATCGGGCCGGGCCGGCTGGTGCCGGGTGGTCAGGTCTTCCGATGCGGGCGGCTCGGCCGCGGTACGCCTGCCGAGCGGCTGGAAGGCCGGCGGCGGCGGGCCAGGGTTGCGGGTGGGCAGCCCTTGCGCGGGTGCTCCGGTGCGCTGCTGGGGTGCTTCGGTGCGCGGTGCTTCGGTGCGCGATGCGTCCGTCCGCGGCGGTCCGGCCTGCCACGGGTCATCCTGACGCGGCTGGACGTACGCGTTCAAACCCGGCTGGCGCCACGGGTCGTCGCGCGGAGACTCGGGCTGCGGCGCTTCCGGCTCCCGCGGCACCGGTTCCGGCGCACGTCCGTGCGGTGCGGGCTGCTGCTCTTCGGCGGGCTGCTCGCTGTTCTTGTCGCGACCCCAGCGTCTACCGCGCTTCTCTTGACGCCCGCGTCTGCGGCTAGGTCCCTCTTCGATCAAATCGTCGGAGGGAAGGTTCTGTACCGGCGCTTCGTAGCCGACCTGTGTGACATCGCTCTCGGACAGCCACGGCGGCAGCATGGGGAGGCCGTCATTATTACGGCTCACAACTCCACCTCGCTAGCGCTCGGCTCCGTCGTGCCCGTGGGCGCTGCGTTGATGGCGTGCTCGCTGCGCTCGCTCGCTGTCTCCACCTCGCTAGCACTCGGCTCCGTCGTGCCCGTGGGCGCTGCGTTGATGGCGTGCTCGCTGCGCTCGCTCGCTGTCTCCACCTCGCCAGCGCTCGGCTCCGTCGTGCCCGTGGGCGCTGCGTCCGGGGTTCGCTCGCTGCGCTCGCTCACGGATCCCCCTCGATCTGCTCGACCCTTTACCTGGACAGCGGTCAGTTTACGCGACGTCCGGACACGGCAGCAGGGCAGGAGGCCAGGGGCTCACAGGCCCCGATTCCGTACTCTGATCGGGCGAAAAGAGTACCGGTGGGCGGTGCTGGCACAGGCCATTTTTGCCGGAACCATCCGGTACCGGTAAGCTGGAGCGGCGGTGCACCTATGCGCCGACTGTTTGTGTGTCTACCGGTCACTTCGACCGACAGATCCATGTAAGCAGAAACAAGCCAAACAAACCAGGTTGAGCGTAACCGGGATCGCGGAGGACATGGCGAAGAAAGACGGGGCCATCGAGGTCGAGGGTCGAGTTGTCGAGCCGCTGCCCAATGCGATGTTCCGGATCGAGCTCGAGAACGGTCACAAGGTTCTCGCGCACATCAGCGGGAAGATGCGGCAGCACTACATTCGTATCCTCCCCGAGGACCGCGTGGTCGTCGAGCTGTCGCCCTACGACTTGTCGCGCGGCCGGATCGTCTACCGCTACAAGTGATCGCGTTCGTCGCGGTCATGTCGGCGTGAGTCGGCAACCTGCCCCGGTGTGAGCCGGGAATCGGGTCACTAGACCCATCACAGACTTCCCCAGCCGGTTGGGCTGGGGAAAAACTGTGTTCACACCCGTGTGAACCACAACAAGATTGGACGGACGTGAAGGTTCAGCCGAGCGTCAAGAAGATCTGCGAGAAGTGCAAGGTGATCCGCCGTCACGGTCGGGTCATGGTGATCTGCGACAACCTGCGCCACAAGCAGCGCCAGGGCTGATCAAGCGGGGCTCACGCCTCGTCGATCACCAGCCGGGCACCGATCACTGATCGGCTTGGCCAAATAAAGAAGAACTCCCAGCTCCAGCCGCACGCTGCGGTATTCCGGGTTCGCTCGGAAGGCGTGTGCGCCAACCACCGGTACGGAGGCCGGTGCCCCAAATCAAGACGAGGGGACGGACAGGGAGCAGACCTCCGCAACAGCTAAGGAACCTGCCACATGGCACGTCTCATGGGCGTTGATCTCCCGCGCGAAAAGCGCATGGAGATCGCGTTGACCTACATCTACGGCGTCGGCCGTACCCGCTCCAAGGAGATCCTCGCGGCCACCGGCATCAGCCCGGACCTGCGCAGCAAGGACCTCAGCGACGACCAGGTGACGCAGCTGCGTGACTACATCGAGAGCTCGCCCGAGCTCAAGGTCGAAGGTGACCTGCGCCGCGAGGTGCAGGCCGATATCCGTCGCAAGATCGAGATCGGCTGCTACCAGGGCCTGCGTCACCGTCGTGGCCTGCCCGTGCGTGGTCAGCGCACCAAGACCAACGCGCGCACCCGCAAGGGCCCGAAGCGCACCGTCGCCGGCAAGAAGAAGTAGGGGATAACCGATGCCTCCGAAGTCCAGGGCCTCCGGCCCCAAGAAGACCCAGAAGTCGCGTCGCCGGGAAAAGAAGAACGTCCCGCACGGCCACGCGCACATCAAGAGCACGTTCAACAACACCATCGTGTCGATCACCGACCCGGCAGGCAACGTCATCTCGTGGGCGTCCTCGGGCCACGTCGGCTTCAAGGGTTCGCGCAAGTCGACCCCGTTCGCCGCGCAGCTCGCCGCCGAGAACGCTGCCCGCAAGGCGCAGGAGAACGGCGTCAAGAAGGTCGACGTCTTCGTGAAGGGCCCGGGTTCGGGCCGCGAGACCGCGATCCGTTCGCTGCAGGCCGCGGGCCTGGAGGTTGGCACGATCTCCGATGTCACCCCCCAGCCGCACAACGGCTGCCGTCCGCCCAAGCGTCGTCGCGTCTAGCGGGAAAGGAAACAGATAAAAAATGGCTCGTTATACAGGCCCCATCACCCGCAAGTCGCGTCGTCTGCGCGTCGACCTCGTCGGCGGCGACCAGGCGTTCGAGCGTCGCCCCTACCCGCCCGGCCAGCACGGCCGCGCGCGGATCAAGGAGAGCGAGTACCTGCTCCAGCTGCAGGAGAAGCAGAAGGCTCGCTTCTCCTACGGCGTCATGGAGAAGCAGTTTCGCCGGTACTACGAAGAGGCCAACCGCCTCAAGGGCAAGACCGGTGACAACCTGCTGCGTCTGCTCGAGTGCCGTCTGGACAACGTCGTGTACCGCGCCGGTCTGGCCCGTACCCGTCGTCAGGCTCGCCAGCTGGTCTCCCACGGTCACTTCACTGTGAACAACCGGAGCGTCAACGTTCCGAGCTTCCAGGTGACCCAGTACGACATCATCGATGTCAAGGAGAAGTCGCTCAGCACGCTGCCGTTCCAGGTGGCGCGCGAGACCGTCGGCGACCGTCCGGTTCCCGGCTGGCTCCAGGTCATCCCGGGCCGCCTGCGGATCCTGGTGCACCAGCAGCCCGAGCGCGCCCAGATCGATGTGCCGCTCTCGGAACAGCTGATCGTCGAGTACTACTCGAAGTAACACGCTGCTACATGGTGTGTGATCCATCGAATCGGTGGATCACACACAACCCCTTAAACGAGGCGTCAAATAGCGGGCGCCCAAACAGGAGGATGATCCTAAATGCTGATTTCACAGCGTCCGACACTGACCGAAGAGGTCGTTGCCGAGAACCGCTCGAAGTTCACCATCGAGCCGCTCGAGCCCGGTTTCGGTTACACCCTGGGCAATTCGCTTCGGCGTACCCTGCTGTCCTCGATTCCGGGGGCCGCGGTCACGAGCATTCGTATCGACGGCGTGCTGCACGAGTTCACCACCGTCCCCGGCGTGAAGGAAGATGTCACCGACATCATCCTGAACCTCAAGGGTCTGGTCGTGTCCTCGGAGGAGGACGAGCCGGTCACGATGTACGTGCGCAAGCAGGGCCCCGGCACCGTCACCGCCGGTGACATCGTGCCGCCGACCGGTGTCGTCGTACACAACCCGGACATGCACATCGCCACCCTGAACGACAAGGGCAAGCTGGAGATCGAGCTCGTGGTCGAGCGCGGTCGCGGCTACGTCCCCGCCGTGCAGAACAAGGCGTCCGGTGCGGAAATCGGCCGGATCCCGGTGGATTCGATCTACTCGCCGGTGCTCAAGGTGACCTACAAGGTCGAGGCCACCCGTGTCGAACAGCGCACCGACTTCGACCGTCTGATCCTGGACGTGGAGACCAAGAACTCCATCAGCGCCCGGGACGCGCTCGCCTCGGCGGGCAAGACCCTGGTCGAGCTCTTCGGCCTGGCCCGTGAGCTCAACGTCGAAGCCGAAGGCATCGAGATCGGCCCTTCGCCGGCCGAGGCGGACCACATCGCCTCGTTCGGTCTGCCGATCGAGGACCTGGACCTCACCGTCCGGTCCTACAACTGCCTCAAGCGCGAGGGTGTGCACACCGTGGGCGAGCTCGTCGCCCGCACCGAGTCGGACCTGCTGGACATCCGCAACTTCGGCCAGAAGTCCATCGACGAGGTCAAGGTCAAGCTGCACGCGCTCGGCCTCTCGCTCAAGGACAGCCCGGCGTCGTTCGATCCTTCGTCTGTGGTGGGTTACGACGCGAGCACCGGAACGTGGAGCGACAGCGGCACGTTCAGTGACACCGACGGTGGCGAGCAGGACTACGCCGAGACCGAACAGCTCTAGGCCGCTGGGGTAGGCACCCCGGCCCGGCCTCACACAAGGAGAACAAACAATGCCCAAGCCCAAGAAGGGTGCTCGCTTCGGCGGGTCGGCGTCGCACCAGAAGGCGATCTTCGCCAATCTGGCGACGGCGCTC
The DNA here is from genome assembly GCF_044459885.1 of Nocardia sp. NPDC050175. Lineage (NCBI taxonomy): Bacteria > Bacillati > Actinomycetota > Actinomycetes > Mycobacteriales > Nocardiaceae > Nocardia > Nocardia sp. NPDC050175. The sequence continues at coordinate 872,500 of NZ_JBITJI010000002.1, forward strand.
TTCGAGCACGGTCGTATTTCGACCACCGAGTCCAAGGCCAAGGCGCTGCGCCCCTACGCCGAGAAGCTTGTCACCAAGGCGAAGGGCGGCACCCTGGCCGACCGTCGCGAGGTGCTCAAGGTGATCCGCAACAAGGACGTCGTGCACGAGCTTTTCGCCACGATCGGCCCCTCGTTCGAGGGTCGCGAGGGCGGCTACACGCGCATCACCAAGACGCTGCCGCGTAAGGGTGACAATGCGCCGATGGCCATCATCGAGCTGGTCCGCGAGAAGACCGTGACCAACGAGGCCGACCGGGCTCGTCGGGTCGCGTCCTCCAAGAAGACCGAAGAGGCCCCCGCCGCTGAGGTTGTCGAGGAGACCGCTGACGAGGCTGTTGCCGAGACCGCCGAGGTCGAGGCGCCCGCTGCCGATGAGGCCGCTGAGGACAAGAAGGACGAAGACAAGGCCTGAGGTCGCGTCCAGTTCTGAAACGAGCCCGCCGCCCGCTTATGCGGGTCGGCGGGTTCGTTCGTTGACCAGGAGATCGAAGTGAGCGCGGAGGACTCGATGCTGTCGGCTGCCACGTCGTCGGATTCGGCTGAACCGAAGCAGGATTCGGTGGCGACAGTGCGTCCGTCGAGCCGCTTCCGGCTCGACATCAGTTACGACGGGACCGATTTCACCGGCTGGGCGCGACAGCCCGGGCTGCGCACCGTGCAGGGCGTGCTCGAGGAATCGTTGAGCAAGGTGTTCCGCGAGCCGGTGCAGCTGACCGTCGCGGGTCGCACGGATGCCGGCGTGCACGCCGAAGGGCAAGTCGCGCACTTCGATACGGCCGCCGAGGTCGACACCGACAGGCTGGTGCATCGGATGGCGCGCTTTCTGCCGAAAGACGTGCGCATCAAGGAGATTCGCGTCGCCCCGCCTGAATTCGATGCTCGTTTCTCGGCGATTCGCCGTCACTACGTATACCGGCTGACCACCGCTCCCTACGGCGCCGAGCCGCTGCAGGCGCGCGGCATCGTCGCCTGCCGCCACGACGTCGATATCGATGCCATGCGCGTGGCGTCCGGAAAGCTGTTGGGCCTGCACAACTTCGCCGCTTTCTGTCGTCGACGCGAGGGCGCGACAACGGTCCGCGAACTGCAGCGTTTCGACTGGGCCCGGCACGGCGATCTGCTCACCGCCTACGTCAGCGCGGACGCGTTCTGCTGGTCCATGGTGCGCAGCCTGGTCGGTGCCGTGCTGGCGGTGGGCGAGGGCCGCCGCACCCCGGACTGGGTCGGCGGCCTACTGACCGAAACCGAACGTTCCAGCTCGGTCACCGTCGCTCCCGCGCACGGTCTGAGCCTGGTCGCCGTCGACTATCCCGCCGACGCGGACCTCGCCGCCCGGAACGCGCAGACCAGAGAAGTCCGCACGGTGCCGTCCGGCGAAGGCTGTTGCGGCAGCTGAACCGTGCAGTCCGAGGTTTCGCTGTGACGGAATAGGAACGTTGGCACGGTGGTTCCGCAAAGCATGACAAACGAGGGTCTCGGACGGTTCGGTGTGTGGCGGGCGTACAACCTTTTCACTCCGGAAGACGCGCAGGAGCTGGAGAAATCCGGCTACGGCACGCTGTGGCTCGGGTCGTCGCCGCCCGCCGATCTGTCGACCGTCGAGCCGTTGCTCGAGGCGACGGAGACGATCAACGTGGCCACCAGCATCGTGAACATCTGGTCCTCGCCCGCGAAGCAGGCCGCCGAGTCGTTCCACCGGATCGAGGCGCGGTTCCCCGGGCGCTTCCTGCTCGGCGTCGGCGCGGGTCACCCCGAGCACACCGGTGAGTACCGCAAGCCCTATGACGCCCTCGTCGAATACCTCGATGAGCTGGACGAATTGGGCGTTCCGGTCGAGCGCCGCGCCGTGGCCGCCCTCGGCCCGCGTGTGCTGAAGCTCGCCGCAGCGCGTTCCGCGGGCCCGCTGCCCTACTTCGTCCCGTCGACGCATACCGCGCAGGCCCGCGCCACCCTCGGCCCGGACGCGTGGATCGCCACCGAGCACAAGGTCGTGCTGACCGACGATGCGCAACAAGCACATTCGCTCGCTGATGGCATCGTCGGCTTCTACCTCGGCCTCACCAACTACGCCTCGAACCTGACCAGGCTCGGCTTCAGCGACGAAGAACTCGCCAACCCCGGTGGCCGCGTCTTCGACGCCGTCATCGCCCACGGTAACGCGGATCAGGTTGTTGCCCAACTGAATGCGCACCTCGACGCAGGCGGCAACCACGTCGCGATCCAGGTCCTGAACGAGGACTACCTCGCCGTGCTGCGTACGCTGGCCCCGCTGCTGAACAGCAACGCCTGAGCGGCGCACGTACCACCATTCGCACCCCGCACGAGGTCGAGAGACCTTGTGCGGGGTGCGATCTTGTACCGGCGGTGACCAGGGGAAGTTCGGCGAGCAATCGTCCTAAGGGACTGTTAGGAACGGGCCCAGAACGTTCCCTTCCGCCTGTGACAGCAGACACACTCGATCTCGGCTGACGCGCTGATGCGTCGAAGAAGGAGATCTTGTGACTACGACAAAGCCCGTGAGCGAGCGGCGGGTCGTCGCGAATGTGCTGCGCGGATCCATCGGCAACCTCGTCGAGTGGTACGACTGGTACGTCTACGCCGCGTTCAGCGTCTACTTCGCGAAAACGTTCTTCCCCAAGGACGATCCGACGGCGCAGCTGCTGTCCACCGCCGCCGTTTTCGCCGTCGGCTTCCTGATGCGTCCCATCGGCGGCTGGCTGCTCGGCCGCTACGCCGACAAGTTCGGCCGCCGCTCCGCGCTGACGCTCTCGGTAACCGTGATGGCGGCGGGTTCGCTGCTGATCGCGGTGACCCCCGGCTACCAGACCATCGGCCTCGCCGCGCCCGCGATCCTGCTGATCGCCCGGCTGCTGCAAGGCCTTTCGGTCGGCGGCGAATACGCCACCAGCGCAACGTATCTGTCCGAGGTCGCCTCGTCGGGCAAGCGCGGGTTCTACTCGAGCTTCCAGTACGTCACGCTGGTCGCCGGTCAGCTCGTCGCGCTCGGCGTGCAGATCATCCTGCAGCAGTTCCTGACCAGCGCGGAAATGAACAACTGGGGCTGGCGCATCCCGTTCTTCATCGGTGCGGCGGGTGCGCTCATCGTGATGTGGCTGCGGCGCAGCATGGACGAGTCCGAGCAGTTCCAGGCCGCGGCCGCGGATCCGGAGAACCGGGTCTTCATCACCGACGGGATCGCCGAGCACGCCTATCAGTACGGCAAGGACAAGGCCGCCGAGTCGGCCGCCGCGCAGCGGGGCGAGCCGAAGCCGCCGCCCGCGCGTGGCTCGCTGCGGATGCTGCTGCAGTACCCGCGCGAATGCCTGCTGGTGATGGGTCTGACGCTCGGTGGCACGGTCGCGTTCTACACGTACACGACCTACATGCAGAAGTTCATGATCAACACCTCGGGCATCTCCAAGGGCACGGTCGCCTGGATCAACTTCATCGCCCTGCTCGTGTTCGTGGTGCTGCAGCCGCTGGCCGGCGCGCTGTCCGACCGGATCGGGCGGCGCAAGCTGCTGATCTTCTTCGGCGTCGCGGGCACGCTGCTGACCGTGCCGATCATGACCGTGCTCGCGCACACCACGAACGTGCTCGCCGCGTTCGCGCTGATGATGCTGGCCTTGGTGATCATCACCGGCTACACCTCGATCAACGCCATCGTGAAGGCGGAGCTGTTCCCGACCAAGATCCGCGCGCTCGGTGTCGGCCTGCCCTACGCGCTGACCGTCGCCATCTTCGGCGGCACAGCGGAAACCATCGCCCTCTGGCTGAAGCAGGCGAACCACGAATCGGTGTACTTCTGGTACGTCGCCGGGTGCATCCTCATCTCGCTGGTCACGTACTTCTTCATGCGCGAGACCTCGGCCTCGTCGACCATCGATACCGAGCAGCCCACCGCCACGGACGCCGAGCCTGCTCGTCCGTTGGCCCAGCATGCGTGACTGACCGCCCGCCACCCGCGCCGATCGACCCGCTGTGGGACGATCGGCGCGTGCGGCTTGCGGTGGTCGAAGATGACGACGGCGTCGGTGACGCGCTGGTCGAGGCGCTGAACGCCCGGGGCTACCGGGCGGAGCGCAAACGACGTGGCGCGGATCTGCTGATGTCGCACCGTGGCTATGACGCGGTCATTCTCGATCTCGGTCTGCCCGATGCCGACGGGCTGCAGATCCTGCGGCAGTTGCGGGAAGTGAGTCAGGTGCCGGTGCTGATCCTGACCGCGCGCAGTGACGAGCGTTCGATCGTGCGTGGGTTGCGTGGCGGTGCGGACGACTACATCGTGAAGCCGCCGCGGATCGCGGAACTGATGGCCAGGCTGGAGACCGTTACCCGGCGCGCGGCCGCCGCGGCGCAACCGGCGCAGGCGGTGGTGGTCACCGGGGACGTGCGGGTGGATCTGCAGGCGCGGGTGGTCGAGGTGGGCGGCGCGCCGATCACGTTGACGCAGAAGGAATTCGAATTGGTGCAGGCGCTGGTGGAGCGGCCGGGTGCTGCGGTGAGCCGCCAGCAGCTGATGGATCGGATCTGGGGTGACGCGTTCGTCGCGGTCTCGCGATCGTTGGATGTGCACATGACGGGGCTGCGCGCGAAGCTGAATCGGCCGGGGCTGATCACCACGATTCGCGGCTACGGGTATCGGTGGGGGCAGTGACCAGGGGTAGGCCATGCGGCGCCGGCTACTCATCGCGCTGACCGTGTTCGCCGCGATCGCGGTGCTGGCGTTCGCCGTCCCGCTGTCGCTGACGGTAGCGACGAGCCGGACCCAGCAGTTGGTGCTCGCCCGCTCCGGCGACGCCGATCGGTTCGCCACTCTCGCCGCTGCCGCGTCGACTGCGGGCGACAGTCGCGCGCTGTCGGACGAGGTGGGTCGCTATCACGAGCTGTACGGCGAAAACGTGCTGGTAGTCGATGCCAAGGGCGCGACAACCGCCAACGGTGGCGCGAACATGGACGATCCCGGTATCGGCGCGGCGGTCGCGGCGGCGCGGCGAAATCAGCGACCGCACGCGGAGGATCAGCTGACGCCGTGGGGTGCGCGGACCATGCTCATCGCGCGTCCGGTCGGCACCGGTGTGCAGGTGAACGGCGCGGTGGTGATCGAGGCGTCGACCGCGCGTGCGCGCGCCGATATCGCGCGGACCTGGGCGTTGATCGTGCTCGGCGGTGCGGTCGCGATGGCCCTGTTCACCTTGCTTGCCCTGACTTTGAGCCGCTGGGTGCTGCGGCCGCTCGCGGCGCTCTCGCACGCGGTCGCGGATCTCGCTGCGACACTGCCCAAGCCGCGGGTCGAGACGCTCGCCGCGGAGCATTCGGTATCGATCGCCAGACATCACGGCGGGCCACCTGAAATGCGCGCCGTAGCGGAATCTTTCGACGCCATGGCGCTGGCGGTGGCGGACTCGGTGGACGCGCAACGTCAGCTCGTCGCCGACACCGCGCATGCTATGAGGAACCCGTTGGCTGCCTTAACAATTCGACTCGATTCGCTGGAACATGCGGTACCCGGCAACGCGGCGAACACGTTTCGCAGCGCCAGCGCGGAGGTCGAACGGCTGACCGCGCTACTCGACGGCCTGCTGGCGCTGGCCTCCGCCGAAACTCCGGCCGCCTTCGACCTGACCGAGCTCGGTGAGGCCGACAATCATTGCGACGCCGTACAGGTGGTCGCCGACCGCTTCGACGCATGGCGCTCGGCGTACGAAGCCGCGGGGCAGGAAATACTCGTCAGCCCGTCGACCGAGCATGCCGACGTCGCCGTCTCTGCCGACGTACTCGCGCAGATTCTCGATGTGCCGCTGAGCAATTCGTGTCGTTACGCGGGATCCGGCACGCGAACCGTGGTCACCGTGCGTACCGAGCCCGGCTGGGTCACCGTCACCATCCACGACGACGGCACCGGTGTCCCCGCCGACGAGATCGACCGCCTCACCACCCGTTTCTTCCGCGGCTCGACGGCCATCAGCGGCGGCTCCGGCCTCGGCCTCCCCATCGCCGCCGCCCTCGCCCAAGCCCGTGGCGGCACCCTCACCGTGACATCGATGAACCCGCACGGCCTCGCTGTACACATCAGACTGCCCGCGGCGGAGTCCGCATGACAGAGCGCTGGAACTGGTTGGTGCGGCACCCTCGTCGTGGCGGCGATGAACTCGCACGGCGTCGTCGTGCCGATCAGACTGCGCGCAGCGGAGTCCAGATGACAGAGCGCTGGGATTGGTTGGTGCGGTGCACTTGTCGTGTCGGCGATCGACCCGCATGGCCTCGTCGTGCGTTTCAGGCTGCAGGCGGCGGCGTCTGTATGACCGAACGCTCGAGCTTGGTGCGGCACTGTCATCGAGCGCGCTTGGCGGAACGGAACTGGTTGGCGTGGGCGGCATTCGGCGCTGCGGGCGAGCGGGGGGTGTCATGGCGATGATGGGACGGCGGGGGTTTCTCGCGCTGACCGGCGTGGCCGCGGCGAGTGTCGCCGGGTGCGGGCCGAGTGGTGGTGGGCCGCTCGTGCGGCTGGCTTCGGGTGAGGTCGGCGGGTTCTACTACGCGTTCGCGGGATTGCTGGGTGCCGCCGCGGCCCGGTCGGGGGACGTGCGGATCGAGCGGGTGACTACGTCGGGGTCGCAGGAGAACCTGACGATGCTGGCGCGTGGTCAGGTGGATGCGGCTCTGGCGCTGTCGGATTCGGTCGGGGACAGCACGGATCGGATGCTGGCGCTCGGTCGGGTGTATGAGAATTACCTGCAGCTCGTGGTGCGGTCGGACAGTTCGATCGGGAGTGTCGCGGCACTGCGCGGCAGGAGGGTGAGCCTGGGGGCCGATGGGTCGGGGGCGGCGCTGACCGGTGACCGGATCCTGCGGGTGGCCGGGCTGAATCCCGAAGTGGACGTGCAGGTTTCGCATCGGCCACTGCGGGAGGCGATGGCGGAGTTGATATCAGGGGAGGCGGACGCGCTGCTGTGGGCGGGCGGTGTGCCGACGAGCGCGCTGGAGATCCCCAAACGCATGCGACTGGTGGACATGGGTGAGCTGGCCGTGCCGATGCGCGAGCGATTCGGCCCGGCTTACGACCGGGTGGAGATTCCCGCCGACGCCTACCCCGGCGGCGTCGCCGTGCACACCATCGGAGTGGCGAACTACCTGCTCGCCGCCGCGTCCACGCCCAATGATGTGGCCGCATCGATCGTGGAACTTCTGGTGTACCAAGCTGATTCGCTGGTGCCCACCGAGGCGGCGGGGACGCAGTTCCTGGATGGCCGTTCCCTCATCGGCACCGCACCGGTCCCGCTGCACCCCGGCGCCGCCGAGGTCTACCGCCGCTGGCACGGTTAGCGGCCGTTCGAGCAACGAGCGCGGGTCAGGAGCGGACCAGCCGGGCGATGGCGTCGGTGGCCTCTTTGATCTTCGCCTCGGCCTCGGGTCCACCCGCGACCGCGGCGTCCACCACGCAGTGGCTGATGTGGTCTTCGAGCAGCCCCATCGCCACCGCCTGCAGCGCCTTGGTCATCGCGGAGACCTGGGTGAGGATGTCGATGCAGTACTTCTCCTCCTCCACCATCCGCTGCAGCCCGCGCGCCTGGCCCTCGATCCGGCGCAGCCGCTTGAGGTAGTCGTCCTTTGCGGTGATGTAGCCGTGCGCGGCATGATCGTGCGCGGTGTGGTCCTGTGGGGTGGGTGTCACCGTGTCTCCTCGCTGGCCGCCCGGTCGGCGGCCGGACCGGAATTAATACCCCCCTAGGGTACAGTTTTCCGCCGGACTTGTCAGGTCGGCGCTGGTCCGCCGGGGTAGCGCGGGCGTGCTGCGGCTCGATGTGCGCTGGGAGTTTCGATCCCCGTCGCGCGGCGGCCGCGCCGAGACGAGAGAATTGGTGCATGAGTTCGCATGCCAAGCCCGCGCTCGCCGTCATCGGCGGCAGCGGCTTCTACGATTTCTTCGACGACGAGTCGACCAATGTCGAGGTAGAAACCCCCTACGGGGCGCCGAGCGCGCCGATCGCGGTCGGCGAGGTGCAGGGTCGCCCGGTCGCGTTCCTGCCGCGGCACGGCAAGAATCACGAATTCGCCCCGCACACCCTGCCGTACCAGGCCAACATGTGGGCGCTGCGTTCGCTGGGGGTGCGCCGGATCTTCGCGCCGTGCGCGGTGGGCAGCCTGCGCGCGGACTGGGGTCCCGGCACGGTGGCGGTGCCGGACCAGCTGGTCGACCGCACCTCCGGCCGCCCGCAGACCTTCTTCGACGGCGGTGGCGTGCACGTCTCGTTCGCCGACCCGTACTGCGACGACCTGCGTACCGCGACGGTCAAATCCGCCGACGACACGCTGCCGATGAAGGGCGCGGGCACCATGGTCGTCGTGCAAGGTCCGAGGTTCTCCACCAGGGCCGAGAGCCGCTGGTTCGCCGGGCAGGGCTGGGACCTGGTGAACATGACCGGACACCCGGAGGCCGTGCTCGCCAGGGAACTCGAGATGTGCTACGCCGCAGTCGCTTTGGTGACCGACCTGGACGCGGGGTTGGAGGAGGGCGGCGGTGTGCACGCGATCGATGTCTTCGCCGAGTTCAAGCGCAACCTTGCCCCGTTCAAGGACCTGATCCGCCGCTCGGTGGCCGCGGTCACCGATACCGACACCTGCGATCGGTGCCGTGTACATACCGGAGTGTCGCTGCCTTTCGAGCTACCGTGACCCAGGTGGGGTGCCGAACAAAGGTGCGGTGAATGAGAGTGCTGGTCACCGGCGCGGCCGGTTTCCTCGGAACACACGTGTGCAAGGTCGTGTCTTCCGCAGGACATGAGGTAATCGCGGTCGATCTGATGCTCGACGCGGTGCACGGTCCGGACGCGGCGCCGCCAGCGGGCGTTTCGCGGGTGGACGTGCGCGACGCCGACGCGCTGGTGCCGCTGCTGGCGGGCATCGATGTGGTCTGTCATCTCGCCGCGGTCAGCGCGGGCGGCCCGGCCGACTTCGCGACGCACAATGATCTCGGCACCGCGGCGCTGCTCGGCGCGATGGAGCGGGCGAAGGTGCGCCGGCTGGTGCTCGCCTCCTCGATCGCCGTGTACGGCGAGGGCCGCTACCGCAGCGTGCGCGGCGGGCCGTTCTTTCCCGGGGTGCGCAGGCGCGCGGATATGGATCGGGGTCTGTTCGATCACCGGGCGCCGCGCACCGGGGATGTGCTGACCTGGGAGCCGGTGAACGAGGATGCGCCGCTGCGCCCGCGCGGGAGCTACGGCGCGAGCAAGGTGGCGCAGGAAAACTATGCCTTCGCTTGGGGATTGAACGTCGGCGGCGCGGTGACCGCGCTGCGGCTGCACCAGGTCTACGGCGACGGTGCGCGCGCCGGCATGGTCGGCCAGGTGCGGGCCGCGCTGGACGCTGGGCGCGCGCCGCATGTGTTCGAGGACGGTGGGCAGGTTCGGGATTTCGTGCATGTGCGCGATGTCGCCGCGGCCATGCTCGCGGCGATCGAACGGGCGCTGCCCGGGTTCGTTCCGTTGAATATCGCGTCGGGGCGGCCGATCACGCTGTGGGAGGTCGCCTCGATCATGGCCAAGGCGTGCGGCGGGCCGACGCCGGTGGTCACCGGGGAGTATCACCTCGGCGATGTGCGGCATTTCGTTGCCGATCCCGAACGGGCCAGGCGGACACTGGGTTTCAGTGCGGTGGTGGCGCCGAGACAGGGGCTGGCCGAGTTCACGGCGGCTCCGGTTGCCGCAGCTCCGGCGAAGGTGGCTTCGGCGACAGGCGCGACGGTTTCAGCCGAAGCCGCGACGGCAGGCTGACAGTCACCGGGCCGGTGGGCGCTCGATGATATCCAGTTGGATGAGGGCGAATTCCGGTGTGCCCGTGCTGCCGCCGGGGAGCGGTGAGGCCGCCAGGTCGGCGATGAGCCAGTCGCCGGTGTCGGTGGCCAGGCGCATGCCGGGCATTGTCACCCGTTCGGAACCGGATCGGATGTCGTTGCGGGCAACAATGATTCGGTCTCGATCGGCAGGGTGCGGCACGGTGCGTTCGTCGGTGCCGCGACCCCAGCGCAGCCCGGGAACGGGGTCGGTGACCCAGCGGATCAGCCGCACCTGGGCCAGGTCGACGATCGCGAGGTAGAGGTTCGGTTGTGCGCCGCGCAGCAGGTCGAGGGTCGCGGCCTCGAACGATTTCCGTTGCGGCGCAACACTGTCGGTGACATCGATGGCCAGGCCGACCCAGTGGTACCGGTTCTCGTCCGGGTTGCGGGCGGCGAGCAGCAGCGTGCGCGGACCGGTCGGCGCACGCACGGTCGCCGTGTCGAGCCACCGGTCGCCGGGTGCGGACCTGGCCAGCGTGGCCACGAGATCGAGTGCGCCGTCGAATCTTTCGATCAGCTCGAAGGACTCCGCGCCGATCCAGACGATGCGGTCGTGCGCGAAATGCGGTCCGAGGTCGTGCGGGAGGGCCTCGATCCGGCGGGCGCGCGCGTCGACCCCGAACGCGGCGACGCCGACCGGCGGCGGGGGATCGCCAGTGCCCACCCAGAGGCGAACGGCATGCACCCGGTTGTCCGGCCCATGCAGCGGTACCACCAGGATGCGTTGGCCCGACCAGGTGTGCCGGGACTGCGGCAGCTGCTGGTCGACGATCGAACCGGTGGTGTAGGCGGTGGCGACGAGGGGCTGTAATCGCGTGGATACCGCGCGCTGGAACGACTTCCATTCGCGCGGCGCCGTGCCGACCGCGAGCAGCGACCAGGTATCGACGTGTCCGAGCGTTTCGATGAGCAGCCAGCGCCCGAGTATCACAAATCCCCCTCCCGAGTCGAACACTATGCCACGGTCAGGCTGATAGCCAGTGCATATCGTGCCTGATTCGGCGGTGCGGGTCGAGCTCCGGGCCCGGTTGCGAGGTCAGTGTGCGAAGTCGGCGGCGTGCGTGTGCGCCCACTGTTCGAAGGTGCGCGGCGCGCGTCCGGTGAGGTCGCGCACGGTGGGGTACAGCGTCTCCTCGTTCAGCGTGCCGTCGGCGAAGAAGCTCAGGAAGGCGTCGACATAATGCTGTGGCATGGTGGCTGCCAATTCGGCCTTGGTCTCCTCGGTCGTGAGCCCGTGCGCGACCAGTTGCCGGTCCAAAACCGCAGCCAGCGCCGTGATTTGGTCGGCGGGCAGCAAGGCCTGCGGGCCGGTCAGCTCCAGGACTCGGCCGTCGAGATCGTCGCCGGTGAGGGCAAGGGCGGCCACGGCGGCGATGTCGGCGGGATCGATCGCGCCGACGCGAACATCGGGGAACTGCACCCGGACCGTGTCGCCGACCGCGAGCTGGGGCAGCCAGCGCAGGGCGTTCGACATGAACGACCGCGGCCGCAGGAACGTCCAGGCCAGTTCGGATTCGCGCACCGCCTGCTCGGACAGTGTCATGTAGCGGGAGACTGCGTTGTCCAGGTCCTGCAGGCCCGCCGCGGCGCTCGACAGCAGCACAATCCGTTGCACGCCAGCCTTTTTCGCGCGGTCGAGGAAGTCGGCCTGGTTGTCGTAGCCCGGCAGCAGAAACAGCGCGCTCACTCCGTCGAGGGCATCGGCCAGGGTCTCCGGGCGGTTCAGATCGCCGGTCACCGCCGTGACACCGGCAGGCAGTGTGGCCTTCGCCGGATCGCGCACCAGCGCGCGCACCTGGGTGCCGGACTCGCTCAGCGCTTGCACGAGTTCGCCGCCGATGTTTCCGGTGGCGCCGGTTACCAAGATCATTTCGTCTTCCTTTCGGACCGTCTCGCCCGCGTTAAGCTCACGCGATGGACACTCCGTTGCGGCTCGAGGTCATCGTGGCCAGCGTGCGTCCGGAGCGGTTCGCTCCGGTGGTCGCCGACTGGTTCCTGCGCACATTACGCGCGCATCCCGAATTCGACACGGGTGTCATAGATCTGGCAGAAACCCACCTGCCCACCGACCTCACCGACACCCCCGAGGTCACGGCCTACCGCTCCCGCCTGGCCGCCGCGGACGCCTTCGTCGCGATCACCTCCGAGTACAACCACGGCTACCCCGCCGCCCTGAAGACCGCCCTCGACACCGCCAAACACGAATGGCGCGCCAAGCCCATCGGTTTCGTCTCCTACGGCGGACTCTCCGGCGGCCTACGCGCCGTCGAACAGCTGCGTCAGGTCGTCGCCGAGATCCACATGGTCTCGCTCCGCGAAACCGTCAGCTTCCACCAGGCCAAGCGCCAATTCGACGCCGCAGGCGAAACCAAGGACGGCGCCGCCATCGACGCCGCAGAACGCATGCTCCGCCAATTGTCCTGGTGGGCAAGAACTCTCCGCACCGCCCGAACCACCGACCCCTACCCCGCCTGACCACTGCCGCACACAGGCTCGCTCGCCGCGCACCAATCCTCTCGCCGCGCACGAATTGGTCGGCAATTTCGCGCGCGCCACGAGATAACGCGCGCAGCGGGGGCGGATACGACACTCTTGCGTCACGCGGCCGTCGGCCACGCACCGATTAGCGTGCTGCGCATCAATGTGCCTGCGGCGCACTGGTTGTTCGGCCGCGCACGAAATTGCTGGCGAATTCGTGCGCGCCGCACTGGAACGCGCGCGGCACGTTGGTTGCCATCGCGCGGGTCAGCCTGCGCTCGGGACGGGGGTGCCACGGCGGCCGCGGGGGTGGCCGATGTAGGTGGCTTCGCGGGGGATGGAGACGAGGGTGAGGTCTACCTGGGCGGTGCCGGTGCGCAGGATGACGTGGTTGCCGATCGCTTGGGGCTGGTGGATGGCGAGGTCGGGGCGGGTGGCGGGCCAGCCCATCGGGTCGCCGGTGACGTAGATGGTGGTGACACCGGCGTGCGGCGCGGGTGCGAGGACGCCGTCCACCACGGTCGCGGTGAAACCCGCGTCGGACTGGTGGGTTTCGACCGCGAGGGTGAGCCGCTCGGGGTTGCCGATGGTGGTGACCAGGTTTTCCCAGGCGTGCGCGCGGTCGGTGCGGATCAGGATGCGCTCGCCGACCGCGAGCGCGCGGAACACCAATTGCTGTGCGAGATAGAGCTCTCCGGCCACGTAGACGGTCGAGATGCCCGCGCCGACGATGCGGACCGCGACGCCGTTGCCCTCGTCGTCGGAGCCGATCAGCTGCCCGCAGCCGGAGGACGGCAGGTGTAGCGCGTCGATCACGTCGATCGGGTATTCGCTCATCGGCACGGTGGCGTCCACGCCGGGCACGGCCAGCGGCAGGTGGGCGAGCAGCCCGTCGCGGTGCCGCCCGTGCATCGACACCATGCCGGAAAGCTTGCTGCGCTCCGGCAGTTCCCGCGCGGTCAGCCGCCACGCGGCGCCGATGCTCACCGACTCGGCCGAGCTACCCGGCCGCAGCCGCACCGCAACGGTGGTGCCGCGCGACGGCGCCACCCACAGCTGCGCGAGCAGGTCCGAGCCGAGCCGCTTCGGGTCGACAGCCATGCCGATGTTCACGCTGTTGCCGATTTCGGCGTAGCGCCAACGATGTTCGAGGGTGCGCGGGTCGAAGCCGCTGGTGATCTGGAGAACCGCTTTGCGGATTTCCGGCGCGGTCAGGATGCGCGCGTTGCAGTCGGCGTCTTCGAGCGTGCGCATGATGCGCTGGGTCGCGATGGTGACCGCGCGGGACGCGCCCTCCGCGCCGCCACCACGCCGGGCGGCGGCTTCCGGACAGGCCACCGCGTCGAAACTGATCGCCAACCAGACGGTGCGATGTGCGGTGGCGGGCAGCGGCCCGAGCAGCGACTCGTAGATCTTGCCCGCAGGGGTACCCGACCTGCTGCGGTGTCCGTGGCTGACAATGTCGATGCCGCTCAGCAGGATGTCGTGCTGGCTGAGGCATTTCGCCAGTTCCGGCAGCGGCAGCAGGTGCGAGGCGTGCACGGTGTTGCGGGCGATCCTGGTCAGCCCGCCGGGCGGCGCGAGCACCTCGACGACCGTGACCACCCGGCTGCCCTCCCAGTACAGCCCGAGCGAGCGCCCGTCGGTGCCGCGGTAGTCGACGGTCTGGCCGATCGTGTACTCACGCTTGGTGAGGTAGCGCCACCAGGTCGCGATCCAGTCCAGCACGGTGCGCTTGGCGATCGGGATCAGCGGAATCAGCGCGACGACGATGCCCACCCCGAGCGCGATCAGCGGCTGTAGTCCGGCGAGCAACGCCACCACGCCTGCGATAAAGCCGATGACCTGCGCAATCAACAGATTCTGCAGCGAGATTCGGCCAAAGAGCGGCCGTGGTCCCGCCCCGGCAGGTTCCGCCATCGTCGTCCCCCAAGTACCCGGTGTCGGCCCTTTAATAGTGGCCGAGCTGAACAAGAGTCCTCGGGAACTGTACTGTGTTGCGCGAACGTGAGCACTGTTCGGGGGAGGAATAATGCCTTCAAAACCCACCACTCGGTGGCAGGTCAGCGGCTACCGCTTTCTGGTCCGCCGGATGGAGCACGCCCTGGTCCGCCGGGACGTGCGGATGCTGCACGACCCGATGCGCTCGCAGTCGCGGGCGTACGCGGCCGGGCTGGTTTTGGCGATCGTCGTGTTGGCCGGTTGTGGTGTCCTGGCGTTGCTGCGTCCGCAGGACAAGATCGGCGACAACAAGATCCTGATCGCGAAGGAATCCGGCGGCGTCTACGTGCAGATCGACGATGTCGTGTACCCCACCCTCAACCTCGCCTCGGCCCGCTTGGCCGCGGACAGCGCGGCCAAGCCCACGATCGTCAAGGACTCCGAGCTCGGCAAGAAGCCGCGCGGCCAGCTCATCGGCATCCCCGGTGCGCCCAGCTCGTTGATTTTCGATAAAGCGGGCAAGGGGCGGAGCTGGACCGTCTGTGATTCGTTGAAGACCGATGGCAGCGACGACCGCACCACCTCCGTGTTGATCGGCGACCTCGAGCTCAGCGATAGGGCATCGGAGCTGGGCAAAGACCAGGCGTTGCTGGTGAAGGGCAAGACTGCGACCTACCTGGTGTGGAACAACACGCGAGCGCGCGTGGATATGAACGACCCGTACGTCACGGAGCCGTTGAAGATCCGCGGCGCGACGCCGCGCCCCATCAGCGAGGGGCTGCTGAACTCCATTCCGGAAGTAGCGCCGATCGAGCCGCCGAAGATCGCCGATCCAGGCGGGATTCCCAACGGCTACACGATCAACAATCTGAAGATCGGTACGGTAATTCAGCGCTCCGGTAAGGCAGATCAGAACTACGTGTTGCTACGGGATGGATTGCAGCCGATCAGCCCGCTGACTGCCGATATCATTCGGGCATCGCAGCGAAACCCGGACCACGGAACGGCCGTCAGCGACAACGAGGTGACGCTGCCGCCGCCGTCCAATGCTTTGCAGGTGAGCACGTACCCGGTGACCACGCCGACGATCGTCCAGTCCAACTCTCGTCCGGTGAGCTGCCTGTCTTGGCAGCCGGTCGCCGGCGCGGCAGGTAATGCTGACGTCGCCGTACGCGCGAAGCTGTCGGTGATCGACGCCACCGAACTCCCGATGCCGAAGAGTGCCAAGCTCGTCCCGCTCGCGCAGGCCGACGGCAAGGGCGACAACGTCGACTCGGTGTACTTCAAGCCGGGCTCGGGTGCCTTCGTCCAAACCACCGGCATCGAAGTCGACAGCCGTCGCAAGGACAGCTTGTTCTACATTTCCGACACCGGCGTGCGCTTCGGCATCAAGAACAAGGATGCGGCGAAAGCGCTGGGGATGGACATCGAAGGCGGCGTGACGCCGGAACCCGCACCGTGGCCGATCGTCGGTCTACTCGCGGGCGGACCGACCATGGGCCGCGAAGAAGCGATGGTCGCGCACGACGGTATGGCACCTGACCCGAGCCCGGCCAAGCAGCCGGTCGCCTCGGCGAAGTAGCTATCGGCCGTCCGCACCAACGGAATTCGAGGTTTCCGCGGGGCGGTTCGCGTGTAGCGCGGCGACCTCCGCGCGCAACGCACGAATCTCCTCGACCAGCACCGTCATCTCGCGATCGGTGCGGTCGGCGGACTCCTCGACGGTCTTCAGCTGATCGATCACCCAGCTGGTGGTGGTGCCGATGGCGAAGGAGATGATGCCGATGCCGAAGGTCATCAGCACCAGGGAGATCAGCCTGCCTTCGACGGTGACCGGGTAGACGTCGCCGTAACCGACCGTCGTGACCGAGACGGCCGACCACCACAGTGCGTCACCGAAATTCAGCACTTTGCTGCCCTCGACGCCGTACTCGGCGTCGAAAAAGGCCAGGCTGCACAGGAATAGGATCAGCACCGAGCTGGCGCCGACGAACACCGAAAGCCGGGTTCGGTGCGTCAGGGTATGCCGGTTCAGGGTGCCGAGCACCAGCACCGCCGCCCGCACCAGCCGCAGCGGGCGGAACGGTGGAACGAGCACGATCAACAGTTCCACCGGATGTGTGCGCAGGAATTGCCAACGGCGAGTGGACAACCCGAACCGCATCAGAAAGTCGGCGGCGAACAGCACCCAGATCACCACGTCTACCCGTTCGAGCCAGGCATCCAACTGTGGCGAGGCACCGGTGTCGAGCACGAACCAGGCGTAGACGCCGAGAAACAGCACCGCGAGCACCACCATCGGCACCGCGGTGACCTGCTCCCACGCCTGCCTGCGACTGCGCCCCTGCTCAGCGAGCGCGCTGCTGACTGCTTGTTCTTGCTGCTCCATGGGAACTACCTGCGTCGATTCGGATCCGGCACCCTGTGTACCGCAGTTTGCCGTGCAGACGCTACAGGCACCGCACCTGATATTTCGTCAGCCCGCGTGAGTCGCCGAGCCGAGCCGAGTGCGTCGACGGAACATTCGCTGCGCCGACCAGACCAAAGAAGTCCCCGAATCGATGGAACCGATCGCGATCTTGCTGCGTCATACCAAGTGTCAGAACAAGTTTCGGGTGGGGCGGCGTAGTTATGAAATCTGGGCCACGATCTCAGTCGAAATCTGGAGCGAGATGGTCGCTCGGTCAACTGAAGAAGAGGGGATCTAAGATGAAGAACACGCCGAGGGCGATCGCGTCCATGTCTATGGTCGCTGTAGCGGGCGGAGTGTTACTTGCTACCGCCGGCCTCGCGAATGCGGACACCTACGACCCTTACCGGGTTACGCCGAATATGGAGAAGAGGACGTGTGAACAGGTGGCGCAGAACATGCGGAATCAAGAGCCAGATCGGTCCCCTGGGAGCGATATGAACCTGGGGGGCTATTCCATACAATGTGTGTTCGACGGTGCCGGAGCGGGTGGATACTACGTGCAGAAGAGGTACGTTTCCTAGTCTCGCACTCACTGATCCCAGTCGCTACCGATTGTCGAATCTGCGACATGGTCGGCCTGCGGCACAGAGGGGCGTAGCTTGATTATGAAATGACCCCCGGTTCGAGACCGGGGGTCATTTAGTGTCCGTATGCTATTCGCCGCCAAAGCGAACTGGCAACAACTGCGCCGTGCTACATATCGTCGCCGGAGATGCCGAATCGGCGGCGGATCGGGAATGACGCGAGCATGCCCAGGATTAGCAGGATGGCGACGGTGCCGCTGCCGATCAGGGCGATATTGCGGGCCCGATTGTCCGGCGGCGGGGTTGGTGCGGGGACCGCCAGCTGTACCTGTTTGGGAGCGGAGGGCTGTTTCGGGGGAAGAGGTTTCGTGGTTTCGGCGGTCAGCGCCGCGATCGGATCGATTGCGCCATAGCCGACGTACGGATTCCAGCCCCCGCCTGGCGCGTGCGCGGTGGCCTCGATGCGTTTGATCACCTCGATTGCGCTGAGTTCAGGGAAGCGGGCACGAACCAGTGCGACCACGCCGGATACGTAAGGTGCAGCAAAGCTAGTGCCTTTGAGCGGGATCAGCTGCCCTTTGTCGTAGAGGCCGGTAACAGTACCGTTGCCACGCGCGTCGAGCGAGACTATGTCCTCGCCGGGCGCGGCTACGCCAACCCAGGGACCTGGCACGGTGAAATCCGACGGTGCGCCATTCTGATTGATGGATCCGACCGATAGTACGTAGTCATCGAAACGCGCAGGTGTGACGTTGGTTGTCACGTTCTTCCACGGGTCGCTTTCCGGGTGGAGCGGGTTGATGACGTCCGGGTTACTCGGCTTGCATTTGCCATCGGTGTTACCGGCGGCCGTCACCACGACGGAATTCTGTTCCAAGGTCGCGTAGCGCACTGCCGCGCCAACTGCGCTGTCATCGGGTTGGGTGTCGCCCGGTACGCACAAGACCAGCGAGATGTTGATGACCGAGGCGTGCATGTCGGCGGCCCGACGGATCGCTGAGGCAAGTGCGTTGATGTTGCCGTATCCCTCGGCTGGATCTTCAGGCTTCCTGTCTGGTCGGCCCGGTATGTCGTAGTACTTGCTGGTTTGGCGAATCGACACGATCCGCGCGTCGGGTGCGACACCGTGAAAGCCTTGTCCATCTATTGGTTTCGCGCCGATTATGCCGGCGACGACCGTCCCGTGTCCGTCGCAGTCTTCGCTGACACCGTCACCACCATCTGCCACATAGTCGCCGCCTGCCTCCAGGTTGGGCAGACGGGGATGGCGGGTGACACCTGTATCGATGACTGCGATGAGTTGGCCTTCGCCCCGGGAGAAATCCCATGCACGGTTTATGTTGAGTGCAAGTTGCGGTATCGGAGTGGCAGGACCGTCCCCGCCCTGCTGGGTAGACGCACAGGGCGAGTTGGCGGGGTGCTCGGTCTTGTCCGGCGGTCGCGCGGGGTCTCCGGGTAGCAGTTTGCTCGGGTCGACCGGCGGCGGCCGATCCGCGTGTGCCACACCCTGACTCGCGCCCAGCCCGAACGACATGCTCAGTGCGAGCACTACTGCCGCTGCGCTGGTGCGCAGGATCCGGTTCACAGCCCGCGGACGAGGGAGTAGAGGCCGGCTACCCAGAAGACGAGGGGGAGGACGGCGGCGACGAAGGCGTATTCGAGGAGTTCGACGCCGCGGCGCATGGGTGGGGTGGCGGATTGGTTGGGGATGATGATGCCGAAGATGAGGGCGGCGATCAGGATGACCATGGCGGTGCCGAAGACCGCGAGTGGCTGATCCATCTCGAAGCTGGCGCCGATCAACATGATCAGCACGATGCCCGCGCCGCCCGCGATCAGGACGACGGCTTGTTCGGCGCCCGCGTAGGTGCGGCTGCGGAACATCAGGACTACGGCGCACACCAGGGCGAGGGCGATGCCCTGCCAGTACGGGTCGTCGGCCATCGGGTCGGTCGCGGCCAGTGCGCCGACGACGGTGACCAGGGTGGTCGCCGCGACGAGCCCGGCCAGGTACATGCGGGCGCGCTCCGACTTGACCCGCAGGGCCTCCATGGTGGGCAGGGCGCGGTGATCGTCGGGATCGTCCTCGGTCGGGTCGATCGGGGTGCCGGGGGAGGGGACCGGCGGCAGCGGCAGTTTGGACAGCAGCATGGAGATGCGCGGTCCCATGGCGAGTCCGGCGAGTCCGAGGGCCGCGGCGCCCGCGCCGATCGCGCGTTCCGGCTGTGCGGTGAGCAGGCCGACCAGGGCGGCGGGGACCGCATACACCGCGAGGGTGGTCGCGCCGATGAACAGGGCGAGGCCGACGCCGCTGACTCGCCACGCCAATACCGCTGTGGCGCCGAGCAATACGGAGCCGAGCAGCAGGTGCGGCCAGCCGTAGTGGTCGGGCACGTAGAGCATGCCCGCGGTGAAGGCGGTCGGTAGCGCGCAGCCGCCGAGGACCAGGGCGGTCGAGGTGTCGCCGTACATCCGGCTGAGCACCATGGCCGCGACCACGAGCAGGATCGTCACGGCCAGGGCGACCGAACCGCTGACCCAGTAGGGCAGCGAACCGGGCGCGAGCAGCAGGCCGAGACAGCCGACCAGCATGGTGAGCGCGGCGAGCACCGAACCGGTGATCCGCGCGACCTTCGGGGTCCAGCTGCGGTAATGGTCGGTGTCGGCGATCGCGACGTTGTACATGATGTCGTCGAACAGCGGCGTCGGCGCGGTGTGCGAGGCGCTCTCCAGCATGAGCAGCTCGCCGTCGCGGACGCCGTGCTCGCCGAGGCTGAGCGAATTGGAGAACGGCGGGTGACCGATCCGGGCCAGCACCCACTCGGCGGGCTCGAAGCGCTCGCCCTCGTTGTCGAAGTCGTTGGTACGGCTGTGCTGTGCGACCATGTCGA
Organism: Nocardia sp. NPDC050175; assembly: GCF_044459885.1. Taxonomy (NCBI): domain Bacteria; kingdom Bacillati; phylum Actinomycetota; class Actinomycetes; order Mycobacteriales; family Nocardiaceae; genus Nocardia; species Nocardia sp. NPDC050175. The sequence continues at coordinate 892,683 of NZ_JBITJI010000002.1, forward strand.
CGACGCTCGGGATCACCAGTGCGACAGGCACGTCCACCGGGATCGCCATATCCACCTGGGTGTGCTTGGCGAGAATGGTCACCCGGGCAAGATCCGGTGCGCGCACGATGCCGTGCGAGGAGTTTTCATCGATGTGGTCAAGTCGCGCGTGCGTCAAGCTTCCCCCAACTCGTCTTCTACCTCGTATTTTCGCAAACCCGAGACCCTACGTCGAGTTTGCGAACCCACGGTTCGGGCAGCAGAATGCTGGTCGAACTGTACGACATGTCGGCGGCGGCCTCTACACTGAGCCGGAATCACAGCAGTCGAGGAGGGGGATTCTCGCACCATGAGGGAACCGAGCGCCGGCGAGGTGCAGGAATGAGTACCGTCCGGTTCCAGCGACGCGCGCGCCGGGAGATGCCGCGCTCGCCCGGTGGCGAGGTCACCCTGCAGCCGCCGCCCGAGATCCCCCGGGTGACGCCGGGCAACCTGCTGATGAAGCTGATGCCGGTCGTGATGATCATCGGCATGGTCGGCATGATGGCGCTGATGTTCACCCAGGGCGGTGGCATCGGGTCGAATCCGATGAGCATGATGTTCCCGCTCATGATGATGTTCTCGATGGTCGGCATGTTCGCGGGCCAGGGCGGCGGCAAGGGCGCCAAGGCCGCCGAGGCGAACGAGGACCGCAAGGACTATCTGCGTTATCTGGACCAGGTGCGCCGCGACGTCGACACCACGGCCACCCAGCAGCGCGCCTCGGTCGAGTGGAGCCACCCCGAGCCCACCCTGATCTGGATGCTCGCCGGCACCAGCCGCATGTGGGAGCGCCGGGCCGGCGACAAGGACTTCTGCCACGCCCGCATCGGCGTCGGCGGCCAGCGGCTGGCGACCCGCCTGGTCGCGCCGGAGACCGGACCGGTCGAAGAGCTGGAGCCGATCGCGGCCGTCTCGCTGCGCCGCTTCGTGCGCGCGCACTCGACCGTGCCCGACCTGCCGACCGCGATCGCGGTCAAGGGCTTCGCGACCATCGCCCTGGACGGCGACCGGGTCGAGGCCAGGGACATGACCCGCGCGATGCTGTTGCAGCTCAGCATGTTCCAGGCGCCGGACCAGGTGCTGTTCGCGGTGGTCTGCGGTCCGGACACCGCGCGCGAATGGGAGTGGACCAAGTGGCTCCCGCACACCCAGCACCCCGACGCGCAAGACGGCATCGGCACCCAGCGCATGTTCTACGGCTCGATCCGGGAAGCCATGGCCGGCCTGCAGCCGCTGCTCGGCAACCGGGTCCGCTACTCGCGTAACCAGCCCGCCAACGCGAACATGGTGCACATCGTGATCATCGTCGACGGCGGCCTGCTGGAGGCCGAGGACGATCAGCTGCGCGAATCCGGCTACGAGGGCGTCACCATCATCGACCTGTGCGGGTACGCACCGCGGTTGGCGGTGTCGCGCGGCATCAAGATGATCGTGGAGAACGGCGAGTGCGTCGGCCGCGGCGCGACCGGCAACCAGGAGCGCTTCGCGCTGATCGACCGGATCAGCCCGCAGCAGGCGCAGCAGGTGGCCCGCAGGCTCGCGCCCTACCGCGCGGCGACCCAGCGCAGCAGCGACGTGGAAACCGATGACTCCGAGGTGATTTCGACCTGGAGCCAGCTGATGGGCCTCGGCGACATCGGCATGTTCAACCCCGAACACGCCTGGCGTCCGCGCTACGGCCGGGAACGGCTGCGGGTGGCCTTCGGCGTCGGCGCCGACGGCCTGCCCGTCGAACTCGATATCAAGGAAGCCGCCGAGAACGGCATGGGCCCGCACGGCCTGTGCATCGGCGCCACCGGTTCCGGTAAGTCGGAGTTCCTGCGCACGCTGGTGCTCAGCCTGCTCGCCACGCACTCGCCGGACCAGCTCAACCTGGTGCTCGTCGACTTCAAGGGTGGCGCGACGTTCCTCGGGTTGGACAGCGTCCCGCACGTCGCGGCCGTCATCACCAACCTCGAAGAAGAAGCCGATCTCGTCGATCGTATGAAGGACGCGCTGGCCGGTGAGATGAACCGCCGCCAGGAGGTGCTGCGCGCCGCGGGCAACTTCGCCAACGTCTCCGAATACGAGAAGGCCCGCGCGGCGGGCGCCGACCTGGATCCGCTGCCCGCGCTGTTCGTGGTGCTCGACGAGTTCTCCGAACTGCTCACCCAGCACCCGGATTTCGCGGAACTGTTCGTGATGATCGGCCGGCTCGGCCGCTCGCTGCACGTGCACCTGTTGCTCGCCTCGCAGCGCCTCGAAGAGGGCAAGCTGAAGGGCCTGGAGAGCCACCTCTCCTATCGGATCGGTCTGAAGACCTTCTCCGCCAACGAATCCCGTCAGGTGCTCGGCGTGCCCGACGCCTACAACCTGCCGAACAACCCCGGTGGCGGTTACCTGAAGTCGGACTCCGGCGAGATCGTCCGGTTCCAGGCCTCCTACGTCTCCGGCGCCTACGTCGGCGGCGGCTCGCAGCGCGACATCACCGTCGCCACCCAATCCGGCGACATCGATATCAAGGCGCGGCCGTTCACCGCCACCCACGTGGATTTCCGGGCGATCGACCGGGTTCCGCTGCCCGCCGAACCCGGCGAAAGCGAGCAGCAGAGCGACGACGGCGAACAGGTCTCCAACGTGCACATGCTGGTCTCGCGGATCAACGGCCACGGCCGCCCCGCGCACGAGATCTGGCTGCCGCCGCTGGACGAGGCGCCGACGCTCGACCAGCTCATCCCGCGCTCCATCCTCACCGGCGAGTACGCCGCGGTGGCCACGCTGCGCGCGCCGATCGGCATCGTCGACCGGCCATACGACCAGCGGCGTGACCCGATGGTCGTCGACCTGTCCGGTGCTCGCGGCAACGTCGCCGTCGTCGGCGGCCCGCAGTCGGGCAAGTCGACCGCGCTGCGCACGCTGATCATGGCGATGTCGCTCACGCACACCGCCGAGCAGGTGCAGTTCTACTGCCTCGACTTCGGTGGTGGCACGCTGATGAGCCTGCAGGGTCTACCGCATGTCGGTTCTGTCGCAAGCCGATTGGACGGCGACCAGGTCCGGCGCACCGTCGCCGAGATGACCACCATCGTGCGGACGCGCGAGGCGCGATTCCGACAGCTCGGCATCGAGTCGATGACCGAGTTCCGCCGCCTGCGCGCCATGGATCCGTCCAGCAGCCCGGCCGCGACCGGCGCGCACGAGGATCCGTTCGGCGACGTGTTCCTGGTGATCGACGGCTTCGGCTCCATTCGCCAGGACTTCGAGGCGCTCGAACAGACGATCATGAACCTGGCGGTGCAGGGTCTGTCGTATGGCGTGCACATCGTCATCGCGCTGGCAGGCTGGCGCGAGGCGCGGCCCGCGCTGAAGGATCAGATCGCCACCAGAATTGAACTGCGCCTTGGTGATCCGATGGACTCCGACCTCGGTCGCAAGTTCGCCTCGATGGTTCCGCAGGCCCGTCCCGGCCGCGGTATGACGCCGGACTGTCTGCACATGCTGACCGGTCTGCCGCGCATCGATGGCAGCTCGGACCCGACCGATATCGGCCAGGCCGTCGGCGATGCGGTCGCGACCATTGCCCGGTTGACCCCGGGCCGGCCGGCACCGTCGGTGCGCATGCTGCCCGAGGAGTTGCTGCGCGAGCAGCTGCTCTACCTGGCCGGGAACTGGCCGTCCCAGGTCGATCAGTCGGCCAAGTGCATGCGAATCCCTATCGGTATCAACGAAGCCGAGCTGGCGCCGGTCTACATCGACTTCGCCGAGAGCCCGCACTTCATCATCATCGGCGATACAGAGAAGGGAAAGACGGCGCTGCTGCGCTCCATCGTCGAGGGCATCTGCGCGTCGAACACTCCGGACCAGGCGCGGATCATCATGGGCGACTATCGGCGCTCGATGCTCGGCATGGTGCCGGAGGGCTTCCTGGCCGGATACGGCTCGACCGCGCCCCAATTCACCCAGAATATGGCCGATCTCGCCGCGTACGTCAGCAACAGGACGCCGGGCGCGGACGTGACGCCGCAGCAACTGCGGGAACGCTCGTGGTGGAGCGGGCCCGAGTTGTATGTGGTGATCGACGACTACGACCTGGTGTCCACGTCGCAGGGCAATCCGGTGCAAGCTTTGCTCGAGCATCTGCCGCACGCCCGTGACCTGGGTTTCCACCTGATCATCGCCCGGCGCTCGGGTGGCGCGGGCCGGGCCATGTTCGAGGCGACGCTCGCCAGGATGAAGGACCTCGGATCGGCCGGTCTGATCATGAGCTGCAGCCGTGACGAGGGTGTGCTGATGGGTGTGACGCGGCCGAGCTCGATGCCTCCGGGGCGCGGCACGTATGTCACTCGAAACTTCGAGGGTTTGATCCAGACGGCCTGGACGCCGCCGCAGAACTGATGTCCACCGTCGAGCTGGTTGTCACCGACACGCGCGTCTGGGCGCGTGGCGCGACGACGCACTGGGATGTGCCGCCCTCGATCGTGTTGGGCAGCAACGGGTTCGATCTGGTGGTCGGGGAGTCGCTGACGCCGCCGACCCAGGTGAGTTCCGCGGTGCAGTATGTGGCTGCCGAGGCTGTCGCGTTGCTGCCGCGCGTCCCGTCTGTTGTCGACGCGCTGACCGCGGTGTTCGCCGCCGTGCTGGAGAATCTGCGCGTCGCCGCGCCGTGTGAGCGGATCAGCCTGATCTGCCCGACGGAATGGGGCGCGTCACGTCGCTCCGTGCTGGACCAGGTGGCTCGTCGGTTCACCGCGGACGTCGTGTTCGAGGACCTGGCGGTGCGGGCCGTCTCGGCGGACGAGGGCACCAGCCACAGCCGCCGCACGCTGGTGCTGGAGTTCGGTGCCCTCACCACCACGGCCACCGCGGTCATCCGCAGCCATCAGGGTGTGCACATCGAATCCTGTGAGCACCAGCCAGCTCTCGCGCTCGCCGAGGTACTTCCGGAATCGCACGGCTTCACCGCCCTGTGTGCGTTGATCGACCGGGTGCTCGACGGGCAGCCCGCCGACCTTGCGCAAACCGTCGGTGTCACCGATGCGGGGAAACTTGATCTCCTCCGCGCCGCCGTTCAACAGCGGTGCGGTGCGGGTGTCGGGCTGCGGGCACTCACCGGGCCCGAGCTCATTCGCGGTCATCAGACGGAACCGTTGCACCAGCCGGAGGTGCCGTCCGTCCTGTCGCAGACCGAGTGGATGCAGCCGCTGCGTGAACGCGCCGCCGCCCAGCGGCCGCCCCGCAGTGGCCTCGGTTATGTCGGCGCGGCCATCGCCGCGGTGGTCGTGGTTGCGGCCGTTGTCGTCGGCGGCGTTGTGCTGCTGAATCGCTCGGACGACACTCCTGCCGCTAATACAGCGGCGCCGAGCAGCAGTGCCGCAGCACCGACGACCAGTGCTGCCGCGACGACCACCGCTGCCGGGCCGGAAACGTATGGCCGCATACGCTTTCAAGTCCCCGATGGCTGGCACATCGCGTCGGCACCCGACGCCACCGGCAAGTCCCGAGTGGATCTGTCCCCGGACAACGGCGCCCGCCTACGCGTCACAGTGACGCAAACCCCGGTTGCTCCTGGCGCGAGCTATGAGCAGGTCGCGGCGAAGCTCGAGACCCAGATGAGTCAGCGCCCCGCTGGCGTGATGTCCGACCTGAAACGCGACGTCGTCTATGGCGGGCGCTCTACTCTCGCCTACAACGAACGCCCCGGTGACGGCTCGACGGTTCGCTGGCATGTGCTGTTGGAGTATGGAATTCAGGTCAGTATCGGCTGTCAGTATGCCGACAATGATTGGCAGTCTTTATCGACTGCGTGCGAGAACTTCGGTAGTTCGGTCCGCGTGATTCAGTGAATTCTGCTGCGGCAGCACGACATCAATGAGTACTTGGCAACACACATAATTCGGGCCCCCGGCGACGTGCGTGCCGGGGGCCCGAATTGGCCGAGACAGGTTCTCAGAAAAGGCCTGCGAGGCTGGTGTCGGTGCTCTGCAGATCCGTGTTACCGGAGCTGACGGCCCGACCGGCGGTCTCCAGCGTGGCGTTCAGCTGGGTGACGCTCGTGTTCCACTGCGTCTGGAGCTGGGCGAACGCGTCGTTGGCGTCACCCTTCCAGTAGTTGGTCACGAAGTCGGTGACCTGCTTGTGGAAGTCCTCGAGCATGCTCGAGATGTTCTTCGCTTCGGACACGATGGACTGGGCACCAGCCTCGACCGCTCCGAAGTTAGAGGAAATCGTGCTTGGGTCGTTCGCTGTCATCTGGGGCTCCTCCTTGGTATCTGGTGTTCGGCTGATCGATCAGGGAAGCGTCAGGCTGGAAGCCTGCTGCGCCACCTGCTGGGCGAACTGCTCGTCCTGCGCCGAGAAGGCCTTGCCGGCCTTGGTCAGCTTGTCGGCAGTCTGGTCCAGTGCGTCGTTCAGCTTGCGCGCCTGGGCGAAGTAGTTGTCCATAAGCGTGTCGAACGCGCCCCGGGCCTGACCCTTCCAGGTCGCGGTGGTGTCATCCGACTTCGTGTTCAGCGCGGTGATCGCGTTCTGCAGGGCGGCGTGACGATCCCTGCAGTTGTCCGCGAACTTCGCGATGATGGCGTCATTCGCTTCGAGCTGTCCTGCCATTTCGGCTCCTTCTCGGTTTCCCGTCTCGGCCAACGGCAGAAGCCCCCAGTTGGCCTGTACATCTGATTGGACGCTCGATAGGTCTGATCGGTTCCATCCGACTCGAGAAAATTTGGATCTCCCCCTACGGAGATCAGACCCCAGCGTCCTTTGCCCTGCTCGTCTGCGCTGTCGGGGCCGGATATGGGCCGCTCGTCAGGTCGTAGACGTAGTCATCTTGGCATGCCTGCAACGCCAGCGCTCGGCTCCCCTCCTTCCCCCTGCTCGCTGATGTCTTGATTGGCGAGTGGGCTGGCTGCTTGTACCTTACCCAACCACTATGGCTCCCGCTACAGCAGATCGCAGGTATATCGGAGGGAAAACGTCAGTGATGGCAGGGCGGCGCGCTACTGGCTGTTGGCGAGTAGCGCGTACTGTGCTGCCGCGCGTTGCTGCGCGTCCTGCAGTTGGGTGCTCCAGACATAGCCGACATAGTTGCGATACCTAACGGCGCAAATCCAGTCCTTGACGTATCGATCCGTCGGAAGCTCGGCGCATTTGCTGTCCGGAACGTTCGGAGGTGCCTGGCCAGTATCCGGTGCGTCGAGAATCGCCGACCACAGCGCTCGAGCCGAGTCGGTATCCCGCGTTCGGATCAAGATGGCTCCGTCCAGGAACCTGCCAATCCCCTTGCCGAAGCTTTGGGCGATTCCTCGTGTGTAGCTGTTCGTTGTCGCCGAGTAGGCGTCGGAGAAGACGAATCGTTCGCCGTTTGCGTAAAGATTCTTTGCCGCTGTGCGATCGGTCTGCCAGTGTAGAAATCCTCGCAGTTCGTACGCCGCGAGCCCGCCCACTTGGGGGACAGGTAGCTGGGTCGGATTAAGGACTCTGCGGATCACGCCCTCTGGGTCGATATCCAGACGCAGGACCTGTTCGGCCGACAGCGGCGTGAGTGTGTCGAGCATCGGCAGCTGCGCTGTGTAGACCTTCTCGACGAGGGCGGTCAGGGCGGTGAGGTCAGGCTGGGATGTGGAGATGAATGTGTTGATCACGTAGTTGCCGTGCGCGACTACCGAACCGATCGTCGGCGATCCGGGACGCCAATGAGAATGCGCCAGTGGATATTTCGCGAGCTGCACGCGCTCGTTCTGGTCCGGGGCCACGGCGAAATCGGCCTCTTCGAATTCGGCGGCAGCCCGCTCGGCGGACTCGGGGTCCGGGAATTGCATGACGGTCACCGTGGTCAATGTCGATTCCGGTGGTACGGCAACCGCAGACTGCGGCAGGAAATCGCTACTGCCGGAAGCGAACCCGAACAATATCTTGTTGCGCGCCGCGATCGGTACGCTCTGCTCCGCCAAGACGTTCTTGACGTCGTCGGGTTGGGTGATCTCCTGTACGCCGGTGCCGTACCGCAGCTTGGGGTCGATATCGATGCCGGTCACGACGTGGTTGGCCAGGCGTGAGATGGCCAGCGAGGTACCCCTGCGCAGCGAGTGTGAGTATTCCTCGTGGGTGTCGAACGGCTCGGTGGGGTACTTGCCGACGTCGAAGGTGCGGACGTCTATCTCGCCCGGCTTCGGTACACCGGTTACCGATGAACCGCACCCGGCGATGGCCAGCAACGTGATGGCGGCCGCGGTGAGTCGTACGCTTCTGCTGAGCATGCGGCTCACTTCGCCTTCACCAGAATCGAGTATTGCGCCGAGATCCGTTGGTGCACATCGATCAGCTGATCCGACCACACTTCTGCGGCATAACGGTCGTAGGACACCACGCAATGAAATCTGGGGATGAACAGATTCTTCACGCGGAGCTCAGCACAGCGTGCGTCGGGAAGATTCTTCGGCGAGTCGACACTGCGGTAGGTCTTGCTCAATGCGCTGTGACTATCTCGAATACGTTGTGCGCCTTTCGGATTCTGCGCGCGGAAGAGCTGTCCAGCATAATTCGCCATCCAGTCGACCCCGGCTTCCTCGAACAGCTTCTTGTCGCGCACCGGATCATTGGTCAGATGGAGCGCGCCGTTGCGGTCGTACAGGCCGGGAGGGTTACTCCAGTCGTCTTCTTTCGGCCGCGTCAGTGAGCGCCCGAGCATGCCGTCGCGGTCAAGGGGGATATCCGTCAGCTTGTCCGGCGGTGTCGGGCGGAACTCGCGCAGCCGCGCGCTGACCGCATCGAGGCACTTCTCCGCGAGCGCGACCATGGCGGGTAGGTCGGTGTTGTCGAGCGCGATCTTCGCGGGGTCTTTGACCGTGGTGTAGATGACGTACTGCCCGCTCGCCTGGAATGTGTACAGCTCCTGCGTCCCAGGTTTCCAGAACGCGTGTGCGTCCGGATGTTTGCCGAGGTCGACCGGTTCGCTCAACCCTTTCTTCGCGGCCACGGCCTGTGCGAGAGCGGGGGCGGCCAGTGTGGCGGACTGTTGGTCGATAAATAACATTGCCGTGTTAGTCAGCGAGGTGGCGATGAGCGTATCTTTCTCGGAATACCCGAGGCTGTAAAAACCAGCTATGAAACCCGGTGTAATCGGCCGGAAGCTGTCCGCGGAAAGTTCGAGGGAATAGAGGGTTTCGATGAATCCCGATGTCAGATTGGTCTCCGAGCCTGCCTGGACGGTGAACCGCGGGTCGATGTCCATCGGCAGGGGGACAAAGCTGCCGAGGCGCTGGCCTTCGCTGAGTCGTGCGCGGTCGAATCCGGGTTTGCCGATCTCGCGTGATGTGGTCGCGTAGCTACCGACGTCGAGCTGGCTGATATCTACGTCAGGCGGTGGTGGCGGGGAGTCCGACCCACATCCCGCTGTACCAACAGACAGGACGGCCAGTCCGACGGCCAGCGTTCTGAGTGCTCTCCGCATCGTTCCCTCCATCAGCCGACGAGCAGGAGGACGAGCCATCGAACCAGTTATCCCCCAAGGCATACGTGCGCGCTGACCAAGCCTGTGGCGGACGTATCGCAGTCGGCAACATAACACCCGGGACCGTCGTCCCGCGACATGCGACTCACGTCGCCTTCGCGAGAATCGCATACTGCGCCGAGATCCGTTGATACACATCGATGAGCTGATTCGACCAGACCTCGGCGGTGTATCGGTCGTAGGACGCTATGCAATGAAACCTATTGGTCACCACATCCTTTAGGCGGAACTCGCGACAGCGTGCATTGGGCAGATTTTTCGGCGGATCGATCCGGCGATAAAGCTTGCTCGGTGCGCTGTGGCTGTCTCGAATGAGCTGTGCGCCTTTCCGATTTTCGGCGCGGTATAGATACCCGGCGTTGTACACCAGCCAGTCGACGCCCGCCTCGTCGAACAGCTTCTTGTCTCGCACGGGATCGCTACTCAGATTCAGCGCGCCGGTGCGGTCGTACAGGCCGGGTGGGTTGCGCCAACCGTCTTCGTTCGGTCGCGGAAGGGAGCGGCCGAGCATGCCGTCGTGGTCTATGGGGACATCGGTCAGCTTGTCCGGCGGTGTCGGCCGGAACCCGCGCAGCCGGGCGCCGACCATATCGAGACTCTTCTGCACGAGGGAGACCATGGCAGGTAGATCGGTGGTGCCGACCGCGATCTTGGCTTGGTCCTTGACCTCGGTGTAGATCACGTACGGTCCGCCTGCCTGGAACGAGTAGAGCTCCTGCGTCCCCGGTTTCCAGAACGCGAGAGCGTCTCGGTGCTCGCCGATGCCGACCTGTTCGCGCAAATCTTGCTTTGTCGCGATGGCGTGTGCGAGCGCTGCGGCGGCCGACGTGGCGGATTGCTGATCAGCAAACAGCAGCACTGCGTTCGACAGGGAGGTGGCGATCGAAACGTCGTTTTCGGAGTACGCGAGGCCGGCGAAACCGGCGATGAAGCCCGGTGCATTCGCCTGGAAACTGTCAACGGAAAGGTTGAGGCTGTACAGGGTTTCGATGAATGCCAGCACCGGGCCGGTCTCGGAGTAGGGCTGGAAGACGAATCGCGGGTCGATGTCCATCGGCATGGGGACAAAGCCGCCGAGGCGCTGGCCTTCGCTGAGTCGTGCGTGGTCGAAACGGGGCTTGCCGATCTCGCGTGGTGTGGTCGCATAGCTGCCGACGTCGAGCTGGCTGATATCGACGGCGGGTGGTGGCGGGGAGTCCGATCCACATCCCGCTGTGCCTAATAGGACGGCCAACCCGGCGGCCAGCGTTCTGAGCGGTCTCCGCATCGTTCCTCCATCAGCCGACGAGCAGGAGGACGAGCCATCGAACGGTGTTCTCCACAGGGCATAGGTGCGAGCTGACCAAGCCTGCGGCGGACGTATCGCAGCCGGCAACATAACATCCGGGACAGCCGTCCCGCGACACCGCTCGAACTACTTCACACGCTTCTGCAGCAGCGGGACCAGCTTGTCGAGGAGTGTCTGTTCCGAGTTCGGCGTCCAATTGCGGAACGCGGCTACGGCTTCGGGGTCGTCGAGCGGAATAACGGTGGCCCGGGTACCCGCGACCTGGTAGGGCAGCCCGCGCAGCCCGCCGCCGCCGGCGTCTTCGTCGGTACGCACCGCGAGGACGTAGCTGTCGGACGCGACCTCGAGCGAGTCGGCCGATTTCATCGCGCGCGGCGATGGTTCGCCACCCTGCGCCACGTAGTTCAAGTTGTAGACGAAGCCGAGGTCCTCGAGGAACTTCGACTGGGTGTTGCCGCCGAGGTAGATCGACACCGGTTTGCTCGAAGCGACCGAGCGTTGCACATCCACCACCGTGATGGTCTTGCCGCGGAAGGCAGGATTGGTGGCGCGGGCCTGCTCGATCGACGGCAACGCACTCACGGCGACCGTGGCGTTGGCCGTGGTGGTGGCGACGGCGTTGGTAACGGGCTTGTCGCTACCGCCGAGCCCCCAGATCCCGAGACCCGCTGCCAGCGCGACAACGACGACACCGGCACCAGCGCCGATGACCCATCGTCTGCGGGAGGGGGGAGCGGTCGTCAGCGTGTGTGGTCTCGAAATCGCAACGCGCGGATCAGTATTCGGCCGTGGATCGAAGGCCTGGACGGGATAGGTTGGCGAGGTGCCCGTAGGGGCCGAGTGGTAGCCGGGGGAGAGGGCGCTCGCCGCCGCGTCGGTGAATTCGCGGCAGCTGTTGAACCGATTGGTGGGATCTTTCGCCATCGCCTTGGCGAAGACGTGGTCGATGGCGGGCGGCAGCGCTGGATCGACCGCGGTGGCCAGCGGGGGTGGCTCGTGCAGGTGCCCCATCATGACCAGCGCGGGTTGCGTTGCCGGATAAGGGTTTCGGCCGGTGAGCAGCTTGAAGAACGCGCAGGCGAGGCTGTAGATATCGGCCCGGTGGTCGAGGTGGCCGCCGACCAGCTGCTCCGGCGGTGCGTAGGCGATGGTGGCGACGAAGCTGCCGGTCTGGGTGAGCTCAGTGGTGTCGTCGTTGGATTTGGCGACGCCGAAATCGGTGAGCAGGACGCGTTCTTCGTCACCCTCGCTCGAGGAGAGCAGGAAGTTGGCGGGCTTGACGTCGCGATGCAGCAACCCTTTTCGATGCGCGTAGTCGAGGCCCTTGCCGACCTCGGTGGTAATGCGCAGTGCGCGAAGCGGATTCATCGAATGCTTGTCGCGGGCCAACTCCGCTGCGGCATCGGTGCCGTCGACGTACTGCATGGCGATCCACAGCTGACCGTCTTCTTCACCGCGGTTGTAGACCGAGACGATGTTCGGATGGTCGAGGCCGGCGGCGAGATTGGCCTCGCGCTCGAAGCGGGTACGGAACTCGTGGTCGTTGCTGAGTTCGCCGCTGAGCACCTTCAATGCGTCCATGCGCGGCAGACTGGGGTGTTTGGCAAGATAGACCGTGCCCATGCCGCCCGCTCCGAGCACGCCCTGGACGCGGTACCCGCCCACGATGGTGCCGGGGCTTATCGCCATGATCCACAATCTCCTGAGTCCGTGCTCCCCATGCGGCAGCATACTGGACCGCACGCGGTGGGCTCGGTGCGTCGCATTACCGGCTGTTCGCGAAGATTGCGTACTGTGCGGCGGCGCGTTGCTGTACATCGAGGAGCTGATCCCCGGTGACGAATCCCGCGTATTGGCGGTAGGCGACGACGCAGGTGAATCTTTTCGTTTCGAAGTCGTCGCGGTCGCGTTTGTTCTCGACGCAGGTCGAATCCGGCACATTCGGCGGGGCGTCGGCATCGCGCGCTGCCGGTGCGGGGGTAAGTCGTTCGGCAACAATCTTCTTCGCTGCTGCCGAGTCCGGTGTGCGGGCCACGATCGTGCCGTTGGAAACGGCGAACCGATCCGCATTCATCGCACTGAAGCGTTGCTTTGCGACACTCAGATCGTCGGCATACTGGATGATGCCGCGCAAATCGTAGAGGGCCTGGCTGCCGATCGCCGGTATCTCGACCTGGATCGGATTCAACGTGCGGCTCAGCAGATGGTCGGGGTCCCATGGCAGTTGGAACAGTTCTTCATCCGTAAGCGGCTTCAGCTGGTCCAGCACGGGAAGCTGTGCGTCGTAGGACTTTTCGGCGAGCGCGGTGAGTGCGTTCAGGTCGGGCTCGCTGGTGGAGACGAGAAAGGCAACGACATAGGGCCCATGGGCGAGAGTGGTGCGCAGAAATGGCGTGCCGGGACGCCAATGGGCGTGCGCGGTGTTGTATTTCGGCAGTGCGACCGGCTGGTTGTGCTCCCGGTTGGCGCTCAGGTCCGCGTCGTAGAACTCGGCGGCCGCGGCGGTGGCTCGCTCGGCGTCGGGGAACTGCATGACCATGGTCGAGATCACCGTCGCGTGCTGTGCTGACTTGATCGGCCAGCTGGATGGGACGATCGACGTCTTCTGATCGAAACCGGTTGCCCGGAACCCGAACAGCAATTTGTTCCGTTCGGCGATCGGCTTCATATCGTCTTCGTTACCCAGCTCGCCGGGTGGCAGCCCGCGGGATATCTCGAAGGGGCGTTGGCCGAATTTCAGGTTCGGGTCGATTTCGTAGGCAGGCAGGACATAGTCCGACAATCGCATTGCGGCGACGTGCGGCATGCTGGTGAAATCGGGCAGGTAGTCGTCATCGTGGGCATTGGGCGGCTCGGTGGGATAGGACCCGGTATCGAGTTTGCGAATGTCGACCTCGGCGGGATGCGAGGTCCCGGCCATGGTCGATCCGCATGCGGTGAGGCCGACCGCCAGCAACGCGGCCAATGGCAGGACGAACGCGCGCCTCATCGGGTGTTCACCAACAACGTGTACTCGGCGGAGATCCGCTGTTGCGCGTCCAGCAGCTGGTGCGACGCGGAGAAGGCGGCATAGCGGTCGTAGGACACCGAGCAGTAGAAGCGGATCGCCAGGTTTCCCCGCCCGATGTACTCCCGGCACTCGGCTGCGGGCAACTCCGCCGGGGAGTCGGCTTTCTTGAACCGCTTCGTCAGACCACCGAGGTCTTGCTGGAGCGTCTCGGCCGCGGCGGCATCGCGGGCTCGATAGAGTTCGACGCCGTTCGTCGCGTATCGGTCGGCGCCCGCTTTCTCGATTGCGTCGAGGGTGCTGTTCGGGTCATTGACGAAATGGAGCGCGGTGCGGGCGTGGTACGCGCCGGGCGGATTGAGCCACGCATCTTCCTTCGGCCGCGCGATGGTGCGATTGAGCATGCCGTCCAGGTCGATCGGCAGGCTCATGAGCTTGTCGGGCGGAGTCGGGCTGAACTTGGCGATGGACGGAGCCACCGTGTCGAGGCTCTTCTCCACCAGCGCAAGCAATGTGGGCAGGTCGACCTTTTCCAGGTAGATCTTCAGGTAGTCATAGATCCACGTGTAGACGACGAATTTGCCGGTGGCATACCAGGATCCGATCGACTGCTGGTCCGGTTGCCAGTGCGCATGTGCCGCAGGATATTTCGGTATCGCCACGGTGGTATTGCGATCGCCTGCCTCGTAATCGACCCGCTCCAGCGCCACCGCCGCGTCCGCGGCCTTCTGCTCGTCCGGAAAGATCATGACCGCGTTCATCAGATCGATGCCGTGCGGACCTGACACGGTGCGGCCGAAGGCCTGGAAGCCTGCGACGAAGTCCGGTGCGGCCTCGGCGAACCGGTCGACAGCCATGATCCGGCCGAGAGCGAACTTCGGGTCGGTGAAGACTGTGGCGATGAACGGATTGCTGTACGCGAACCGGGGGTCGATATCGCGCGGCACCGGCACAAAATCGCCCAGCCGTTCCGCTTCGATTATGCGAGCCTGGTCGAGGCTTTTCACCGCACCCAATTGACGCGGATTCGTATCGTAATTCCCGACATCCAGCTTGCCGATATCGACGGAAGGGGCCGGGTGGTCCGCGGTCGGCTCATCCGAGCCGCATCCCCCGCTGACGAACGCCAACGCTGCCGCCATGACCAGGGCATACGCCGTTCTGCGCGGCGTCGTCCTCGCGCTGAGCTGCAACATCCTCCCCTAACGGCTGTGGTTCCCGCGGAATCCTACGTCACCACCTGCCACGGCACCTGACCACAACGTTCGGGATCCGACCTCACAGACTGTTCGCCAGCAGCGCGTACTCGGCGGCCACCTTCTGCCGGACATCCGGTTCTTTGTCGCTGGTCACGACACCCACATAACGCTTGTACGAGACGTAGCACCGGAACTTGTATTCGCGGTCGGGGTTGCCTTTGCTATTGAGCTGCAAGCATTTGGCGCCGGGCACGTCCTTCGGTGCGCCGAGCGTGTCGTAGTGCGCCCCTTCGCTTTCCATCAGACCGTCGGCCAGTTTCTGCGCGGCGGCGGTGTCCCTGGTGCGCGCGACGTAGCTGTCGTCGGCGATGGCCTGGCGGTCGACGCCCGCCTCGTCGACCAGGCGCAGGTGCGCGGATTCGTCCACGGCGCGGTGCACCATGTGGTGCGGGCCGAAGATGGCGAAGGTGGCGGCGTCGGGGGTGCGGTTCTTGCGGTCGCTGACCGCGACCCGGGCGAGCAGTCCGTCGGGATCGACCTTCAGGTCCTTGATCTGGTCCTGCGGCGTCGCCTGGAACTTGTCCAGCTGGGCGACCTGCGCGGCGAGCGCCTTGTCGACCCAGCTCGTCAGGTCAGCGCTGTCGGCGCGCGGGCGCTGGATGAACAGGGAGATGACGAATTCCTTGTAGGCCATGAAGGTGCCGACGGTGGGAACGCCTGGGCGCCAATGGATATAGGCGTCGGGGTACTTGGTCGAGGGCAGTTTGCGGTTGTCCGGCGAGATGGCGATGTCGACGTCCTCGAGCTCGCGGGCGGCGAGTTTGGTGACCGCCGGGTCGGGGAAGCGGAACAGCGCGGTGGTGACCGCGGTGGTGTCGGGGGCCGGGTTGGTCTGCCCGGCCGGGTCGGGCTGGTCGGCGCCGCTGGCGGCGTAGCCGGTGATCAGCTTGCGGTCGTCGAAGACCGGCTTGGACACCTTGGCCACGAAATCCAGCGCCTGGTCGGCGTCGGCCACCACGGTGCTGCCGCGGCCGACCTTCAGGGACGGGTCGATCTGCACGGTCGGGACCACAGCATCCGACATGCGCATGCCCTCGAGTAGCGCGGCCTTGTCGCCCGGGTCCTGGTTGTACTGGTGACGGTCGACCGCATAGGTCCCGACCTCTAGTTGGCGTACGTCGACTTCGCCCGCGGTTGCGGTGCCCCGCACGCCGCCGCACCCGGTCAAAAGACCAGTCAATGCGATACACGACGCGGCAAGCGCGATTCGCGATGTCCGAACCATGACGGGTCCTCGTTTCTTCACGTGCTGCCACTGAAGTTACCGGACGGACGCCTGCGAGGGGGGTCGATAGTTGTCGGATTGCAATACCCTGGTTCGTGTGACGACGACCCCGGACCACGCGCTCGGCAGAGGCCGATACCTCTGATGGACCGGCAGGTCGAGGTCGTCGTCGGAGGTCACGCGGTGGTGCGTGTCGCCGGGGCGGTGGTGGTGGTCGGGCATCGCGGGCAGGGCAGGCCGACGCAGGATTCGCCCGCCGTACTCGCCCTGGAATCGTTGGCCGAATTGGTGCGTGAGGCGACCGAACAGCAGCCGAAGGGGCCGGGGGCGTTGATCGCGCGCCAGGCCACCCGGTGGCTGATGAAGCACGCCGAGCAGATCAGTCCGGGGGAGCCGATCGATTTCGGCATCCTGTCCACCGCGGAAAACGGTGGGGTGGCGGTGTTTCTGCACGGCGCGGTGACGGCGGTGCTGGCGGGGAACGGCACGGTCGAGCGGTATCGGGGCGGCGACGCGGCGTTCACGGTGGACCGGGTGGCGGGCGTGCCCGCCAGGGCCGTCGCGCTGTTCGTCGACGACGCGAAGGGCCGCATCCCCGAACTGCCCGCACAGCGCGGCATCGGCTGGCTGGTCGAGGGCATCGCGCAGGCGGGCGGCGCGATCATCTGGTCCGACGAGGTGCGCACCAGGGCGCTCTCGGGGCTGCCGCGCGAAAGCACGCGGCAGCGCGACGAAGAGGAACGGCTGCCGACCGCGCGGATCGACCACGATCCGCCGGAACAGCAGCGAGAACCGGAGCCGCACACCGGAAGTCAGGCCTCGACCGCCGCGCACGGACCCGACGAGGACCTGCACAACGCGCACACCGAGGTGAGCGGTACCACGCCGGCCCCGCCGCCCGATCCGGAGCTGCAGCGCCGGTTGGAGGCGACCGCGAAGGCCACCGCGCTCACCGTCAAGGTGATGGGATTCAAGTGCGCCAGAGCGCATCCCAGCGATCCGCGCGCGGCGTTCTGCACCGTGTGCGGCATGCCGGTGGACCAGACCCAGGCGCTGATCGAGGTGATCCGCCCGCCGCTCGGCATGCTGATCCTCGACGACGGCATGACCTACGTGCTCGCCGCCGACGCCGTGATCGGCCGCGACCCAGAACATTCCGACGCCGCGCAGCGCGGGCTGGTCCCGCTGCGGGTGGATGACTCCTCCGGCGGCATGTCCCGCGCACACGCCGAGATCCACCTACTGAATTGGGATGTGACCGTAGTGGATCGCGGCTCCACCAACGGCACCCGCACCCGCCTGCCCGGCTACCGCGACTGGATTCGCCTGGCCCCCAACCAATCCATGGTCCTGGTGCCCGGCGCCGAGGTCATGCTCGGCAACCGCGTCCTGCGCTTCGAACACACCGCCCCACCGCCGTTCGGCGGTTAGCCGACTACGAATACCGTGAGATGCAGGTCTTTTCGCCGTTGATCACGCCCGCGCGGAACGCGTCGACGCGGGCGAAGCCACTGCGCACGGTGTTGCCCTGCACGTCGCTGGCGGCCAACCCATCGGTGAGCAGGCCGGATACCGCTTCGTCGAGATCGCCTGCGGCAAGGCCGATGTCGCCCTGCGAGGTCGGGCGGTTCGGCGCCGCGAGCTTGCCGGTGACCACGCCGGACAGGCAGGCCGCCCGCAGCCCGGTCTTCGCGCCGATAAGGTCCTGGCCGTGGTTCTTCTGCACCGCGAGGGTGTATCGGGAAATGAAGACTATGTAACCGTTGTAGTCGCCGGTCACCTTCAACGGCAGCGGATCGTCGACATCCCAGTTCGAGGTGCCGCGCTGGGCGAGGGAGGGGATGTCGGTGCCGATGGTGTTGGTGTCCGGGCAATAGCTGACGGGCTCGGTGGCGACGCCGTTGGGGCAGTTGATCTTCGCACCGGAGTAGTCGTAGGTCGGCGAGGGCTTGGTCGGCAGCAGCGCGCCCAGAGCCTTGCTGAGTTCGACCAGGGTGTCCTTGTTGATCTCGTATTCGCCACGACCGGTGTCGCCGTTGAAATCCTTCGGCAATGAGCCGCGCCGCTGGTTGATCTCGTCCATGTCGATGCGCTTGCAGCCCTTCGCGCCATCGGTGAAACCGGCCTGCACCGCGGTGACGCGTTCGAAGGCCGAGCCGTGCACGCTCTCCGGGTCGCTCGGGTCGGAGTCGCGGATGGCGACGGTGGCGGCGAGCACGTTGTTGAGGCCGTCGGAGGTGTTGATGGTGAAGTGCTTGGATTTGCCCTCGGCGACCGAACGCATGAACGCGCCTGCGAAGCAGTCGGCCTGCTGTTCCTTGACGATCACCGGGTCTTTGGCGCCGACCAGCCTGGCCATGGTCTGCACCGCGTGCCCGTATTCGTGCGCGAGCACCATGACAACGGCCATCTTGCCGAAGGTGTCGGTCATCGCGGGCAGCAGCACGGAACGGTCCCAGCCGATGGAATTGTCCAACCGGCAGTAGGCCGCGTTCACCAGGTGAAAGGTGGTCTCCTTGCAGAATTCCCGCGCATCGCTGCGCGGCGCCTTCGCGCTCCAGGACAGCAGCGTGTCGACCGGCTTGAAATCGCCGCTCTGGAATTCCTTGCCGAATTCGGCGTGCCAGTAGGTCTGGATGTCGTCGACGGCGTTGAGGGCCAGGGTGTCCTCGGGGCCGCCGTCGCCATTGGTGGCCTTGAGCGGGCTGTCCGGGACACCGTCGCGCGGGCCGCTCGGACCACTCGTGGTCGGCAATCCCGCCACCTTGAACGGGTCGTCGTAAATGGAGACGGCGCGGCCGTCCACCAGTCTGGTGCAGCCCGCGACCAGCACCACAACGATCAAGACGGCGGTAATGATCGCCGTCGCACGGACTTTCGGCAAGGCTCCCCCTGAATCGGCCGGTATCACGTTCAATATCGTCGCCGGATCGGGGCAAAAGGCGCGTCGGGGGCACCGCCGATGTCCGGGTGATGGAATAGTATCCGCTGCATGTCTTCACCGGGGGCGCAGACCATCACCGTGCGCCATGATGGAAACGAACGAGTCTTCGATTCGAGCCAGCAGGTCACCATGGGCCGTGCGCCGGAGGTGACGCTTTTCGTCGACAGCCCGCTGGTTTCGCGGGTGCACGCGACGCTCGCATGGCAGGGTAGCGCCTGGGTGCTGTCCGATAACGGAAGCACGAACGGCGTTTTCGTCGACGCGCGCCGGCTCGCCCAACCGGTGTCGATCGATCGGCCGACGCAGGTGCGCCTCGGTGACGCGATCAGTGGACCGTTGCTCCATCTATTGCCCGCCAATCCACAACCCCCGCAGCGCCCCTCGGCGCGGCCGCCGCAGTCGGGTCAGCAGCCGATGTCGGGTCAGCGGCCCGCCCAGCAGTTCCAGCGCCCGGCCTATCAGCAGCCGCAGGACGCGCCGCCGCAGGTGAATGTCAATCTGACCACCCGCGCCGACACCTCGAACATGCCGCCGGTGCGGGCGCGGGCGTCGACCGCGCCGATCGCCAGGGCCGATCGGCTGCCCGCGGGCGGCCTGACGATCGGGCGCACCACCGACAACCAGATCGTCGTCAACGATCCGCTGGCCTCGCGCAAGCACGCGCGCCTGGTCGCGGCGGGCGACGGGCTGACCATCGAGGATCTCGGCTCGGCGAACGGCACCTTCGTCAACGGCCACCGCCAGCAGCAGGCGGTGCTGCGCGAGCGCGACATCATCACCATCGGCAACATCGACTTCGTTGTCCAGCAGGGCACTTTGGTGCTCCGGCAGAAGCCGGTGGCCGAGCAGGGGCTCGCGGTGCACGGGGTGGCGTTCACCGTCGAGGGCAACAAGCAGCTGCTGGTCGATGTGAATATGCAGGCCAGCCGGGGCACGCTGACCGCGCTGATCGG
The DNA here is from genome assembly GCF_044459885.1 of Nocardia sp. NPDC050175. NCBI lineage: Bacteria > Bacillati > Actinomycetota > Actinomycetes > Mycobacteriales > Nocardiaceae > Nocardia > Nocardia sp. NPDC050175. The sequence goes on from NZ_JBITJI010000002.1 coordinate 912,864, forward strand.
TCCGTCGGGCGCGGGCAAGTCGACGCTGTCCCGGTTGATCGCGGGCACCACCCAGCCCTCCGGCGGTGTGGTCACCTTCGAGGGCCGCAATCTGCACGCCGAGTACGAGGCGCTGCGTTCCCGGATCGGCATGGTGCCGCAGGACGATGTGCTGCACCGCCAGCTCACCGTGCGCCAGGCGCTCGGCTACGCGGCCGAGCTGCGACTGCCGCCGGACAACAGCAGGGCCGACCGGCAACAGGTGATCGACGGTGTGCTGAAGGAACTTTCACTCACCGAGCACGCCGACACCAGGGTGGACCGGCTCTCCGGCGGTCAGCGCAAACGCGCGTCGGTCGCGCTGGAACTGCTGACCGGCCCCTCGCTGCTGATCCTGGACGAGCCGACCTCGGGTCTCGACCCGGCGCTGGACCGGCAGGTGATGGTGATGCTGCGCGAGCTGGCCGACGCCGGCCGCGTGGTGATCGTGGTGACCCACTCCATCGCCCACCTGGACATGTGCGACCAGGTACTGCTGCTCGCGCCCGGCGGCAAAACCGCCTACTGCGGCAACCCGGCCGGGGTCGGCGCGGCGCTCGGCACCACCGACTGGGCGGAGATCTTCGCCAACGTGGCGGCCAACCCGGATCAGGCGTTCGCCGCCTATCGATCCAGGCAGGCGTTCGCGCCACCGCCACCGCCACCACCGCAGCAATACGGGTCCGCGGGCTCACCACCGCAATCCAGTGGCGGCAAACAGTTCTCGACGCTGTCGCGCCGTCAGATGCGGCTGATCCTGGCCGATCGCGGCTATCTGTCGTTCCTGGTGATCCTGCCGTTCATCCTCGGCGCGCTGTCGCTGGTGGTGCCTGGCAAGGACGGTTTCCAGCGCGGGGCGCTGAAGGCGTTGCCGGACGGCACTTTTGTGCCCACCGGCGGCGGCGAGACCCAGCAGCTGCTCGTCGTGCTGATCCTCGGCGCCTGCTTCATGGGATCCACGCTCACCGTGCGCGATCTGGTCGGCGAGCGCACCATCTTCCAGCGTGAACGCGCGGTCGGGCTGCTGCCGTCGGCGTATCTGTCGGCGAAGGTCGCGGTGTTCAGTATCACCGCGCTGTTGCAGTCGGCGGTGCTGGTCGGCATCGTGCTCGCGGGCAAGAAACGGCCGGACGAGGGCGCGGTGCTCGCCTCGGGGAGCGGGGAGCTGTACATCGACATCGCGTTGACCGCTGTGTGCTGTGTCGTTGTCGGCCTGCTGCTTTCGTCGCTGGCCAAGTCGAACGAGCAGGTGATGCCGCTGCTGGTGGTCGCCATCATGGTGCAGCTGGTGATGGCGGGCGGGCTGATCCCGGTCACCGGCCGGGTGGTGCTCGAGCAAGTGTCCTGGTTGTTCCCGGCGCGCTGGGGGTATGCGGCCGGTGCCTCGACGGTGAACATTCGTGAGGTGTTCCCCAGCGCGCAGCCGGACACGTTATGGCAGCACACACCGGGCATCTGGGCGTTGGACGTCGCCGTGCTGTTACTGATCACCCTGGTGCTCGCCGTCATCACCTGGCGGCGGCTGCGACTGAAGGCGTCGGCGGCGTGACGGGCGAGCGATTTTCCGGCCACTACCGGGGGCTCCGGACAAGAGCAAGCATCTCGGCCGCACACCAGGCACACTTATGCCTGTGACGGTGCGAGTAGGGGCGGTACATCTCGGCTGGGATGTGGTGTCCGTGGCCGCGGGTGGCGGTGGCACACCGATCCGCCCGGTCCAGGTGGAAGGTATGTGGACACCGCCGGCGTATCTGCTGGCGGATTCTTCGGGGCGGTTGCACACCGCGGGCGTGGACCGGCAGCGGCCGGACCTCGGCATGGCGATCGCGGATGTGCGCGACATCCTCGGGCACCCGCAGATCGTGGTGGCCGGGGCGACCTGGCCCGCGGAGCTGGTGTTCCGGGCCAGGATGTACAACCCGCTCGCCTCGATCGGTAAGCACTTGCGCGGCAAGCCGGATCTGGTGGCGTTGCCGTTCCCGGACGGCTGGCCGGACGAGAAGGTCGAGGTGTACGCCGGTCTGGTGGAACAGCTCGACGTGACCGTCGAGCCGCTGCCGGAGAGCGTCGCGTTGTCCGGCTATGTGCGCGCGCTCGGGCTGGTGCACCCGCCGGACCAGGCCAGGCCGCACGGCATCGGTGCGACCGGGGTGTACTCCGACGGCCGGACCGTGCTGGTTGTCGCGGTGCACGGCGACGACGAGCAGCCGACCGAATCGGTTGACGTGCCGGTGACCATGGAGTCGATGCGCGATGCCAGGTCGGCGGACAACGTGGTCATCGAGGTGATGGCCGCGGCCCGCTCGATCGGCGCGGACACCTCGACGGTGTTGCTGTCGGGCAACGTCTGCTTCAACGATGCGCTGCGGCTGGCCTTCCAGAACCATCTCGGCCACCGGTTGCAGGTCGCCGATCATCCGATGCACGCGCTCGTGCTCGGTGCGGCTCACCTGCTGGTGACCGATACCGAAGCCGAGGAGCCGGAACCGTCGGGTCGGCATGCCGAGCCGGCGCAACCACGGGTCGATCCCACCCAGTTCCAGGATCCGGGACCGCAGTACCGCGATCCGGCCGGGCACTATCGGGCGGAATCCGCACCGCAGCAGGCCGCGCCCGGGCAGCGTCAGGCCGGTGCCGCCCATCGGCAGGCCGAGTCCGCGCAGCGCCAAGCGGAGTCCTCGCAGCGCCGAACGGACGTGCCACAACCCCACATGGATCCGTCCCCGCCGCGGACCGTGCCGCCCGTGCAGTACGGGCCCGGCTATCCGACGCAAGGTGAGGAACCGACGACCAGGCTCACCCGCGACGAGGTGCCGCGACTGCCACCGAATCTCGCCGAGCGCTTCACCCGCCCGCCGGGTCAGTATCCCGAGGAGCAGGGTCGACCGCCCGGCAGCGCGCCGCAGGCCGGGCCGCCGCCCGGCCAGACGTCCGGTGCGCGGTCGTATCAGGCGCCGCAGTCCGATGCCGAACCCGGGCGACACGGGTGGCGGGAGCCGGAGTCCGAGGACGACGACGAGGACCGGCCCCGCAAGGGGAAACTGTGGAACAAGATGAAGGACAACCTGTTCGGGGCGCACACGGTGGTCGGCGCGCTGGCGCTGGCGGTGGTCGCGCTACCGGGCGGCGGTGATCGGGTCGAGCTGACCGCGGCCGAGGTGACGTTGACCACGGCACCCGCGCCGTCGTCCGCGGCGGACCCGATCGTGTGCCCGCTGACGCCGTACGTGACCAACGAGGTCAATCCCGGCATCTCGTCCGTGCGCGGTCTGTCCGCAGGCGGTGAACGGGACGACCGGGGGACCGCGGACCAGGACTGTCGGCAGCCGGGAGTAGACACCCTGCGCTACCTGCTGCCCGGCCCGCGCCGCGCCATCGATCCGGGGCCACCGATCGAGATCTGACGCGATTTCGATCGTCGGATCGTGGCTGGTATTGTGGCTCGTTGGCGTATGGACGGCCGGGCAACCGGTCGTGCAATCGAATCCCGGGTCTCCACCGGCCGCCGGGAGCTTCGACCACATGCCTGGCCGGCAACACCGACTACAGACAGGGAAGCACTGTGCCTACGTACAGCCCCAAGGCTGGTGACGTCACCCGTCAGTGGTACGTCATCGACGCCACTGACGTAGTGCTCGGCCGTCTCGCCGTTCAAGCAGCGAACCTGCTGCGTGGCAAGACGAAGCCGACCTACGCACCGAACTTCGACGGTGGCGATTTCGTCATCATCATCAACGCCGACAAGGTTGCCATCTCCGGCAACAAGAAGGCGGACAAGCTGATCCACCACCACAGCGGGCACCCGGGCGGCCTCAAGTCGCGCACTGTCGGTCAGGTGTTGGAGAGCCGTCCGGACCGGCTCGTGGAGAAGGCCGTCAAGGGCATGATCCCGAAGAACAAGCTCGGCAACGCGATCGCGGGCAAGCTGAAGGTCTACGCAGGCCCGAACCACCCGCACGCCGCTCAGCAGCCCATTCCATTCGAGATCAAGCAGGTGGCCCAGTGACCGCTCCTGAGGAATTCAACGAGGAAGCCGTCGTCGAGGAATTCGACGCCGCCGAGGTTGTCGAGGACGGCGAAGGCTACGAAGAGGCCGAGGTCGCAGTCGAGACCTTCGCCCCGATCGTGATCGACCGCCCGGTGCAGACCGTCGGCCGTCGTAAGGAAGCCGTCGTTCGCGTGCGGATGGTGCCGGGCTCCGGCAACTTCGTGCTCAACGGCCGCACCATCGAGGACTACTTCCCGAACAAGGTGCACCAGCAGCTGGTCAAGTCGCCGCTGGTGACCGTCGAGCGGGCCGAGAACTTCGACATCGTCGCCCTGCTGCACGGCGGCGGCCCGTCGGGACAGGCCGGCGCCCTGCGTCTGGCCATCGCCCGCGCGCTGATCGAGGTCACCCCGGACGACCGCCCCGCCCTGAAGCGGGCCGGCTTCCTGACGCGTGACCCGCGTGCCGTCGAGCGTAAGAAGTACGGTCTGAAGAAGGCGCGTAAGGCGCCGCAGTACTCGAAGCGCTGATTTTGGCCTCGCCGACCACCGTCATCCGGCACCCTGGAGGTGCCGGGGGCGGTACGGTCGGCGGGCAACCTGTACGAGAGCAGGCTTCCAGCAACGGCTGGTCGCCTGCTCTCGTGCTGTATCAGCCGCGGCGTTTCGGGTGCCCTGTGTGGCAACACCGGCTGTCGTCTTCGGACGCGCCGCGGATCCACCGATGAGGGGCTGAGGTATGGGACGTTTGTTCGGCACCGACGGAATCCGTGGGCTGGCCAACGAGTCGTTGAGTCCGGAACTGGCGCTGCGCGTTTCGGGTGCGGCCGCTCAGATTTTGAGCAGTGGCAAGAAGCGTCCCCTCGCGGTCGTCGGCCGCGACCCGAGGGCAAGCGGCGAGATGCTGGAGGCCGCGGTCACCGCGGGGCTGACCGCCGCCGGGGTGAACGTGCTGCAGGTCGGCGTGCTGCCGACGCCCGCCGTCGCCTATCTCACCGGCCTCTACGACGCGTGCTTCGGCGTGATGATCTCCGCGTCGCACAATCCTATGCCGGACAACGGCATCAAGATCTTCGCGGCGGGCGGGCACAAGCTCGACGACGCCATCGAGGATCGCATCGAGGCGCTGCTCGCTGCCGAGGACACCGCGCTGCGACCGACCGGACGCGGCATCGGGCGGGTCGTCAACGCGTCCGGCGCGCGTGATCACGGGCAGGTGGTGCCGGACCAGTACAGCGTCGCGGGCACCCACGAGCGGTACGTCGAGCATCTGGTCGAGGCGACCGGGCAGGACCTGTCCGGGCTGACCGTGGTGGTCGACTGCGCGCACGGCGCGGCGTCCGAGGTGGGGCCCGCCGCCTTCCGGGAGGCGGGCGCGACGGTGATCGCGATCAACGCCGAGCCGGACGGCCTCAATATCAACGATGGTTGCGGCTCAACGCATTTGGACACCGTGCAGCGGGCGGTGCGCGAGCACGGCGCTGATCTGGGGCTGGCCCTCGACGGTGACGCCGACCGGTGCCTCGCGGCCGATGCCGACGGCAATGTCGTCGACGGTGACGCGATCCTGGCGGTGCTCGCGCTCGATCTGCACGAGGCCGGTGAGCTGGCGAAGGACACCCTGGTCGGCACCGTGATGAGCAACCTCGGCCTGCACATCGCCATGCGGGAAGCCGGAATCACCTTGCTCACCACCGCCGTCGGGGACCGCTATGTGCTGGAGGAACTGCGCCGCGGCGGTTACACGCTGGGTGGCGAACAGTCCGGGCACGTGATTTTCCCGAAGTTCGGCACCACCGGCGACGGCATTCTCACCGGCCTGAAGCTGATGGCCAGGATGGCGCGGACTCGGCGCAGTCTCGCCGACCTCGCCGCCGTATTGCGAACGGTGCCACAGGTATTGGTGAACGTGGCGGTCAGCGACAAATCGCTGGTCGCGGCGGCGCCCGAAATCCGGGACGCGGTGCGGGAAGCCGAACGCATCCTCGGCGACACCGGGCGAGTCCTGCTGCGCCCCAGCGGCACCGAGCAGTTGGTTCGCGTCATGGTGGAAGCCACCGATCCCGCTCAGGCCAGGCAGCTCGCCGACGACCTCGCCAAGCGCGTCGCGTCGGTCTGATCCGAGGGACGCCTGGCGAGTTCGGCTCGTCAGGCGGTTTCGGTGAGCTTGCCGAAGTCCATGTGCCAGCGGCGGGTGGCCTGGACGGTGTCCAGCATGCGGCGGTCGTGGGTGACCAGCAGCAGTGTGCCGGTGAAGGATTCGACGGCCTGCTCGAGCTGCTCGATGGCGGGCAGGTCCAGATGGTTGGTCGGTTCGTCGAGCACGAGCAGGTTCACGCCACGAGCCTGCAGCAGCGCTAGGGCGGCGCGGGTGCGTTCGCCGGGGGACAGGGTTTCGCAGGCGCGCAACGCATGTGAGCCGCGCAGGCCGAACTTGGCGAGCAAGGTGCGGACCTCGGCGTCCGGCCAGTCCGGCATCTGCGCGCCGAAAGTGTCGGCCAGCGAGGTTGTGCCACGGAACAGGCCGCGCGCCTGATCGACCTCGCCGATCTCCACACCCGAGCCGAGCGTGGCGGATCCGGTGTGTGGCTTGATCTTTCCGAGCAGCAGCGCGAGCAGCGTGGACTTGCCGGAGCCGTTCGCGCCGGTCAGCACGATCCGGTCGGCGAAGTCGACCTGGGTGGTGATCGGGCCGAGGGTGAAATCGCCCTGGGTGACCGTCGCGTCGGACAGCGTGGCCACCACCGACCCGCTGCGGGGCGCGGCGCCGATGGTCATCCGCAGCTCCCACTCCTTGCGCGGCTCCTCGACCGCGTCGAGGCGTTCGATGCGGCGTTGCGTCTGGCGGGCCTTGGCGGCCTGCTTCTCGGTGGACTCGGCGCGCATCTTGCGGCCCGCCTTGTCCGAGTCGACCTTCTTCGGGTCGCGGGCCTTGCGGCGGGCGTTGCGCACACCGTGTTCGAGCCAGTTGCGCTGCATCTGCGCCCGCGCCTCCAGGCCCGCCTTGGTGTCGGCGAACTCCTCGTAGGCCTCGCGCGCGTGCTGGCGGGCGATCTCGCGTTCGGTCAGGTACGCCTCGTAGTCGCCGTCATAGATCCCGACCTGCTGCTGCGCCAGATCCAGCTCGACGATCCGATTCACGGTCAGCGCCAAGAACTCCCGGTCATGGCTGATCACCACCAGCGGCACCCGGACACCGGTGACGAACTGCTCCAGGCGGGCGAGGCCGTCCAGGTCCAGGTCGTTCGTCGGCTCGTCGAGCAGCAGAATGTCGAAGCGGGACAACAACACCGAGGCCAGTCCCGCGCGCGCGGCCTGACCGCCGGACAGGCCCGTCATCGGGGTGTCCAGGCCGTTGGGCAGGCTGGCGATCAAGCCGAGATCGGCGGCGACCTCCGCGGCGCGCTGGTCGAGGTCGGCGCCGCCGAGTGCGAGCCAGCGCTCCAATGCGGGTGAATACTCGTCTTCGCCGCCGTCGGCGATGCGTTCCGCGGCGGCATCCATGGTTCGCTGCGCCTCGGTGACACCCGTTCGGCGGCCGAGGAATTCGAGCACCGTCTCGCCGGGCACCCGCTCCGGTTCCTGTGCGAGATAGCCGACGGTGGCGTCGGGCGGGCTCAGCGTGATGGAGCCGGTGGCGGTGCGCCGGTCCGCGAGCATGCGCAGCAGCGTCGACTTGCCCGCGCCGTTCGCGCCGACCAGGCCGATCACGTCACCCGGTGCCAGGGTGAGGTCGAGGTCGTCGAACAGGGTGCGTTCGCCGTGTCCCGCGGACAGTCCGCGCGCGTGCAGAGTGGTACTCACGACTGCGCCTCGCTGGCGCTCGGCTCCGTCGTGTGCACGGGCACGCTGTGTTTTTGGTTCACTCGCTGACGCTCGCTCACGGTCCTAAGTCTGCCGTGTTCGCGCAGCCCACCCCTTACTCGGGGTAACACCCTGAACCAGGGGTGTAGGAAATCAGGGTCGGCATAGCACCACGGACCGATGTGCCACGGCGTGCGGCTCGGCAGAGTGGAGTTCGAAGAGATCATCATCAGAGAGGGAAGACCATGACCGCACCTACCCGCCGTTTCACCCGCTCCACCCATGACAAGTGGATCGCCGGAGTCTGTGGCGGCATCGCCGAATACCTCGGCTGGAATGCCAATGTCGTGCGCCTGCTGTTCGTGCTTTCCTGCCTGCTGCCCGGCCCGCAGTTCATCATCTACCTGGTGCTGTGGCTGCTGATGCCGAAGAAGTGAGGCCCAGGGGGCTGCGTCGGACTGCTCTGGATGTCAGGATGGAGCGATAGCGTTGTTGTCGGGTCATTGGATGACAGCACCACGAGTCCTGCTGAGGAGGAGTAATGATCACCTCGGGTGAATTGCCGGGTCTGGAACTACCCGGTATCGACGCGTCCTCGTCGCTGGACGGCCTGGGCGCCGTCGAACTGCACCATCCCACCCAGGACATCGATGGTGACGGCACCCTCGACACCATCACCACCAACGGTGGCGACTCGATGCAGGTCTGGACCGATTACGACCACGACGGCCTCGCCGACCACGTCACGGTCGTCGAGCACGACGGCGACTACGCGGCGTGGGAATTCCACCGGCATCCCGACGGTACGTCGGAGTGGGTGCGCACCGACCACGGGAAGATCGGCACGTAGCTCGTCGCAGGTCGGTTGTTCGCGCCGTTTCCGCCCAAGTAGATTTTTCCCGGGTACGGCCCTGTGCTGGATTCGATGGAACCGAACGTCGTCGTGCCGCGTCGAAGGAAGTATGGGGACGCCCGGCGCCGACGTAAGACCGGGGAGATCGTACGAGGCAGGGACGGAGGGGATCGCGTGACCGGATCCGAGTTGGTCGGCGTCAAGACGGGGGAGTTGGGGCGGCTCGGCAATGAGCTGAGCATGTCTGGACATGCGGTGCGAGACCGCGCGAAGGACCTGGCCCACACTATGTTCGGCCCGGCCCAAGCGGGCGAGCACTACGGCGATCAGGGGCGCAAGATTCAGGCCGGGCTCGAAACGATCTACACGTGGCTCGGGAACTGGTCGGAGGCGACGCTGGCCATGGGGGAAGCGGTGGGGGCCGCCGTGGTGAAGGTCTCGAATACCGATGAACAGACCTCGTTCGATATCGATAAGATCGACAACGGTAACAAGGCATAGGGGCGGACATGGCTTTCAGTGTTCCCGCGAACGCGACCGTCAAAGAGTATCTGGATATCGGGTCGCGCAGCCTGCTGTATTTCGAGAAGTTCGAGCCGCGGTTCACGCACGCATTCGGTAGCGACAAACTCCCGTCGACTTACGCGGAGTTGCACAAGCGGTTCTACGAGCAGAACGGGATGGACGAGGGCAGGCTGCGCGGTGTCGCGACGATGCTGCAACGAGTGCTGGACGGGGCGAACTCTGAGCTGGATAAGCAGCGGACACAGTCGAACGCGCTCGGGGGAGTTTGGCAAGGCAGGGCGGCCGACGATGCCGGCATCATGTTGAACCAGCAGATCGATCGTGCGGGCACCGATTCGAAGGCTGTGGGCGAGGCGCAGAAGGCGATCGCCGCAGCGGGGGATGGGCTGCGCGCCGCGGTCAAGATCAAAGCCGAGGTGGTGCGCTATATCCTGGAGAATGGCGAAGATGTCAAAATCGCCGATAAGACTCCGGAAGATATCGATGACATCATTTCCGGTAAGACATTCGCCTGGAGCAACACCACTGACAACAGCTTGCTCAGCAGCCTGTGGCGCATATTCCCGGATCTGACCGGTGGCCTGGACGCATGGGAAGCCGGGCAGATCGGTTATGTGGGGCCATGGTCTGACTACCACGATCGGATCCAAGCTCGTTGTCGGGATTGGCTCGACAATGTATTCAAACCGGACTACCTGGCCAAGGCAAAGATGTTCACCGAGGCATGCGATTTGACCGATAAAGCGGTCAAGCAGGTCTACGATCCGATTATCAACGCATTGGGCCAAGTATCGGTCGCGCCCTACCCGCGTCCGGTGGGTGCTCCGGCACCGGATAAGCCGAAGGACACCGTCCAGCCCGGGAATCCCGCTGCGCCAACGGTTCCGGCGAGTACTACGCCTGCGCCGTCGACGCCGAGCGCGCCGTCGACGCCCGCGTCGCCGTCGACACCCTCGACACCTACCGTTCCGGCAAGCACGGTGCCGACTCCGAGCGTGCCCACCACACCCACCACGCCTACGACACCGACTACACCTACGACACCGACGGTTCCGAATACGTCGTCGCTGGAGGGGCTACCGGCGCTCAGCCAAGTGGCGAGTCAGTTGTCGCCGTTGACATCCGGGATCAGCAACCTGGTCGAATCCGGGATCACCTCGCTGTCCGGGACGATCAAGGACGGCGTCGACAATGCGGTGAAGATGGTCGAGGGGATTGTCGATCCGACGCAGGTCGACAAGGACGGCGACGGAAAGCCGGACGGTAAGCCCGCGGCCGAATTCGATGTTGCCGGTAAGCATCTGAAGTTCGAGATGGCGGACGGTCAGCTGAAACTGGTGATGTCCGAAGCCGACGGCAAGGCGCAGGAGTTCAGCGTGCGGCTGGACGAGCACGGGATGCCGGTTATCGAGGTGCACGAGCCGAAGGATCCCGCGACGCCCGCGACCGAAGAAAAGCACTCGCCTGCGACTGACGAGAAGCCGTCATCCGCGTCGCCCGGCGAGAAGCCGTCGCCCGCGCCCGGTGACAGGCCGTCGCCCGCGCCCGGTGACAGGCCGTCGCCCGCGCCCGGTGCGCAGCCGCCGCCTTCCGATTCCGCCCCGACCGCCCCCGGTCAGGACAAAGCAGGCGACAAGCCGCATGCCGACGAAGAGAGCACCAGCCAGCCGAACGGCCGGGTCGGCACCCCGCCACCCGTGCGCCGCGGCGAAGACGGCGAACACCGGCCCAAACGCATGCCAGGAGAACAGAATCCGGACGCACCGTTCGACAGCGGCGCGGAACTGGCCGAGGCAGGCCCGATGGGCGATCTGGCAGAAGCGGGGCCGCTGTGAGCACCCGCGGTGCAGCGGTGAACCGGTAGCCTGGTGCGGATGCGGCGGGGAGTGCGCGTCGATGGCGCGATGCCCGCACAGCGCGGAGCCGAGCGTCGGCGCGAAGCCGCGCGCTGATGTCCACCTGCGGATCGGGGAGAATCGACATCGTGAGTTACGCCGAGGAGATCGAGCGCGTCGCCGAGGAATGCCGTCGCCGCTCGGCGCTGCTGCTGGACGAGCTGGAGCAGATCAACCGCAAGACCGCGGACACCAGCCGCGACCTCGCCGATGCCGCCGCCGCCGAGATGCGGGAATTCTGGTCGGAGCACTCGGAGGAGCTGGAAAAGGCGCGCGCCGAGGCCGAAGAGCGCGAGCGGCTGGAGACCGAGGCCCGCGAACAACGCGAAGCCATCGCCCGCTCGATCGCCGCCCGCAAAGCCAACCGGGATGTCCTCCCGGTCGACCTGGAAGACGAAGAAGCCGCCTTCTACCAGCGCGAAAGCTGGCTGATCTGAACCATCCGCGGGCAGCGTCATCGAGTCGAGTCATATGGTCGCTAAACGATCTTCAACAGCAACCATTTGACTCGACTCGATGACGCCAACGATCACGTGACTCGCCGCGTTTTCCCCAGCATCTTTCAACCGGACCACAGCCAGTCCTCACGCTGGAACTCACACGTTGCCCATCACAGGCTGCGGAAGAGAAGGTCGGGTACCCCACCTGACGTGCCCAGCACTACTCCGGTCATCCGATGGGTTGTCGAAAACCTCGGAGACAGCACACCACCGGAGATCTCTCGGCACACCAACTCGAACCAGTACACCCAGAGATCCTCGGAATAGTGCACCTATCCGGGCAAGTGCTGCTTAGGACTCCAGACGTGAGCAGCTCATAGAAGCTGAAGACCTATCCACATTTTCCCGTGAGTAGTGCTGGGCGCGTCAGGTGGGGTACCCGGCTTTAGGTGTGCGTCAGGTGCGCGGTGTCGCGTTCTGGAGGTGGTCATCTGGCTGTGGTCGCGTTTCAAGCGCTTTGGACAAGAGCGAGTAGGCGGTGGTTTGGCCTTTCCTGGATCCCGGTGGTGGTCGCCGCGCGTGAATTGTGCAGGCGCGCAGGGTATTGCTGGCAATTTTGTGCGCGGCTGCACAACTCGTGCGCGGGGAGGGCTTGCTCGCTGTTGGCAGTGCGGATGTGCACTGGGACTTGGGATCTGCACTCGGAATAGGGCCCTAAAGCCAGTGCAGGTCCCGAGAGAGTGCGCAGATTCCGGTTTCGGCTTGGTGGGGTGGGGTGCTGGGCACTCGTGGCGGGGTGTGTTCCCGGTTCGATTGCGGATCCGCACTCTTTCTCGGAATTCGCCCCAGTGCAGGTCCCGAGAGAGTGCGCAGATTCCGGGTTCGGGTTGGTGAGGTAGGTGCTGGGCACTCGTGGCGGGGTGCGTAGCCGGTTTCGAGCACCGATCGGCACCCTTTCTCGGAATCTGTCCGGCAGTAGGGTCTTGATCTGGGTGCGTGATCCCGATACAGGGTGCTGATTCCGTTGCCCGCGTGGCGAATTGGAAGGTGCTCACCCGTTGTTTAACCTGCACACCCGGTATAGCGGGTGTGCAGGTTAAACAACGGGTGAGCGGTTCAGCGCAGGCCGTGCTGTACCCGGATTCACCACAGATCCGCACTCTCACTCGGGATCTGCACTCGGAATAGGGCCCTAGAGTCGGTGCGAATCCCGAGTTAGGGTGCGGATTCTGCTGCTTGCTTGGGTTTGGGAGGGGGTTATCGGCGGAGGAGGCCGGCGAGTTGGGTGATCTTCAGTTTGGGGGCGGGCTTTTCTTCCTTGGCCTCTGGATCGACGACGACCGTGTGCGGGATGTCCGCCTCGGGGTCGGCGAAGGGCTGATAGGTCTTGTCGCCTGCCACGGTGGCGAGCAGGTAGCCCGCGAGCAGGGCTCGGGTGGTGCGGGCGGTTTTGGATTCGTGTTTGCCCGCGCCGACGGCGGCCAGTACGCGGCGGCCCTCGATGATGCCGTTGTGTGAGGCGCCGTCGATCGCCCGGAATACCGAACGCCCGCCCCATGCGGTAGCGAGGGGGATGGCGTTGGAGCTGACCGAGGCGAGATCGGTGGCACCGGCCAGGATCAGTGCGGGCGTGTCGAGGTCGGGCGCGAGGTTTTCGGCGGACGGCGCGGTGGGTGCGGGGAACAAGGCGGCGACCGCGGCGACCTGGCGCTGGGTCGCGGCGATGACGGCGGCGCCGGCGCCCATGCCGTGGCCGACCAGCGCGAGCCGGTCGGGGTGCACGCTGATGGTGCCGTCACCGAGCCGCACACCCGTGCAGATGTCCAAGGTGGTGAGCAAGTCGGTGGCCAGGCCGAGGTGTGACGGAATCGGACCGCGCTCGGTATCCGGGGCGGCGGCGACAAAACCCCAGGACGCCAGGTGCTCGAGTAGGCCTCGGTAGTTGGCCGCGCCGGTCAGCCAGCCGTGCCCGAACGCGACGGCGGGCAGGTTGAGCCCCGATTCGGGCGTGAAGACCACCCCCGGCTGCCCGGCGATGGCCAAATTGCCGCGCAGCACCCGATGGGGGCCGCGGCTGGTCAGGGTGCTCAGGAGTGATTTCACAGACGCCGACACGACGAGAACGTTATCCGATAAGTACTCTGGTGAGCCATGTGCGGAATCGTGGGGTACGTCGGATACCGGGACGCGCTCGGCGTTGTCGTTGACGCGTTGCGCCGCATGGAATATCGCGGCTACGACTCCGCGGGTGTGGCGATCGTCGATGGCGCTGGTGCGCTGGCAGTGGAACGCAAGGCGGGCAAGCTGGCGAATCTCGAGGCCGAGCTCGCCGAAATCGGGGTGGCGCGGTTCGCGGGCAGCACCGGAATGGGACATACGCGGTGGGCGACGCACGGCGCGCCGACCGACCGCAACGCGCACCCGCATCGGGACGACAGCGGCAAGGTCGCGGTCGTGCACAACGGGATCATCGAGAACTTCGCCCCGCTGCGCCGGGAGCTGGAGGACGCGGGCGTCGAGCTGCGCAGCGACACCGACACCGAGGTCGCCGTGCACCTGGTGGCCATGGCTTACGCCGACGGGCCGACAGCGGGTGACTTCGCGGCCAGCGCGCTCGCGGTGGTTCGCCGGCTGGAAGGCGCGTTCACGCTGGTCTTCACCCATGCCGATCACCCGGACCTGATCTTCGCGGCACGTCGGTCGACGCCGCTCGTCATCGGGGTCGGCAAGGGCGAGATGTTCATCGCCTCGGACGTCACGGCGTTCATCGAGCACACCCGCGAGGCGGTCGAGCTCGGTCAGGACCAGGCCGTGGTGATCACCGCCGACGGCTACACGGTCACCGATTTCGCGGGCGACGACGCCGCCGGGCGGACCCGCCCGTTCACCATCGACTGGGATCTGGCCGCCGCCGAGAAGGGTGGCCACGACTACTTCATGCTCAAGGAGATCGAGGAGCAGCCCGCGGCGGTCGCGGACACCTTGATCGGGCATTTCAGCGTGGACTCCGACGGCGCGGGCCGGATCGTGCTGGACGAGCAGCGCCTCGCCGATCAGGAGCTGCGCGACTTCGACAAGGTCTTCGTGGTCGCCTGCGGCAGCGCCTATCACTCCGGGCTGCTGGCCAAGTACGCGATCGAGCACTGGACCAGGCTGCCCGTCGAGGTGGAGCTGGCCAGCGAATTCCGTTATCGCGACCCGGTGCTGGATCGTTCGACGCTGGTGGTGGCGATCTCGCAGTCGGGCGAGACGGCCGACACGCTCGAGGCGGTGCGCCACGCCAAGGAGCAGAAGGCGCGCGTGCTCGCGATCTGCAATACCAATGGCGCGCAGATCCCGCGCGAGTCCGACGCGGTGCTCTACACCAGGGCGGGGCCGGAGATCGGCGTCGCCTCGACCAAGGCGTTCCTGGCTCAGGTGACCGCGAATTACCTGGTCGGACTGGCCTTGGCGCAGGCGCGCGGCACCAAGTACCCGGACGAGGTGGCTCGCGAGTTCGCCGAACTCGAGGCGATGCCGAAGCTGGTGGAGCGAGTGCTGGAGACGGCGCCGCAGGTGCGGGCGATCGCGCGCGAGCTGGCGCACGTGTCGACGGTGCTGTTCCTCGGCCGTCACGTCGGCTACCCGGTCGCGCTGGAGGGTGCGCTCAAGCTCAAGGAGCTGGCGTACATGCACGCCGAGGGTTTCGCGGCGGGCGAGCTCAAGCACGGCCCGATCGCGCTGATCGAGGATGGTCTGCCGGTGATCGTGGTGATGCCGTCGCCGAAGGGGCGCGCGGTGCTGCACTCCAAGCTGCTCAGCAACATTCGCGAGATCCAGGCGCGCGGCGCGCGCACCATCGTGATCGCCGAGGAGGGCGACGACACGGTCCGTCCGTTCGCCGACGACCTCATCGAGATCCCGTCGGCGCCGACGCTGTACCAGCCGCTGCTGTCGACAGTTCCGCTGCAGATCTTCGCCGCCGAAGTGGCGCAGGCCCGCGGCTACGACGTGGACAAGCCGCGCAACCTGGCCAAGTCCGTCACCGTCGAATAACTCACAGCCACAACCCTTTAACGCACGCACCCCGAACCGCTCAGCGATTCGGGGTGCGTTGTATTAGGGCGATGCGCAGCTTGCCCACCGAGCCGGACGAGGCTGCGGCAAGGTGTGCGAGAACCGGCTCGGTGATGTCGCGTTCGGCGCTGCCACTCGTGGCGCGGACCCGGCTGCGATAAGGAGCGCCGCCAGGCCGGCTGTACGGCTTGAGTCAAGGGTGGGCGACGGCTATGCGGGGTTCGGTTGAGGCAGTGGCGGATTGGGTGTTCGACCGGCGTTCCAGGGCGCCGGACCAGACGGCCAGGGCGAGGGCGATCAGCACCAGGACGACGCCGACCCAGTTGGGGGCGGTGTAGCCGAAGCCCGCGGCGATGACGACGCCGCCGAGCCAGGCGGAGATGGCGTTGCCGAGGTTGAAGGCGCCGATGTTGACGGCGGAGGCCAAAGTCGGTGCGCCGGCGGCGTGGTCGAGCACGCGCTTCTGCAGCGGTGGCACGGTGGCGAAGCCGAGGGCGCCGATCAGCACGACGGTGATCGCGGCGGCGATCTTGTTGTGCGCGGTAAGGGTGAACAGCGCGAGCACCACGGCCAGGCCGCCGAGGGACAGGTAGAGCATCGGCATCAGGTGGCGGTCGGCGAACTTGCCGCCGATCAGGTTGCCCGCGAAGAAGCCGACACCGAACAGCACCAGCAGCCAGGTGACCGAGCTGTCCGCGAAACCGGTGACCTCGGTCATCATCGGCGCGAGATAGGTGATCGCCGCGAAGACACCGCCGAAGCCGAGCACGGTCATCGCCATCGCGAGCAGCACCTGCGGGTTGCGGAAGACGGCGAGTTCGGTGCGCAGCCTGGCGTCCTGCGGCGCGGGCTGTTCGGGTACCAGCACGGCGACGCCGACCAGGCCGATCAGGCCGACCAGCGCGACGATCAGGAAAGTGAGCCGCCAGCCGAATTGCTGGCCGAGCAGGGTGCCGAACGGCACGCCGACCATGGTGGCGACGGTGAGTCCGGTGAACATGATCGCGATCGCACCGGCGCGCTTGTCCGGGCGCACCACGGCACCCGCGACGACCGCGCCGATACCGAAGAACGCGCCGTGCGCCAGTGAGGCAACGATGCGTCCGGCCAGCATCAGGCCGAAAGTGGGTGCGACAGCGGACAATACGTTGCCCGCCACCAGGAGCAGCAGCATGCCGAGCAGCATGCGTTTGCGGGAGACCCGGGTGCCGAGCCCGGTCATCAGCGGCGCGCCGACCACCACGCCGAGCGCGTATCCGGTGACCAGCAGTCCCGCAGTGGGGATGGACACCGCGTAGGTGTCGGCGATGTCCGGGAGCAATCCCACGACGACGAACTCGGTGGTGCCGATTCCGAATGCCCCGAGTGTCAGGGCGAGGAGTGCGAGCGGCATGAGCGGGAGCCTCCAGTAAAAGTTGCGCCTGATCCTTACAGGCGTCAACAATAATTGCATACGCGTGATAATTGCAAGCGCGGGCTATTGCGATACTCATCTATCCTGGAGGGACAACCCCTACGCGGAAGGAACACGATGACCGCGGATGCCGCCCTGACCGGCCTGGCCGATGGCTGGTACGCACTGTCGCTGCTGCACGATCGGATCGAGGCGCACATCGAACGGGCGCTACAGGGCGGTCATGACCTGAGCGTTCGCGAGTATTCGCTGCTGGTCGTGCTCAGTCGTCAGCACGATGGGCCGGGCGGCCACCTACGGATGAACCAGGTCGCCGAGGCCGTCGTGTTGAGCCAGAGCGCTACGACGCGCCTCGTCACCCGCCTGGAGGACCGCGGCCTACTTCAGCGCTACCTGTGCCCCGACGACCGTCGCGGTATCTACACCGACGTCACCCCGCCGGGTCTGGCCCTCCTGGAGAAGGCCCGCCCCACGCACGACGACGCCCTCTCCGGCGCGCTGGGTCAAGCCGCCGCCGACCCCGAGCTGGCACCGCTGGTGGCGGCCGTCGAGGCCCTCAACACCAGTTCCGCGCGCAGTCCGCGTACCCGCCAATATCGGCCGGTCTGAAAGGGCTACTGGACGGTGATGGTGCCGCGCATTTCCGGGTGCAGCGAGCAGAGGTAGCGGTAGGTGCCTGCGACGGTGAAGGTGTAGCTCCAGTCGCCCTTGTCGATGATGGGGCTGTTGAGGCCCATGGCCTTGTCGCCGATGCCCTGCACGGTGTGCGGTGCCTTGTCGGCGAAGTGCCAGGTGACGGTGTCGCCGGCTTTGACGGTGACGTCGGCCGGGGCGAACTTCATGTTGTTCACCTCGACGGTGATGGCGGCGGGCTTGGTGTCGCCCGCGGGCTGGGACGTCGTGGTGGTCGGATGCGGGCGCTTCGTGGTCGTCGCGGCCGAGCCGGAGTCGCTACCACCGCACCCGGCGACCAGCAGCGCCGCTGCCAGCGTGCATCCGATAACAACCTGTGTGGACCTTGCACGGGGCTTGACCATAGGCATGATCGCCAAGCGTAGTCTGCTGTCGTTGCGGGCTTGTACGGCACTATCGGCGCCTCCGGGCCGCGCAGTGACGCTCGAGCAGTACCGAAAGTGGAGGATCGCCCATGTCCACGCAGCGGGGTTATTACACCGCCGACGAAGTACGCGAGGCCGAGGCCGAGCTGTTCACCCGAGTCCCGGACGGCGTCCCCATGCAGCGCGCGGCGCACGGTCTGGCCACCGTGGTGGCCGGCGAGCTGCGGGCGCGCACCGGCGGTGTCGCCGGGCGTTCGGTGACCCTGCTCGTCGGCTCCGGTGACAACGGCGGCGACGCGCTGTGGGCGGGATCGATGCTGCGCCGTCGCGGTGTCGCGGTGACCGCGGTGCTGCTGAATCCGGCCCGCGCCCACGCGAAAGGTCTTGCGGCGCTGCGCAAGGCGGGCGGCCGGGTGCGCGCCGAGATCGGCGATCCGGACTTGGTGATCGACGGCATCGTCGGCATTTCGGGGCGTGGTTCGTTACGTTCGGACGCCGCCGAACTCGTTGCGGCGGTGCGCGTCCCGATCATTGCCGCGGATTTGCCGAGCGGGGTGGATCCGGATACCGGCGCGATCACCGGTCCTGCCGTGCGGGGCGACGTCACCGTCGCGTTCGGCGCGTACAAGCCGGTGCATGTGCTGGCCGCGCCGCACTGCGGCCGAATCGAGCTGGTGCCCATCGGGTTACGTCTGCCCGAACCGAATCTGGCTGCGCTGGAACCCGCTTCGATCGGCGCGAGCTGGCCGGTGCCGGATGCGACCGACGACAAGTACTCCCAGGGTGTCACCGGCGTCTGTGCGGGCAGCGCCGAGTATCCGGGTGCGGGGGTGTTGTGCACCGGCGCCGCCGTCGCGGCGACCTCCGGCCTGGTCCGCTATGCCGGAACCGACGCCGCAGACATCCTCGCCCATTTCCCGGAAGTCATTGCCACCGAGCATGTTTCGGAGGTCGGCCGAGTGCAGGCGTGGGTGTTCGGTCCCGGCGCGGGCACCGACGCCGACGCGCACAAGCGGCTCGTCGAGATCCTCGCCACGGATCTGCCCGTCGTGGTGGACGCCGACGGCCTCACCATGCTCGCCGCCGAACCAGACCTGGTTCGTGGCCGCTCGGCCCCGACCGTATTGACCCCGCACGCAGGCGAATTCGCGCGCCTCACCGGAGTGGAGGTCGGCGACGACCGGGTGGCCGCGGTCCGCTCCCTCGCCGAGGACTGGCAGCTCACCGTCCTCCTGAAGGGCCGCGCCACCCTCGTCGCCACCCCCGGCGCTCCGGTTCTCGTCAACGAGGCGGGCGCATCCTGGGCCGCCACCGCGGGCGCGGGTGACGTCCTCTCCGGCATCATCGGCGCCCTCCTCGCCGCCGGGCACGCCCCCGGCTGGGCCGCCGCGGCCGCCGCACGGGTCCACTCCCTCGCCGCCAACCTCGCCGCGCACGAAGGCCACCCCGACGCCGCGCCCATCTCGGCGAGCCCGCTGCTGGACCACATCCGCCCGGCCATCCGCACCCTGCGCGCCCTGGCCCGTTCGGGCCGCTGACGCGAGGGGCGTCCCGCGTCTGGGTCGGCCCGCTGCTCGGAGAACTCAGTCATAGGACCGCTCGCCCCGCTGTGCCGCAGAACACGGCCGGGGCAACTCGCCGCAACCAGATATCCCCGCGCCAATAGACTTCACCAAGAACAATCGTGACGACCGACGTCGACAGCACATGGGTAACTCGTCGGATACGGGCTGACCGCAGCCCCTCGCGTCACTGCCAGCCGCCGACGCCACGGATCCAGGTCTGGCTCGAATACTCGGAGAGGCGGGCTGCGTGAACGCGCAAGTGGAGACGGTCATCGATCTGGATGCCATCGCTCACAACGTGCGCATCCTGCGCGAACTCGCGGGCGACGCCGCGGTGATGGCGGTGGTCAAGGCCGACGGCTACAACCACGGTGCCGTCGAGGTCGGCAAAGCCGCGCTGGCCGCGGGTGCCGCCGAGTTGGGCGTCACCACGATCGACGAGGCCGTGCAGCTGCGCGAGGCCGGTATCACCGCGCCGATCCTGAGCTGGCTCAACGACTCCGACGCGGACTATGCCGCCGCGATCGCCGCCGACGTCGAGATCGGCGTCTCCTCGCTCAGTCAACTGCGCGCGGCGGAAGCGGCGGCCAGGAGCACGGGTCGCGCCCCGACGGTCACCCTGAAGGTGGATACCGGGCTCAACCGCAACGGCCTGTCGACTGCCGAATACCCGCAGGCCCTTGCGGAACTGCGGGCTCTCGTCGACGAGCAGGCGGTGCGTTTCCGGGCGATCTTCTCTCATCTCGCCCGCGGCGACGAACCCGCGCACCCGACCAATGATCTGCAGCGCGACCGCTTCCTGGACGCCATCGCCGCCGCCAAGGAGTACGGCCTGGAACCGGAACTGGTGCACCTGGCCAACTCGCCCGCCACGCTGACCCGCCCCGACCTCGCCTTCGACCTGGTCCGCCCCGGCATCGCGATGTACGGGCTCTCGCCGGTGCCCGACCTCGGCGACTTCGGACTTCGCCCGGCGATGACCTTCCAGGCCCGCGTCGTTCAGGTCAAGCAGATCGCGGCCGGTGCGGGCGTCTCCTACGGACACACCTGGATCGCCCCGCGCGACACCACGGTCGCGCTCATCCCCGCGGGCTATGCCGACGGCGTATTCCGGCCGCTGAGTGGACGTTTCGAGGTGTGGCTCGGCGGCGCGCGGCACCCGAACGTCGGCCGGGTCTGTATGGACCAGTTCGTCGTCGACCTCGGCGACAACGCCGCGAACATCCGCGAGGGCGACGTCGCGGTCATGTTCGGCGGCGGCCAGGGCGAACCACGGGCCGAGGACTGGGCGGTCCAGCTCGACTCCCTCAACTACGAGGTGGTCTGCGCGCCACGCGGCAGAGCGGTCCGCCGCTACGTGGGCGGTGCCCGGTGAGACGCCCCCGGATCACCCCGGTGCGCGGCGGCCTCGCCACCGCGGGCGTGATCGGCGCCTTGGCCGGGGTGCACGCCCTGCGCCGTGCGGGCGCCCGCGTGCTCTGGCCCGCCCGCCGCGACGAATACCGGGACGAGAACTTCGATCTCATCGAGGAGGACCGTTCCGGCGCGGTGCTCACCGAGGACGGCGTGCGCCTGGCCACCCGCGAATGCGGACCGGCGGACGCGCCGGTCACCGTGATCTTCGTGCACGGCTTCTGTAACACCATGGAGTCCTTCCACTTTCAGCGCCGCGACCTCGAAAAGCGCTGGGGCGCAAGCGCGCGCCTCGTCCTGTTCGACCTACGTGGGCACGGCCGCTCCGGCACGCCGGAGACCGACAGCTGCACCGTCGCCCAGCTCGGCCGCGACCTCGCCGCGGTGATCACGGCGAGCGCGCCGAAGGGCCAGGTGGTGCTGGTCGGTCATTCGCTGGGCGGGATGGCGGTGCTCGCCGCCGCGGCGCAGTTCCCGGATCTGTTCGCGGACAAGGTGATCGGGGTCGCGCTGCTCTCCACTGCCGCCGCCGAGGTCACCGCAGCGGGCATCACCCAGCTGCTGCGCAACCCGGCGATCGACGGGTTCCGGATGGCCGTGACCACCGCGCCCGCGCTGGTCCAGGCCGGTCGGTCCACGGCGCGGCATGTGATCACGCCGATCCTGCACGTCAGCTCGTATCACGGGCAGGTGAGTCCCACCCTGTCCCGGTTCACCACCATGATGATCGATCGGACGCCGGTCGAGACCATCGTGAAATTCCTGAAAGCCATCGAGCTGCACGACGAATCGGCCGCGCTGCCCACCCTCGCGCACCTGCCGGTGCTTGTCCTCGGCGGCACCAACGACCTGGTGATCCCGTTCCGCAACTCGCGTGCGCTGTCGCACGAGCTGCCGAGCAGCGAATTGATCCGGCTCATCGGCGCCGCGCACATGGCGCACCTGCAGTACCCGGATATCGTCAACGACGCACTCGATCGATTGCTCGTGCGCGCCGGCGTGCGCGAACCGACCAAGGCCTCGGAGGTGACCAGTGGCTGACCGGCAGCAGCGGATCCTGCCCACCGTCGCCGACACCGAGGCGCTCGGTCGTGAGCTGGCCGCCGGGCTCGGCGCGGGCGACCTGGTGGTGCTGGACGGCCCGCTCGGCGCGGGCAAGACCGCGCTCACCAGGGGCATCGCCGCGGGCCTCGGCGTGCAGGGCCGGGTCAGCTCGCCGACCTTCATCATCGCCCGCCAGCATCGGGCGGGCGAGCGCGACGGCGCGGTGCCGCTGGTGCACGTCGACGCCTACCGACTCGGCGGCGATCTGGACGAGCTGGACGCCCTCGACCTCGACACCGATCTGCATCAGGCGGTGGTCGTGGTGGAGTGGGGCCGCGGCGTGGTGGAACACCTGACCGATCGACACCTGCGGGTGCTGCTTTCGCGCGAACCGGATTCGGACGTGCGCACCGCCGAATGGGAATGGGTCGATTAACTACCCGGTAGCTCCGCACCGACGGCAGCTACCAACCGGTATCGTTGGATCAATCATGCTGGTATTAAGCGTCGACACCGCGACACCCGCCGTGACAGCGGGATTGGTGGAACTGGAGCAGGCCGCACCGGGCGCGGCCACCGTCGGTGGCGACCGCTCGGCGGTCGCGCCACGCGGCAGCGCAGGCGAACGCTTACCGGTCGCTCGATACGACACCCGCACCCTCGCCGCCCGCGTGCGGGTCGATCCGCGCGCGCATGCCGAGGTGCTCACCCCGCAGATTCTCGAATGTCTCAGCGCGGCAGGACGTTCCAGGGCCGACCTCGACGCGGTCGTGGTCGGCATCGGGCCGGGCCCGTTCACCGGGCTGCGCGTCGGCATGGCGACGGCCGCGGCCTTCGGTGACGCGCTGGGCATTCCGGTGTACGGGGTGTGCAGCCTCGACGCGATCGCCGCCGACGCGGTGTCCGACCTCACACCCGGCAGCGAACTGCTCGTGGTCACCGACGCGCGCCGCCGGGAGGTGTACTGGGCGCGCTACCGCGACGGCGTGCGCGTCGCGGGGCCGGACGTGGCCAAGCCGAACGAGGTGGATATGGCGCAGGCCACGGTGATCGCCGGGTCCGCCTCGCACGTCGACTTCTTCGACCTGCCGGTGCTTCCGGTGGAGACGCCGTCGCCCGCCGGGCTGGTCCAGGTCGCCGCGCCGGAGCTGCTCGCGCGCGCGGTGCCCGACGCGCTGGTGCCGCTGTACCTGCGCAGGCCCGACGCCGTCGAGAAGAGCTACCGCACCCTCGACCGGACGGGAGCGTGACCCGATGACTATCCGAATCGAGCCGATGGTCACCGCCGACATCGAGCGCTGCGTCGAACTCGAGCAGCTGCTGTTCCCGGAGGACGATCCCTGGCACGCGGTGGCGTTCCAGTCGGAGCTGGCCGCACCGCACAATCGCTACATCACCGCCCGGGACGACGACGGGCGAATGGTCGGCTACGCCGGCGTCGCGCTGCTCGGTGATGACGAACACCCCGAGGCCGAGGTGCACACCATCGGTGTCGACCCGACCTGCCTGCGGGCCGGCATCGGCACGCTGCTGCTGGAGGCGCTGCTCGCCGAGGCGGGCCAGCGCGGCGGGCCGGTGTTCCTCGAGGTTCGCACCGACAACACCCCGGCGATCGCGTTGTACGCCAAGCACGGCTTCCACATCATCGGGTTGCGCAAGAACTACTACCATCCCAGCGGCGCCGACGCCTACACCATGCGCAGGCCCGCGTTGAGCGCGCTGCCCCTCCCGGACGAGGTCCTCTCGTGATCATCATGGGCATCGAAAGTTCCTGCGACGAAACCGGAGTCGGCGTCGTGCGCAGGCACGCCGACGGTAGCTGTGAGCTGCTCGCCGACGAGGTCGCCTCCAGCGTCGACCAGCACGCGCGGTTCGGCGGCGTGGTGCCCGAGATCGCGTCGCGCGCGCATCTGGAGGCGATCGTGCCCGCGATGCGCCGGGCGCTGGCCGCGGCGGGCATCGCGAAGCCGGACGCGCTGTGCGTGACGATCGGACCCGGTCTGGCCGGTGCGCTCCTGGTCGGTGCCGCGGCCGCGAAAGCCTATGCGGCAGCGTGGGATGTGCCGTTCTACGCGCTGAACCATCTCGGCGGGCATGTCGCGGTGGACACGCTGGAGCACGGTCCGATGCCGCCGTGCGTCGCGCTGCTGGTCTCGGGTGGGCATACGCATCTGCTGCAGGTCACCGATCTGGCCGAGCCGATCATCGAGCTGGGCAGCACCATCGATGACGCGGCGGGCGAGGCGTTCGACAAGGTGGCTCGGCTGCTCGGGCTGGGTTTCCCCGGCGGTCCGGCGTTGGATGCCGCTGCCGCCCAAGGTGATCCGCGCGCGATCGCGTTTCCGCGCGGCATGACCGGGCCGCGGGACGCGCGCTACGACTTCTCCTTCTCCGGTCTGAAGACCTCCGTCGCCCGCTATGTCGAGTCGGCGCAGCGCAGCGGGCTGACCGCCGAGGACCTGCCGATCCCGGATATCGCGGCGTCGTTCCAGGAGGCGGTTGCCGATGTGCTCACCATGAAGGCGGTGCGCGCGGCACAGGACGTCGGCGTCGACACGCTGGTGCTCGGTGGCGGCGCGACCGCCAACTCGCGGATCCGATCGATGGCCGAAGAGCGGTGCGCGGCAGCCGGGTTGACGCTGCGGGTGCCCAAACCGCGGCTGTGTACCGACAACGGTGTGATGATCGCAGCGCTCGGCGCGCATGTGATCGCGGGCGGCGCGAAGCCGTCGCCGCTCACGGTGGCGACCGATCCCGGGTTGCCGGTGTCGGTCAGTCGGGTTGTCTGACATCGAGGTCTGTTGTCCGACACCGAGGTCTACGAGCCCAAGGTTGTGCGTTCAAAGACGCCCTGGGGTGTGCGGTCCCCGAGGTTTTCGGCGGTTCGGGGGATGCCGGCAGTGCTAGGCGCGTGAGGCGGGGTTCCCGGCCTTCTCTACCGCGGCTTGGTCTGGCGGAGGTGATGGTTGGGAGCGGGAGGACTGGCCGTGGTGCTGTTCTCGAGCGCTTTTGCGGGAGTGAGGCTGTCGCGTCGGGGTTTCGAGGCCACTGGATGCCCGATGCGCACTCTTTGTTCTGGCCGAACACCCTTTGTTCAACCCTCACACTCGCTGTACCGGGTGTGAGGGTTGAACAAAGGGTGCGGCTGAGGCAAGGGCGTGCTTGCTCTCCTGCGTTCGGGGAGGGCGGGGTGCTGGGCCCTGTCGCGAGCCTGCGGCTGAGCGGGTCAGTCGGTTTCGCCGGACTGCCACGGGCTGCCTACGCCGGGGTTCGCGGACGTGCCCGAATTCTGCCGGGGCGGCATCGGCAGGAGTGAGTGCGCGGGCGCCTGGGTCGGCGCGGTTCGCTGGTTCGGCGTGGTGGGCCGGTTCTTGTCCTGGCCCGACGAACCCGGTTGTGGCCCAGCGGAGTTGCCGAACAGCGGGCCGAGCAGCTCCGGGAACGGGATCACCGGGAGGTTCGGGTCGGGGCGCAGCGTCGGCTGGGTCGGCGGGGTGGCGGGCGTCGTGGTCGGGGTGCTGGACGGGGTGCCGTGGTCCTGGGTGATCGACGGAATGTTGCCGCCCGGTGGACGATTGGTGCTTTCCTGATTCCGCCCACCGGTCGCGGTGCCCGCCCCGGTCGGTGCCACGATGCTGCCCGGGGCCGGCGGCAGCTGCGACACGCTGCTCGTGGTGCCCGCGGGGGAGACCTCGTCGTCCGAGGTGGGCGCGAAGGTCTTCACGCCGTAGCCGATGATCAGCCCGACCACCACGATCGCCCCGGCCAGCGTGCCGACCACCTTGGTGAAGGTGCCGACCGGCGCGTCGGAGCCGAGCGCGGCCACCGGGAACACCGACGGCTGCACCGAATCGGCCACCAGCGCGGCGCCTTTGGCGATCACGGCGTCGGGGTCCTCGACGGTGAACACCGGGACGTCCAGTTGCGCGGCGAGCGTGTCGACCACGGCGGGGATGTTGGCTCCGCCGCCGATCACCGTCACCGCCTGCGGGAACTTGGGCGCCCTGGCGAACACGGCGGCGGCGAACACGGCCGTCTCGCGCAGCAGATCAGCGATCAGCTCCTCGAAGTCGGCCCTGGTCAACTTGAGCGGCCTACCCGCGACGTGGTCGATGGTGACGGCGGGCGCGATGGACAGGTGTTCCTTGGCCGCGCGGCCGCGATTGGTCAGCATGCCGCGGTTGGGGCGGGTGCCGCGCCGGGCGTAGTGCAGGTCGACCAGGTGGTGGTAGATGAGATCGTCGATGGCGTTGCCGCTGATCGCGATCGTGCGCTCGGACCGGAGCACGGTGCCGTCGGCCTGGTCGGCGACGGTGACGCTGAGTCCGGTGGCGCCGAGGTCGATGACGGCGACCGTCTCGTAGCGGTCGAGCAGGCCGGTGTGCCGCAGGTAGGTGAGTGCCGCGGTGCCCTCCGGGACCAGCCGCAGTTCGCGCTGCTTGCCGGTGGCCGCGCGGATCGCCTGCGCCTGCTCCTTGGTGCGGTAGGCGACGGCGACGCTGGTCGGCGGGCGACTGGTCGGCGATTCCAGGTTGCGCGGCTGCGCGCCGGCGAAGCGCGCGCCGACCGGATAGCCTG
Organism: Nocardia sp. NPDC050175; assembly: GCF_044459885.1. NCBI lineage: Bacteria > Bacillati > Actinomycetota > Actinomycetes > Mycobacteriales > Nocardiaceae > Nocardia > Nocardia sp. NPDC050175. The sequence continues at coordinate 939,514 of NZ_JBITJI010000002.1, forward strand.
CGTCGTGCGCCAGCTGCGTGGTGGGCAGCTGGGTGGTCATCAGCTCGATCGAGGACGCGACGAGATCGCCTAGGTCGGAGTGGGCCGCGTCGGCGGACACGACGCGATAGTCGAAGCTCTGCGCGCCGTTCGACGCGGTGGCGACCAGCGCCGAGCACACGACCTCGGACCCGGCCGAGATACCGAGGGATGTTCGCATGTTCATTCACCTCCCTTCGAGCGGATGGTCTTGTGGCGCCGACCATCTCGAATGGACTGCCGAGTCGCCGTGTGGTCGACGGACGATCCGGACTGAAACCCGTTCGGTCCCGTTGTCCGGATGGGTCGCGGGGACCGGCGATGGATCACGTGTGGCTAGCTCTCTGGTGCAGCTCTGATGGCGCTGGTGTCTTCTATGACGCTGGGTGTTCGATGACGCCGGAACTTCGGATCACGCTGAGGTATTCGGTGACGCCGAGCGGTGTAGCGACGTACGTTCTGTGACAACCCCTGGTCTCCGACGGCACCGGTTCGTGACGAACACAGCGGTCGGACAGCGACCGTCGTCAATAGTGTCACAATCCGTTATCCGAACGTTACAGTTTTCCGGATCCATTGAAAACCCCTCCGGGCGTGCGTTGGGCGTGTCGGCGAACACGAAGGTTCGTGGCGATCTGAAATTGGCACATCCCGGCCTTGAGCGCTGGCACTCTCATGTATAGAGTGCTAGTCGGCACTGCTGATGTGCGCGGCCGGACTTTCGTCCGTCCGGTGCACTGAGCGTTGCCAGGCATTTTTGACTACTGAGCAGGGGTCCCGGCACCCGCGACGACGGGGCTATGCGACAGGGTCAGCATCAAAACCTGATACCGATGGTCTGGAACAACAGTTCCGGACGACATCCCCTGAAAGTGGAGGGCTCAACGTGGCGAGCGTGAACATCAAGCCGCTCGAGGACAAGATCCTCGTCCAGGCCAACGAGGCCGAGACGACGACGGCCTCCGGCCTGGTCATCCCCGACACGGCGAAGGAAAAGCCGCAGGAGGGCACCGTCATCGCCGTCGGCGAAGGACGCGTCACCGACAAGGGTGACCGCATCCCGGTCGACGTCAAGGAGGGTGACACCGTCATCTACAGCAAGTACGGCGGCACCGAGATCAAGTACCAGGGCGAGGAATACCTCATCCTGTCGGCGCGCGACGTGCTGGCCGTCGTCACCAAGTGACCCGCGCTCCGCGCGGTCGTTGCGGCGCGAGCCGCAATCGAGTGATGAACGCTCACCCGACCGCCGGGATCGAGTCGTCATGACACTGCCCCGGTTCCCCTGAGCGGGGACCGGGGCAGTCTCGTCTCAATCCAAGGAATAGGACTTATGCCAAAGCAGATCGAGTTCGACGAGAAGGCTCGCCGGGCTCTGGAACGCGGCGTCGACAAGCTCGCCGACGCCGTCAAGGTCACCCTCGGCCCGCGCGGCCGCCACGTCGTGCTCGCGAAGGCCTTCGGCGGCCCGACCGTGACCAACGACGGTGTCACCATCGCGCGCGAGATCGACCTGGAAGATCCGTTCGAGAACCTCGGCGCGCAGCTGGTCAAGAGCGTCGCCACCAAGACCAACGATGTCGCGGGCGACGGTACGACCACCGCGACCGTGCTGGCCCAGGCGCTGGTCCGGGCCGGCCTGAAGAACGTTGCCGCGGGCGCGAATCCGATCTCGCTCGGCTACGGCATCGCCAAGGCCGCCGACGCGGTCTCCGCCGCGCTGCTCGCCGCGGCCACCCCGGTGTCCGGCGAGAAGGCGATCGCACAGGTCGCCACCGTGTCCTCGCGCGACGAGGAAATCGGCGAGATGGTCGGCAAGGCCCTGACCGTGGTCGGCAAGGACGGCGTCGTCACCGTCGAGGAGTCCTCGACGACGCAGACCGAACTCGTTGTCACCGAGGGCGTGCAGTTCGACAAGGGCTACCTCTCGCCCTACTTCGTCACCGACACCGACAGCCAGCAGGCCGTGCTCGAGGATGCGCTCATCCTGCTGCACCGCGAGAAGATCAGCTCGCTGCCGGACTTCCTGCCGCTGCTGGAGAAGATCGCCGAATCCGGCAAGCCGGTGCTGATCATCGCCGAGGACGTCGAGGGCGAGGCGCTGTCCACCCTGGTGGTCAACTCGATCCGCAAGACGATCAAGGCTGTCGCGGTGAAGGCGCCGTTCTTCGGTGACCGTCGCAAGGCGTTCCTGGACGACCTGGCCGTGGTCACCGCGGGCACCGTGATCAACCCCGACCTCGGCATCAACCTGCGCGAGGCCGGCCTGGACGTGCTCGGCCAGGCGCGTCGCATCGTCGTCACCAAGGACGACACCACGATCGTCGACGGCGTCGGCTCCAAGGAAGACATCGCGGCCCGCGGCGCGCAGCTGCGTCGCGAGATCGAGGCCACCGACTCCGACTGGGATCGGGAGAAGCTCGAGGAGCGGCTGGCGAAGCTGTCCGGCGGCGTCGCGGTGATCAAGGTCGGCGCGGCCACCGAGACCGCGCTCAAGGAGCGCAAGTACCGGGTCGAGGACGCGGTGAGCGCGGCCAAGGCCGCCGTCGAGGAGGGCATCGTGCCCGGTGGCGGCTCCGCGCTGGTGCAGGCGGCCGCGAAGCTGATCGAGCTGCGCGACTCGCTGTCCGGCGACGAGGCCACCGGCGTCGAGGTGGTGCGGACCGCACTGTCGGCGCCGCTGTTCTGGATCGCCACCAACGCGGGCGTCGACGGCTCCGTGGTGGTCAGCAAGGTCGCCGAGGGCAAGGAGGGCTTCAACGCCGCCACCCTCACCTACGGTGACCTGCTGTCCGACGGTGTCGTCGATCCGGTGAAGGTGACCCGCTCGGCCGTCGTGAACGCGGCGTCGGTGGCGCGGATGATCCTCACCACCGAGAGCGCGATTGTGGAGAAGCCCGCCGAAGAGGCGCACGACCACAGCCACCACGGTCACAGCCACTGAGCTGAAACCAGAGAAGGCCCTCGGACGTCGCGTCCGGGGGCCTTCGTTTTACGAAATCAAAAGGGTTTCGTTTTTACGAGATCAAGAGGCTACGGGCGGTTGTTCGGCGGCGATGGCCGCGAGCAATCGGGTGCGCAGCGTGGCGGGTGGTTGGGTCGCCGTCGCGCTGGACAGCACGGCGAGCGCTTCTCTCGTCTGCCCGATCTCGGTGATGAACTCCGCGCGTAGGGCGGGGTCGTCGGTGTCGAGCAGTTCCTGCACCTCATGGTGATCTACGTCGTCGATCGATCCGAGCGCGACGGTGTGCGCGAGATCGACCTGGCGTTCATTCATCTCACGTCACCCCCAAACTTCTTTTGAGTCGTGTCAATCCGTCCCGAATTCGGGACTTAACGGTCGGTAACCCTACTCCGAGATACAGCGCGACCTCCGCGTAGGTCCGCCCGCCGTAGTAGGCGAGCGAGATGGCCTCTCGCTGGGTCTCGGTCAACGTCGCGAGTCCGTCGAGGACGGCCTGCTGTTCGAGCCTTCGCTCTACTTCTTCGGTTACCTCGTCGAATTCGTTACCGAGAACCCTTATCCCGTAGGCGACCTCGCGTTGGGTGTGCGCCTGCTCGGCGCGCACCCGGTCGACGGCCCGCCGGTGGGCGAGCGTCATCAACCACGTCACCGCCGATCCCTTGTCGGCGTCGAAACTGGCTGCCGTACGCCAGATCTGCAGGTAGACCTCCTGCGTCGTCTCTTCGGCGTAGCCGGGGTCGTGCAGGACGCGCAGCACCAGACCGAAGACGCGCGCGGACGTCCGGTCGTATAGCTCGGCAAAGGCTTCCTGGTCGGACTCGCCGCAACGATGTAGCAGGTCGGCGAGTTCGATGCTCTCGGCGGCGCGGGCCGTAACCGCAGAATCCACACCGGGTGGGAAGGCATCTCTTCGGAACGAGTCGCCCTCTGCGGCCGGCTGCCGCGTTGTCACAACGCTCCATTCTGTGTCATCGGTCACCACCGTAGCGGGTCGCTATGACCTCCCTTCGGCTGGGGTGTCGGCAAACCACCTGTGGCCCAGCGACTTTGCGGAAAACTTCGACACGCCAGGTGGCTCCAACAAGAGACACGCCGTGACACGCCGATAGCTAACCGCGAAACGCAGGGCTCGACAGGGTGTGCGGCGTCGGGTGGTCGCCGCCGCAGGCGTGGCGGTGGTGACCGCGTATTGCCTGCCGGTTGTTTGCTAGGGATTCGGTGCGCCACACCCCGCGGATGGGAACAATTTCAACTACACCGCCATGCGCCGCCGATTGCGGCGGGCGTGCATCTCGCGTTCGGTCTCGGACATGCCGCCCCAGATGCCGTAAGGCTCGCTGACTTTGAGGGCGTGGCTGCGGCACTGCATCAGTACCGGGCAGGCCCGGCAGATCTCTTTTGCACGCATCTCGCGTGCGGTACGGGCTCGGCCACGTTCGCCGTCGGGATGGAAGAACACGGCGGAGTCCTGCCCGCGGCAGGACCCTCGCATCTGCCAATCCCAGACATCGGCGTTCGGCCCGGGGAGGTGGGTCGGCATGGGCATTGTGTGAACTCCTCGTGGTGCGAGCTCGTCAGCGTTGTCGAGCAGTTGTTCTGCAAAGTGTGGTAGGCCACTGCGCTAGGTCGGCGGGTGCCCCTGTGCTCGCCCGTTGCGGTCGCTGCAATTTCGCGCGGCGCCGACCGTGGCGATGAGCTACGTTAGGTCCAGCCGCGAAATTCCGTCAATAGTTCGGCGCAGCAGTTTCCCAAATCTTAGGCTGCGAAATTTAACCTTTGAGCTGTTTACTTTTCGCATTGGTTCCGGCGATACTGATCGGTTGACCAGTGGCGCATGGCTCGCCGATGCTTCCATCCAGGACCTATTTCCGCTGGTAGACCCCATTTTTAGGGGCAATTCTCCGATCAGAGCTCCGCAGGGGCCGGGTGGGCGTGGTCACAGCGCCGCGCGGCGCCGCGTGCTGCGAGCAGATCCGAGATGGCGGAAACGGGGCGTTGAGGTTAATTGCGCGAAACGCGTGTGAATTCCGAACGCGGGCGCTCGGTGATTGCCGGTACGAGATTTACCTGATGGAAACATCGTATAGAGATCAGAAATGCTGAGTGGTTGCCGGTTGGTCGGGCCAGGTCTTTCTCCCGGCCATCTTGTCCCGGACCGGTATACAGTTTCGGCCGTGTTCGCACCTGCTCCGCTCGGAGATACCCGATTCGAGATACTCGCCGAGAGTGCCTTCGGCGCGCACCCCGGTCGCGCCGCTGCCGAGTTGCCGACCGCGCCCGACGCGCTGGGTTCTTGGTATCGGGCGGTGATTCTGGGTGGTCAGGGTCGATATGCCGCGGCACGCGCCGAATTGCGAATTGCCCGCGCCCACAGCACCGATCCGATTGTGCTTTCGCTGGCCGCGAGTACCGAGGGTTCGCTGCTGCGCCAGCTCGGCTGGCATGCCAGGGCCGCCGCCCTCGACGGCCGGGCCGCCGCCCTGCTCTCCGTGCGATCGATGGGTGACCGTGCCGTGGACGGGCCCTCCGACTATCCCTTCGGCCGCGGCGACGCGATCTGTGACGCGCTGACCGGTCTCGCGGCCGACGCGCTCGGCCTCGGCCGGGTCGCGCTGGCCTGGCGGCTGCTCGGCCGCGCTGCGGAAGTGGTGCCGGATGACCGGCTCGGTTGGCGGCCCGCCATCCGCAGGCAGTGGGTCAGCGCCGAAACCTCGCTCGCCGCAGGCGCTGTCGAGTCGGCAGGCACGTACGCGGCGGCGGCGCTCGAACTCGCCCAGCGCGGACCGTCGGTGCGGCATCTGGTCAAGTCCCGGCTACTGGTCGCCGCGGCGGCCGCGGTGGCGGGGGAGCACGACCGGTCACGCGAGCTCGCCGAGCAGGTTGCCGAGGAATGTCGCGAACATGGCATGTTGCCGTTGCGTTGGGCGAGCGCGATGCTGCGCGACGGGCTCGGCAGCCCCGGCGCCGCGGCCGAGGCCGAGGACTGCGCCGTGACCATCGTCCGACGTGGCGGTCGGTTTCGTCCGGCGACGGCGGCGCAACCGACCGGCTAGCTGTCGCAAAGCTTTTAAGCGGGACTACATCAGGTTGTGCAGGGCCTGTGCAGGGAAGGGCTCCCGTGCGGCCTCGCACATTCGAGCTCGCAAGCGCTCCCAGTTGCCTTGTTCCGCGCGCTGTATCGCTATTGTTAGATCCGTTCCGCCGCTTCGGCGGAAGCACTGGTCATCACCGACCGTGCCACTTGTAACGCCGGGAATCTCTCTGACGATGACGAACATGGGCGAAGAGTTGGACCTCGCCGTCACTGCGGCTGCGCAGGGCGACAGATCCGCTTTAGCTCAGGTGCTGGAGATGATCCGCCCGCTCGTGGTGCGTTATTGCCGCGCGCGGATCGGAGCCGCGGAGCGTGGGCAGCTCTCCGCGGATGACGTTGCGCAGGAGGTCTGTTTGGCCGTGATGACCGCCTTGCCCAGGTATCAAGACCTGGGCAGGCCCTTCATGGCCTTCGTTTACGGAATCGCTTCGCACAAGGTCGCCGACGCCCATCGCAATGCCGCCCGTAACAAGGCGGAGGCAATGGCCGAAGTACCAGATGTCATATCCACCGACCATGGTCCGGAACAACGAGCTCTCGAATCGGAGACGAGCAGGCAGATGAACCGTCTGCTCGCGACACTCCCCGAGAAACATCGAGAGATCTTGATCCTGCGATTGGTCATGGGTTTGTCAGCCGAAGAAACCGCAGTCGCCGTGGGCAGTACGGCGGGGGCGATACGAGTGGCCCAGCACAGGGCGCTCGCGAAACTGAAGTCTCAAGTGGCGAGGGCAGGTGAAATGTATGGCTAGGGATGGCGAGCGCGGTCGGGGTGACTGGAAAGCGCGGCTTGGATCGCGAAACAGCGGTCCCTACGCCGACGCGTCCGGAGACACCGGTCCGGTCGACATCGCCGCGGTACGCCGCGACGACGCGTTGATCGACGCTATCGCAAGCGATGGCCCGGTACGGACCGACAGCGCGGAGGAATATCAGCTCGCGACCTTACTCGCGGACTGGCGAGCGGAGCTCATCGCTCCACCGATGACCGCGGAGCCGGATCTGGATGTGATCGTCGCCGCGGTCAATCAGGAGATCGGCGCACGGCAGTTCCGCAACGGGGTGCAAGGCAGCAGCAGGCTGCGCTACATCCGTCCGCTGCTCGGGACCGCGGCGGCACTCGCCCTGGTCATCGGCGGTGTGACGGCGTTCTCGTACGGCTCCCAGCCCGGCGATCCGCTGTGGAATCTCAAGGAAGTCGTCTTCAGCCAGGCGGCGCAGAGCACCGTGGCGCAGCGGGCAGGCACCGATCTGGATGAAGCGGGGAAGCTGATCAACCAGAACCCGGCGCAGGCCAAGGCGCGGCTGGAGTCGGCGAAGGCGAATGCCGACCAGGTCGACAGCCCGGAGAAGCACGACAAGCTGATGACGGAGTGGCAGCGCCTCGTCGATCAGCTGCGGGCCAGCGGCTACGGCGATTTGGCCGATCAGCTGGATCAAGGCACCTCGGGTAAGCCGAGCGAACCGTCGACGAGCGTCAGTGTTACGCCGAAGCCGGTCCCGCCGGTCGACGCCTCGGTGCCGTCGACGGTCCTGACGAAGCCGAGTCAGCCGAGCGACAAGCCGACCGAACCCACCACCGAACCGTCCACGCCGCCGAGCGAGGACAAGCCGACTCCGCCGACGGTGACCACACCGCCGCCGACGGTGGAGCCGACCACCACGCAACCCCCGGCGACGCCGACCACCGTGTCCAAGCCCACTGTGGTGGAGCCGACCAACGACAACGGTGGCCAGACCCAGCAGCCGCCGACTCGGGTACCGACGCAAGGCAATCCGGGCACCACGTTCGTCATACCGCCCGGGTCCGGCGGCGCGGCGACGCCGAGCTAGCAACCCGCGAGAGAATCTCGAACAAGACAAGAACCGATTGCCGAGTGGCGGTCGGTTTTCTGTCTGTTCGGGGGTGTTATGCCCCGGCGATCAGGCTTCGGACATCGAGCATGAGTGCGTCGAAGATCACAGCGTGATACGCCACGTCACGCGAGCTCCCGGAAGGGACGCGTCATCGGTTCGGTGCCACGAACCTCAGTTGTCGAACCCTTCGAATCCGTCGCCGTGGAAGGCCTCGTTCATCGAGGCATCCGCGTATCCCCGGCAGTAGTCCCAGGTGACGTACGCTTCCGGCGTCGGATCGTAGGCGGGCTCGTGCGGGCGCACGGTGCCGTCCACCAACAGTTGAAGTAGGTTGGCGCGCAACATGTCCCAGTCGTGGTAGTGATCCTGCCGACAGTCTTCGCAGCTGACCACGAGTCCGCGGATTCCGCGGTGCGCTAGTAGCGCCTCGTAGACGGCTAGATCGGCGAGATCTTCCTCGACCGCAAGGCGCTCGTGGGGATCCAGCGGCTCACCGGGCTCGATGGCGTCGAGCGCGGCGGACGGGTCGGAGGGGTCTCCGGCGAACGGATCCGGCGGCAAGCCAGGTGGTAGATGGTCACGCACATCCCCACGGTACGCAGAACAGGGTGGTCTGCGCCAGCTATGTCGGCCGCAAGTTTCGCCGGTACTCACCGTTCCCCGGTCGACTTCGCCCCCGTGTCCTCCCCCGGCGCGTACCCTCTCCGGTCCCCGGCCGGCGCCCAGTGGGCTCACTTGGCCGACGAGTTTGCGGGACAGATACTATGGTCTCAGGCTCCGGCGAGCACCCGACACGATTCCCGGAGCCACCAGTCCATCCCATCAGCTGCGCGCGGCGCCGGTGACCCCGGCGCCGGTCGCTGTCGACGTCCAGGAGGGGTCGATCCGAATGAGTAATCCCGTATCGGGCGAACGCACCGCTGTACGCCCATCTACGGGTGGTGACGATCCGAACAAGATCGCCATGCTCGGCCTCACATTCGACGATGTGCTGTTGCTGCCCGCCGCCTCGGATCTCATCCCCAGCTCTGTGGAGACCTCCAGCCAACTGACCCGGGATATCCGGCTGCGGACCCCGCTGGTCAGTTCCGCGATGGACACGGTCACCGAGGCGCGGATGGCCATCTCGATGGCCAGGGCCGGCGGCATGGGCGTGCTGCACCGCAACCTGTCCGGCGCCGACCAGGCCGCCCAGGTGGAGACCGTGAAGCGGTCCGAGGCGGGCATGGTCACCGATCCGGTCACCTGCCGTCCGTCGGACACCCTCGCCGAGGTCGACGCCATGTGCGCCCGGTTCCGCATCTCCGGTCTGCCGGTGGTGGACGAGGTCGGCAGCCTTGTGGGCATCATCACCAACCGCGACATGCGGTTCGAGGTCGACCAGAACCGCAGGGTCGAAGAGGTGATGACCAAGGCGCCGCTGATCACCGCGCAGGAGGGCGTCACCGCGGAGGCCGCGCTCGGCCTGCTGCGCAGGCACAAGATCGAGAAGCTGCCCATCGTCGACGGCAACGGCAAGCTGCGCGGGCTCATCACGGTCAAGGACTTCGTCAAGACCGATCAGTACCCGAACGCCACCAAGGACCGCGACGGCCGCCTGCTGGTCGGTGCCGCGGTCGGTGTCGGCGACGACGCCTGGTCGCGCGCCATGACGCTGTCCGACGCAGGCGTCGACGTGCTCATCGTGGACACCGCGCACGGCCACCAGGCCCAGGTGCTGCAGATGGTCACCAAGGTCAAGGCCGAGGTCGGCGACCGGATCCAGATCGTCGGCGGCAACGTCGCGACCAGGGCCGGTGCCCTCGCCCTCGTCGAGGCGGGCGCGGACGCGGTGAAGGTCGGCGTCGGTCCCGGCTCCATCTGCACCACCCGCGTGGTCGCCGGTGTCGGCGCGCCGCAGATCACCGCGATCCTGGAGGCCGTCGCGGCCTGCAAGCCGCACGGTGTTCCGGTGATCGCCGACGGCGGCATCCAGTTCTCCGGCGACATCGCCAAGGCGATCGCCGCGGGCGCGTCCACCGTGATGCTCGGCTCGCTGCTCGCGGGCACGGCCGAATCGCCGGGTGAGCTGATCCTGGTGGGCGGCAAGCAGTTCAAGAGCTACCGCGGCATGGGTTCGCTCGGCGCGATGCAGGGCCGCGGCCAGGCCAAGTCCTTCTCCAAGGACCGCTACTTCCAGGACGACGTGCTCGCCGAGGACAAGCTGGTCCCCGAGGGCATCGAGGGCCGAGTGCCGTTCCGCGGACCGGTCAACCAGGTCATCCACCAGCTCGTCGGCGGCCTGCGCGCGGCCATGGGCTACACCGGCTCGCAGTCCATCGCGCACCTGCAGGACGCGCAGTTCGTGCAGATCACCGCCGCGGGGCTCAAGGAGAGCCACCCGCACGACATCACGATGACCGTCGAGGCCCCTAACTACACTGGTCGCGGCTAGTCCGCTTGATGTTCGTGTACGAGACCGCTTGGTCCGTGCATGATTGAGCGTGCCTACGGGTCTGCGTACAGAACCGATGGTCGAGCGGAGTTAGGGGCTCAGGTTCCTACCTGGCCGCCCATAGGTAAACCACTGGAGGCGCGAGTTTTGCGAGCGCCGTTCGCGGCCCGTCTCGTGTCCGAGTGGCCGAAGCGCATGCGCCGCAGGCGCTAGTCTCGGCCGCTCGGACACGAGACACCCGGGGGCCGCGAACACGCAGCGCCGCAGGCGCTGCAAATTAGACAAGGAGTACAGACGTGCGCGACATGGTCGAGATCGGCATGGGCCGGACCGCCCGGCGTACCTATGAGCTGGACGATATCGACATCGTTCCCTCGCGCCGGACCCGCTCGTCGAAGCAGGTGTCGCTGTCCTGGCAGCTCGACGCCTACCGCTTCGAGATCCCGTTCCTCACGCACCCGACCGACGCGCTGGTCTCGCCGGAGTTCGCCATCGAGCTCGGGCGCCTCGGCGGGCTCGGCGTCATCAACGGCGAGGGGCTGTGGGCCAGGCACGCCGATGTCGCCGCGAAGATCGACCAGTTGCTCGAGCTCGTCGGCAAGGGCGGCTACGAGCGGGCTGTCTCGCTGCTGCAGGAGCTGCACGCCGCGCCGATGCAGCCCGAGCTGCTCGCCGCCGCCGTCGCGCAGGTCAAGGCGGCCGGTGTCACCGTCGCGGTGCGGGTGAGCCCGCAGAACGCTCGCGCGCTGACTCCCGCGCTGGTGCAGGCCGGGGTCGACCTGCTCGTCGTGCACGGCACCATCATCTCCGCCGAACACGTCGGCGACGGTGAGCCGTTGAACCTCAAGACCTTCATCGCCGAGCTGGACGTGCCCGTGGTGGCGGGTGGCGTCAGCGATCACCGCACCGCGCTGCACCTGATGCGCACCGGCGCGGCGGGCGTCATCGTCGGCTACGGCTCGTTCCAGGGCGCGACCACCACCCGCGAGGTGCTCGGCATCGGCGTGCCGATGGCCACCGCGATCGCCGACGCCGCCGCCGCGCGCCGCGACTACCTCGACGAGACCGGCGGGCGCTACGTGCACGTCATCGCCGACGGCGACGTGGAAACGTCCGGCCAGCTCGCCAAGACGATCGCCTGTGGCGCGGACGCCGCGATGCTCGGCGTGCCGCTGGCGGTTTCCGCCGAGGCGCCCGGCCGTGGCTGGTACTGGCCGTCCGCCGCCGCGCACCCCTCGGTGCCGCGCGGCTCGCTGCTCGGCGTCGAGTGGGAGCTGGACGAGGGCACGGGCGACTCGGTGCGCCCCAGCCTGGAGCAGGTGCTGTACGGCCCGTCCGATGACCCGTTCGGCTCGCTGAATCTGGTTGGCGGCCTCCGCCGTTCGATGGCCAAGGCCGGCTACTCCGACCTCAAGGAGTTCCAGAAGGTCGGACTCAGCGTCCGCGGGTGAGCTTCAGCGTGCGTGTGACGGGGTGATCAGTTCGCGCAGGAACTGCCGCATGGCGATGTTGACCGGTTCGGGGTGCGTCATGGTGACCGCGAGCCGGGCGCCCGCGATCTCGACGTAGCTGGCGGCGGTGAGTCCCTGCGTCAGCTGCCTGGCCCGGTCGGGCGGGATGCCGCTGTCGGTGGCGTGAATCACCAAGGCGGGACAGGTGATTTCGGATAACCGCTCCAGCACCGAGTCCCGGCTGAGCAGGCAGCCCGCCGCGACCTCGATGCCGCGGCACTCGCGCAGCAACCAGCGGGTGGTCCAGATCGTGCGGTACCACTTGTCGTCGCCGATCAGCCAGGACGCCAGCTGGTTGACCGCCTGCTCGCGCGAGCCGTCGTCGTACCACTGCTCCAGGAACTGCTGGGTGGCGTCGGACTGCTCGGCGGTCGGGCCGTTGGCCTCGGTGCTGATCAGGATCAGCGCCGACACCCGTTCCGGCGCGATGAGCGCGGTGCGCAGCGCGGTGAAGCCGCCCTGCGCGGTGCCGCCGACCACCGCGCGTTCGGCGCCGAGGTGGTCGAGCACGGTCAGCGCGTCGCGCGCGGCCGTCCAATAGGTGAACGGCAGACCCTCGTCCCTGGTGCGGCCGTGGCCGCGCGCGTCCCACGAGACGATCCGGAATTCCGGTGCCAGCGCGGCCATCTGAGCCGCGAACATGGTCCGATCCATGAAGAATTCATGTGCTAGCAGCACCACCGGGCCGCTCCCGCCGCTGTCCTCGTAGTGGATGTCGGCGTCGATCGCGCGGGCGAATGGCACGAGCACGAGAATAGCCAGCGGCACGGGGGCGGGTGGTGCGATTTGCTGGCTCGCCTTTTTGCTTGCTGGAGCTGGGCACGGCGAAGCTGCTGTGCCGATGGTTCGCCCGTGTTGCCGCGTCACTAAACTGTGCTGGTGGCAGATACACAGAGACCGGTCCTCGTCGTCGACTTCGGCGCGCAATACGCACAGCTGATCGCCCGGCGGGTCCGCGAGTCGAGTGTGTTCTCGGAGGTGATCCCGCACACCACCACGGTGGAGGAGATCGCCGAGAAGCAGCCGCTCGCCGTGATCCTGTCCGGCGGCCCGTCCAGCGTGTATGCCGACGGCGCACCGCAATTGGACGCGCGGCTGTTCGATCTCGACATCCCCGTTTTCGGCATCTGCTATGGCTTCCAGGCGATGGCGCAGGCACTCGGCGGCACCGTCTCGCATACCGGCACCCGCGAATACGGCCGGACCGAGCTCAATGTGGACGGTGGCGTGCTGCACGGCGGCCTGCCCACCATCCAGCCGGTCTGGATGAGCCACGGCGACGCGGTCACCGACGCGCCCGCGGGCTTCGAGGTCACTGGCACCTCCGCAGGCGCCCCGGTCGCCGCGTTCGAGAACCGGGCCCGGCGCCTGGCCGGCGTGCAATACCACCCGGAGGTCCTGCATTCGCCGCACGGGCAGCAGGTGCTCAGCCGGTTCCTGCACGAGATCGCCGGCATCCGCGCCACCTGGACCCCGGCTAACATCGCCGAGTCGCTGATCACCGCGGTGCGCGAGCAGATCGGGGACGGGCACGCGATCTGCGGGCTGTCCGGCGGTGTCGACTCCGCGGTCGCCGCCGCGCTGGTGCAGCGCGCCATCGGTGACCGGCTGACCTGTGTGTTCGTCGACCATGGCCTGTTGCGGGCCGGGGAGCGCGAGCAGGTGCAGCAGGATTTCGTCGCCGCGACCGGTGCCAAGCTGGTGACCGTCGACGCGGTGGACAAGTTTCTCGGTGAGCTGAAGGGCGTCACCGATCCGGAAGAGAAGCGCAAGATCATCGGGCGGGAGTTCATCCGGTCCTTCGAGGACGCGGTCTCCGAGGTGGTGATCGAGCAGAACGACGGCGCGACACCGACGGTCGAGTTCCTGGTGCAAGGCACCCTGTACCCGGACGTCGTCGAGTCCGGCGGCGGCAGCGGCACCGCGAACATCAAGAGCCACCACAACGTCGGCGGCCTGCCGGACGACCTGGAATTCGAGTTGGTCGAACCGCTGCGCCTGCTGTTCAAGGACGAGGTGCGCGCCGTCGGCCGCGAGCTCGGCCTGCCCGAGGAGATCGTCGGCCGTCAGCCGTTCCCCGGCCCCGGCCTTGCCATCCGCATCGTCGGCGAGGTCACCGAGGATCGACTGGTCACGCTGCGGCAGGCCGACGCCATCGCGCGCGAGGAGCTCACCGCGGCCGGGCTGGACAAGCAGATCTGGCAGTGCCCCGTCGTGCTGCTCGCGGATGTGCGCAGCGTCGGCGTGCAGGGCGACGGCCGCACCTACGGTCACCCGATCGTGCTGCGCCCGGTGTCCAGCGAGGACGCGATGACCGCCGACTGGACCCGGCTGCCCTACGAGGTGCTCGAGCGGATCTCCACCCGGATCACCAACGAGGTGGCCGAGGTCAACCGAGTCGTGCTCGATGTGACCAGCAAGCCGCCGGGCACCATCGAATGGGAGTGAATCCCCACTAGCGCAACAAAAATGGCCCGTCCTTTCCAGGACGGGCCATTTTTTGTCCGGTTGATCAGCGGTGCCTGCGCGGAGACACCACCAGCACGATGCCGATGATGATGGCGGCGAGCACCACGATCCAGCCGATCGGGACCGCGCTGGACGCGGGCCACGACTCGGGGCCGACGAAGGCCCACGCGCTCACGCCGAGCGCGAGCAGGCCGATGATGAGCAGCGAGGCGGACGGGCCGCGGCGAGACTCGGTTTCGGTGGACTTGTCAGCCACGGTGTACCTCCGCGTTTCCGGCTCGGACGTTGATGTTCAGGTCGAGCACCGGAGCGCCCGGGGTGTTCGGCCCGGTGATGCCGTTGTCGCACTTGGCATTACCGACGGCAGCTGTGCAGTTGGCGCGCACGGTCATGCCCGCGGGCACCCATACCTGGAAGTCGCCCATCTGCACGTTGACATCGACGGTGCGATTCGCGGTCAGGTTCAGCTGCCGCAGGTCCAGCGTGCCGGAACCCATCGACACCCGATAGGTCGACTCCAGCTCACCGGCTGAGGTCGGCGTCCAGTTGTGTTCGCCCATCGCGCCGCGGTTGAAGTCGATCGGGCCGATCGCCGAGGCGAGCAGCACGAACCCGGCCAGCGGAGCGGTCAGCACCAGCAGGCCGTACCCGCGCCGCAGGAACGCGCCGAGCACCAGGCCGAGGCCGATCACCGCCAACGCCACCGCCGCGATCCGGCCCGGCGTCATCCACTCGACCCCCGAGGCGGCCAGCGCGCCCGCACCGGCGGCGGCGAGGATGGCCAGGCCGATGATCACCGGGGTCAGCCGGGAGCGTGGGCGCTTCGGCGGTGCGGCGACGACGGTGCGGACCGGGGTCGGCTCGGGCAGGTCCCAGGCGAGCGGGGCGACGCCGAGCGGGTCCCAGGACGGTGGGGTCGGGCGGCCGATGGTGGCCGGGGTCGGGGGCTTCAGCGCGGAGGTGCGGCCGGGTGCCGAGTCTTTGCTGAGCGAGGGGGTGTGGCCGGCTGCGGCCGATGTATCGGAAGTGGTCGAGCCCGAGCCGCTTCGGGTGTCGAGCACCTCGGTGGCGTTGTCGTTCTTGTCGAGCAGCACGGTGTCGGCTACGGATTCGTCTGGTGTGTCGCCCTTTTCGGGTCGCGCTCCAGCACTGTCAGCGCCCTTGTGCAGCAGGACGGTCTCCGCGTCGGTGGGCGGCACGTGGTCGCTCGGTCCGGAATCGCGGTGCGGCAGCACGGTTTCGGTGCCGCTCGGCGCCTCCGGGGTATAGGCGTCCGGCAACTTCGTATACGGCGTGTACATGCTGGTCGGCGGCACATACATATCGCCTGCGGTGCGCTGGGCGCCCTGCGGGAAGACCGCGCCGGGGTAGCCGGTCGCCATGATGCCGCTGTCCGCGACGAGCCCGCTGAACTCGCTGGTGGTGCCCGGCGGCGGCTCCGGATTGCGCAGGTGCAGCATCCACCAGCCCGCCAGCATCAAGGCCATGCTGATCAGCCCCGAGCCGCCGAGACCGACGCCGACCGGGCCCATCGTGCTCACCGCGATGGCCAGCGCGACGATCAACACGATCGTTTTGGTCTGCGACTGCGAGCTCTGCCCCTTGCCGACCAGCGACTCCGCCGCGGACGACTCGTCACCGGCGGCGCTGAACAGCAGCCAGGCCAGTAGATAGAGCACGACCCCGGAGCCACCGAATATCGCGGACACCACGAACGCCACCCGCACCAGCACCGGATCGACGTTGTACCGCTGCGCGAACCCGGCCGCCACGCCGGCGATCGGCCCCTGCCGAGGCAACCGCGCCGGGCGTGTCCGCCAGATCTGCTGGAGCTGGTCCCCGAAGCTCGTTTTCGTCATGGTTCCCATCCTGTGCCTGACCAGCACATCCACACATCGGGGAGAACCCTGAAGATTCTCCTGATCCTTTTGGAGCCGCATGGTCAAAGCAATCATCCGCTAAGTAGCGAAGATCAGGGGGATTCCTGATGGCTAGCTGTCGTCATGACGTGCCACTATCGAGAGCATGTACCCGTCTGCCCCCTCGTTCGACGCCCGAGGGTTCGATGCCGCGCGGGGGTTCGACGCCGGGCGCGGTTTCGGACCCGCGCCGGTGTCGCACCCGGCGCAGCCGCCGCATGCCCGGATGGCGCGGCGCTCGGGTGGGCGGATCGTCGGCGGGGTGGCCGGCGGGCTCGCCGATCACCTCGGGATCGACGTGTTCAAGGTGCGGATGGCCTTCGTGCTGTTGTCCGCGTTCGGTGCCGGCATCGTCTCCTACGGACTGCTGTGGATCTTCACGCCGGGCGGCTCGGATGTGACGAAGGCGTCCGGCTCCGAACGACGCCAGGCGATCGGGCTGGCGCTGCTCGGCATCAGCCTCGCCGTCGGCGTGTCGTGGCTGTTCAGCGGGACCGCGGCGAATGTGATCGCGCCCATCATCGTGGTCGCCATCGGCGCGGCGCTGGTGTGGCGGGAGTACGACGCGGACGGCCCGCGCTCGCTGCTCGGCCTGCCCGCGCGTCCCTCGGTGGTGACCTGGGCGCGCATCGTCGCGGGCGGCACGCTGATCGTGGCGGGGCTCGGTGTGGTGGTGCTGGCCAGGATCGATCTGAGCTCGCTCGGGTCCGCGTTGATCGCGGTGGCCGTCACGCTGGTCGGGGCCGGGCTGCTGACGGTACCGCTGTGGTTGCGGATGATGCGGGCGTTGAATGCGGAACGTTCGGCCCGCATCCGTAATGAGGAACGTGAGGAGATCGCCTCGCACCTGCACGATTCGGTGCTGCAGACGCTGGCCCTGATCCAGCGCCAGGCCGAGGACCCGCAGGAGGTGGTGCGGCTGGCCCGCAGCCAGGAGCGGGAACTGCGCAAGTGGTTGTTCGAGGATTCCGGTCCGGCGCAGTCCAGCCTGGCCGCCGCGCTGCGCACCATCGCGGGCGAGGTGGAGGACCAGCACGGCGTGAAGGTGACCCCGGTGACCGTCGGCGACGTGTCGATGGACATCGGCGAGACCGGCGCCGGCCTGCCGAAGGAGCACTTCACCGCGCTGCTCGGCGCGAGCCGGGAGGCGCTGGTCAACGCCGCCAAGCATGCGGGGGTGCCGGAGATCGACCTGTTCGCCGAGACCGAGCCGCACCAGGTGAGCATCTTCGTGCGCGACCGCGGCGCCGGTTTCGACACCACCGCGGTACCGCAGGACCGGCAGGGCCTGGCGAAGTCCATCCGCGGCCGGATCGAACGCCGCGGCGGACAGGTAGAGATCCTGTCCACGCCCGGCCGCGGCACCGAGGTGCGAATCACCATGCCGCGCACCGATTCCGGTGGTGAGGAACCGGCAGACGAAGCCAATTCGGCTGCTGTCTCGGAGGATCCGTCCGTGCACTATGCCGCAGGCGTACCGAATGGTGACCAGGTTTCTGCAACATGATCCAGGTCTCGCAGCGCCAGACTGATCGGGTGGACAGTTGATCGGCAAACCGGACAGCTGATTTCATGCGAACATGGGTAACTCGTCGGGTACGGGCTAACGTGCCTACTACATCACCGCCAGCCGCCAACGTTACTGACGCGGCACCTAGGTCTGGCTTAAATACGCGGAGAGGCGGATGAGTGTGACCGTGCGGGTCTTTCTCGTTGATGATCACGCAGTATTCCGGTCGGGTGTGCGAGCGGAGTTGAGCAGGGAAACCGACATGGAGGTGGTCGGCGAGGCCGGTGGGGTGGCCGAGGCGATCGCCGGTATCAAAGCGACTAATCCTGATGTGGTGCTGCTCGATGTGCACATGCCCGACGGTGGTGGTGTCGCGGTACTCGCCGGCATCGAAGAGGGACCGGTGTGCCTGGCGCTGAGCGTGTCCGATGCCGCCGAGGATGTCATCGCGGTGATCCGGGCGGGCGCCAGAGGCTATGTGACCAAGACGATTTCGGGGGCCGAACTGGCCGACGGTATTCGCCGGGTGTCCGGCGGCGACGCGGTGTTCAGCCCGCGGCTCGCCGGTTTCGTGCTCGACTCGTTCACCGGGAAATCGCAGGTGCCCGAGCCTCCGCTCGATCCGGAGCTGGATTCGCTGACCCCGCGTGAGCTCGAGGTGCTGCGGCTGCTCGCCCGCGGCTACACCTACCGCGAAATCGCCGAAAACCTGTTCATCTCGGTGAAAACAGTGGAGACGCACGCCTCCAACGTGCTCCGCAAGACCCAGCAGTCCAATCGCAACGCGCTCACCCGCTGGGCGCACCACCGCCGCATCGACTGAATCGGCAACCGCGTTGGTGGGCCGGGGTTTACATCACCGCGATGATGATCGCGATGATGATGATCAGACCGATCAGCAGGCCGACGGCGATCGCCAGCGGCGCGTTGCTCGCCTGCGGCAGCTTGGCCCGCTGCGGCGCGGGCACCGCCGCGGCGCCCGCCGGAGCGCGGTGCGGTCGGGGCAGCGGGGTCGAGTGCGGACTGCGCAGGCCGGACGCCGAATTCCGCGCCGCCCAGGCCGGAATCGTGCCGTCCTCGGTACGTACCGGCGCGCCGAGAATGTAGGGCCCGGTGCCGGGACCGAAGGCGGCGGTGAGGATTTCGTCCCTGGCCTCGGCCATCGTCGGCCGTCGCTGCGGTGCCGGTTCCAGCATGTGCAGCAGCGCCTCGGTCAGCATGCCGCTGCGGGTCGGCGGAATGATCTGCGCCATGGCCGCGCGATGCACCAGCACATCGCTGTCCTCGTCGAGACCGAACGGCGGCTGCCCCTCGATCGCGGTGTACAGCGTTGCGCCGAGGGAGAATACGTCGCTGGCCTTGGTCGGCTGCGCGCCGCGCGCCACCTCCGGCGGCAGGTAGGCGGGGGTGCCGGTGATCACGCCGTCGGGTTCGTCGGAGTGCTCGCCCGCGCCGCGCGAGATGCCGAAGTCGCTGAGCTTGGCCATGCCGACGATCGGACCGCGGTCGGCGACAAGGATATTGCCCGGCTTGATATCGCGGTGCGTGATGCCCGCCGCGTGCGCGGCGGCCAGCGCGTCGGCGACCTGCGCGCCGATCTGCGCTACCTCGATCGGCGGCAGCGTGTCGACCAGCGCGAGCGCCTTGGCCACGTTGCGCGAGGGCAGGTGCTCCATCACCAGCCAGGGCTCGCCCGCCTCCAGCACCACGTCGTACACGGCGATCGCGTGCTCGTGCGAGAGCTTGGCGGCGACCCGGCCCTCGTGCATGATCTGGGCGCGGATCTCGTTGGCCTCGGCCTCATCCAGCCCGGCCGTCGAGATGACCTGCTTGATGGCGACGTCCCGGTCGAGCAGCCGGTCGTGCGCGAGCCAGACCGCGCCCATGCCACCGCCACCCAGCTTCGACTGCAGCCGGTAGCGGCCGGCAACAAGATAGTCGGGGCCGACAATGGGACGAGCGCGTTCGGTCACGGTGCGAGGGTAGCGGAAAACAGGGTGGCCTACGGGGTTTGCTGACACGAACGGCCGCCGTTTCTATGCCTCGTTCGCAGTCGATCTGTCCGTCGGTGCCTGCCGCAGTGGTCGGCACGGTCGGCGGTGTTCGTCACTGTGACGGCGGGTTGTCCGGTTCGCCGCCGCGATAACGGCTGAGCAACTGACCGACCAGCGGTTACAACGGCATCGTTGCGAAATCGCGGTGGTGGGGGTGGGGCCTTGACGGAACCCGGGGGTCGGTTTCTACTGAGCAGGTATCGAACGTATATTCGATACGGATCGATAGCTGAATCGGTGCTGATCCCTCGTCAGGGGGGTCGTTCCGTGCGCGTCGCCTCGGGTCCATCGTGGGAAGTAGGTGGTAGGGATGGGTTCGGATGCGAAACCGCAGGAGGGGGCACAACCGCGGGCAAGGCCGCTCGAGGCAGGGCGGGAGAGCCCACCGACGCTGGCTGAGCTGCGCCGAAGAATGGCCGCGATACCCGGTCGCGGCGAGGCGGCGGCCGAGCGCATTCCGCTCGATGCCGAACTGCGCCGGGAGTCGCTTGCCGTGCCGCCCGCGCTCGCTGCGCTGTTGCCCGGCGGTGGCCTGGCGAAAGGTTCCGTCGTGTCCTACACCGGTGCGCGTTCGCTGCTCGCTGGCCTGCTCGCCGCGGTGACCGAGGACGGCGGGCATGCCGCGGTGGTCGGGGTGCCCCGGCTCGGCCTGCTCGCCGCGGTGGAGATGGGTGCTCAGCTGGAGCGACTGGCCGTGATCCCCGACCCCGGCCCGGACCCGGTGGAGGTGGCCGCCGTGTTGCTCGACGGCCTCGACCTGGTCGTGCTCGGCCTCGGCGGCGCCGCCGTCGCGCCCGCCCGCACCCGGGTGATCGCCGCCCGAGCCCGCAACAAGGGCGCCACCCTCGTGGTCACCGACGGCCGCTGGCCCGGCGCCGCCCTGTACCTCGACGCCCGCATCGCCGGTTACGCGGGCCTCGGTCACGGCCGCGGCCGCCTGCGCTCGCTCGGCCTCGAGGTCGAAGTGCGCGGCAAGGCGGGCCCGCCCCGCCGCGGTCGGCTGGACTTGCGCTCGAACTCCGGCCGAGTCGAATGGGCGTTGCATGAAACACCCACGCGCACCGCGATACCGGTCGATGCCAATGAGGCGGTCTCGTGACAGCGGAGCTCCGGCGGTGATGCTGCCCAGCCGAGAGAAAGGGGCGGCGCGGGTATTGGCGCTGTGGTGTCCGGATTGGCCAGCGGTGGCCGCCGCCGCGGTGGCGCGGTTGCCCGCGACGCAGCCGGTGGCGGTGCTGTTCGCCAATCGGGTGATCGCGTGTTCGGCGATCGCGCGGGCCGACGGGGTGCGGCGCGGGCTGAAGCGGCGGGAGGCGCAGGCGCGGTGCCCGGATCTTTTTCTCGCGCAGGCGGATCCGGATCGGGACGCGCGGTTGTTCGAGCCGGTGGTCGCGGCCGTCGACGCGACGGTGCCCGGGGTCGAGGTGCTGCGGCCGGGGCTGCTGGTGCTCGGGGCACGCGGCGCCGCAAGGTTTTTCGGTTCCGAAGAGGCGGCGGCCGAGCGGCTCGTCGACGCGGCCGCCGCCACCGGGGTGGAGGCGCAGATCGGCATCGCCGACGAGTTGTCCACGGCGGTGATCGCCGCCCGGCGCGGCGCGCTCGTGCCCGCCGGCGCGGGGGCGCGGTTTCTCGCGCCGATGCCGGTGCGCGAGCTCGCGGCCGAGCCGAGCCTGGCCGCACCGGAGCGCGCCGACCTGGTGGATCTGTTGCACCGCTTGGGTTTACGCCGGATCGGCGATTTCGCCGCACTGACCTCCGTCGAGGTCGCCTCGCGATTCGGCGCCGACGCGGTGCTCGCGCACCGCTGCGCGCAGGCGCAACCCGAGCGGCCGCCCTCCGCGCAGCCGCCACCCAAAGACCTGACGGTGGAGTACCGCTGCGACCCGCCGATCGAGCGGGTCGATGCGGCCGCCTTCGCGGGTCGCATGCTCGCCACCAAGCTGCACGCCGAGCTGTCGAACGCCGGGCTGGCCTGCACCCGACTATCGATCTTCGCGGAAACCGATGCGGGGGAGGAACTTTCCCGGATCTGGCGGTGCGCGGAACCGCTGACCCCGGACGGCACCGCGGACCGGGTGCGCTGGCAGCTGGACGGCTGGCTCACCCGGCGTGACCGGCCCACCGCACCGGTCACCCTGCTGCGGCTGGAGCCGGTCGAGGTGGTGGCGGCGGGCGCGCTACAGCTCGGGCTGTGGGGCGGCGTCGGCGAGCAGGACGAACGGGCCCGGCGCGCGCTGATCCGGGTGCAGGGCCTGCTCGGCGGCGAGGCGGTGCGGATCGGCGT
Organism: Nocardia sp. NPDC050175; assembly: GCF_044459885.1. Lineage (NCBI taxonomy): Bacteria > Bacillati > Actinomycetota > Actinomycetes > Mycobacteriales > Nocardiaceae > Nocardia > Nocardia sp. NPDC050175. The sequence goes on from NZ_JBITJI010000002.1 coordinate 961,629, forward strand.
GCTCAGCGGCGGTCGTGGGCCCGCCGAGCGGATCACCCTGGTCGCGCTGGGCGACGAACCCGTCCCCGCCGCCGACCCGGCCTTGCCGTGGCCGGGCAGGCTGCCCGAGCCCGCCCCCGCCCTGCTGCTGCTCAACCGTCCGCTGGTGCGTCTGGAAGCCGCCGACGGCGTCCCGATTCTGGTCACCGAGCGCGCCCTGTTCAGCGCCGATCCGTCCCGCTTGCACTGGGGCAGCAGACAGTGGCGGCTGACCGCGTGGGCCGGACCATGGCCGGTGGACGAACGGTGGTGGGCACCGGAATCGTCCGAGAACAACGGCACCCCAACAACTTTCACCGCTCGTGCACAGGTGCAGCTCGACGGCGAACCGTCCGACGTCCGGGTGCTACTGCTCGTCTATCACGACGAAATCTGGCGCGCGGAAGGACTTTACGACTGAGGCCGCGACCACACCGTCGCCATCGTGAACGGTTGTCCGCGCAGCTCTTTCCATTTCGGCTTGGCCGCGAGCCAGGTGTCGTCGATCAGCGTCTCGATGAGCTCGGTGAGTAGCCAGCCCGCGTCCAGCGCCGCCGTCACGTGCTCGCTGAGCAGGTGCAGGTTCGTGCTGATCGCCACCGGCTCGCCGCCCCGTGGCGTGTAGTGCGTCGGCATCCCGGTCGTCATCATGAACTGCGGATGGAAGCTGACCAGGACGCACCGCGCGCCGGGCGCGGCCAGCCGCCACGCCTCGGCATAGAACGGTGCGAGTTCGGGCAGGTGCTCGTCGATCAACGAGGCGATCACCAGGTCGTAGGCCCCACCCGGCAGCCCGGTGTCGCGCACATCCGCCTGGGTGAGCGTGGTGTGTGCCCCGCGTTCCTTCGCCCGCGTCAGCATCCCCGCGCTCACGTCGATCCCGTCGATATGGGGAACGCCCTGCGTACGCAACCATGCCCCGGTCCGCCCGGTCCCGCACCCCAGATCGGCGGCTTTCCGCACCCGCGGCCACTCCGGTCGTCGCAGCCGGGCCAGCAGCGCCAGATCCATCTCGTCCATGACGGTCTGCTCGTACGTCGGCGCCCATCCGTCGTATCCGGTGGCGACATCGACGGTGGGATAGTTTCGGCGGTCGTAGTCCGCGAATGACGGCATGCGCGGAGTATTTCGCGGCACAACGGGATTCGCGAGATATTTTCTCCGGGCACCAGCCGTACAGCGGGTGGCTCCGCAGTCCGCGCAGGCGGCGGGCCCGACGATGTGGCACCCGGCTCACGTGATCCGTACAACAAGTCCCGGGCCGGTAGCTGACAAGCCAAGTACTCTCGAAGATCGTGGATCTCACGGTGACCAGACTCGACTTCGGTGACGTGCGGATCGCCTACCGGGATTCGGGGGCGACCGCGGGTTCCGACGTGCCCGTGCTCCTGGTGCACGGCATGGGCGGGGACGGGCACACCTGGGACCGATTCGCGCGCGAACTGGTGCAGGCGGGTCGCCGGGTCATCGTTCCCGATCTGCGCGGCCACGGCCGCAGCTCACACACCGATTCATACCGCTTCGACGAATTCGGCGCCGACGTGCGGAAACTGTGCGACCGGCTGGAACTGTCCACGGTCGATATGGTCGGCCATTCGCTGGGCGGCTACGCGGTCTCCCGCGTCGCGCAGGAGCGGCCGCGGCTGGTGCGCCGCCTCGTCATCGAGGAGTGCCCGCTGCCGTTGCAGTCCGGCGCCGAGGAGCTGCGGCTGACCCGCCGCTTCCCGACCGTGCCGGAACTCTGGCACGCGACGAGCAGCCTGGTCCGGCATCCGCGCGCGGTGCTCGCCTTCGACCGGTCCATGACCAGGACCGCGCTGGAACAGTTCCGCAAGCCGAACCCGGAGTGGTGGGACCGGCTGCCCGATATCGCCGCGCGGACACTCGTGCTGCGCGGTGGTCCCGGCGGCATGGTCGACCCGGCGAAGCTGGCGCTCATGCGCACCGCCATTCCCGATTGCACGGTCACCGCCTTTTCCAGCGGTCACAGCATTCACCGCGACCGTTATCGCGAGTTCGCGGCCGCCGTACATCCGTTCCTCGCGGCGTGAAGAACCCCGGATTCGAGGGGATGCTCTGTTCCGCAGCCGCGACGGGGACGCCGCTGCCGGGCACCGCTACCGAGGTAACCGGCTGGCTGTGCGTCGAACACCCCGGCGCGTGGGGCCGCGACGTGATCGGCGACGAGGTGCTCGGCGCTGAGCTCACCCCCGAACTGGCGGCCCGCACCGCCGCCGCGCACGTGCGCCCGACCCTGATCCGCCGCCCCGGCCGCAACGAATTCACCGGCACCCGAACGGTTTTGCTCGCCAGCTCGCGACCGGAGGGCTCCTGGTGTGAACGCTTCGAGATCACCGATCTGAAGCAGCTGCTCGATATCGACCTGCATGTGGTGAACGGCCCTGCGCCGGGAATCGGTGTGCCCGTAGATGATCCGCTGGTGCTGGTGTGCGCGCACGGAAAACGCGACCAGTGCTGCGCGCTGCTCGGCCGCCCGATCGCCGCCGAACTCGCGACGAAATACCCTGGGCAGGTGTGGGAGTGCTCGCACACCGGCGGTCACCGCTTCGCGCCCGCCCTGGTGCTGCTGCCCGCCGGACTCACCTACGGCCGACTCGACGTCGCGTCCGCCGAGGAGATGGTCGAGGCGGCCCGCCGCGGCCAGGTCTCGCTGCGCGGCCTGCGTGGCCGCAGCTGCTATCCGCCGCTGGAGCAGCTCGCGGAAGTCGCTGTGCGCGAACAGATTTCCGCCGCCACCGACGATCTCACGGTCGCGCCCGACCCCGACTCGACCCCGGCCGACCCCACCTCGGCCGGCGCCGCCCTGGTCACCCACCGCGACGGCCGCCGCTGGCGAGTCACCGCCTGCACCATCGGCTTCCCGCCGCGGCAGGCCAGCTGCAACGCCGCTACCAAACCCGTAACCGCCCTCGCGGTCGACACGATCGAGCAGCTACCCGCCGACTGATCGCGACGATGCCGCAGCCATGTCCCGTTCGGGCCTACCAGTGGGTCCCCGGCACCCAGCGGGCAGCGCGGCGCAGCGCGGTGCCGGTGACGCGCCGGGCCGCCGAGCGGGGGCGCGGCGCGCGCTGGGGGACAACGGTTTCCGGCGCATCGTCGGCTTCTTCCACCAGCTCGCCCTTGGCGGCGGGGGAGTCGGGCAGCGCCCGGTAGTAGCGGTGCAGGATCCGATCGCGGAACTTGGGAGTGAGCAGGGCGCCGTACTCGGCGAAGGTGCCGATCGGCACGTCGATGCGTTTGGGGCGTTCGGTCAGCGCGCGCACGATCGTCGCGGCCGCCCACTCGGGGGATTCGGCGGGCTGGCCCTGATCGCCGCTCGGGGTGATCATCGGGGTGCGCACCAGCGGCATGTGGATGGTGGTGAAGGTGACGCCGTCGGCCATGGTCTCGACCGAGGCCACCTCGGCGAACTTGTCCAGCGCCGCCTTGCTGGCCAGGTAGGCGGCGAAGCGTGGCGTCGCCACCTGCACGCCCGCGCTGCTGATGTTGACGATGTGGCCGAACTTGCGCTCGCGCATCTGCGGCAGCAGGGCCAGCGTCATGCGCAGCGCGCCGAAGTAGTTGACCGCCATGGTGCGTTCGAAATCGTGCAGCCGGTCGGTGGAGCGGTGGATGGCGCGGCGGATGGACCGGCCCGCGTTGTTCACCAGCATGTCGACGTGGCCGTGCTCATCGAGAATGGTCTTCACGGCGTGGTCCACCGAGTCGGAATCGGTGACGTCACACTGGTATCCGTAGGCGATGCCGCCGGCCGCCCTGATCTCCTCGACCACGGACGCGAGTTCGTCGGCGCGGCGTGCGAGCAGGAAAACGGTGGCGCCCTTGCCCGCAACGGCGATCGCCGCCGCCTTGCCGATGCCGGAGGAGGCGCCGGTGATCAGGACATGCCGCCCGGAGATGTCGCGGCTGCGACGGCCGCGCCGGGTCTCGGGCAGGCCGGCGTCAGCGGATGCGTCGGTCATCGCTGCCTCCTTTGCAGTTGGTTGGCATGAACTTACTCTCAAGTAAGTTTACCCGCCAAGTGGAACTGGTCACTTTTCGGGGCTGGGGTCGAGGTGGTGAACACGGGCGAAACAACCTCTCGAAATCGATCGAACATATGTGCGATACTCACCGCATGGCGGACGATCGGATGGCGGAAATCTTTGCCGCGGTGCGGCTCGGTGGTGGGGACCAGGCGGCGGCGCGACAGGCGCTGGAGAAGTTGTGGGACGAGATCGGTGAGGGCGGTGATCCCTTGCACCGCTGCGTGATCGCGCATCACCTCGCCGATCTACAGGACACGGCTGCCGCCGCGCTGCTCTGGGATCGGCGGGCGCTGGCCGCGGTGTTCGGCCCCGGCATCCCGCTGGACGAAGGACTCCGCAGCTTCCTCCCGTCGCTATACCTCAATCTCGCCGACAGCCACCGGCGCGTCGGCGACTTCGAGGCCGCCCGGATGCAACTGGCCATCGCCCGCGGCCACCTCGATGTCCTCGCCAACGACGCCTACGGCGCCCTGATCCGAGCCGGCCTCGACCATGTCGACGCGGCACTCGCCGAGGGCTCGACCGCACCGTTGCCGACCAACTGATCCGTCCGAGGAGGTGACGCGGTGGGCTGGAGCAACGGGCCGCCTACCTGGGCGGAACTGGAGCGGGTGCTGTCGGGGCGGCCCGGCCGGACCAACCCGGACGCGATGTACCCCGGCGACGGCGGCGACAGCCCGGCCTGGTCGCGCAAGCGCGGCGAGTACCTGGCCGAGCCAGTGCGGCCCGCCGACGGGCCGACGGTGCCGTACGCGGAACTGCACGCGCACTCGGCCTATAGCTTCCTGGACGGCGCGAGCCAGCCGGAGGAACTGGTGGAGGAGGCCGTGCGACTCGGCCTGGCGGCGATCGCGCTCACCGATCACGACGGGTTCTACGGGACCGTGCGCTTCGCGGAGGCGGCCAGAGAGTGGGGGATGCCGACGGTCTTCGGTGCGGAGCTGTCGCTGGGCACCCAGTCTGCCGAAGGAACTCCGGTCAACGGACGGGCCCGCCGGGGAACCGAGCGGCGTCCCCGCGGTGCGCGGGTCAAGACCTCGGAATCCACTGAGCAGCTTGCTGATTCGACCGCGGCACGCGGGCACGTCGACGCACCGGATTCCATCCCGCGCACCGGATCCCCGGATCCCGCCGGGCCACACCTGCTGGTGCTGGCCCGCGGTCAGGAGGGCTACCGCCGACTATCCAGGGAGATCGCGGCCGCCCATATGGCGGCGGGGGAGAAGGGCATCCTCCGCTACGACCTCGACGCGCTCACCGCGGCCGCCGAAGGACAGTGGCAGATCCTCACCGGCTGCCGGAAAGGCCACCTGCGGCAGGCCCTCGCGGACGATTTACGTTCGGGCAGTACCCGTCTCGTGCGCGCTGAGGCCGCGCTGCGCGACCTGACGGAACGGTTCGGCGCCGACCGGGTGAGCGTGGAGCTCACCCACCACGGCATCCCGGAGGACGACGAGCGCAACGCCCACCTCATCGCCCTGGCCGACCGCCTCGGTCTCCCCGTACTCGCTACTACCGGAGCACATTTCGCCGCGCCGGGCCAGCGCCGCCGCGCCATGGCGCTCGCGGCGATCAGGGCCAGGCAGAGCTTGGACGAGATCGCCGGTTGGCTGGCCCCGGCCGGCGGCGCGCACCTGCGTTCCGGCGCGGAGATGGCGCGGCTGTTCGCCGACTGCCCGCAGGCGGTGGCCAACGCGGCCGCGCTGGCCCGCGAATGCGCCTTCGACCTGAAGCTGATCGCGCCGAAGCTGCCGCCGTTCGACGTGCCCACCGGACATGACGAGAAGTCCTGGCTGCGTGCGCTCACCCTCGAGGGTGCCGCGGCCCGTTACGGGCCGCCGGAACGAAACCCGCAGGCATACCGGCAGATCGAGCACGAGCTCGCGGTGATCGACAAGCTGGAATTCCCCGGCTACTTCCTGGTGGTGCACGACATCGTCACCTTCTGCCGGGACAACGACATCCTCTGCCAGGGCCGGGGTTCGGCGGCCAACTCGGCCGTCTGCTACGCGATCGGCATCACCAATGTCGACCCGGTCACCAACAACCTGCTGTTCGAACGCTTCCTCTCGCCGGAGCGCGACGGACCACCCGATATCGACGTCGACATCGAATCCGACCGCCGCGAGGAGGCCATCCAGCACGTCTACACCAAGTACGGCCGTGCGTACGCCGCCCAGGTGGCCAATGTGATCACCTATCGCGGCAAGTCCGCGGTCCGCGATGCCGCACGCGCACTTGGCTTTTCGCCGGGACAGCAGGACGCGTGGAGCAAGCAGGTGAGCCGTTGGTCGGGAGTCGGCTCCGATACCGATACCGATATCCCCACCGAGGTGCTGCAGCTGGCATCCGAAATAGAAGGCTTGCCAAGGCATCTCGGTATCCACTCCGGCGGCATGGTGATCTGCGACCGTCCCATCGCCGACGTCTGTCCGGTGGAATGGGCGCGCATGCCCGGCCGCAGCGTGCTGCAGTGGGACAAGGACGATTGTGCCGCCATCGATTTGGTGAAGTTCGACCTGCTCGGCCTCGGCATGCTCTCCGCGCTGCATTACATGATCGACCTGGTGCGCGAGCACACCGGCGTGATCGTCGAGCTGCACAAGCTCGATCTGAAGGAAGCCGCCGTCTACGAAATGCTGTGCCGCGCCGACTCGGTGGGCGTCTTCCAGGTGGAGTCGCGCGCGCAGATGGCCACGCTGCCCCGGCTGAAGCCGCGCGAATTCTATGACCTGGTGGTGGAGGTGGCGCTGATCCGGCCCGGTCCGATCCAGGGCGGTTCGGTGCACCCCTACATCCGGCGGCGCAACGGCAACGAGGAGGCGACCTATGACCATCCGGCACTGGAGAATTCGCTGTCCCGCACGCTCGGCGTCCCGCTGTTCCAGGAGCAGCTCATGCAGATGGCCGTCGACGTCGCGGGTTTCACCGCCGCCGAGGCCGATCAGCTGCGCCGCGCGATGGGTTCCAAGCGCTCGCCGGAACGCATGGAGGGGCTCAAGGAACGCCTCTACCAAGGCATGCGCGACCTGCACGGCATCACCGGCGAGGTCGCCGACCGCATCTACGAGAAGCTCTACGCCTTCGCGAATTTCGGCTTCCCGGAAAGCCATTCGCAGAGCTTCGCCTCGATCGTGTTCTATTCGTCGTGGTTCAAGCTGCACCATCCCGCCGCCTTCTGCGCCGGTCTGCTGCGCGCGCAACCGATGGGCTTCTACTCCCCGCAATCCCTGGTCGCGGACGCGCGCAGGCACGGAGTCCTGGTGCACGGCCCCGACATCAACGCCAGTCGCGCCGAACCCACCCTCGAACACGACGGCACCCAGGTGCGCCTCGGCCTGGCCTCGATCCGGCACATCGGCGCCGACCTCGCCGAAAAGATCGTCGCCGCACGGGATCAGGGGCCTTACACCTCCTTCCTCGACCTGACCGGACGGGTGGAACTCACTGTCGTGCAGGCGGAATCGCTCGCCACCGCGGGGGCGCTCGGCGGTCTCGGCAGCACCCGCCGGGCCGCGCTGTGGGCCGCGGGCGCCGCCGCGGGCGAACGTCCGGATCGGTTGCCCGGCACCGGCGCCGCCACCACCGCCCCCGTGCTGCCCGGCATGAGCGACCTCGAACTGGCCGCCGCCGACGTCTGGGCCACCGGCGTCTCCCCGGGCAGCTATCCCACCGAATTCCTGCGCCCACAGCTCGATGCCCTCGGCGTGATTCCCGCCGCGGGCCTGCTCGCCGTCCGCGACGGATCGCGAGTGCTGGTGGGCGGCGCGGTGACGCACCGGCAGCGTCCCGCCACGGCCGCAGGCGTCACCTTCCTCAATCTGGAAGACGAGACCGGCATGGTGAACGTCGTCTGCTCGGTCGGTCTGTGGGCCCGCTTCCGCCGCCTGGCGCAGAGCGCCCCCGCCCTGCTCATCCGTGGCCGCGTGCAGAACGCCGAGGGAGCGGTCAGCGTCGTCGCCGAACACCTGCAGCGGATGGATCTGCGGGTCGACTCCAAGTCGCGTGACTTCCGCTGATCCGCCACTTTTAGGAAAGTGTTAGAAGGGCTCTAGAGAACGGTTACGTCCGGCTATTCGCGCAGCCAGAGCGGCTACTGTGCGAATCATGCGGAAGCTTGCTGTGCTGTGCATCGGTCTGCTCGGTCTGACGTTGCTCGTCGGCTGCGGCAGCGACACCGACAACGCGAAGAGAGTCCCGCCGCCACCCGGCCGGCCGGAGAGTTACGCCACCGTGGAACCCGCCCCCGCGTCGGCGCCACCGGGGCTGCGCGATCAGGGGCCCGCGCGCAAAGACAACGCCGCCGGTGGCGAAACGGTCACCACACGTAAGGAAGTCGTCACCGGCAGCGTCGAGATGACCGCGGGCAAACCGATCGACACGGCGAGCAAGATCGCCGACCGGGTGCGCGAGGTCGGCGGCCGGATCGACAGCAGGACCGAACAGCCCGGCACCGACGACGCCGATCCCAGCGCCACGCTCACCATCCGGATCCCCGCGGACAAGACCGACACGTTCATCGACGGACTCGGCGGCCTGGGCAAGGTCACCCGGGTACACACCAACCGCGACGACGTGACCATGCAGTGGGAAGACCTGGACGCCAAGATCAAGGCGCTGCAGGCCTCCGTCGACCGGCTGCGCGGGCTCATCGCCGGCGCGACCAACACCGCCGACCTGATCAACGCTGAGCAGGCGCTGTCCAGTCGTCAGGGCGAACTCGACAGCCTGACGGCGCAGAAGCGGCACCTCGACGACGAGGTCGCGCTGTCCACGCTCAACATCGACATCACCACCGCGACCACCAAGGCCCAGGAGGATCGCGCGGACAACTTCTGGGAGGGGATCGTCACGGGCTGGCATTCGCTGGTGGATTGGCTGAAGGACGCGGTCGTGTTCACCGGTAAGGCGCTGCCGTGGCTCGGCTTCCTGGTGGTGCTGGCCGCCGTGATCTGGGGTGTGCTGCGGACGGTGTTGCGGCGCAAGAAGAGTGGCGCAGGTGGGCCGACACCGAGTCCGGCGGCCGCGAGCGGCTCGACGGCCGCGGCGGGTGCCCAGAGTTCGGCGAGCGCTGGAACCCCGGCGGGTACCGGAACCTCGGCGGGCACCGGAAGTTCCGCGGGCTCAGCGAGTTCGGCAGAATCGGAGTCCTGAGAACCGATACTCGGCGTGCCCGGCGATCGAGGGCGGGCACGCCGAGTTTTCGTGCGGATGAATGAACAGCGCTGCAGCCGTCTAACTTACGGCGATGGTAGGAGAGACGGGACCAGTCCACGAAACCGCCTGCGCGGCAAGCCTGATCGCGCCGCGCATCCGTTGTCCCGCCGCGCACGAGTTCGCCGACAATTCTGTGCGCCGACCGCGAATCCGTGCGCGGCGGTCACACGCCGCCGTGGAAGCCGAGCTGACGCCAGGCTTCGTACACCGTGACGGCGGCGGCGTTGGACAGGTTCATCGAACGGCGGCCCGGCAGCATGGGGATGCGCAGCTGGCCGGTGATGTGCGGATCCTCGAGCACTGCCGCGGGCAGCCCCGTCGGTTCCGTACCGAACAGCAGCACATCACCTTCGCGGTACGCCACCTCGGTGTAGTGCGTCGTCGCGTGCGTGGTGAACGCGAAAACCCGCTCCGGCCGCACCGACTCCCACGCCGCCGCCAGATCCTTGTGCACCGTCACCGACGCCAGATCGTGGTAATCCAACCCGGCCCGCCGCAGCTTGGCCTCCGAGAGATCGAACCCCAACGGTTCGACCAAATGCAGCTCACACCCGGTCCCAGCGACCAACCGAATCGCATTGCCGGTATTTCCGGGGATCGCGGGCTCATGAAACATCAGTCGGAACACGGCAGACAGTCAATCAGGTGCATGCAGAACTGATTCGTTGACCTACCGTCGTCGCGGTCGCACCTTGCAGCGAGATCGAGTCGGAGGCTGCCACCCCATCCCGGAATCGCTCGAGCGCCGTGTGGGCGCTGTTCAGGCTTCAGCTGTGTGAGGTAGGTAACTTATCGCAATATAAGCGACCGATCGGACGTATATACTAACTGGTCTTATTCGCGTCTGATAGGAGTGTGGAAACATGCGCGTTCGGCGGCGTTTGAGTGTTGTGCTGATGGGTTGTTTGACGGTCACCGCGGTGGCGATGGCGGGGAGGCCGGCGGTAGTCGAGGCCGCACCGATGCCGGGCTCGGGGGACAGTACTACCGGCGCCGATTCGCTTGATCCGCAGGCGGTCGGCGAGTTGCGGGACGCGCTGGCTCAGCTGCGTCCGTTGGCTGCCGCCGATACGGTGTCGTTGCGGGACAAGGCGATTGGGGATGTCGGGGCGGGGGTGGTTCCGTGGCATTCGGCGGATGCTCCAGTGTGGGACCAGGCGGTCGCGTTCGGGCTGCCGAATGGGCGGACGTTGGTGGCCACTCCGTCCACGGCGACTGGCGATTCCCTCGGAGTGCTCTACGACGCCAACGGCGCGGTTTCCCGCCATGTCGAAAGTCGGATCGTGAGCCGCCCCGATCAGTCCGCGGCGATCACGGCCTGGATTGACGATGCCGCACCGGTGCAGCAAACCTTTACCGCCGACCAACTGCACAATGTCGCGGCCTCGGCCAAAGAAGTCTTCTTGGGTCCTGACTGTTGGGCGATGCTGGCGGCGGTGCCGGTGCTGGCGGCAGGCACCATCATGCTGCTTTTGGCCCTCCCCGGCCTCCTTGTTCCAGGAGTTAATTTTCTCCTGGGCATAGTGTGGTTCACCTTGATCGTTAGCTGGATCGCCGTCCCCGTCATTTGTCTGTGGCCGGTATAAGCCCCGGTCCGCGCTACTTCGCCGGGCGCTCCGGCAGTGCGCACATCCCGCCCTCGGCCATGCCGGTCGGCCGGACGCCGAGGCCCTGGTTGAGACGCGCGCGCTGGTTTTCCCAGGCGATGGTGGCCGCCAGTTCGGCGAGTTGGGATTTCGACAGGTGGGTCAGCAAGGTGGTGCGCAGGTCTTCGAGGTCCACCGCCGGGGTGGCGGTCATCGCTTCGGCGAACGCGATGACGAGTTTTTCCAGGTCGGTGTAGGCGTCGCTGGTTCGGTAGCGCGGCAGGTCGGCGAGTTGTTGCTCGGTGAGGCCGGTGGACTGAGCCAGCGCCGAGCCGATGTCCAGGCAGAACTCGCAGTTCACCAGGCCCGCGGTCTTCAGCTCGGCCAGCTCTTTGAGCTTCGGGTCCAGTCGGTTGGCGAACAGCAGCGCGGACTCGAACATCATGGTGCTGAACAAGATCTGTGGTCGGCGTAGCAGCCAACCGGCCAGATCGGACCGGTTCCGCTTCGCCTGCCGCACTGCCTTCAGGTAGTGCCAAATCCGTGTCAAGGCTCTCATCTACCCCACCCCTCCTGAATCGGATCATTCGACTCTACATTCAAACTACGTCTTGTAGTAGAGGATTGGTCTGGGATTCTAAACCTCTTGTCCGACAAGCGACCTGACTCGCGTCCGCGGTTAGGCTCCGCGCATGGGCACTACATCGCATAATCCGGCGGACTCGCAACCACCTGCACCGGGCTTCGCGCACGCGACGTCGGCGACCGGCAGCAGGATCATTCACATTTCCGGGCAGGTCGGCACCGACGCGTCGGGTCGAGTCGTCGAGGGTGGTCTGGCCGCCCAGACCACGCAGGCCCTGATCAATGTGGGTCGCGCGCTGGAGGCGGCGGGCGGCAAGGCCGCTGACCTCGTCAGCGTCCGGTTCTATGTGGTGGATTGGGATCCATCGAAATTCGAGGCGCTCGGTGCGGCGGGTGCCGCCGCCCGCGAGTACTACGAGTTTCCCGAAACAGCGGTCACCCTCGTTGGCGTCGCCGCGTTGTTCACCCCGGAACACCTCATCGAGATCGAGGGCGTCGCGGTCGCCGACTGAGCCCGTCGACGGCGCGAAGTGGGGAGAGTCTGTAAGAATCGGGGGGTGACCGATGCCGACACGACCACCGCGGACCAGCGGGCAGGCAGCAACCTGGGCGCCCAGTTCCTGCGCTGCCACCTGCCGATGGTCGTCGTGACGCTGGTCATCGCGGTGGCGATCGTGTTCGTGGCCCAGGATCGGTGGCGCCGCGGCGCGCTGTTCTTCGGCGGCGCGACCCTGCTCGCCGCGGCGTTCCGCCTGTGCCTGCCGACCGCGCGGGTGGGCTTGCTCGCCGTGCGCAGCAAGCCCTTCGACGTCGGCGCGCTGACCCTGCTCGGCTCCGCCATCGTCTTCATCGCCGCCACCATCAACACCCTCGGCGTCGGCTAACCCACCCGGTAACCGTTGGCGCGCAAGGGGTCCGCCGCGTACTGCTCCGTGAATACCGCCCGATCGCGGGGGCGGCGACCGGGGTGCGGTGGGGTGGCGTCGCTGTAACCAACTGCGACCAGGACCGCGATGGCGAGCTCGTCGCGGTCGCCGATGCCGATGGCCTGCTTGACCAGGTCGGGGTCCCAGCCGTTCATCGGGGCCGAGGACAAGCCGAGGCTGGTGGCGGCGAGCATGACGTAGGTGGCCGCGATCATCGCGTTCTTCACGGCGTTCTCGCGCAGCAGCCCGCGTTCCCGCAGCGCGTGGAACTCGCTGCGCGAGTTGAACATCGCGGTGAACTCGGCGTTCCACGCGCCGTTGCGGCCTGCCAGTTCGGCGATATCGGCATTGCCGTCCTGCCAGGCCGTCGGATCGGCGACGAAGACCAGGACGACCGGCGCCTCCAGCGGCTGCGGCTGGCCGAACGCGGCCTTCGACAACGCCTGCCGCCCGGCTTCGCTGGTGACCACGACGATCGAGCGGTCCTGCATGTTCCACGCGCTCGGCGCCTGCACCGCAAGATCCAGCAGCTCATCGATCAGCTCCGGCGCGATGGATGCGGGCTGAAAGTGGCGAGTGGTACGGCGGGCGCGGATCGCGGCGGGCACCGAAAGTGTCTGTTGTTTCATAATTCTTACTATCGGAGAGTGGCACTCTAATAGGAAGAAGGCACTTAATTGTGCGTTACACTCGCGAAGGTGCGCACGCTCATCGATGGCTCCGATCTGCCCGCCGACATCTACTCGGCCAAATGCCCGACCCGTCATGTGCTCGACCGCCTCGCGGGTAAGTGGACGGTGCTGATCGTCGACGCCCTGGCCGACGGCACCATGCGCTACACCGATCTGTACAAGCGCATCGAAGGCATCTCGCAGAAGATGTTGACGCAGACCCTGCGCGAGCTGGAGACTGACGGATTCCTCACGCGCACCGTGCATCCCACCGTGCCGCCGCGGGTCGAATACACACTCACCGAACTCGGCCACAGCTTGCGTACACCGATTGCGGCACTGCGCGATTGGATCGAAACCAACATCAACCTGATCGAACAGGCGCGCCGCTCGGCCGCGCGCTGACGCGGGCAGGCCCTACGTCATCCGGCGCCGGGATCGCAGATTCCGCTGCGGCGGAAACCAATTCGGTGAACCGCCCGCCGCACCCCTCGATGCGGCGGGCGAGTCCCGAAACTCAGGCGGGCTCGGCGACCAGTGCCGCGCGTCCGGATCGACTGCCGTACAACGCGCGCGCCTCGGTCGGCGTGACGGTCTCCAGCCGGGTCGGCGGCTCCGCGTTGATGTGCTCCTTCAGGATCTGCCCCGCCATCGGCGCGACGAACGGCGCCGCGACAAGCAGTCCGAACGAGTTGAATCGGCTGAATCCCCAGACCAGTATCTTGGCGGGCAGCCGAACCGCGAGATCGACGATGCCCCACCGATCGAAACGTCCGAGCTTGCGCATCCACTTCGGCAGCGTCGAGACCGACGCCAGCGAAAGCAGCCTGCTCCCAATGAAATACGAGATGCCCGCGCCATTGCGCGGTGAGGTCCACAGCAGATGGTGCATGCCCTCCTCCGCCCGCTCGGAGGTGCACAGCCGAGGTCGCACCCGCTCGTAGTACGCGCGCACTTCCTCGCGCGAGCGAGGCACATCCTCCGGCTTGCAGGTCTGCAGTTCGGCCGCGATGGCGCACTCCTGCCAGAAGCGCGTCTCTTCTTCCGGTGTCAGACCGGGCCCGAACATTTCGTACGCCTTGAGCACCGAGTGCCACCCGGTGATGTGGATCCACAGCTGGGTGTCCGGGCTGTTCGCGCTGTAGCGGTTCCCGCTGATCGGTTCGATGCCGGTCATCGGCGCGTGGATCTGCGTGAGGTGCTCGGCCGCCTGGATGGCGGTGCGTCCGTCGGCGATCGCGGCGATCAGGAAGTAGGAGAAGGTGTGATCGAGGCGCTTGCGCGGGTCGCTGTAGATGCCGCGCGAGTCCGCGACGGCCGCGGTGAGGAACGGATCGAAGTGCTCGAGCACGACGGCGCGCTGGAAGCCGATGACCGCGGTCGGCGCGGTCCAGACCTTCCAGCTGGGCGAATCGGGGCCGAAGAACCCGTAGTCGTCCCGGCGCAGGGTGGTCGGATCGAAGTGCATCACGTGCTCCTTTGCGGTGATCGCCCCGGCACCGGGGGTGAATACAACGCAACCGTAGCAATTGCTGGCAATGAATACAACGGTTGCGTAGCATTTGTGTCGGACGGGATGCGGGATCGAGACCGGGATGCTGTCAGGATGGACCGCATGGAGGTGCAGCGGCAGTGACGACATCGCGTACCGCGGCGGATAAGCCGCGCAGGCGCTACGCGCCACGCCTGCCACCCGAGCAGCGCCGCGCCCAGCTGCTCGACGCCGCCTTCGCGGTGCTCAGCCGGATGGAACTGCACGAGCTGAGCATGGAGGCGGTCGCGCAGGAGGCGGGCGTCGGCAAGCCGGTGCTCTACACCGTTTTCAAGACCCGCGCGGAACTCGTTGCGGCGCTGCTGGAACGGGAACGCGAACGCGGCCTCGAACAGGTCGCCGAGACGCTGCCGACCGACCTGATGGGCGCCGACCCGGTCGTCGCCGCCTCGGCCACCGTCGAGGCGTTCGTCGGTGTGGCACTGGAGAATCCGACCCGCTGGCGCCTGATCCTCGCCGGTCCCGGCAACGCACCCGACGAATACCGTGAGGCACTGCGCAATTCCCGCGCCGACATCTTCGACCAGGCCGAAGCCCTGGTCCGCATCGGCACCGCACTCGAACCCCGTTGGGCCGGAGTAGATTCCGGCCTTCTCGCCAACTCGCTGCTACAGGTAGCCGAAATGCTCGGCCGCCTAGCCGTCAGCGAGCCCGACGAATACCCCCGCGAACGCCTCCAAGGATTCGTCCACGCCATCGTCCAACTACTAGTCGGCGCACCCACCACCGACTAGCCGCGCGCACCAATTCGCATCATGCGCGCAAATTCGCCCGATGCGCGCAAATTCGCCAGCTGTTTCCATCGCACCGCGCGAATCGGTGCGCGGCAGCCAAACCAGTGCGCGCCGCACCCGCCGACCGGCCGCGCGCACCAATTCCCATGGTGCGCATGAAATCGCGCGATGCGCGCGAAATTGCCGACTGTTTCAGGCGCAGCGCGCCAATCGGTGCGCGGCACGCGAATCTCAGCGCGGCGAAAGGCGCTGCGTTCGAGTGGATTCAGCGGGTGGGTTGACGGCTCTGCTGAGCCAGCCGCATGGTTTCGGTCAGCAGCTTGGACACGGCCGCGGCTTCGGTGAGGAAGCCGTCGTGTCCGTCGCGCGAGTGCACGACCTCCAGGCCGTCGCAGCCCGGCAATCCCTCGGCCAGTTCCTGCTGCGTGCGCAGCGGGTACAGCCGATCGGAGTCGACGCCGCCGACCACGCACGGCACCGGCGTCGCGGCCAGCGCCGCTCGCACGCCGCCGCGGCCGCGGCCGATGTCGTGCCGGTTCATCGCCTCGGTCAGCAGCACGTAGGTGCCGGGATCGAAACGCCCGCAAAGCTTGTCGGCCTGGTGGTCGAGGTAGCTCTGCACCGCGTACCGGCCGCCGCGCCACGGATCCTCGGCGCCCTGCGCGCCGTTCTCGAACCGGTGGTCCAGCTCGTCCTCGGTGCGATAGGTCAGGTGCGCGATGCGCCGGGCGATGCCCATGCCGGCCATCGGCGCGCGGTCGGTGTCGTGATAATCGCCGCCCTGCCAGTCCGGATCGGCCTTGATCGCCGCGATCTGGGTGGTCTGCGTGCCGATCTGGTCCGCGGTGGCGCGGGCACCGACGGCCAGCACCAGCGCGGAGCCGACCCGATCCGGCGCGCCGACCATCCACTCGAGTACCCGCATACCGCCCATCGACCCGCCGACCACGGCGGCCAGCCGCTCGATGCCGAGCAGGTCGATCAGCGCCGCCTCGGCGGCCACCTGGTCGCGGATGGAGATCTCCGGAAACCGTGCGCCCCAAGGCTTTCCGTCGGGCGCCAGGGTCGAGGGCCCGGTGCTGCCCTGGCAGCCGCCGAGCACGTTCGTCGCGATCACGCACCACTGGTCGGTGTCGAGCGGACAGCCCGGCCCGACCATCCCGTCCCACCAGCCGGGCAGCTGATGAATGTCGTCCGGATGCCCGACCACGTGCGAGTCGCCGGTCAGCGCGTGCTCGACCAGCACCACGTTGTCCAGCGTGGGCGAGAGCTCGCCCCACCGCTGCACCGCGAGATGCACCTGCGGAATGACCGCACCGCTCTCCAGCCGCACGTCCCCGATGGCGATGATGCCGAGCCGCCCGTCCGGGGGTGGCAGGGCCACCCCGGACGAACGGGCGAAACTCGGTTCGGTACTCAAGGTCACGTCGCCGCCGCCGCGAAACCGGCCCGCAGGTCGCTCAGGATGTCCTCGATTCCCTCGATCCCCACCGCCAAGCGGACCAGGCCCGGAGTGACGCCTGCGAGCAGTTGCTCGTCGGGCGTCAGCTGCGAATGTGTGGTCGACGCGGGGTGAATCACGAGAGAGCGCACATCTCCGATGTTAGCCACATGGCTGTGCAGGGCTAATCCGTCCACGAACTTCTTGCCCGCATCGACACCACCGCGCAGCTCGAAGGAGACGATCGCGCCGGGCCCCTTCGGCGCCAGCTGCTGCGCGCGCTCGTACCACGGCGAGTCCGGCAGGCCCGCGTAGATGACCTTCGTGACGTCCGGCTGCTCGGTCAGGAATTCGGCCACCGCCTTGGCGTTGGCGACATGCCGCTCGACCCGCAGGCTCAGCGTCTCGATGCCCTGGCTGATCAGGAACGCGTTGAACGGCGAGATGGCCGAGCCCAAGTCGCGCAGCAGCTGCACGCGCGCCTTGAGCGCGAAGGCGGGCGCGCCGAGATCGGCGAACACCGCGCCGTGGTAGCTGGGGTCCGGGGTGGTGAAGCCGGGGAAGCGCGGCTGTCCCTGCGCGTCGGTCACCGTCCAGTCGAAGTTGCCG
The DNA here is from genome assembly GCF_044459885.1 of Nocardia sp. NPDC050175. Taxonomy (NCBI): domain Bacteria; kingdom Bacillati; phylum Actinomycetota; class Actinomycetes; order Mycobacteriales; family Nocardiaceae; genus Nocardia; species Nocardia sp. NPDC050175. Next base: position 979,020 of record NZ_JBITJI010000002.1, read on the forward strand.
CCGTCGACGATCACGCCGGCCACCGCCGAGCCGTGCCCGCCGAGGTATTTGGTCGCCGAGTGCACGACGATGTCGGCACCGTGCGCCAGCGGCTGGATCAGATACGGGGTGGCCACCGTGTTGTCCACGATCAGCGGCAGCCCGGCCTCGTGCGCGATGGCGGAGATACCGGGAAGGTCGAAGATGGCGCTACTCGGGTTGGCGATGGTCTCGCCGTAGAACGCCTTGGTGTTCGGCCGGATCGCGGCGCGCCACTGGTCCAGGTCGTCGGGATCGTCGACGAAGGACACCTCGATGCCGAGCTTGGGCAGCGAGTAGTGGAAGAGGTTGTAGGTGCCGCCGTAGAGGTGCGGGCTGGACACGATGTGGTCGCCCGAGGACGCCAGGTTCAGGATCGCGAACGTCTCCGCGGCCTGGCCGGAGGCCAGCAGCAGTGCGGCGACACCGCCTTCGAGCGCGGCGACGCGCTGCTCGACGACGTCCTGGGTGGGGTTCATGATCCGGGTGTAGATGTTGCCCGGCTCGGCGAGCCCGAACAGCGCGGCGGCGTGATCGGTGTCGCGGAAGACGTACGAGGTGGTCTGGTAGATGGGCAGGGCCCGGGCACCGGTGGTGCTGTCCGGTGCCTGTCCCGCGTGCACCTGCTTGGTCTCGAAGGACCACTGCGCGGTGGGATCGACCTCAGCCGCGGGCACGGTGGAATCACTCATGAGCTTTGCTCCAAAGGAAAAGGTTGTTCGCCAGAACTACGGGGGTTATCGGGATTTGGGCGAAGGACAACAACACATTTCGGGAACCTCCTGAAAGCGCGCTTGCTCTCGACCTTCGAGAGCCCGGTCATCACCCGGAGCACCCCACCGCTGCTGGAGGGTTGCCGTCCAGCAAGCCGGGGCTTCGCGCTGGCACTCATGACCTGAGGGCATCATAACCGGACGCCGCGCGACGGTTGAAACCTATCCGCGAACTCAGCCGGAAGTGCTGGTCCGCGCGCCGCCGCAGACTCGAACGAACTCATCGAAGGCCGCGCAGAACGACTTCCGGCCTGCCGTCGCGGCGTCGTGCAGATCGTCGTAGTCGAACATGCTCTCACCGCACTCCATGGCGAGGTGGTTGATGAGCTGCCAGGAGCCGAGGATCAGCCGCACCGGGAGCGCGCACGGCGTGGTGGCGAGTCGCTCGGCGACCACCGCGGCGATCGCGATGTTCTTGTTGTCGGCGTGCTCGATGCTGCGCGCGCTGACCGCGGGACTGCTGCGCACGATCCGCTGCATCTGCTGGAATTGCCGGAACGAGATCGGCCCGCCGCCTGGTTCGCTGACGGCTCGGTCGATCACCCGCAGGAATGCCGTGCGCAGCGATTCCAGTTCGTTGTCGGTGACCGGAAGTTGGCGCAGCGCCTCCGCCACCGCCTGGCCGAAGTCCTGCACCGGCCCGAGGACGATGTCCTCTTTGCTGTCGAAGTACCGGTTGATCGTGCGCGGCGAGATGTCCGCGGCGTTGGCGATCTGCTCGACCGTCGTCGCGTCGAAACCCTGTGTGTCGCACAGGGTCAGCCCGACCTCGATGATCCGCAATCGGGTCTGCTGCTTCTTGCGCTCGCGCAGGCCGGGATGTGCGGTCGGCGCGGCGCTCGCAGGGGTGTGCGCTGCGGCACTCGCGCTCGTCGGCGTCGGTGACTCGAGCATGTTCCCACCTTATCGCAACCCAGTGTTTTCGTGTCCGTAACCGTCAAATGTCGCAGCACGACATTTTTCTCTTGACGCCAAATGTCGTCTGATGACAGGATAGCCAAGCACTTCCTACGAAGAGGAGACGACGGTGACCGAGACTGCGACAGCAGTAGAAGTTCCGGTAAAACAAGGCAGCTCGGCCCGCTGGTTCGCCCTGGGCGTGATCGCATTGGCCCAGCTCATGGTGGTTCTGGACGCCACCATCGTGACCATCTCACTGCCCTTCGCCCAGGCTGATCTCGGCATCAGCGACGGCAACAAGCAGTGGATGCTGACCGCTTACACGCTGATCTTCGGCGGCCTGCTGCTGCTCGGTGGTCGGCTGGCCGACTACCTGGGCCGACGCCGGATGTTCATCATCGGCCTGGTCGGCTTCGCCGCCGCGTCGGCACTTGCCGGTCTCGCGCAGAACGGCGCGGAGATGTTCGCCGGGCGCGCGTTGCAGGGCGCGTTCGCGGCCTTGCTCGCACCCGCGGCGTTGTCGCTGCTGTCGGTGACCTTCACCGAGGCGCGCGAGCGGGCCACCGCGTTCGGCGTGTTCGCCGGTATCTCCGCCGGTGGCGCCGCGCTCGGCCTGATCGCCGGTGGCGCGCTCACCGAGTACGCCTCGTGGCGCTGGTGCCTGCTGGTGAACACCCCGATCGCATTGCTCGCCCTGGTCGGCGCGCTGGCGTGGGTGGTCAAGGACGTGCCGACGCCGCGGACCGGCGGCTACGACGTGCCAGGCGCGGTCACCGTGACGCTCGGCCTGATCTCGATCGTGTACGGCTTCAGCCGGGCCGCCGAGGACGGCTGGCTGTCCGGCAGCACCCTCGGCCTGCTCATCGCCGGGGCCGCGCTGCTGATCGCCTTCGTCGTGATCGAACGGCGCTCGGCCAATCCGCTACTGCCGCTGCATATTCCGGGTGAGATCAACCGCGGTGGCGCGTTCCTCGCCGCGCTGCTTGTTCCGATCGCCATGTTCGCGATGTTCCTGTTCCTCAGCTACTACTTCCAGATCACCCTGGGCTACTCGTCGCTGAAGGCCGGTTTCGCGTTCCTGCCGTTCCCGGCAGGCATCGCGATCTCCGCGGGTGTCACCAGTGCGCTGCTGCCGAAGCTCGGCCCGCGTCCGCTGATGGTGGTCGGTGCGGTGCTCGGTGTGCTCGGCCTGCTGTGGCTGGCCCAGCTCGGCTTCGGCGACAGCTACGCGTCGAGCGTGCTGCCCGCACAGGTGCTGATCGCGCTCGGCATGGGGCCGCTGTTCGTCGGCATGCAGACCGTCGCGCTGCATCAGGTCGAGGAGGCGGATTCCGGCGTGGCCAGTGCGCTGCTCAACGCGGCGCAGCAGGTCGGCGGCGCGGTCGGCACGGCGCTGCTGACGACCATCTCGGTGCAGACGGCCAAGTCCTATGCGGAGAGTCACGCCACGATCGACAACCTGATCGACCGCGCCTCGATCCACAGCTACGACGTGGCGTTCTACGTCGGCGCCGGATTCTTCCTTGCCGCCGTTCCGGTGATCGCGTTCATGATCAGGGACCGGCCGGAGAACCTCATCGAGGGTTCCGAGGACGGGGCGCGCCCGGTCCACGTCGGCGTCTGAATTTCGCAGTAATACCCCTCGGTCCGCGTATCGCCAGTTCGGCGCTGCGCGGACCGCGGTCGTTGGGCGGGGCGACCTGGGAATTGCGGAATGACCTACCAGTCAGTAAGTTCGTGGGGTTTCTCACTCGGGGGGCTGCCCGCACACCACGATCATCGGCAGCAGTACGCTTGTCTTGTTTGCACCACACGTCTCGCGGACAACGCGGGGCATATACGTTGTCTGTTGGAACAGCTGGGGTCCGCTCACAAGCGTGTTCACCTGGCCGTGCAATGAGGGCACCATCCTAGGAGGACACGAAGATCCATGTCCAAAATCAAGGTTGAAGGTACCGTCGTCGAACTCGACGGCGACGAGATGACCCGGATCATCTGGCAGTTCATCAAGGACAAGCTGATCCACCCGTATCTCGATGTGAATCTCGAGTACTACGACCTGGGCATCGAGTACCGGGATAAGACGGACGACCAGGTCACCGTCGACGCGGCAGAGGCGATCAAGCGCCACGGCGTCGGCGTCAAGTGCGCCACCATCACGCCGGACGAGGCGCGCGTCGAGGAATTCGGCCTGAAGAAGATGTGGCGGTCGCCCAACGGCACCATCCGCAACATCCTCGGCGGCACCATTTTCCGTGCGCCGATCATCATCTCCAACGTGCCGCGCCTGGTGCCCGGCTGGACCAAGCCGATCATCATCGGCCGTCACGCGTTCGGCGACCAGTACCGCGCCACCGATTTCAAGGTGTATCAGGCCGGTTCGGTCACCATCACCTTCACGCCGGAGGACGGCAGCGAGCCGATCCAGCACGAGGTCGTGAAGATGCCCGAGGACGGCGGCGTCGTCATGGGCATGTACAACTTCAAGGCGTCGATCATCGATTTCGCGCGGGCCTCGTTCAACTACGGCCTGCAGCAGAACTACCCGGTGTATCTCTCCACGAAGAACACCATCCTCAAGGCGTACGACGGCATGTTCAAGGACACGTTCCAGGACGTGTTCGATGCCGAGTTCAAGACCCAGTTCGACGCGGCGGGCCTGACCTACGAGCACCGCCTGATCGACGACATGGTCGCCTCCTCCATGAAGTGGGAGGGCGGTTACGTCTGGGCCTGTAAGAACTACGACGGTGACGTGCAGTCCGACACCGTGGCGCAGGGCTTCGGCTCGCTCGGCCTGATGACGTCGGTGCTGCTGACCCCGGACGGCAAGACCTGTGAGGCGGAGGCCGCGCACGGCACCGTCACCCGGCACTACCGCCAGCACCAGCAGGGCAAGCCGACCTCCACCAACCCGATCGCGTCGATCTTCGCCTGGACGCGCGGGCTCGAGCACCGCGGCAAGCTCGATAACACCCCCGAGGTGATCGGCTTCGCGCAGACCCTCGAGGATGTCGTCATCAAGACCGTCGAAGGCGGTCAGATGACCAAGGACCTCGCGTCGCTGGTCGGTGGCGACCAGGGTTACCTGAGCACCGAGGAATTCCTCGGCGCGCTCGACGCCAACCTGGCCCGCGCTCTCCGCTGACCAGGTAATACCCGGCGCTGGAAGCGAATCCGGCGCCGGGTGATGAACCTTACGGGCACCCGCACCACACGGTGGTACGGGTGCCCGGACTGTTTTCCGGGGACGGATAGGTTCGTCGAGTAGTTGAATGGCTCGACGCCGGAAGCGAATCCGAGGCGGGATGACGCTGACCACATCGGGTCGCCCGGCTGCCCGGGCTGCTTCGGGTACGAGGTTGTTTCCGAATGGAATTTGCCAGGTGGTGGGGCGAGGCGTGTCCCTATTGCGCGTTTTTACATGCTGACCTGCACGTTTTCTTGTTTGTTAGCGTGTCTCAACTCACGTTTACTTGGGAAGCGAAACCGCCTGTTGAGGCGTTTCATGGATACGTGACCACACCCCTCGCCTCCCAGGCCCCCGCACGCCCCGAGCCTGCGCGGACGACTTGGCATATGCCTGCCATGCTCGCGCTGGCGCTCGGCGGGTTCGGTATCGGCACAACAGAATTCGTCACCATGGGTTTGCTGCCGGATATCGCGCGCGCCATGGGTGTTTCCGAGCCGACCGCGGGGCACGCGGTGTCGGCGTACGCGCTCGGCGTGGTGATCGGCGCGCCGCTGATCGCCGCCCTGTGCGCGCGGGTTTCCCGCAAGAAGTTGCTCATCGCGTTGATGGCGGCGTTCACGCTGGGCAATGTGGCGACCGTGGTCGCGCCGACCTTCCACACCCTGGTGCTCGCCCGGTTCGTCTCCGGCCTGCCGCACGGCGCGTACTTCGGCGTCGCGTCGCTCGCCGCCGCCACGCTGGCCCCGGTGGGGCAGCGCGCAAAAGCGGTTGCCGCGGTTATGCTCGGGTTGAGCGCCGCCAATGTTGTCGGCGTTCCCGCAGCCACCTGGCTCGGCCAGCATCTCGGCTGGCGCGACGCCTACGTGGTGGTCGCGGTGATCGGGCTGGCGACGGTAGCCGCCCTGATCAGGTACGTGCCGGAGCTCACCGGCATCACGATGACCAACCCGATGACCGAACTCGGCGCGCTGCGCCGTCCCCAGGTGCTGCTGACCCTGCTGGTCGGCGCGATCGGCTTCGGCGGCATGTTCGCCGTCTACACCTACATCACCACCACTCTCACCAGCGTCGCCGGTATGTCGGCCGGGCTGGTGCCTATCGTGCTGATGCTGTTCGGTGTCGGCATGGTGGTCGGCAACATCGTCGGCGGCGTGCTCGCCGATAAGGGTGTCGATCGGGCGATCTACGCCTCGATGATCGGCATGGCCGTCATTCTCGCCGTATTCGTTGCGGCGGCGCACAATCCGTACACCGCCGCGATCGGCGCGTTTCTGGTCGGTGCGACCGGCGCGTCGCTGGCGCCCGGACTGCAGACCCGGCTGATGGACGTGGCGCACGAGGCGCAGACCCTCGCCGCCGCGTTGAACCACGCCGCACTGAACATCGCCAATGCCGCCGGCGCATGGCTCGGCGGCGCCGTGATCGCGGCCGGGCTCGGCTACACCGCGCCCGCCATGGTCGGGGCCGGCCTCGCCGTGGTCGGTGTGCTGCTGTTCGCGATCACCATCTACGCGGCCCGTCGCGACGCTCGCCTGGTCGCGGCGGCGGCGCTGGTGGCCTGACGCCGCCCTTCATCTGAACATACAGAGCTGTATGTAAGTGTAGAATCGCCGGATGGCCAGGATCGAAGTCGCGAAACCGCAGCGCCGCACCCAGGAGCAACGCAGCACCGAGATGCGCACCCGGCTGCTCGACGCGACCATCGACTGTCTGGTCGAGTACGGCTACGCGGGCACCACCACGCCGCGGGTCGCCGAACGCGCCGGGGTCACCCGCGGCGCGCAGGTGCACCACTTCGGTTCCAAGACCGACCTGGTGGTCGCCGCGATCAGTCACCTGGCGCAACTGCGCGCCGAGACCGCGATGCGGGAGATGGCCAAGGTCGAGCGCGGCGATGATCCGGTCGCCGCCGCGCTGGAATTCCTGTGGGAACTGCACCAGGGCCCGCTGTTCATCGCGACCGTCGAACTGTGGGTGGCAGGCCGCACCGATCCGGTGCTGGCCGCCGCGATGGAGAAGGTGGAGCCGTTCGTCAACAACGCCGTCCTGATGGCGGTGGCTCGCTTCGTCCCGGACGAGATCCGGCGCAAAGAGGCCCGTGACTTCATCTACACCGCGATGGACGCCCTGCGCGGCATCCTCGTCTCCAACTTCGTCGACCCCGATAACGAACGCGCCCAACGCCGTTGGCGTCGCGCGACCGCTCATCTGCGCAACATCGCCGAAGCCGCACTCGCCGACGTCCGCGCGGCCGACTGACCGACCGGCGGGACATGGGGGTGCCCATGTCCCGCTCGAGGTCAGTGCTGCTGGGGGAGCAGGTGCTGACCGTCCTTGTCGGTGGAGAGGGCGAGTGAGCTGATGTACTGGATTTCGCCTTCGGGACCGGGGATGGCCGAGGCGATCATGTCGGGGCGTTCGAATTCCAGTCCGGTCACGTGGCAGGTCAGCGTCTCGCCGGACGGGTTGCCGTGCTCGTCGAACATCGGCAGGTCGATGCCGTCGTCGCTGCGCCGCAGGTAGTACTTGCCCTTGGTGGCGATCGCGGTGAGGGGGGTGGCGACGAACGCGACCACCAGCGCGACGATGGGGGAGTACGGCTTCAGCAGGTCACCGAAGACGCCGAAGAACGTCATGATCGACAGCACCGCCGAGAGGCCGAACCCGACCAGGCCGACGGGGTTGAAGTCGTAGAGCATGCCGCGGCGGAACTCCGGCTGCTTCGGCGAGATCTTCAGCAGATACTTGTTGACCGCGATATCCGTTGCGACGGTGACGATCCAGGCGATGCCGCAGTTGGCGTAGAAGCCGAGGATGTTGTTGAGGAAGTCGAACATGTTGGCTTCCATCAGGATCAGCGCGATCACCAGGTTCACCGCGAGGAAGATCAGCCGGCCTGGGTAGGACTTGGTGACCCGGGTGTAGGAGTTGGTCCAGGCCAGCGACCCCGAATACGCGTTGGTGACATTGATTTTGATCTGACTGATCACCACGAGCACCACGGCCAGCGTCATGGCCAGCCAGCTGGGCACCATGTCGCGGTAGATCTCCAGGAACTGGTGCACCGGCTGGTTCGCGATGCCCTGCGCGGCAGGCAGATTCGCGATCAGATACACCGCGAGGAACAGCCCGACCACCTGCTTGAGCGCGCCGAAGACCACCCAGCCCGGTCCGGCCAGCAGCATCCAGCCCCACCACTTGCGCGCGTTCTCCGGCGTGCGCGGCGGCATGAAGCGCAGGTAGTCGATCTGCTCGGCGATTTGCGCGATCAACGAAAGACACACGCCAGCGGCGAGCAGCGTGCCGGAAAGGCTTACTCCGGAACCATTTTCGCCGCCGTAGGCGAAGAACGACGACACCGAATCCGGATGGCGCACCAGTAGGAAGCCGAACGGCAGCACCATCAGCAACAGCCACAGCGGAGTCGTCCAGACCTGCAGTTTGGCCAGCGTGTTCATGCCGTAGATGACCAGCGGGAAGATGAGGAGAGTCGAGGCCAGGTAGCCGAGCCAAAGCGGTACGCCAAGACCGAGTTCCAGCCCCTGGGCCATGATCGACCCTTCCAGCGCGAAGAAAATGAAGGTGAACGACGCGAATACGACGTTGGTGAGCACCGAGCCGTAATAACCGAATCCGCTACCGCGCGTGATCAAGTCGAGATCGAGGTTGTAGCGCGCCGCGTAATAGGCGAGCGGAAATCCGGTCACCATGATGACGATCGCGAAGAAGCCGATGCCGAGCAGCGCGTTCCCGGTGCCGTGCGCGATGCCGATATTCGCGCCGATGGCGAAGTCGGCCAGGTAGGCGATGCCGCCGAGGGCGGAGATCCCGACCACGGCCGGACTCCATTTCCGGTAGCTCCGTGGCGCGAACCGCAGCGTGTAGTCCTCGAGAGTCTCTTTCGCTGAGCGCAGCGAAGCGGAATCATCGAGCTCTAGCGCCGCGGCGATCCCGTCGGAATTCGACGATCGGGTATCGAGCTCGACCACGTTTACTCCTCATCCCCGCACCGATAACTGCAACCATTCGACGGTCGTACACGGTTGTGGACGGGGAATTTCCGAACGATTACGCGGCTGTTACGGCATCCGAGGCGGTGAGCCACGTCACAGCAACGGATTCGCCGCTGCGGCCCGCCCCGGCAACCTGCTGCGTACCAGCAGGTACTGGCGATACATACACCTCCGGCTGTATGTCTCCGGCTGAGTGCTACCACCTGGCTATTCGATATCCGCAACCTGCGGTAACGGTGACAACCTTGCGTACTTACATACATCTCTGTATGTTTGTTTTCAGCTGGATCCGGACGGATCGGCCCACCGCTGCCCGCATGCGAGCAGCACCCGGCGGGGCGCCGGGGACAGGCACAACCTGAGGAGTTCGATGGCGAACAAGGCCCACCCGTCACCCGACCACCACCCCTCATCGACTCGCGTCGCGAGGCGGGTATATGTCGTCGGCGTCGGCATGACGAAGTTCGAAAAGCCGGGCCGCCGCAAGAACGAAGACGGCACCGATTGGGATTACCCGGATATGGCGCGGGAGTCCGGGACCAAGGCGCTCGCCGACGCCGGCATCGCCTACGACCTGGTCGAGCAGGCCTATGTCGGCTACGTCTACGGCGAATCCACCTCCGGCCAGCGCGCGGTCTACGAGCTCGGCATGACCGGCATCCCGGTGGTCAACGTCAACAACAACTGTTCCACCGGCTCGACCGCGCTTTACCTTGCGGCACAGTCGATTCGGGGCGGCCTCGCCGAATGCACGCTGGCGCTCGGCTTCGAGAAGATGCAGCCGGGCTCGCTCGGCTCCACCTGGGACGACCGCGAGCAGCCGATGGCCAGGCACATCATGGCGCTCGCCGAGATCTCCGAGGTGCTGTTCCCGGTGGCGCCGTGGATGTTCGGCGCGGCCGGCCGCGAGCACATGAAGCAGTACGGCACCACCGCCGAACACTTCGCCAAGATCGGCTACAAGAACCACAAGCACTCGGTGAACAACCCGTATTCGCAGTTCCAGGACGAGTATTCGATGGACGACATCCTCGGCTCGCGGATGATCTACGACCCGCTCACCAAGCTGCAGTGCTCGCCGACCTCCGACGGCTCCGGCGCGGTCATCCTGGCCAGCGAGGCGTTCGTGGACAAGCACAACCTGGCCGCGCAGGCGGTGGAGATCGTCGGCCAGGCCATGACCACCGACTACAAGTCGACCTTCGACGAGACCGCCAAGAACCTCGTCGGCTACGACATGACCGTGCAGGCGGCGCGCAAGGTCTACGAGCAGGCCGGGCTCGGCGCCGAGGACTTCCAGGTCATCGAGCTGCACGACTGCTTCTCGGCGAACGAGCTGCTGACCTACGAGGCGCTCGGCCTGTGTGGCGAGGGCGAGGCCGGAAAGCTGATCGACGACAACCTGACCACCTACGGCGGCAAGTGGGTGGTGAACCCCTCCGGCGGCCTGATCTCCAAGGGGCATCCGCTCGGCGCAACGGGTCTGGCGCAGTGCTCCGAGCTCACCTGGCAGCTGCGCGGCACCGCCGACAAGCGTCAGGTCGACAACGTCACCGCCTGCCTGCAGCACAACATCGGCCTCGGCGGTGCCGCGGTCGTGACCGCCTACCGGCGCGCCGAGCGCTGAACTCCAGCAGCGACATTCAACTAAGCGCTGACTGCTGAACTCGCACAACGAAACTCGACGAGGAGCTAACTCATGGGACACATCGAAGCCACCAAAGACGTCAACGCCACCCCCGAGGCGCTCTGGACGGTCGTCTCCGACCCGAACACCTGGGACAAGTGGTTCACCATCCACGAGCGCTTCATGGAGGAGCCGCCCGCCGTGCTGACCGAGGGCGCCAAGCTGGTCGCCAAGATCGTCATGCTCGGCATGGCGAACAAGCTGGAGTGGACCGTGGTTTCGGTGCAGCAGCCGAGCAAGCTCACCCTCGGCGGCACCGGCATGGCCGGCGTGAAGACCGAATTCACCTTCGACATCCAGCCCAAGGGCGACGGCGGCAGCACCATCCTGGTCTCCGGTGATTTCGAGGGCGCGCTGATCAAGGGTGCGCTCGGCAAGGCGGTCGAGAAGGACGGTCTCAAGCAGCTGGACAAGTCCCTCGAGCAGCTCGACGCCCTGGCTTCGGCATGACCTCGGAAACGACCACGGCTCGGCTGGTCGAGTTCGACGACGCCGGTCTCGAAACCTGGTGTGACGACGAACGTTTCGAGGTGACAGGCGAGCGGATCGGCGAATATGCCGCCGCCACCAATGATCCGATCGAGGCACACCTGGCGGGCAAGGTCGCCTCGCCGGTCTTCGCGATCGTCCCCGTCTTCGAGGCGATGATGATGCCGGTGATCGAGGTCGCGCCGATGGACATCTTCGGCCGGGTCGTGCACGGCGAGCAGGACTTCCACTTCCACCGCGCCATCCAGCCGGGCGACCAGCTGGTCTCGCGCGCCAAGGCGACCGGTTACACCAGCAGGCCCAACGGCACGGCCATCACCATCCTCATCGAATGCCGCACCGAGGCAGGGGAACTGGTCAATGAGCAGTACCTGACCGCCTTCTTCCGCAATATCGACGCGGGCAAGACGGTGGGTGCCGCGGCGCCTGCGCACAAGTTCGACGAGAACCTGCGGGCGCAGCAGCCGGTAGCGGTGGTGCCGCAGCACGTGGACGACGACCAAACCTTCCGTTACTCACCGGCTTCCGGCGATCCGGTACCGCTGCACCTGGACGAGCAGGTGGCCAAGGACGCCGGGCTGCCCGGCATCATCGCGCATGGTCTGTGCACGATGGCGTTCGCGTCCTGGGCGGTGCTGACCGAGGTCGGCGGGTCGGATGTCAACCGGCTCAAGCGTTTTGCAGTGCGCTTCGCCAAGATGGTGTTCCCCGGAGATGACCTGGAGACCCGCATCTGGAAGGTCGGCTCCGCCGACGGCGTCACCACCTACGCCTTCGAGACCGTGCGCGGCGAAGATGTGGTCCTCAGCGACGGACTCGCCGAGATCGCGGATTGACTCCCTCGCCGGGACGGTTCCGCCGTCCCGGCGAAAGTCATTGCCCGGTCGCAATATTCAGCACAGACCTTGAGGAAGAGGAGACATCGATGGGTGCACTCGAAGGCCGAGTAGCCGTCATCACCGGCGCCGGTCGCGGCATCGGCCGCGAGCACGCCTTGCTGTTCGCGCGCGAGGGCGCGGCCGTGGTCGTCAATGACCTCGGCGGCAGCAACGAGGGCGAGGGAACCGACAACACGCCCGCGCAAGAGGTCGCCGACGAGATCATCGCCGCAGGCGGCAAGGCGATCGCCAACACCGCCAACATCGCCACCTGGGACGGCGCGAAGAACGTCATCGACCAGGCGGTCGCCGAACTCGGCGGCCTCGACATCGTGGTGAACAACGCGGGCATCCTGCGCGACGCGTTCATCGCGGGCCTGGACGAGGCGCAGTGGGACGCGGTGATCGCCGTGCACCTCAAGGGGCACGCCGCCGTGCTGCACCACGCCGCCGCCTACTGGAAAGACCAGAGCAAGGCGGGCAATCAGCCGAACGCCGCGGTGATCAACACCGCGTCCGCCTCCGGCACCACGGTGCCGAACGCGGGCCAGGCCAACTATGGCGCGGCCAAGGCGGGGATTGCCGCGCTCACCCTGGTCGCGGCCGACGAACTGGCCCGCTACGGCGTGCGTGTCAACGCCATCGCGCCGATCGCGCGCACCAGGCTCACCCTGGCCACGCCCGGCATGGGCGCCATGATGGCGGCCGAGGCCGACGAGGTGGCAGACGGCGAGTTCGACGCCTTCAGCCCGGCCAACATCTCGCCGCTGGTGGCCTACCTCGCCTCGGACAAGTGCCCGATCACCGGCAAGGTGTTCGCGGTGCAGGGCGGTGCCATCTCCGAGCTGGCCGGTTGGCACGATGTGAAGACGATCGAGACCGAGGGACCGTGGCTGATCGACGACATCTCCGCTCGGCTGCCCTGAGCTCGCCGGAACGATAAGGAGAACAACGATGTTCGAATGGTCCGAGACCGATGTCTTGATCCGCGATGCCGTGCGGACGTTCATCGACAAGGAGATCCGGCCCAACCTGGACGCACTGGACAGCGGCGAACTGTCGCCATATCCGATCATCCGGAAGCTGTTCAGCGAGTTCGGGATCGACGCCATGGGCGGCGAAGCGGTGGAGAAGCTGCTCGGCAAGCAGCGCGCCAAAGAGGCGGCCATCGCCGCGGGCGAGCCGCTGCCGGAGAAGAAGAAGGAAAAGTCCTCCGGCGGTAGCCCGTTCGCCGGGCAGGAATCGCTGATGGCGGTGGTGATCGGTGAACTGTCCGGTGTTTGCATGGGTTTGGTCACCGCGATGGGCGTCAGCATCGGCCTCGGCGCGACCACCATCATGTCGCGCGGCACGCTGGCCCAGAAGGAGCGTTGGCTCGCCGACATCGTGACCATGAAAAAGGTTGCGGCGTGGGCGATCACCGAGCCCGACTCGGGCTCCGACGCGTTCGGCGGCATGAAGACCTACGTCCGGCGCGACGGGGACGACTACCTGCTCAACGGCCAGAAGACCTTCATCACCAACGGCCCGTTCGCCGACGTGATGATCGTCTACGCCAAGCTCGACGAGGGCGACGGCGGCGACAAGCGCGAGCGCAAGGTGCTCACCTTCGTCCTGGACAAGGGCATGGAGGGGCTCACCCAGGGCAAGCCGTTCAAGAAGATGGGCCTGCACGCCTCGCCCACCGGCGAGCTGTTCTTCGGCAACGTCCGCCTCGGCAAGGACCGTCTGCTCGGCGAGACCGAGGAGCATAAGGGCGGCGACGGCCGGGAGAGCGCGCGGTCCAGCTTCACCGCCGAACGCGTCGGCGTGGCCTTCATGGCGTTGGGCATCATCAACGAATGTCACCGGCTCTGCCTGGATTACGCGAAGAACCGCAAGCTCTGGGGCCAGGAGATCGGCCGCTTCCAGCTCGTCCAGCTCAAGCTGGCCAAGATGGAGATCGCCCGGATCAACGTGCAGAACATGGTGTTCAACACGTTGGAGCGGGGTCGCGCGGGCAAGCCGCCGACGCTCGCCGAGGCCTCGGCGATGAAGCTCTACGCGTCCGAGGCGGCCACCGAGGTCGCGATGGAGGCGGTGCAGCTGTTCGGCGGCAACGGGTACATGACCGAGTACCGCGTGGAACAGCTTGCGCGCGATGCCAAGTCGCTGATGATCTACGCGGGCAGCAACGAGATCCAGGTGACGCACATCGCCAAGGGCCTGCTGGCCTAACGGTTTTCGGGGTCCCGGGTGCGCTACAACGGCGTGCGCACTCGGGATGCCCTGCTTCCACCATCGAAACGCCGTTGGTCCTACGCACCGTGCTGGTGCGAGCTCGTAAGGAGCAACGGCCGATGATCATCGAAACCACCGCGCGCTACAACGCCGTCGACACTCGCGTCCTCTCCGTCGCCGGTTCCGGCACTCCGATCCTGCTGCTGCACGGCTACGCCGACAGCGCGGACACTTGGCGCGGCGTCCTCACCGCCCTGGAAGCCGCGGGCCGTGCGGCTTTCGCCGTCGACCTCCCCGGCTTCGGCCTGGCGGATCCGCGCGAGCCGGGCCCGCTGACCCCGCAGTTCGACAATTTCGTCGACGCGATCATCGCCGAGCACGGTCCGCTGGCCCTCGTCGGTAATTCGCTCGGCGCCGCCACCGCGCTGCACGCTGCCGCCCGGCACCCGGACGAGGTGACCGCCGTGGTCTCCCTCGACGAGCCACTCTTGGCCAGGCACTGGCTGGCCCGCGTCGGCCTGCTCCGTGAATACCGATTGTTCTTCCGCCTCGTAGGCCTCCTGCCCATCCCGACCGCACTGGTGCGTTGGGGTGTCCGGCGTGCGGTCGCGCTGTTCGTCTACGGCCCCGGTGTGCTCGCCGACCCCGAATTCCTCACCACCGCAGTACGTTCGGTGCCCGACATGGCCGCTGTCGCCGCGCGCGGCCAGGACGCCACTCGCTACGCCCGCGAACACCCTTCGGGCCACGTCGATCTCGTCATCAACTGCCCGGTCCTCGTCGTGCACGGAACCAAGGACCGCATCATCCCGATCTCCGTCGGCCGCGCCCTGCACGCCATGCTGCCGGGCAGCGAGTTCGTCGCGCTGCCCGGCGTCGGCCATTGTCCGCAACTGGACGTGCCCGACGAGGTCTGTCGACTGTTACTGGGATTTCCTCGATCCGACAGCAAGCAGGCCGACGTCGCGTCCTGAGCAGTGCTCAAAGCCCAGGTGGTGGTAACCGAGTGGGGTTGTCGCCGTTGATGATCTGCCGCATCCGGTGTGCTATGTGTCCATTCCATTCCGGGTGCGTCAGCACATAGAAACGCTCCTCGTGTATTGCCTGCACCACCTGCTCGCCGATAACGCGCGGACTTGTGCCGAGCGCGAAGGCCTGCCGGGCGGTTTCGACATTCCAGCCGACCGGACGCGGGCCGACCTCGGCAAACCGCTTCGGCCGATTGCGTTCGGAATCAAAGATGTTCGTATCGACTACCCCGGGGATCAGCACGGATACCCGAGGCTTGAAACCGCCGTCGACGAGCTCGAGATAAACGGTCTCCGACAACGCGAGCACCGCCGACTTCGTCGCGCCGTACAGCGACGATCCGCCGACCACCGCGGCAAGCGACGCCGTATTGACGATATGCGCGTCCTCGCCCTGTTCGATCATGATCGGCAGAAAGATGCTGTGCCCGTGCACCACACCCATCAGATTGACCCCGAGAATCCACTCCCAGTCATCGAGCGTGCTGTCCCAGGACGGCCTACTGCCCGAATAGACCCCCGCGTTATTGCACAGAACATGCACGGCTCCATACTTTTCCAGCGTCGCCTCGGCCAGCGCCGTCACATCGTCCGGCGCGGAAACATCCGCCACCACGGCATGGACATCCGCTCCCGCCGTGCGCAATTCGGCCGTAGTCGAATGCAGCGCGGCCACTTCCACATCACTCAACACAACCCGCATCCCCGCATCCAGAAATGCCTCGGCCATACCTCGCCCGATCCCACTGGCCGCCCCCGTGACAACAGCGACTTTGCCCGTCAGATCATCCATTCGCCCTCCACCCTGTGCCTGCGACCAAGACCGGTCCACAGAGTAAGAGCCCGATGTCCCGCAATACATCGCCCCGCAGACCGATGTATTGCGGGTGTCGCGCAGGCTAAAATGAAGCGGGAACAGAAAGTGTCTCGCGCCCCGAATGCCGGCTAGCCCGCATCTTCGAGCGGCGCAGGCTACTGCTTCCGCAGCAGCTCGACCACAACATCCAACGTCTGCGAGTTCTGCCGAACCGCCGCCGCCACCTGATCCACCTGCTCCGTCAGGTAATCCACTCGGCCCGTCAGGTTATTGATGCGCCCGGTCAGGTTATCGACGCGTCCGGTCAGCTGGTTCACATCTCCGGTCAGGTCGTCCACCTGCCCGGTCAGGTCGTTTACTCGTCGTACGAGCCCGTCTACGTGTCCGGGCAGCGGCGCGAGCCGGTCTACTTGCTCGGTCAGGTAATCCACTCGGCCCACGAGCTCGTTCACTCGTGCTGGTAGTGGTGCCAGATACCTCATCTGTTCTGTGAGCTCGTCCACTCGCGGTGTCAGGCGGCTCATTTGTTCGGCGAGCTCGCCCACTTGTGGTGTCAGGCAGCTCATTTGCTCTGCGAGGTTGTCCACTCGGGCCGGCAACTCGGCCAGGTGGTTCACCTGAGTAGCCAATTCGCCGAGCGTTGACTCCACCCGATCCAGGCGCTGCCCGTGTTGACGTTGGAAGGCGAGGTGCACGCCGAACTGCCGACCCGACGTTCGTGACAGCCGCCGGAGTCTTAGGTCGATATCGCGAACCACGCTGTCGGTTTCCTTGGCCTCACGGTTCATCCTGCTGTTCAGGTCGTACAGGCCATCGACGTCGCCGCGGAGTTGATGCACTGCGCGGTCGGTTTGTGTGCTCCCCATGCCTCGAAACAGTAGGCCGGGGCGCGAACGAGATCGAGACCTTTCCTCGATCTGTGGATAACTTCCTGACCTGTGGAAATCCCTTGTCTCACACCGCACGAAGACGATTGCGACTCGCGTACACGTGCTCGGCGATGAGGGTTGCGATCCGGTCCGGCGCCTCGAGCATCGGAACGTGCCCGACCCCGTGAACCACGATGCGGTCGGCGGACTCCGGGAGTTCCTTCAGGTACCGGCGCGCGTAGACGCGGTTGGGGATGACCCGGTCGTATTCGGCGAGCAGCAGCCGCACCGGCGTCGCCAACGTGGACAGGTCTTCCTGCTCGGGACCGCGGATGCTGCTGACGATGAACGGCAGCATGGACGGGCAGTGCAGCGCGGCCATGATCGCGGCGGCCGTGTCGCGGCGAGAGACCGCGGACGCGTTCTTGCTGAGTGCCAGCAGGGTGAAGCGCTGCGCGATCGGGTTGTTGACCGCGAAACCGCCCAGCCGCTTACCGATTTCGACGATCGGCAGCAGCGACAGGAACTTCAGGGTGATCCGCAACTGGGTGAGCGACGGCGCGTGCCAGCCGCCCGCGGGGGCGACGAGGGTGAGCGTGCGGGCCCGGCCGCGCCGGGCGAGTTCGACACCGACCCAGCCGCCGAGCGAGTTGCCCGCGATGTGGCAGGTGCGCCAACCGAGTTCGTCGAGCTGATCCTCGATGCGATCGGCCAGCATGTGCACGTTGACCGACCAGCCGTCCACCAGCTCGCCACCCCAGTGCCCCGCGAAGGCGGGCGCGTACACCTCGCACTGGCTCGACAGCCGCGCGGCGGTCTGCTCCCAGCAGTGCGGCGACATCATGAAGCCGTGCAACAGGAGCAGCGGATCACCGGAGCCCATATGCAATGCCTTGACGGCCTTGGGGAGTTCCGGCTTGCTCTTGACCGGCACCCGCGTGGCGCTGGTGGCGCGTTTCGCGGCGGCGGTGGACTTGGTGGTGTCAGACGGCATCGTCATCACCCTTTCCTGGACGGCGGTGTCCGAAGGAATTCATCTGACCAGCATTGTACGGTCGTGCGGTGGCCTACATCATTTCGACTGTGAACGTAAACGGCGTCCGCGCGGCCGCGGGCAAAGGCATGCTCGCCTGGCTCGCCGCGACGGAAGCCGACATCGTCTGCGTCCAAGAGACGCGGGCCACCGACGAGCAGACCAGGGCGGCGCTGGCACCCGCACTAGCCGACGGCTGGTGGCTGGCGCAGGCCGAGCCGGAGTCCAAGGGCAGGGCGGGCGTCGCGATCCTGTCCAGGCGCGAACCGGACGCGGTCCGAATCGGCTTCGACAGCAGCGAGTTCGGTGCGTCCGGCCGCTATATCGAGGCCGACTTCGCCGAGGTCACGGTCGCTAGCGTGTACGTGCACTCCGGTGAGGCAGGCACCGTGCGTCAGGACGAGAAGTACCGGTACATGGCCGAACTCGGCGCCTACCTCACCGCCCGCACCGGCGATTTCGTGGTCAGCGGCGACTGGAATATCGCGCACACCGAACTCGACCTGAAGAACTGGAAGGGCAACCGGAAGTCGGCAGGCTTCCTGCCCGAGGAGCGCGCCTGGATCGATGAGCTGCTCGCCGCGGGCTACGTCGACGTGGTGCGGCAGCTGCATCCGGCGGTCGACGGCCCGTACAGCTGGTGGTCCTACCGCGGCCGCGCTTTCGACAACGACACCGGCTGGCGCATCGACTACCAGCTCGCTCGCGGCGAGCTCGCGGCGCGCGCCAAGCAGGCCGTGGTGGAACGCGCCGCCGCTTACGACCAGCGCTGGTCCGACCATGCACCGGTCACGGTGCAGTACCGATGAGCCTGTCGCCGAAGGCAATTCGCACGTTCGCCGTGCTCGGTGCGGTGGCGGTCGCGGTGGTCGTCGTCGCGGTTCTCGGCTTGCGCGGCGGCGGCAACGACACCGTCACGGCCACCACCACCCGCGCCCCGAGCAGCGCATCCGCGACCGGCGCACCGAAGCCGCCGTCAGCCCCGCCGGCCAGCCGAGCACCGGGCGTACCCGCCCACGCCTACGACACCCTGGCCGAAATCGACGCGGGCCGCTGGCCCGGTTCGGCGAACGCCCCCGGCACCAAGGGCGGCGACCGCTGGATGAATCGCGGGGGCACGCTGGCCGCCAAAGACCCGGCGGGCAAACCGATCACCTACCAGGAGTGGGACGTGAACCCCAAGCAGCGCGGCCGATCCAGGGACGCCGAACGCATCGTCACCGGCAGCGACGGATCGGCCTGGTACACCGGGGACCACTACGAGACCTTCACGAGGATGCGCTGATGACCAAGGCAATTCCGTTGTCGCAGTTCCTAGCTCGCCCTGTCGCGGCCGATTCGCCGACCCAGCAGGTCAGTACGCCAGCGCTCGGCGCCGCCGCTGTCGATGCCGCGGAGCTGAGCAGCGTGCGCTACCGCGCGCCGTCCGGTTACCTGGTACGCGAACTGCGCGGCACGAAGATGCGGACGGTCGCGCGGGTGTTCGACGAAGTCGCTGCGGCCCTGCAGTTTCCGTACTACTTCGGGCAGAACAAAGACGCGTTCGACGAATGCCTGCGCGATCTGGACGATTTCGTCGGCGAAGGCGCGGGATACGTTGTCGTGATCCGTGATTCGGCGGACCTGCTGGCCGAGGAGCCGGCCCAGCGGGCGTGGTTCGCCGAGGCGATGCGCGACTGCGCCGAGTACTGGTCGCGCAAGGGCGTCCCGTTCCGCGTTGTCCTGCAAGGCGAATCGACCGGGTTGCACGACGTTTCGGTCGAACTCTGACACCGGTGGCGTCACGCCAATCGGCGCGCCAAATCCTCACCGAGCAGGACGAACACATCGGTGGTGTGCTCGATCAGCTCGTCGCGGGTGAGCGGCAGCTCGCCCTGTAACCAGGCGGTGAGCGTCTGTACCAGGCCGCCGACCAGATAGTTGGCCCGGAAGTCGATCGCCGGATCGGAATCCGGGTCATCGATCCCGTAGAAGTCGATGCCCTCGGCCGCGACCATTCGCGCGAACACCCGCACCGTTTCCGTGGTGCGGGCCCGCAACTCCGGCGTCGCCATGCCGGCGACCAGGGTGACCTTGGCCTTGCGCGGGTCGTCGGTGAGCAGGTGGATGCCCGCCGCGATCGCGGCCCGCGCCGTTGCCCGCGAGTCCTTCGGCGCGGTGCCGACCGCCGCGACGATCGCGAGCGCGAGTTCCTCGGCGATGGTGTCGACGAGCGCGGTCAGCACGGCATCGCGGCTGTCGAAGCTCTCGTAGTAGTACCGCTCGTTGAGCCCGGCCTGCGCGCACAGTCCGGAGACGGTCAGCTTCGCCAGCCCCTGTTCGCCGATGATCTCCAACGCGGCCGCCAGCAACGCCGCGCGCCGCTGCGCCCGCCGCTCGTCCGCGGAGATCCCGCCATACGTCCGCTGCGCCGTCACAACTTGATTCTGGCACGAGACGTTTCTGGTAGACGGTATTGCCAGAGTTGAGAATCTGGCGGATGCTGTTGCCAGATGCTCTCGACGAGGAGGCAGCAATGTCCGAGCCCGGCTACTTCAGCGACCACTCCATGGCCAGACGGGTCATGAGCAAACGCGCGGTCGGCCTGACCTACGGGCAGCGCGCCCTGGTCATCGGCGCGGTCCACCCGCTGCTCTACGTCGGCACCGCGGAGAACACCGAGCATCGGCTGACGCCGTACACCCGGCTCGCGCTCACCGGCCACCTGTTCGAGGCCGTGTTCCTCGGCAGCAAGGCCGAGGCCGATCGCGCACTCGAATTCACCACGAAGAAGCACGTCAAGGTGCGCGGCGGATTGCCGGAAGACGCCGGGCCGCATCATCCAGCTGGCACCGGCTATTCCGCGCTCGACCCGCACCTGATGTACATGACGATGGCGTTCACCTTCGACTCCGCCGAGGTGATGTACGACCTGCTGGTCCGCACCATGACCGACGGCGAGCGCGAGGGCCTGTATCAGGACTATGTGCGCTGGGCCGAGCTGTTCGGCATGCCCGCCGACGCGGCGCCGGGCAGCTACCCGGAGTTCCGCGCGTCCTTCGACGCCTACCTCGCCTCCGACGAGCTGTTCCTCACCGACGAGGCGCGGCTGGTCGGCTCCTACCTGGCCGGACAGCGCGTGCCGTATCCGCAGCGGATGCCGTTGCAGCAGGTCACCTCCGCGTTCTTCCTGCTGGTGCAGGGCAGCCTGCCGCCGCGGATCCGGCAGCTGTACGGCCTGCGCTGGCGCATCGCCGACCAGGTCGCCTACCGGGCGCTCGCCCAGGCCGTGCGCACCGCGCACCTCGCGCCGCCGCTGCTGCCGCCGGTGCTGCGCGGCACGCTGCTCGGGCCGAGCGCGCCGGTCTACCAGCTCGTCTCGCGGCGCGAGCATCGGTTGGTCACCAAAGGGCGCCCGAGTATGCCCGGGGTGGACCCGCGGAACTGGGCGGAGCGCAATTCCGTCGAGGAGCCGCGCGCGGCGACCAGTTGAGGGTGGTGGCCGGGCGGCGGGTGGGCGGCCCATGGAAAGATCAGGGGCATGTCCGTTCCTGCAGAAACCCCGGCCGCTGAACGCAAGCAGCGGGTCCTTTCCGGGATCCAGCCCACCGGTACCTCGTTCCACCTCGGCAACTACCTTGGGGCGCTGCAGTACTGGGTGACCATGCAGGACGACTACGACGCGCTGTACTTCATCCCGAACCTGCACGCGATCACCGTGCCGCAGGATCCGAAGGCACTGCGGGCCCAGACCAAGGCCGCCGCCGCGCAGCTGCTCGCCCTCGGCATCGACCCGAAGAAGTCGACGCTGTTCGTGCAGAGCCAGGTGCCCGAGCACGCCGAGCTGGCCTGGGTGCTCAGCTGCATCACCGGCTTCGGCGAGGCCAGCCGGATGACCCAGTTCAAGGACAAGTCGGTCAAGCAGGGCTCGGACAACGCCTCGGTCGGGCTGTTCACCTATCCGGTGCTGATGGCGTCGGACATCCTGCTCTACCGCCCGCATCAGGTGCCGGTCGGCGAGGACCAGCGCCAGCACCTCGAGCTGACCCGAAACCTGGCGCAGCGCTTCAACACCCGCTTCAAGAAGACCTTCGTCGTGCCCGAGGCACACATCGAGAAGGGCACCGCCAAGATCTACGACCTGCAGGACCCGACCTCGAAGATGAGCAAGTCGGCGTCCAGCGACGCGGGCCTGATCAACCTGCTCGACGATCCGAAGATCACCGCCAAGCGGGTCCGCTCCGCCGTGACCGACACCGAGCGAGAGATCCGCTACGACGTCGAGCACAAGCCCGGCGTCAGCAACCTGCTGGTGATCCTGAGCTCGCTGTCCGGCACGCCGATCGTCACGCTCGAAAAGGATTACGCGGGCAAGGGCTACGGCGACCTGAAATCCGACGTCGCCGACGCGCTGGTCGAATTTGTCACGCCATTGCAGGCGAAGGTGCAAGAGTATTTGTCGGATCAGGGCGAACTCGACCGTATCCTCGCCGCCGGTGCCGAGCGCGCGCGAGAGATCGCCGGCAACACCCTCGCACAGGTATACGACCGAGTGGGCCTGCTGGCCCGCTGACGGCCGGCACCTGCGAGATCTCTCCTGAAGGGGCGAACTGGTGCAGGTGATCGACAACGTCAAGGCCGGGATCGAACGACGGATCCAGGCGCTGCCATGGCTGGACCATCTGGTGCGCGCGGGCGGGCGGTATCAGCGGCAGCGCGGCGACTACTACGCGGCGGGCATTACGTATTTCACGGTGCTGTCACTGTTTCCGCTGCTGATGGTCGCCTTCGCGATCGCGGGTTTCGTGCTGTCGAGTCATCCGGAGTTGCTCAGCGAACTACAGACCAAGATCGTCGACAATGTCCCCGGTTCGCTCGGCACCCAGCTGAACGATCTCATCGATCAGGCCGTCGAGTCGCGCGGCACCGTCGGCATCCTCGGTCTGCTGGCCGGGCTCTACACCGGCCTCGGCTGGATGGCCAACCTGCGGGCGGCGTTGACCGAGCAGTGGGAGCAGAAGAGCGAGGACCAGAACTGGTTCCTGGCCAAGCTGTCCGATCTCGGCGCGCTGCTCGGCCTCGGCCTGGCTTTCGTTGTCTCCCTGGGACTTTCCGCGCTCGCGTCCAGCACCCTCGGGGCCAGGCTGCTGATCGGTCTCGGCCTCTCGCACCTGCCCGGTGCCCGCCTGCTGCTGGCCCTGGTGTCGATCCTGCTCGGCTTCCTCGCCTCCTGGGCGGTGTTCGCCTGGATCATCGCCCGCCTGCCCCGCGAACCGGTCACCCTGGCCAGCGCCGCCAAAGCTGCCGCGCTGGCCGCGCTGGTCTTCGAGGTCTTCAAGTTCGTCGCCTCGATCTACCTGCAAAAGGTGCTGAGCAGCCCGGCGGGCGCCGCCTTCGGTTCGATCATCGGCCTGATGGTCTTCAGCTACGTCACCTACCGAATCATCCTGTTCGCCACCGCCTGGGCCGCCACCGCCTCCGACAACGAGCCCGAAGCGGACATCCCCGCACCCCCCGCCGCGATCATCGCCCCCCGCGTCTCAGCCCGCGAACTCTCCCTCGGCGCGGGAGCCACCTTCTTCGGTGCGGGAGCCCTTGCCGCTCTCGCCCTTTCGAGTCTGCGCCGCCCACGCGGCCGGTGATTCCCGGGCTTCCTCCGGCACCGGCACCGGCACCGGCACCGGCGTCTGCCGAAGCCATTCTCGGCCGACTGCTCGATCTCGCGACCCCCGATGCGATGGCATCGGCTCCGCCGCGGGAACCTGCGCGCAGTTCACGTCGCACTGCCGCGCAGCACATCTCGCCGCCGCACCGCGGGTAGGAAATAGTCGCCGATCCGGTCCGGACCAGCGCCATTGCCCAAGATGGCGAGCGGAAGGTATACGTCGAACAACCACACCGCCAACAGGCGGCCGAACGATGGGTACTTACCGTCCTGCGGGCGGATGACGACCAGGCCGAACAGGGCCTTGCCAATTGTCGTGTGGAATATCGACTGGATGATGATCCGGTCGATTGCGGAGGCGGCGAGGAAGAAGCCCACCGCAACAACCGGATTGACACCGAGATGTTGCCAGTCGTGCCGCGCGGCAGCCTCCGGAGAAAACTCGGGACTCACGGCAATCGCCGCACCCACACCGCATCCCACGTGGATCATCCAATCGATGATGAGGGCGAGTACACGCCGCAGCATGCGTGGCGAGGGGTAACGGTTATCGTCTTTTCCGCCATGCCGTTTCGACTGTTCGTGCGAATCGCCGACAGGCTTCATCGAGATCTGTCCGCGCTCCCGTGTCAGCTGATACTCGGGTGGTGGCGGTGTGCTCCGATCTGGCTGATCACTCGGATCATTCGTTCTGAAGGTGAGTTGTGGGGGTGTTCTGGAACTAGACCGGTAGGCGTAACGAAGGTCGCCACCGCCTGGCCTCGAGATGACACCGTATCTCATCGGGTCTCCGGCGAACCAGATCTCGGAGGTATTGTGGTTCACCAGCTTTCCGATGTCCTTGGGCCATGTGCTCAGTATGAGCGTCGACACCGGCTGACGATTCTGATCGAGCAGTTGCACCCATTCGTAGCGGCCGGTGCCGATGTAATTCACGGGCCAGGACGACCATGGATATCGCTTCAGTGCTTTCCGTCTTCTTCGGTTGATCCACAGCAGTACTCCACCGAGGATCAGTCCAACCGTCATCGTGGCCGCCGACAGATTTATCCCTAGCGAGACCAGTTTCTCGAGGTTCTTCGAGGTGACTCGGGGTTGGATATCGATCAAGAACACTGTCAGTGGCAAGCAGCCGAGGCCGATCAGGAAGAGGAGCCAGCGCACGGTGCTGCCCTTCCGCATCGCAGCTCTGGTCGCCGGGCAGGACTTGGCGGGTGGTGGGGCTATTACGTCGTTCGGCATGATCATCGGCTCACAGATCCAGCGAGGAGGATGTACTGGGCTGAGTCACCGGCGCCGCAAAAACCACCGAGGCTGCCATCGCCGCGATCATCGGAACAAATTCCTCGCCATACTCGACGAATGAAGTAGAGAATTCGATGGCGACAATGGCAGCGCCGTCCGATGAAGGAATAATGGCCTCCAGCTGGTACACCTTCTCGTCGGGATCGGCGGATGTTCGATCAGCAAGATCTGGGACCGGGAGCGTCCTTGTCCGATCGAACATCAGAATAGGATGACCTGACACCTCGATGAACTCAACATTTTTGAAGGTTTCACCGCCGCTACTTCTTGCCGCCAGTACATCCGCCAGTGTCAAGCGAGGATTCCTTCGTTCGCCGTATTCGTTCAGCGAGACAACCAGATTGGATGATATCGACTGTCCGTCAGCAGCTGAATGCCGACCGAGACCGCAATAGACGGCGTTCAGTTGAGCGACTCGAGTAAGCAGCACTTTCAACGCCTGCAGCACGGCAGGTGCTGCTGAGCTCACGGTGCCGGGGCCGATCTCGGCGAACATCGATTCGGTGCGTGATATCGAGCCATCGATGTCCTCCAGCGGAAGTGCTACGTATCCGTCGGGTATATCCATCGTGATCGACAAGGAGGCAGATGCTTTGGACGGGGACAAGTCAACCACCCGCTACCGCGACAGCACGGGGTTCAGGATGGAATGGACAACCTTGCCGGAACGGGAGAACAGGTCGATGGCTTCGGCGGCCGTCACGACTTCCGCATGCTTTCCGGCTACACCGGTGACCTGGAACACTTTGCGAGCAGCACTGTCGAGGCTCAGCGCGTCGACAACCTTGGGCACGCCTGGAACCCACCCGACTGCCTTGGCGACTATCCCCGGTTCGTGGGTCACCGCGTTGTATACCGTGCCCCCGATACGCTCTAGCCCGCCCAGCGCCTGGGCGGCGTGCTTACCATCGGCAAGCGCCTCGCTGCCTCGGAGCAAGCCCCAGCCAACCTTCCCGACGCCAACGCCGGCACCACCGACCGGGGCAAGCCCGAGCGAGTCGAGCCCGACCGTCTTCCACGCATCCAACTCTCCGTTCTTCAAGCCGTCGCGTATCTCCGGATCCGACAAGTCCAGCGCCAGTAGTCCCGCAGTGGCGCTGGCGGCGACCGCGAAGCCGATGATGTCGAACGGGGGTGGCGTCACGAGTGCGACCAGGCCGCCGACCGCAGCGATGATCGACAGCGCCTGATGGACGCCCTCGCGGTGCTCATCGATCCACTTGCCGACACCTTTCACCGCGTCGGCAATCCGGTCCCAAATACTCTTGTCCGGCGGGCTCGGGGCGAAATCCTTTGCGGCGGCGTCCAGCTCGGTGGCGGCTCGGCGGGCGGTGCTGTCGTGCTGGGTTTCCAGGTCGCGGGCGCGCTGGAGGATGGAGTCGATCTTTTCCTGCCAGTTGTCGACCGCGGTGCTTGCGGATCGGACCTGGGCGGTGGCCGCGTCGAGGCGGGATTGCGCGGCTTGTAGTTCACTCTGATCGGTGAACATCGTGTTCGCCAGGCCGAGATCCGGGTTGGCCTTGGCGGATTGCAGGGATGCGACGGCTTGGGTGTGCTGGCCTTTGGCGTCAGTGGCCTCGGCTTCGAGTCCCTTGGCGGTGTCCTGGTAGCCGACGAGATCGGTGTGCCATTGGTCGAGCACGCTGACCGCGCGTTCGAGGGATTTCTGCGCGTAGCCGAGGTCTTGGGCGAGGGTGGCGTCGAAGTTGGCGCGGAAGGCGTCGCCCGCGTCGCCTTTCCAGACGTTGTCGTTGCTGTTGCGCAGGCGGGTCAGCAGGTCGTTGGTTTCCCGGACCGCGTCCGCCGACGTGTTGATCTGCCCGCGCAGGCCGGCGACGTCGGTGGGGGCGCCGGGTACCGGGTTGAAACCCAGGTTGGGATAAGGGTTTTCGCTCATGCCCTGGCCTGCGTCTTTCCGTCGATGACACCCGTGACCTGGTCGAGCGCTTTGGCGATGGCGGTGTCGACGTCCCGGTAGGCGTCATGACACTTGCTCACGCCCTCCGCCGTGACCTTCGCCGATTCGCCGATCCGCTCGATCCCGAAGTGCCACCGTCGTTGGAAACTCTCGGCCGCGTCATTGAGCGCCTTCGTGCCGATATCGCCGTGACCGTCCTTGGTCATCGCCTTCATCGCATCATTGAGCACCTGCTCGGCACCTCGTAGCGACTGGACCGTCTTGCCCAACACCTCGATGTCCACGCCAAGAATTCCAGCCACGTCAACGCACCCCTTCGCACATAGCGACCGCACCCGGTCGACGGAAATCGCCTACACAAGCCATAGACGCAGCGTCGCACGAAACGGTTCCATCGCCGTGAAGATTGCACGGCCGAGGGCCTACCTCCGACGGTTCAAGCGGCGTGCACCGAGGAGCAGGGCGAGGATGAGGATTACGCCGCCGACTATCCAGACGGTGTGGTTGTCGCCGTGTCCTTCGTCGGCCAGGGGGCGGGAGCCCTGGTCTTTGGGGGGTGGGGAGGCAAGGGCGGCACCGGGTTTCGACTGTTTGCGGTCGGGGTCGGGGAGCCTGCCGACGGAGGTGCCGCGGGGGAGGGCGAAGCCGTAGTCGAGCAGGCGGGCGGCCTGGTCGGCGGGGCGCAGCGGCCGGACGTCGGCTTTCAGGAGGGTGATGGCGAGCCGGCGGCCGTCGCGTTCGGCGGCGGCGACGAAGGTCTGCCTGGCGTCGTCGGTGAAGCCGGTCTTGCCGCCGATGGCGCCGTCGTAGTCGTAGAGCAGATGGTTGTCGTTGCCGATGGGGAAGCCCGGATGGTCTTTGTCGCCTTCGATTTTCGGGTTCGCGGGATAACCGGGGAAGTCCACCTGCTGGGTGTGGATGAGCTCGGCGAACAGCGGGATGGTCATGGCCTCGCGGAACAGCACCGACAGGTCGTAGGCCGAGGTGCTCATGCCGGGTCCGTCCAGGCCGGACGGGCTGGCGGTGCGAGTGTCCAAGGCGCCCAACGACTTCGCGAGCTCGTTCATCTTCGCGACGGTAGCCGCCTCGCCGCCGAGCTGGGTGGCGATGGCGTGCGCGGCGTCGTTGCCGGAGCACATGATCAGGCCCTGCATGAGCTGGCGGTTGGTGTAGTGACCGCCGGGGCCGATGCCGACCCGGGTGCCGTCGGCGTTCGCGTCGTCGTCGGTGCCGACGACCACCTTGTTCAAATCCAGTGTGCGCAGCGCGATGGTGGCGAGCAGCACCTTGATGGTGCTGGCCGGTCGATAGCGGCCGTGCGGGTCCTTGGCGGCGAGCACCTCGCCGGTGTCCAAGTCCGACAGCTGCCAGGCGGTGGCCGAAATATCCGCTGGCACCGGCGGTCCCACCTTGGGCAGCACGGCGCCGCACTGACCGAGCTGGCTGCCGCCGACCGGCGGCGTCGGGATGGGCAGTGCCGTCGGCGTCGGGTCCCCTGGCGCCGGGACCTCGGACTCGTCGATCGGCGCGGGCGGGCGCGTCTTCTGCGGGCAGCCGTCGGTATTCGGGGTGGTGAACGGTGTCGTCGGCGTGCTCGGCGGCGGCGCGGCGAACGCCGGAACGGCGGCCGAACCCGCGATCACCGCCAGGGCGGCCAGCGCGGAACCGAGGCGGAGTGTGGCGCGGCGGCGCGAGTCCCGGATCTTCATCGTTCGCGAGCCTAGCGATTCCGCGGCGGGTCGGCCGAATGCACGCCGGAGCGGGGTATTGACAGGAGCTACTAAATGAGAGTTACTATCAAAAAGTAGCTTCTATCATTTTCGGAGGGGTCATGAAAACAGATGCGACTCGTCGCTGGCTGGCGCTCGGCGCGCTGGCGTTCGCGATGCTGACCATCGGGCTCGACGTCACGGTGCTCACCGTGGCGCTGCCGACGCTCGCCGTCGACCTGAACGCGAATACCGCTGCGCTGCAATGGTTCAGCGGTGCGTACACGCTCGCGCTCGCTGCGCTGATGCTGCCTGCGGGCGCGCTCGGCGATCGATACGGCCGGAAAAAGTTCCTGCTCGCCGCGTTGCTCGTGTTCGGCGCCGCGTCACTCGCCTGCGCGTTCGCGGGCACCGCTGATCAGCTCATTGCCGGGCGGGTGGCGCTCGGCGTCGCGGCCGCGGTCATGATGCCGCTGTCCATGTCGGTGTTGCCCGCACTGTTCCCGGAGCCCGCCGAGCGGCAGCGCGCGCTCACCATCTGGGTGACCGCGTCGGCGCTCGGTATGCCGTTGGGGCCGATCGTCGGTGGTTGGCTGCTGCGGAACTTCTGGTGGGGTTCGGTGTTCCTGATCAATGTGCCGATGGTGATCATCGGTGCGCTCGCCGTCTTCGCGCTGGTTCCGGAATCACGCAGCGCGAACCAACGCCGTATCGATGTACCGGGTGTGCTGCTCTCGGCCGTCGGAATGCTCGGTCTCACCTATGGATTCATCCGGATCGGCGACCTCGGCTGGGGCAATGTGCCCGCCTGGGCCACCGTGCTGGCCGGTGCGCTGTTGCTCGGTACCTTCGTGCTCTGGCAGCGCAGGACGGCGCATCCGCTGATCGATCTCGGGTTGTTCGAGACGGCGGGATTCCGCTGGGGCACCGCGCTTTCCATCGTCATCAACTTCGCGATGTTCGGTATGTTCTTCACCGTGCCGCAGTACTTTCAGGCGGTACTCGGGGTGGACACGCTCGGTAGCGGGCTGCGATTGCTGCCGCTGATCGGCGGGCTGATCGTCGGCAGCAGGCTCGTCGCCAAGGCGTTGCCGAAGCTCGGGACCAGGGTGGTACTCACCGTCGGCTTCGCCCTGCTGGCCGTCGCGCTCGGGCTGGGCGCGATGACCAGCGTGGACAGCGGCTACGGCTTCACCGCACTGTGGACGACCCTGCTCGGCGCGGGTATGGGCCTGGCCATGCCGACGGCCATGGGACTGGCGATGGGCGAGCTCACCGCGGAACGTTCCGGTTCCGGATCCGCGTTGATCCAGGCGCTGCGCCAAGCGGGCGGCACCATCGGCGTCGCGGTGCTCGGCACGGTGCTGTCCACCCAGTACCGCGCGGATCTCGGCTCGTTGAACCGCGATCCGATCTCGGACGGAGTGAACGCGGGCGTCGCGGCGGCGCGCAAGCTCGGCGACCCGGCGGTGCTGCACCAGGTGCAGAGCGCGTTCGTCGGTGGCATGGCCGCGATGCTGTGGGTCTGCGCGATCATGTGTGCGCTGTCTGCGGTGCTGGCCGCCGCCTTCATTCGATCGAAGCAACCTGCCGCGGTGCGGCCGGAAGTCGCCGGTGGCGCCGTCCGGCCCGCCGATCAGTCAGAATCGACTTATGTCGGTTGAATTGTCCGGGGAAGAGCCTGCCGTGCGCGGCCTGCGTGAGCGGAAGAAGGAGCGGACCCGCCGGACGATTCGCGAAGAAGCGTTCCGGCTGTTCCGCGAGCAGGGATACAGCGATACCACGGTCGAGCAGATCGCGGCCGCGGCCGACGTGTCGCCGAGCACCTTCTTTCGCTACTTCCCGACCAAGGAACAGCTGGTGCTCGCCGACGACCTCGATCCGGTGCTGATCGAGGCCATCCGCGCGCAACCGCCCGGCGTCGCGCCACTGACCGCTCTCCGTAACGCGATGACAGACGTCTTCGAGGGGCTGTCCGCCGAGGCCTACGCGTTCGAACAAGAACGACAGGCGCTGGTCTATCACGTGCCCGAGCTGCGCTCGGCCATCGGCCTGGAAATGGAACGCAACATCGAGATGGTCGCCACCGTGATGGCCGAACGCGTCGGCGGCACCACCGACGATTTCGACATACGCGTACTCGCAGGCGCGTTGACGGGCGCGGGTCTGGCCGTCGCGCGGATTACCCCGATCAATCCCGAGAACATCGGCCGGATGCTGGATCTGCTGGAAGCCGGGCTGCCGCTCAGCCGGGAGCAGGACTGAACTTCCTGCTCGCCAACGGGAAAGCTACTGCGCCCCAGCCGCACTCGACTGACGCAACCGGTCCGGGGTCTCGTCGTCCATCGTTGCGAAGAACCCGCCGATCACGTCCTCGATCTCGGCGACCGACTCGGCGCAGTACAGGATCGGCTGGTAGTGGGTGATGTCGTAGACCGCGGTGCCCATCACCGCGACATCGAGCGGGCGCAGGTCGGCGGTCCGGAACTCCTCGATCTCACCGTAGGAGGACAGCAATCCCGCACCGTAACAGCGGACTTCGTCGTCCTGCCGGACCACGCCGAACTCCATCGAGAACCAGAAGACATTCGCGAGGAACTTCAGGGCGGGCTCGGTCTCCAGGCGCGCGACCGCCGCGCCGACCGCCTCGTAGATGGCGGCGAAGCGCGGGCTGGCGATCTGGTTGGCGTGGCCGATGATCTCGTGGATGGCATCGGGCTCCGGGGTGTACAGCGGCGCCGAATGGTGCCGAATGTACTGGGTGGAGTGGAAGGTCCGATCGGCGAACGAGCCGAAGAACTGGCGCAGCGGCACCAGCCCGGCGGCCGGGGCGTAGCGGAACCCGCTGAGCGGCACCAGCGACGCCGAGACCTCGTTCAGCTGGGGGATGTGGTCCTGGGGTAGTGCGAGCCGGGCCGCGGCGTCCAGCACCTCGGCGCAGGCATAGGTCTGGTGTTTGCGGGCGAGTTCGGCCGAGGCGATCCGCCAGACCTGCTGCTCCTCGTCGGTGTAGTCGATCTGCGGAACAGGCTTGCCCGGTGCGTAATCGAGCGCAAGCGCGGCGATGGCATTGCGACGAGCCCGGTAGTCCGCGTCGTGCACGCCAGGGTGCTCGTCGCTCAGGTGGACGGTCACATCGCCGTCGCCGGACCGGGTCACCGGTGAGTACAGCTGCGCTTCGGTGAACATACGTCGATGCAAGCACCGCCCGAGCTTGCGGACAACAAAAGCCTGTGCAGCTTGGCAAACTGCCTAGCTGTTCGCACCTTACTGCGCAATTACCGGCATCGGACGACGGATTCCGGCGACGAGCTGACCAGTGCCCGCCGACCGGCGCCGCGGCCCCGACGCGATTCGCCAGACATCTTCGAGCGATATGGCGCAAAATGGCGAATGTACGAAGGAGGACGCATGAAATCCGTGCGGATCGATCTCGACCAGAAGTTGCTCGCCGCCGCGGCCGCCGTGATGGGCACCTCGACGAGCAACGCCACGATCAATGAGGCACTGCGCCGGATCGTCGTGCACGAGCGTCAATTGCGACATCTCGAAAAGCTCGCCGCCAACGCCTTGTTCGCGCTGCCGAGGCCCGAGGTCGTGGTCGTCGACGGGTAGCGCGGCGGCTCACGGTTTCGCGCACCGCAGGCCCTCGGCCGGTGGTGTCAGGTCGATCAGATACTTCAGTACCGGCCGGTCGACGCAGGCGATGCCCTCGAACGCGGCACCGTGCTGGGTGCCCTCGTAGGTGATCAACGCGGCGCCAAGGGTTTTGGCGAGGGTGACACCACCGGGGTACGGCGTCGCCGGATCCCCGGTCACCGCGACGACCACGACCTTCGGCAGGCCGGCTACCTTCGGCACGTGCGGCTGGGCGGTCGGCGGGACCGGCCAGAACGCGCAGGCATCCAACGGTGCCGCGGTGTCGGCGTTTCCGATACCGTCGTCGAAAGCCGGAGCGGCGGTACGCGATCGGCGGACGATGTCGGCCGCCACGGCCCGGTCGGTCACCCGGACCTCCTCCAGGCAGAGCACCGCACGGTGCACGTCATCGGAGGAGGCGTCCTCGTAGGTGGTCGCGTCGCCGAGCAATGCGTCGCCGCGGCCCTTGGCGAGCTCGGTCAACCCTTTGGTCAGGTCGGGCCAGGACGAGGGATGGTAGAGCGAGGCGATCGTCGCGGTGGTGACGCCGCCGTAGTTGAGCCCCCGGATCGGGTGCTGGATCAGCGGATCGACCAGCGCGCGGTAGTTCTCGTTCGCCTTCTTCGGATCGGTGCCGAGCGGGCAGTCCGGCGCCTTGGCGCAGTCGGCGGCGTAGGCGTCGAACGCCTGCTGGAAACCCGCGGCGGTGATCACCTCGTCGCCGATGTTCGTGGTGGGGTCGACGGGGGCGTCGAGGACCATCGCGCGCACCCGATCCGGAAACAGCTCGGCATAGGTCGAGCCGAGGCGGGTGCCGTAGGACCCGCCGAAGTAGGTCAGCTTCTGTTCGCCGAGCGCGGCCCGGACCACGTCCATGTCGCGGGCGACGTCGACGGTGCCGACGTGCTGGAGCAGCGTCAGCCCGGTGCGCCGCGCACACGAGTTGGCGTAGTCCTCGTTCTCCTGCTCGACCTGGTCGATCTCCGCGAGTGGGTTGGTCCGGCCGAGCACGCGCTGACCGGTCTCGTATTCGGCGGCCGAGCGGCAGGTGACGTGCGGGGTCGAGGCGCCGAGCCCGCGCACGTCCATCCCGATCAGGTCGAGCCGTTCGGCCACCGGTGACTTCGCCAGTGCCAGCGGCAAGTTCAGTCCGGGCGCGCCCGGCCCGCCGGGGTTCGTCAGCAGCGACGCGACGCGGGTTCCGGTGGCGCGCAGGCGGGAGATGGCGATCCGGGCGGTGTCGCCGTCGGGTTTGCCGTAGTCGATCGGCACCAGCACCCGCGCGCACTCGATCCCGGCCGCGCCGAGCTCCGCGCCGCCCTGGTAGCCGTCGCACGAACCCCAGGCCGGCGTTTGCTGGTAGTACCGATCGAGGGTCGGGGCCGGCGGCGCGACGGGGTCGGTGTTCCTGGCGCACGCCGTCACCAGCAGCGCGACCGCGGCGATGACCACGGGCAGCAGCGTGCGGAGCTTCGGTGCCGCGGTTGCCTTGCGCGGTTTGAACATTCAGCTGCCCCTGTACTCGGTCGACGCACCCAGTGTGCCCGAACCGCACCGATCCGCAATCGGCAGGGATCGGACAACTCGGGCGGCCCCGCGGCCGCGGGCAACATGTCGGTAGGGCCTGGCACACTCCAGGACACTGTCGCCGTGACCAAGGGGTGGAACGATGCCGGTCTCTCTTATCGATGTACCCGTCGAGCAACGGCCGCGCGAGCGACTGCTCGCACTCGGTCCGCAGGCGCTCAGCGATGTCGAATTGCTGGCCTTGCTGTTACGACACGGCAGGCCCGGCGCCAGCGCGCTGGATCTCGCGGTGGAACTGCTCGTCGAACACGGCGGGCTGGCCGGGTTGGCGGCGGCCCGTCCCGAGGAGTTGTCGCGCCGTGCCGGAGTCGGGGTGGCGAAGGCGGCGGCCCTGATCGCGGCGTTCCACCTCGGCTCCCGGGCCCGCGGCGACGCGGGCACGGCCGTGCGCCTCGCCGACGCGTCGGATGTCGCCGCCGCGGCCCGCCCGCTGTTCACCGGCGCCAGGGTCGAGCGGCTGCTCGTCCTGGTGTGCGATGCCCAGAACCAATTGCGGCGCAAGGTATTCGTCGCCGAGGGCGCGGTCGACCAGGTCGCGGTCCCGGTCCGCGAAATCCTGAATACCGTGCTGCGCCACGACGGCCGAGCCTTCGCCGTCGTGCACAACCACCCCTCCGGCGACCCGACACCGAGCCTGGACGACCGCCGCGCCAGCACCGTGCTCGCCGAGGCCGCGCGCACCGTCGGCCTGCGCTTCCTCGACCACGTGGTGATCGCGGGCGAAGCCTGGTGCAGCGCACCGGCCAGCACCAGCCGCCACTGACCGGTGCCGCGGCCGCGGTTATCTCGGGGCGTTGTCCGCCGGGCCTGCGGTGGCGCCCGGCTCGGTGGGCTGGGCCGGCGCCGCCGGTTGCCAGGCCTGGGTGACGCCGGGGACCCGGTCCTGCACCACGAAACTGGCACGGGTGTGGATGGGGGCGCCGGGGCGGCGGATGTAGGGGACCACGCGGAAGTCGTTGCGCCACAGGGTGTGGTCGAGTTCGACGCGGACGTAGCCGCGTTGGGCGTTGAAGAATTTGAGGTCGGGGTTGGCGGCCAGGAGAGTGCGGCCCGAGTCGGTCAGGTCCGCGCCGTCGCCATTGCTCGAGATCGAGGTGCCGATGAATTCCGATGCTACGACTGGTGATTCGGGGTCGGCGAAGTCACGGCGCAGATCGGCGGCGTGATTCTGGTGGCGGTCGCCGGTGATCACGACGAGGTTGGGCACGTTGCGGTCGGCGGCCGCGCCGAGCACGGCGTTGCGGTCGGCGACGTAGCCGTCCCAGGAGTCGGTGCCGACGGCGAGGGTCGGACCGGCGTCCTGGTCGGACTGGCCCATCGATACCTGGTTGCCGAGGATCTGCCAGCGGGCCGGGGAATCGGTGAATCCGTCGATCAGCCAATCACGTTGTCGCGCACCCAATATCGTGCGATCGGGGTCGAGCCGGTCGGTGCAGTCGACGACGGTGCTGCCGTCGCCGCAGGCCTGCTTGTCGCGGTACTGCCTGGTGTCGAGCATCGTAATCTCGGCCAGGTCGCCGAAACCGTAGCGACGGTGCAGGTGCATGCTCGGCCCGGACGGCAACTGCGCGATGCGCAGCGGCTGGTGCTCGTACATCGCCTGGAAGGCGGCGGCCTTGCGGCGGCGAAAGAGCGCGGGAATGCGGTAGATATCGAGTCCGAGCCCGGGGGAGTCGCCCGCCCAGTTGTTGTCGACCTCGTGATCGTCCATGGTGACCAGCCAGGGGAAGGCGGCATGCGCGGCGCGCAGCGGTTGCTCGGCCTTGGCCTGCGCGTAGCGCAGCCGGTAGCCGGCCAGATCGACGGCCTCGGCGCGAAACTGCGGCTCGACCACCATCCCCTCGCGGCCACGCGTCCAGCCCCGCTCGTAGATGTAATCACCAAGGTGCACAACCAGATCCAGGTCCTCGGCGCTCATGTGCTGGTAGGCGGTGTAGTAGCCGGAACTCCACGATTGGCAGGAGGCGAACGCGAACCGCATCCGTGCGGTCGGCTGCCCCGGCGGCGGTGCCGTGCGGGTCCGGCCGACCGGCGACAGCGCCGAGCCCGCCCGGAATCGATAGAAATACCAGCGATCCGGCGCCAGTCCGGTGACCTCCGGGTGCACGCTGTGCGCGAGTTCGCGCGTGGCGACCGCGGCACCGCGCGTCACCACCTGCTGGAAGTTCTCATCATGCGCGACTTCGTATTCCACGGTCACCGGGTGCATCGGCATGCCGCCGAGCCCGTCCGGGGCGAACGGATCCGGTGCCAGCCGCGTCCACAGCACCACGCCGTCGGCGGTCGGATCCCCCGACGCGACCCCCAAGCTGAACGGATCGTCGGACCAGCGCGGCACCCGGAACTGCCCGCTGCTCGCCGCGGCAGCCCCGACCAGCACCGCAGCCGATCCGGCACCCCCGAATCTCAGCAGTTGCCGACGCGACAGACCCATACGTCAGGGTATATCGACAAGTGGTCCGACGATCCGGAACCCGGTTGTTCGCGAGTGCGCGTGCGCCTTTCGATACGGGCAGACGATGAGCGTTTGCGACATCATCATGAGCGAACAGGAGATTGGAACGCTCGCCACCGGCCCGTAGCGTTGCTTTCAGCAGCCGATAGCGAGTGATTGGACCGAAATGACCATGGAGATAGGCGTTATCCTGCCCACCTCGACCCCCGATCCCGAGCGGCCGATCCTGGGCGATGTGCGGGCCAGCGCCCGATTCGCCGAGGAGCTCGGGCTCGATTCGATCTGGTCCACCGATCACCTGGTGGCCAGCGCCCCGATGCTGGACAGCACCGTCACCCTGGCCACCGCCGCCGCGGTGACCGATCGCATCGGCATCGGTTACAACGTGCTGTTGCTGGCCCTGCGTCCGGTCGCCTGGGCGGCCAAACAGATCAGCACGCTGCAGACGCTGTCCGGCAACCGGCTCGTCGTCGGTGTCGGCACCGGGAATCCGGCGCACGGCGACATCGGCTGGCGCGCGGCCGGTGCCTCGTTCGAGGATCGTGGCCGGCGCACCGACGAGGGGCTGCGGGTGCTGCCAGGTCTGGTCGCCGGACAGCCGACCGTGCTGGCCGACGGGCTCGAGGTGACCCTCGCGCCTGGTGCGGCGATGCCGCCGATCCTGATCGGGGGCAACAGCACTCGTGCGCGGCGCCGGGCCGCCGACTATGGCGAAGGGTGGATCACCATCCAATCCGATCCGGCGCAACTGATCAAGGACATCGCGGAGCTCCAGGAGTTCGCCGCTCAGCGCGAGCGTGCGCCGCTTTCGGTCACGGTGCTGGCGGTCGGGTTGTCGTCGGACGTCAGCGAGGCTGCCGCGCAGGTGTCCGAGTATGCGGCACAGGGTGTTTCGCGGGTGATCACGATTCCGACCGGCGCGGATTGGCAGCATGGTTACGAGTTCGCCGCGAAGGTTCGTGCGGCGCTGTAGATCCGAAGATATCTGAAATCAGCAAGGCCGCCTTCATCTTTCGATGGGGCGGCCTTTGTGTTGTGCTGAGAAGAGTTGGCAGGTCGGGATTTCGGGGCCGATGCGATCGGTCGATGTCGGTCATCTCGATGCGCCGGATAGGTGTGCTGCGGTCACGCGGACCCGCACATTCGATCAGCGGGTCGGTGGGCCCAGCTTCAGCGGGTGGTACCCCGAATCGGCTGATTCGGTGCCGGTGCCGCTGCTGTTGACCTTCGCGCTGCTCTTGTCGGTGCCAGTGGTCTTGGTAGTGCTCGTATCTGCGCCCGCGCGGGTGGTTTCGTCGCCCGCGACCGGGGACGCCGCGCTCAGCGATGCCATTCCCGCACTACCAGTTGCTATTCCGGCGGCGACACCCGCACCGAGCGCGACACCAAAGGGGACCGCGGCGACGCTGCCGCTGCCGAGCATGGCGCTGCCGGTGCCCGCCATCGCGGCGAAGGGTGCGGCAGCCGCGCCCGCGCCCGCGAGGCTCGCGCTACCGGTGCCCGCGGCCGCGCTACCTGCGCCGAGCATGGCCAATGGTGTACCGAGTCCGCCGGTGGCGACGCTGCCCGAGGCGCCGGCGGCGGCGCTACCGGTGCCGAGGAACGCGGCGCCCGCGCCGAGGACAACTCCTAGTGGCGCGAGTGCGGCGCTGCCGGTTCCTGCCGCCGCACTGCCGGTGCCGAGGAATGCCGCCCATGGTGCGGCGGCGACGCTGCCCGTACCCAGCAGTGCGCTGCCGGTGCCGATCAACCCGGCCATGCCGAGGCCGAACGCCGCGCCGCCCATACCGAGTGGGCCCGCGGTATCGACGAGGCCCGGGTACAGCAGGGTGTTGAGCACTGTGCGACGGGGACCGGCCGAGCCGAGTGGATTCGTGACGACGGCCGAGGTGGAATGTGCCGCGACGCAATCGCGGTGTGGCACGGTGCTGGTCGGGGCCGATGCCGTAGCGGCGGCGGCAACCAGTGCGGGGCAGGTCAGCACGGTCGCGGCGATCGCCGTTCGGAACACGTACATGAGTGAGCGCCTTCCTCCGGGCCACCCACGACGGTGCGTCGCGGCGTGGCCGACGATGTGTCGGCAACTGGAGAGCACGTCCAAGATCAACTTACCGGCAACCTTCCGGTATTGATGGCAATTGGCTATCACGAAAAACGACAGGCCGGTTTTCCGGTACGCCGATTACTGTCCAGCGCATGGGAATCACGCTCAGCCAAGCCACCATCGCCTTGCTAGACGCCAAGAACTACGCGGTGCTCGCCACGATCAACGCCGACGGCAGCCCGCAGACCTCCGCGATGTGGGTGCTCAGGGACGGCGACGACCTGCTGTTCTCCACCCTGGAAGGCCGACTCAAGCACCGGAATATGGTGCGCGACCCGCGCGTCAGCGTGACCGTGATCGACTCCACCGACGGTGAGAGCTACGTCGAGTTGCGCGGTAAGGCGGCCATCGTCCACGACGTCGATCTCGAGGTCGGCCACCGACTGTCGTGGAAGTACGACGGCAAGGACCATGCACTCCCCGCCGAGGGACAGGTTCGGGTAGCGGTTCGGGTCGAGGTCGAGAAGACAACCGGATACGCGGCCTGACCACTGCGCTGCGGCGTCGCACCTGGGCGTAGCCGGGCCGCCGCTAGGGTGGCTCGGCATGGACACCGCTTCGATCGCACCGTCGATGGCCGTGCCCGCTGCACGTCCGGGCGTGGCGCCGCTCATTCGACGCGGCCTCGGGCAAGTGTCGCCGGTCCTTGCCGCGGCAGGGTGTTTGATCGTGCTGCAGCTGGTGCTGCGCGGCTGGGTGGCGGGCAGCGGTTACTTCTACTGGGACGACCTCATCCTGGTCGGCCGGGCGGGTCGGTATCCGCTGTTCTCCGCGGATCTGCTGCTGCACGACCACGACGGCCATTTCATGCCGCTCGCCTTCGCCACCGCCTGGGTGGCGACGAAAATGGCGCCGCTGGGGTGGGCGGTGCCGGCGATCTCGTTGTTGCTGGGGCAGCTTGCGGTGTCGTTGTCGGTGCTGCGCATGTTGCGGGTGCTGTTGGGTGACCGATGGGCGTTGCTCATTCCGCTCACGTTCTTTCTGTTCTCGCCGGTGACGCTGCCTGCCTTCGCCTGGTGGTCGGCCGCGTTGAACGCGCTGCCATTGCAATTCGCGCTCGCCTGGGTCATCGGGGATGCACTGCTGCTGGTGCGCGGCGGACGGCTCCGATATGCCGTGTCCGGGATCGTTGTGCTCGCGGTGGCGCTGTTGTTCTTCGAGAAGTCGGTGATCATTCCGTTTGTCGCGTTCGCCGTCGCGGTGCTCGCCCACTACGTCGACGGACGGGAATCCGCTGTTCGCGTGGTGGCGCGGCATGGTGTGCGGCTGTGGGTGGGGTCGGGTCTGGTGCTGCTCTGCTGGCTGGCGGGGTATCTGGCGGTGGTCGGTGTCGGCGCGGTGCACAACACTCCGCAGGGCATGCGCGACTGGCTGCCCAACGCGACCTCGCTCGGCGTGGTGCCCGCACTGGTCGGCGGTCCGTGGCGGTGGGAGCGGTGGTTGCCTGCCGCGCCGTGGGCCGACCCGCCTGGCGGCGCGGTGCTGGCGGCCTGGATTGTGCTGATTTCGATTGTGGCACTGACGATTTGCGCACGACGCAGGGTGTGGCCGGTCTGGTTGCTCGCCGCCGCCTATGTGCTGCTGATGCAGTTGCCCGTGGCGTTGGTGCGCGGTGGCCCGAACACCGCGGCGGAACTCATGCAGTCCCTACGTTATTTCGCAGACCTCGGCGTGACGTTGTCCGTCGTCGGTGCATTGATCCTGCGGGCAAGCCCACGCGGTAAGACACCGAGTCTCGGCCCGCGCACCGCAATACCGGTGCTGGCGCTGTTCGTCGTGAGCAGTCTGTTCTCCACCTGCACCTTCGTCCGCTCCTGGAGCCCGAGCCCGACCAAAACCTATCTCGCGAACGTGAAGTCGGCCTTCGACCACTGGGACGGTGTGCCGTTGCTGGAACAGGAAGTCCCATGGGACGTGCTGAACCCGCTGGCCTACCCGCAGAACCTGACCAGCCAGGTCCTCGCCCCTATCACCACC
The DNA here is from genome assembly GCF_044459885.1 of Nocardia sp. NPDC050175. Taxonomy (NCBI): domain Bacteria; kingdom Bacillati; phylum Actinomycetota; class Actinomycetes; order Mycobacteriales; family Nocardiaceae; genus Nocardia; species Nocardia sp. NPDC050175. The sequence continues at coordinate 1,019,276 of NZ_JBITJI010000002.1, forward strand.
CAGGGCGCCTTCGCCGAATCCACCCCGCACCTGCGCATGATCACCGACACCGGCACCATCGTCGAAGCCCAGGTCTGGTGGAACCGCCGCATCCTCCCCGGCCAAGACCCCAACTGTGGCTACCGAATCCAAGGCGCCGACCCGACCCTCATTCCCCTCGACGGCCCCATGCTCGATCATGAGTGGACCGCCCAACTCAACTACCTGGCCAGTAGCGACGGCCAACTGTCGGTCGCCCTCGAACACGGCAAATCCGTGAAGGTCCCAGTCCGTCAAGGTCTCGACACGGTCTTCGTCCGTATCGTGGGCAGCGGCTCCGCCCTCCGAATCGCCTCGCGCACAGCAGGACTCACCGTCTGCCTGGGCTCCGGCCCGGTCGGTGTCGCCTCCTACGACAACTAGCGCGGCTCGATACCCCGATGAACGGCGAAGGCCGCCTGCATCTTTCGATGGAGGCGGCCTTCGGTGCCTGGGAGGTCAGCGGGCGAAGAGCAGGGCGCGCTTGACTTCTTGGATGGCCTTGGTGACTTCGATGCCGCGGGGGCAGGCGTCGGTGCAGTTGAAGGTGGTGCGGCAGCGCCACACGCCTTCGACGTCGTTGAGGATGTCGAGGCGTTCGCGGGCGCCTTCGTCGCGGCTGTCGAAGATGAAGCGGTGTGCGTTCACGATCGCGGCCGGGCCGAAGTAGCTGCCGTCGCTCCAGTACACGGGGCAGGAGGTGGTGCAGCAGGCGCACAGGATGCACTTGGTGGTGTCGTCGAAGCGCGCGCGGTCGGCCTGGCTCTGGATGCGCTCGCGGGTCGGCTCGTTACCCGAGGTCATCAGGTAGGGCTTCACCGCGCGGAACGCGTCGAAGAACGGCTCCATGTTCACCACGAGGTCCTTCTCCACGGGCAGGCCGCGGATCGGCTCGACGGTGACGGTGAGGGTCTTGTCGCCCTTGGGCAGCATGTCCTTCATCAGCACCTTGCAGGCCAGCCGGTTCACGCCGTTGATCCGCATGGCATCGGAGCCACACACGCCGTGCGCACAGGAGCGCCGGAAGGTGAGCGTGCCGTCCAGGTAGGACTTGATGTAGATGAGCACGTTGAGGAAACGGTCCGTCGTCAGGACCGGCACCTGGAACGACTCCCAGTGCGCGCCCTTGTCGTCCTCCGGGTTGAACCGGGCGACCTTGACCGTGACCATCACCGAGCCCTCGGGGATCGGGGCGGGCTTGGCGGGAGGTGTCTCTAGTACGGCAGTCATCAGTACTTACGCTCCATCGGCTCGTAACGGGTCTGCACCACCGGCTTGAAGTCGAGGCGGATATCCGAGATGAGATCCGGGCTCTCCTTGTAGGCCATCGTGTGCCGCATGAAGTTCACGTCGTCGCGGTCCGGGTAGTCCTCGCGGGCGTGGCCGCCGCGCGATTCCTTGCGGTTGAGCGCACCGACGACGGTGACTTCGGCCAGCTCGAGCAGGAAGCCGAGCTCGACGGCCTCGAGCAGGTCGCTGTTGTAGCGCTTGCCCTTGTCCTGCACCGTGATCCGGCTGTAGCGCTCCTTGAGCACGTGGATGTCGGTGAGGGCTTGCTTGAGGGTGTCCTCGGTGCGGAACACGGCGGCGTTCATGTCCATCGTGTACTGCAGTTCGGTGCGGATGTCGGCGACGCGCTCGTTGCCGTGGTCGGACAGGATCAGCGCCAGCCAGTCCTGCACCATCCGCGCCGGGGTCTCCGGCATCTCCACGAACTCGGTGCGGTGCGCGTACTCCGCGGCGGCGATGCCGGCGCGGCGCCCGAAGACGTTGATGTCCAGCAGCGAGTTGGTGCCGAGCCGGTTGGAGCCGTGCACCGAGACGCACGCGCATTCGCCGGCCGCGTAGAGGCCGGGCACCACGTCGGTGTTGTTGCGCAGCACCTCGCCGCGGATCTTGGTCGGGATGCCGCCCATCACGTAGTGGCAGGTCGGCATGACCGGAACCAGCTCGGTCACCGGGTCAACACCGAGGTAGGTGCGGGCGAATTCGGTGATGTCGGGCAGCTTTTCCTCGAGCACGTCCGCGCCGAGGTGGGTCACGTCGATGTAGACGTAGTCCTTGTTCGGCCCGGCGCCGCGGCCCTCGAGCACCTCGAGCACCATCGAGCGGGCGACGATGTCGCGCGGCGCGAGGTCCTTGATGGTGGGGGCGTAGCGCTCCATGAACCGCTCGCCGCTGGCGTTGCGCAGGATGCCGCCCTCACCACGGACGGCCTCCGAGATGAGGATGCCGAGACCCGCGAGACCTGTCGGATGGAACTGGTGGAACTCCATGTCCTCCAGCGGCAGACCCTTGCGGAACACGATCGCCATGCCGTCACCGGTCAGCGTGTGCGCGTTCGAGGTGGTCTTGTACATCCGGCCCGAGCCGCCGGTGGCGAAGATGATCGACTTCGCGTGGAAGACGTGGATCTCGCCGGTGGCCAGCTCGTAGGCGACGACACCGGTCGCGACCTGGCCGCGGTCGGTCTCGCTCATCACCAGGTCGAGCACGTAGAACTCGTTGTAGAACTCCACGTCGTGCTTGACGCAGTTCTGGTACAGCGTCTGCAGGATCATGTGGCCGGTGCGGTCGGCGGCGTAACACGCGCGGCGCACCGGCGCCTTGCCGTGGTCGCGGGTGTGCCCGCCGAAGCGGCGCTGGTCGATCTTGCCCTCGGGCGTCCGGTTGAACGGCAGGCCCATCTTCTCCAGGTCCATCACCGCGTCGATGGCCTCCTTGGCCATGATCTCCGCGGCATCCTGGTCGACCAGGTAGTCGCCACCCTTGACGGTGTCGAAGGTGTGCCATTCCCAGTTGTCTTCTTCGACGTTCGCCAGCGCGGCGCACATGCCACCCTGTGCCGCGCCGGTGTGGCTGCGGGTCGGGTAGAGCTTGGTCAGCACGGCGGTACGCGCCCGGGGCCCGGCCTCGATCGCCGCGCGCATGCCGGCGCCACCGGCACCGACGATCACGACATCGTAGCGATGCTCCTGAATCCGCGAGTCACTCATCGAGTTGACCTGTTCCTAACTGATGTTGGGGTCGAAGGTGAAAATGACGTAGGTGCCGACGGCCAGGATCAGGATCATCGAGATGGCCAGCAGCGTGTTCAGCCAGAATCGAGTCGAGTCCTTGCGGGAGTAGTCCGCGATCACCGTGCGCAGGCCGTTGCCGCCGTGCAGCTGGGCCAGCCAGAGCATGGACAGGTCCCACAGCTGCCAGAACGGGCTGGCCCAGCGGCCCGCGACGAAGCCGAAGTTGAGGCGCTTCACGCCGCCGTCGAGCAGCAGCATGATCGACATGTGGCCGAGGACGAGCACGATCAGCAGCAGGCCGGAGAACCGCATGAACAGCCACGCATACTTCTCGAAGTTGCCGTTCGCGCGCATGCGCGGCGAGCGCGGGTTGTCCAGGCTCGCGGGCCGGTCGTAAGACTTACCGAGGACAGGTGCAGGCCCACCCGCCGCCCGACCGCCGCCCCCCACGGAATTGCTCTGCAATGCTGTCATTTTCAGTGCTCCGTGAACAGGTAGAAGAACTGGCGCCCGATCGCGGGTACGGCCAGCAGGAACCAGATCGTGAGAATGATCCACAGCATCAGGCGCTGGTACTTCGGGCCCTTGGCCCAGAAGTCGACCAGGATCACCCGGACGCCGTTGAGCGCGTGGAACAGCACGCAGACGACAAGGCCCATTTCCATCAGCGCGACGATGGGGCTCTTGTAGGTCTCGATGGCCCGGTTGTAGGTGTCCGGGCTGACTCGGACCAGCGCGGTATCCAAGACGTGCACGAAGAGGAAGAAGAAGATGGTGACACCGGTGATCCGGTGCAGCGCCCAGGACCACATCCCGGGGTCGCCTCGGTACAGCGTCTTCCGCTTCGGCTGGGCCGGAGCTTCTATCGTGGTCATAGAGTGCGGTGCCTCCAACGTCGTTGATGGACCCGGTTCATTGATCCGAGGCCGGCTGCGTTGGGCGCAAATGCCCAGGTGGCTGCGCTGCGGCCCGCTGCCGGGAACCTGAACCGATCTGATCTGGACTCTAATCCTCTAGGTTTGCCGGAACTAATTCGGCGTGCCGTGCGTTGCGCTACAGTCTGGCGAGTTAGGTTTGCCTTTCTTGATCCGTGAAGGGTTCCTTCGAGGGCCTCGCGCGGCCGAGTTCAGCTCGCTCCAGAAGAGGTTCCCGATGTCGCAAATCGACTGGAAATCCCTGCACGACAACGCAATTCAAGTTATGCGCAATGCCTATGCGCCCTACTCGCGGTTTCCGGTCGGTGCGGCAGCCCTCACTGTCGACGGCCGAATTGTGCGCGGGTGCAATGTGGAAAATGTCTCATACGGTTTGGGCCTGTGCGCCGAATGTGTACTCGTCGGTAACTTGCATTCGGATGGTGGCGGACGTTTGTTGGCCATCTCCTGCACCGATTCCCGCGGCGAAATACTGATGCCCTGCGGGCGCTGCCGCCAACTGCTTTACGAACACGGTGGGCCCGACCTCCTGGTCGACCACAAGGACGGGCCCGTTCCGCTGAGCGCCTTGCTGCCAGATGCGTTCGGCCCCGACGACTTGGACGCCGGACAGATGTGAGCGAGCGCTCAGCGCTCTGCTTCGAGTGCCGCGTCGATCTCGGCGTCGGTGGCGCGAGCGACCGGCGGGAACTCGATCGGCGCAGTCCCTAGCCTTTCCATGATCAGCGTGAAAGCTCGACTCGCGCTGTTGGTCCAGTCGATCAGCCGACCGGTCTCGATCTTGGAGCCGGCAGCACCCCGGGTGAGCTTGTAGAGCGACTCGCTGTGCGTGTCCTCGATGTCGGTGACCCGCGTCTCGAGCGTGCTGACGCGGCGGTCGATGTGTGTGGATGTCATTGTTGCCCCCTAGCCCCTCGAACGATTGATGCGGCGAGGCTATCGAACCCCACCGACAAGAAGCCAGACTTGTTTTCGATCTCGTGCCAGACTGGCGAATGTGACGGCACTGGACGCGGTTTCGATCATTACCACCAAGCGGGACGGCGGCGAGCTGTCGGACGCGCAGATCGACTGGGTGGTCGATGGATTCACCCGCGGGGCGGTGGCGGACGAGCAGATGTCGGCGCTGGCGATGGCGATCGTGTGGCGCGGGATGACCCGGCGGGAGACGGCGCGGTGGACCGACGCGATGATCGCGTCGGGTAGCCGGATGGACTTCACCGATCTGCCGCGCCCGACCGTCGACAAGCATTCGACCGGTGGCGTGGGGGACAAGATCACGCTGCCGCTGGCGCCGCTGGTCGCCGCGTGCGGTGCCGCGGTGCCGCAGTTGTCCGGGCGCGGGCTCGGGCACACCGGCGGCACGCTCGACAAGCTCGAGGCCATCCCGGGCTGGCAGGCCGATGTTTCGGTGCCGCGCATGCGCGAGATCCTCGCCGACCCCGCGATCGGCGCGGTGGTGTGCGCGGCGGGCGCCGATCTCGCGCCCGCCGACAAGCGGCTCTACGCGCTGCGCGACGTGACCGGCACAGTCGAATCCATCCCGCTGATCGCCAGCTCGATCATGAGCAAGAAGATCGCCGAGGGCACCGCGGCGCTGGTGCTCGATGTGAAGGTCGGCGCGGGCGCGTTCCTGAAGACCCTGGACGGTGCCCGCGAATTGGCTACGGCCATGGTCGAATTGGGTACCGACGCCGGGGTACGGACGGTGGCGCTGCTGACCGCGATGGACACGCCGCTCGGCCGCACCGCGGGCAACGCCCTCGAGGTCGCCGAGTCGGTCGAGGTGCTGGCCGGTGGCGGCCCGGCCGACATCGTGGAGCTCACCGTCACCCTGGCGCGCGAGATGGTCGCGCTGGCCGGCCTCGACCTCGACCCCGCCGATGTGCTCGCCGACGGCCGGGCGATGGACCAGTGGCGCGCGATGGTCCGCGCCCAGGGCGGCGACCCGGACGCGGCGCTGCCGACGGCGAAGCACGCCGAGATCGTGCGGGCCGAGCGCGACGGCGTGCTGACCCGTCTCGACGCCATGGGCGTCGGCATCGCCGCCTGGCGTCTCGGCGCGGGCCGGGCCCGCCAAGGCGACCCGGTACAGGCCGGTGCCGGAATCGAAATGCACGCCAAGCCAGGCAATTCCGTGACCGCAGGCCAGCCCCTGCTCACTCTGCACACCGACACCCCGGGCGCGTTCCTCGGCGCTCACGCCGCATTGATCGATGCCTTCGCCATCGGCGATGCCGTCGAAAAACCCACCACCCCACTCGTACTCGGCCGCATCGAGGCCTGACAAAGCTATTCGTCAGTCAATCAGCTTGCTGCACAACAATATTCGGTGACTATGCAGCGCGGGCGCGCTGACTGCAACTCCCGCGCGCCCCGCTGCCGTCGGCCTCGGGGCAGTGGAGGTTCGCTGCGCACGAATTGGTGTGGGGCGCACGGGATCGTCGACTGATCGGTGCGCGGGAGGCCACCATGTGCGCGTCGTGTGTTCGCACCCGGCCTCTGATGCGATGCGGCGAAGGCGGCAGTGCGCGCCTGAATCGACGTGGGTGGGCGCAGAATTGTTGGCTGTTCGGTACGACGACGCCGAGGTGTGCGGCATCGCACAGATGTGGAGTTGTCGCTGGTCGGTGCGGTATTCGGCCGGGTGGGTTGGTGTCCGGAGGTGGGCCGGGGCGGGATGGGTGGGCAACGAGATGGTTGCCACTTCGGCAGTCGGGTGCCGTTCGGGCGCGGTGCGGCTACCGTCGTTACATGACTGGACCGACCGCATTGACCCTTGCCTCGATCCGCCAGGCGCCAAAAGCGCTGCTGCACGACCACCTCGACGGTGGTCTACGGCCCGCGACGGTGCTGGAGCTGGCCGCCGACTGCGGCTACGAGGACCTACCCGCCAACGATGAGGCAGCGCTGGCCGCCTGGTTCCGGGACGCGGCCGACAGTGGATCGCTGGAACTGTATCTGGAAACCTTCGCGCACACTGTCGCCGTCATGCAGACGCCGGAGGGCCTGCGCCGGGTCGCCCGCGAATGCGCGGAGGACCTGTCCGCCGACGGTGTGGTGTACGCCGAGGTGCGCTTCGCCCCCGAACAGCACCTGGAACGCGGACTGACCCTCGACGAGGTCGTCGAGCACACCCTGGCAGGTTTCCGCGAAGGCGAGGCCGCAGCAGCTGCCGCGGGACGCCCGATCGTGGTCACCTGCCTGCTCACCGCTATGCGCCACGCGGCCCGCTCCCGCGAGATCGCCGAACTGACCGTGCGCTTCCGCGATCGCGGCGTCGGCGGCTTCGACATCGCGGGCGCGGAGGCCGGGTACCCGCCCAGCAGGCACCTGGACGCGTTCGAATACATGCGAGCCAACAGCGCGCACTTCACGATTCACGCGGGCGAGGCGTTCGGCCTGCCGTCGATCCACGAGGCGCTGGCCTTCTGCGGCTGCGACCGCCTCGGCCACGGCGTGCGGATCACCGACGACATCAGCGTGCCCGGCGCGATCGAGGACGCGCGCCTCGGGCTCGTCGCGAACTACGTGCGCGACATGCGCATTCCGCTGGAGCTGTGTCCGTCGTCGAATGTGCAGACCGGCGCGGTGCCGTCGCTGGACAAGCATCCGTTCGACCTGCTGGCCCGGCTGCGTTTCCGGGTGACGGTCAACACCGACAACCGGCTGATGAGCGACACCAGCATGAGCCAGGAAATGCTCAAGCTCGCGGACACGTTCGGTTACGGCTGGAGTGATCTGGAGCGCTTCACCATCAACGCGATGAAGTCGGCGTTCATCCCGTTCCCGGAGCGGCTGCGCATCATCGACAACATCATCAAGCCCGGCTACGCGGTGCTGCTCGGATAACGAAGGGCAGCAACAGGCTCCGCGCCCACATCCCCGCATCCAGCGGGAACAATGAGCTGGCCGAGGGGCAGCCGCCACTCGGGCGATGACACCAGTTCCCCGCGAGCCGCACCGCGAGCGGACTGGCCGAAGGCGCCCTGCAGCCGTCCAGACGGGCTGAAGGTCGCCTTCGGTCTGTCTCGTCCGTCGGGACGGGGCGGAACGGGCGGGTGGGTGCTGGTTCGCTAGCGTGCAGAGCATGGCGACATTGCGGATTTCCAGCCGGTTCAACGGACCGCCCGATTCCGGTAACGGCGGCTACGTGGGCGGCCTGCTCGCCGAGCGGCACGGAGACGCCGCGGTCACGGTGATCCTGCGGAGCCCGACGCCGTTGGACACACCGCTCGAGGTGCGGGCAGGCAGCCTGTACGACGGCGACACCTTGGTAGCCGAATCCCGTACCGGCGAATTCGACCGGCCCACACCACAATCCGTGCCGTTCGCGACAGCGGCCGCCGCAGCGAGCTCCTACCAGAGCAACGAGATGTTCGCGTCCTGCTTCGTCTGCGGCAGCGCCCGCACCGACGGCCTACGCATCGAGGCCGGTGCGATCGGCGACGGCCTCGTCGCCGCACCGTGGATCCCCGACGACTCCCTCCCCCTCGGCCCCGCCGTCCTGTGGGCCGCGATGGACTGCCCCGGCGGCTGGTCACTCCCCAACATGTTCGACCGCCCCGCCCTCCTCGGCTCCATGACCGCCGCCGTGCACGCCCTCCCCGAGGTCGGCGAACACTGCGTGGTCATCGGCGAGAACCACGGCGAACAAGGCCGCAAGTCCTTCTCCTCCACGGCCGTCTACGGTTCCGACAACCGCCTCCTCGGCCGCGCGGAACAGATCTGGATCCGCCTGAAGTAGCGGCCGCCGGTCTCAACGTCGATACCGCGCACCCAGTCTGGTCTGAATACGCGGAGTGGCGGGGGAGTTTTTTACTGCTGGTTGAGCCTGGCCTCGAAGTTGCGCTCGAGGTCTCGCCAGGACTGCGCTTCCGCGGTGAACGGCGGGTTGGGGGCCATTCGGCTCGGGTCCGGGTTCAGCAGGTAGGAGACGTACCAGCCGAGCGGGTTGGACTGGGCGAGCGCCTGTTCCACGGTGTCGTCGCCTGCGTAGTCGGAGGCGTCGGTGAACAGTTCGACGGCGAGGTCGAGCTGTTCGATGTCGACCGCTTCCGGTCCTTCGGACAGGTCGTCGGCGAGACCGGGGAGCACGTAGACGTTTTCGTCGGTGACCTCGACCTCGAGCGAACCGTCCACCGCCGCGGTCTGCACGTCGGCGAAGGTGCTCACCCGGGACAGGTCGTGCTCGTGATCGTCGGCCAGGTACCTGGCCAGCGCGCGCTCCGAGGTGAACACGGTGATCGTGTTGTCGGAGCCGAGGAAGATCGGCTCGTCGTCGAGGTAGCAGCGCAGCGTGAAGTAGGTGCCGTCAGAAGCGATGATCTTGACCGGGTCGATGCCGACCTCATGCCAGAACGACTCGTCCTCTTCGTCTTCTTCTTCGTCCTCGTCGTCCGCGTCGAGGTCGACGGGCTCGAACTCGTCCTCCTCGTTGTCCGCGGCGTCGTCGGCGTCGACCACGTTCTCCTCGGCGGCCAGCAGCTCGGCCTCGGCGACGGCGACGGCTTCCGCGTCGACATCGGGAGTGCTGACGACGGAGTCGATGGCGTCGAGGACGCTGTCCCAGCCCTTGGCGATGGCGGCGCCGATCTGGTCCCAGAGTTCCTCGCCGTCGCGGCCGATGAAGGCGTTCACGCCGCCGGGCAGCGCGCCGAGCACCGGATGCGACCCGAAGAACTTGGTCACTGTCTCCAGTTCGCACACCTCGCCGATGTTGCGAACCATGCTGAGGGTGTCCTCGAGCTCGGCGATGGTGTCCACGTCGGGCTCACCGGCGGCCAGCTCGGGCACCGCGACCAGATCGAAGGAGAAGTTCTCCTCCGGCTCCAGTTCCACCGCCGACAGCCCGGCGACGACCTTCCATGCCGGATGCTCGACGAGGTCGTTGTCGGAGTTGGTCCGGATGAACGCGGCCAGCTCAGCAACGGTCTCGAAACCGTAGAGGGAGTCCTCGTGTCCGAGGAACGCCTCCCACTCGTCGTCACCGTCTCGCCAGCGCGGTGCCCACAGGGTGACGAGATCGCCGTCGGTCAGGCCGAGCTCGATCGGGACGATGTCTCCAGAAGCCATGAGCGGAAGCCTATCGACCTTCCGCGTCAGGCACTATCCGGCCCGCCCCCAATGGTTCCTTTGGCGTCGTCCGCCGCGGGAACGAATGACTCATTCAGTGTCGCAACGACCTTCGAGCGCTGGTTGCCGGCGTCCTCGGCGGCCTGCCTGCAGGCCCAGACGATCAGCTGTCCGACCTCGGCGGGTGCCAGCGAGGTGACCGTTTCCGCGAGGCTCAATCCGACGAGCGCGCCGTCGCTGTCGACCTCGACGGTGACCGTGCCGTCCTCGGTGGTGTGGCGCCCACGGACCTGCTTGAGGCCGTACAGCGCGGCCTCGAGTGCTTCCAGCTTCTGCGTCGCGTTGGCGACCAGAGCGTCCATCTCTGCGCTCATACCTGCGCCTCGCTGACGCTCGGCTCCGGCATAAGCGCTGGGGCGGCTGTGTTCATTGTTCGCTCGCTCCGCTCGCTCATACCGGCCTCATCCAAGTCGTCGGTCCCGTGTCCGCGTCATCGATCCGGTCGAGCTCGTCTACCGCCGCCTGGCGGGTGGGCAGGCCGAGTCGGTCCAGGATGTCGGCGGGCATGCCCGCCTCGGCGAGCAGCTCGCGCCGGCGCGCCTTGGCGGCGACGGTAGAGCGCTTGGTGAGCCGCAGGATCTCGTTCGCGAGACTCTGTGCGCCGTAACGATATTCGCTGCGCTCGAACTTGATTTCCACCGGCATGCCCTGATCGGTGGCGCGCACCGAGATGGTGCCCGATCGGTTCGTGCTGGCCGCGACCGTGACGTTGGGAACCGTCGGTTGCTGCGGGTTACTCATGCTGTCGGCCTATAGAAGCCGTGGAAGCCCATCCCTGAGTTCTCCGTTCGAATTGAGCTGATCTGGACCGGGTCACCGGCCTCGACGAATTCTCCGTTGCCGATCACCATCGCGACATGGCCGTCCCACACCGCCAGATCGCCGGGCATCAGGTCGCCGGGGGAGACCGAGGTGCCGATGGCCTGATCGGCGGCCAGGCGCGGTAGATCCATGCCTGCCTCGCCGTACGCGTATTTGGTCAGGCCGCTGCAGTCGAGTCCGGCGCCGGGCGTGTTGCCGCCCCACACGTACGGGGTGCCGACCGCGCCGATCGCCGAGCGGACCGCGGTCGCCGCCTTCTCGTTCGGCGCCTCCACCGTGCTGCCGTCGGGCAGCGTGATCTTCACGCCCTTGCCGTCGCTCGGCATGCCCGACGAACCGGTGTTCGGCTTCGGGCTACCCGGCGAGCTCGGGGTGCCTGAGGTGGATTTCGGCGACGCCGTCGAGGCCGGGATGGTGGACATCGCAGTGCCCATCAGACTGCTGGCCATCGAACCGACACCGCTGAGCGCACTGGTCGCGGTCGACGTCAACTGCTGCACGCCGGCGGTGGTGACGGCGGGCGTCCCGGCGAGCGACGGCGTGGACGGCGGCGGGGTGAGGTCGGTCATCGATGCGGTGTGCGTGGTGAGCTCGTTTTGTACCCGGCCGACCACGTTGAGCGCCTGGCCGAGGTGGTCGATCGCGGAGCCGACGATCATCGTCAGTCCCGCGGGCGTGGCCAGTGCCGGGCCCGCGCTCGCCGCGGTGTTCACGAACGACTGGGCGATGCCGGTGAGGTCCTTCTGGCCCGATTCGACCTCGGCGGCGGCCGAGTTCACCACGGTTGCCATGTCGTTGCCACGGTCGGAGATGGTGGCGGCGGAGGTCTGCACCTTCAACGCCTTCGAGGTGGCGGCGTCGGCGGCCTGACCGTCCCACGCGGAGTTCATGCCGTTGATGCTGTCGCGACCCATCTGGTGGATCTGGTCGACCACGGTGGACGTGCTGCGCAGCGCGTCGGAGGGGCCGCCGGTGGGCAGCACGCCCGAGCCGAAGCTCGCGAGCAGGTCGAAGATCGGCTTGGCCAGTGCGTTGATATCGATCACAGGCTCACCCGTCCAGTTCGGTGGCCACGCTCTGCAGCGATCCCGCGTGGTTCAGGTCGGTCTCGGTGAGCACGGTGGCCGCGCCGGTGGCCGCGCCACCCATGCTGGCCAGCACCGCCGACAGCTGTCCGATCGAGGCGACATGCCCGGCGTGTGCGGCGGCGTACGCGGCCATGAAATCGCCGCCGATCAACCCCATGATCGGGCCGAGCAGCGCGGGCTCGGCCGCGACCGCGCTCGCCCCGGCCGTGGCCATCTCCCCGGCCATCACGTGGGCGGTCGCGCCATAGGCTGCGATGCCCTCGGTGTCCGCCGACATCTTCCGCATCAGAGCTTCCCCCATCTGTTGTTCCCAGGCAGAGTACGTCATTCACTTGCTTCGACGCGCTCTCTTCCCGTTCGGTTCCCACCGATGCGAAAAAACTTTCGGGTGGAGCTTCGGCGGCGGGCCCACTGGTCACTTTATCGTTCCCTCATGCGTACTCACACCGTGGACCATCCGCTCGCCGCCGCCCTGTTGACCACGATGCGAGACGAGCGAACCGACAATTCCGCCTTCCGCTCGGCGCTGCGCGATCTCACCCGGATCCTCATTTACGAAGCGCTGCGTGACGCCCCGGTCCAGCGCTTCGAGATCACCACCCCGGTGCAGGCGACCGAGGGCACGCGACTGGCGCAGCCGCCGCTGCTGGTGCCGGTGCTGCGGGCCGGCCTCGGCATGCTCGATGTGGCCGCCGAACTGATCCCCGATGCCAGGATCGGTTTCGTCGGCATCGCCCGCGACGAGGAAACCCACCAGCCGGTCCCGTACATGGAATCGCTGCCCGCCGACCTGGCCGGCCTGCCCGTCTACGTCCTCGACCCGATGCTGGCCACCGGCGGCTCGATGCTGCACACCCTCGAACTCCTGATCGCCCGCGGCGCCACCGACATCACCGCGATCTGCGTCGTCGCAGCACCGGAAGGCGTTGCCGCACTGGCTGATTCAGGTCACCCGGTAAACCTGGTGACCGCCGCCGTCGACACGGGCCTGAACGAGAACGCCTACATCGTCCCCGGCCTCGGCGACGCGGGCGACCGCCAATTCGGTCCGCGCTGAACCGGATGCCGATCTCTGCCAAGCTGAATGCATGGGGAGTGCAAGCGAATCGCAGGGTCCCGCCTATCAGAACCTCGTGGAGTTCGTCGAGAAGTACGTCACCGTCATCTATAGCGATGCGGTCGATTTCACCGGCGAGGAGGTGCGGTGGTGTCCCGAATGGTGGCAGCACCCGAGTGCCATCGCGCGAATGGATGCGATGTGGCGTTCATGGGAGCACCTCCGGCTCGACGGCAACACTGGACTGAGTCTGTGGTTCCGTGAACACGGCGATTACCACATGCGGGAGCTTTTCCGTCAGGACGGTCCGTTCCGTCGTTGTTCGGCACGCAACGGACACCACGACGTCGGGAAGGGCGTCGCACGCTAGACCGCCGCTGAGCTGTTCACCCGTCCTTGGACCGGGTGAACAGCTCCAGGTGCGAGCAGTCCTCGCATCGATATGCGTCGACCAGCCAGTGCGTTCGGCCGGTCCGTATCGCGCCCCAGGAGCCGATTTCCAGCGGACCCTCGACCCAGCGGGCATGGCCGCGTGAACTGTCGCCGGAGTCCTCGATATAGCCGGGCTTCAGGCCCTGGCCGCCGCAGTGGGTACAGTGCATCGCCGTCATCAATTGATGATGCCTGGGTGGTCAGAGCCCCTGGCAGTATTCGCGCAATGCGGAAAGGTGTTGTCCCGCAGTTGTCCTGGCGGCGGCGAGGTCGGCGTGGGCCGGGACCGGTGTCAGCACCTCGAGATAGCACTTGAGTTTCGGCTCGGTGCCGGACGGGCGGACCACGATGCGCGAGGTGCTGCCTTCGAAAACGAGTGCGTCGGTGCGCATCCGGCCGCGCACCTGGAGCAGGTCGGCGTACTTGACCGGCTCGCCCGCGATATCGTCCGGCGGGTCCGCGCGCAGCCGGGCCACCACGGCCGCGGCGGCCGCCGCCGAATCCAGCCGCAGCGACACCTGATCGGTGCTGTGCAGGCCGAATTCGACCGCGTAATCATCGAGTTGGTCGGTCAGGGTGCGGCCCGCCGACTTCAGGCGAGCCACGAGATCGGCGGCGAGTACGGCAGCCGAGATGCCGTCCTTGTCGCGGACCGTGGCCGGATCGACGCAGTGCCCGATCGCCTCCTCGTAGGCGTAGACCAGGCCATCACCGGCCCGGGCCAGCCATTTGAAGCCGGTCAGGGTCTCCGCGTAGCGGGCGCCGCGGGCCGGGGCGAGCTTGGACAGCAGCCGCGACGACACGATCGTGGTCGCCACCAGCGCGTCCCGCGGTGCGGTGCGCAGCACGCAGTCGCCGAGCAGCACGCCGGTCTCGTCACCGCGCAGCATTCGCCAGGTGTTGTCCGGCAACGGAATTCCCACCGCGCAGCGGTCGGCGTCGGGGTCGACGGCGATCGCCAAATCCGCGCCGATCCGGGTGGCCAGGGCGAGCAGCAGGTCGGTCGCGCCGGGCTCCTCCGGGTTCGGGAACGCGACGGTGGGGAAGTCCGGGTCGGGTTCGAACTGCTCCTCGACGACGTGCACGTCGGTGAATCCCGCAGCGGCGAGCGCCTTTACGACCAAGTCGCCGCCGACGCCGTGCAGCGGCGTCAGTGCGATTCGGATCGCGGCACGCGCACCCGCGCCACCGATCACCGAGGGCAGTGACGACACCCGGTTCAGATACCGCTGCACGATGTCGTCGTCCACCGGTTCGACCGGAGTACGGGCGATGGGCTCGGTGACCGCATCGATGCAACGCTCGATCTCGGTGTCGGCCGGAGCGAGCAGCTGCGAGCCGCCGTCGAGATAGACCTTGTAGCCGTTGTCGGCGGCCGGATTGTGCGAGGCCGTGATCTGTACGCCCGCGACGGCGCCGAGCTCACGAACCGCGTACGCGACCACCGGCGTCGGCAGCGGCCTGGGCAGCAATGTCACCGGAAAGCCCGCCGCGGCAAAGATTTCCGCCGTCGCGGTGGCGAATTCCGCGGACCCGTGCCGCGCGTCGCGCCCGACGATCACCGCGCCACCACCGAGGCAGCGTCCACGCAACCACTCGACGATTCCGGCGGTGGCCCTCGTCACCGTCGTCACATTCATGCCGTCCGGACCGTCCTGCAGTGGTCCACGCAGACCGGCGGTGCCGAAGCGCAGCATCTACACCCGTTCCAGCACGCCGCGCAGCAGCTTGCCCAATCGCGGTGCGGCGGCCTGGCCTTCGGCGAGCACCTCGGCGTGCGAGAGATGCCCACCGGTGACGCCTGCGGCCAGGTTGGTGACCAGCGAGATGCCGAGCACCCTGGCACCGAGCGCGCGGCAGGCGATGGCCTCCAGCACGGTCGACATGCCGACCAGGTCGGCGCCCATGGTGCGCAGCATCCGGATCTCGGCCGGGGTCTCGTACTGCGGCCCGGTCAGGCCCGCGTACACGCCCTCGGTCAGGCTCGGGTCGATTTCCGTTGCCAGGGCCCGTAATTCGGGATCCCAGGCGTCGACGAGGTCGACGAAGGTGGCCCCGGTCAGCGGGGTGCGGCCGGTGAGATTCAGGTGATCGTTGATCAGTACCGGCTCGCCGACCCGCAGCCCCTCGCGGATACCGCCCGCGGCGTTGGTGAGCAGCACGATCTCGACGCCCGCCGCGACGGCCGCGGTGACCGCATGCACCACATCGGCGGGTTGATAGCCCTCGTACAGGTGCTGGCGGCCCATCAACAGCAGCGTGGGCGTCGCACCGACGGTGACCGAGTGGACCATGCCACCGTGCCCCTGCGCGCTCGGTTTCCCGAACCCGGGCAGCTCCGCCATCGGCACCGACGCGACCGGCGTGCCGATCTCCGCGGCCGCCTCCTGCCAGCCCGAGCCGAGCACCACCGCAACCCGGTGACGCGGCACTCCAGTACGTTCGGCGATCGCCTCGGCGGCCTGTTCGGCAAGCATGGAGATCACTGTATTGGATTGCCGCGCTTGCGGCGCCGAGTGTGCGCGGCCTTCGGGTGCGCGTGGCGGAGCGGTCGACGCGTGCGCCGGTGGGCAGCGAACCACGCCGGAACGATCCGAGCGTGCTGGTTGCGAGACGTGCGCATGGTGGCTACGTGCCAGGTAGGCGCCTCGGCGCAGGAATGCTACCCACGAGTAGGGGAGTCGCCGCGCGCCGGATATTCTGCACCCATGCCGTATCTGGAACGTGATGGTGATGTCTTCGTCGTCTACCTCGGGAACGAGGGACAGACCGATAGCGAGAACCGCTTCCACCCCGACTGGATCGATGAATTCCACGGTGTGCTCGACAAGGTCGAGGACTCCGAGGGCCCGGCCGCGCTGGTCACCGTGGCGACCGGCAAGTTCTACAGCAACGGTCTCGACACCGACTGGCTGTTCGGCAACCTGGGCAAATCGCACGGCTACCTGGACCGCGTGCACTCGCTCTACACCCGGCTGCTGCAGTTCCCGATGCCGACGATCGCCGCGATCAACGGTCACGCCTTCGGGGCGGGCGCCATGCTGGCCACCTCGCACGACTTCCGGGTGATGCGCGCCGACCGCGGCTTCTACTGCCTGCCCGAGGTGCACCTCGGCATGCCGTTCACCGTCGGGATGAACGCCCTGCTCACCGAGCGGCTGTCCAATCAGGTCTGCGTGCAGGCGATGACCACCGGCTACCGCTACCCGGCCGACGAGGCGATCGCCGCGGGCATCGTCGACGGCAAGGCCGACGCGGAGTCGTTGCTGGCGACCGCGGTAGCCAGGGCCGCGGCATTGGCGAGCAATCGCAAGCCGAATCTGCCGGTGATCAAGCGCGCGCTGCACGCCAACGCGCTGGCCGGCCTCGCCGTGCCGACCACGCCGGAGAACCTCGTTTTCGCGACGGGATAACGCTCCGGCTGTCCGGTCGGCACACGCTGCGGCTCCACCGAACACAACGCTCTGAACTGCGATAATGCCCGGGGAACGCGGCCCACTGTGATCGGCCGGACAGATATAGGGGTGCGTTCGGTTTGCGGCCGAGTGCAACACTGTGTTCCATGCCACCACCGCGCAGCGGGCACCAGGAATCGCGCAGCGACTATGACGTCGCGCGCACCGATGCCATGCAGCAGTCGGACACGGCGATCAAAGCCGTCGTCGACCAGCTGATCGATCTTTCGCACTCGATTCACGCCGAGCCGGAGCTCGCGTTCGAGGAGACCCGAAGCGTCGCCAAGATCATCGCGCCGCTCGCCGAGCGCGGCTTCGAGGTCGCCACCGGCGTCGCCGAACTGCCGACCGCGTTTCGCGCGAGCTTCGGCAGCGGCCCGCTCACCGTCGGCATCTGCGCGGAGTACGACGCGCTGCCCGGGATGGGACATGCCTGCGGGCACAACATCATTGCGGCGTCGGCGGTCGGCGCCGCGCTCGGCCTCGCCGAGGTCGCCGACGCGCTCGGCCTCACCGTGCTGGTGCTCGGCACACCCGCCGAGGAGAGCGGCGGCGGCAAGGTGCTGATGCTGGAGCACGGCGTGTTCGACGACGTGGCGATGGCGATGATGGTGCATCCCGGCCCGTTCGACATCGTCGGCGCGCGTTCGCTGGCGATGGCCGACCTGTCCATCGTGTTCCACGGCCGCGAGGCGCACGCCAGCGCGGCGCCGGAACTGGGTCGCAACGCGGGCGACGCGGTCACCGTCACCCAGGTAGCTCTCGGCTTGCTGCGCCAGCATCTCCAGCCTGGCCAGCAACTTCACGGTATAGTCGGCGATGGTGGCGTGGCCCCCAACATCGTGCCCGGACGTGCGGAACTGCTGTATTACCTACGCGCAGTCGACTCCGCATCTCTCGACAATCTGATGCGACGAGCGTCGGCGTGTTTCGAGGCGGGTGCCCTTGCGACCGGCTGCACCCAGGAAATCCGGACTGTCGCGCCGACATATACCGAGCTGACACCCGATCCGGCGTTACTGTTTGCCTACCGCGAGCAGATAACCGGTTTGGGACGAGTGCCGATCGCACCCGAGCTCGAGGCACAGCGGCCGCTCGGAAGCACGGACATGGGCAACGTCACCAACGTCATTCCGGGCATCCACCCGGTCATCGGCATTGATGCCGGTGGCGCGGTGACGCACCAGCCCGGCTTCGCCGCGGCGAGCGTCAACGCTTCGGCGGATCGTGCGGTTGTCGATGGTGCGCTCGCACTCGCGCGTACCGCGATCGCCGCTGCCAGCGATGAAGAACAAAGAGACAGGTTGTTGCAACGGCTCGTTCAACGACAGGAGGATATTCGGTGAGCACTACCGGCCGTTCGGCGGAACGGGCGACGGGAATGGATGCGGGTGCGTGTGCACTCGCGGAAGACCTGGCGGACATCGTATTGCCGAACACCGTAGGAACAGGTTTGGGATCAGTAGAAGGTTGGCTGGCTGAGCACGGGTCAGACCTCGTGCAGTGGCGTCGACACATCCACGCCAACCCGGAACTTTCCCGCACCGAGTTCGCCACCACCGAATTCATCTCGTCCTGGCTTATCAAGGCGGGTTTAACGCCGCAGCCGCTGCCCGGTGGCACCGGCCTGATCTGCGACATCGGGCCAGAGGGCCCGCGCATCGGCCTGCGGGCCGACATGGACGCGCTCCCCCTGCAGGAGTTCACCGGTCTGAGTTTCGCCTCCACCGTGCCCGGCGTCTCGCACGCCTGCGGGCACGATGCGCACACCACGATTCTGCTCGGCGCCGCGCTCGCGCTGGCCGAGGTGCCCGAGCTGCCGGTCGGCGTGCGACTGGTGTTCCAGCCCGCCGAGGAGGTTATGCCGGGCGGCGCGATCGACGTGGTCGCCACCGGCGCGATGGAGGGTGTGGAGCGGATCTTCGCGCTGCACTGCGATCCGCGACTGGAGGTCGGCCGGGTCGGCATTCGGGTCGGCGCGATCACCTCGGCCGCCGACACCGTCGAACTGGTGCTGGATTCGCCGGGCGGGCACACCTCGCGCCCGCATCTCACCAGCGATCTGGTCTACGCCATCGGCACCGTGATCACCGGCCTGCCCGGTCTGCTCAGCCGCCGCATCGACCCGCGCACCAGCACGGTAATGGTGTGGGGTGCGGTCAGTGCAGGCAAGGCGCCCAACGCGATTCCGCAGACCGGCATGCTCACCGGCACCGTCCGCACCGGCGATCACGCGACCTGGTCGCTGCTGGAGCCGATGGTGCGCGAGATCGTCGACGGCCTGCTCGCCCCGACCGGCGTGCGCTACCAGCTGAACTACCGTCGCGGCGTGCCGCCGGTGGTCAACGACGAACAGTCCACCCGGATGTTCGAGGACGCGATCCGCAAGATCGGCCCGGACGCGCTGGCCGACACCATGCAATCCGGTGGCGGCGAAGACTTCTCGTGGTATCTGGAGGAGGTGCCGGGCGCGATGGCGCGCCTCGGCGTCTGGTCCGGGCACGGCGAGCAGCTGGATCTGCACCAGCCGACCTTCGACCTCGACGAGCGGGCGCTCGCGGTGGGCGTGCGGGTGCTGACCAATATCGTGCTGCACGCCTAACCCGCTACGCCGCATACTGATTCGAACAACGACGTGGTCGACCCTCGGGTCGGCCACGTCGTTCGTTTGTCAGCCGAAGTTGCCGGGGCCAACGTTGCGGCTGTTGCGCGTCCGCAGCGAATGCACGTAATCCTCGGGCGCACCGGCCTTTTCGGCCGCGTCCGCGATGACCCCGATGTAGCGGGCCGAGGGCAGGCCGCCCTCGTACGCGTCGAGCACATACAGCCAGGACAGCGTGGGATCGGCGCCGCTCTCACTGCGGGTGACGCGCAGCCGGATCTTCTTGTGGATGCCGAAGTCCGAACCCTCCCAGCGGTCCAGCCGCTGCTCGTCTTCGGGCGACACGTCGTAGAGCACGACGAAAACTCGGGAGCCCGGCTCCTCGACCACCGTCGCCAGCGGCCCCTCCCAGCCGATGTCGTCGCCGGCGAAGGTGAGCCGCCAGCCCTCCAACCAGCCCGTTCCGGACATGGGCGAGTGCGGACAGCGCTCGAGCATCTGGGTTGAGTCCATGTTGGACCCATAGGCGGCGTAGATCGGCACCACAGAAGGGTAGCCAATAACATCCGGGGATCGACTCTATCCCGGCCAGATGCGGCATTCCGGTGGCGCGTTCCGGGCGCGGCGACCGGGTAGAACCCGCATCGCGTAGCGATTCCGTGGGGGGAGGTGGCCGGGCGGCGGGTGGGCCTGCCTCGCCCGATAACGTTGACAGGTACCGGAGATCCCGGTGCGCAACCAGAAGCGGAGGTATCAATGACCCGCATAGCGATCATCGGTGGCGGACCGGCCGGTTACGAGGCGGCGCTGGTGGCAGCCCAGCACGGTGCGTCGGTGACGCTGATCGATAGCGACGGCATCGGCGGGGCTTGTGTCCTCTGGGATTGTGTCCCTTCGAAGACGTTCATCGCCTCTACCGGCGTGCGCACCGACCTGCGCCGCGCCCGCGATCTCGGCATCACCCTCGACCCGAACCAGGCGACGGTGCAACTGTCCGAGGTGAACGGCCGCGTCAAGGCGCTCGCGTTGGCCCAGTCCTCCGACATCCGGTCCAAGTTGCAGACCGTCGGCGTGACCGTGCTGGCCGGTCGCGCGGAGCTGACCGACGCGTCGACCGGGCTGGCCGCGCATCAGATCCTGGCCAAGCTGGCCGATGGCACCGAGCAGACCATCGAGGCCGAGGTTGTGTTGATCGCCACTGGGGCGAGCCCGCGCGTGTTGCCGGGCGCCGAGCCGGACGGCGAGCGGATCCTGAACTGGCGTCAGCTCTATGACTTGGCAGAACTGCCAGAGACGTTGGTAGTCGTCGGTTCCGGTGTCACGGGTGCCGAATTCGTCTCCGCATACACCGAAATGGGTGTGCGGGTGCGGCTGGTCTCCAGCCGCGACCGGGTGCTGCCCGGCGAGGACGCCGACGCGGCCCTGGTGCTGGAGGACGCGCTCGCCGAACGCGGTGTCGAGCTGGTGAAGCACGCGCGCGCCGACGCGGTGGAGCGCACCGCCGAGGGCGTGGTGGTCAAGCTGTCCGACGGCCGGACCGTCGCCGGATCGCACGCGCTGATGACCGTCGGTTCTACCCCCAATACCGAGGGGCTCGGCCTGGAGCGGGTCGGCATCGAACTCGATCGCGGCGGCTATCTGCGGGTCGACCGGGTCTCGCGGACCTCGGTGCCCGGTATCTACGCGGCGGGCGACTGCACCGGCCTGCTGCCGCTGGCCTCGGTGGCCGCGATGCAGGGCCGCATCGCGATGTACCACGCGCTGGGCGAGGGCGTCAGCCCGATCCGGCTGAAGACGGTGGCGTCCGCGGTGTTCACCCGTCCGGAGATCGCCACGGTCGGCGTGAGTCAGACCTCGATCGACAACGGCGAGACGCCGGCCCGCACGGTGATGCTGCCGCTGAACACCAACCCGCGAGCCAAGATGCTCGGCCTGCGCAGGGGTTTCGTGAAGATCTTCTGCCGCCCCGCCACCGGCGTGGTGATCGGCGGTGTGGTGGTGGCGCCGATCGCGTCCGAGCTGATCTTGCCGATCGCCCTTGCGGTGCAGAACAACCTGACCGTCAACGATCTCGCGCAGACCTTCTCGGTGTATCCGTCGCTGACCGGATCGGTGACCGAGGCGGCCCGTCAGCTGATGCGGCACGACGACCTGGACTGATCTCGCAGCCGGGGTGCGGTGGCGACCAAGATTGACACGTCAGCTGAGGTGATTCGCCGACCTGGGTTGAATGGTCTTGCGGTTCAGCGCCGTTCGTGCAGCCTGAAGTTTTGATTCACATTGCTCATCAGGTCTACATATGGTTCACTTCCCGCAGAGATGCGATCGGCGGGCGGTCGCGTGGTTCGGTGTTCGGGGGGATGGCTCTTTTCCCAGTCGAAACGTCGAATGACCTTCGCGTCGTTCGACGACCGGGCGTCTCGTCAGAGATAACTGAGTGTGACTGAACTCCAGGTCACACCCGGGAAAGGGAAACGAAAAGTGAAACATCGTAAGCCGAGTCGGGCGCAGCGAGCGATGGCGAGCACCTCGTTGCCACTGGCTGCCGCGGCCGCCGTGGCCTCTCTCTTGGCAGCGCCGGCGGGGGCCGCTCCTACCGATCCGAGCATTCCACCCACCACCGCGCCGCCGAGCCCAGCTCAGGTGCAGCCGGGGACGAACGAGGCACCGCCGAGTCCGGAAACCGCCAAGCCGGATCCGAACAAGCCTGCCAATCCGCAGACGCCGACCCAGCCTGGCGTGACCACGCCGGGTCAGCCCGGCGTCAATACGCCGGACCCGGTCATGCCGAATCCGAACAAGGATCCGAAGCTGGCCCAGCCGACGCAGCCGGGTGTCACCACCCCGCGTGTCGCGCCGCTGCCGGTGCCGGGTCAGTCGGATCAGCCACAGCCCGCGGTCGTGCCGAATACGCCGCCGGGGGACCAGAAGCCGGCCCAGCCGGGTACCGCCACCCCGCAGCAGCCGGGTACGCCGGGCCCGCAGACCACCCCGAAGGCTCCGGGCGACGAGAACGCGCAGGCCCAGCAGCCGGAGACGCTGGTCCAGCCGCCGCAGCAGCAGCCGCGCTGGCAGTCCCCGCAGCTGCAGGCCGCGCCGCCCGCCCCGGTCGTCGAGATGACCGGTCCGCACCAGGAGATCGGTGCGAACATCGACGGCGGCTCGCTGCTGCCGGGTTACGTGGCCAACACGCACCACTTCAACAACGAGTCGGGTTACGTCGGCACCATCGGGTACCGCACCCCGGCCGGTGCCGGTGAGGCCGGTGTGTCGGTCGAATACGTCGACGCCAACACCGTCAAGGTCACCACCTACACCGGTGGCGTCGGCCTCGCCGACAACAAGACGATCTCCGTTTTCGACACCACCCAGGCCAACCTGGCCAAGGCGGCCGTCGAGGACTGGATCAAGGAGCAGCCGGGCGGTGCCGCGGCACTCGAAGCGGCCGCGCAGGTTAAACTTCCGCTGCAGCCGGGCGATCTCGCTCCGCAAACGGCCGACGTGGGTGGTGTCACCACCCAGTGGGGTGGTTCACTCCAGTACTGAGACTGACTGGGGCTGATCTGACGGGTGGGGCGGTCGTTCGCGACCGCCCCACACGTGTGTCTTGGGGAAAGGATTGGGTGTGACCTCCGAGGGTGATCCGACGGAGAAGGAATCCGACGACCAGTCCGCGTCGGATTTCGGACCCCCGGTGGGCGAATTCGGCCCGCCTGTCTCAGAATTCGGACCTCCCGTCTCGGAATTCGGTCCGCCGGTCGCGGAATTCGGCCCGCCGATGGGCGATACCGGCCCGCACTGGCAGGTGACCGAGCAGACGGGCGAGCATCCCGAGCTGGTCTGGCGGCCCGCCGATGCGGGGACGACCCCACCGCCGCCCCCGCAGTACCGGGCGCCGGACTCGACCTCGTTCCCCGAGCCGCGGCCGACTCCGCCGCCGGTTCCGCCGAGAGTGCCGCCCGTCGATCGGGAGCAGGCCGCGGATCCGGACAAGGACTCGTGGTGGACCCGCCCGACCGACACGGGCAGCGTGCCGAAGCCGCCGCCGCTGACCTCGCCGAGCCTGTCCTGGTCGGATGATCCGATCGCGAAGATGCTGGCGCCGACCACCCCGGCCGCCCCGCCGCCCCCGCCGAAGAAATCCGGCGGGCACACTGGTCGCAACGTGCTCGCCGGCATCCTGGCGGTGGTCATCCTGGTCGGGCTGACGGTGACCGTCCTCATGGTGTCCAAGGGCAACGGCAGCGACAACCCGGCCCCGCCCGCCGCGAGCAGCAGTGCGGATAAGAGCTGCCCGGCCGACAAGACCGGCAAGGTGACCATCGGCAACGGCAACGGCGACACCACCAGTGGGGCCAACACGATCCTGGGTTTCCAGTACGCCTTCTACGTCGAGCGCAGCGGTGAGCGGGCCCGGCGCTTCGTCGCACCCGACGCGGAGAACGTGTCGCCGGCCGATGTCATCCAGCACGGCATCGACAACGAGGTTCCGACCGGCACCAAGCACTGCCTGCGGATCGCCGAGGTGGCCGCCGACACGTTCAACGTGGACCTGACGCAGCGCAAGCCGGACGGCACGGAGACCGTCTATCACCAGATCATCACCACCGTGGTCCGGGACGGAAAGGTGCTCGTCTACTCGATCAAGCCGAGGGATCTGTAACCGTTCTCAGTATTTGGGAATGATGTTTCATATATTGGTCGGCGATATGCGAAAGTAGACTTTCGCATATCGAACGGCGTCCGTTCGGAGGTTTCCATGTCGCCGACCATCCCACCGCTCGCGGCCAAGCTCGACGGGCTGCAGAGCTCGGCGATCCGTGACCTGCTGAAGCTCACCACGCGCGCCGAGATCATCGGCCTGGCCGGCGGGTTGCCCGATGCCGAGCTGATGCCGCGCGAGCGGATCGCCGCCGCGGCGGACGCGGCACTGAGCAGCGCAGGCTGCCTGCAATACACCGAGTCGCCCGGCTGGCGGCCGCTGCGCGCGGTGCTCACCGAGCGCGAATCGGCTCGGCTCGGCCGGACGGTGGATATCGACGAGGTCTTCGTGACACATGGCTCGCAGCAGGCGCTTTCGCTGCTTGCCGAGGTGTTGCTCGATCCCGGTGCGCTGGTCGTCGTCGAGGATCCGGCGTATGTCGGTGCGCTGCAGGTCTTTCGGGCCGCCGGTGCGCGGATCGTCGCGGTGCCGCTGGATGCCGAGGGCATGCGCACCGATGTGCTCGCGGATCTGCTGGCTCGCGGGGAACGCCCGGCTGTGGTGCACACGGTGAGCAACTTCCACAATCCGGGCGGCGTGACGATGAGTCCGCAACGCCGCGCCCACCTCGCCGAACTCGCTGACGCGCACGGCTTCTGGGTGATCGAGGACGATCCGTACGGCGAGCTGTGGTTCGACACCCCCGCGCCCGCGCCGGTGGCAACCTACTCCCGCAACGTGATTCGGCTGTCGAGCGCCTCCAAGATCCTGGCGCCCTCGCTGCGCGTCGGGTGGATGGTCGCACCGGACCCGGTGTGCCGCGCGGTGGAACTGCTGAAACAGGGTGCGGACCTTTGTGGTTCGGCATTGACCCATCAGATCGCCGCCGACCTGCTCGCCGACGAAGCCTGGCTGACCGCACACGTCGACAACGTCCGCACCGTCTACGGCGCCCGCGCCAAGTCCCTGGTGCACGCGGTGCGTACCCGATTCGGCGACCGCGTGCAGTGCACCGACGCGACCGGCGGCATGTTCGTCTGGGCCGATTTCACCGACGGAACCGACACGCAGGCCCTGCTACCTCGGGCCCTCGAGGCCGGTGTCGCCTACGTTCCCGGCTCCGCGTTCGCCGTCGACGGCGGCTACCGCAACTCGATGCGCATGTGCTTCACGACCTCTGACGCCGACACCCTGGCCGAGGCCGTGCAGCGCTTGGCCCGCGCCGCCGAATAGCCGATCCCCACAAGGCTGTACCGGTGTGGGGTCAGTCGGCCCAGTTGTAGGTGCGTTCGACGGCTTTGTTCCACGCCTGCAGATGTTCGTCGCGATCCTCGGCGGACATCGTTGGCTCCCAGGTCTTGTCGGCGGCCCAGTTCTCCCGGATGTCGTCGGTGCCGGACCAGTAGTCGACCGCGAGGCCCGCGGCGTAGGCGGCGCCGAGCGCGGTGGTCTCGTTGACAACCGGGCGCACCACGGGCACGTCGAGGATGTCGGACTGGAACTGCATGAGCAGGTCGTTGCCGACCATGCCGCCGTCCACCTTCAGGGTGGTCAATTCCAGGTCGAGGTGCTCGGATTCGGCGTCGGCGCGCATCGCGTCGACCACCTCGCGGGTCTGAAAAGCGGTGGACTCCAAGATGGCTCGCGCCAGATGGGCCTTGTTCACGAACCGGGTGAGCCCGGCGATGACGCCGCGCGCGTCCGGCCGCCAGCGCGGCGCGAACAGTCCGGAGAACGCGGGCACGAAGTAGGCGCCGCCGTTGTCCTCGACGCTGCGGGCCAGCGGCTCGATCTCGTCCGCCGAGGAGATGATGCCCAGGTTGTCCCGGAACCATTGCACCAGTGAGCCGGTCACCGCGATCGAGCCTTCCAGCGCGTACACGGCGGGCTCGTCGCCGAGCTGATAGCAGACGGTGGTGAGCAGCCCGTGCTTGCTGACCACGGGCGTGGTGCCGGTATTGAGCAGCATGAAATTGCCGGTGCCGTAAGTGTTCTTGGCCTCACCGGGGATCAGGCAGGCCTGGCCGAAGGTGGCGGCCTGCTGGTCGCCGAGGATGCCCGCGACCGGGATCCCTTTCAGCGGACCGGAGGTGATCTCCGCGTAAACCTCGGAGGAGCTACGGATTTCGGGCAGCAGCGACTCCGGCACCCCGAACTCCGCGCAGATCTCCGAATCCCATTGCCGGGTATTCAGATCCATCAGCATGGTGCGCGAGGCGTTGGTGACGTCGGTGATGTGCTCACCGGTCAGGTTCCACAGCACCCAGCTGTCCATGGTGCCGAAACACAGCTCGCCCGCCTCGGCCCGCTTGCGCGCACCGTCGACGTTGTCCAGGATCCAGCGCAGCTTCGGCCCGGCGAAGTAGGTGGACAGCGGCAGGCCGGTGCGCTCCTGGTAGCGGGTCGGCCCGATCTCGCCGCCGAGCTCGGTGGTGAGCCGGTCGGTGCGGGTGTCCTGCCAGACGATGGCGTGGTGAATCGGCTTGCCGCTGGCGCGATCCCACACCACCGTGGTCTCGCGCTGGTTGGTGACACCGACCGCCGCGATGTCGTCGCTGCTGAGCTTGTTCTGCTTCAGCACCTCACCGAGCACGAATTCGGTGTTTTTCCAGATGGTTTCGGCGTCGTGCTCGACCCAGCCCCGGCGTGGAAAGATCTGTTCGTGTTCCCGCTGGGCCACGCCGACGACGCGTCCCTGCCGATCGAAGATGATGCAGCGACTCGAAGTCGTGCCCTGGTCGATGGCGGCCACATAGCGACGCATTCGTGCAGGTTACTAAACAGACGGCGCGCTGTGTCCGATTGTGGCGTTCGCGGGTCCTGTCGCGGATCACATCGCCGTCCGCGCGCCGCTGGATTAGGGTCGGGTAGTGGTTACCGACGGGTAGTGCTGGACGACACGAGCGACGCCGTGATCGAAGAGATCCGCGGCCACTGGCATAGCCTGTAGCAAGAGCAGCTCGATCGAATGCCCGAATAAGACCACTACGTCGTCGACACGCGGCTGGAGGAGTCGAGCATGACCAAGAAACCGGAATCCCAGTTCCTCGGTCCGGAGCAGCGCCGGGCGGCCTGGGAGCGGTTCGGCAAGGATCACTTCGATGTGGTCGTCATCGGCGGCGGCGTGGTCGGCTCGGGTATCGCGCTCGACGCGGCCACCCGCGGGCTGAAGGTCGCGCTGGTCGAGGCCCGTGACCTCGCCTCCGGCACGTCGAGCCGGTCGTCGAAGATGTTCCACGGCGGCCTGCGCTATCTGGAGCAGCTGGAGTTCGGCCTGGTCCGCGAGGCGCTGAAGGAGCGCGAGCTCGCGATGTCCGCGCTGGCGCCGCACCTGGTGAAACCGCTGCGCTTCCTCTACCCGCTCACCCACCGCGCGTGGGAGCGCCCGTATGTCGCGGCCGGGCTGATGCTCTACGACACCATGGGTGGCGCCAAATCCGTTCCCGGCCAACGGCATCTGTCCCGGATGGGCGCGCTGCGGCTGGCCCCCGGCCTGAAGCGCAGCGCGCTGATCGGCGGCATCAGCTACTACGACACGGTCGTCGACGACGCCAGGCACACCATGACGGTCGCCCGCACCGCCGCGCACTATGGCGCGGTGATCCGCACCTCCACTCAGGTGGTCGGCTTCCTGCGCGAGGCGGACCGGGTGGTCGGCGTGCAGGTGCGCGACAGCGAGGACGGCCGCACCGCCGACATCCGCGCGCACGTGGTGATCAACTCGACCGGCGTGTGGACCGACGAGGTGCAGGCACTGGCCCACCAGCGCGGCCGCTTCCACGTCCGGGCCTCGAAGGGCGTGCACATCGTGGTGCCGCGCGATCGCATCGTCAGCGATGCGGCGATCATCCTGCGCACGCCGACCTCGGTGCTGTTCGTCATCCCGTGGGGCACCCACTGGATCATCGGCACCACCGACACCGACTGGAACCTCGACCTCGCGCACCCGGCGGCCACCAAGGCCGACATCGACTATCTGCTGGACCGGGTCAACGACGTGCTGGTCACCCCGCTCACCCACGACGACATCGACGGCGTCTACGCGGGCCTGCGGCCGCTGCTGGCGGGAGAGAGCGACGAGACCTCCAAGCTGTCCCGCGAACACGCCGTCGCCAGGGTTGCGCCGGGCCTGGTCAGCATCGCGGGCGGCAAGTACACCACCTATCGCGTAATGGCCTACGACGCCGTCGACGAAGCGGCGCAAGACATTCCGGCCCGCGTTTCGCCGTCGATCACCGAGAAGGTGCCGCTGCTCGGCGCCGACGGCTACTTCGCGCTGGTCAATCAGACGGTGCAGCTGGCCGAGGCGTACAGCGTGCACCCGTACCGGATCAAGCACCTGCTCGACCGCTACGGCGCGCTGATCGACGAGGTGATGGCGATGGCGGACGGCAAACCCGAACTGCTGCAACCCATTACCGAGGCGCCGTCGTACCTGCAGGTGGAGGCGGTATATGCGGCCGCCGCCGAGGGCGCGCTGCACCTGGACGACATCCTGGCCCGCCGCACCCGCATCTCCATCGAATACCCGGACCGCGGTGCCGACTGCGCCGAGGAAGTGGCCAAGCTGGTTGCGCCGGTCCTCGGCTGGGACGACGCCGAAATCGAGCGTGAGGTAACGACTTACCGCGCCCGCGTCGAGGCGGAGATCCGTTCGCAGACCCAACCCGACGACGACTCCGCCGACGCGCTGCGCATCGCGGCGCCCGAACCTCGTCCCGAGATTCTGGAGCCGGTGCCGGTGGACGGCGTGGTGAACAAGGAAGTGCGCCAGGCGAACCGGTAGTTCCGGACTCAGGAGAGCCCGAGCGTGGGCGGCGGTAGCGCGATGGTCGCGATGGTGCCGCCGCCCGGTGCCGGTTCCATAGTCGCGGTGCCGCCGTGTAATTCGGCGATCCACGCCACCAGTGCCAGCCCGATGCCGCTGCCGCGGCCGCCGGTGACGCCGCGCTGGAACGGATTGCTCGACAGCTGCGGGTGCAGCCCCGCGCCGTGATCGCGGACGCTGACGCGCCCCTCCGCGACGAACACCTCCACCGGAGCGCCGGGATTGATCGCACCGTGCGTGATCGCGTTCTCGATCAGGTTGCGCACCGCCAGGCTCAGCAGGTTCGGGTCGCCGACGACCACCGTAGGACTGCTGTGCACAACGACATCGGCCTTGAATTCCTCGGCAACCGATTCGGTGAGCTGATCGAGCAGCAACTGCACCCGTTCCATCGTCGTCACGCCCGCCTGCATCCGGGCTCGCGCGAGCAGACCCGCGACGATCCGCTCCATCCGGGACCCCAGCTCGCCCGCCTCGCCCAGCGCCCGTTCCACCTCGTGCGGATCGCGCCGTCGCGGCGCGGTGACCAACCCCAAAGTGGTGAGCGGCGTACGTAATTCGTGCGCGGCATCGCCGAGGAACCGTTCCTGCTCCTCGACCAGCACCAGCGCCTGACGCATGCTTCGGCCCGAAAGTGCATGTGCCGCAAGGGCGGACAGGGTTACCAGGGTGAGACCACCGACGACGAGCGCCCACAGCAGCAGCGCCCGATCGCGATCCATCAGCCCCGGATTCGTGCCGGCCACCACGACCGCCTGGGTATTGGTGTCGTCCCAGAAAATCGGCGTTGCCGCCAGTCGTACCGAACGGCCCGCGCTATCGTAGCCGTCCCGGAAGACGATTCCCTCCGCACGCACGGCATCGTCGGCCAACGCCTCGGCGCCGTTGTTCGGCGGCAGCCAGGAACGCAGGTGCCCGTAGATCTCGCGCCAGTGCCCGTTGTCGTCGTTGGTGACGATCATGACCGCGGTCTCGCCGTTGGCCAGGTCGTCCTTCTCGACCAGCTCGAGGTTGATCACCTGGTCGTCCGGGTCGAGGTCGATGCTGCGCCACAGTCCGGTCACCACCCGGTCCAGGGCGTCGTCGACGGCATGGTGGCGGGAGCGCGCGTCGATGGTCGCCGCGAGGACGCCGAGGATGATCAGGCAGGTCGCGGTGATCACGGTGATGAGCGCGGTCAATAGCCAGCGGGTGCGGCGCAGCCTTGCCGCGGCGGGCCGGGCGTCTGACGTGGAAATCAGCGTGCGAATGGGGCACTTCCGATCATGAAGCCGGTGCCGCGCACGGTCTCGATCACCTGCGGCGGCCCGAGTTTGCGGCGCAGCTGGGCGATCACCGCATCGACGACATTCGATGCGGGCTCGGCCATCTCGTCCCAGCAGCACTCGATGAGTTCGCTGCGGGAAACCACACTGCCCGCGCGGGTGGCGAGCAGTTCGAGCACGGCGAATTCCTTCGGGGTCAGCGAGCGCAGAATGCCGGCGCGCTGGACGCGGCGGCGCGGCAGGTCGATGTCGATATCGCCGAGCACGAGGCGGGCGGGCGCCGGATGTTCGCGGCGGCGGCTCAGCGCGCGCACCCTGGCGGCGAGTTCGGGCAGCGCGAACGGTTTGACGAGGTAGTCGTCGGCGCCGTGCTCGAAACCGGCGATGCGGTCGGCGAGCCCGTCGCGGGCGGTGAGCATCAGCACCGGCACCCGCTGGCCGGCGGTGCGTTGCGCGGCGACCAGGTGCAGGCCGTCACCGTCGGGCAGGCCGCGGTCGACAACGAGGACGTCGTAGGTGTTGACCGCGATCTTCAGGTCCGCGTCCGCCAGGTGGTGGGCCAGGTCGACGGCAAAGCCCGCCGAGCGCAGCCCGGCGGCGACTTCATTGCCAAGACCTTCATCGTCTTCCACCACCAGCACACGCACGAGATCAGAGAATAGGTCATTTCAGACAAGGCCGATCCGTCATCCCGGGCGACCGCCGGGATGACGGATCGGCGCAGGCCGGATGGCGGTCCGGCACAGCAGCTGTGATCAGTTGCTGGAGTAGTACAGATCCCAGTCACCGGTGGGCGTCCGCTGGCACTCCCACCACTTCCAGTCCGGGTGCGCGGGCGCGTTCGAGCCGTCCGCCCGGCAGGCCGCTTCGGTGCCGTAGGTGCCGACGTAGATCGTCTCCGCGTTGGCCACCGCCGACCCTCCGGCGACGAGGCCTGCCGAGAGCGCGACGGCCGCGAGCAGGGTGCTGATCTTCATGTGTTTCCTCTCTCCCCGGCGCGGGTTCCGCGCCTGGAGACAGAAAACCAAGCTGTCCGTGAGATTTTCGTGAGGCCGGGCGACGCCCCAGCTCAGCGGGGTGCTTCCAGACGCATCGCCCAACCGACCAGTGAACGGATATAGCGCAGCACCATCTCGTCCGGGTGCTTCGCCGGATCGGTCAGATGCAGCCGGGCCAGTTCCTCCAGCGCGGCCAGCAGGATTCGCTCGGTCGGACCGTCCGGGTCGACGGTGACGCCGGCATAGCGGGACAGGTGTCGCGCGCCGATCGCCCGCGCGTAGGCGCGGCCGTGCTCGAGCCGGTCGCACAGGCCGGGCGGGCCGCCGTCCGGCGGGCTGAGGATGATCCGCCAACTGGTCGGCGCGGCATGCAGATAGGCGAGGATGCCGCGACCGATCTGATCGACGTCGACGGTTTCCGACCAGTCGACGCTGCCCACTCCGGCCAGCGCGATCGCCGACTCCCGGTCCAGCAGCGCGGTCATCAGGCCGGACAGGTCGGTGAACTGCTGATACACCAGGGCGCGGGCGACCTGGGATTCGCGCGCCACCCGGTCGATGCTGACCGCGCCGAAACCGTCGGCGGCCACGATGTCGCGCGCGACATCCAGCAGCTGCGCCCGCCGGTCCGCCGCCGACATCCGGCGCTTGGGCGTCGGCTGATCGGCGGTCGGTGACTGGTCAGGCAAGGGCTGGGCGACGTACTCGGACGTGGCGCGATCCGTGCTCACCGCACCGACGGTAGCGCAAGCAACAGATCGACCGCCCTGGCCGCACTCTGTACTGCGCTTTCCATGGTCGCGGACCAGTCGGTGGCGGTCCAGTCGCCCGCGAGCACCAGCGTCGGCACCGAGGTGCGCTGGTCGGGGCGCAACGCGTGCGTGCCGACCACCTGCGAGAACGTTGCCTTCGGCATCCGAACCACGTGTCCCTGAATCACCTTCGCCGCCTTGGCGGCCGGGTAGTAGCGGCGCAGCAGTGCCAGCTGCTCGGCCACGATCTCCTCGTTGGTCTTGTGGATCTGTTCGTAGGCGCCGCTGGTGGTCAGGCAATACAGCCAGGCCCGGTCGGTGTTGCGGCCGGTCATTCGCTGGCGGTCGAAGACCTCGTCGATCACGCCGGTACCGCCGATCAGCGCCTCGAATTCGGCCGTGGTGCCCAGCGGGCGATCCAGGTACAGGTTGGTGCTGACGATCGGCGTGTAGCCCAATTTGTCTGCGGCGGCGTAGATTTCGGCGTGCTCGGGCAGGTCGTCGAGCAGGCCGTTGACGTTGGAGTTGGGCACGGCGCACACCACCGCGTCCGCGGGGACGGTGCTGCCGTCGGCCAGCGCCACCCCGGTGACCCGCCCGTCGAAGATGTCGATCCGGCGGGCCACCGCGCGATGCCGCACCGTGACCCCTTGTCGGGCAAAGACTTTCAGCGCGCCGGTGACGTAGAGCGTGTCCAGGTCGGTGGTGGGATAGCCGATGGTGGCGGGGCGCCGGAGTTTGATGCCGAGGCGGATGCCGGTGGCCAGCACGTCGGCGAGCACCTTCGCCGACTCCTGCTGCACCGGCTCGGCCGCGACGCCGAGGGCCAGCCAATCCCACAGGGCCTCGCGGGCTTTCGCTGGCATGCCGAGGCGAGTGAACCACTGCTCGGTGGTCAGGTCGGGTAGGTCGGCAGGCTGGTGCAGGCATTGCCAGCCGAGCCGCAGGGTGGCGACGGCGGCGCGGACCCGTTCGAGCGGACTGGCGTCGGGGTGTGCGCCGGTCAGGGTGCGCAGCGCGCCGAAGCCCTTCGTGCTCATGGTGGCGCTGCGGCCGTCGGGCCAGCGCAGCGTGGCGTGCTCCGGGAAGGCGACGTATTGCCGGGTGCCGACGCTGGTGAGATATCGGAAGAGGTGCTCGTAGCCGCTGGCGATCACGTGCTGGCCGTTGTCCGGGAGGTCGTCGGCCACGTCGACCTTCATGGCGTGCGTGCGGCCGCCGAGTCGGCCGCGGCGTTCCAGCAGGGTGACCTGCTTGCCGGCTTCGGCCAGCCAGACCGCGGCCGCGAGGCCGGCCAGTCCGCCACCGATGACCACGTACTGCCGCGGATCGTTCATGCCGCACTCCTCATCAACTTACATCTTGTAAGTTAAGTGGGAGGGGTCACTTCGTCAAGGGCGCGGCGACACCGAGGAGATCGCCGGGTGCGGCGCCTGCGGTGTCTGGGCATTCGAATTGGGATGCAGCAGTAGGTAACTGAAGAGCACGGTGGCCATGGTGGCCAGCGCCGCGAAGAAGAGGCGGGTGGCGATCGCGAGGAGCATGCGTCTGCCCGATCTCGATACCGTCGTCATGGCCTGCTCCTGTGCTGTGTCGTGACTGCCACGGATGTAGTCGTGCCGAGCGCGCCGATCATTAGCAACTGAGTGGCAAATTACAGTGGTGGACGGGTAATAGCCGGTGGGCACGCCGAGCGATTGGTTCGGTTGCACAGTTGATTCGGTGCGGCGAACCAATGGGCTTGGTCCGAAGTCGGATTTTCCGCGATCAGATTTGTGCGGTGCCGCACGCACGCTTGCGCGGCCGTGGCCGCGCGCTCAGGTGCCGGGGAGCGGCTGGCAGCGGGGGCAGAAGTAGATGCCGCGTTCGCGGTAGGCGATGCGGTCGGACGCGGGTGCGGTATCGCCGAGCAGTTGGGACGCGATGGGTGTGCCGCAGCGCTGGCAGGGGCGGCGAGTCTTGCCGTAGACGAGCTCGCGCCGGGGTGGTTTCCGCACGGACTCCGTCAGGATCCGGTGCGCCTCGTTCACCAGCGCGAGCAGGTCGGGCACCTGGGCGACCGGGGTAGTCGGGTGAACGCGGCGGAGGAAGCAGACCTCGCTTCGAAAGACATTGCCGATGCCGGCCAGGTTCCGTTGATCCAGCAGGGCGAGGCCGATCGGCTGGTCCGGGTAGCGCTCCAGACGCCGGACCGCCTCGGCCACCTCCCACTCCGGATCGAGTAGGTCCGGTCCGAGGTGATCGATGACGGTGTGCTCGTCGGCGATGCGCAGCACCTCCACCTTGCCGAGCGAAAACCCCACGGCCTCGACCTCATCCGTGCGCAGCACCAGCCGGGCCGTCACGCGCGGCTTCGTCCAGCGTTGCCCGCAGTGGAAGACCCGCCAGGTGCCCTCCATCTTGAGGTGCGTGTGAATGCTCACCGTCGGCGTCCGAATGAACAGATGTTTCCCGTAGCTGCCGACACTCTCCACGAGTTGGTCGCGTAGGTCGACGGTCGCGTACCGCGGCACCCGGAAGTCGCTGCCGGTCAACGTCTTACCCGCCAATGCCGCGCGCAGGCGCGCCGCGGTCAGGTAGACGGTGTCACCCTCGGGCATGGCACAGCCCGAGGTTAGTGGCGTCGTGCGGGATGCCCGGGCTCATGGGTGGCTCCGCAGGCGCAGGCCGCGAGGCGTGGTGGAGAAGCCCGCTTCGCTGAGGAAGCCCGCGAAGGTATTGCCGTGCACGGTTTCTCCGTCGACCCGGTCGATGACGAGGGAGTCGACGCGGCGGTTGTGCACCAGGTCGGCCAAGGCTTGGGCGGCGGACTGGCGGGCGTTCGGGTCCTCGGTGAAGGTGAGCAGCGTCTTGCCGCCGCGTTCGAGGTAGAGCACCAGGTCGCCGTCGACGAGAACGACCAGCGCGCCGGCCTTTCGCCCGGGGCGATGCCCGCTCTCGCCATCGCCTTTCGGCCAGGTCAACGCGGCGCCATAGGGATTGGCCGGGTCGCACGCCGCCAGCGCGAGTGCTTTGCCGGTCTGCGGCCGCGTCTCGCCGGGGCGGCTGCGCTCGATATCGAACGACCGCAGCCGGTCCACCACGTCGGTGGTGGAGAACTGGGCGCCACCGAGCGAATCGATGAAATACCCACGGCGGCAACGGCCCCGGTCCTCGAACTCGGTGAGCACCCGATACATCAGCGCGAAACCGCCGGGCACGCCCTCGTTCTGCACCGACCCGCGCGTCAGCACGCCATACCGTTCCAGCAGCATGTCCGCGGTCGCATGTGCCCGAACGGTGTTGTCCGACACCCGTTCCGGCAGCAGCGACCAGCGCCCCGCCACCGCGGGCGGGCCGGACCGGGTCGGCATGCTCGGGCGCGGCAGGTAAGCCCGCCCGCGCGGCGCCCGGCGCGGCGTCCGATGGGCGGTCGTGCTCCGCGCGGTACCCGACAACATGGCCCGGACCGGCGCGAAGGTATCGCCCGAAACCATTCCGGCCCAGGCCAATTCCCACAGCGCCGCCGAGACCTGGGTGTCGTCGAGTAACCCGGTCGCATCGGACAGCTGCCGGAAGAAATACGCACCGCCACCGTGCGGCACGGGTATCGGGTTGGGGGTCTCAGCAACCGCCGCGGGAGGCAGGAGGGATGCGCCGAGGGCGGTGAGCAGGCGCAGCTGCACCTCGGACAGTTCGATGTCGTCGGGCGGTGCCAGGGTGAAGGGGGCCTGGTCGGTCAGGTGCAGCGCGACCCAGCCGTCCTTGGCGGTGATCGAGCCGTGGCCGGACCAGAGGACCTCGCCGGTGGCCATCAGCTCGTCGAGCATGGCGGGGGAGTAGTCGCGCACCCGGGCGGGCAGGATGAGCGACTCCCAGGCCGAGGCCGGGATCGGTACGCCCGCAAGCTGTTCCACCACGGTGGCGACGCCGTCGACGCCGCGTAGTTCGCCGGTCCCGATGTGTTGCCAGGCCGGGAGGAAGCGGCCGAGGGTGGCCGTCGATACCGGCTCGACCTCGTGCCTGGCGGCGGCCAGCGAGCGGCGGCGCAGTCGGCGGAGCACCTGTGCGTCGCACCATTCCGAGCCGGCCGCACCTGGGGTGAATTCGCCTTCCACGATGCGCTTTTCGGTGATCAGCCGATGCAGTGCGGTGGCGACGACGGCCGGGCCGAGGCCGAAGCGGGTGGCCACCGCCTCGGTGCTGAACGGACCGTGCGTGCGGGCGAACCGGCCGACCAGATCGCCGAGCGGGTCGGCGACGGGTTCGATGAAGGCGGCGGGCGTGCCGATCGGCAGCGGCACGCCGAGCGCGTCGCGCAGCCGGGAGGCGTCCTCCACGGCCACCCACCAGCTGCGGCCCGCGAAGGTAACCTCCAGGGCCCGGCGCGATTTCACCAGCTCGGCACACCACTCGGCCGGGTCGTCGACGCAGCGTTCGGCGGCCTCGGCGGCGGTGAGCGGTCCGAGCAGCCGCAGCAGGTCCGCGAGTCCTTCGGCGTCGCGGGCCTGGCGTTCGGGGGTGAGCCGCTGCAGTTCCCGTTCGGTCTGCTCGAGGACCGAGGCGTCGAGTAGCTCGCGGAGTTCCACCCGCCCGAGTAGTTCGGCGAGCAGACTCGAGTCGAGCGATAGTGCGGCCGCACGGCGTTCGGCCAGCGGGCTGTCGCCGTCGTACATGAACTGCCCGATGTAATCGAACAGCAGGGCGTTGGCGAACGGTGACGGCGTGGCCGTCTCCACCTCGACCAGGCGCAGTTGGCGGCGCGCCACCCGGCCGAGCAGGTCGCGCAGCGACGGCAGATCGTAGACGTCGCGCAGACATTCGCGCACCGTCTCCAGCAGGATCGGGAAGTCGGGGAACTTGCGTGCCACGTCGAGCAGCTGCGCCGACCGTTGCCGCTGCTGCCAGAGCGGGGCGCGCTTGCCGGGATCGCGGCGCGGCAGCAGCAGTGCCCGCGCGGCGCACTCGCGGAAGCGGGAGGCGAAAAGCGAGGAGCCGCCGACCTGTTCGGTGACGATGTCATCGATCTCGTCGGGTTCGAAGACGAACAGCTCGGCGCCGGGCGGGTCGTCGGTGGTGTCGGGCAGGCGCACCACGATGCCGTCGTCGGAGGCGTTCGGCGCGGCGTCGACGCCGAACCGTTCGCGCAGCCTGGCCCCGATCGCCAGCGCCCACGGCGCGTGCACCGGCAGCCCGTACGGCGAGTGCAGCACCAGCCGCCAGTCGCCGAGCTCATCCCGGAACCGCTCTACCACCAGCGTTTTATCGGTGGGCAGGTGCCCGGTCGCGGTCCGCTGTTCGTCGAGCAAGGTGCCGAGGTTCGCGGTCGCGAACGCGTCCAAACCGGCTGCCGAGGTGAGCTTTTCCAGATTCTCCGGGTGCTGGCCGACCTTCCGCACGAATTCGCCGAGCGCACCGCCGAGTTCGGCGGGACGGCCCAAGCCGTCGCCGTGCCAGAAGGGCAGCCGTCCCGGTTGCCCGAACGCGGGCGTCACCAGCACCCGGTCGAAGGTGATCTCCTCGATCCGCCAGCTCGTCGCGCCGAGCGCGAACACATCACCGACCCGCGACTCGTAGACCATCTCCTCGTCGAGTTCGCCCACCCGCGAAGCCTTTTCGCCGACCATGTAGACCGCGAACAGGCCGCGGTCGGGGATCGCGCCGCCCGAGGTCACCGCAAGTCGCTGTGCGCCAGGTCTTCCGGTCAGCGTGCCCGCGTCCCGATCCCACACCAATCGCGGTCGCAGCTCGGCGAACTCGTCCGACGGATACCGTCCGGCCAAGAGGTCCAGCACCGACTCGTACGCCGAGCGCGGCAGCGCCGCATAACTTCCGGTGCCACGGACGATCTCGAACCAGGCGTCGACATCGATCGATTCCAGCGCGCACGCCGCCACGGTCTGCTGAGCCAGGATGTCCAGTGGATGCGCCGGAATCTGGATCGCCTCGATCTGCCCGGCGGTCATCCGCTGCGAGGCCACCGCGCAGTGGATGACGTCGGTGCGGTGCTTCGGGAACAGCACACCGCGCGATATCTCGCCGACCTGATGCCCGGCCCGCCCGATCCGCTGCAACCCGCTCGCCACCGACGGCGGCGCCTCCACCTGCACCACCAGATCGACCGCGCCCATGTCGATGCCGAGCTCGAGACTGCTGGTCGCGACCACGCAACGCAGCCGCCCGCTCTTCAGGTCGTCCTCGATGAGCGCGCGCTGCTCCTTGCTCACGGATCCGTGATGCGCCCGCGCGAGCAGCGGACCCGCACCGTGGATCACTTCGGTCGACGCACCGAGCTGCGCGGGCGGCCTGTGCTCGGTCTCCACCGGTTCGCCGAGCCGCGCCGCATAGGTTTCGTTGAGTCGCGCGGTGAGCCGCTCGGCCAGCCTGCGCGAATTCGCGAACACGATCGAAGACCGGTGTTCCAGCACCAGATCCACGATCGCCTCGTCCACGTGCGGCCAGATCGAGCCGGGTTGATCGGACTCACCGGGTTCGGTCATATCCGCCACCGGCACCCGGACGGACAGATCGAAGGTCTTCGGCGCGGGCGGCGAGACAATGGTGATCGGCGCGTTACCGACCAGGAACCGGCCGACCTCATCCGGCGGCCGCACCGTCGCCGACAGGCCGATCCGCTGCGCGGGCCGTTCAGTGAGCAGATCAAGCCGCGCAAGGGACAACGCCAAATGCGCGCCACGCTTCGAACCGGCGATCGCATGCACCTCGTCCACGATCACCGTGCCCACGTTCCGCAACGTCTCCTTGGCCGCGGAGGTGAGCATCAAGAACAGCGATTCAGGCGTGGTGATCAAAATGTCCGGCGGCGTCCGCTGCATCGATCGCCGATCGGCCGCGCTGGTATCCCCGGACCGGACCCCCACCGTGATCGCAGGCGGATCCAGCCCGAGCCGCTTGGCGGTCTGCGTCACACCCACCAGCGGCGCCCGCAGATTACGCTCCACGTCCACCGCGAGCGCCTTCAACGGCGACACATACAGCACCGAGGTCCCGGCCTTCTCCGTCGCCTTCTTCCGAGTGGCCAACTGATCGATCGCCCACAGGAACGCCGACAGCGTCTTCCCCGACCCGGTCGGCGCGACCACCAACGTGTGCTCACCCGCCGCGATCGCCTCCCACGCCCCGAGCTGAGCGGCCGTCGGCGCCGGGAAAGCACCGTCGAACCACTCCTGGGTAGCGGTGGAGAACTGAGCCATGCCATCAGTCTGCACCGAGGCACTGACAACTAGGTCGGCGTAGCCGACCTAGTTGCGACCACTGATCTCGTGAGTACATGGGTAACTCGTCGGGTACGGGCTAACTCTTTCGCTCCTCACCGACGGCCGCCAGCGCTACTGTCGTGGCACCTGAGCCTGGCCTGAATACTCGGAGAGGCGGAACAGTGCAAAAGGTGCTCAGACTCGACCTGGTCAGCCATGGCATGACTGAGGCGATGCGGAAGGCACGTTTTCCAGTCGACGAATCGCTGACCGAAGCAGGCCGCAGGGCCATCTCTGGCTGTACGCCGCTCGCCGCGCCACGGGTGCTCACCGGACCCGAGCGCAGGACGGTCGAGACGGCGGCACTGCTAGGGCTGCCCGGTGACGAGGACACCCGACTACGCGATCTCGACGCGGGCGCGTGGCGGGGCGGGGCGCTGATGTCGGTGCCGCAGGACGAGCTCTACGCGTGGCTCACCGACCCGATGTTCCGTGGCCACGGCGGCGAATCCGTGGTGGATGTGATCGAGCGAACCAGGTATTGGATGGCCGAGATCGCGTCGGAGGGCAAGTCGACCATCGCCGTCACCCACCCGGCCGTCATCCGGGCGGCCCTGCTGGTGACCCTGGACGCACCGCCGAAATCGTTCTGGCGGATCGACATTCCACCGGGCAGTGTCACCCGGTTGCACTATCGCGGCGAATGGACCCTGCACTTCACGGCGTGACCGCGCTCTTCGCGGCGAGCGGTCCAGTGCCGAGGGTGACCAGCAACCGGACGGCGTCGGTGATCAGCCGAGCCGGGATCGATGGGTCGATGGCGCGCTGCATGCCGAGGCCGATGCCCATGCTGAGGATGCCCGTCGCGGCGTCCTCGGCGGGCACCGGCAGCTCGATGCCCATGGTGTCGGCCAGCGTCTGCACCTGCGCGGCCACCGCGCCGCGGACCACGCCGAGGCTCGACACCAGCGCCGCCTGCAGGGCGGGATCGTCGCGGGAGACGGTCGCGAACTCGAATTCGAGCATGGTCCAGCCGACGTCGCCGACGGTCCGTTCGGCCCACGCCTGAAACCGCTCGAGCTGTTCCTCGAAGCTGTCGCCCGCCGCGAGCAGCTCGGTCACCTCGTCGAACTTGGTCGCGTGGATCAGTTCGATCACCTCGAGGCCGAGCTCCTTCTTGGTGCGGAAATTCGAGTAGACCGCGCCCTTGGAGTAGCCGGCCTCCTCGGCGACCCGCTCCAGGCTGGTGCTCGCGTAGCCGTCGGCCAGGAAGAGGTCGCGTGCCGTGGCGATCAGGTCAGCGCGGGTGCGGGCCTGGCTCTCGGACCGGGTCAGTCGTGCCATGCCGTGATTCTACGTACCGCCAGATTTGGGATACCACTGGTATTTGAATTCTGTTAGTGTTTGGAACCATGGGTAACAACAACGGGTCGCAGCGACGCGGCCTGGCCATCGGTTGTGGTGGCACGCTCGGTGCCGCGTGGATCGTCGCGGCGCTGGCCGCGGTGCGGGACGCGCTGGACTGGGATCCGCGCGAGGCCGATGTGCTGATCGGGACGTCCGCGGGCGCGGAGTACGTGACCATGCTCGGCAGCGGCATCTCGGTGGGCGAGTTGGTCGACATGCAGGACGGCACGTCCACGAATCCGATTCTGTTGGCGCACATGCGGTCGGGGCCAGGGCGATTTCCGCCGGTACCACGCCCGCGATTGGGCTCCTTCCGACTTCCCTTGCGCCGCATCGAGTCCGGGCAAGCACTGCTCACCGCGGGTAGTGGGCTGTTGCCGGTTGGTGGTGGCGACGCGAGCTGGTTGGAGCTGCTTGCCGAGCGGTTGAACCCCGGTCGTTCCTGGGTAACGCATCCGGCGACCTGGCTGGTCAGCATGGATTATGCGACGGGAGAACGGGTTCCGTTCGGATCGCCCGACGCACCGACCGCGCCGCTCGGTGCGGCCCTGCGCGCGTCGTGGGCGGTGCCCGGCTGGTTCCCGCCGGTACCCATTGCCGGACGCCGCTTCATCGACGGTGGCGCCGGTTCGACCGCCTCGGTGGATCTGCTGATCCCGGCGAAGCTCGATGAACTCGTCGTGCTCGCGCCGATGGCCTCGACCGGGAAGATCCCCGCGACCGGCGCCGGTCACCTCCTGGAACGGCAGCTGCGAAACCGCATGAGCGCCAAGCTCGATGCCGAGATCGCCCAGTTGCGCGCGACCGGAACCAAGGTCCTGCGCCTGGACGCCACCGCCGAGGATCTCGCGGTGATGGGACCCAACTTCATGGACGGCCGCCGCCGCCTCGACACCTTCCAGCACAGTCTGCGCAGCACCCGCCGTGCGCTCGAACAAGGAGCCTTCGCATGAGAATTCTCGGTCACGGATACCCCGACTTCGACCTGAAGGGCGCGCGCGTCCTGATCACCGGCGCCGGCCGCGGCATCGGCCAGTCCACCGCGGAACTGTTCGCGGCCAAGGGATCCGAGGTCGTGATCGCCGACGTCGACACCGTCGCCGCCGAAACCGCCGCTGCCGCGATCGGCGCCAAGTCCTACGAGCTCGACGTGCGCTCACGCGGCCAGTGGGACAAGGTGATCGCCGACCTCGGCCACATCGACGTCCTCGTCAACAATGCCGGCGTGATGCCCGCGGGCTCGTTCCTCGACGAGCCGGACGTGGTCGGCCAGGCCACCATGGACATCAACGTCTG
The DNA here is from genome assembly GCF_044459885.1 of Nocardia sp. NPDC050175. Classification (NCBI taxonomy): domain Bacteria; kingdom Bacillati; phylum Actinomycetota; class Actinomycetes; order Mycobacteriales; family Nocardiaceae; genus Nocardia; species Nocardia sp. NPDC050175. The sequence continues at coordinate 1,061,284 of NZ_JBITJI010000002.1, forward strand.
GGGCCTCATCCACGGCATGCGCGCGGTCGCCCCCGGCATGATCGAGCGCGGCCACGGGCACATCATCAACGTGGCCTCGCTGGCGGGCAAGATTCCCATCCCCGGTCTCGCCGTCTACAACGCGAGCAAGTTCGCCGCCGTAGGCCTTTCCGCCGCAACGCGTTTGGAGTTCGCCCCGCAGGGCATCAGCGTCAGCTGCGTCATGCCCTCGGCCGTGCGCACCCGCCTCTCCTCCGGCCTCACCCTCGGCCACGGCATGCCCACCGTCGACCCCGAAGACGTCGCCGCCGCCATCCTGCGCACCGTCACCACCCGCAAGGGCGAAGTTGCCGTCCCCAGCTACCTCGGCCCCATCGACGTAGCCTTCGCCGCCACTCCCGAACGCGCCCTGCGCCTGTTCCGCCGCCTCATCGACGGCGACCGCGCCCTGCACCCCGCCGACGAAAAGACCCGCGCCGAATACGAGGAGCAGGTCCGCTCCATCAGCTGACCGCCACACCGTCGATCCGACAGTGACCCCGGAGAACTCTTCGGGGTCACTGTCGTTTCGCTTGGAAGGAAACTTCTCCCATCCGCACGGCCCGTGGTTACGAAGATCCATGGAGCCTGCTGCTTACACTTGTCCGATCTCGAACACCGGGTACCAGTGGGACCGCTCAGCACAATGGACGCTGCCGCACAGAAAAGGGACCACGAGTGCATATGTCGAGGAATGGACTATTTGCGGTAATCGCGCTCTGCGCGATGTTGTTCTCGGGCGTAGTCGCGCCCCGCGCCTCGGCCATCACCGATGACGAGCGAGAAGAGCAGATCGCGGCCGCGCTGTACGACTTCGTCTGTGCCGGAGACGGGAAGAAAGAGCGCAGCTACCGGTGGTATTCCGAATACGTCGATATCCAGGGACGAAATCCGTACACCGTGAAGGGCGCGGATACGAATCTCTTCGTGGTCGCCCTCAACACCCGCTATGACGCGCACCACGGTTTCAATCCGTGGAGCAGGCAGCAGATGTGCGGGGACCCCGGTTTCGGGGAATGGGTCAAGCAGGTTGCCGTCGCCCGAAAAGGCAAGATCAAGTCCTGCTGCGCGACCGAAAAGGGGTTGGCCGATTTCTTCGCGCAGAAGTTGCAGGCCATGATCGACCTCATGGAACGCGAAGACCAGGGCGACGATCCCTACGACACACTCTGGAAATGTGACGACTACCAAGGTGAATGTCAAAGCGGCAAATACTGATGAAAACGGCCCCCGGAGTCGGACTCCGGGGGCCGCTTGCTATTCGGGGGTCAGCAGTTGGTCGGGGCGGGCTCGCCGCGGAAACGCGCTTCCACGTAGTTCCAAGCCTGGACGAAGCCTGCGGCGGCGGTGGTCAGGTGTTCCGCTATTTCGTAGGGGTGGAACTCGACTCGGGCGCCCGCCTTGCAGTAGCGGTCGACCACTTCGGCGACCGGCGGGAAGAAGGTCATCTCGTCGAACCGGCCCTGCCAGATGTAGGTGGGGACGGTGGGCACGCCGTCGAAGTAGCGCAAGCTGTTCTCGCGCAACACCTGATGGGCGACCGGGCTGTCCATCAGGCTCTTGGAGGCGGCCATCTGCTCGGCGTTGCGGAACGCGCCGTGGAACAGCAGGAACCGGCGGCAGGCGTCGTGCGTGAATTCGCGGAACCACAGGCCGTTTTCGTTGAGCTGATCCGAAACCGGCAGCCGGTCCGGGTATTCGCGTTCGAGTCCCATCGCGGCGGCGAACGCCAGCCCGAACCCGGGGTGCGGGGCGAAGCCGAGCGCCATCGCCATTTCCTCGAGATCGGCGGGGATGCCGCCCGCCACCGACGCGGTGATCTTCAGATCGGGCGCGTAGGTGGGCTGCAGTGCGGCCGCCCACGCGGTGGCCATCCCGCCGCCGGAGTAACCGGCAAGTGCGACAGGCGAATTGGCGAGACCCAGTTCGGCCACCTTTTGCACGGCCTTGACGCTGTCCAGGGTCATCATGCCGCTGAGTCGCGCGGCACCGTAGGCGGAGGTGGGCCCGAGGTAGTCGGGCAGCGACACCGCCCAGCCGCGCCCGATCGGCAGCATCGCGCCGACCGCGTCCTGCAATTCGCCGTTGAACAGTGAGCGCGACGGGTTGCACTGGGTACCAAGGGAATTGATCAGTGCCTGGTAGGAGACGAGCGGTGGGTTCGCGACACCGTTCGGCAACAGGACGGTGGTCACGCCCATCACCGGATTGTTCTGCGAGTTGGTAGACCGGAACGCGACCTGCCAACCCGTGGTGCCGACATAGAGGCCGGTGTCGATCTTGCGGGCGCGCACGACGTCGCCCGGCTGCAGCGCCGCCAGGTCGGCGGGCGGTGCGTAGAACACATCGGGATCGGGTGTGGGATAGAGCGGTTGGGCGTTCGCGGGCAGGCCAAGCAGGCCGACCGAGACGACGCTCAACAACAGGATCGCGATCCTGAACGGAACTCTGTGCACGGTTTTCCTTAGAATCTCGGCCGTTATCGACTTGCCGACCCCGACTACGCCTCGGCAACTCGAACGGACCACCACTGCATGGGAAATCGCAGCGAACGTCATCGATCGCCACGTGGACGGACAGACAAGACCCCACAGCCGAACCGAAGGTCGGACCGGCACACCACCTTTCGGCTCAACGACTGCGGGCACCCGCGATAGCGGCACCATCCGCAGCGAACGTAGCGCCGCGCCCGCGGCTCTGCGCAACCGGGTCCGGCATATTGGACAATTCACAATGCATTTCATGTGCGTTTGACCAAGATCACTGCATTGGACACCTTGGTTATGACGCGTCATAGCGAATCGCTCTCGACATTCGACACAGGGCGTGCCACGAGATCCGGCGGGCGGGGGCAGTGCGGAGCTGTCACTCGACGTTTGCCTCGGCCATGTCCCGTTTGCTGGGTGAGTCCGCGAGAGGTCGCCGTCGGTGTGTGGTGGTCGGGGTCACACCAAACCTCACATCGTGCATAGTGTGTGCCCATTCACAGGTGGCGAAATTGCGCAACATGCTCAATTTATAAAGCCAAGGTTGTTCATTTCGCCCTTCAAGGGCAGGGTAAAGGGCATCAAGTGCTCAACTAAGGCGGCGCCCGATCGGCGCCGACCGGACGGGTGGATGTATGACCGAGCTCGCCGATCACGACCTGATTCCGGCGCCCTATGACCTCGCCGACCGCTACCGCGTCGGCGCGGGCACCGTTGTCCTGACCGGGGTTCAAGCGATCGCGCGTCAACTGGTGGAACAGCACGTGCGCGACCTGCGCGCCGGACGGCGGGTCGGCACGTTCGTGTCGGGATACCAGGGCAGTCCGCTCGGCGGCGTGGACAAGATGCTGGGCGGGATGCCCAACGTGCTTGCCGAGCACGATATTTCGTTCGTCCCGGGGCTGAACGAAGAGCTGGCAGCCACCTCGGTGTGGGGGAGCCAGGCCGACCTGCCGAAGGGAACCGCCACCCACGATGGTGTCGTCGGCGTGTGGTACGGCAAGGGTCCCGGCCTGGACCGGGCGACAGATGCGTTGCGGCACGCCAATATGTACGGCGCGAACGCCAACGGCGGGGTGCTGCTGCTGGTCGGTGACGATCCGGCCTCGAAGTCCTCGACGGTGCCCGCGGTGAGCGAGCGCTCGCTGGCCGCGATGAACATTCCGGTGCTGTTCCCGCGCAACGCCCGCGAGATCATCACCATGGGCCTGCACGGTGTCGCGCTGTCGCGGGCCTCGGGTTGCCTCGTCGCGCTGAAGATCGTGGCCGACGTCGCCGACGGCGCCTGGTCGGTCGACGGCGACGCGGGTGACATCGACATCATCGTCCCCGAGATCACCTGGGAGGGACGCCCGTTCAACTACCTGCAGCGGCCGATGGCGGCGCCGACGGACAGCGTGATCGCCGAGGCTGACCTGTACGGCCCGCGCTGGGAGGTGGTCAAGGCCTACAGCACGCTCAACGACCTCGACGTGATCGAGCTGGACCCGCCGCACGCCACCATCGGAATCGCCGCCACCGGAACTACTTTCGACGCGGTGCGGCAGGCGCTGATCGATCTGGGCGTAGATGACGACGCGCTCATCCGCGCCGGCGTTCGGCTGCTGCGCATCGGCATGCCGTTTCCCATTGCGCCCGAACGGGTTCGGCAGTTCGCCAAGGGCCTCACCCGGCTCGTGGTGGTCGAGGACAAGACCGCCTTCATCGAGACCCAGATCCGGGAGATCCTGTACGGCACGGCCGACGCCCCGGAGATCATCGGCAAGCGCGACGCCGCCGGTCGCCCGCTGTTCAGCCAGGACGGCGAACTCACCACCGGCCGGATCACCAAGCCGCTGAGCCGCGCCCTGCACGGCTACTTGGACACGAAACGTCCACTGCCGCAGCCACTGTCACTGGCGGTATTGCCCGCCAAGCGCGCCGCCTACTTCTGCAGCGGCTGCCCGCACAACCGCTCCACCGCGGTGCCGGAGGGTTCGCTGGCCGGTGGCGGCATCGGCTGCCACACCATGGTGACCATGTCGGGCCGGGAGGACAGCCAGGTCACCGGCCTGACCCAGATGGGCGGCGAGGGCGCGCAGTGGATCGGCCAGGCGCCGTTCACCGATGTGCCGCACCTGTTCCAGAACATCGGCGACGGAACGTTTTTCCACTCCGGCCAGCTCGCCGTGCAGGCCTGCATCGCGGCCGGGGTGAACATCACCTACAAGCTGCTCTACAACGACGTCGTCGCGATGACCGGAGCGCAGGACGCCGAGGGCGCGCTCGCGGTGCCGATGCTGACCCACAAGCTCAGCACCGAAGGCGTTGCGCAGATCATCATCTGCGCCGACGAGCCGAAGAAGTACCGCAAGCGCGATCTCGCACCGGGCACCCGGCTGTGGCACCGCGATCGGCTCGACGAGGCCCAGCGCGCCTTGCGTGAGGTACCCGGCGTCACCGTCCTCATCTACGACCAGCACTGTGCCGCCGACGCGCGTAGACAGCGCAAGCGCGGCACCCTGCCGACCCGCCGGACCCGGGTCGTCATCAACGAGGCGGTTTGCGAGGGCTGCGGTGACTGCGGCGTCAAGAGCAACTGCCTGTCGGTGCAGCCGGTGGACACCGAATTCGGCCGCAAGACCCGCATCGATCAGACCTCCTGCAACACCGACTACACCTGCATGGACGGCGACTGCCCGTCCTTCGTCACGGTGGAACTGCCGGATCCGGCAAAGGCCAAGAAGCGCAAGGCAGTGCAGCGTCCGGCGCCGCCGGTGCTGCCCGATCTCGCGCAGCCCGTGCTGACGACGACACAGAACGTCTTCCTCGCCGGCATCGGCGGCACGGGCATCGTCACGGTGAACCAGGTGCTGGCCACCGCCGCGCTGCGGGCCGGTTACGAGGTGGCGAGCCTGGATCAGATCGGCCTGAGCCAGAAGGCGGGACCGGTCGTCTCGCACCTGCGGTTCGCCACCGGCGAGCTGGAGCCCGCGAACCGGCTGACGCCGGGTTCGGCGGACTGCATCATCGCCTTCGACCTGCTGACCGCCACGGACAACAAGAACCTGGCCTACGGCTCGAACGCGAACACGCTGTCCGTAGCGTCCACCAGCCAGACCCCGACCGGGGACATGGTGTACGACAAGGCGGTTGAGTACCCGGAGACCCCGGCGCTGCTGTCCAGGCTCGAGCAGGCGTCGCGCGAGGTGCGTTCCTTCGACGCGCTCGCCGCCGCCGAGGTGCTGTTCGGCAACACCGCGGCCGCCAACTTCCTGATGGTCGGCGCCGCGTACCAGCTCGGCGGCCTGCGGCTGCCCGCAGCGTCGATCGAGGAGGCCATCGAGATCAACGGTGTTGCGGTGAACGCCAATATCGCGGCGTTCCGCTGGGGCCGGATCGCGGTCGCCCGGCCGGACGAGTTCGCCGCCGCCGCCGGGCGCACGCAGGCCGCGCGCGCCGAAATCAAGGTTCCGGCAGACCTTTTCGACGGCCTGACCGCGACGGGTGAGACCAGGCGGCTCGTCGAACTGCGTGCCGCGGAGCTGATCGGGTTCCAGGGCGTCCGCATTGCCCGCGACTATGTCCGTACCGTGCAACACATTTGGGACGCACAGTCGCGCACCACCGAGCGCACCGAGTTCAGCGAGCAGGTGGCGCGTGGGCTGTACAAGTTCACCGCCTACAAGGACGAGTACGAGGTGGCTCGCCGCCTGGTCGACCCGGCCTTCCTGGACGAGGTCGCGGGTCAGCTGCCCGAAGGGGCGAACCTCACCTACAAGCTGCACCCGCCGGTGCTGCGGGCCATGGGCCGCAAGAAGAAGATCGGTATCGGACCGCGCGGGCACCTCGCGCTCAAGGTGCTGGCCAAGGGAAAGCGGCTGCGCGGCACCAAGTTCGATCCTTTCGGTTACGCCCACGTGCGTCGGGTCGAGCGCACCCTGCTCGCCCACTACACCGAGATGGTGACGACGCTCGCGGACACGCTCGACGAGGCAGGCTACGACCGCGCGGTGCGGGCCGCCGAGCTCGCCGACACCGTGCGTGGCTACGAGGACATCAAGCTCGCGAATGTCGAGCTGTACCGAAACAGCCTGCGCGACCTCGGCATCGAGCCGCCGGTGCTGGAGTCCAATGAGCGAGCGTAGCGAGCGAATCATGTGCCAGCGCGCATCGCGCTTGGCGGAGCCGAGCGCTAGCGAGGTGGAGTCCAAGAGCGCGGCTGGGCAGTAGACCGCGCGCCTGGTCGAGCGTGAGGCCACGTTCCCGGGCACATGGAAAGCGGCCCGCAACTCTCGGTTGCGGGCCGCTTTCTTATTGATGGGCAAGGAGTTACGAGCGACTCTCAAAACGGTTGCCCCGGTATGGAACCGATCGGGCGATTCGCGCGTCCAACCAGGTAGTCAAGAAGAGTATCTGGGGGGCAACCATGAACACTGCGCAACTGAGCTGGGGCATCGAAAAGATGACCAAGCCCAACGCATTCGCGCATCCGAGTCTGCGCGACTATCTGGATCCGGCGAACGGACCGTGCGGGAGTCTGCTGGCGCCGGCGTTCGAGCTCGAGTTCGCCGACTACGACGAACTCACCGCGCGCGGGGACGTCGACGGCGCACCGATCGTGCTACCGGTCAACACCGAGCACCAGGCCGAAAGGCTGCGCTCGATCCGGGCGACGCATGCCATGGGCCTGATCGTCGCGGTCACCAACGACCTCACCGGCCACTCGACCTACTTCGCCATCCGCTCCGGCGCCAACTTCGTGGTCAACATCGCGATATCGGTCGAGCGGCAAGCCGAACTCCTCCGCACCCAACTGCTCGACCACGTGCGTTCGGTTCGTCACGACCGACTGCCGTCGGTGCGCGGTTCGGTACCGAACGGACGGCGGTCGGAGCCGACCCGAAACATCGCATCCCCCAAAGACATCCGACGGCCTGCCGCGCAGAGCGGCCAGGTCGAGTTGGACGAGTTCGACACCCACCTGTTGCGAATGCTGCGCACATCGATGACCGTCGCCGAGATCGCGCGACTCAACTACCTTTCGGAGCGCTCGATGTATCGCCGCATCCGCAGCCTGTACGAAACCCTGGGTGTACACAGCCGCGCGGAACTGGTCAGGTCGGCCCACCGTGCGGAACCGTCCGCTCCGCTTGCTCTGCTGCGCCGCTGAGCCCGACAACGAAAACGGCCCGGAACCACAAGGTTTCGGGCCGTATCGTTTGTAGCGGGAGCCAACCTTGGCTCGCGCGTCTGACCGCGGCCAGGCGCGCTGCTCGGTTAGCGGCGGCGGGTGATTACCACGGGCTTGATGTCGGTGGGGATGTTGGCGAAGGCGGAGACGGGGATGCCGAAGGAGGCGGCCAGGACTTCGCGGGGGAGGGAGTTGAGGGTGGCGACGATGCCGATGTCGTCGTTGGGTTCCTTGGCGCTGGTGTTGAAGGTGACGAGGACGTCCAAAGGCGTATCGGCGCTGGCGTTTTCGAAATAGTGGAAGTAGCCCTGCGGTGCGAAGACGAGGTCGCCCTGCTCGGCTTCGAAGACGTCGTTGTGGTAGCTGCCGTCTGGATGGGTGCCAAGGATGGTCCACTTGGCTTTGCCGGAGATGATGTAGTTCAGTTCCCATGCGGTGGGATGCCAGTGCGGTTCGCGGATGCCGCCACCGTCGAGATGGACGAAGTAGACCGACCCCTTCTGTCCCTGCAGCACAGGGAAATTATCCTCGTGCGCACCCTGAAGGTAGCCGCCGTCGAAGCTCGCTCGGTCCGCCACCTTCAGCTTGAACAGATGCGACGCGTTGTTGAGGTTGCTGTCGACCGCGCCATCATTCGCGAGCTCAGCGGGCGCGCCAGGACTTGCCGCCGCCGCTCCGATCAGACCGCCCCCGAGCGCGGCCGCCCCTACTGCGACGGCACCGGCGCCGAGCAGGGCTCGACGGTCGATCGACCCATTGTTGTTGTCCTGCTTCACATTCAAGTCGTCTGACATGTCGCCATCTCTCCTGATGCAAGGAACATTGGAATTTAGTTAGCACCTCTAAGATTCAAGTTAGCCCTGCCTCATGTGGGGCAGCTATATGACAAGGGTCATAGGCGCACGGGGTGGCGTTCCTGACGGAATCGGCTCAGAGTCGTTGGAGGACAAGGACTTCCGTCAACGCGGTCGAGTAAAGGTCGATCAGGCCGAAAAATGGCCCAGGCCAGAGAGATTGAAATCTCTCTGGCCTGGGCCTGCTGTAGCGGGGACAGGATTTGAACCTGCGACCTCTGGGTTATGAGCCCAGCGAGCTACCGAGCTGCTCCACCCCGCGTCGGGTGTTCCCCAACCCTACACACTGAGTGGCCAGATGCGAAAACGCCTGGTGAAGCGTGTCGCCGGTCGGCTGGGCGACTCGGAAATGGTGCACCCACGCGGCGGTGGCGAATGTGGCGTGGATCACTTCGGTACTGGACTCGAGATAGACATCACTCAGCGTTTCTCGAATCGTGACCGAGGTTTATCGTTGCTTCTTAGTTCGTGGGCGCGAGGTCGCCGCGGTCCGGGGATGGGATTGGCCGCAGTTCAACAACTGATGCTCGATTTGCTGATTTCAGGAGTTGCTGATGGCGCTGACTCATCGCGGACATCGGACCGAGCAGGTAGCTGTGCAGGGTGGTCCGGCGGGCTTCTCGCATCGGCAGGTGCTGGTCATTCTGAGTGGCCTGGTTCTGGGCATGTTCATGGCGGCGCTGGATCAGACGATCACCGCGACCGCCGTGCGGACCATTGCCGATGATCTGTCCGGTTACTCGTTGCAGGCGTGGGTCACCACGGCGTATCTGATCACCGCGACCTTGACGACGCCGTTGTACGGCAAATTGTCGGATATGTACGGCCGCAGGCCATTTCTGCTCGCCGCGATCGTGATATTCGTCGGCGGATCGCTGCTGTGCACGGTGGCGCAGTCGATGTATCAACTCGCGGTGTTCCGTGCCATTCAGGGCGTGGGGGCGGGCGGGCTGATGTCACTGGCGTCGGCCGTCCTCGGTGACATCGTGAGTCCGCGCGAGCGGGCGAAGTATCAGGGACATTTCCTGGCCACCTGGGCCACGGCCAGTGTGATCGGGCCGGTGCTCGGCGGGCTTTTCGCCAGTCAGCACACGATTTTGGGGATCACCGGGTGGCGCTGGGTGTTCTTGATCAACGTTCCGGTCGGCCTGATCGCGCTGGTGGTGGTGTATCGGGTGGTCCGGATGCCGAGGAGTAATCCGCCGCGGGTCCCGGTCGACTGGCTCGGCACCGTGGCCTTCGCTACCGGCATCACGCCATTGCTGATCGTGGCCGAGCAGGGGCGCAGCTGGGGATGGACCAGCGTGGGTGCGTTGGCCTGCTACTCGATCGGCGTGATCGGGTTGGTCGCGTTTGTCGGGATCGAAGCCAAGATGGGCGACGCGGCGCTGATTCCATTGCGGCTGTTCCGAAATCGGACATTTGCGCTCGGTGTCGCGATCGCGATGGTGGTGGGTGCGGCGTTGTTCGGCGGCATCATTCTGGTTCCGCAGTATCTGCAGGTCGTGCGCGGGGCCAGTCCGATAGCCGCGGGTGTGCAGCTGCTGCCGATGGTCGGCGGGCTGATGGTGGGTTCGATCGTGTCGAACCGGCTCATCTCGCGGACCGGTCGCTACCGTGCGTTCCCGATTATCGGCACCGCCACGGTCGCCGTCGGTCTGTTCCTGTTCCACTATCTGACGCCGGAAACACCGCTGTGGCGAACCATGATCTTCATGGCGATCACCGGGTTCGGGCTGGGAAACCTGTTGCAGCCCATCACATTGGCCATTCAGAACGCCGCCGCACCCAAGGATATGGGCGTATCGAGCGCGGCCGCGACCTTCTTCCGTCAGGTCGGCGGCACGCTCGGTGTCGCGGCCTTGCTGTCGACGCTGTTCGGCCTGCTGCCGACCAAGGTGACCGCCGCGCTCGAGGCCGCCTCCACCCGCCCGGCGTATCAGCAGGCGGTAATGGCGGGGTTGCACAGCAGCAATCCGGCCGACGTGGCCTTCGCGCAGGGGCTGGTGCATCACGACCAAGCGGCGGTGCAGAAGGTGCTCGACGACAGCTCGGTGATTCAACAGTTGAATCCGACGCTGGCCGGGCCGTTGCAGACGGGCTTCGCCGAATCCATGTCGACGGTTTACGTCGCTGCCGCTTTGCTCGCAGTGGTCGCGTTTGTCATGGTTTTGTTCTGGAAAGAGATCCCGCTGCGGGAATCCGGCGGGGTCGAGGGATCTGTCTGAGAGAGCGGAATTTCATGTTAGCGCCACGTTAAGTTGCGGCTAATTATTTCGCTTCGTGCAACTCTTTGACCGCCGTGACACGACTGTCCCTTTGGTCCGGCCCGAGGATGCCTACGGGCGCTGAATCGTGTCATTGTCCGTTGTCGATAAAGAGTCCGGAAACGGGTCGAATCCGGCAAATCGAAAATAATTCACTTTCCTCATCGTTCCAGATGAGAGCCTATTTTGTGACGATTCACAGAGCGAATCGCCATGCTCGAGTGGAATGTGACTAATTGTCGAAAAACCGCTCCCGTAAAGATTTCGTAGGTGTCGTGTGATCTGAAGTACAGCACCTTGAACTCTATTAGCTGGAGGTTCACTGTATCTCATACGACGTGTATCGCGATGAGATTGAAACGTCATCGAGTTGCGTCGGAAAACCTATCCGTCGAGTCAGCGAAAGCGGTATCAGCCCCGCGCTGGCGTTGGGTAGGAACCGCGACAGCGTGGTCGCCGATACCGGATACCGCAAAGAAGGTTGACCATGGTTGAACTACTCGACGCAATGGCGGTGGAGCAAATCGACACGAATTTCTTTCGTGGCAAGCTCCAGCACCGCACCGCCCTGGTTCGGACGTTCGGCGGCGAAGTCGCGGCGCGTGCCCTAGCGGCGGGCTCGTCCGGGATGCACGCCGGATTCACCGTCCATTCGATACACGGATACTTCGTCCGTTCGACGACACCGGAGATTCCGATCGACTACTTGGTCGACACCGTCAAGCTCGGCCGCTCGTTCGCCGTTCGTCGCATCCGGGCCTTGCAGCACGGCCGGGAGACCTTCCTGATGGTCGCCTCGTTCCATGTCGGCGGTCACGGGGTACGGCATGCCGACCCGTGCCCGGAAGCCCCCGATCCCGATTCGCTGGCTCCCATCGGCATGGGCGACACGGGCAACGAATGGGACGGCTGGGATATCCGCCGGGTACCGGACGGCGCGATCTGCGCAGCGCGCCAACAGGTTTGGCTCCGCTACACCGGCGAGCTGCCGGACTGCGCGGTCACGCACAGCTGCGCACTCACCTACGCCAGCGATATGACGCTGCTCGGAGCCGCTGTCGCGGCGCACCCCGGCATCGCCATTCAGACTGCCGCGCTGGACTATTCGATCTGGTTCATGCGTCCGTTCCGGGTGGACGATTGGCTGCTCTACGACGAGATATCGCCCTCGGCGGCGGGCGGCCGGGCGTTCACCCAGGGCCGGATATTCAGTCGCAACGGCGATTTGGTGGCGATGGTCGCGCAGGAGCGGATGCTGCGGCTGGCCGAGCCCGCCTTCCTGTCGGATGCCTCGGGCCTGCTGGATCGGGAGGCGTCCTGATGGCCGCCCCGGTGTATGTCGGTCTCACCGACAAGGCGTTCCTGCGGCTGCATCACGGCTACGGCGCACCGGTCATCAGCCAGACGGTGACGGTGCTGGCCAACCGGCTCACCGAGGACGAGTTGCGTGCGATGTATGCCCAGCTGCGCTCCGGCCCGTTCATGCGGCGGGTGCGGCGCCCGCGGGTGCCGTTCGCCCGGTCGCGCTGGGTGCTCGCGGACACTGCCTTGCCGCTATGCCTGGAGCGTGCCGCGATCGACGACGGCGACGCGCTGGCCTGGGCGAATGATCAGGCGCAGTATCCACTCGATCCCGAGCAGGGGTATGGGTGGCGGCTGTCGGCGGTGCCGACGCGCTCCGGCGGCATGGTCTGTTCCTGTGTCGCGTCGCATGCCATCGCCGACGGCCACGCGGGACTGATGGCGGCCATCGGACTGGTCCAGCCCGAGCTGGCGACGACGGCGGGCCTCGACGAGGTCGGCCGGCTGCGCGACGATCTGAAGGACGGCACCAGCCGCGGTATCGCCGTTGTGCGAGAAGTGGTTTCGGAAGCGCGACGCGCGTATCGGGATCCAGCCCACCGCAAGGCGATCCGCCAGGCACTGTCCCGCCGTGACGCCAAGCCGGAGCCAACGCCGCTCGGCTGGCGCGAAGGCTCGATCATCGCCACCTTCGACGCGGCGCAGTGGAAGGATCTCGCGGCAGAGCGCGGCGGTTCGCCCAACACGCTGTATCTGGCGCTGGTCGCCGACCTCCTGCGGCACTGCGGGTCGGTCGGCGAGACGGCCCCGCTGGTGCTGATGACCGCCGTGCGGATCCTGCGGGAACAGGACCAGATCGACTCGAATTCCTTTGCGCGCGTGCCGATCATGGTGCAGCGGGAGTGGCTGGATCGGTACGACCTTGCGCCGCTGCGTGCGGCGAGCAAGGCCGGATTCGGCGCGGTGCACGGAGTCGGTGCCGGCGGGATCTCGCGCCCGCGGAACATGCCGCCCGAGCTGATCGACGTGCTGCCCGAAGCGGTGGTGGAACGGCTCGCCGACATTCCGCCGATCACCGTCGGCATGTGTTCCAACATGGGCGTGCTCGACCCGTTCGTGCCGACGGTGATGCGCAACGGCGCGGAGCCGACCATGTTCGTGATGCGCGGCGTGTTCCAGGGCATCGACACCGAGCAGGCCGGTCGCCAGCCGATCGCGCTGGCGACCTGGTTGTCGGAGTTCGACGGAAAGATCCAGTGGGTCCTGGAGAGCATCAAACCCGAAATGGCGCACACCGATGAAGAACTGGGCTTTCTGGCGCGACTGGTCGCCGAGGCCTGGGGATTGAAACCGCTCCACGTCAGCAGCGGCGGCGGCAGTAACAGCAAGACAGCCAGGGAGTTCTCATGACCAAGCCACTGATCAAACTAGGCACCGACTTCGTCTACAACCCGCACCCGGTGTACGACGAACTGCGCAAGCAGGGCCCGATTCACCATGTCCTGCTGCCCAACGGACTGACCTCCTGGCTGGTGGTCGACTATCAGCTCGCGCGGGAGGTGCTCGCCGACGGCCGGATCAAGAAGGGCGCGGCCGCCCTCGCGCCGATCACGACGCGGCTGCGACCTGGCGATTCGTACACGACGGTGAGCACGGATCTGTGGGAGCACATGCTCAGCTCCGATCCGCCGGACCACACCCGCCTGCGCAGGCTGGTGACCAAGGCGTTCACCGCGCGCACCGTGGAGCAGCTGCACCCGCGGATCGACGCGCTCGCGGACAAGCTGCTCGACGAGATGGCGGGCCGGACCGAGGTCGACCTGATCGCCGACTACGCGCTGCCGATTCCGATGACGGTCATCTGCGAACTGTTCGGGGTGCCGGAGGCGGATCGGGCGCGGTTCCGCGAGCTGTCGACCACGATGACGGCGTCGTCCGCGGAGAACGCGGAAGATCAAGAGACGGCGGCGAATTCGCCGTTCTACGCGACGGCGGCCGAGCGCGGCGCGGCGAGCATCGAGCTGGCCACCTATCTGATCGGGCTGGTCGCCGGGCGCTCGAAGGACCTCGGCGAGGATCTGCTGTCCCAGCTGATCATGGCGAACCACGAGGGCGACAAGCTCAGCGACAAGGAACTGATCGCGATGCTGTTCCTGATCCTGGTGGCCGGGCACGAGACGACGGTCAACCTGATCGGCAACGGCCTCTACGCGATGCTGCGCGACCGGGTGCTGTACGAGGAGCTCACCCGCGCACCGGAGCAGATTCCGGCGGCCATCGAGGAGTTCCTGCGGCACGAGGGCCCGGTCCATCTGGCCACGCTGCGATACACCTCGGAGCCGGTTACCTTGGCGGGCATCGACATTCCGGCCGAGGAGCTGGTGTCGGTGTCGCTGGCCGCCGCGGACCACGACCCGAACCAGTTCGGGAACCCGCACGGCATCGAGATCGGCCAGGCAGGCAAGAGCAAGGGCGGGCACCTGGCCTTCGGGCACGGCATCCACTACTGCGTCGGCGCGCCGCTGGCCCGGTTGGAGGCGAAGGTGGCCTTCGACAAGATCCTGGCCCGGTATCCGAACATGAAGATGGCCGACGAGGTGCAGTGGCGGCCGAGTACGTTCCTGCGCGGTCTGCAAACGCTGCCGACCGTGATCGACTGACCGACCAGGGGCCCAGATCAGTGCTGAGCTGGGCCCCTGCGTCGTGGCTCAGCCGAACTTGATGCCCTGTGCCAGTGGCAGTTCGGCGGAGTAGTTGATCGTGTTGGTGGCCCGGCGCATGTACGCCTTCCACGAATCCGAACCGGATTCGCGGCCGCCGCCGGTCTGCTTCTCGCCGCCGAACGCGCCGCCGATCTCGGCGCCGGAGGTGCCGATGTTGACGTTGGCGATGCCGCAGTCGGAGCCGTCGGCGGCCAGGAAGCGTTCGGCCTCGCGCTGGTCGGCGGTGAACACCGACGACGAAAGCCCTTGCGGCACTTCGTTGTGCAGGGCGATCGCGCTGTCGAAGTCGTGATAGGTCAGCACGTACAGGATCGGCGCAAAGGTCTCCTCGCGCACCACCGCGGTCTGCGCCGGCATCCGCACGATCGCGGGCCGCACGTAGTACGCGTCGTCGCCGAAGCCGTCGACTCGTTCACCGCCGCAGATCAATTCACCGCCGTCGGCGAGCGCCTTGTCCAGCGCGGCCCGCATGCCCGCGTAGGCCCTGCCGTCGATCAGCGGGCCGACCAGCACCCCGTCTTCCAGCGGATTGCCAACGCGCAGTTGCTGATACGCGCTCTCGATCCGCTCGACCAGCGGCCCGACCACGTCGGCGTGCACGATCAGCCGCCGCAGCGAGGTACACCGCTGCCCGGCCGTGCCCGCCGCCGAGAACACGATGCCGCGCGCCGCGAGCTCCAAATCCGCTGAGGGCGTGACGATCGCGCCGTTGTTGCCGCCGAGCTCCAGCAGGCAGCGGCCGAACCGTTCGGCCACCCGCGGCGCGACGATCCGGCCCATCCGCACCGAGCCGGTCGCGCTCACCAGCGCCACCCGCTCGTCGTCCACCAACTGCGAGCCGACCTCGGCCGCGCCCTGAATCAGTTGGTGCACTTCGGGATCCGCGCCGACGTCGGTCGCGGCCCGGCGCAGCAGGGTGTGGCAGGCCAGCGCGGTGAGCGGCGTCGTCTCCGACGGCTTCCACACCACCGTGTCGCCGCAGACCAGCGCGATGGCGGTGTTCCACGCCCACACGGCCACCGGGAAGTTGAACGCCGAGATGACCCCGACGACGCCCAGCGGATGCCAGGTCTCCATCAGCCGGTGCCCCGGCCGCTCGGACGGCATCGTCTGGCCGTACAGCTGCCGCGACAGGCCGATCGCGAACTCGCAGACGTCGATCATCTCCTGCACCTCGCCCGCGGCCTCGGCGCCGATCTTGCCGGCCTCCAGGGTCACCAGCTCGGCGAGCTCGCTCTTGTGCGCGGTGAGCAGCTCGGCCAGCCTGCGCACCACCGCGGCGCGGATCGGCGCGGGCACCGTGCGCCAGGCGCCGAAAGCCGTGGCCGCGCGGTCGATTGCGGCATCGACCTCGGCCGATGTGCTCGATTGCAGGCTCATCAGCTGGGTGCCGGTGATGGGGCTGCGGGCGGGCAGGTCGCCCGATTCGGGGGGTTCCACGCCGAGTCCGCGCAGCACCGCCGCCGCGCGCTCCGCCAGTTCCCGGGTGGTCTGGTCGCCGAGTACATCCGTCATCTGTTGCTCCGCCGTACCTTTCGGCCGCAATGCGGCATCTGTGTCCCATGTCTTGGGAGGATCGGGGTCAGGTTTCTGCCACGAGGGGGTCCGCCTGGGTTAGTCTCCGCTGATGGCGGATACACCTGCACGACCTGCACTCGACGATATTGATCGCCTGCTGATTCGTGAACTGATGGCCGATGGTCGCGCCACGTTGTCGAACCTGGCCGAGAAGGCGAGCCTGTCGGTGTCCGCCGTGCAATCGCGGGTACGCAGGCTGGAAGCGCGCGGGGTGATCCGCGGCTACACGGCGCACGTCGACCCGGAGGCCCTTGGCCAGCTGTTGTCGGCATTCGTCGCGATCACTCCTCTCGACCCTTCGCAGCCGGATGACGCCCCGGCAGTGTTGCAGCACATCCCCGGGATCGAGGCGTGCCACTCGGTAGCAGGCGATGAGAGCTACATGCTGCTGGTCCGGGTGGCCTCGCCACGGCACCTCGAGCAGCTGCTGCAGGAGATCAGAGCGACCGCCAACGTCAGGACCCGAAGCACCATCATCCTGCAGACATTCTATGACAGGTAGCCGTTACGTGTAATTAATCCGCTTTCCTGTACAGAAACCGTAAATTTTCGTATCCTCGATGGCGTGACCATCGAACTGGAACGCACCCGCCCGGCGGTCACCCCCGCCGCCCGGGTGCACGAGATTCTGTCGGCCAGCATCCTTGCTGATGGCTTCGATTTAGTGCTGGACCTACAACAGTCCCGCGGCTGCAAGCTCGTAGACGAACGCGACGGCAGCTCCTATCTGGACATGTTCGGCTTCTTCGCGTCCAACGCGCTGGGGATGAACCACCCCGCGCTGGCCGAGGACGACGTCTTCCGCGAGGAGCTGGTGACCGCCGCCCTCAACAAGCCGAGCAACTCCGACATCTACACCGTGGAAATGGCCAGGTTCGTCGAGACGTTCGTGCGGGTGCTGGGTGATCCCCGGTTGCCGCACCTGTTCTTCATCGACGGCGGCGGGCTGGCGGTGGAGAACGCGCTGAAGATCGCGTTCGACTGGAAGAGCAGGCACAACGAAAGCAACGGCCGCGCACCGGAACTCGGCACCAAGGTGCTGCACCTGACCGGCGCGTTCCATGGCCGCACCGGCTACACGATGTCGCTGACCAACACCGACCCGGTGAAAACCGCCCGGTTCCCCAAGTTCGACTGGCCGCGCATCGACGCGCCGTTCCTGTCCGACGACCACGACATCGATGAGGTCGAGGCCCGCGCGCTGGACCAGGCGCGCCGCGCGTTCGCCGAAAACCCGCACGACATAGCGTGTTTCATCGCCGAGCCGATCCAGGGCGAGGGCGGCGACCGGCACCTGCGGCCGGAGTTCCTGCAGGCGATGCAGCGGCTCTGCCACGAGAACGACGCGCTGTTCGTGCTCGACGAGGTGCAGACCGGCGTCGGCATGACCGGGACCACCTGGGCCTACCAGCAGCTCGGGGTGCAGCCGGACATCATCGCGTTCGGCAAGAAGACCCAGGTGTGCGGCGTGATGGCCGGCGGGCGGGTCGACGAGGTGCCCGACAACGTGTTCGTGGTCAACTCGCGGATCAACTCGACCTGGGGCGGCAACCTCACCGACATGGTGCGGGTTCGGCGCATTCTCGAGGTGCTGGAGCAGGATTCGCTCATCGAACGGTCCCGTGCGCTCGGCGCGCACCTGCTCGATCGGCTGCAGACCCTGGCCGCGCAGCATCCGAGCATCACCGAACCGCGTGGCCGTGGGCTGATGTGCGCGGTCACCGTGTCGTCGGTGCAGCTGCGCGACGAGGTGCTCACCGCATTGCGCGAGCGTGAACATGTGCTGATCCTCGGCACCGGGGAGCGGAGCATCCGGTTCCGGCCGCCGCTGACGGTGTCCGCCGCCGAACTCGATGCCGCGGTCGACGCGCTGGATCGGGTGCTCGCGGGCTTCGAGTAGGTCGCCACTTCTGCTGCGCGAGGCGGGCCGGACAGAACTCTGTCCGGCCCGTCTCGCGTTTATGCTGCTTAACAGGACGTTTCGGGCAATCCGCTGGCCTCGGCGCGGACTGCCGCGAAACGCCGGTGCCAGCCTTTAGGCTTCGCACCCATGTCATCTCGTCTTCACCCCCTCCTGGCACGGTGCAGCGCGTGAACCGACAGCGCATGTACTCGGGCTGCGCACCCCATACCCTCGTCGTATCGATCGCGGTGCTGACCGCCGTAACCGGTTGCGCCGCCAGCGAAGCCGGGACGGTCGGTCCGCCCGCCGCCCCGGCGCCCACGATCGCGGCGGCCGGCCCGCCGCCGCAGCTGACCGACCTGCTACCCGGGATGCCGCCGCCGCTGTCGCCGACCGACGTCTACGCCGCGAATCGGGAACTGAGTCCGGCTGTGGCGGACCATCGTTCGCTGGTCTATGTGCCCAACAGTGAGTCGCACTCGGTCTCGGTGATCGATCCGGCCACCTTCGAGGTGATCGACAACTTCCCGGCGGGAGGCGCGGAACCGCAGCACGTGGTGCCGTCCTACGACCTGCAGACGTTGTATGTCACCAACGATCTGCCCATCGGCGCGGGCAGTCTGCTGCCGATCGATCCGCGCACCGGCACACCGGGACAACCGATTCCGGTGCGCGACCCCTACAACATGTATTTCACGCCGGACGGTCAGTTCGCGGTGGTGGTGGCCGAGGCCGACAAGTCGCTCGACTTCTACGATCCGCGGACCTGGGAGAAGCTGCACTCGATGGCGGTGCCCGACTGTGCGGGTGTCGACCACATGGACTTCACCGCCGACGGCCGCTTCGCCCTGGCCAGTTGCGAATTCACCGGCCGGATGCTGGTTTTCGACGTCGCCGAGCGCGAGGTGGTCAAGATGATCGACCTGCCCGGCGGGCGCTCCAGCATGCCGCAGGACGTGAAGCTGTCCCCGGACGGGCGCACCTTCTTCATCGCCGACATGGTCGCCGACGGCATCTACACCGTCGACGCACTCACCTTCGAGAACACCGGCTTCGTGCCGACCGGCAAAGGCGCGCACGGACTTTACGTGACTCGCGACTCCAGTCAGATGCTCGTCACCAACCGGCACGAAGGCAGCATCTCGGTGTGGGACTTCGCCGCGAACGCGCTGGTACACAAGTGGTTCCTGCCCGGCGGCGGCAGTCCGGACATGGGCAATATCTCCGCCGACGGACGTGTCTTCTGGGTCTCCGGCCGCCACAACAGCGAGGTCTACGCCGTAGATATCGTCAACTGGGAGTTGTTGGCCCGCATCCCGGTAGGCAAGGGTGCGCACGGGTTGACCGTCTGGCCACAACCCGGTCGCTACTCCACCGGGCATACCGGGGTCATGCGGTAGACGCTGCTGCCGCGCACATTTCGTTGTGCTGCGCACGAAATTGCTAGTGATTTCGTGCGCAGCGGGCGAGGATCTGCGCGGCAGGCGGAGTAGTGGTTCAGTGAGCGATTGGGCGCAGGCCCAGGGCGCCTTCGACGAATCGGTGGACGGTGGTCAGGCCTGCTTCGAGGGCGGGTTCGTAGCCTTTGCGGGCCCAGCCGGTGAGTTCGGCTGTGCCGTCGGCGGTGGGGTGAGCGCCTATTTCGGCGACCATTTCGGCGGTTGTCGGTTCGCATACTGCCCAGGAGAAGTGGGATTCGTCGGCCCAGCCCGCGGTGCGCAGTGCGACGTAGTCGGGGTCGGTGATGCCGCCCTCGGCCAGGGCGGGGCGGTCATCGATGCGGTCGTCGGCGCGCAGGGCGCGCAGATACCAAGTCCCGGCGTTGATCTCGATGGGTTCCATCAGTCGATGGCGTCGCGGCCGCGGTTCCTACGGTCGCCGCGGTCGCGTCGGCGGTCACGACCGCGGTCGTCCTGGTTGTGCCTGCTGCCGAACAGCAGGGCGCCCATCAGCGGGATGGCCAGGAACCACAGCCAGCTGTGGGTGACGAAGAAGAGGATGACCGCGATGATCGGGACGACGGCCATTACCCGCTCCGGCCACTCGGAGAGGAAACCCGACTCCGCCTTCGCGGGCACCGCGGCGGCTTTGACCAGCGGGTCCGGCAGATCGGCGAACACCGGCGTGACGTCGCCGCGGGTGACGGCGGCCGCGACCACCGCGCTGCGCTCGTCGAATTCCGCGACGCTGAGCCGCCCGGCGGCGAAATGATCGGACAGCCGCTGCATCGCTTCCTCGCGTTCCGCGGTGCCGATACGGACTTCGGGTAGCTCCTCCATGAGGAAAGGCTAGCGCCAGGTTCGACACCGTGCGCAAACCGTTGTCGGTTGGTTAGTGACGAGGCTCGCGAAGGGGTGCGGCTCGTGCGATGCGGACGGGGTGTTGTTGACGACACACTGGCCGGTGGGACAGGGCGGGGTTAGGCTCCGAAGGAGGTTGGGTTCTTTGGTCTTCGCGGTGTGAACTGGTGTTTTCCAGTGCTGCCGTGCTTGATCGGAGACCGACGGGCCGGGCCTGGACAAGTCGACGGTGACTGGAGGTTCGCGATGGGGGAGGTGCGATTCGGGGGGTACCGGCTGGAGCGGTTGCTCGGGCGGGGTGGCATGGGTCAGGTCTGGCTGGCATACGACGATGCGGGCGCGCGGTGGGTGGCGTTGAAGCTGCTGCCGACCGAACTCGCGGCGGATGCGGGGTATCGCAAGCGATTCGAGCGCGAGGCCGAGGTGGTGGCCCGGCTGCGTGATCCGCATATTCCGCGGATCCATCGGTTCGGCGAGATCGACGGCCGGCTGTTCATCGATATGGAGTTCGTCGAGGGGCATGATCTGGCCGGCAAGGTGGCCGCCGGAAAGTTGGCGCCCGCCGCGGCCGTCGGGATCGTCGGACAGGTGGCCGTCGCGCTGGATACCGCGCATCGTGCTGGGCTGGTGCACCGAGATGTCAAGCCATCCAACATCGTTGTGCACTCCAGTGGGTTCGCCTATCTGATCGACTTCGGCATCGCGCACGGCATCGGCCAAACCGCGGTCACGACAACCGGATTGGCAATCGGAACGCTGGCTTACATGGCACCGGAGCGGTTCACCGGCAAGGCGGACGCTCGTTCCGATGTGTACTCGCTCGCCTGCGTCCTCTACGAATGCCTTACTGCCGCTCGGCCTTACGGCGACACCGACCCTGCCCAGCAGATGCACGCGCACTTGATGACCGACCCGCCACGCGCCGCCTTGCACAACGCCGCCGTTCCCGCCGCCCTGGACGCCGTCATCGCCCGTGCCATGGCCAAGAGCCCAGCCGACCGCTACGCCACCGCAGGAGACTTCGCCGCTGCGGCGCAAGCGGCGATCGGCACGCAGCCGTCCGTATCGCCGGTACGTTCACCGAAATCGCCCGCACTGACCAAGGTTCTGCCGGAGCCTGGTCCGGCGCCGACTCGGGTGGAAACTCGACTCGAGGTGACGCCTGCGAGTTATCTTCCGCCGCAGTCGTATCCGGCAGCGTCGGCCCGTGCCGTCGAGCAGTACCGAGGGCCCGGCGCGGTGCGTGGGTATTCCGTAGTGCCACAGCGGGATGCCGCTGTATCGGTTGACCATCCGTCGGATTACCGCGCTTCGCGGCCAGGTTCGGTCGCGCCACAGGCGGGTTCGGTTGTACAGCAAGTTGGGGCGGCTGCGCGGGGGTTGCGTGCACTTGTGCTGCCGCGTTCGACCCCGTCGAAGCCGGGAACCGAGGGTCCGGCGGGGCATCCTCGCGTGGTGCAGTCCCGTCCAGGGGTTCCCCAGCAGCGTTATCCCGTCGGGTACGGGCGGAAAGTCTTCCCGGCTCCGGCGAAACGCGCCGAGTATCAGCGGTATTCGGATGCTCGGCGGCCGGTTGTTCCGGTGCGGCGGGCTCGACGCAAGCGCGGCGGGGTGCTGTCCAAGGTGATCGGGGCGCTGGTTGTGGTGTTCCTGACGCCGTTCATGTTGGCGGCCGGGTGTGTGGCGTTGTTGGCGGGCACTCGGGTGAGTGACTCGGGCGGGACCGGTGCGCCGCGGCCGACGGCGATGGCCGAGGAGAATCCGGTGCCACCGCCGGATCAGCCTGAGGCACCGGGACTTCCGGCCGCCGGTACACCGGTGCGGGACGGCAAATTCGAGTTCGTCGTGCGCAACGTCGATACCGGCGTCCACCGGGTCGGACTCCAGTCGGCGACGGGTTCGTTCGTCGTCGTCACTCTCGACGTGCACAACATCTCCGACGAGTCGAAATGGTTCCTCCCGGTCGGCCAGCGCCTGTTCGACGCGCAGGGCACCCCGTTCGACCACAACGTCACCGCGACCATGTGGCAGTCCGCCCAGCACGGCTACAACTACTCGTTCGAACTGCCCCCCGGCCAATCCGCAACCACCCAACTGGTTTTCGACGTGCCCTCCGACACCACCCCAACCCACCTGGAACTACACGACTTCGTCCTGTCCAACGGCGTCGCCGTCCGCCTGGACTAACCCGCCACCGCGTCCGCACCGATCAACCGCTCACCCACTGTGTGCCCCGCTCACCCAGTACACACGGTGTGCAGGTTGAACAGTGGGTGTGCACAGCAACGGTAACGCCTTGGTAAGTACACCTTTACGGAGATCCGGTGAGTGCCGTCAGGCGACGCGGACGGTATCCGAGAGCACTGCGTGCACCGCGCGGCGGCCGATCTCCAGTGCCTCGGTGAGCAGCGTGGTGTCGCGGGCGGCGCTATCGATGTCGGGGGAGCCGAGGGGCGGGTGGACCTGGAGGACGGCGTCGCCGAGTTCGGCGAGGGCGCGGTCTTCGATGGCCTGCTGGTGCGGGCGTCGGATCCAGGCGCGGTAGGCGCCTGGGGCAGTCGCGCGCAGGTAGCCGCCGCCGACGACTCGGTGTAGCAGGGAGGCGGGTGGGCGCTGTTCGTCGATGCGGCGGGTGCGCAGCACGAGCGCGTGCGTGGCGCCGCCGCGGACGGCGGTGCGGATCGGGACGGTTTCGGTGAGGCCGCCGTCGAAGTACTGCGCGTCGCCGAGGGGGACCGGTGGGCCGGCCAGGATGGGCAGGCCCGCGGAGGCCCGCAGCGCGCGCATCAGGGTGCGTTTGTCGACGATGTGCGGGTGCAGGTCCACCGCGCGGCCGGTGCGAATGTCGGTGGCGATGGGGTGAAACGTGGTGGGGTTGGCCAGGATTGCCGGGAAGTTCATTCCCTCGATGCCGTCGTAGACCTGATGCACCAGGTAGCGCAGATCGAAGGCGGGGCGCCCGCGCATCATCCTGGACGGGTCGATGGCGCGGCGCATGATCGCCGGATCGGTCCAGGAGCGCATTCCGGACATCGCGCGCCCGCCGAGCAGCCAGGCACCGTTGATCGCACCCGCCGAGGTGCCGTAGACGGCGTCGAAGACCGCACCGAAGCCGAGTTCCTCGAGCGCCGACACCATGCCGCTGGAGTACACCCCGCGACTGCCGCCACCCTCGACGACGAGCACCAGCCGATTGCCGTCGGCCCGGCTGCCTGCCGTGCGACGGGCGCGGATCATCTCCGCGACGACGGAGACGATCTGCGTACTGGTCACCGGACCACGATACGACAGAGCGGGCGCGGACGTCTTTGTCCTGCGCCCGCTCGAAGCGGTGTTCGCCCTACGTTTACGCGAGCTGCACTACTTGGTCGCATCGAATCCGACGCGAGATCGGTTGGCCTGCTGGATGCGCTCGGTGAATCGCTCGAGCAGGCCGACCAGCTGCTACTTGATCTCGGCGAGCACCGTGCCCTGGGTGATCGCGGCACCGGCCTCGACGGCCAGCCCGGTAACCACACCCGCCTTGTGCGCGGTGACCGGGTTCTCCATCTTCATGGCCTCGAGCACCACGATCAGGTCGCCCGCCTCCACGGTCTGGCCCTCTTCCACGGCCACCTTCACCACGGTGCCCTGCATGGGCGCGGTGACCGCGTCACCGGAGGCCGCACCGGCACCGGCGCCGCCACGCTTGCGCGGCTTGGGCTTCTTGCGGACCACAGCGGCGCCATTGCCCGGGGCGACGGGGCCACCGCCACCGAGGCTGAACTGCCCGGGCAGCGACACCTCGACGCGACGACCGCCGACCTCGACGACCACCTTCTGCCGGGGCAGGTCCTCGTCCTCGTCGGCCTGCGCGTCGCCGGTGAACGGCTCGACGGTGTTGTTCCACTCGTTTTCGATCCACTTGGTGTAGATGTCGAACTTCGTGCCGTCACCGATGAACGCGGGATCTTCGACGACCGCCCGGTGGAACGGGATGACCGTCGCGAGCCCCTCCACGTGGTACTCGGCCAGCGCGCGCCGGGCCCGCTCGAGCGCCTGGGTGCGGTTCTCGCCGGTGACGATCAGCTTGGCCAGCATCGAGTCGAACTGACCGCCGATCACGCTGCCCTCGACCACACCGGAGTCCACCCGCACGCCGGGGCCGCTGGGCTCCCGGTAGACGGTGACCGGTCCGGGCGCGGGCAGGAAGCCGCGACCGGCGTCCTCACCGTTGATGCGGAATTCGAACGAGTGACCGCGCGGGGTCGGGTCTTCCTTGATCGTCAGTTCTTCGCCGTTGGCGATGCGGAACTGCTGGCGCACCAGGTCGATGCCCGCGGTCTCCTCGGTGACCGGGTGCTCGACCTGCAGCCGGGTGTTCACCTCGAGGAACGACACCGTCTCGCCCTGCACCAGGTACTCGACCGTGCCCGCACCGTAGTAGCCGGCTTCGCGGCAGATCGCCTTGGCCGAGGCGTGGATCTTCGCGCGCACGTCGTCGGACAGGAACGGCGCGGGCGCCTCCTCGACCAGCTTCTGGAACCGGCGCTGCAGCGAGCAGTCGCGGGTACCCGCGACCACCACGTTGCCGTGCTGGTCGGCGATGACCTGCGCCTCGACGTGGCGGGCCTTGTCCAGGTACTGCTCGACGAAGCACTCGCCGCGACCGAACGCGGCGACCGCCTCGCGGGTGGCCGACTCGAACAGCTCGGGGATCTCCTCGATGGTGTGCGCGACCTTCATGCCGCGGCCACCGCCACCGAAGGCGGCCTTGATCGCGACCGGCACGCCGTACTCCTTGGCGAAGGCGACGACCTCGTCGGCGTTCTTCACCGGGTCCTTGGTGCCCGCGGCCATCGGGGCCTTGGCGCGCTCGGCGATGTGCCGCGCGGTGACCTTGTCGCCGAGGTCGCGGATCGACTGCGGCGACGGGCCGATCCAGATCAGCCCGGCGTCGAGCACGGCCTGGGCGAAGTCGGCGTTCTCGGAAAGGAATCCGTAGCCGGGGTGGATGGCGTCGGCACCGGAGCGCGACGCGGCATCGAGGATCTTGTCGAATACGAGGTACGACTCGGCCGAGGTCTGGCCGCCGAGCGCGAACGCCTCGTCGGCGAGCTTCACGAATGGGGCTTCGGCATCCGGCTCCGCGTAGACCGCGACGCTACCGATGCCCGCGTCCTTGGCCGCCCGAATCACGCGCACGGCGATCTCGCCTCGATTAGCTACGAGTACCTTGGTGATCCGTGCGCTGGCATGGCTGGGCACTGAGCCTCCTGTGTGAAATCTTGGTCGCCCCGTGGTCGACGAAACTACGTCTGGGCGAGTGTAGGCAGTCTGCCAACAGACGCCGAACTCGGCCAGTCCTACTGGACAGTAGGCGGCGCGGCGCCAACCGGCTACCCCCAGCAGAAGGCGTGCGTGCGCTACTTGCCGCGGGCCCGGCGGGCGGTACCGGCCGGGGCAGCACCGGGTTCAGTCCCCTTGGCGATCGGCATGCGCACCGAATTGCCCCATTCGGTCCACGAACCGTCGTAATTGCGCACGGTGTCGAACCCGAGCAGATAGGTCAGCACGAACCAGGTGTGGCTGGAGCGTTCGCCGACCCGGCTGTAGACCACCAGATCGTCCTCGGCGGCCAGCGCGCCGTAGATCGCGTCCAGCTCGGTGCGCGAGCGGAACCGGCCGTCGTTGTTGAAGGCCTCGGTCCACGGAATGTTCGCGGCGGTGGGGATGTGCCCGCCGCGCAACGCCGCGTCCTCCGGATTGATCGGCGGCTGGATGAGCGCGCCGGAGTACTCCTCGGGCGAACGCACGTCGATCAGCGGCTTGCCGAGGTGGGCCAGCACGTCCTCGCGGAACGCGCGGGCGCTGCTGTCGTCGCGTTTGACCGCCGGATAGTCGCTGGGGGTGAGGTGCGGGGTGTCGAAGGTGGTGTCGCGTTCCTCGGAAATCCACGCGCCACGACCGCCGTCCAGCAATCGCACATCTTTGTGTCCGAACAAAGTGAAAACCCACAATGTGTGCGCCGCCTGCGCGTTGCCCCGGTCACCGTAGATCACCACGGTATCGTCTCGCTCGATTCCCTTGGCGCGCATCAACTCGGTGAATCGGGCTCCGTCGATGTAGTCACGGGTGACCGGATCGTTCAGATCGCCACGCCAATCGATCTTGGTAGCGCCGGGAACATGTCCTATGTCATACAGCAATATGTCCTCGTTGGACTCGACGATCTTGAGTCCTGACGTGCCGATGTTTGCCGACAGCCACTCCGTGGTTACTAGTCGGTGAGGATGTGCGTAAGAACCAAATGCGGGATGAGGGTCCGGAGCAGCGGGCACGATGTGGGTCCTTCACGCGTGGTAGACGGTGGTTTCAGCGGTTCGGGTCTCACAGTGATGGTATGTGTGAGGCGTTAGTGGCTCTCGTTTCAGATCACAAATCGGCTGAATGAGCGAATAAATCGCACCTGCATCCGATAAAGTCTCCCGGGAGGAGGGGTGAGCTATGTCCGATTCTTGGCCGCGGCGGCGACTGCTCGCGATCCTACGTGGCGCCAGCGAGCCTCTCGACGCCCAGGAACTGGCCAGAATCACCGGACAACACGTCACCACGGTTCGGTTTCATCTGGACGTGCTCACCAGGGAATCCCTGGTGCGGCAATTTCAGCAACCGCCGCGGGGTCGCGGTCGTCCGCGCATCGGATACAGCGCGGTGCAGCGATCGGTCGGTTATCAGGAACTCGCGCAGGTGCTCGCCGATCAGCTCGGTCCCGATCCGCGCAGGCGCTCCGAGGCGGCCATCGCGGCCGGGCGTTCCTGGGGCGCGAAACTCGACGCCGGTGACCATCGGATCGAATCACTGGAAGAAGCCAAAGACGTCGCCATGACGGTGCTTTCGGAGCTCGGCTTCGCGCCGGAACGCGATCCGAACGAGACCACCGAGCAGGCGTTGATCCGGCTGACCGCCTGCCCGCTGCGCGAACTCGCCCGCACGCACTCCGAAGTGGTGTGCGGTGTGCATCTCGGCCTGATCAAAGAGGTCCTCGACCGCAGCGGTGCGCGCGGTGAGGTGAACGTGCGCCTGCATCCGTTCGTCGAGCCGGAACTGTGTGTGGTCCGGCTGGAGATGATGGCGCGGCGCGAGCAGGAGATGCGCCGCGAGCCGGACGGCCGCGAGGTCGTCACGGTGCCGGTGGCCGGCGATACGGCGGGCTCGGAGCCGCTGATCGCGCCGCCGTCAGGTGGCCGGGTGGCCCCACAGCTGCGTAACGGCGACCCCAACGTCGCCAAGCAGTCGGCGCAGCAGTGGTAGACCGATGCCGATCACGCTCGACGGATCGCCGTCGATGCGCTCGACGAACCAGCCGCCCAGTCCGTCGAGGGTGAACGCGCCCGCCACCTGGAGCGGCTCGCCGGTGGCGATGTAGGCGTCCAGCTCGTCGGGTTCCGGCTTGGCGAAATGCACTGTGGTGGAACTGCAGTCGATGGCCTCGGCGGTGATGCGGCCGTCCCGCAGACGCAGGACGCAGTGTCCGGTCACCAGATCGGCGCTGCGCCCGGCCATTTCGCCCCAGCGGGCCCTGGCCACCTCGGCGGTGTGCGGCTTGCCCTGCAGCTCGCCGTCCACCAGCAGCATCGAATCACAGCCGACGACAACACAATCGGCGCCGAGTTCGGGAATCGTCGCGGCGACCGCCGCGGCTTTGGCCTTGGCCAACTCGACGACGACCACCTCGGGCGAGGTGCCGTCGGGCAGCGCGGCCTGGAGTGCGTCCTCGTCCACATCGGACACCCGGACGATCGGATCGATGCCCGCCGAGCGGAGTACTTCCCGGCGGGCCGGGGACGCGGAGGCGAGAACGAACCGCGTCACGACTGCGCCTCGCTGGCGCTCGGCTCCGTCGCGCCCCGGGCGGCTGTGTCGTCGGTTCGCTCGCTGCGCTCGCTCACCCGCGCAGGTGCGACAGCTGCGGGAAGGCGTAGGGGGAGAACGGGGAGGTGCCCCGGTGCATGAAGGTGGGGCGACCCCACATGTCCGCCGGACCGGTCGAACCGGCCGCCGCGCTCTCCGCGGCCGCGGACAGCACACAGACCAGCGCGGCGATCTCCTCGTCGCTCGGGTTGCCCTTCACCACGGTGAAGAACGGCGCCGCGGCTTGAGCCGCGGACTCGGCGACAGGCGCGTCGACCTGCGCCGCCTCGACCTCGTCGGTGATCGTGCCGACGGTCAGGTCGAGTTCGGCGGCGGTCAAAACATCTTCTTCTGCCACGGTCGTCACAGTGCCAGATCCTCTCTTTGCCTGATCAGGCGTGTTCCCTGTTAGAAATCAGCGGGGGCCGATGATGCGATCATCCTCGGATCCACTCATTGCGTCGCTACAACCAGTGTGCGCGGCCCACCGAGAGTATCGCTGGAGCGCGGCCGGGTGTTGCGGCCGGAATCACAGCGGGATGTTGCCGTGCTTCTTCGGCGGCAGCGTTACCATCTTGCGCTCGAGCAGGCGCAATGCCGAGACGATCTGGCCGCGGGTGTGCGAGGGCGGGATGACCGCGTCCACATAGCCGCGTTCGGCGGCGATGTAGGGATTCACCAAAGTGTCCTCGTACTCGTTCTGCAGCTGAAGCCGCAGCGCATCGACGTCATCGCCGCCCTTGGCCGCGTCGGCGAGCTGCTTGCGGTAGACGAACCCGACGGCGCCGGAGGCACCCATCACGGCGATCTGCGCGGTCGGCCAGGCCAGGTTCACGTCGGCGCCCATGTGCTTGGAGCCCATCACGTCGTACGCGCCGCCGTAGGCCTTGCGGGTGATGACCGTGATCTTTCCCACAGTCGCCTCGCCGT
The DNA here is from genome assembly GCF_044459885.1 of Nocardia sp. NPDC050175. Classification (NCBI taxonomy): domain Bacteria; kingdom Bacillati; phylum Actinomycetota; class Actinomycetes; order Mycobacteriales; family Nocardiaceae; genus Nocardia; species Nocardia sp. NPDC050175. The sequence goes on from NZ_JBITJI010000002.1 coordinate 1,090,711, forward strand.
AGGCGTAGAGCAGCTTCGCGCCGCGCCGGATGATGCCGTTGTACTCCTGGCCGGTGCCGGGCAGGAAGCCGGGCACATCGACCAGGGTGAGGATCGGAATGTTGAACGCGTCGCAGGTGCGCACGAACCGCGCGGCCTTCTCCGAGGCGTCGATGTCCAGGCAGCCCGCGAACTGGGTGGGCTGGTTGGCCACGATGCCGACGCTGCGGCCGTCGATCCGGCCGAAGCCGACGATGATGTTCATCGCGCGCTCGGCCTGCACCTCGAGGAACTCGTCGTCGTCGAGCAGACGGCGGATCACCTCGTGCATGTCGTAGGGCTGGTTCGGCGAGTCCGGGATGATCGAGTCCAGCTCGCGGTCCTCGTCGGTGAGCGAGTCCTCGATCGCACCCTCGATCGGGTCGGTGGCCGGGAAGCGCGGCGCCTCGGCGCGGTTGTTGCTCGGCAGGTAGGACAGCAGGTCCTTGACGTAGTCGAGCGCGTCCTGCTCGCCGGAGGCGACGTAGTGCGCCACACCGGATTTCACCATGTGCGTCTGCGCGCCACCCAGGTCCTCCATGGTGACGTCCTCGCCGGTGACCGTCTTGATGACGTCGGGTCCGGTGACGAACATCTGGCTGGTCCCGTCGACCATCACCACGAAGTCGGTGAGCGCGGGGGAGTACACGTGGCCGCCCGCGGCCGCGCCCATGATCAGCGAGATCTGCGGGATCACGCCGGAGGCCTGGATGTTGCGGTGGAAGATCTCGCCGTAGAGGCCGAGCGAGACGACACCCTCCTGGATGCGCGCGCCCGCGCCCTCGTTGATGCCGACCAGCGGACGGCCGGTCTTGAGCGCCAGGTCCATCACCTTGACGATCTTCTCGCCGTAGACCTCGCCGAGGCTGCCACCGAACACGGTGACGTCCTGGCTGAAGATGCACACGTCGCGGCCGTCGATGGTGCCGTACCCGGTCACCACGCCGTCGCCGAGCGGGCGGTTGTCGGCCAGGCCGAAGTTCACGCTGCGGTGCCGCGCCAGTGCGTCGAGTTCGACGAAGGAGCCCTCGTCCAGCAGCGCCAGGATGCGCTCGCGGGCGGTCATCTTGCCCTTGGCGTGCACCTTGTCGACCGCGGCCTCACCCATCGGGTGCTGTGCCTCATCCAGCCGATTCCGCAGGTCAGCCAGCTTCCCGGCGGTGGTGTGGATGTCGGGGGCGCCCGCTGGATCTTGTGCGGACTGCTGCTGGACACTCGTCATGGCTCCGGAGTGTAACGAGTGACAGTGGTTCCCACTAACCCAGTAGGGGCTACCGGTGGGTAAAAAGCGCAGCTAGATCGTGTTGTCGAGGTGAATTTTCGGGTCTTTTGGCGCGATTGCGCCGGTAGGAAATCGGTATCAATCCAGATGGGGGACCAGTTAGCCTGGGGGAGTCCAGTTTTCGTGCTCAGGGGGAGGAGCCCAGTTATGTGGGAATGGAGCAAGACCGTCGCGGAATACGCGGCCGCGGCGTCGTGGACGAGCTGTCACAACTTCGAGAACGAGCCGACGATCCTAGACCCGGAAAACAAGCCCGAGGTCACCCATGGGAATGCCGAAGGGGCCGACGGTGCGGCACGCGCACCGAGTAGCTACGTCCTCGTCGGCTAGTCGACTGCGACCTCGTCGGTCAGGCCGCCGCGCACCAAGTAGCCTGCCCGAGTGACCAGGTCTCCGTTAGATGCAGAGCAGTTGCGACGCAGTCTTGTCGAACAGCCCGAGCTGTCGTTCTTCCGCCACATCGAGGTGGTGGAGTCGACCGGGTCCACCAACGCGGACCTGATCGCGCGCGCAGGCGAACCGGACGCCGACCGCGCGGTACTCCTTGCAGAGGCGCAGGAGCAAGGGCGCGGCAGACACGCACGCACCTGGGTCAGCCCGCCGCGGGCGCAGATCTCCATGTCGCTGTTGGTGCGACTGGCCGGGATCGAGCCCGCGGTGCTCGGCTGGCTGCCGCTGCTCACCGGCATCGCCGTGGTGGACGCACTGCGCGCGACGGCCGGGGTGGACGCGAACCTCAAGTGGCCCAACGATGTGCTGATCGGTGGCCGCAAAGTGGCGGGCATCCTGGCCGAGGTCGCGACGAGTAACGACGCACCGGCGGTGGTCATCGGGATGGGGCTGAATGTCAGCCTCACCGAGGCGGAACTGCCGGTGCCCCATGCCATTTCGCTCACCATCGCCGGTGCCGAGAACACCGATCGCACGCTGCTGGTGCAGTCGATGCTGACCGAATTCGCCCGTCGTTTCACGGCCTGGCGCGACGCGGACTGGCAGACCACCGACCTCGCTGCCGCCTACCGCGAGCGGTGCGCGACGCTGGGCGTGCAGGTGCGCGCCGAATTGCCCGGTGGCCGAACGCTTACCGGCATCGCCACCGATATCGACGACGCGGGTCGCCTGCTGATCGGCGACCAGCCGGTCTCGGCCGGCGACGTCACGCACCTGCGCGCCGAGTACTGAAAGCGCGCGTCGAGAACTGAAAACAAAAGAGCCGCACGGTTTCTGGCTTCCCGCACCGGCATCGGCGCGTGAAATCGGAAACGGTGCGGCTCTTCGGCGTCAGGCGGGCTGCAACGCGGCCTTCGCGGCCTCCCTGGCGAACATGCGGTCGCGCTGTTCCTCGAACTTGAGCACGTCCTGCTCCAGCTTCTCGATGAACACGCCGAGCTCCTCCCGCGCCTGCTCGCCGCGCGGCCCGAAGTCGTTGCGCTCGAAGATGTTCCACTGCTTGAGCACCGGCGCGACCACGTCTTCCAGATGCTGGCGCAGATCGTAGATGCCGTGCTTGGCCATCAGCACGCCGTTGCGGCGGAAGTTGGGCATGCCCGCGCCCGGCATGATGAAGTGCGTCAGGATCTTGGTGATCGCCATCATCGCCTGATCGGGCGCCAGGTCCAGGCCCGCGCCGCACATGTTGCGGTAGAAGATCATGTGCAGGTTCTCGTCGGCGGCGATGCGCTGCAGCATGCGATCGGCGATCGCGTCGTTGCACACCCGGCCGGTGTTGCGGTGCGAGACGCGGGTGGCCAGCTCCTGGAACGTCACATAGGTGACGCTCTCCATGAATCCGCCCCAGTTGTCCGGCGCGGCAACCCCGTTCGTCATGTGGATCATCCGCGCTTCTTCGAGCGCGACCGGATCCACGCCGCGGGTGACCACCAGGTAGTCGCGGATGGCGATGCCGTGCCGGTTCTCCTCGGCGGTCCATCGGCCGACCCAGGTGCCCCACGCGCCGTCCTGGGAGAAGTTCTCGGCGATCTCGCGGTGGTAGGAGGGCAGGTTGTCCTCGGTGAGCAGGTTGGTGATCATGGCGACCTTGGCCACCTCGCTCAGCTTGGATTGCTCGGGCGCCCAATCCTGCCCGCCCATCGCGGCGAAATTGCGGCCCTCGTCCCACGGGATGTAGTCGTGCGGGTGCCAGTCCTTCGCCAACGACAGGTGCCGGTTGAGATTCTGTTCGGCCACCGGCTGAAGTTCGGTCAGGATTTCCAGCTGAGTCAGGTCTTTGGTCACACATGCCTCCACGGTCGTATTCGGCGACTTTGTTCGAGCAGAACTGCTTGCGGACAGAGCGTTCGAGCCAGATCGAACGGAGCACACCAGCGCGGATCGGACACACGCAGGCAGACGATTGTGCAGCACGACGCGGTTCAGTGTCCGGCATTTCGGCATCTTTACGCGGTAGTGTTCCCGCCATGGGTTATCCGGAGGATGTGCTTGCGCCGGAAGAGCAGCTGATCCTGCACCGTCATCCGCATTGGAAGATGTTGTTCTGGCCGATCGTGACGTTGATCGTGATCACCGCACTCGCCGGTTTCGCAGGGGGACTCGCTTCGCGCAAAGCCGAGGGGACCACGCGGACGGCACTGCTGATCGCGGTGCTCGTGGTCTGGCTGGTCGTCGTCGTGTGGCGTTGTGTCGCACCGGTTCTCAGCTGGAAGTCGACGCATTTCATCATCACCGACCGGCGCGTGCTGGTCCGGCAGGGCGTGCTCACGCACACCGGCATCGACATTCCGATGAGCCGCATCTCGAGCGTGCAGTTCCGGCACGGGCTGTTCGACCGGATGCTCGGAACCGGCACGCTGATCATCGAATCGTCCTCCTCGGAACCGCTCGAATTCGACGACATTCCGGCCGTGCAGAAGGTGCACGCGTTGATGTACCACCAAGTCTTCGACGTCGAAAACGGCGATAACGGACGCGGCGAGCACCGGAGCGAGCACGGCGACTACCGATGAATGAAGCATCACGCATGAGGGGTAAGGGGCGGGTAACGGGTAGGCCCGTTAACCTGGGCATATGACGGCCGTACTGCTAGCAGAAGACGACGAGGCGATTGCCGCGCCGTTGTCGCGCGCCCTGGGGCGCGAGGGGTACTCGGTGACCGTCGAGCGCTTCGGTCCCGCCGTGCTCGAGCGGGCACTGGAGGGCCATCACGATCTCTTGATTCTCGACCTCGGCCTGCCCGGCATGGACGGGCTCGAGGTGTGCCGTCAGGTGCGCGCTCGCGGCGCCGACCTGGCCGTGCTGATGCTCACCGCGCGCACCGACGAGGTGGACTTCGTGGTCGGGTTGGACGCGGGCGCCGACGATTACGTCGGCAAGCCGTTCCGCCTGGCCGAGCTGCTCGCCCGGGTGCGAGCGTTGTTGCGGCGCAGCGGGATCGGCGACGACACAGTGGAGGTCGGCGGCATCCGGCTGGAGCCCGCCGCGCGCCGGGTCCTGGTGAACGGCGTCGAGATCGGCCTGGCGAACAAGGAATACGAGTTGCTGAAGGTGCTGATCGATCGCGCGGGCCAGGTGGTGCCGCGCGAGACCATCCTGCGCGAGGTGTGGGGCGACGCCGAACTACGCGGCTCCAAGACCCTCGACATGCACATGTCCTGGCTGCGTCGCAAGATCGGCGACGAGGGCCCGATGGCCGAGCGGCGGATCGTCACCGTGCGCGGTGTCGGGTTCCGGCTGAACACCGACTGACGTGCGACGCCGAATCCTGCGGTCCATGCTCACCGTGCTGACCCTCACCACGGTGGTGCTCGGGTTGCCACTGATCTACACGGCCTGGCTGTGGGTCGAGGACATCACCCGCGACGACCTGCAGAGCAAACTCGAGCGGATCGCCACGGCGATCATCGTCCAGGAGCAGGGCGACGGCATGGTGCTCGGTGAGCTGGACACCCGATCGGTGCAGCCGCTGCTCCCACAGGACGGCAAGCTCACCATCATCTATCCGGCGCCACAGGACAACGCCTCCCGAGTGGACATCGGCGTGACCCAGGTTTCCGACCCCCTGGTCGAGTCGCTGTCGATGGGAACCAAGGGGTCGCTGCGCCTGGAGGTCCCCTCGGCGCCGATGCACGCCAGGCAGCGTCAGGCCGTCGCAGTGGTGGCCTTGGCGGTGCTGGCCTCGCTCGGTGCCGCGGTCTCGGTCGCGGTGATCACCGCGCGCCGGGTGGCCGACCCGCTGCGCGATGTGGCGGCGCGGGCCGCGCGGCTGGCCATGGGTGACTTCCGGCCGGACCCGCGCAGGCACGGCATCTCCGAACTCGATCGGGTCTCCGACGTGCTCGACTCGGCGACAGTGGAGATCGCCGGGCGGCTGCAGCGTGAGCATGCCCTGGTCGCGGATGTCTCGCATCAGCTGCGTAGCCGGCTCACCGCGGTGCGTCTGCGGCTGGACGAGTTGTCCACGCACGCCGATCAAGAGGTGGTGCACGAGGCCGAGGAGGCGATGGCGCAGGTCGATCGGCTCACCGACGCGATCGACGATCTGGTGCGCGCGTCCCGCGACGAGGACGCCGCCGATCTGGATCCGGTGCCGGTGATGGAGGAACTGCGCGGGGTCGTCACCGAGTGGACGCATCCGTTCACCGAGAAGGGCCGGTCGCTGAAGTTGATCGGCGACGAGTCGCTGCTGGCGCCGATCACCGGATCGCGTCTGCGCGAAGCGGTTTCGGTGCTCGTGGACAACGCGCTGATGCACGGCGGCGGGACCTGCACGGTGTCGGTGCGAACCGTGCGGCCCGGTGTCGATCGGGATCCGCTGGTCTGTGTGGAGGTCGCCGACGAAGGTGACGGGGTGCGGGATGAATTGGCACCGCACATTTTCGACCGGGGTTTCTCCGCGGGCGGCTCGACCGGTGTGGGCCTGGCATTGGCCAGAGCATTGGTGGAAGCCGACGGTGGGCGGCTGGAATTGCAGCGACGACGGCCCGCGCTGTTCGCGGTGTTCCTCGGCTCTTCCGCGTACCGCACGGTGAACGCGGTGGTCACCGAGCCGCGGTGAATCAGTTGCGGCGGAATTCCTCGTCGACCAGGTCTTCGAATTCGGCGGCGATCTCGTTCATTTCATCGGGGAAAACCCAGCGGCGCATCGCCCAGAATCGGAATGCCATCTGCAGCAGGTTGCCGATGATGAAGGCGCTGATGAAGTCCGCGACATTCTCGACGGTGAAGCTCACGTCGGGCTGGCGCAGGTCGAACACGTAACTCGACACCCACAGCGGAATGAACGCGAGCACGACGCCGACGCCGCTGACCCCGAAGAACAGCAGGGCCTCGTGATGCCGCTCGCGGCCGCCGCGGTTCCGGAACGACCATTCGCGATTCAGGATGTAGGACGCGATGACCGCGATGACACCGGAGATGATTTTCGCGGTGACCGGCTTCTCGGACAGCACGGTCCATTTGAGCGCGTAGAAGATGCCGCTATCGATCACGAAGGTTGTCGCACCGACGATGGCGAACTTGATCAGCTCCCGATGCCGGTACGCGACCTCCGCGAGCGGCTTGGGGAGGACGCTCACCACGTCGTCGACGAATGACACGGGCCGAGTCTACCGCTACCCGGTGGTGGAGCCTCGGTTCGTCCGAGTGGAAGCGACTTGCTGGGCAATGGTGTCAGCCGCTCCCGCGTGGGGACATATCCGCCGGTTATGACAATATTGTCGAACGTGAGCCCCGGCCGGTCCTTCGATCCCTCCGCTATGCCCACCGTCACAATGATCGGCGGTGGCCAACTGGCGCGCATGACGCACCAGGCCGCGATCGCGCTCGGTCAGCGGCTACGCGTGCTCGCGGAGCACCCCGACGACCCGGCGGCCCAGGTCAGCCCCGAGGTCGTGCTCGGCAGTCATAACGATCTGACCGCGCTGCGCAAGGCCGCGATCGGCTCGCACGCGCTGACCTTCGACCACGAGGGCGTGCCGACCGAGCATCTCGAGGCGCTGGTCGCCGAGGGCGTGAACGTGCAGCCGCCGCCGCGTGCGCTGATCTTCGCGCAGGACAAGCTGGCCATGCGCGTCAAGCTGTCCGAGCTCGGCCTGCCGGTGCCCGCGTTCGCGCCGGTGACCGCGGTGGCCGACGCGGTGCGCTTCGGTGACGAACACGACTGGCGGATCGTGCTCAAAGCGGTACGCGGCGGTTACGACGGCCGTGGTGTGTGGATGCCGGAGTCGGCGGACGAGGCGACGGCGATCGTGACCGATCAGCTCGCGCACGGCACGCAGCTGCTCGCCGAGGCGAAGGTGGATCTGAAGCGTGAGCTGTCGGCGATGGTGGCGCGCTCGCCGTTCGGGCAGGCGGCGACCTGGCCCGTGGTGGAAACCGTGCAGCGCAACGGCCAGTGTGCCGTGGTGATCGCGCCCGCGCCGGACCTCGACGACGATCTGGCCGCCGAGGCGGAGACGTTGGCGCTCAACCTGGCCAAGGAGCTCGGTGTGGTCGGCGCGATGGCGGTGGAGCTGTTCGAAACCCACGACGGCACGCTGCTGGTGAACGAGCTCGCGATGCGCCCGCACAATTCCGGGCACTGGGGCATGGACGGGGCCCGCACCGGCCAGTTCGAGCAGCACCTGCGCGCGGTGCTGGACTATCCGCTCGGCGACACCTGCCCGTTGGCCCCGGTCACCGTGATGGCCAACATTCTCGGCGCGGCCGATGCGCCCGCCATGTCGATGGACGAGCGCCTGCACCATCTGTTCGCGCGGATGCCCGACGCCAAGGTGCACATGTACGGCAAGGGCGAACGCCCTGATCGCAAGATCGGGCACATCAACATTCTCGGTGACGAGGTCGCCGTGGTGCGGGAAAGAGCTGAGCGAGCGGCACATTGGATGTCGCACGCGGTATGGACCGATGGATGGGATCCCCATGAGTGACGCGAGCACCCCGCAGGTAGGCCTGATCATGGGCAGCGACTCCGACTGGCCCATCATGGAAGCCGCCGCGGAAGCGTTGGCGGAGTTCGGCATTCGCTTCGAGGTCGGTGTCGTCTCGGCCCACCGCACTCCCCAGCGCATGCTCGACTACGCCCGCGAAGCCGCCGACCGCGGCCTCCAGGTCATCATCGCCGGCGCGGGCGGCGCCGCCCACCTCCCCGGCATGGTCGCCTCCGCCACCCCCCTCCCGGTAATCGGCGTCCCCGTCCCCCTCAAATACCTGGACGGCATGGACTCCCTCCTCTCCATAGTCCAAATGCCCGCAGGCGTCCCCGTAGCCACCGTCTCCATCGGCGGCGCCCGCAACGCAGGCCTTCTGGCAGTCCGCATCCTCGCCGCCCACGATGCAACCCTCCGCACCCGCATGCAGGACTTCCAGGCGGGCCTCGAAAAGATGGTCCTCGAAAAAGACCAAGCCCTCCGCACCAAACTCCTCGGCTAACCCCGAACCCCAACAGCCGCACCCTCACTCAGGATCGGCACCCTCTCTAGGGCCCTATTCCGAGTGCAGATCCCGAGAGAGAGTGCAGATCCGAGGCGAAAACCTATCCGGGTGTACGGCGCACCTCGTCTGCGGCCGCCTTGCTCTTTGCCTCGTGCTGCTGTTGGTATGCCTCGAGATCTTCGTACTTGACCCGTCGGTGTCTGCCGACCAGACGGAACGGGATCGCACCGCCCTCCAAGAGCGCGACCACGTAAGGCCGGGAGACGTTGAGCATGTCCGCCGCCTGCTGCGTGGTGAGCTCGGCGTGCGAGGGGACCACCGACACGCCGCGGCCCTCGGCGGCCTGAGCCAGGATGAACGCCAGCAGGCTGACGGCTTCTCGGGGCAGGACCAGGGCTTCCTCGCCGGGGTGCTCCTGCATGACCCGGATGTTCTGCTCGGCGGGGTGCCGCATGAGGTAGTCCTTGATTCTTCGCATTGCGCGTGCGGCCACCTCGGGGTCGATCTTCCCGGGCTCGGTGCGCTTCGCCGCCTTCATGCTCACCGCAACCACCTCCTTATTCGCAGTATGCGAAACAAACGAAATATTCGAAAGGGAGCCGCGCCGCCCTGGCGCGCTGGTCGGCCTCGCTACGGTGAGGGCGTGACTACTGGTGACATCCGGCCGCGGAGTGGGGACGACAACACGCGGTTTCGGCTGACTGTTGTTGATCAGGCGTTGCGGTTGTTTGCCGAGAAGGGGTATGAGGCGACGACTGTTGAGGAGATCGCGGAGGCGGCGGGGATTTCGCGGCGGACGTTTTTTCGGCAGTTTCGGTCGAAAGAGGATGTGATCTTCGCCGATCACGAGTCGCAGTTGGCGCAGGCGGCGGAGTTTTTGGCGGCGTCGCGCGGGGATGCGTGGGAGACGGTGTGCGAGGCCGTTGTTCAGGTGTTCGAGCGGTTCACGCAGTGGCGGGAGATCGCGGAGCGGCGGTATCAGGTGGTGCGGCGGGTGCCTGCGCTGCGCGAGCGCGAGATCGTGACGGTGTTCCGGTATGAGCGGCTGTTCACCGATTATCTGCGGGACCGGCTGCCCGAGGTGCCGGATCTGGCGCGGGTGCAGTACACCGCCGCCGTGACCGCGACGCACAACTATCTGCTGCGTCGCATGGTGCGCGGGGAGTCGGACGCGGGCGCGGCGGATCTGCGCGTCGAACTGGCCGCGATTCCGCGCGGCGCGGGACGGCGCGTTGGCGCCGATGAGCTGGTGGTCGCGGTGTTCCCGCGCGACACCCCACCCCGGCAGGTCGCCGATCTGGTGGCACGCAAACTCGGTAGTCTTTGAGCTAGGTCAAGTGCGACCAATCTGACACTGAGTGCCAGGGAGAATCCGCACGTTGCAGCCTTGCTTGGGCGTACACTAGAGAACAATGTGGCACCGCGTGCCGACATGTACCGACGACCAGGAGTGAGCCCCATGGCGGGAAATCCCGATTTCGACCTGTTCAAGCTCGAGGACTTCCACGACGAACTGCGTGCGGCCATCCGCGGCCTCGCCGAGAAGGAGATCGCCCCGCACGCCAAGGACGTCGACGGCAACGCCCGCTTCCCGGAGGAGGCGCTGACCGCGCTCAACGCCGCGGGCTTCAACGCCGTGCACGTGCCGGAGGCCTACGGCGGCCAGGGCGCCGACTCGGTGGCCACCTGCATCGTGATCGAAGAGGTCGCCCGCGTCTGCGGTTCCTCCTCGCTCATCCCCGCGGTCAACAAGCTCGGCACCATGGGCCTGATCCTCAACGGCTCCGAGGAGCTCAAGCAGCAGGTGCTGTCCGACATCGTCAACGGCGAGATGGCCTCCTACGCGCTGTCCGAGCGCGAGGCCGGTTCCGACGCCGCCAGCATGCGCACCCGCGCGAAGCAGGAGGGCGACGACTGGATCCTCAACGGCTCCAAGTGCTGGATCACCAACGGCGGCAAGTCTTCCTGGTACACCGTGATGGCGGTGACCGATGCGGACAAGGGCGCCAACGGTATTTCGGCGTTCCTGGTGCACAAGGACGACGAGGGTTTCGTCGTCGGCCCGCTCGAGCACAAGCTCGGCATCAAGGGATCGCCCACGGCGGAACTGTATTTCGAGAACTGCCGGGTGCCGGGTGACCGCATCGTCGGCGAGCCGGGCACCGGCTTCAAGACCGCGCTGCAGACCCTCGACCACACCCGCCCGACCATCGGCGCGCAGGCCGTCGGCCTCGCGCAGGGCGCGCTCGACGCGGCCATCGCCTACACCAAGGACCGCAAGCAGTTCGGCAAGGCGATCGCCGACTTCCAGAACACCCAGTTCATGCTCGCCGACATGGCGATGAAGATCGAGGCCGCCCGCCTCATGGTCTACACCTCGGCCGCCCGCGCCGAGCGCGGCGAGAAGAACCTCGGCTTCATCTCCGCCGCCGCCAAGTGTTTCGCCTCCGACGTCGCCATGGAGGTGACCACCAACGCCGTCCAGCTGTTCGGTGGCGCAGGCTACACCACCGATTTCCCGGTGGAGCGGATGATGCGCGACGCGAAGATCACCCAGATCTACGAGGGCACCAACCAGATTCAGCGTCTGGTCATGTCGCGCGCGCTGCTGCGCTGATCGGCAGAGGTTTTCGCAAACGGGTGGTCCGAGGTTTTCGGGTCACCCGTTTTGCGTGTGATCAGCCGACGAGGTCGGCGTATTCGCGGTGTTCGGCGATGTACTTCTCGACGTACCAGCAGGTCGGGATGATGGAGTAGCCGTTGTCGCGGGAATCCTTCAGTGCGTACTCGACGACCTCGGCGGCGACGCCACGGCCGCGGAATTCGGGGAACGTCATCGTGTGATGGAAATCGCGGACTTTCGGATCGTCGCGCTGGGCGTAGTCGGCATAGCCGGCGAGGGTGTCGTCGAGATATATCTCGAACCGAGTGTCGGCGACGTTGTGCTCGAGCCTGGTGGTCATGATCTGGTGAAACTCCTTCGCGGCCGGGAATGTTCCGTGGACTAAAGAATCGCGCCGGGATTGAGAATGCCGTGTGGGTCCAGCGCGTCCTTGATGCGGTGGGTCAAGGCCATCACGTCGGCGCCGAGCTGATCGGGCAGCCACGCCTTTTTCAGCCGCCCGACGCCGTGCTCGCCGGTGATGGTGCCACCGAGCGCGATCGCCAGGTCCATGATCTCGCCGAAGGCGCGGTGTGCACGCTCGGTCATCGCGGCGTCGTCCGGATCGTGCACGATCAGCGGGTGGGTGTTGCCGTCGCCGGCGTGCGCGATCACCGAAACCATCACGTCGTTGCGTTCCGCGATCTCGGCGACGCCGCGCACCAGATCACCTAGTCGCGGCAGTGGCACACCGACATCCTCGAGCAGTAGCGTGCCGAGCTTTTCCACCGCCGGAATGGCGAAACGCCGTGCCGCCGTGAATGCTTCGCCTTCTTCCGGATCTTCGGTGTGGAAAACCTCTGCCGCGCCCGCCTTTTCGCAAGCCGCCACCATGATTTCGGCTTCCCGCCTAGCGAATTCGCCCGGCGCGTCCGAGCGGGCCACCAGCAGCGCGGCGGCTTTGCGATCCAGCCCCATCCGCAACTCGTCCTCGACCGCGTTGATCGACACCGAATCCATGAATTCCAGCATGGAGGGCCGCAATTCGCCGGTGATCGCGAGGATCGCGTCGACCGCGGCGGTGAGCGTCGCGAAGGTCGCGACGACCGTGCTCTGCGGCGGTTGGGCGGGCAGCAGCCGCAGCGTCAGTTCGGTGATGACGCCGAGCGTGCCCTCGCTGCCGACGAACAGCTTGGTCAGCGACAGCCCGGCCGAATCCTTGAGCCGCGGTCCGCCGAGCCGCAGCACCGTCCCGTCGGCCAGCACCACCTCCATGCCGAGCACGTAATCGGTTGTCACGCCGTACTTCACGCAGCACAGCCCGCCCGCGTTGGTGGCCGCGTTGCCGCCGATCGAGCAGATCTCGAACGACGAAGGATCAGGCGGATACCAGAGTCCGTGCCCGGCGGCCGCGCGCTTCACCTCGGCATTCAGCAGGCCGGGCTGTACGACGGCGGTCCGGGTGACCGGGTCGATGGTGATCGCCCGCATCCGCTCGGTGCTCAACACGAGGCCGCCGTCCACCGCGGTGGCACCGCCGGACAGTCCGGAGCCCGCGCCGCGCGGCACCACCGCGATCCGTCGCTCGTGCGCCCAGCGCAGGGTCGCCGCGACATCGTCGGTGCTGGTAGCGCGGATCACGGCGAGCGGAGTGCCCGCGTCGGGATCACGCGCCCAGTCCTGCCGGTAGCTCGCGAGGAGGTCGGGGTCGGTGACTACCGCGCCGTCGGGTAGCCCATCGATCAGGTCATGCAAGTCCACAACACTCCACGCTAGCCCGCCCAGGCGGCAAGGCCACGCAAGCCACCGAATGTGATGTCACCTGCCCAGTGGTGTTCAGGCCGGTTCGAGATAACAATGCCGAGAGGGGCTTGTTGTTCGGGGCATCGAGTTCTCCCGGCACCGCACGAGGGGGCGCCGGATTTCGTGCGCTGCGACCTGCGGATCGACCGTTGTTCAGATCGGCATGCTGTCGAGATCGACGCAGCGCCGCAACGCAACTCGGAGGGATTTTCGGATGCAGGACCAATCGCACGGTCGCCGGGACCTGGTCGCCGCGATGTTCTCCAGCGAGTTCGTCGAAGGCGGCATCGACCAGGCGGCCCTACGCCGCATCCACGCGGGCGACCACACCGAATGGCTCACCGCCCTGGACCGCTCCGGCATCTTCGGCAAGGAAACCCTCGCCGACCTCACCACCCAGTGGCACCGCAACCCACGCGAACTACTGGAAACCTTGCTCACCGAGGCCGACGACGTCACCAAGCGCCGCTGCCTGACCGCATGGTCCGCACTGGACCGTGGCACCACCGGAAGCTCAGCGGCCCAGATCAGCTAACTATCCAGTTCGCTGGCTGATCACCTGGTGGACACCTGGCGCTGGCAGGCTGGCTGCGTGCATGAGCTGGCGAAAACCACCGACACGGTCGCCGACCGGTTCACCCGATGGTGCGAGGCCGTGGTCGCGTGGCTGCCGTGGGGGCTGAATCGGCTTGTCGCCCCGACCTTCCTCGGCTTCGCGCTGATCAACAGCTTCACCTTCGGCGTCGACCTGCTGCTGCTCACCATTTTCCACGGCTGGTGGGGCCTACCGGTGTGGCTGTCGATCACCATCGCCTACATCTGCGCGTTCGGCCTCAGCTTCGTGCTCAACCGCACCTTCAACTTCCACTCGCACGCACCGGTCGGCAAACAGGCCGCCGTGTACGGCGTGGTCGTCGCGATCAACTACGTCGCCTTCATCCTCTGCATCGGCAGCGGCCTCACCGCGCTCGGTCTCGAATACCACCTATCCCGGCTGCTGGCCGGGGCGTGCGAGGCCGTCTACATGTACAGCGCGATGCGCTGGGTCGTGTTCCGCCGCGAACCGAAGCCCGAACTTGCACCGCACACGACGTGAGTCCTAGCGACCTGTGGTCGTTCATGACTCCGCTCGACTGATCAGCACCTCGGTTCGGTCGCCGTCGACCACGATCGCGTCGTCGTCGGTGAGTGCCCAGTGTGCGATGCCTGCCGCGCGATAGGACTCGGCGAGTTCGCCGCATTCGCCGGTCGGGTCGGTGGGGGAGTCGAGGTGTGGCACGATTCGGCGATCGACCAACCCCAGTCCGTCCCACTGGGGTTCGATTCCGCACGTCGGCGCGACCTCGGCGGGATCGTCTACCGACTCGATCCCGTGCAGATCAGGGGTCATTACGCAGGCGCCCGCGCTGTAGCCCGCGTACACCAGGGCATCGGCGGCGAGCAGCTTGGGCAGCACGAGATCGGCACCGCTGCGGGCGAATTGGGCGCGCAGCACGAAGGTGTTGCCGCCGCGCACCCACAGCAGCGGGAAGTCGGCCAGCGTCCGCTCCAATTCCGCTGGGCTGTCGACGAAGTCGCGCAGGTCGACGGTCTCGGGTGCGTAGCCCAGCTTGCGCAGCGGCACCATATCGCTGGTGACCGCCCCTGCCCACGCTTCCGGCCAGGCATCACAGGCGTTGGGGATCAACGCGACTCGCCCCGGCTCGCCGACCAGTGCGGCGAGCCGATCGTAGTGCGCCCCGAACCGGTAGCTGGACAGGAAGAGCCGCACCGGATCAGATCGTGAAGGCCAGGTGGCGAACCAGCCGCTGCCCGAGCTCCTCGTCGCCGGTGCTGGTGATCTCGTCCAGATGCTCGTCCGCGGCGGTGCGCCCGCCGCCGAGGCGAACGAAAAGCTCAGAGGGCAGCTGGATTTCGACATCGGCGGGCTCGTCGAACGAGTCCACGTAACCTGCCCGACCTGCCACCTGGATGTGCAGGGTCCTGGCCAGCGCCCCGGTCAGCGTGAACGTGATCCGCGAACCCTCGGGCGCCTCACCCTTTTTCACCACCACCCGCGGCACACTGCCCAGGAACTCGGTGAACGCCAGCTCGCCACGCGGCCCGCCCTCGTCGACCCGAGCGCCGAGCGCGTCCGCGATATCGAGCTCATGCATCCAGCAGTCGAACAACCGCACCCGCATGAACCGCCCGTAACTGACCTGCCCGATCGGCGACTGAGTTTGCGCCTCCCACTCCGTATCGCCCATGGCGGCAAGGGCTTTACGCCTGCGGTCGACGATCTCGCCGAACACGGCGAGCAGCCGGACCCCGGACATCGGCCGCATCCGGTCCACCCAGATCTCGTTGAACACCGCGGTCTCGTTGCGGACATGCGGCAGCGTGCTCACATCGGTCTTCACGGTGAGCGGGTCGTGCGGCGGCGGGCGCTCGCCGAGCAGCCAGGATTCGGTGCCGACGACATGGGCGACCACATCGAATACGGTCCAGCCCGGCAGCGAGGTCGGTGCGCGCCACTGGTTTTCGTCGATCTCGGCGACCAGCGTGGCGATCGCGTCCCACTGTTCGGACAGCCGGGCCGACAGCTCGGTCCGGTCCAGGGTCGGGTCGGTCATTGCTGCGCTCCTTCGTCGGGGCCTTCCATGCCCAGTTTCCCACTGTGGCCCGGCTTTTCGTCGCGCTCCAGCGCCGCGATCCCGTCTTGAATGGCGACGGCGGTGGACTGTGCGTCGTGCGGGCGGCGCAGCAGGAACCCGGCCGCGAAGCGAAACTTGTCGCCATGCTTGCGCGGGATTACGTGCAAATGGACGTGCGGGACCGTCTGAAAGGCGGCGGTACCGTCGTTGAGCAGCAGGTTGGCGCCGTCGGCGGCGAGGGTGCTTCGCCGAACGGCCAGCGCGAGCCGATGCCCGGCGCGGAACACGTACGCGCCGAGTTCGGCGTCGAGATCCTCGAGCTCGGCGGCGTGCTGTTTCGGCACAACCAGCATGTGGCCGCGGGCGACGGGCCGGATATCGAGGAAGGCGCAGAGGGTGTCGTCCTCGTACACCTTTGTTGCCGGGGCCTCGCCGGCCACGATGCGGCAGAAGACGCAGTCGTTCACACCGCAGGACCTTACGGCGTACGAGCGGTGCGGAACAGCCCCGCGCGCGAAACGCCCATGACGCACGTCACTATTCGCGTCCGCGACCACGCCCTGACCTGCTGTCGAACCTAAAGGTAAGCAATGGACCTGCGGGTTCGCTCTTGTCGCGGTCACCGGCAGCGACAAACATCAGTACCGGCGCTCTTCCGAACAGCGGCGAGCGCAGGAGGTGACCACGATGTTCGCGACGACCTGGCGAATCCGGCAAAGCGGCGGAATCAGGCATGATCTTGTGACGGGCGTCTCAGCGGTCTGCACAAAACGGCAGGTACAGTTGCGAGGATTTGGCCGACCTTACTCAGAAGTAACATCGTCCGGTTGTCCATCTGAGGCCTGAAGCTCAGCACGAGAAGGAACTGACATAGTGGAGACAACGCAGAGCGTAGGCGACGAGTCGCCACGCGGCGCGCGTGTCGGAGTCGTTCGCGAGTCCAACGCGGGCGAACGACGTGTCGCATTGGTGCCGAAGATCATTCCGACCCTGCTGAAGCAGGGCGTGCAGGTGGTGATCGAGTCCGGCGCCGGGCTCGGCGCGCTCATTCCCGACAGCGCCTACGAAGCGGCGGGCGCGACGATCGGCGATCCGTGGTCGGCCGAGGTGGTCGTCAAGGTCGCCCCGCCCAGCGACGCCGAGGTGGCCAAGCTGTCCAGCGGGCAGACCCTGATCGGCTTCCTGTCCCCGCGCAACGCGGAAAACCAGATCGGCAAGCTGAAATCCGCTGGCGTGCAAGCGTTTGCGGTCGAAGCGATCCCGCGCATCTCGCGCGCCCAGGTGATGGACGCGCTGTCCTCGCAGGCCAACGTCGCCGGTTACAAGGCCGTGCTGCTGGCCGCGTCGGAGTCGACCCGCTTCTTCCCGATGCTCACCACCGCAGCGGGCACGGTGAAGCCCGCGACCGTGCTGGTGCTCGGTGTCGGTGTCGCCGGTCTGCAGGCGCTGGCCACCGCCAAGCGCCTCGGCGGCCGCACCACGGGCTACGACGTGCGCCCCGAGGTCGCCGATCAGGTGCGCTCGGTCGGTGCGCAGTGGCTCGATCTCGGCATCGACGCCGCCGGTGAGGGCGGCTACGCCCGCGAGCTCACCGACGAGGAAAAGGCAAAGCAGCAACAGGCTTTGGAAGATGCGATCAAGGGCTTCGACGTGGTGATCACCACCGCGCTGGTGCCGGGTCGGCCCGCGCCGCGCCTGGTGACCGCCGCCGCGGTGGAGGGCATGAAGCCCGGCAGCGTGATCGTCGACCTGGCCGGGGAGACCGGCGGCAACTGCGAGCTCACCGAGCCGGGTGAGGTCGTGGTCAAGCACGAGGTCACCATCGCCTCGCCGCTGAACCTGCCCGCCACCATGCCGGAGCACGCCAGCGAGCTCTACTCGAAGAACATCTCGGCACTGCTGGAACTGATGCTGGTCGACGGGAAACTCGCGCCCGACTTCAGCGATCAGGTGCTCGCCGATTCCTGCGTGACACACGAGCGAGGCTTGCCGAGCGAGCCGACAAGCGGAAGCGTGGAAGCCTGATGTACACCGAACTTCTCGCGAACATCGCGATCCTCGTGCTCTCCGGGTTCGTCGGGTTCGCCGTCATCTCCAAGGTCCCCAACACCCTGCACACGCCACTCATGTCCGGTACCAACGCCATTCACGGCATCGTCGTGCTCGGCGCGCTGGTCACCCTCGGCAACGTGCAGGATCCGTCGATCCTGACCCAGATCATCCTGTTCGTCGCCGTCGTGTTCGGAACCCTCAATGTCATCGGTGGTTTCGTGGTGACCGACCGCATGCTCGGCATGTTCAAGGGCAAGAAGGCGGCAGCCCCGGTGAAGGCAGCAGGAGCGCAGCCTGCGCAGCGACAAGACGGAGCAGCGTGATGCATACCTTCGACAACGTTTCCTACCTGGTCAACGGGCTCTACATCATCGCCTTCGGCATGTTCATCTACGGCCTGATGGGCCTGACCGGCCCGAAGACCGCGGTGCGCGGCAACCTGATCGCGGCGGTCGGCATGGTCATCGCCGTGGTCGCGACGCTGATCTCGGTGCGCCACACCAGCAACTGGATCCTGATCGTCGCCGGTCTGGTGGTCGGTATCGCGCTCGGCGTGCCGCCGGCCAAGTTCACCAAGATGACCGCCATGCCCCAGCTGGTCGCCGCGTTCAACGGCGTCGGCGGTGGCACCGTCGCGCTCATCGCGTGGTCGGAATTCATCAACAGTCAAGGCTTTTCGCACTTCGACGAAGAGCCAACCGTGCACATCGTGGTCGGCTCGCTGTTCGCGGCGATCATCGGCTCGATCTCGTTCTGGGGCTCGCTGATCGCGTTCGGCAAGCTGCAGGAGATCCTGCCCGGCCGCCCGCTCGGCCTCGGCAAGCTGCAGCAGCCGTTGAACCTGCTGCTGCTGATCGGCGCGGTCGCCTCGGCGGTCGTGATCGGTATCGGTGCCACCAATGACGGTGTGTCCCAACTGTGGATGATCGCGGTGCTCGTGCTGGCCGGTGTGCTCGGCCTCGCGGTGGTGCTGCCGATCGGCGGCGCGGATATGCCCGTTGTCATCTCGCTGCTCAACGCGTTGACCGGATTGTCGGCCGCCGCAGCGGGTTTGGCGCTGAACAACACCGCGATGATCGTGGCGGGCATGATCGTCGGCGCGTCCGGCACCATCCTGACCAACCTGATGGCCAAGGCGATGAACCGGTCCATCCCGGCCATCGTGGCCGGTGGATTCGGCGGCGGCGGAACGGCTCCCGGCGCCAGCGGTGACGGCGAGGCCAAGCAGGCCAAGGCCACCTCCGCCGCGGACGCCGCGATCCAGATGGCCTACGCCAACCAGGTCATCGTGGTCCCCGGCTACGGCATGGCCGTCGCCCAGGCCCAGCACGCGGTCAAGGAGATGGCGGCACTGCTCGAAGCCAAGGGCGTCGAGGTCAAGTACGCCATCCACCCGGTCGCCGGTCGCATGCCCGGTCACATGAAC
The DNA here is from genome assembly GCF_044459885.1 of Nocardia sp. NPDC050175. Classification (NCBI taxonomy): domain Bacteria; kingdom Bacillati; phylum Actinomycetota; class Actinomycetes; order Mycobacteriales; family Nocardiaceae; genus Nocardia; species Nocardia sp. NPDC050175. The sequence goes on from NZ_JBITJI010000002.1 coordinate 1,109,919, forward strand.
GTGCTGCTGGCCGAGGCCGAGGTCTCCTACGACGCGCTCAAGGAAATGGACGACATCAACGGCGAGTTCTCGCGCACCGATGTCGCCCTGGTCATCGGCGCCAACGACGTCACGAACCCGGCCGCCCGCGAGGACAAGAGCAGCCCGATCTACGGCATGCCGGTCCTCAACGTCGACCAGGCCAGGAGCGTCATCGTGCTCAAGCGCTCGATGAATTCCGGCTTCGCGGGCATCGACAACCCGCTGTTCTACGCCGACCACACCTCCATGCTGTTCGGCGACGCGAAGAAGTCCGTCGGCGCGGTCACCGAGGAACTGAAGGCGCTGTAAACACCTGCACCAACGCGCGAACGGCCCCCTGCTCACGGCGAGCTGGGGGTCGTTTGCCGCTAATTGGGTAGACACGGCGGTGCCGTAACCCTGATCATGCTCGGAGTGTCTGCACGTAATGAGCCTCTTCGGTTGATCGACCCGAGCGAGCCCTCGGCCGATCTCGCCGAGCGGCTGCCGTGGGCTGTCACGGTCGATTCCGCCTACTCCACCCGCGACGCGATCGACGCCCTCGCGGTGACGCCGTTCCTGCGCGGCGATCAACCCTGCGCGCACATCGCGCGGTTCGAGCGGATCAACCCGGACGCGCTGCTGCGCCCCGAATACGGCCGGGTGGTGCGTTCGGTGCAGGAGGAGGACAGCACCGCGACTCTGGTGGTCGGCACCGGCTGGTCGTTGCGCGCCATCCGCTGGTCGGGTGGGTCGGCGATGGTCGAGGTGACCGCCGAGACCGACGAACTGGCCGCCACCGTGCTCGCCGAGTCGATCAAGGGCGCGGCCGCGCAGCCCGAGGTGGGCGAGACCATCGAGATGGGCTTCTGGCACATGAGTGGCCACGGCCCGCAGCGCCGGGGCCACACCATCTCGGCACCGGAGTGGCCGACGATTCGTGGCAACTATCCCGAGGATGTCTCGGGCGCGCTGGATCGGCTGATGGCGTTGACGGCGGCCGACGTGCGCGGCCGTCTCGTGCTGCTGCACGGACCGCCCGGCACCGGAAAGACCACGGCGCTAAGGGCTCTCGCCCGCGCGTGGGCGCCGTGGTGTCAGTTCGACTGCGTGCTCGACCCCGAGGTGATGTTCGGCAAGCCCGGCTACCTGATGGACGTGGCGGCGGGCATCGACGGCGACGACGACACCAAGCGCTGGCGCATGCTGGTGCTGGAGGACTGCGACGAGCTGATCCGCGGCGAGGCGAAAGAGACGGCGGGTCAGGGACTTTCGCGGCTGCTCAACCTGACCGACGGCATGCTCGGTCAGGGCAGGGACGTGCTGGTCGCGATCACCACCAACGAGGACCTGTCCCGGCTACATCCCGCGGTCACCCGTCCGGGCCGCTGCCTGGCCCAGCTCGAGGTCGGCCGGTTGTCGCCCGCCGAGTCGGCGGCTTGGCTCGCCAGGGAACGTCGTCCCGACACCCCGGCCGATGCCGCCTGCCCGGACGGTGCGACGCTGGCGGAACTGGTCGCGCTGCGCGACGGCGACACCAAGATCCAGTCGATCAAGGCAGATCCGGTCAATCCCGGTCTTTACCTGTGACACGGTCCGCAATCGGCGAGCGCCCGGATTCGGTGCTGGTCGGCGCGACGACTCCGGCATAGCGGCAGCACACCAGCACCGCGATGAGCGGCACGGCGATCGCGGTGGTGAGCGGGACCACCGCGGTGAGCCAGCCGATCACCGCGGGTCCGGCCAGCAGGCCGAGGTAGCCGAAGCTGAACACGCGCGACATGTCGGTCGCGGCCTTGTCGGTACCGAGATTGCCTGCGGCGGTGAAGATCTGGGGGACACTGCCGGACAGGCCGAGGCCCGTCAACGCCCAGCCGAGCAAGGTCAGTGGGATCCAGGGGGAGGCCAGGATCATGGTGAGTCCGAGCGCCGAGATCAGCATGCCGTAGCGGACGACGGCGACCCGGCCGAAGGCGCCGCTCACCCGGTCGGTGGCCAGGCGGCCCGCGGTCATCGCGACCGAGAAAGCGCCGAAAGCCAGTGCCGCGGTGGCCGCGTCGGCGTCGAGGTGCTCGCGCAGCTGCAGGGTGCTCCAGTCGGCGGCCACGCCCTCGGTGAGCAGCACCGCGAACGCGATCACCGCCAGTGCCAAGACCTTTCGGCTGTGCTCGCGTCCACTGAAGTCTTGCGGGGCCGTACGTTTCTGGTGCGGGTCCTCAGCTGCCGGTTGTTGTGGATCGGTGTCGCGGAGCAGGCGCGGCAGGGCCGCGAAGGTCAACGTCATGCAGGCGATTGCCGCCGACACCAGCGTTATTCGCAGATCCAACCCGGCACGCAAGGTCGCGGCACCGAGCAGCGACCCGAGCAGTCCACCACCGGAGAACAGCGCGTGGAACGCCGCCATGATCGGCCGGCCGTACGCCCGTTCCACATGCACCGCTTGGGTATTCATCGACACGTCCAGCGCACCGTTGCCGAAACCGAAGCAGGCCAACGCGATCGCCAAGGTGACCGGGCCGGTAGCGAGACCGGGCCCGATCACCGCCACCGACGCGATGACCGCGGCGGCGCCGACCAGCGTGCGACTGCCGAACCGATCGGCCAGCGGTCCGGCGATACGCATGCCGACGATGCCCGCCCCGGCCATCAGCAGGATGAACATCCCGAGCGTCGACTTCGACACGCCGGTCCGATCGGTGATCGGCGGAATGTGCACGACCCACATGGCCAGCAGGAAGCCGTTCAAGCCGAACACCGTGAACACGGCGACCCTGGCGACGCGGGTCGGTCGGTCAGCCGTCGGGGTCACCATCATCTCGACGGTACCGATGAGATTTCTGCGTGCGCCCCACCCCCTCGATGTCGGCAAGCGACCGGCGTGACCTCGCGGGATCCGGGGCAGGACATCCTCGGCCTACCGGTCCGGAAGCCGGATCGCGCCACTGCGATCCGGCTCCGCGGGTCGTCTGCCCAGTCTGTGCTTGTCGTCTGCACAGTCTCTATTTGTTTCAACCACGCACTAGCCCTGGATGTTCCAGATTCCTGTCGCGGCCGTCTCGCGGGCGTATTCGGTGAAATCCTTTGGCTCCCGGCCCAACGCGCGCCGCACACCGTCTGCGGTCTTCGAATTCCGGCCGTCCAAGATCGTGCCGAACAGGTAGTCGAGCAGGCTCACCACATCGGCGGGCACCTGGTAATCGGTCAGTGCCGCAACGAAGTCCGTGCGCGAGACGGGGATGAAGGCGATCTCGCGCCCGGTCGCCTCGGCGATCTCCGCGACCGCCGCGGCGAAGGTCAGCGCGCGCGGCCCGGTCAACTCGTAGACCTCGCCTTGGTGCCCGTCCTCGGTGAGGGCGCGCACGGCGACATCGGCGATGTCGTCGGCGTGCACGAACGGTTCCGGCACATCACCATTGGGCAGCGCGACCTCACCGGCCAGGACGTAGTCGGTGAACGCGCCCTCGCTGAAGTTCTGCGCGAAGAAGCTGCACCGCACGATGGTCCAGTCGAGGCCGGACTCCTGCACGATCTCCTCGCATTCGACCGCCTCCGGCTCGCCGCGACCGGACAGCAGCACCAGCTTGCGCAGGCCGCTCTGCTTCGCGGCGGCGGCGAACGCGCGCAGGGTCTCCGGGGCGCCCGGCACCGCGAGGTCGGGCTGGTACGCGACGTAGGCGGCGTGCACGCCTGCCAGTGCCGCGGGCCAGGTCCCGCGGTCGTCCCAGCTGAACGGGATCTCGGCCGAGCGCGAGCCGATCCGGATCGAGTGGCCCGCCTGCGCGAGGCGAGTGGCGACGCGGCTGCCGGTCTTGCCGGTGCCGCCGGTGACGAGGATGAGGTTGTTTGTCATGGCTCAAGTACATCGGCGGCGGCCGAGACGAGACATAGTTCAGCGGCTCATGATCATGCGCCATCGTCTACTGTGGGAGGCGTGGATGCGCTCGCCAGTCTGCTCGAAGGTCCACGTGCCCGCGGCGCGTTCGTGATGTGCTCGCTGCTGAAGCCGCCGTGGTCGTTGCGCATTCAAGACGAAGCGTCGCTCGCCGTGGTGTCGATGGTGCGCGGCGGCGCCTGGATCATGATGGGCGAGAACGCGCCCCGGCAGTTGTGCGAAGGCGATGTCGCGATCTTCCGCGGACCCGATTACTACACGCTCGCCGACGACCCGGCCACCCAGCCGGACATCGTCATCCATCCGGGCAACGTGACGAAGACACTCGACGGCGAAGTCCTTTGCGAGACACTGAGTCTCGGCGTGCGCCAGTGGGGGACCGACGCCGACGGCGCCACCATGATGGTGACCGGAACCTACGAGTCGGCCGGCGCGGCCAGCCAGCGCCTGCTGCGCGCCCTGCCGCCGGTCATCGTGCTGCAACGCGGCGACTTCGACACCAGGCTGCTCGACATCCTGGTCGACGAGGCCGTCAAGGAGGAGCCTGCCCAGGGCGTCGTGCTGGACCGGCTGCTGGACATGGTGCTGATCGCCGCACTGCGCGCCTGGTTCGCCCGCAACGACGCGCCCGCCTGGTACCACGCCTACAGCGACCCGCTGGTCGGCAAGGCCCTGCGGCTGCTGCAACACAATCCGGCGCACGGCTGGACGGTGGCCAGCCTGGCCGAGGCGGTCGGGGTGTCCAGGGCCGCGCTGGCCCGCCGGTTCACCGATCTGGTCGGCGAGCCGCCGATGTCCTTCCTCACCGAATGGCGCCTCGCGCTGGCCGCGGACCTCCTGGCCGAATCCGACGCCACCATCGAAGCCATCGCCCGCCAGGTCGGTTACGGCAGCGCCTTCGCCCTGAGCACCGCCTTCAAACGCCACTTCGGCGTCAGCCCGCGCGACCACCGCCAGGGCGCCACCCCGGCTGAGCTATCGTCGGCCGGGTGACGCAGCAGTATCCGGTGCTCTGGCCGATGCCCACCCGCTGGGCGGACAACGACCACTATGGGCACGTCAACAACGTGACGTACTACTCGTACTTCGACACCGCGGTCAACGCGTGGCTGATGCACGCCACCGGCACCGACATTCGCGACCTGCCCGCGCTCGGCGTGGTCGCCCAGACCTCGTGCCAGTACGTCGGCTCGCTCAGCTTTCCGGACCAGCTACAGGTCGGTCTGCGCGTCTCCCGGCTCGGCCGCTCCAGCATCACCTACGACCTCGCCATCTTCCGTGACGCCGACGGCGAGCTCGAACTCGCCGCCACCGGCGTCTTCGTGCACGTCTACGTCGACGCCGAAACCCGTAAGCCAGTAGAGATTCCGGCCGTAATTCGCACCGCTGCCACTACCCTCGTCACCGACTGAGGTCGACCCCGCACGCCTTCTGATTTCTGGCACCTGAAATCGCATGCGATTTCAGGTGCCAGAAATCAAGAATGGTGCGGCTGTGTCGGCAACGGCTGGATCCGCGGACGTGCGGGGGCGGGGAGTGCTGCGGGGGTGATCGTGGCGCGGGGGTTGGGGGCACGGCGAGCCTCGTCGATGGCGTGTTGCCACCGGCGGATCGCCAATTCGCCGGTGAGGTCCTGCCAGGTCCACCGGACCACCCGCAGGCCGGTGTCGCGGATCGCATCTTCACGAACCTTCTCCTTGAAGACGATGTCGCCGGGTTCTTGCCTCGACGTCAGCAGTCGGCCGTACTTGACTTGTCCGTCGAATTCGCCGACAACGCCTGCCTCTTGGTCGTAGAAATCTACGCGACCCAGGAATTCTCCTGCCGCGGAACGTACTTCACCCTGCTGGGCCGGTATCGGTAGTCCATGTCGCCGGAACATCACCCGGCTCCGCGACTCGCCGACACTTTCACTGCGCGCATCGAGGAAGCCGATGGTTCTGCGTGCCTGCGATATTCCGTTGCGACGGTTGGCGAACTCGAGTTCGAGCGCCAGTTCCGATGCCGTGACACCGAGCATCCGCAAAGCCGCATCGCCCGCCACGACGGCCTGCTCGAAGGGGAGGGTGCGCGCCAAATCAACGACGGTACGTGCGGGTGATGTAGTCCACCATCCGTCGATATCCACCACTCCATCCGCAATAGGAGCGCAGTGGATTTTCGATGCACGACGGATCCGCCCACCGCTGCGTCGGTCTCGCGTTACATGAACCAGATCCAATGCTGTTGCCCATAATGGCAACTCGTACAGCACGGCCGCGGACTGATGACTGACAATCGCGTCCGCGGCGAGCGCGGGCAGGGTCGATTCGATCAGAATTCGGTGTTTTCCGGCACTGTCGCGGTTGCTGAAGTCCGCTTCTGCGACGTAGCAGCCATGGCCGAGGCGACGCCACCCGTGCCCACGATAGAGCTGGCGGATGTCGTGATCGGTATACCCCTGTGCCAAAACGCTCCGACGGCGCTGTATCTCCTCCATGGCGACGATCCTGACTGCCTCGAATCCTCACGCCTACCCCCGGGCACCCGATTGTGGATAACTCGCGCCGTGTGGATAACTCGTGTCCGCCGATAGGCCGCACCACTCCTGATTTCTGGCACCTAAAATCGCATGCGAATCCAGGTGCCAGAAATCAGAAGGCGTGCGGCTGTGTGGGTAGCTGGCGCTAGATGCGGCTGAGCAGGGTGAGGGGGTCTTCGAGGAGGCTCGCGGTGGTGGCGAGGAAGCGGGAGGCGAGTTCGCCGTCGATCATGCGGTGGTCGAAGCTGATGCCGAGGGTGGTGACCCAGCGGATCGCGAGTTCGTCGCGGAACACCCACGGGCGCTTGCGGATCGAGCCGAGGCAGAGGATCGCCGCCTCGCCGGGGTTCACCAGCGGTACGCCGGTGTCGACGCCGAACACGCCGACGTTGGTAATGGTGAAGGTGCCGCCGCGCAGGTCGGTGGGGCTGGCGCCGCCGGAGCGCGCGGTCTCGGCCAGCCAGCCGATCTCGCGGGTCAGGTCGCGCAGGTTCAGCGTCTGCGCCTCCTTGATGTTCGGCACCAGCAGTCCGCGGTCGGTGGCCACGGCGACGCCGAGGTTCACGTAGTGCTTGGTGACGATCTCCTGATTCGCCTCGTCCCAGAACACGTTGATCTCCGGGAATTCGGCAAGTGCCGCCAGTACTGATCGCGCCACCAGTGCGAGCGGGGTAAGGGCCAGTCCGGCAAAGGATTTGGTGCTGCGCAGGTGGTCGAGCAGCTCCATCGACGCGGTGCAATCGAGGGTGACGAAGGTGCTCGCCTGCGGGATGGTGCGAGCACTGGCCAGCATGGCGGCCGCGGTGCGCTTGCGGATGCCGCTGATGGGTGTGCGAACCTCGCCAGCCGGTGGCCGGATCACGCCGCCGTCGGGATCGGCGACGGCCGGTACGGGTGTTGCCTGCGCGGGCTGCGGTTGACCGGCCAGGGTGCGCGGTTGTGAGACCGGGACCGCGCCGCGCACGTCCTCGACGGTGACCGCGCCGTCCGGGCCGGAGCCCGCGACGAACCACAGATCGATGCCCAGCTCACGGGCGAGCCGGCGAGCAGCGGGTGTGGCGGCTGCTCTGGTGGTGGTCAGTGGTGGTCTTGTGTTGTGCGAGAGGGGTTCTGCGGCTTCCTCTTCAGGAATCGCAATGACAGGTGAAATCGCTTGCGCAGCAGATGATTCAGTCTGTTCCGCAACGGAGTCAGATCTCGCAACAGGCCCCGAATCTGCTTCCGTAGCAACAGATGTGGCGGTAACGGGCCTGCGCCGCCGCGACACCGCCTCACCCTCCGGCCCGTAACCGACCAACACCGCGGTCCGCCCCGAACCGGGCGCATCACTCGACACCTCGGCACCGTTCGTCGCACTCTCCCGCCCGGTCGGCGCCTCATCGCTCCGCACCCGAATCAACGGCGCCCCGACCAGCACGGTCTCCCCGGGCTGTGCGAGCAACTCCACCACCACCCCGGCGAACGGCGACGGCAACGCCACCACCGCCTTCGCCGTCTCGACCTCGGCGATCGTCTGATTCAGCTCCACCGCATCGCCGACGCTGACCGACCAGGACACCAACTCGGCGTCGGCCAGCCCTTCGCCCAGGTCGGGGAGCCGGAATTCCAGGACGTTGCCCCGACCCGGCTCGGCACGTTCTTCCACGTTGGCACCTCTCACTACGGCGGACCGGCGTCAGGCGGCGAGCGTTCGATCGACCGCGGCCAGGATGCGGTCGGGGTCGGGCAGGTGGAACTTTTCGAGCTTAGCGGGGGGATAGGGGATGTCGAATCCGCCGACGCGCAGCACCGGCGCCTCCAGGTGGTAGAAGCAGCGTTCGGTGATCCGCGCGGCGATTTCCGCACCGAGACCAGCGAAAACGGGCGCCTCGTGGGTGACGATCAGCCTGCCGGTCTTGGCGACCGACTCCTCGATGGTGTCGAAGTCGATCGGCGAAAGGCTACGCAGATCGATCACCTCTAGCGAATGTCCTTCCTCTGCCGCGATTTTCGCGGCGGACAGCGCGGTGGCCACGGTGCCGCCATAGGCGACCACGGTGGCATCGGTGCCGACGGTGCACACCCTGGCCCGGTCGAGCGGCAGCCCGCCGTCGCGGTCGAGCGCGAGGAAGTCGAGGTCGGCCTTGTCCCAGTAGCGCCGCTTGGGTTCGAAGAAGATCACCGGGTCGTCCAGCGCGATCGCCTGGCGGATCATCAGATACGCGTCGGCGGGATTGCTCGGCGTCATCACGCGCAGCCCGGCGGTGTGCGCGAAATAGGCCTCCGGCGATTCCGAATGGTGTTCCACCGACCCGATCCCGCCACCGAACGGAATGCGAATCGTGATGGGCGCGTTAACCTTTCCCTGCGTCCGGTAGTGGATCTTGGCCACGTGCGAGACGATCTGATCGAAGGCGGGATAGACGAATCCGTCGAACTGGATCTCACACACCGGCCGGTATCCGCGCAGTGCCATGCCGAAAGCTGTTCCCACGATGCCGGATTCGGCGAGCGGGGTGTCGATGACGCGGTTGTTGCCGAAGTCCTTCTGCAGCGTGTCGGTGACCCGGAAGACGCCGCCGAGGCGGCCGATGTCCTCGCCCATGAGAATGACCTTGGGGTCGTCCTCCAGCGCGCGGCGCAGTCCGGTGTTCAGCGCTGCTGCGAAAGTGGTGATCATGAAGGGACTCCTTCCGGTCGCGCGGCCGCCTCGCCGGGATCGCCGGCCAGGTATTCCGCGTACTCCCGTCGCTCTTCGGTGATGAGCGCGTGCGGGGTGGTGTAGACGTGGTCGAACAGATCCATCGGTTCGGGGTTCGGCATCTCGATGGTGGAGGTGCGCACCTGGCGGGCGACCTCGTCGGCATGCTCGGCGACCTGACGCTCGAAGGCGTAGTCGGACAGCGATTCCCGTTCCAGCAGCCGGCGTAGCCGGTCGATCGGGTCGCGGCGGGCCCACTCCTCGGTCTCCGCGGACGAGCGGTACCGGGTGGGATCGTCGGCGGTGGTGTGCGGGCCCATCCGATAGGTGAGCGCCTCGATGAACGACGGTCCACCGCCGGAGCGGGCGCGCGCCACCGCCTGCCGCGTCACGGCGAGTACCGCGAGCGCGTCGTTGCCGTCGACCTGCACGCCGGGGATGCCGTAGCCGTAGGCCCGGCGCACGATCGGGGTCTGGCTCTGCACCCGGACCGGTTCGCTGATGGCCCAGTGATTGTTCTGGCACAGGAACACCACCGGCGCGCTCCAACTCGCGGCGAAGCCGAGCGCCTCGGCGATATCGCCCTGACTGCTCGCGCCGTCGCCGAAGTAGGCGATGGTCGCGATCTCGGCGCCGTCCAGGTGCGCGGCGTAGGCGTAGCCGGTCGCGTGTAAGCCCTGCGAGCCGACGATAATGTTCGGGTTGGTCATGTTGACCGCGTTCGGATCCCAGCAGGAGTGCGCGACGCCGCGCCAGAGCCGGGTGATCTCGGTGGGATGCACGCCGCGGCAGTACGCGACGGCTGCCTCGCGATAGCTGCAGAACACGTAGTCGTCGGGGTGCAGGGCGTGCGCGGAACCGACCTGGGTGGCCTCCTGCCCCAGTAGCGGGGCCCATAGCCCGAGTTGGCCCTGTCGTTGCAGGGCGGTCGCCTCGGTGTCGATCCGCCGGGTGACGACCATGTCCTCGTATAGGGCGCGTAGCTGCTCGGGACCGACGTCGGCGACCAGCGCGGCGTGCTCTCGATCGAGGACGCGGCGACCGTCGGGCTGGACCAATTGAACCGGATACTCGACCTTGTCTGGCATCGGTAGCCGCCTCCTCACCATTCCGGTGTGCTCTACCTCACAGCATCCACGATAATGCGATCTGCGCAAGTGATAGACACGCGAATGCGCAGAATGCTCAATTCTTACCCCAGCAGTAATGTCATACTGCGTCGCATGACCAGAGAAACCGTCGATGTGACCTTGGACGCCACCGACGCCAGGCTCTTGCTGGAACTGGTCGCCAATCCGAGAGCCACCGGCGTGGAGCTGGCCGCCCGGCTCGGGCTGTCCCGCAACACCGTGCAGGCTCGGCTGTCCCGCTGGGAGGCGGGCGGCGTGCTCGGCAGTTTCGAGCGCCGGGTGCAGCCGCGCGCGCTGGGCTATCCGCTGGCTGCCTTTGTCGCGGTGGTCGTCGACCAGCACCAATTGGATTCTGTCGTAGACGAACTCGCCGAGGTGCCGGAGGTGACCGAGGTGTGCGGCATGACCGGGCTCACCGATCTGACGGTTCGCGTGGTCGCCAGGGACGCCGACGACCTGTATCGAATTGCCGGGCAGATACTGAAGATTCCCGGCGTCGAGCGCACCAACATGGCGCTGGTGATGCGCGAGCTGGTCGGCCCGCGCACCGCGCCGCTGCTGAATCGACTGTCGCGCGGTAACTGACCGATAGTTGCCCGCGAAACCTCTTGACCTCGAACCCGATAGATCGAATTCGTAGCGGCGGGCCCGCACGGCCCCACTAGGGTGCGGGAATGGAGATTTCGGGCAAGGTTGCGATCGTCACGGGGGCCGGCGCCGGCATCGGAGAGGCGTTGGCTCGCAGGCTGGTTGCCGACGGTGCGCGCGTGGTGCTGGCCGACCTCAACACCGACGGAGCGACCCGTGTCGCCGAATCTCTGGGTACCGCAGCGGTCGGGGTCGGCGGCGACGTTTCGGACGAGCGGGTGATCCGCGTGCTGATCGATCGCGCCGAGTCCGAATTCGGGCCGGTGGACCTGTATTTCGCGAACGCGGGCATCGGCGGCGGCGCCGGGCTCGACAGCACCGATGCGCAGTGGGCGGCGGCGCTGGAGGTCAATGTGCTTGCCCACGTTCGCGCGGCACGGCTGCTGGTGCCCGATTGGCTGGCGCGCGGGTCGGGCTATTTCGTGTCGACCGCGTCGGCGGCGGGGCTGCTCACCCAGCTCGGGTCCGCGCCCTACGCGGTCTCCAAGCACGCCGCCGTCGGATTCGCGGAGTGGCTGTCAGTCACCTATGGAGACAAGGGCATTCGAGTGAGCTGCATCTGCCCGATGGGGGTGGACACCCAACTCCTGCATGCCGGCCTGGTCCCGTCGGATCACGCCGCCGAGGCCGAGCTCGCGGTGAAGGCCGTGAAGACGGCGGGCGCGGTGCTGTCACCGGATCAGGTGGCCGAGATCGTTGCCGCCGGTGTCGAAGCCGAGCACTTCCTGATCCTGCCGCATCCGGAGGTGCTGAAGATGTACCGCCACAAGGGCGCCGATTACGACCGCTGGATCGACGGCATGCGCCGCTTCCAGGCCGCCCTGCAAGGCTGAGTGCGGGAGATATAGAAGTGTGATGTCACGCGGGGGAAACATTGTGGGCGCTCGATGTAAAGAAGACCGACTAGTTCTGTAGGCATGGTAGTGACAGCGCATTCAGTCGATACCCGGTTGCCCTTCGGGCGGCAGCTCACTTTCGGCATCCAGCACGTGCTGATCATGTACACCGGGTGCATCACGGTGCCGCTGGTGTTCGGCGCGGCCGCGGGGCTCGATCGGGCCACTATTGCCCTGCTGATCAGCGCGGACCTGCTGATCGCCGGGGTGATCACGCTGGTGCAGAGCCTGGGGGTGGCCAAGCTCGCCGGTGCGCGGCTGCCGATCATCTGCGGGGCCACCTTCATCGGACTCGATCCCATGATCATGATCGCGAAGGAGTACGGACTGCCCGCGGTCTACGGGTCGATGATGATCGGCGGTGTCGTCGGCGTCGCGCTGGCCTGGCCGTTCGCCCGTCTGGTTCGGTTCTTTCCGCCGCTGGTCACCGGGACCGTGCTGACCGTGGTCGGCGTCTCGCTGATCGGGGTGGCGGGCGGGCTGATCATCGGCACCGACCCGAAGGCGCCGACCTTCGCCGCGCCGTCGCATATCGCGCTCGCTGGGTTGGTCTTCCTGATCGCCGTCGGATTCCTGTGCCTGGGCCGCGGCATGGTCGCTCAGCTCGGCGTCCTGATCGGTCTGGTGGTCGGCATCGTCGTCGCCGTCCCGATGGGCCTGATCGACACCGACGGCATCGCCGGGACCGACTGGGTCGGCCTGCCCAAGCCGTTCCACTTCGGCGCGCCGGAGTTCCCGATCACCGGGGTGGTCGCCATGAGCGTGGTGATGGCGGTGGTGTTCGCCGAGTCGACGGCGAGCATGCTGGCGATCAGCGAGATCACCGGAAAGCCCATCGGCAAGGGCGATTTGGCGCGCGGCCTGGTCGGTGACGGGCTGTCCGGCGTGCTCGGCGGGATGTTCACCGCGTTCATCGACACGATCTTCAACCAGAACGTCGGCGCCGTTGCCGTCACCCAGGTCTTCAGTCGCTATGTCACCGCGACCAGCGGTGTCATCCTGGTGCTGCTCGGCGTGGTGCCCCGCTTCGGCGCGATCGTCGCGGCGGTCCCGCAGCCGGTGGTCGGTGGCGTCGGGCTGGTGCTGTTCGCCACCATCGCCGTCGTCGGCGTCGACACCCTGCGCAAAGCGGACCTCGGCGATCGGGTCAACGCCACCATCGTCGCCACCGCCGTCGGCGTCGGCCTGCTGCCGGTGATGGCGAAGGATATGTTCGTGCACTTCCCGTCCTCGGCCCAGATCTTGCTCACCAGCGGCATAACCCTGGGCGCGACAACAGCTTTCACCCTCAACCTGCTCTTCAACCACACCAAACTGAGCGCGCTCGCCCGAGGCGGCGCCGCTGCGAAAACGGCCGAGCAACCGGCCATCGCCGAACCAAAAGACCACCGCGACAACGCATCCCCGCACCCCGCCCCCGCCTGACCGCGAGGGGCACACCGTGGCGGACCCGCCCGACGGTTGACGCCACCATGTGCCACTCGCCGGGTGTTCGTGGCCTGGTGAGCGGCCACGCCGGTCAGTCGCGGAGGGTCAGCACCTTGCGGACTGCCAGTCCCACGATGAGGGCCCAGAACGCAGCGCCGATGCCGAGGAAGCCCACGCCTGATGCGGCGATCAGGAAGGTGACGATGCCTGCTTCGCGGTGCTTTTCGGAGCTGAGGGCACCGGTCAACGCGGCAGCCAGCGTGGCAAGCAGGGCAAGGCCCGCAACGGTTTCCAGGATGCCTTTGGGTGCGGTGGCGATGAGGGTGACCACGGCCGCCGAGCCGAGGGCGAGCACCAGGTAGCCGATGCCGGAGGTGAAGGTGGCGATCCAGCGCTTCTTCGGATCGGGGTGGGCCGAGGGAGCCGCCGAGAGGGCGGCGCTGATCGCGGCGAGGTTGATGGCGTGGCCGCCCGCGGGAGCGCCGAGGATGGTGCCGATGCCGGTGACCGTCATCGCCGCCCGCCACGGCACTTGGTAGCCAAAGGATTTCATGACAGCGGTGCCCGGAATGTTCTGCGACGCCATGGTGACGATGTAGAGCGGTATCGCGACGCCGATGATCGCCTGCCAATTCCAGTGCGGCACGGTCAGTTCCACCGACGGCACCATCGCGGCGAAGTCGAGGTGCCGGTGCTGCACGGCGATGCTGATCCCCGAGCCGACCGCCGCCGTGCCGAAGGCCGCGATCACCGCCCAGCGCTTGGCCACCCGCTGCAGCACCAGCCACACCAGGATCACCGGAATGACCACCGCCGGACTGGACTGCACCGCCTTCACCGGCGCCAGGCACAGCGGCAGCAGCACCCCGGCCAGCATCGCCTGCGCGATCTCCACCGGAATCGCGGCGACCAGCTTGCCGAGCCGCTGCCACAGGCCGGTGATCACGATCAACACCCCGGCGATCGCGAACGCGCCGACCGCGGCCGGCCAGCCGCCGACCACCGCGCCGGTGCTCGCCAGCAGTGCGGCGCCGGGCGTGGACCAGGCCAGCGTGATCGGCATCCGATACCGGTAGCTGAGCAGCAGCATGCCGATCGCCTGCGTCACGCACACTGCGAGCAACCCCGAGGCCGCCTGTGCCGCGTTCGCGCCGACCGCGGTGAGTCCGCTGAGCACCACGGCGAACGCGCTGGTGAAACCGACCAGCGCGGTGACAACACCCGCGCCTAGCGGCTGCGCGAGGCCGACCTCGGGGGCGACGGTGGATTCCGGCCCGTCGACCTGCTCGGGAGGTGCCGCGGTGGGCGGGGAAACGTTCGACATTGTGGCGATCCTGCCCGCAACTGGACTGGTCCGTCACGGGCCAGTCGACCGAAACTGGACCGAATTGCCGAACCGTGCGACCAGGGCGGCATACGGTGGGGTCGCACCCGACGGTCTGGGTTGTCCGATTGCCCCTTACCGGCGAGTAGCGCTGGGGTGCAGCCACATTGCCCTGTTCAGATGCGTAGTCTGGTGGGTATTCGGTGCGCGAAGGTGCGATTACTGGACTAGGAGCTGGGTTGAGCGCGGTACTGATCTCACCGGTGGAGCTTCGGGAAGCGTTGTCGGACAAGCAGGTTCGCCTGCTGGACGTCCGATGGTCGCTGGGTGACCCGGACGGGCCGCAACACTATCTGGACGGCCACATCCCTGGCGCGGTGTTCGTCGACATGGAGACCGAGCTGGCCGCGCCGCCCTCGCCCGCGCGCGGCAGGCACCCGCTGCCCGACATCGCGCAGCTGGAGAAGTGCGCCCGCAGCTGGGGCATCCGCAACGGTGATCCGGTGGTCGTCTACGACGCGACCGGCGGCATGGCGGCCGCCCGCGCCTGGTGGCTGCTGCGCTGGGCAGGCATCGCCGACGTGCGCATCCTCGACGGCGGACTGCCCGGCTGGACGAACTCCGGCGGCGAACTCGCCACCGGCACCGAGCCCGATCCGGAACCCGGCGACGTCGCACTGAGCCCGGGCCACCTGAAGGTCATCGATGCCGACGCGGCCGCCCGCTGGCGCGGCGTGCTGCTCGACGCCCGCGCGGGCGAGCGCTACCGCGGCGAGATCGAGCCGATTGATCCGCGGGCCGGGCACATCCCCGGCGCGATCAGCGCCCCTACTGCCGAAAACCTGGACGCCAACGGACGTTTCCGCGCTCCGGCCGAATTGCGCGACCGCTTCGCCGGCTTCACCGCCGAACCGGTCGCGGTCTACTGCGGCTCCGGCGTCACTGCGGCCCACCAGGTCGCGGCCCTCGCCGTCGTCGGTATTGACGCGGCTCTGTACCCAGGTTCCTGGTCGCAGTGGTCGAACGACCCGAAGCGGCCTGTCGCGACCGGGAGCTGATCGCCGGGCTGCCCGGCCGGTCGGGTTTACCGAACATGCCGGTACGAGTTGTCGAGGTGTTAGGTGGACCAGCCGCGTGGCTTACTGCTGTGTGCGATGCAGTCGCGGGGCCTTGACGTTCAACGGCACGCACGCGCCACACCTTGCAATGCCCTGGTGTCCGCTTCGGTCAGCGCCAGCTCGTATTGCCTGGCCACGGCGAGGTACTTGCCCGCGTAGAAGCAGTGGTTCGCGCGGGCAGGCGGTAGCCATTCGGCAGGTGTCTTGTCGCCCTTGGCCTCGTTGGTGCGGCCGTCGGTGGCGAGCAGGTTGAAGTCGAGGTCGTTGGCGAAACGGATGCGGCGTTCGGGCGGCCAGGCCGCCGCGCCCAGATCCCACGCAGCGGCCAGTGGGAAGACGTGGTCGATCTGCACGTCGTTGGCGTCGGCCTTCTTGAAGCGGATCTGCTTGCCGGTGTACGGGTCGTTCAACGCGCCGCCGACGACCACACAGTCGTGGGTTCCCGGCCGGAAGCTCACCTCGACGAGTTGCTTGGCCAGCACGTTGTTGCGGGTATCGCAGCCGTCATGCCCGCCGGGCCCGTCGTTGTCGTCGGTCCAGGCCGGCCCGAACACACAGCCCTGACCCGGCTTGCACCCTCTGTCGTAGCCGCCGGGATGCGGCCGATCCCCCACCAACCGCACACCAGCAAGGAGACTCTCCAACTCCGCCCTGGTCGGACTACCCGGCGCGGGCGCTACCGGAGCTACCCCGAGCTGGCCGCACCCGATGGCGGACAGCGCGACGACCGCGCGGACGAGCCAACGCCGAATGTCCATGGCACCAGATCTACTCGGCGGTACCGACATTCGTTGAACCTGAAGCACGAGCAGTTGTCAGCAGCGCGGCGACACAACCCTCACAACCAGGCCCGCGCGAGCAGGTCGTCATCGGCGACCTCGCTTGCCCTTGGTGGGAACCGGGTGGCCGAAATCGACTCGGCGTTCGCGCCATCGTGCCCGATCAGCCACGAGCCGCCGCGTTCCTCGCACTCGGCGAGCTTGGCGAAGGTGGCGAGCAGGAAGGCGATGGCGTCGTGCGAGTCGAGGGTTCTGGCCAGGCGCTGTGATTCACCGGGGCGGGACAAGTCCAGCCACACGCCGGACTGACCGTCGAGCCGCATACCGACGATCTTCTCGGCGTTGATGAAGGTGAATTTGCGCCGTTCCCACGGCGTCGTCGGCGTGAAGCTCTGCTCGAGAACTTGGAGCAGAATCGTCATGATTGCCTCCGTTGACCAGCGGATATTCAAGTATGTTCCGCCCGGGCCGAGAAATCCAGAAAAGTGCGATCGCCGTGCCCGCAGCGCTGTCGGACCCACCTGCTTGGATGGGTTGATGCTGCACGGTCTGTGGTCGCCGGGATCCGGGTTGCTGCTCTGGCACGACTCACCCCTCACCGCGCTGCCCGACCCGTTGGGCAGCGTATTGAGCGCGTCCAAATTCCGGCACCGGGCAGACGTGCTTGTCCTCGACCCGGACGGCACAGCGACCGAGCAGGTTCGCGCACACGCGATGGCTCCGGCAGCCGCCGCCGCGGCGCTGCGGCAGCGACTTCCGGCCGAGGCAGTGTCGGGTGATCTGCGCTTCCTTGCCCATGTCGCGCATGGTGTCGAGCGCTGGGTGCGGGCCGGCCGGATCGTGCCGGAACTCCGCAGAGCGGACGGTCAATGGTGGATGCGCTGGCGATTGGTCGGCGGCGAGCGGCAGCGCGCCTGGCTGGCCGAGCTGGCCGTGGCCATGCCCGCCGCGCTGCAGGTGGCGGGTCGGCCGAACGTGCTGCTCGACGACCTGGTCACCGAACTCACCGACCCGATAGCACGAGGATTGATCGACCCGCCGGACTCGGCGCATCCGCTGGTGGACGCGCTCGTCCGCGATATCGCCCTGGACGCGGGCAGCTACCGGGTGGCCGAAACGCTCGAGCACTGGCGAGCCACCTTGACCGGCGACGAGCCGGAACTGGTGCTGCGCCTGCTGGAACCGGACGGCGAGCTCGGCACCGCGGACGAATCGGTGGCGCTGTGGCGGCTGGAAGTCTGCCTGCAGGTCGACGGCGAGGCGCCGAATCCCGTTCTGCTGCACGCTGATCCGAATCTGCTGCGGATCGCCGTCGAGAAACTGGGGGAGGCGCAGCGGGCGTACCCACGCCTGCGCGACCTGCCCAGCGATCCGCGCTCGATGGACCTGCTGCTGCCGACCGAGGTCGTCGTCGATCTGGTCGAACACGGCGCGCACGCCCTACAAGCCTCCGGCGTGCGACTGCTGCTGCCCCGTGCCTGGAATGTCAGCGCCCCGACCATGCGGCTGCGCGTGGAGAGCGCGGTGCCCGCCGCCGAAAGTACCGTCGGCATGCCGGGACTCGTCTCCTACCGCTGGGAACTCGCGCTCGGCGACACCATCCTGACCAAGGCCGAGATGGCCCGCCTGGTCAGCAGCAAATCCGATCTGGTCCAGCTGCGCGGCGACTGGGTGCAGGCCGACCACAAGGTGCTGGCCGCGGCCGCCCGCTACGTCGCCGCGCACACCGACACCTCCGAGATCACCTTCGCCGACCTGATCGGTGAGCTTTCGGGCGGTCGCGTCGAACAGGTGCCGGTCACCGAGGTCACCGCCACCGGCTGGGCCGCCGACATCCTGGATCGCACCCGCGAACTCGAACCGATCACCGCGCCGGTCGGCCTGAAGGCGCAGCTGCGGCCCTATCAGGAACGCGGCCTCGCCTGGCTGGCGACCATGAGCCGCATGGGTTTCGGTGCGATCCTGGCCGACGACATGGGCCTCGGCAAGACCATTCAGGTACTCGCATTGATGGTGCACGAGCGTGAGGTGGCCGGTGTCTCCGATGGCCCCACCTTGCTGGTGTGCCCGATGTCGGTGGTCGGCAACTGGCAGCGGGAGACCGAGCGTTTCGCACCGGACCTGCGCGTGTGGGTGCATCACGGGGTGGGCAGGCGCTCGGGTGCTGAGCTGGACGCGGCGGTCGCCGAGGCGGATCTGGTGATCACGACCTATTCGCTGCTCGCCCGCGACCTCGACGAGCTGAAGCGGCAAACGTGGGACCGGATCGTCCTCGACGAGGCACAGCACATCAAGAACGCCGCGACCAGGCAATCTCGCGCGGCGCGCAGCCTGCCCGCGCGACATCGGCTGGCGCTCACCGGAACTCCGGTGGAGAACCGCCTGGAGGAGCTGCGCTCGATCATGGATTTCGCGGTGCCGAAGGTGCTCGGTAGCCCGCAGACGTTCCGTGCCCGCTTCGCGGTCCCCATCGAACGCGAGCGCGACGAGAACGCGATCAGCAGGCTGCGGATGATCACCCAGCCGTTCGTGCTGCGCCGGGTGAAGACCGATCCCGCGGTGATCACCGATCTGCCGGACAAGCTGGAGATGACGGTGCGCGCCAACCTGACCGTCGAGCAGGCCGCGCTGTACCAGGCGGTGGTCGACGACATGCTGGCCAAGATCAAGGACGCGAAAGGCATGGCCCGCAAGGGCGCTGTGCTCAGCGCGCTGACCAGGCTCAAGCAGGTGTGCAACCATCCGGCGCACTTCCTCGGCGACGGTTCCCACGTGCTGCACCGCGGCAGCCATCGCTCCGGCAAGCTCGCGCTGGTGGAGGACGTGCTCGACGCGGTGCTCGCGGACGGCGAGAAAGCGTTGCTGTTCACCCAGTTTCGCGAGTTCGGCGAGCTCATCGCGCCCTACCTGGTCGAGCGCTTCGGCACGGAGATCCCGTTCCTGCACGGCGGGGTGCCCAAGCAGCGCCGCGACAGCATGGTCACCCGGTTCCAGGAACCGGACGGCCCGCCGCTGATGTTGTTGTCGCTCAAGGCCGGTGGCACCGGGCTCAACCTCACCGCCGCCAATCACGTGGTGCACCTGGATCGTTGGTGGAATCCGGCGGTGGAGAACCAGGCCACCGACCGCGCCTACCGGATCGGGCAGCAGCGCAACGTCCAGGTGCGCAAGCTGGTCTGCGTCGACACCATCGAAGAGCGGATCGACGAAATGATCAACGGCAAAAGGCAACTGGCCGATCTGGCCGTCGGCGCGGGGGAGAACTGGATCACCGAGATGAGCACCGATGACCTGCGTGAGCTGTTCACGCTCGGCGCGGAGGCGGTCGGCGAATGAGTCCCTACATCGACTACAACGAATACGGCAAGCGCCGCCCGGTGCGCGGCGGGGTCGAGGCGCGCAGTCGCCGCGGCGGTTTCGGGCGCACCTGGTGGGGCAAGGCGCTGCTCGAGGCGATCGAGCAGATGGCCGACGCCGGACGCATGTCGCGCGGCCGCACCTACGCGCGGGCCGGGCAGGTGGTCAGCTACCGGATCGAGCCCGGCTCGGTGATCGCGGAAGTGCAAGGCAGCCAACCGCGGCCGTTCACCGCGGTGTTCACCGTGCGGCCGTTGCGGGAGGAGGAACTCGAGCTACTCATCGAGACGATCCGTGACGCACCGGGCATGCTCGCCGAGATCGCGTCCGGTGCGCTGCCGACCGCGCTCGGTCCGCTGCTGCTGCCGAGCACGGCCGCCGACCTGGATTTCACCTGCACCTGCCCCGACCCGGGCTGGCCGTGCAAACACGTGGCCGCGGTCTGCTACCTGCTCGCCGAACGGCTCGACGAGCGTCCCCGCGAGATCCTGTCGCTGCGCGGCCTGGACCTGGACACCCTGATCGGCGGCATCGAACGCGACCTGCAGTCCACCGTTTCCGACGATCCGTACGGGAACGACGCCGCGCTGCCGGACCTACCGAAGATCGAATTCCGGCCCGCCCCGGACGATCTCGACCCGCTGCTGCTGCGCAAGGCACTGCGGATGACCTCGGCCGAAGAGTCGATCGCCGCGGCCGGATTGCGTGATCTCACCGCGCTGTATCGCATGTTCGAGGCCTGATCGAGCTTGGTGGGCATCCGGCGTCGGGGCTTGCGGTTGTCTCCGGACTTTTCGGGGCGGGATCAGGTCCGGTGACACAGGGACCGGGACTTCCCGACACCGGATGCCTCACTCAGTCTGCGCGCACCGAACCCGCCCCGGAACTGCCCGAGGGTTGCCCAGCCGCTGCCCTTGCACCGAACTTCGGGCCGGACCCCGCACTGCCTAGTCTGGTAGACGTGGCAGGCGACAGTTCGTGGCCGGCATCCGGTCCGATGACCTTCAGCGACGATCTGGGCGCCGCCGTGCTGCTCGCGGAGCCGCCGCGGCGGGTGGTGTCGCTGGTGCCCTCGTTGACCGAGGCCGTCGCCGCGACCTGCCCCGACGTCCTGATCGCTGCCACCGACTGGTGTACGCACCCGGCCGATCTCGCCGTCGAACGTGTGCGCGGCACCAAGAACCCGCATGTGCGTCGCATTGTCGAACTCGCGCCCGATCTGGTGCTGTGCAACATGGAGGAGAACCGCCGCATCGATGTGGACCGTCTCCGTGCGGCCGGAATTCCGGTGTGGGTCACCAGAATCGAAACGGTGGACGAGGCGCTCGCCTCGCTGGCGCGCCTCTTCACCACTGCCCTCGGCATCGACATCCCATCCTGGCTCACCGAGGCCGAATCCGTCTGGGCGCCACCACCGCCGCCACCACGCAACGCGGTGATCCCGATCTGGCGCAATCCATGGATGGTGGTCGGCCGCAACACCTTCACCGGCGACCTGGCCGCCCGCCTCGGCCTACACCTCGTGCACGCCGACCGCCCGGACCGCTATCCACGGCTCACCGAGCAGGAACTGACCACCGGAATCGACCTCGCCGTCCTCCCCGACGAGCCCTACGTTTTCACCAGAACCGATGGCCCCGAAGTCTTTCCGGGCACTTCGGTGGCACTGGTCGAGGGCCGCAGCCTCACCTGGTATGGCCCCTCCTTGGCCACCGCCCGGCAAACCCTCACCCGGCAGCTGGCAGCTGCCTTCCTGCCCTGAGCTCAGCCGAGCTCGTAGTCGAACCAGATGTGGTGGCTACCGGCCTCGTCCACGCTGAGGCCGCCGGTTCCGGTGATACCGGCCAAGGCGTCGGTACCGCTGGTCGGGACGATGACGAAGTACTCGGCGGTGCGGTCGGTGCCCGAGGTCGTCGCCGAATGGGCGAAGTTGAAGCTGCCCGCCTCGCCGTTCAGCGTGCCCTCGAACGACTCCATCGCGACGTAGGTCCCGGTCCCGGTGGCCTGGTCGAAGGCCGCCGTGAACAAGGTCGACGAGCGACCGGTGACGTCGCCGTCGAACTCCTTCACGAGGTGTGCGACGCCGACCGGGAGCGCGGTGTCGATGGGCGGGTCGGGAACCACTTCGGTCGGGATGAACGAGAGGACGGAGAAGGTGCCGATAGCTTTCATGCGCCGGATCGTAACGACGGGTACCGACACCTTCGCGGCGGTTACGCCGACGTCGCGAACCGGTAGTCGGTCAGGTCGAAATGCCCACTGCGCCAGGCAGCCTCGACCGTGGTCGACGGCCGCAGCGGCACGTCGCCGTGCTTGTCGAAGTAGTAGCTGTTCGACACTGAGCAGCTGTCCTGCCAGAACACCTGTCCGCCGCGGCGGTCGAGCATCTCCTGGAAGAAGCGGTCGTTGGCCTCGCGGGTCACCTCGACGACCGTGGCCTTGCCCGCGCGGGCGTGCCGCAGGCAACGCAGGATGTGCCTGGTCTGGTTCTCGATCAGCGCGAAGTAGGACGAGCCGTTGTAGCCGTACGGGCCGATGATCGAGAAGAAGTTCGGGAAGCCGGGCACGCTGACGCCCTCATAGGCTTGCAGCCGGTTCTCGTCCCACCACTTCTCCAGGTCGAGACCGCCGATGCCGCGCAGGTCGTAGGTCGGCATGTTGCCGGATTCCATCACTTT
Organism: Nocardia sp. NPDC050175; assembly: GCF_044459885.1. Lineage (NCBI taxonomy): Bacteria > Bacillati > Actinomycetota > Actinomycetes > Mycobacteriales > Nocardiaceae > Nocardia > Nocardia sp. NPDC050175. The sequence continues at coordinate 1,132,370 of NZ_JBITJI010000002.1, forward strand.
GAAACCGGTTGCCAGGATCAGGATGTCGACCGGGTATTCGGTGCCGCTGGCGGTGCGCACGCCGGTGCTGGTGATCTGCTCGATCGGGTCGGTCTCCAGCACGACATTGTCGCGGTTGAACGTGGCCAGATAGTCGTTCGAGAAACTGGGGCGCTTGCAACCCAAAGCGTAACGGGGCGTGAGCTTTTCCCGGACTACCGGATCGTGCACCTGGCTGCGCAGGTGTGCGTGACCGGCCCGCTCGCCGAGTGCGGCGGTAGGCAGGCTCGTGTGATAGTGCGCGGCGATCGGGAAGGTGATCTCCACATACGTCTGGCTGATCAGCCGGGTCAGCGACCGCGCGCCGGGTATCCGCAGCGCCCACTGCACCGGCTTGGGCAGCGGCAGGTCCAGCCGCGGCAGGCACCAGATCGGCGTGCGCTGGAAGACGACGAGTTGCTCGACCTCGGGCGCGGTCTCCGGAATCACCTGCACCGCAGAGGCTCCCGTGCCGATGATCGCGACCCGCTTGCCGCGCAGATCCTGCTGATGGTCCCAGCGTGAGGTGTGCATGGTGACCCCGGTGAAGTCCTCGACGCCCGGGATCTCGGGCAGTTTGGGCCGGGTGAGCACGCCGGTGGCGCTGATGACGAAGCGCGCCGTGAGCTCGCCACCGTCGGCGGTGTGCAGCCGCCAGCGGCAGCCGTCCTCGTCGAACTCGGCCTCGGTGATGTTGGTATTGAACCGGATTCGCGGCCGCAGCGCGTATTTGTCCACGCACGATTCGGCGTACGCCTTCAATTCCCGGCCCGGCGCGTAGGTTCGGGACCAGCTGGCGCGCTGCTCGAAGGAGAACTGATAGCTGAACGACGGAATGTCAACGGCGATACCGGGATAGGTGTTCCAGTGCCAGGTGCCGCCGACGCCATCGGCCTCGTCGACTATCAGGAAATCGTCGAATCCGGCCTCCTGCAGTTTGATCGCGGCCCCGATGCCGGAGAATCCCGCCCCGACGATGATCACCTCATGATCGATGCCGTTGCTATTCATGCCACCTCCCGAATCCGGTGCGCTTCGTCGCGGCACCGCCCGTGCGTCGTGGGTCGTGTCCGCGGCGTGGACGGCGCAGTCGACCCGGTGCTGAGCGCCGCCAATCGGTAATTGGCCGCACATGCCACCAATTAGGCGCGTGGTGGGGTACTTTGTCAACCATGAGCCTGCGTGTACCGGCCCGGACCTGGGGCGGCCGCACCACCGAGGAGCGGCGCGCCGAACGCCGCGCGCGGCTGATCGACGCGGCCCTCGACATCTGGATCGAGAACGGCTGGGCGGCGGTGACCATGCGCGGTGTCTGCCAGCGCACCGCACTCAACGACCGCTACTTCTATGAGCACTTCGCCGACCGCGACGCACTGCTCGGCGCGGCCTGGGACGCGGTCTGCACGGAGGTATTCGCCGATCTGGCCGCGATCTTCACCGACAACCTCGAGCGGCCTCCGCTGGAGATCCTGCGTACGGCGGTGACCCGCGTGGTGCGCCTGCAATCCGACGATCACGGGCGGGCCCGCATCCTGCTGGCCGACCACGCGGGCAGCGCCGTGCTCGAGCAGCGCCGCAAAACGATGCTCACCGACGCCACCGACCTGCTCGTCGTCACGTCGCGGCCGTACCTGCGCCCGGACGCCGACGAGCTCGAGTTCCGGATGAGCACCCTCGTCGGCATCGGCGGCTTCATCGAACTGCTCACCGCGTGGCGCACCGGCGCGATGGACATCGACGGCGACCGCATCATCGAACACACCTGCCGACTCGGCGCACTGCTCGCCACCCAGTACCTGCCGCCGGAGATCATTATCCCTGTGGGATAACGGGTTTCGTGGTAATCCGATACACCCGCCGGGCGGTATCCCGGAAGATGTGCGCGAGCTCCGCCTGCCCGCCGCCGTGTCCGGTGACCGAGGTGGCGACCGCCTCGATGCTGCCGGCGATGGTGGTAATCGGTTTGTCCACCGGGAAATTCGAGCCCCAGATCAAGCGGTCCGCCCCGAATACGTCGAGAGCATGGTCGATGAGCGGGTGAATCCGGTCCACCAGCACCGGAACCGGAGTGGCTGTGCCACGCGGCGGCACCGGATGGCCGAGGACCGGCATCATCAGACCGCTCACCTTCGCGACCACATTCGGGTGTTCGGCCAGTGCGGACAGGTCGTCGCGCCAGCGTAGGAACAGCGCGCGCCGCAGGCTCGGATTGGTGCCGGTGTGCTTGCCGATCGGGCCGAAAATTCCTGCGGGAGTAGCCAAATGGTTGAGCACGATCGGCACCTCCGGATACCGCTCGGCGAGCGCCGTCACATCGGGCAGGGCATGCGAGTACACCCACGCCTCGAACGAGAGGTCACGCTCGGCCAGCTCCCCGAAGCCGTTCAGGAACTCCTTCGTGGCGAGCGCGCCCGGGTGGTCGGCGTAGGGCCGGACACCCGGATCGGGATGATGCGCCACATGCGCGCGAATGCCGCGCAGCAGCGGCGCGGCGGCGAGATGCGCGTCGAGCAGCGCGGCGAAGTCGGGTGCCGCGGGATTCGCGTTGCCGAGGATCGCACCGAGCTCGGGATTCTCGCCGCCGAACGGCAACCGGGCCACCCAGGCCGTCTCATCGGCCTCGGCCAGCGCTTCCTTCCCGGCCCAGCTGACCTCGATATGCACGATAGTGTCGATCGGTTCGTCCCCGGCATCCGCCCGATAGTCCGCGGGCAGGTAGGGACGGCTGAAAGCCGTAGGGTCCCCGGTGAATTCCCGATCCCGGCGCGGCGCCAGCCGCTTGGCCAGATCCATCGGCACCGGCAACGCCCTGAGCAACTTCGCCGTCCCGCTGAATTCCCGGGGAGTGGTGAACGGATCCCACTGATGAATATGTGCGTCGATGATCCGAATACCCGATAGATCCATGTCCGCCGTCCCAACGCGCCGATGGCCTTGACCCGGCGATTGTCACATGAGCCGTCACACGTTGCGGCGGTATTGGCCGCCTACGGTGAAGAAGGTATCGGTGATCTGCTGCAGGGTGCAGACGCGGGCGGCGTCCATCAGGACCTCGAAGATGTTGTCGTCGGTGCGGGCGACGGCCTCCAGGCGGGCGAGGGCGTGGTGGGCGGGGTCGCGGTGGCGGTGCTGGAATTCGCGGACCCGGGTGAGTTGGGACTGCTTTTCCGCCTCGGTGCCGCGGGCCAGTTCGATGTCGTGTTTCGGCTCGCCGTGCGGGTTGCGGAAGGTGTTGACGCCGATGATGGGCAGCGAGCCGTCGTGCTTGCGGTGCTCGTAGCGGATGGACTCGTCCTGGATCTTGCCGCGCTGGTAACCGGTCTCCATCGCGCCGAGCACGCCGCCGCGTTCGCTGATCCGGTCGAACTCGGCCAGCACCGCCTCCTCCACCAGGTCGGTGAGCTCGTCGATGAGAAAGCTGCCCTGCAACGGGTTTTCGTTCATCGCCAGGCCCCATTCGCGGTTGATGATCAGCTGGATGGCCAGCGCGCGGCGCACCGATTCCTCGGTGGGGGTGGTCACCGCCTCGTCGTAGGCGTTGGTGTGCAGGCTGTTGCAGTTGTCGTAGATGGCGATGAGCGCCTGCAGCGTGGTGCGAATGTCGTTGAAGTTCATCTCCTGTGCGTGCAGCGAGCGACCGGAGGTCTGCACGTGGTACTTCAGCTTCTGTGAACGGTCGTTGGCGCCGTAGCGATCTCGCAGGGCGACGGCCCAGATGCGCCGGGCCACCCGGCCGATCACCGAGTATTCGGGGTCCATGCCGTTGGAGAAGAAGAAGGACAGGTTCGGGGCGAAGTCGTCGATCCGCATCCCACGCGCGAGATAGGCCTCCACATAGGTGAATCCGTTGCTGAGGGTGAAGGCGAGCTGGCTGATCGGGTTCGCGCCTGCCTCGGCGATGTGATAGCCGGAAATCGAGACGGAGTAGAAATTGCGAACGCTGTTGCGCACGAACCATTCCTGGATATCGGCCATCATGCGCAGGCTGAATTCAGTGGAGAAGATGCAGGTGTTCTGGCCCTGGTCCTCCTTGAGGATGTCGGCCTGCACCGTGCCGCGCACCGTAGCCAACGTCTTCGCGCGGATATCGGCGGCCTCGGCGGCGGTCGGCGCCCGTCCCTCGGCGGCCGAGAAACGTTCCAGCGCTTGGTCTATCGCGGTATTCAGGAAATAGGCGAGAATCGTGGGGGCCGGGCCGTTGATGGTCATCGACACCGAGGTGGTCGGCGCGGTCAGGTCGAAACCGTCGTAGAGGGCCTTCATATCGTCGAGCGAGGCGATCGAAACACCCGAGGTGCCGACCTTGCCGTAGATATCGGGGCGTTCGGCGGGATCATGACCATAGAGCGTCACCGAATCGAACGCGGTGGACAGCCTTTTCGCATCGGCGTATTCGCTGAGCACCTTGAAGCGCCGGTTGGTACGGAATGGGTCGCCCTCGCCGGCGAACATCCTGGCCGGATCCTCGTTGTCCCGCTTGAACGGGAAGACGCCCGCGGTGAACGGGAAGCGGCCGGGCAGATTTTCCGCGCGCAGAAAGCGAAGCAGCTCACCGTGATCGGTGAACCGGGGCAGTGCGACTCGTGGAATCGAGTTGCCGGACAGTGTTTCCCGGCGCAGCGGCGTGCGGATCTCACGGTCGCGTACCCGCACCACCTGCTCGTCGCCACGGTAGGTTTCGGCCAGCGCGGGCCATTCGGCGAGCAGCGCCGCGTTCTCGGCGGTCAGCTCAGCCCTGGCCTTCGTGGCCAGTTCGGCCACCGCCTGATCCTCGGGCAGTTCCGTGGCCACCTGCTCGATCCGCTGTACCCGTTGTGCGGCAACGATTTGCGCGGCCGTCGTCGCGTGATAGTCCCGCACAGTCTCGGCGATCTCGGCCAGGTAGCGCACGCGCGCGGGCGGAATGATCTGCGCGAATCTCGTTGATGCGCGGGTGTTCACCCTGGGCAAAGCGCCCTGCTCCAAACGCAGACCACGCTCGGACAGCAGCCCGGCCAGGTGCTGATACAGCGCGGTGACACCGTCATCGTTGAAAGTCGCCGCGCTCGTGCCGAACACGGGCATGTCCTCCGGCGACGCGGTGAACTCCTCCCGATTACGGATCAGCTGACGCGACACATCGCGTAATGCGTCGGCGGCACCGCGGCGTTCGAACTTGTTGATCGCCACCACATCCGCGAAATCCAGCATGTCGATCTTCTCCAGCTGGGAGGCGGCGCCGAACTCCGGCGTCATCACATACATGGACACATCGACGTGGTCGGTGACCGCGGCGTCGCCCTGGCCGATGCCCGGCGTCTCCAGGATCACCAGGTCGTAACCCGCTGCCTTGCAGGCGGTCACGATCAGCTCGATATTGTTCGGCAGTTCGCGCCCGCCCCTGGTGGCCAGCGAACGGAAGAAGATGTGGTGGCCGTCGAGGGCGTTCATCCGGATGCGGTCGCCGAGCAGCGCACCGCCGCCGCGGCGCCGGGTCGGGTCCACCGCGAGAATCGCGACGCGCAGCTTGTCCTGCTGGTCCGACCGCAGCCTGCGCACCAATTCGTCGGTGAGCGAGGACTTTCCGGAGCCGCCGGTGCCGGTGATGCCGAGCACCGGGACCGTGCGCGCGGCGGCCGCCTGCGTCAACGTCTGCCGGTCGCTGTCGGACAGCGCGTCCTGCTGAACGCAGGTGATGGCGCGAGCCAGTGCGGGGCGTTCACCGGCGAGGATCGCCTCCAGCATCGGCGGTTCGGTGGCGAGGTCGACGTCGCAGGCGCGAATCAGCTGATTGATCATGCCGGGCAACCCGAGTCGCTGGCCGTCCTCGGGGGAGAAGATGGTGACACCGGACTCGGCGAGCCGGGCGATTTCCTCGGCGACGATGACGCCGCCGCCACCGCCGAATATCCGAACATGGTCCGCCCCGGCCTTTTTCAGCGCGTCGGCGAGATATTCGAAGTACTCGACATGCCCGCCCTGATACGAACTGACCGCGACGCCCTGCGCGTCCTCGGTGAGCACCGCGTCGACCACCTCGCTGACCGAGCGATTATGGCCGAGGTGGATCACCTCCGCGCCCTGCGCCTGCAGGATGCGCCGCATGATGTTGATCGCCGCGTCGTGCCCGTCGAACAGGGCCGCGGAGGTCACGAAGCGAACGGGGTTGATCGGCGTATGCAGCGCGCTGTTGTCGGCCACGGTTTCCTCCGGCGATATCCAGTTGGCGCCCGATACTAGGACGTCAAACTAATCGTACGGTGATGCCGATCACAGCGCCAGGTGACACACGCCCGGTCAATTCAGGAATGTCCGCTATCGGGGTTCCGCTCACCGTGAATGCAAATGGCGACAACCGGTCCAGGCTCGAGTTCCGATGGGACGCGATGCCCTAAATCCGAAATCCATCCGCACAAATCCACCAAAAGGACGATCCATGGGACGGAACTCTTATCGGCTCACCGCCGCGGTAGCCGCCCTCGGCCTGTCGGCGTTCGCCGCGCCGTTCGCGCACGCCGAACCCGCGCCGCTGAACGGTCTGTTCGCATTGGCGCCCGGCGTCTGCTCCGGCGGTGCGGTGAGCGGCAGCTTCTTCCGGATGATCCTGCCGACCGGTGACGCGGGCGGCCCCTACCTGGCCAACAGCGACTCGGCCTGCAGCGATCAGACGGTGACCACACTGTCCGCGGGCAGTGACGGTGGCCTGGTCAGCGGCAGTTACCAACCGCAGCCCGCCGCGGCTTTCGACGGCGCGGGCAATGCGCGGTCGGGCCGGGTCACCACACCGGTCCGCTTCTACGGCGTCGATTTCGCGACCGCGACCAATCCGGCCGATCCGCAGACCGGCGGCGGCACCTCGGTGCCCGAGCTGTACTCCGACGGTGGGCAGCTGTCCGGCGATCTGAGCAGCCTCGGGGTCACCTGGAACAACCAGGTGTTCAACCAGGGCGCGCCGAAACCGGGTGGTGGGCTGCCCGGCAAGACCAGTCCGGTGCGCGGCACCATCGACGGCTCGGGCAATTTCGTGATCGAGTGGACGAGTCAGATCGTCGGCGGTCCGTTCAACAACTTCACCGGGCTGTGGCATCTGGCCGGTCGGTACCAGGGCGGCGTTCCGCAGGCCGCGCCTGCGGCCGCACCGATCGCCGCCCCACCCGCCGCGCCTGCGGCAGCACCCGCACCCGGCGCTCCGGCTCCCGCCGCGCCCGCGCCTGTAGCTCCCGCCGCGCCCGCGCCTGTAGCTCCGGCCGCACCCGCACCCGGTGCTCCGGCGGCAGCCGTACCCGCCGCTGTGCCGGTGGCGCAAAGTCAGCCCGTGCGCACCGATCCGGTGCTCGCCTCCAAGACGGTCGAGGTCCCGCGTGGTCGACACACCCCGGCGTGGGTGGTGCCGACGCTGCTCGTCGTCGCGGTCGCCGCGGCCGGTGTGTTCTTCAATGCGGACCGGATCGTCCGTCGGCAACGGCAGTGACAGCCGTGTCGGGGCTGCCCACCTATTCGGAGTTCGTCTCGAATCCGGAACCCGCGCCGCCGCGGCCGCTGAAGCGCTGGCCGTTCGTGCTGATCATCGGGATCGGCGCACTGCTGGTGCTCGCGCCGATCGTGACCGGCATGTTTCCCCGAGCGGTCAAGGGGGAGGCGATGATCGACGCGTTCGAGCCGTATATGACGCGGTCGAGCATCGACGGGTATCGGCATGATCTGCAGGTGCTCGACGACGCGCGGACGAACGTGCTCACGCTGCAGCGGAACGGACAGCAGCCGGGCAGTTTCGACCGCGTCGATCAGTTCGTCCGCGATTACCCGGAGATCAACTATCACATGTCCGGGATGATCGGCGCGATCGACGACAATCGGCAGAATTACGAAAAGCTCGCTGCGGTACCGCCTTTCGGTACCTTACCGTGGTTGTTCGCGCTGCCCGGTGTGATTCTCGTCGGTGCCGGGGTATTGGGCTATCGGCGCGCGCAGGAAGGTAAGCAGGCAGTGGTCTGGCGGTCGGTCGCCGGGCTCGCCGCGCTCGGGCTGATCGCGGTGCCGCTGCTCGGCGGGTTGTTCCCGGCCTCGCCCGCGGCGCAACCGCTGATCGATGACCTGCGTCCGATCCTCACCCACGACGAGGTCCGAAAGCTGCAGGGCTACTTCGTCACTCTCGTCGCGGCCGATGGTGAACTCAACAGTCGGTACACCGCCGCCGTCCGTACCACCCATCCGGAGGCGGACCTCACCGGGATCACCACCCTCGAAACCCGTTGGCAGCCGATGACTTCCCGTTTCGCCGCGCTGATCGGTGCGATGAACGACAACGTGCGCAACTTCGATGCGGTTGTCGCGTTGAATGATTCGACGCGCCCCCTCGGCTTCGGTGCGTTTCGTGGTCTCGGCTTCTTCTATCTGGTGCCGGGCATCTTCGTCCTGGCCGCCACGGTGGAGGGCCTTCGATTGCCGGGGCGGATGCTGGCGCGAGGTGCCGCATTGCGTGGAGCGAAAACGCCTGGCGGAGTGCGGAAATGACACGTAGTCGAACGACACGTCTGGCCGAACGTAGTAGGAGGGGATCCGGGATGAGCGGACGAAAGATGATCGCGGCCACCGTCTTGGCGGCGCTGGCGCTGGTGGTGTCCGGCTGTTCCAGCAGCGATGACGCACCCGCCTCGAACGGGCCGGAGCCGCTGGTCGGATTGCTGCGGTTCACGCCGGGTTCGGTGTCGGGCGACAGTGTCGCAGGCACCTGGTTCCGGATGGTGCAGCCCGGCGGCACGCCGGAGAAGGGCCCCTACATGCCCAACGGTGATTCCCCCGCGCAGGGCGGCTCGACCACCCTGCTCGAGCCGGGCACGGCGGGCGGCCTGCGCATCGGCGGATACCAGAGCGAACCGAACCCCGGTTTCGCGCAAGGGAACTCGCTGTCCGCGTCGATCACCAAGCCGACCAAGTTCTTCGCCGTAGAGTTCGGCATCTCCACCAACCCGGTGGACCCGCAGACCCAGCGGCGGGTGCCGCCGCCCGCGGTGACGAACGATGGCGGCAAGTTGACCGCCGACGTGTCGTCCTGGGCGGCCTCCTGGAACGACCAGGAGTTCAACCAGGGCGCGCCGAAGCCGCCGGAGAAGCAGGACGCCCAGGTGGCCGGCGCCGAACAGGTGCAGAAGGTCTGGGACTGGGTCGCCAAGCAGTGGTTCGACAAGCCCACTGCCGACGCCGCCCAAGGCCCCTCTGCCACCGGCACTTACGACGCGAAGACGCACAAGTTCACCCTGCAGTGGACCAGCCTCATCGTCGGCGGGCCGTTCAACGGCTTCACCGGCGTGTGGCACCTGGAGGGCTTATTCGAACCAGCCGCCGCCGCGCCGAATTCGCCCGCGGCCCCGGTCAAATAGACATCAGAAGGAGTACGGTCCGATGAGTTCTCGCACGACGACCCGGCCTGCGCTCGCCAGTGCCATCCGCGCGGTGGCCGCGCTGACGGTCATCGGCAGCGCCGTTGCGGTCACCGCGTTGACGGTGCGCCAGGACGACGACGTCACCAGCGTGGTGATCACCCAGGAGCAGCCCGCCGCCGCCGCGCGCCCCGCCGCGCCCGCGGCTCCGGCCGAGACTCCGGTGGCTCCGCCCGCACCCGTTGCCGCCGCGCCTGCCCCCGCGCCCGGCGGCGGCCCGGCCCCGGCCGCCTCGGTTCCGCTCGGCTCCGGCGGTGCCCCTGCCGTCGTCGCCATCAACCCGGGTACGGGCGCAGCGCCGAACGCCGGTGCGCCCAGTGGTTCAGTGCCCTTGGGCGCGGGCGCGCCGAACAGCTCGGTCCCGCTCGGTGGCGGTGCGCCGAACAGCTCCGTTCCGCTCGGCGGCGCGGGCGGTGCCAATCCGTTCGCCGCCGCCCCGCTCGCGGCGCAGCCCGCGTGCCCGATCGGCTGGCCCGCGCCGAAGCAGCAGGGCGGTCTCGCCTCGCTGATCGGCCTGGCCCCGCTGGCAGGCCCGTTCTCCTCGGAGGCCTTCGCGCTCGGCTCGGTCTACCAGCCCATCCTGCAGCTCGCGGGTCCGGTGCTGGCCGAGATCGCCCCGGTGCTTGCGCAGTACCAGCCCGCGATCGACCCGTTCATCACCCAGGTCCAGGGCGTCGAAGCCGTTGTCCTGCAAGCGATCCTGCCCTATTACGGACCGTACCGGGGTCAGCTGATCGCGGCCGAGGGTGAGCTCGCCAAGGTGCTGGCCCCGATCCTCACCAACGCCTACAACAGCGAGGCCGCCTCCTGCTTCGTCGCCTGGCAGGGTCAGATCATCGACCAGGCCAAGGGCGGCCGCATCACCGTCGCCTCCCTCGCCCACCCCGGCACCGTCGTAGAGCTCGGCCCCGAGTCCTGACCCCGCGCACCTCCTGTCGCCCCGCGCACGAATTCACCTGACATTCCGTGCGCGGCCCGACAAAAGGTGCGCAGCGACGATCGCCGCGTCGCGAACGGTCGCGCCGACACGGTGCGCGCTGATTGATGTCCCGCGCGCATCGTGTTGCCGCGCGCACGAATTGGCTGCGCATGTCGTGCGCAGCGCGACGAAAGGTGCGCTGCGACGGTCGCCGTGTCCGGTACGTCCGCGCCGACGTGGCGCGCGGTGTTCAGTGTGCTGCGCACGTTGTGCTGTGCCGCGCATGAATTTGCCATAGATATCGTGCGCGGCCTGATGGGACGCGCGCGGCGGGCGGCGGATCAGTGACCTTCGGTTGGTGTGGTGACGGCCGGAAATGTTCGGTGCATGGCGACACGCCTGAGAGTGGGATGGGTCACACTGGGTATATACATGGACGTCCAACTATAGGATGACCGCATACCGCGTTGCGGTGTCTTGGTCGGCTACCAGAACAGGACTGGCATGGTTCGCGAACTCACTCACTTCATCGGCGGGCAACACGTCGCGGGCGTCTCCGGCAACTTCGGCGACGTCTTCGACCCGAATCTCGGTCAGGTGCAGGCGCGCGTGCCGCTGGCGAGCAAGGCCGAGGTCGAGGCCGTCATCGCCAATGCCGAAGCGGCGCAGCCGGTGTGGGCCGCGTTCAACCCGCAGAAGCGGGCGCGGGTGCTGATGCGCTTCCTGACGCTGGTGCAGGACGAGATGGATTCGCTTGCGGCGCTGCTGTCTTCGGAGCACGGCAAGACCATCGCCGACGCGAAGGGCGATATCCAGCGCGGCCTCGAGGTGATCGAGTTCGCCGTCGGCGCACCGCACCTGCTCAAGGGGGAGTACACCGAGAGCGCGGGCACCGGCATCGACGTCTACTCGATGCGCCAGCCGCTCGGCGTGGTCGCGGGCATCACCCCGTTCAACTTCCCGGCGATGATCCCGCTGTGGAAGGCGGGCCCGGCGCTGGCCACCGGAAACGCGTTCGTGCTCAAGCCATCCGAGCGCGACCCGTCGGTGCCGCTGCGCCTGGCCGAGCTGTTCCTCGAGGCGGGCCTGCCGCCGGGCGTGTTCAACGTCGTCAACGGCGACAAGGTGGCCGTCGACGCGCTGCTACACGACCCGAGAATCAAGGCCGTCGGCTTCGTCGGCTCCACTCCGATCGCCCAGTACATCTACGAGACCGCGACCGCGAACGGCAAGCGCGCCCAGTGCTTCGGTGGCGCGAAGAACCACGCGATCGTCATGCCCGACGCCGACCTCGACGACGTCGCCGACCAATTGATCGGCGCCGGTTACGGTTCCGCGGGCGAGCGCTGCATGGCCATCTCGGTGGCCGTTCCGGTCGGTGAGGAGACCGCGGATCGCCTCCTGGCCAAGCTCACCGAGCGGGTGGAGAAGCTCAACATCGGCCGCTCCGACGATCCCGGCGCCGACTATGGCCCGCTCGTCGGCCAGGACGGCGTGGACCGGGTAAACAAGTACGTCCAGATCGGCATCGATGAGGGGGCCGAGCTGGTGATCGACGGTCGGGGTGTGACTGTCCCCGGTGGCGAGGACGGATACTTCGTCGGCGCAACGCTTTTCGACAAGGTCACCCCGGAAATGCGGATCTACAAGGAAGAGATCTTCGGTCCGGTGCTGACCGTGGTCCGCGCCAAGGACTATGAAGAGGGCTTGCGCCTGGCCAACGAGCACGAATACGGCAACGGCGTCGCGATTTTCACCCGCGACGGCGACACCGCCCGCGACTTCGCGGCCCGGGTGCAGGTCGGCATGGTCGGCATCAACGTGCCGATCCCGGTGCCGATCGCGTACTACACCTTCGGCGGCTGGAAGCGTTCCGGCTTCGGCGACCTGAACCAGCACGGCCCGGACTCGTTCCGCTTCTACACCAAGACCAAGACCGTCACGCAGCGCTGGCCTTCCGGTCTGAAGGAAAGCAACGCGTTCGTCATCCCGACCATGGACTGACGGATGTTCATCCTCGACGAAGACGAGAAGGCGATCCGCGACACCGCGCGCGGATTCGCCGACGAGTTCCTCGCCCCGAACGCCCTGGAATGGGATGAGCAGAAACACTTTCCGGTCGACGTGCTGCGCAAGGCGGGCCCGCTCGGCCTCGGCGGCATCTACGTCCAGGAGGACGTAGGCGGTTCGGGCCTGCGCAGGCTCGACGCCGTGCGCATCTTCGAGCAGCTCGCCACCGGCTGCCCGGCCATCGCGGCCTACATCTCCATCCACAACATGGCGACCTGGATGATCGACAGCTACGGCGATGCCGCACAGCGCTCGCGCTGGCTGCCGAAGCTGACGTCGATGGAGCTGCTGGCGAGTTACGCGCTGACCGAACCCGGGGCCGGCTCGGACGCGGCGGCCTTGAGCACCAAGGCCGTTCGCGACGGTGACGACTACATCTTCAACGGCACAAAACAATTCATCTCCGGCGCGGGCGCCACCGACGTGTACGTGGTGATGGCGCGCACCGGAGCGGACGGCGCCCGCGGCGTCTCGGCGTTCATCGTGCCCGCCGATACGCCGGGAGTCTCGTTCGGCGCCAACGAAAGAAAGATGGGCTGGCACGCGCAGCCGACCCGTCAGGTGATCTTCGAGGACGCCAGGGTGCCCGCGGCGAACCTGCTCGGCGCGGAAGGTGATGGCTTCCGCATCGCGATGAACGGACTCAACGGCGGTCGGTTGAACATCGCCGCCTGCTCGGTCGGTGGCGCGCAGGCGGCGCTGGACAAGACGGTGCCGTATCTGGCGGAGCGTCAGGCTTTCGGCAAGCCGTTGCTGAATAACGAGGCCCTGCGCTTCCAACTCGCCGACATGCGAACCGAATTGGAGGCCGCCCGCACCCTGCTGTGGCGGGCCGCGGCGGCGCTCGACGCCGACGCGCCGGACAAGGTCGAGTTGTGCGCGATGGCAAAGCGATTCGCGACCGACGCGGGCTTCGAGGTCGCGAACAAGGCGCTGCAACTGCACGGCGGCTACGGTTACCTGGCCGAATATGGCCTGGAGAAGATCGTCCGGGATCTGCGGGTGCACCAGATCCTGGAGGGCACCAACGAAATCATGCGGGTGGTCGTCGCCCGCGCGGTGGTAGGAGCGGCATGACGGAACCGGAAGTCCTGATCGACAAGCGCGATGGGCTCGGGCTCATCACGTTGAACCGGCCCAAGGCCATCAACGCGCTGAATCACGCGATGACACTTGCCATTACCGACGCACTGCGCGCCTGGGCGGACGACGACGAGGTACGCACCGTCGTCGTCACCGGTGCGGGGGAGCGCGGCCTGTGCGCGGGTGGCGACATCGTCGCGATCTACACCGACGCGACCGGCGGTGCCACCGGCGCGGATTCGCCGACCGGCCGCTTCTGGCGCGACGAGTACGTGCTCAACGCGCTGATCGGCCGCTACCCGAAGCCCTACCTGGTGGTGATGGACGGCATCGTGATGGGCGGCGGCGTCGGCCTGTCCGGGCACGGCAGCCACCGGATCGTCACCGAGCGGTCCAAGATCGGCATGCCCGAGGTCGGCATCGGCTTCGTCCCGGACGTCGGCGGCACCTACCTGCTCGCGCACAGCCCCGGCGAGCTCGGCGCGCACGTCGCGCTGACCACCGCCAGGATGACCGCGGGCGACGCCATCGCGGCAGGCTTCGCCGACTACTTTGTTGCCACCGAACACCTTCCGGGGCTGCTGGACACGCTGCGCACCGAGTCCGTCGAGGTCGCGATCGCCAAGTTCGCTACGGACGCACCGCAATCCGGCCTGCTCGGCCAGCGGGCGTGGATCGACGAGTGCTACCGCGCGGACACCGTCGAGGAGATCGTCGCCCGGCTGCAGGCACACGAGGCACCGGAGGCCGCCAAGGCCGCCGCCGACATTCTGACGAAATCGCCTGTCGCGCTGAAGGTGGCGTTACGGTCGTTGCGTTCGGCGCGCACCGCGCCGGACCTGGAGACGGTGCTGAACGAGGAATACCGGGTCTCCATCGCGGCGCTGTCCTCGCCCGATCTGGTGGAAGGCATCCGCGCGCAAGTTATCGATAAGGACCGCAATCCGCAGTGGTCACCGGCGACTCTCGCCGAGGTCACCACCGCGCAGGTCGACGCATACTTCGCCGAATTGGGCGATCAGGAACTGGGTTTGGTGAGCAATGACTGAGAAGATCGGATTCCTCGGACTCGGCCACATGGGTGCGCCGATGGCGGCGAACCTCGTCAAGGCCGGATATGAAGTGCTGGCCTACGATCCGGTGCCCGCTGCGCAGGAGCAGGCCATCAAGGACGGCGCCACCGTGGTGAGCACGGCCGTCGAGGCGGCCGACGCCGGTGTCGTGATCACCATGCTGCCCAACGGAAAACTCGTCCTCGACGTGTATGCCGAACTGCTGCCCGCCGCCAAGCCGGGCACCCTGTTCATCGACTGCTCCACCATCGATGTCGCCGACGCCAAGTCGGCCGCGGTCCTCGCCATCGGCGCGGGCCACCGCGCGCTGGACGCACCGGTCTCCGGCGGCGTCGCGGGCGCGGCGGCGGGCACGCTGACCTTCATGGTCGGCGGCGGCGCCGAGGACTTCGCCGACGCGCTGCCGCTGCTCGAGGTAATGGGCGGCAAGGTGGTGCACTGCGGCGGCTCCGGCGTCGGCCAGGCCGCCAAGATCTGCAACAACATGCTGCTCGGCATCTCGATGATCGGCCTCTCCGAGGCCCTGGTCCTCGGCGAAAAGCTCGGGCTGACCCACCAGTCGTTCTTCGACGTGGTCTCCACCGCCTCCGGCCAGAGCTGGGCGCTGACCACCTACTGTCCGGTGCCAGGCCCGGTGCCGACCAGCCCGGCGAACAACGACTACCAGCCCGGTTTCGCCACCGCCCTGATGAACAAGGATCTGGGCCTGGCCGCAAATGCGTTGCGCGAGAACGGCATCGACGGCCAACTCGGCCTGCTCGCGGCCGAGATCTACAACCGGTTCAACGAGTCGTCCGGCGGACGTGATTTCTCGGCCATCGTCACCGAGGTCCGAGACCGGAGTGATCGCCCCGGACCGGGCGCCTGACCGCGGCAAAACAATGGATGACACGTCTCGAACATGCGTTCGACTCGAGGTATTGTTCGAGCCGTGTCTCCACTCTCCCGCCAGGACTGGGCCAGGATGAACCTCGAACAGGTCCGTGACCAGCTGCTCGACGCGGCCGCGTTCGGCAAGTACCTGCCGCCCGAGCAGCTCGAGAATGCGGCGGGGAAGATCGCCGAGGGGTTGCGGGTCTATACGGAATTGACCCGTGACCGAGGTGACGTCGACTAGGGATTTATCCAATCCTGTTGCGCCATAAAAGCTTTAGCATATTGCCGGGACGTTGTGGAGGGGCCCGCAAACCCACCTCCTGTATCGTCACCGATATTCCTGACCATCCGACCTAGAAGGTGCCGAGTGACCGAATTCGAGACGATTCTGCTGGAGCGCAAGGGCCGGGTCGGCTGGATCACGCTGAACCGCCCGAAGGCGCTCAACGCACTCAACGCCCAGGTCCTCGACGACGTCATCGCCGCGCTCGACGAGCTGGAACGCGATGACGAGGTCGGCGCCGTGGTCATCACCGGATCGGAGCGGGCCTTCGCGGCGGGGGCCGACATCAAGGAGATGCAGCCGAAGTCGTACATGGACATGTTCCTGAACGACTACTTCGCGCGCTGGGACCGGCTCGCCCAGTTCCGCAAGCCGACCATTGCCGCGGTGGCCGGATACGCCCTCGGCGGCGGCTGTGAGCTGGCGATGATCTGCGACATCCTGATCGCGGCTGACACCGCGAAGTTCGGCCAGCCGGAGATCAAGCTCGGCGTCATCCCCGGCATCGGCGGCTCGCAGCGGCTCACCCGCGCGGTCGGCAAGGCCAAGGCGATGGACCTGGTGCTCACCGGTCGCAACATGGACGCCGAGGAGGCCGAGCGCGCCGGACTGGTCTCGCGCCTCGTGCCCGCCGCCGAACTGCTCGATACCGCGCTCGAGGTCGCCGACACCATCGCGTCGATGTCGTTGCCGGTCACCATGATTGCGAAGGAATCGGTGAACCGCTCCTTCGAAACCACCCTCGCCGAGGGCCTGCGTTTCGAACGCCGAGTGTTCCACTCGCTCTTCGCGATCGACGATCAAAAGGAAGGCATGACCGCCTTCGTGGAGAAGCGTCCCGCGAAATTCACCAACCGCTGATCCTGTCGACGCGAGTTCCCCAGCAGAATGTCTATCCACTTAGCCGGGGAAAGTCGGGCTAGCCGAAATGCGCGGGCGACGGTCCGACGATCTCCGCCGGTGTCGACGGGTTGCCGTGGCTCGGTTCGGCCGAAGGCCGGTCCATCGCAAGGATTCCCGCGATGGTCGCGCCGAGGGCCGCGGTCACCGCGACGGCGGCGATGAGCTTGCGGCGGTCGACCGGGCCGTGCACCAGCGACGCGGACAGCGCCGCGCCTGCCCGTGCGCGGTGCATCCGCACGTCGCCGCTGTGCCGTTCGGCCGCGAGCAGCACCGCGCCGCGAGCCGAGACGTAGTCAGGTTCCGGGTCGTAGATGATCGGCAGGTCGATCAATTCCGCGAGCTCGTCGCGGATGCTCGGATTGCGGGTGCAGCCGCCGAGCAGCACCAGCGCCTCGGGCCGCACGCCGCTCTCCTCGATGAGCTGACGCACGAACGACGCCGAGTGATGGATGCTCGCGGCACACAATTCCGCCAGGTCGCTGCGGGTGACCACCTCGCGGCCGCCGGAGATCGGGTCGATCGCGGTGACCACCCGCTCGCTGCTCAACGCCTCGCGATGCTTGCGGCTGGTCAGCTTGTCGGTGAGCACGCCGCCGCGCGCGAGCTGCCAGCGCAGCAGCGCGTCGTAGCCGTCGCCGCCGAGCACCGTGCTGCGTTTGCCCGCCAGGATGGTGTCGTTGCGGCAGTCGGCGTGCGTGATGGTCAGGCCGGAGGTGCCGAGGTCGTAGAGCAGTACCGAGCCGTCGTCGGGTAGCTGTCCGGTGAAACGGAGATAGCGCAGCTGGGCCAGCGGCTCGTCGACGATGGTGAGGCGGTTGCGGCCCGCCACGGTCCGGATCGCGTCGGCGTGCATGGTGCAGCGGCAGGTGACCGCGGTTCCGGTGACCAGTTCGTCGCGCCGATCGGCGGCGCCGCGCATCTGGCGGATGGCCTCGAAAACGGGTTCCTCGACTCCGCCGCCGGCGCGCCGAGGCACCTGACAGCGATCGATCGGCGGAAGGTGTGGCTGATCGGAATGAGTCAGCATCGCGCGTGCGCCACCAGCGCCCGCCGATACCCCCAAGACCAGCACCATGGTTTACATGGTGGACCCTTTTGTGCCCGCTGCCAAGACAACGGGCCGGGAAATTCGCTAGTTGGATGCCGGACCGTTACCCCGTGGTCAATCTGCGGGTGTAGGGAACCGTCCAGTACGGTCGTCTCGTTCTGGCTAGGTCGCGGACCAGCGCGCCTGTTCGTCGCCGGTGTCGAAGTCGCCTGCCGCGTGTCGGAATTCCGCGAGTAGCTGCAGCAGCGTGTGCAGCCGATCCGGCGCGAGGCCGGGCAGCGCGAAGACCTTCGTGTTGAGTTCCTCGGTCGCCTGCGCGACCAATTCTCTTCCGGCATCGGTGATCTCGATCAATGTCGCGCGGCGATCAGTGGGATGCGGCACCCGCTCGACCAGCTGTGCCGCCTCGAGTCGGTCGACGGTGTTGGTCACGCTGGTCGGGTGCACCTGCAGCCGGGCACTGGCCTTCGCCATCGGCAGCGCGCCGGTCTTGCTGAAGCTCAACAGCATGAGCAGTTCGTAGCGAGAGAAGGTCAAACCGGTCGGTTTCAGCGCTTCGTCCACCCGGGCCATCACGATTTGCTGGGCGCGCACCAGCGAGGTCACCGCGGCCATGCCGTCGGCCACCGCGCCCCAGCCGTGGCCGACCCATTGGCGATGGGCCTCCTCGATCGGGTCGAGCGGAAGTGGGCGTGGCCGAGACATGTTCCGATCATTCCATGCGGGCGGGCGCGGTTCGGGGACATCCAGGGCGGCTTCGGATCACACTGCGTCCGGCCCGCTTCGAATCAGCGTGAGTGCAAGGGTGTGTCGAGCCATCCGAACACGGCACTATCAATCACGAGGCGGGCGTGGCTGAGTGGTTGAGGCAACGGTCTGCAAAGCCGTTTACGCGGGTTCAATTCCCGCCGCTCGCTCCAACAGGGTTCGAGGGTCGCCTCTGGCGGTAACGCTCGGTTCGGCATATGTCACGGCCGAACCGAGCACCTCGAGCCGTTCGCGTCGGCTGGTGCTGCGCGCCCGGACCGGTCAGCCGAGTCCCGAGAAATCGCGCAACACAACGTGATTGCGATCTGCGGTGGTGCCGAGGGTGTAATCCGGGAGTAGGCCGAAGTATTCGGCTCTGGTGGCCGCGCTCCAGCGGCGGGCGGCCTCGGTGCGGGTTTTGTAGAAGTTGAGCATGTAGCCGCCTTCGTACAGGCGGAGCAGGCTGTAGCCGCCTGGATATTCTTTCACCGCAGCGACTTCCAGGAATTCGACGGCGCAGGCGGTGTCGGGGCGGGTGCGGTGGTTGCGGTGGGTATGCCCGCTGTGGTGCAGGAAGACGCCGGGGGAGCGCTCGTACAGTGCCTGCAGTTCGGCGCTGTCGCGGCCGTTGAGGACGAAGCTGGGGCCCGCGAGATTGGTCAGGCCCGATTCGATGGTGACCGGGTGGTGGCCGAAGACCAGGGTCGGGCGGTCGGGGTCGGCGCGTAGTCGGTCGGTGAAGAGGTCGAATTGCGGGCGGTCGATGGTGCCGCCGGAACCGTCGAGTTCGCTGGTGTCCAGGCCGAGCAGGCGTAGGCCTGCGGACTCCTGCTCGACCAGTTGCTGGCGTGGGAGGAAGGCCTCCGCCCAGCAGTCGTAGTGGTCGGCGGGGGCGGGTTGGCAGGCCGCGTAGTCGGGGCCGACATGTGGGCGATCGTGGTTGCCGCGCACGACGAGGTAGTCGCTGCCCAATGTGCCCCAAGCGTCGAACTGCGTGCGTACGGCGCGCGAATCCGCAAGGGACGCTTCGCTGGTGAGATCGCCCGCGATGAGCAGTCGTTCGGCGGCGCGGTCGGGGCGGCGTAGGTCGTCCAGCAGGGCGGCCAGCATCACCTCGGGATACGGCGGCACGTCCTGGCGGACGCCGGGTGGCAGGTTGGCGACGATCAAGCCGCTGACTTCTTCGCCGTAGTGCACGTCGTTGGCGAGGGCGAGGGTCTGCAGCGGACGGCCCGGCGGCGGCACCAATGTGGTGAATTCGCCGGTGCATTCGGGTGTTCCGGGACTTAGCGTGGTCAGCGAGAGCGCGGGGATCGCGCGTACGCCGTTGGACCAGGCCTCGAAACGGTAAGTGCGGCCGGGTTCGAGGTTGTCGATTTCGGCGTAGTGGAACGGGGTCGGCTGTGGGTCGGCGTACACCGGAACCGGCGCGCGAGCCGAATCCGCCGGAGCCAGGCGCAGTTCCGCGTCGGCATCCACCGGCACCAGCCGCCCGGCCGGATCCGGTGTCACCGTCGTCCAGGTCACGATCACCGACCGATCGGTGATCGTGACCACCTCCAGATCGATCGCGATCAGCGGATTCGGTTGTGCCCGCACCGAACCCGGCCGCGCCAACGGCAGCAGGGTGGCGAGACCGATGGCGCCGAGCACGGTTCGCCGGGTCGGCCCGCAGCACGACTTGCCGATGGCTCCCTGGTTCATGCGTGTGGGTGCGGCGTCAATTCTTGCCCGAGCCCGCGGAGCAGACCTTCCACTTACCGTCTTCCTTCTTCAGGTGTTCGGTGGTGCTGGTGTCGGTGTCGGGTGCCTGACCCGGTACTTCGAGGGTGAGCTTGCCGACGATGTGCGCGGTCGCGGTTTCGCCGGTGATCACGATGTTTTCGATCTTATCGATGTTCACCGCGACCGTCGCCGACTCGAATTCCTGCTTCTGTTCCTCGGGCAAGGCCTCGAACTCGGCGCGATCCGCCGCGCACGCCTTGGCCGCGGCCGCCCGGAATCCCTTGGACTCCAGCGTGTCGTAGAAGTCGTGCACCGCCACCTCGATCCGCTTGCCGTCGGAGGCGAGCGGTCCCTTCCCGTGCGCGGTCAATACGGCACCGAGCACCACGACGCCGCCGAGCGCGAGCAGCACCACGACCACCAGTCCGACGATGAGACCGACCTTGCTCTTGCGTGACGGCTGACGCCCAGGTGGTGGCGGTGGATAGCCGCCCTGCGGATAGCCGGTCGGCGGCGGATATTCGGTGGGCTGCTGCGGATACTGCGGTCCTTGCTGCGGCGGCTGCCCGCCCGGCGGAAAAGTCATCGTCTCGTCCTCCGTCAGCCCCCCTCGGCTCACTCGAAGGTTACGGCAACCGCGCCGCCGAGCGAGCGGAAAACGGCCCCGGCCCGAGCGACGGCCGCGCCGGTCGCCGGGTGTACGGCGACGTTCCGTCGGCGGACGCCTATATTGGCCGGGTGCGGGATCACCGCCCAGCTTCATTCGTGCAGAAGGAGATTCGGATGCGCAGGCTATTCGTCATGTCCGTCCTCGGCGTCGGGCTGCTGGCGATCGCGCAGGGCGCGGGAACCGCAGGGGCCGACCCAGCGCCCGCCGGCCAGGGAACGCTGCGGGTGCAGGCGGCGACCACCGGGTCCGAATCGTCGCCCGTCGCGGGCGTTCAGGTCGGCATCACCACCTGCGCGGCCGGACCGATGCTCACCACCCTGGCCACCGGCCCGGACGGCAGCGCCACCACAAACCTGCCCCCCGGCTGCTACCTGGCCCAGTTCACGTCGGCGTCCGGCTGCGAGCCGAAGAGCACAACCTCGGTCAAGGTGGACGTCATCCCCGCCGCCACCCAGACCGCAGCTTTCCAGGTCAGCTGCGCCTGAGAACCGTTGCGGTTAAACGAAAGAGGCCCCGACCAGCTGGTCGGGGCCTCTTTCGGTGGTGCCCTCGGCAGGATTCGAACCTGCGGCCTTCTGCTCCGGAGGCAGACGCTCTATCCCCTGAGCTACGAGGGCGGGATAGGACTCGAGCGGGGGCGGGGAGCCGCCGATCGGGCGGGGAAAGCGTATCGCATCGGTCGCCGGGAGCCAAAAAGGGTTGTCGGGGGCGGCGGTTGGGGGTCAGTTCGGCGGGAGGGGGGTGGCGCCGCGGGCGGTGAGCATGGTGGTGATGAGTTGGGCTTCGCCGCGTTGGGTTTTGTCCATGGTGTCGGCGAGGGTGCGCACAGCGGTGGTTTCGGCGTGCTGGGCCGCGTATTGGATCATCGAGAGGCCGCCCTGGTGGTGGCGCAGCATGAGTTGCAGGAAGAGGGTGTCGAGCTGCGGGCCGGTGGCTTGGCGCAGCGCGGCGAGTTCGGCGGGGGTGGCCATGCCGGGCATGGTCTGCATCGGGCCGGACATGGTCTGGGTCGCGCCGGCGTGCCCGTGGCCGCCGGGCTGGTCGTTCATCCAGCCCATATAGCCGTCGACGCTCTGCGCGGGCTTGCCCCACAGCTGCAGCCAGCCCTGCATCCGGCCGACCTGATTCTGCTGGGTGGTCATGATGTCGTAGGCGAGGCGGCGCACGTCGGTGTCGGTGGAGCGGACCAGCACCACGCCCGCCATCTCGACGGCCTGCGCGTGATGGGCCGACATGTCCTGGGTGAAGCCGACGTCCACCGCGCCGGGATCCGGTTCGGACGAGTTGTTCAGCGGCAGCCGGATCAGCGTGCCGATGGCGACGCCGATCAGGATGGCGCCGATCACGCCGAGAATCAGCAGCGCGGTGCCTTGGCGACGGACCTGGGCGCCGAGGCCGGATTCCGTGGAATCCGGCTCGACCTCGGTGGTCACTACTGGCTCGGCTGCGGCTGGCCCGGCGCGGGCTGGGCCGGATTCGGCGCGGGCCGCGGTGCTGGCTGGTTCGGGAGCGGCGCGCCGGGCAGCCCGGGCAGGCCAGGCACACCGGGCACGCCCGGCAGACCGCCGGGCATGCCGCCGACCTCACCCTGATCCTGCTGCAGGCCCTTGCCGTCCATCGGCACCGCGTTCGGTCCGGGCGGCGTCGGGTCGAACGGCGGCGGGTTGTCGGTGTCGAACGCGATCGTCGAGCAGTCCGCGCCGACCTCGGGGTAGGTGTAGTTGTTCAGGCGCAGCGCCGTGATGAACTGGCCGACGCGATTGTCGTCGGCGCTGTCCAGCTTCAGCTGATGTCCCCACGACTGCAGCGAAACCGCGTGGTCCAAACCGGGATACGGCGACATCAACGAGTACGGCTTGCCCTGCACCTTGCTCTTCAGCGAGGCGATGCCCGCCGCATCCACCTTGTCCGGGTTGTAGGCGATCCACACCGCGCCGTGCTCGAGCGAGTGCACCGCGTTCTCCATCCGGATCGGCTTGTCGTACACGACACCGGTACAGGTCGCCCAGGACGCGTCGTGCGGTCCGCCGAACGCGGGGCTCTGGTCGTAGGCCACCCGCTGGGTCGGGCCGATGTGCAGCCCGGCCGGGTACTCCTTCTTGACCACGCCGGCGATCGAATCGGAGGGATCCTTGCGTTCCGCGCTCGGCGTGAACTTCTCCAAGTCCGCCTTCTCCTGGTACTTGGGTACCAGGCTGTAGGCGAGGGCACCGATCAGTGCGATGATGACTACGGCCGCGCCGATGGCCAGCCAGGGGATCTGACGATTCTTCTTGGGAAGTTGGCCGCGCCCGCCCCCTTTGCGGGACCCGGACAACTTGGCGGCGGCCTTGGCCGATTTGGCGCTGGGACTACTCGGCATCGCTCGTTGTGCTCTCTCGAAGTGATGGATCCGCACGTGCTGTGGATTGCGGACGGTTCCGGCGCAGTGCCCACTCGAGGTGTACACCCGCCAAGACCATAGGATAGAGACTCGTGACTCCAGCTGACCTTGCAGATCTCCTTCGCGCCACTGCGGCGAAGGTGCTTGTCGAACGCGGACTGGACCCCGCGGTCCTGCCCGACGAGGTCACTGTCGAGCGCCCCCGCAACCCTGAACACGGTGACTATGCCACGAATGTGGCGATGAAGGTCGCGAAAAAGGCAGGCGCGAATCCGCGCGATCTGGCGACCTGGCTCGCCGAGGCGCTCAGCGCCGCCGACGAGGTGGCCTCCGCCGAAGTGGCCGGGCCCGGCTTCCTGAACATCCGGCTCGCCGCGTCCGCGCAGGGCGCGATCCTCGAGCAGGTGCTCGCCGCCGGGACCGCGTACGGCAGCTCGGAGACGCTGAAGGGCACCAGGATCAACCTGGAGTTCGTTTCCGCCAACCCGACCGGGCCGGTGCATCTCGGCGGCACCCGGTGGGCCGCGGCGGGCGACGCGCTCGGCCGGATCCTGGCCGCGCAGGGCGCCGACGTGGTGCGCGAGTACTACTTCAACGATCACGGCGCGCAGATCGAACGGTTCGCCAGGTCGCTGGTCGCGGCGGCCACCGGCGCGCCGACCCCGGACGACGGCTACGCGGGCGCCTACATCGGCGAGATCGCGGCCACCATCGTGGCCGCGCACCCGGAGGCGCCGTCGCTGCCCGAGGACGAACGGCAGGAGCTGTTCCGCGCCGAGGGCGTCGAGCTGATGTTCGCGCAGATCCGGCAGTCGCTGCACGAGTTCGGCACCGACTTCGACGTGTTCTTCAACGAGAGCTCGCTGTTCGAGTCCGGCGCGGTGGAGCAGGCCGTCGCCAAGCTCAAGGATTCCGGCGACCTTTATGAAAAGGACGGCGCCTGGTGGATCGCGAGTTCGGAATACGGTGACGATCAGGATCGCGTTGTCATCAAAAGCGACGGCAAGCCCGCTTATGTCGCGGGCGATATCGCCTACTTCCAGAACAAGCGGGATCGCGGTTTCGATCTGTGCATTTACATGCTCGGCGCCGACCATCACGGTTATATCGGTCGGTTGAAGGCGATCGCGTCGGTTTCCGGGGATGATCCGGCCACCGTCGAGGTGCTGATCGGGCAGATGGTGAATCTGCTCAAAGACGGTGTCGCCGTGAAAATGAGCAAGCGTGCGGGCACCGTGGTCACCCTCGAGGATTTGGTCGAGGCGATCGGCATCGACGCGGGCCGGTATGTGCTGGTTCGCTCCTCGGTGAATTCGAGCATCGATATCGACCTCGACCTCTGGACCAGCCAGAGCAGCGAAAACCCGGTCTACTACGTGCAATACGCGCACGCGCGGACCGCGTCGATCGCGCGCAATGCCGCCGAGCTCGAATACGACAAGGTGACACCGGATCTCGCGCTGCTGACCTCCGACGAGGAGGGCGAACTCATCCGCACCCTCGGCGAGTACCCCAGGGTGGTGAGCAGCGCCGCCGGCCTGCGCGAGCCGCACCGGGTGGCCCGCTACCTGGAGGAACTGGCCGGTACCTACCACCGCTTCCAGACCAACAAGAACCTGCGCGTGCTGCCCCTCGGCGACGAGCCGGTCAGCCCGACCAATGCCGCGCGTTTGGTGATGGTCAACGCGACCCGTCAGGTCCTCGCGAACGGCCTCGCCCTGCTCGGCGTCAGCGCACCGGAGCGCATGTGAACGGGCACAAGACTTTTCAGACGAGCGCCAGGGAGGAAGAACTATGAGCGCGCACCCCGCCGGCCCTCGGCACGCCGAAATTCCGCACGCCCCCAATCTGCCGGAGCGTCCCCGCGACCCGCAGCAGATGATCGATCTGCCCGCGAATGTCTGGCCGCGCAACGCCTCCCGCGACGCCGACGGCGTGGTGCGGCTGGCCGGTGTGCCGGTGCACGAGCTGGCCGCCGAATTCGGCACCCCGCTGTTCGTGATCGACGAGGACGACTTCCGTTCCCGCTGCCGCGACATGGTGCGCGCGTTCGGCCCGAACGCGCGAGTGCACTACGCGTCCAAGGCTTTCCTGTGCGGCGAGATCGCCCGCTGGATCCGCGACGAGGGCCTGTCGCTGGACGTGTGCTCCGGTGGCGAGCTCGCGGTGGCGCTGCACGCCGATTTCCCGGCCGAGCGAATTGCGTTGCACGGCAACAACAAATCGGCGACCGAGCTGGAAGCGGCCGTCGCGGCGGGGGTCGGCCACGTGGTGGTCGACTCGCTGATCGAGATCGAGCGTCTCGAGGCCATCGCGGGCCGCGCCGGTGTCGTGCAGGACGTGCTGGTTCGAGTCACCGTCGGCGTGGAAGCCCATACGCACGAATACATTTCGACCGCGCACGAGGATCAGAAGTTCGGCTTCTCGATCGCTGGTGGCGACGCGATGGAGGCGCTGGCGCGCGTCTTCGACGCGGACAACCTGCGCCTGGTCGGCCTGCACAGCCACATCGGCTCGCAGATCTTCGAGATCGACGGCTTCGAGATCGCCGCGCGCCGCATGCTGCGGTTGCTGCACGACGCCATCGAGAAGTTCGGCGTCGACCGCACCGCGCAGATCTCCACGCTGGATCTCGGTGGCGGACTTGGTATTTCGTACCTGCCGAGCGATGACCCGCCGCCGCTGGACGACTTCGCCGCGAAGGTGTGCGACCTGGTCGCCGCGGAGGCGGCCGTCATCGGCCTGCCGCAGCCGAAGATCGCGGTGGAACCCGGCCGCGCCATCGCCGGACCGGGCACCGTCACCCTGTACGAGGTCGGCACCATCAAGGACGTCTCCCTCGACGGTGGCCTGCGCAGGCGCTACATCAGCGTCGACGGCGGTATGAGCGACAACATCCGCCCGGCGCTGTATCAGGCCGACTACGACTGCCGCCTGGTTTCCCGTTCGTCCGAGGCCGCGGCCGTGGTCGCGCGCGTCGTCGGAAAGCATTGCGAGAGTGGCGATATCGTCATCCGCGACACCTGGATGCCCGAGGACGTCGGCCCCGGCGATCTCGTCGCCGTCGCCGCGACCGGTGCGTACTGCTATTCGATGTCCAGCCGATACAACCAGCTGACCCGCCCCGCGGTGGTCGCGGTGCGCGACGGACAACCGCGTCTCATCCTGCGCCGGGAAACGGTGGCGGACCTGCTCAGCTTGGAGGTGCAATGAACTCTGTATCGCATAGCGATTCCATCAGGGGTGGTGGCCGGGCGGCGGGTGGGCCCAATCCCACTCCGACCTGGGGGAGAGATCAGCCGATCGGTGTAGCGGTCCTCGGTATGGGCAATGTCGGCACCGAGGTCGTGCGGATTCTGCGCGATCATTCCGAAGACCTGCGTTCTCGCGTCGGCGCGCCGCTGGTGTTGCGTGGCGTCGCGGTGCGCAATCTCGACAACGATCGCGGCCTGCCGCCGCACCTGCTGACCACCGACGCGGACGCCCTGGTCGCCCGCGACGACGTCGACCTGGTGGTCGAGGTGATCGGCGGCATCGACCCGCCGCGCCGCCTGATCCTGGCCGCGCTGAACGCGGGCAAATCCGTGGTGACCGCGAACAAGGCGCTGCTGGCCGACTACACCGGCGAACTCGCGGCGGCCGCCGAACGCAACCGCGCCGACCTGTACTTCGAGGCCGCGGTGGCCGGCGCCATCCCGGTGGTCCGCCCGCTCATCCAGTCGCTGGCCGGCGACCGGGTCAACCGGGTGGTCGGCATCGTCAACGGCACCACCAACTTCATCCTCTCCGCGATGGACGAGACCGGCGCCGACTACGAGGTCACCCTGAAGGAGGCCACCCGCCTCGGCTACGCGGAGGCCGATCCGACCGCCGACGTGGAGGGCTACGACGCCGCCGCCAAGGCCGCGATCCTCGCCTCGCTCGCGTTCCACACCAGGGTCACCGCGGCCGACGTGTACCGCGAGGGCATCTCCAAGATCAGCTCCGAGGACCTGGAGACCGCGTCCGCGCTGAACTGCACGGTCAAGCTGCTCGCCATCTGCGAGCGGGTGCCCGCCGGACCGGGCGAGCCGACCGTGGCCGAGGGCGGCAAGGACCGCGTTTCGGTGCGCGTCTACCCGGCCCTGGTGCCGCGCAAGCATCCGCTGGCCGCCGTGAGCGGCGCGTTCAACGCGGTGGTCGTCGAGGCGGAGAACGCCGGACGGCTGATGTTCTACGGACAGGGCGCCGGTGGCGCGCCGACCGCGTCCGCGGTGCTCGGCGATCTGGTGATGGCCGCGCGCAACAAGTTCTACGGTGGCCGCGCCCCCGGCGAATCGGTTTATGCTGAGCTACCGATCGCGCCGATCGGCGATACGCCCACCCGCTACCACGTGAACCTGCAGGTGGCAGACCGTCCCGGGGTTCTTGCCGCGGTGGCGGGCGAATTCGCCAAGCACGAGGTGAGCATTTCGACCGTCCGCCAAGAGGGACACGGCACGGGTGCTCGCTTGGTCGTGGTTACCCACCACGCCGTGGAATCAGCGCTCGCGGACACCGTCGCCGCCCTTGGCGAGATGGAATCCGTCACATCAATCACCAGTGTTCTGCGATTGGAAGGCACCGAAGAATGAGTACGACTGGCGTGGCGCCGCAGGCAGGAGTGCACTCCCGCTGGCCCGGTTTGATCGCGGCGTACCGCGATCGGATCGCGGGTGCGGCGGAATGGGAGCCGGTCACCCTGTACGAGGGCGGAACGCCGCTGGTGCCCGCACCGCATCTGTCCGAATTGACCGGATGTGATGTTTATCTCAAGGTCGAGGGCCTGAACCCGACCGGCTCGTTCAAGGACCGCGGTATGACGGTCGCGATCACCGACGCCAAGTACCAGGGCCAGCAGGCGGTGCTCTGCGCGTCCACCGGCAACACCTCGGCATCCGCCGCGGCCTACGCCACCCGCGCGGGCATGACCTGTGCCGTGCTGATCCCGCAGGGCAAGATCGCGATGGGCAAGCTGGCCCAGGCGGTCATGCTGGGCGCCAAGATCATTCAGGTGGACGGCAACTTCGACGATTGCCTGGAGTTGGCCCGCAAGGTCACCTCGGACTTTCCCAGCATCGGCCTGGTCAACTCGGTGAACCCGGCCCGCATCGAGGGCCAGAAGACCGCGTCGTTCGAGATCTGCGACGTGCTCGGCAAGGCCCCCGACGTGCACGCGCTGCCGGTGGGTAACGCGGGCAATATCACCGCGTACTGGCGCGGCTACCGCGAGTACTACGCCGACGGCATCACCACCCAGCTGCCGCGCATGCTCGGCGTGCAGGCCGCCGGGGCGGCGCCGCTGGTCAACGGTGCGCCGGTGAGCAACCCGGAGACCATCGCGACGGCCATCCGGATCGGCGCGCCCGCGTCCTGGAACGGCGCGATGGCGGCGAAAGACGAGTCCGGTGGCGCGTTCCGCGCGGCCACCGACGACGAGATCCTGGCGGCATACCGCCTGGTCGCGGCCCGCGAGGGCGTGTTCGTCGAGCCTGCGTCGGCGGCCAGTGTCGCCGGTCTGCTCGCCGCGCACCAGGAGGGCTGGCTGGATTCGGGCCTCACCGTCGTGTGCACCGTCACCGGCAACGGGCTCAAGGATCCCGACACCGCGCTGCTGGGAATGCCGCAGGTGCAGGCGATTCCGGTCGACCCGGTCGCGGTCGCCCACGAACTAGAGTTGGCCTGAGTTGAATTCGCGCGAAGGCCAATTGACTGTGCGGTCGCGGACCGCAGGCGCGAGTCGCACGCTGCCCGCGGGCCTTTCGGTAACCGCGCGGGTGCCTGCGTCGAGCGCGAACCTCGGTCCCGGGTTCGATTCGCTCGGTATGGCTTTGGGGATCTACGACGAGATCGAGGTCCGCACTACCGATTCCGGGCTCGGCATCCGGGTCGAGGGTGAGGGCGCCGACGACGTCCCCTGGGGCCCTTCACATCTCGTGGTGCGCGCGATCGAGCGCGGGCTCGAGTCGGCGGGCGTCTGGGCCGACGGCCTCGATGTGGTGTGCCGCAACGTGATTCCGCATTCGCGTGGGCTCGGCTCCTCGGCCTCGGCCGTCGTCGGCGGGCTGGCCGCGGGCTGCGCCATCGCGGCGAAGTTCGATCCGGCGCTGGCCACCTCCACCGACCAATTGGTGCAGCTCGCATCGGAATTCGAGGGTCACCCGGACAACGCGGCGGCCAGCGTGCTCGGCGGCATCGTGGTGTCCTGGACCGAGACCGACCGGGCCGCCGACATCGGCCAGGACGGTGTGCCGGTGGCCGAGCATCACGGCCGCGTCTACCGGGCCGTACGGCTCGACCCGCATCCGACGCTGCGGCCCTTCGTCCTCATTCCGGAGGAACGCTCGTCCACCGCGCACACCAGGGGTTTGCTGCCCGAGGTGGTGCCGCACGGCGACGCCGCGTTCAACGTCAGCCGGGCCGCCCTCGCGGTGGTGGCGCTGACCCAGCGTCCCGACCTGCTGATGCCCGCGACGGCCGACCGGCTGCACCAGGCCCAGCGTGCGCCCGCGCTGCCGCTGACCACCACCTGGATTTCCCGGCTGCGCGCGGCGGGCATCGCGGCCACCGTTTCGGGTGCCGGTCCCACCGTATTGGCCTTGAGTACCTGCGAATTCCCCGCCGAACTCCGTGAACTCGCGGCCATGGACGGGTTGCGAGTGGTCGAACCCGGACTGGCCGATGGAGTACTGACCGACTGACGGCGCGTCTGGCTTGCCGAGATTCGCAATGGGCAGCTATCCTGAGCGAGTCCGTACATCGTGCGCATCAGACGCCGGTGCTTCATCAGGGCAATCGCTCCAGCAGGCTCCAGGCTCGAGCCTCCAGGCCATGGGGGTGCTGCGTAGCTGCGCAACTGGAATGATCACTCCCCACCTCACACCACCGGTGGCGAAGCGGACGGACGCATCCGAGTCCGGCAGAATGCCCGGACTGCGGGACGAACCCTCGAAACAGCACACGGCAATCGGGGGAAGGAAAGGATTTCCGTGACAGATACGGACCTGCTCGCAACACCCGGGGTGGATTCCAACCCAACATCTCCGGGGGACCGCGAAAGTGACTCCGGACAGATTTCGAAGATGAGCGAACAAACCGACGTCGCACGATCGGGGCTGACTGGAATGTTGTTGCCGCAGTTGCGCGCGCTCGCGGGGGAGCTCGGTATCCGAGGCACCTCCGGAATGCGCAAAGGCGATTTGATCGCCGCAATCAAAGAAAATCAGTCCGGGAAACCGGGCAAGGGTGAAAAGCCCGAAGGGGGACAGGCCAAGTCCGCGGTTTCCGCCAAGGCCGACACACCCGGTAATACGGAAGCGCCGGCCGCCGCGTCGACGCCCGCTCGGGCAGAGCAGGGGACCCTCGATGTGTCCACCGCCCCGGCGAAGGAAACTCCGGTAGTCGAGGCTGCTGCTCCGGCGAAGGAATCTGCTCCCGTGAACTCGGCACCGGCCGAGGCCGCACCGGCCAACACGGCGGAGTCCACCGAGGACTCCGGCCGCGAGAGTGGTCAGCGTGGTCGTGGTCGGCAGCGGCGCGGCCGTGACCAGGCGCGATCCGGCGGCGGCGAGACCGCGACCGCCGATGCGCGTGGTGACGAGCCGAAGCAGGACACCGAGCAGGGCGAGCGGCGCCGCGAGCGCAACCAGTCGGGCGAGCGGAATCAGTCCGAGCGCAACCAGTCCGGTGAGCGTAATCAGGGCGAGCGCAACCAGTCCGGTGACCGCAACCAGTCGGGCGAGCGTAATCAGTCGGGCGAGCGCAACCAGTCGGGCGAGCGTAATCAGTCCGGTGAGCGCGGCCAGTCCGGCGAGCGCAACAACCAGAACGGCAATGGTGGCGGAAACGCCAACGGCGGCCGGAACAACGACCGCAACAATGCGCGCAACAACAATGACGACGACGAAGGAGACGGTCGCGGCCGGCGGGGACGCCGATTCCGCGAGCGGCGTCGTGGTCGTGACCGCGAGCCGGGCACCGGTGGCGGCGAGGCGCGCGAGCTGGAGATCCGCGACGACGATGTGCTTCAGCCGGTCGCGGGCATCCTCGACGTGCTGGACAACTACGCCTTCGTCCGGACCTCGGGCTACCTGGCCGGACCGAACGACGTCTACGTCTCGATGAACCTGGTCCGCAAGAACGGCCTGCGCCGCGGTGACGCGATCACCGGTGCGGTGCGCGCCCCGCGCGACGGTGAGCAGAACAACCAGCGGCAGAAGTTCGATCCGCTGGTCCGCCTCGACACGGTCAACGGCGGCGACGTCGAAGACTCGAAGCGGCGGCCCGAGTTCAGCAAGCTCACCCCGCTCTACCCGAATCAGCGGCTGCGCCTGGAGACTCAGCAGAACAAGCTGACCACCAGGGTCATCGACCTGATCATGCCGATCGGTAAGGGCCAGCGCGCCCTGATCGTCTCGCCGCCGAAGGCCGGTAAGACGACGATCATGCAGGACATCGCGAACGCCATCGCCATCAACAACCCCGAGGTCTACCTCATGGTTGTGCTGGTCGACGAGCGTCCGGAAGAGGTCACCGACATGCAGCGTTCGGTGAAGGGTGAGGTCATCGCCTCCACCTTCGACCGTCCGCCGGGCGACCACACCTCCGTCGCCGAGCTCGCCATCGAGCGGGCCAAGCGACTGGTGGAAATGGGCAAAGACGTTGTGGTGCTGCTCGACTCGATCACTCGACTGGGTCGTGCGTACAACAACTCCTCGCCCGCTTCCGGTCGAATCCTGTCCGGTGGTGTCGATTCCACCGCGCTGTACCCGCCCAAGCGGTTCCTCGGCGCGGCGCGCAACATCGAGAACGGCGGCTCGCTCACCATCATCGCGACCGCGATGGTGGAGACCGGTTCCACCGGTGACACCGTCATCTTCGAGGAGTTCAAGGGCACCGGTAACGCGGAGCTCAAGCTGGACCGCAAGATCGCGGAACGGCGTGTGTTCCCCGCGGTGGACGTGAACCCGTCCGGCACTCGTAAGGACGAGCTACTGCTCAACCCCGACGAGGCCGCGGTGCTGCACAAGCTGCGCCGCGTACTGTCCGGCCTGGACTCGCACCAGGCGATCGATCTGCTGATCGACCGTCTGAAGAAGTCCAAGAACAACCTCGAGTTCCTGATGCAGGTGAGCAAGACCGCACCTGGCGCTCTGGACGAGTAAGTTCGCAAGTTGTATTGCCGAGAGGGCTCCGCATTCGCGGGGCCCTTTCGGCGTTCGAGGGCAGAAGAACATGAGACTGTCCCGCCTCTCCGCGTATTCAGGCCAGACTTGGGTGCCGCGAGGGTGGCGTTGGCGACCGGCGGCGCGTGCCTGCCTGAGTTCTGGGCGTTCCCGGCGAGTTACCCATGTACTCGCGAAATCAGTTGATGCGATGGCATTTGCCGAGAGGGCTCCGGGTAGACGGGGCCCTCTCGACCTTTGCGGGCAGAAGAACATGAGCCCGATGATGGCCGCGCCGCTGATCATGAGGCTGAGAATGATCGCCGATGTCTCCACTGCACTCCCCTCCGGAGCGGTGGTCGAAGCCTCGACATACACGGCGGTTCCCGGCGCTGCCGTGGTCGCGGTGTCCGGCAGGGCACACCAGCCGACCGCGACAGCGAGGATCAACAGACCGAAGAGCGCCGACGCGACTCGGATGTTCACAAGTTCTCCCTTCGCTGGTCACGGCACGCCGTTGTGCAAGGTCTCAAACTCTATGAACGAAGCTGTTCGCATACCTGAGTAGCCAACTACCCGTCTTCAGGGTTCCCGAGACACCGGCGAAGCGCGTGCCCGAACTTCCTGGGGCGGCGGCGATGGGGGGAGTACCTAGGGCGGGAACAAACCACTTGCCGGGGGTGTTTTGGGAGCGTAGGGACTGTTCTGGCATACTGAACGGTCGTTGCGTCTGCTCTGTTTCGAGCAGACCTCCCGCCTAAGTCGGCTCCGGTTCACGTTCCCGCGATTCGCGCGTGAGCGACCCGGCGGCCAATATCGAGAGGACACCCATGAAGGCAGGAATCCACCCCACGTATGTCGAGACCACGGTCGTCTGTGGTTGCGGCAATACGTTCCAGACTCGCAGCACCAAGGAGTCGGGACACATCAACGTCGAGGTCTGCTCGCAGTGCCACCCGTTCTACACCGGCAAGCAGAAGATCCTCGACACCGGTGGCCGCGTGGCCCGCTTCGAGGCCCGCTACGGCAAGCGTGCCGGCAGCAAGAAGGCCGACGCGGACGACGCCGCAGCCAAGTAGCTTCCTCGCCGACGCCCGGTCCTGCTCCGCAGGCCGGGCGTCGGTGTTTTGTATGACGTCCTTTTCACCAGGGAAATCAGAAAGAGGAAGCACAAGTGACGCAACCGTCCGCGATCGACGACATTCTGGCCGAGCACGCCGGCCTGGAGACGCAGCTGTCCGATCCGGCGCTGCACAATGATCCGGGCGCCGCGCGCCGGGTCGGCAAGCGATTCGCCGAGCTCGCGCCGGTCATGGCCACCTACACCAAGCTGAAGTCCGCGCGCGACGATCTCGCCGCCGCGCAGGAACTCGGCGCCGACGACGCGGCCTTCGCCGCCGAGGTCCCCGATCTGGAACGCCAGGTCGCCGAGCTGGAGCAGACCCTCGCGGACCTGCTCGCCCCGCGCGACCCGCACGACGGTGACGATGTGGTGCTCGAGGTGAAATCCGGTGAGGGCGGCGAGGAATCGGCGCTGTTCGCCGCCGACCTGGCCCGCATGTACGTCCGCTATGCGGAACGGCACGGCTGGAAGGTCGAGATCCTCGACGTCACCGTGTCCGATCTCGGCGGGTACAAGGACGCGACGCTGTCCATCAAGAGCCGTGACGCCGCCCGTGACGGTGTCTGGTCGCGCTTCAAGTTCGAGGGCGGCGTGCATCGGGTGCAGCGCGTTCCGGTGACCGAATCGCAGGGCCGCATCCACACCTCGGCCGCGGGCGTGCTGATCTACCCGGAACCCGACGAGGTGGAGGCGGTGCAGATCGACGAGACCGACCTGCGCATCGACGTTTACCGTTCCTCGGGCAAGGGCGGCCAGGGCGTCAACACCACCGACTCCGCCGTCCGCATCACCCACCTGCCCTCCGGCATCGTGGTGACCTGCCAGAACGAGCGTTCGCAGCTGCAGAACAAGGCCCGCGCCATGCAGGTGCTCGCCGCCCGGCTGCAGGCCCTCGCCGAGGAACAGGCCGACCAGGAGGCCGCGGCGGGCCGGGCCAGCCAGATCCGCACCGTGGACCGCTCCGAGCGCATCCGCACCTACAACTTCCCGGAGAACCGCATCGCCGACCACCGCATCGGTTTCAAGGCGCACAACCTGGATGCCGTGCTCGATGGTGAGTTGGATCCGCTGCTCGACGCCCTCGGCAAAGCGGACCGCGAAGCTCGAATGGCCGCAGAGTAAACACCTTTCGGGAAGAGTTGCTGTCATGTCTGTGACCCGTGTAGCCCTGCGCCCCGCCATCAACGAAGCCGTCGAGACGCTGCGGCAGGCCGGGGTGCACAGTCCGCAGGCCGATGCGGAGCAGTTGGCCGCGCATGTGCTCGGGGTCGAGCGCAGCAGGCTCATGCTGACTCCGCTCGTCGCGCCCGATCAGTTGGCCGAGTATCGCGTGCTGGTGGACCGGCGGGCGCAGCGAATTCCGTTGCAGCACTTGACCGGAACCGTGGCGATGGGCGAGATCGACCTGGCGGTCGGGCCCGGGGTATTCATTCCACGGCCGGAGACCGAGTTGCTGTTCGCCTGGGCGCTCGCTCAGCTCGAGGCACTGCCGCACGATCACCAGCCGGTCGTCGTCGACCTGTGCACCGGCTCCGGCGCGCTGGCGCTGGCCATCGCGCACGCGCGCCCGGACGCCGATGTGCATGCGGTAGAACTCGATTCGGCGGCGCTGCAGTGGGCGCGGCGCAATGCCGACCGGTGCATCGCCGACGGCGACACCCCGATCACCCTGCACGCCGATGACGTCACCGACCCGAACCTGCTGACCGAACTCGACGGCCGAGTCGACCTGGTGGTGTCCAACCCGCCCTACATCCCCGAAGGCGCGCAACTGGATCCCGAAGTCGCCGACCACGATCCGCACCTGGCGCTCTTCAGCGGTCCGGACGGTCTGGATGTGATCCGCGCCATGATCCCCACCATCACCCGCCTACTGCGCACAGGCGGTGCGACGGCGATCGAACACGACGACTCCAACGGCTCGGACCTAGCCGCTCTGCTGGGCAAACAAGGTGACTTCATCGACATCGTCGAACACCCCGACCTGGCGGGCAAGCCGCGCTTCGTCGCCGCGACGCGAACTGACTCGCACTCGACCTCGTCCAGGCAGCGTAACGACTGATTTCGTACGCACATGGGTAACTCATCGGGTACCGGCTAACTCACCTGCGATTTCACCGCCGGCCGCCAACGCTACGGCCGAGGCACCCCAGTCTGGCCTGAAGTCGCGGAGAGGCGGGGGAGCTCTCCGCGCATGCCCGTGACAAGATGATGCCCGTGAGTACCGTCTATGACTGCGCGGATCCCGATACCCGCGCTGCCGGACTGACCGCAGCCACCAGCGCCCTGAAGTCCGGGCGACTTGTCGTGCTGCCTACCGACACGCTGTATGGCCTGGCCGCGGACGCTTTCGACGCCACCGCGGTGAGCTCGCTGCTCGCCGCCAAGCGTCGCGGCCGCGACATGCCGGTGCCGGTCCTGGTCGGTTCCTGGCACACCATCGACGGCCTGGTCTTCTCGGTCCGCCCGCAGGCCCGCGAGCTGATCCGGGCGTTCTGGCCCGGCGGCCTGAGTCTCGTTGTGCAGCAAGCGCCTTCACTCGCCTGGGATCTCGGCGACACGCGCGGCACGGTGATGCTGCGGATGCCGCTGCACCCGGTCACCCTGGAACTGCTCCGCGAGGTCGGCCCGCTGGCCGTCTCCAGCGCCAACGTCTCCGGTCAGCCGCCCGCCAAGACCTCCGACGAGGCCCGCGATCAACTGGGCGACCTGGTCAACGTCTACCTCGACGGCGGTCCGGCCGACCATGCCGTCGCCTCCACCATCGTCGACCTCACCGCCGACCAGCCGCGCATCCTGCGCGAGGGCGCGGTACCCATCGCCGACATCGCCGAGGTGCTCGGCATGTCGCCGGAGGCGCTGACCAGCGCCGCCATCCGATGATCGGTGAGTGCCGCGGATGACCGGTTCGGGTGCCGTCGTCCCGCTGCGGGAGCTATTGCTCGTCCTGCTCATCTCCGCGGTCGTGACCTTTCTCGCGACCGGCGGAATCCGGGTGCTCGCCATCGGATTCGGCGCCGTGGCGGTGCCGCGCGAACGTGACGTGCACGTCAAGCCGATCCCGCGGATGGGCGGTGTCGGCATCTACGTCGGCGTGGTCGCGGCGATGCTGTTCGCGTACCGGCTGCCCGCGCTGCGCCGCGGCTTCGACTACACCCCGAATATTCCGCTCGCGGTGCTGGTGGCGAGCACGATCATCGTCGCGGTCGGCATCGTCGACGACCGGTGGGGCCTGGACGCGTTGACCAAGTTCGCCGGACAGGTGACCGCGGCGGGCGTCATGGCCGTGATGGGTTTGAGCTGGTACAGCATTTACAACCCGTTCAACAACACGACGGTGTTCCTGGACGCGTTGCAAGGCGGTCTCGTCACGGTGGCGGTCACGGTGACCCTGGTCAACGCGATGAACTTCGTCGACGGGCTCGATGGGCTCGCGGCCGGACTCGGATTGATCGCGGCGGTCGCGGTTTTCGTGTTCGCGATCGGTTTGATGAACGAGCAGGGCGGTTCGGTCGACACCTATCCGCCCGCGCTGCTCGCCGCCGCGCTGGCCGGCGCCTGCCTCGGCTTCCTGCCACACAATTTCCAGCCCGCCCGGATATTCATGGGCGACTCGGGCTCGATGCTGATCGGCCTGGTTCTCGCCGCCGTCTCCACCAGCGCGTCCGGGCGCATTCCGCTGCAGGGCTTCGGGACCCGCGACATCGTCGGTCTGTTGTCGCCGCTGCTGCTGGTCGGCGCGGTCATGTTCATTCCGGTGCTCGATCTGGTGCTGGCGATCGTCCGGCGGGTGCGCGCGGGTGTGAGCTTCTCCACTCCGGACAAGATGCATCTGCATCACCGCTTGCTGCAGATCGGGCATTCGCACCGGCGGGTGGTGCTGCTCATCTACTTATGGGTCGGGATCCTCGCGTTCGGCGCCGTCGGCACCGCGTTGATGAACCTCACACTCGTTGTCCTGCTGGTGGCGGGCGGGCTGGTCTTCGCCCTCGTCGTCACGGCCATTCCCGGGCTGCGCCGCGGGGAGGCAGCGGGGGACCGGCCGCCGCCCGGGTAAGGTTCGCGGATGTGAGCGAGCGGAGCGAGTGAACCATGAACACAGCGCCCAAGGGCACGACGGAGCCGAGCGTCAGCGAGGCGCAGTCGTGAACTTCACTCCCACCCCGGTCCCCGGTCCCGACGCCCCGCTCAAGGCGGCGTTGCGCTACGGCTTGATCGGTTTGGGCGTGCTGGTGGTGTTGTCCGTCGCCATCGGCGCCGCGGCCGCAGGCACGCCGGGCCTGTGGGGTGCGCTGATCGGCTCGGCCATCGGCGGCGGCTTCATTCTGACCACCGCCGCGGTGGTGTTGTTCGGCGCGAAATTGCCGCCGTCCACGGCGGGCATGGTGATGCTGGCCAGCTGGGTCGGTAAAATGCTGGTTGCGCTTTTGGTCATAGCAATACTGAATCAATTCGACTTTTATGACCGAATGGTCCTTTTCTTGACCGTGATCGGCGCGTTGTTCATCGTGCTCGGCGCGGAGACGTATGGCGTTGTCAGACAGAAGGTTCCGTACGTGACGGTGCCGGACGCGACCCCGGATTCGCCCGCTCGGGAAGATTGATCCCCACCCACCTACACGCTGTCGTAGATAACTTGGTAAAGTGTTGGTAAGCAAGCAACCAAGCGAGGGGGGATCGTCAAGATCCCTCCGAGTGCCGCTATGCTTACTGCCGTGCCGGGCTCTGAGGGTTCCGGTTCTGCATGTCGACGATGTCGCCGACACACGTACAGACGCCAGGTGGAATCAAAACCCGCCGCACAGCTGCTGACGAACTTCGAGCCGACCTGAGTCGACCCAAATTGATCGTCAATGTCCGATCGAACCGTGGGATCAACCGAACCCACGGCCCGAACACGGGAGAGAACGCTGAGCGTCACCACTTTGGCGGGCGAGTTCCACGCGCCATCGCTGTCCGACTTCTTCCCTCCAGCGCTGCTGTTCGAGGGTACGCCGTTCGAACTCGATCGTTTGATGCTGATCAGGCTGATCATGTCGGCGGTCCTGATTGTCGTGATGATGCTCGCATTCCGGAATCCCCGTCTCGTCCCGCGCGGACTGCAGAACGTCGCCGAAACCGGTCTGGTGTTCGTCAAGGAGCAGATTTGCGACGAGATCCTGGGTAAGGAATCCGGTCGCAAGTACTTTCCGCTCATCGCGACAATCTTCTTCTCGGTGCTCTTTCTGAACTTCTCCGGCATCATTCCGGGTTTGAACATCTCGTCGAACGCCCGAATCGGCTTTCCGCTGGTGCTGGCCCTGATCGCCTACGTCACATTCAACTACGTGGGTATCAAGAAGTACGGGTTCTTCACCTACATGCGCGCCAGCATCGTCGTTCCGAACGTTCCGCCCGCGCTGCACGTGCTGCTGATTCCGATCGAGTTCGTCTCGACGTTCATCCTGCGGCCGTTCACGCTGACCGTGCGACTCATGGCCAACATGCTGGCCGGGCACATCATGCTGGTGCTTTTCTTCAGCGCCACCTGGTTCTTCTTGTTCGATGCCGTCTCGTGGATGAAGGTGTTCTCGCCGTTCTCGCTGCTCGCGGGTCTCGGCTTCACCCTCTTCGAGCTGCTGGTCATCTTCTTGCAGGCCTACGTTTTCTCCCTGCTGACCGCGGTCTACATCGGACTTGCCCAGCACGCAGATTCGCACTGACCCACAACTACCGGATACCTGCTACACACGCCGACCGGCGGGTGAGCAACAGAAAGGGAAATGGAACCTCATGAGCCTCGCGTACCTGGCCCAGGAAGCCGCTTCGAACTCTGACAAGATCAAGGGATACGGCGCTATCGGCTACGGTCTCGCCGCCATCGGCCCCGGCATCGGTGTAGGCATCGTCGTCGGTAAGGCGATCGAGGGCATTGCCCGTCAGCCCGAGCTCCAGGGCACGATCCGTACCAACATGTTCCTCGGTATCGCGTTCACCGAGGCCCTCGCCCTGATCGGCCTTGTGGCCGGCTTCATCTTCTGATTGCCATGAACGGGCTTTCTGTGTTCGCCGCGGATGCTGGGGAAGACATCAACCCCCTCATCCCCGAGACATACGACATCGTGTGGTCGGTGGTCTGCATTGCGATCATCGGCGTCGTTTTCTACAAATATGTGATCCCGCGCGTGCTCAAGGTGCTCGACGAGCGCAGCGATAAGATCGAGGGCGGCATCGCTCGGGCCGAGGCCGCGCAGGAACAGGCCCAGCTCACACTGCAGCAGTACCAGCAGCAGCTGGCCGAAGCGCGGCTCGAGGCATCGCGTATCCGTGAGGACGCGCGCACCCAGGGCCAGCAGATCCTCGCGCAGATGCGCGCGGACGCGCAGGCCGAAAGTGACCGCATCGTTGCCGCGGGCCACAGCCAGCTGGAAGCACAGCGCCAGCAAATCCTTACCGAACTGCGCTCCGAACTCGGCCATACCGCCGTAGATTTGGCCGAAAAGATTATCGGGCAGTCGGTTTCGGACGAAGCTAAGCAGGCGGCGTCGATCGAGCGGTTCCTGACCGAGCTCGACGATGAGTCGAAAGCCGGCATCGGGGTCGGAAGGTAGCGACGCGAAAGTGAGAAGCATGTACGCAGCGAGCCGCGAGGCCTGCGCCCGGTCTCGGGAGGCGCTCAGGGCCGCTCTGACCGGAAGCGACAGTGTCGCGGCCACAACGGGTTCCGAACTGTTCGCCGTTGTCGCCGTGCTGGACGACCAGCGTTCGCTGCGTGTTGCGCTCGCGGACGTGTCGGTGCCCGGCTCGGTCCGGGCCGAGCTCAGTGAGCGGGTCTTCGGCGGAAAGGTCAACCCGGCCACGCAGGCCGTGTTGACCACCGCCGTGGCCCAGGACTGGTCCCGGACCGCCGACCTGGTCGACACCCTGGTGTTGCTCGGGCAAGAGGCGTTGCTGGAGTCGGCGGCCGACAGTGGCCGGCTCGACGCGGTCGAGGACGAGCTGTTCCGGCTCGGTCGGATCATCAGCGACAACCCCGACCTCGAGCAGGCCCTTTCCGATCGGACCAAGCCGGCCGAGGCCAAGCGGGATCTGATCGATCGCCTGCTCACCGGCAAGACCGAATCCATCACGCTAACCCTGGCTGAGCAGGTGGTGACCAGGCAGAAGACGGCAGTCGGGGTGGCATTCGACGAACTGTCCGACCTGGCTGCGGCCCGTCGCGACCAGATCGTGGCGCATGTGCGTGCGGCGATCGAACTGTCGGCGCAGCAGCGCGAGCGGCTCGCCGCCTCGCTGCATCGCATCTACGACAAGCCGATCCAGGTGCACGTACAGGTCGACCCGAGTCTGCTGAGCGGGCTGGTCGTACACGTCGGCGACGACGTGATCGACGGCAGCGCCATCGGCAGGCTCGAACGGCTGCGTCGGTCCCTGACCTGACGTCCTCATCCCCCCGACTATTCGACACAGCGAGAGCAGGAAGAACATGGCGGAGCTGACGATCTCCTCCGACGAGATCCGTAGCGCGATCGAGAGCTACACGCAGAGCTACACCCCCGAGACCTCCATCGAAGAAGTCGGTGTTGTCACCGACACGGCCGACGGCATCGCGCATGTCAGCGGCCTGCCTTCGGCAATGGCCAATGAGCTGCTGGAGTTCCCGGGTGGCGTGCTCGGCGTGGCGCTGAACCTCGAAGACCGCTCGATCGGTGCGGTCATCCTCGGCGAATACGCCGACCTCGAAGAGGGCCAGCAGGTCCGCCGGACCGGCGATGTGCTCTCGGTTCCGGTGGGCGACAACTTCCTCGGCCGCGTGGTCGACCCGCTCGGCAAGCCGATCGACGGCCTCGGCGAGATCGAGGCCGAAGAGCAGCGCGTGCTCGAGCTGCAGGCCGCCTCCGTGCTGGAGCGTCAGCCCGTCGAGGAGCCGCTGGCCACCGGCATCACCGCCATCGACGCCCTCACCGCGATCGGCCGTGGCCAGCGTCAGCTGATCATCGGCGACCGCAAGACCGGCAAGACCGCGGTCTGCATCGACGCCATCCTGGCGCAGAAGGCGAACTGGGACTCCGGCGATCCGGCGAAGCAGGTGCGCTGCATCTACGTCGCCATCGGCCAGAAGGGTTCCACCATCGCGGGCGTCAAGTCCGCGCTGGAGGCCCGTGGCGCGCTGGAGTACACCACCATCGTCGCGGCTCCCGCGTCCGACTCGGCCGGCTTCAAATGGCTTGCGCCGTACACCGGTTCGGCCCTCGGCCAGCACTGGATGTACCAGGGCAAGCACGTCCTCATCGTGTTCGACGACCTGACCAAGCAGGCCGAGGCGTACCGCGCCATCTCGCTGCTGCTGCGTCGCCCGCCGGGCCGCGAGGCGTACCCGGGTGACGTCTTCTACCTGCACTCCCGCCTGCTGGAGCGTTGCGCGAAGCTGTCCGACGAGCTGGGCGCAGGCTCGATGACCGGTCTGCCGATCATCGAGACCAAGGCCAACGACATCTCGGCGTTCATCCCGACCAACGTCATCTCGATCACCGACGGCCAGGTCTTCCTCGAGTCCGACCTGTTCAACAAGGGCGTGCGCCCGGCGATCAACGTCGGTACCTCGGTCTCCCGTGTCGGTGGCGCGGCCCAGACCAAGGGCATGAAGAAGGTCGCAGGCTCGCTGCGTCTGGAAATGGCGCAGTTCCGCGAGCTGGAGGCATTCTCCGCGTTCGCCTCCGACCTCGATGCCGCGTCGCTGGCGCAGCTCGAGCGTGGCGCCCGCTGGGTCGAGCTGCTCAAGCAGGACCAGTACTCGCCGGTCGCCGTCGAGGACCAGATCGTCTCGATCTTCCTGGTCGACGACGGCCGCTTCGACTCGGTCCCGGTCGCCGACATCCGTCGCTTCAACGGCGAACTGCTCGAGCACCTGCACCGTGCTGCGGCCGACGCCTTCAAGTCGATCGAGGGTGGCAAGGTCCTCAAGGACGAGGCCGCCGATCAGATCAAGGCGGAGACCGACAAGTTCAAGCAGGGCTTCCTCGCCTCCGATGGCAGCCGTGTGGTGAACGAGGCCGAAGCGGCCGATCTCGAGCACGAAGAGGTCGAGACGCTGTCGGTCACCCGCAAGCACGTCGAGAAGTGACCCAGGTTCGGGACTGATGCGATCTATTAATGCCGATGCGAATGAAGGGAGTGTGACTGATGGCAAGTTTGCGTGAATTGCGCTCCCGCATTCGTGGTGTGAATTCGATCAAGAAGATCACCAAGGCCCAGGAGCTGATCGCGACCTCGCGAATCTCCAAGGCGCAGGCCAGGGTTGCGGCCGCCAAGCCGTACGCCGAGGAGATCACCAAGGTCCTCGGTGAGCTGGCGAACGCGTCGAAGAACCTGACCCACCCACTGCTGACCGAGCGCGCCGAGCCGCGCCGGGCGGCGGTGCTGGTGATCACCAGTGACAGCGGCATGGCCGGTGGCTACAACTCCAACGTGCTCAAGCGCGCCGAAGAGTTGATGCACACGCTGCGCGGCGAGGGCAAAGAGCCGGTGATCTACGTGATGGGCAACAAGGGCCTCACGTACTACACCTTCCGCAACCGCACCCCGGTCGCGTCGTGGTCCGGGTTCTCGCAGCAGCCGAAGTACTCCGATGCGTCGGCGGCCTGCAACCACCTCGTCGAGGCCTTCATGGCCGGTTCCGAAGGCGTGGTTCCCGCGCCGAACGGCACCGGCGATATCGCGGGTGTCGACGAGCTGCACATCGTGTACACGCGATTCGTG
This sequence comes from Nocardia sp. NPDC050175, assembly GCF_044459885.1. Lineage (NCBI taxonomy): Bacteria > Bacillati > Actinomycetota > Actinomycetes > Mycobacteriales > Nocardiaceae > Nocardia > Nocardia sp. NPDC050175. The sequence goes on from NZ_JBITJI010000002.1 coordinate 1,175,630, forward strand.
TCGATGCTGACGCAGACCCCGGAGGTGCGCCGGTTGGCGCCGATCCAGGTGAGCTACGTCGACGAGAACTTCGACATGGGTGAGGACTTCGTGTCCGATTCGCCGACGGCGGATGTGCACGCGCAGTACGAGTTCGAGCCCGACGCCGATGTGCTGCTGGCGGCCCTGCTGCCGAAGTACATCAACACGCGTATCTACTCATCGTTGCTCGAGGCAGCGGCATCCGAGTCCGCGGCTCGGCGCACCGCAATGAAGGCAGCCACCGATAACGCCAACGACCTTGCCACGGACCTTTCCCGGCAGGCGAACTCGGTGCGGCAGGCCCAGATCACGCAGGAAATCAGCGAAATTGTCGGCGGCGTAAACGCGCTGGCTTCGAGCTCGGACCGCGACTAAGCGCAGGAAGAGAAAAATGACCGCAGCAGTCACGCAAGACAACACGAGTCGGACCGGCGCAGACGCAGGTCGCGTCGTCCGAGTCATCGGCCCCGTCGTCGACGTCGAGTTCCCCCGGGGCTCGATCCCAGAGCTGTTCAACGCTCTGCACGCCGAGATCACCCTGACCTCGGTGGCCAAGACGCTGACCCTCGAGGTTGCCCAGCACCTCGGCGACGGCATCGTGCGTTGCATCTCGATGCAGCCCACCGACGGCCTGGTCCGTAGCGCGGCCGTCACCGACACCGGCAAGCCGATCTCGGTGCCGGTCGGCGACGTCGTCAAGGGCCACGTGTTCAACGCCCTCGGCGATTGCCTGGACAGCCCCGGCCTCGGCCGCGACGGCGAGCAGTGGGGCATCCACCGCAAGCCCCCGTCATTCGACCAGCTCGAGGGTAAGACCGAGATCCTGGAGACGGGCATCAAGGTCATCGACCTGCTCACCCCGTACGTGAAGGGTGGCAAGATCGGCCTGTTCGGTGGCGCCGGTGTCGGCAAGACCGTGCTCATCCAGGAGATGATCACCCGTATCGCGCGGGAGTTCTCCGGTACCTCGGTGTTCGCCGGCGTCGGCGAGCGCACCCGTGAGGGCACCGACCTGCGCCTGGAAATGGAAGAGATGGGCGTCCTCCCGGACACCGCCCTCGTCTTCGGCCAGATGGACGAGCCGCCGGGCACCCGTATGCGCGTCGCGCTCTCGGCTCTCACCATGGCCGAGTACTTCCGCGACGTGCAGCACCAGGACGTGCTGCTGTTCATCGACAACATCTTCCGGTTCACCCAGGCCGGTTCCGAGGTGTCGACCCTGCTCGGCCGCATGCCGTCCGCCGTCGGTTACCAGCCGACCCTCGCGGACGAGATGGGTGAGCTGCAGGAGCGCATCACCTCGACCCGTGGTCGGTCGATCACCTCGCTGCAGGCGATCTACGTGCCCGCCGACGACTACACCGACCCGGCGCCGGCCACCACCTTCGCCCACCTGGATGCGACGACCGAGCTTTCCCGCCCGATCTCGCAGAAGGGCATCTACCCGGCCGTCGACCCGCTGACCTCGACGTCGCGGATCCTCGAAGCATCCATTGTTGGTGACCGGCACTTCGCCGTCGCCAACGAGGTGAAGCGAATCCTGCAGAAGTACAAGGAACTGCAGGACATCATCGCCATCCTCGGCATGGACGAGCTCTCCGAAGAGGACAAGGTCCTCGTCGGCCGCGCCCGTCGCCTGGAGAAGTTCCTCGGCCAGAACTTCATCGTGGCCGAGAAGTTCACCGGCCAGGTCGGTTCGGTGGTTCCGCTGGAGCAGACCATCGACGACTTCGACCGGGTCTGCAAGGGCGAGTTCGACCACTTCCCGGAGCAGGCGTTCAACAGCTGCGGTGGTCTCGACGATGTCGAGGCGGCCGCGAAGAAGATCGCCGGAAAGTAGTCCCGATGTCAGAAATGTCAGTCGATCTCGTCGCCGTCGAACGGCTGCTCTGGTCCGGCCAGGCAACGTTCGTCAGCGCGCAGACCACCGAGGGTCAGATCGGCATCATGCCGGGCCACGAGCCGCTGCTCGGTCAGCTGGTCGAGGGCGGCACGGTGGCCATCGTCTCCACCGACGGCGAGCGCATCGTCGCGGCGGTGCACGGCGGCTTCTTCTCGGTGACCGCGAGCACGGTCCGGATCCTGGCCGAGTCGGCGGAATTCGCCGACGAGGTGGATGTCGAGGCGGCCCGGCGCGTGCTGGCCGACTCGGCGGCCAGCGAAGAGGACCAGCTGGCGGCGCAGGCCCAGGTCCGCGCGGCCGAGCAGGCTGCGAACGCGTAAGCGACAACCGGATACAGAACACCAGACTGTCGGCGGCGAAGGGACCTTCGCCGCCGACAGTCGTCTTATAACGGCTTACGATCGTCTTAATACACGGCCCCCCAGTTTGTAAACTTGGTGGCGTGGTTGAATGACCGCGGGGTGGCGACAGAGCGAAGGGACGAACTGCATTGCAGACCGGGATGGTTCTCCTGATCATTCTGGTGCTCACGCTCGTGTTCCTGGCCCTCGCCTCGACCTATCGCCTGATCATGTTGCGGCGCGGCGGAACCGCCGCACTGTTGCGAGTACTACCCGCGCGCGGTGGTCAGGGGTGGCGGCACGGACTGATCCGCTACGACGAGGACCGAATGGTCTTTTTCAAGCTGACCAGCCTGAAACTCGGACCGGACTGCACAATTCACCGCCAGGGCATCGAGATCGGCGACCGTCGCGGACCCGTCGGCGACGAATACGACATCATGAGCGACGACATCGCGGTGATCGCGGTGACCGATCGGGACGGCAGCTACGAGCTGGCCCTGGATCGAGCATCGCGGACCGCATTCCTCTCCTGGGTGGAATCCCGCCCGTCCGACCGCACCCGCCGGATGCGCTAGTTAGCGCAGATGTGGGGCTGCCCCACGCAACAACTGATTTCGCGAGTACATGGGTAACTCGCCGGGAACGCCCAGAACTGGAGTAGATATTGCCGCCGGCCCGGAACGCAACGGCCGGGTGCCTGACGTCCGGCAAAAGTCTCGGGGAGGCGGGGGAGCTAGGGTTGTGCTGTGAGTGTTCATCTGACGCGGATCTACACGCGTACCGGCGATGACGGGACCACTGGTCTCAGCGATTTTTCGCGGGTGGCGAAGACCGATCCTCGGCTGGTCGCGTATGCCGACTGCGATGAGACGAACGCCGCAATCGGGGTGGCTCTCGCGCTCGGGCAGCCCGAGGAGCAGTTGCGCGAGGTGCTGCTGCAGATACAGAACGATCTGTTCGATGCGGGGGCGGATCTGTCTACCCCCGTTGTCGCGGAGCCGAAGTATCCGCCGCTGCGCATCGAACAGCTCTACATCGATCGGCTCGAGGGTTGGTGCGATGAGTTCAATGCTGAACTGCCGGCACTGAATTCGTTCATATTGCCGGGTGGCACCCCGCTCGCGGCGCTGTTGCACACGGCGCGCACCGTCGCCCGCCGCGCGGAGCGTTCCGCCTGGTCGGCGGTCGAGACACACCCGGACGATACGAACGTTTTGCCCGCCAAGTACCTCAACCGCCTGTCGGATCTGCTGTTCATCCTGAGCCGCGTGGCGAATCCGGGCGGCGATATCCTGTGGAAGCCCGGCGGAACCAGGGCGAGCACCTGATAATGCTCGAGACACGAGGACGCACGTCCTCGAGTTCATGGGTAACACCCCGGGTATACCCAGAACTCGTGGGGGACGGTAGGAGGCGAAGCCGACGGGGGCGGGTGAGTTCAGTCCGGCACCCGACCGCCGGCCTGTAACCGAACTACCGTGGCACCCACTAGTGCGCTGAATACCCGGAGTGGCGGAACAGTGCCGCAACTATCCTTGCACCCAACAGTGCGCCGAATACGCGGAGAGGCGGCATGGAACGGTTTTTGGTTACCGGCGGGAATCGACTCGTCGGTGAAGTCGCGGTGGGGGGCGCCAAGAACAGCGTCCTCAAGCTGATGGCCGCTGCCTTGCTGGCCGAAGGCACCACCACGATCACGAACTGCCCGGACATTCTCGACGTGCCGCTGATGGGTGACGTGCTGCGCGGCCTCGGCTGCGACGTCGCGATCGACGCCGGGGTGGTCACCATCGACACCCCGGCAGAACCGAAGTACCACGCGGACTTCCCCGCGGTGACGCAGTTCCGCGCGTCGGTCTGTGTACTCGGTCCGCTGATGGCGCGCTGCAAGCGTGCCGTCGTCGCGCTACCCGGCGGCGATGCGATCGGTTCCCGTCCACTCGATATGCATCAGGCCGGTCTGCGGTTGCTCGGTGCGACCAGCGAGATCGAGCACGGTTGCGTGGTCGCGCGGGCCGACGAACTGCAGGGCGCCAAGATTCGGCTCGACTTCCCCTCGGTGGGTGCGACCGAGAACATCTTGATGGCGGCCGTGCTCGCCGAGGGCGAGACGGTGATCGACAACGCCGCGCGCGAACCCGACATCGTCGACCTGTGCAACATGCTGGTGCAGATGGGTGCCCGGGTCACCGGTGCGGGTACTTCGGTACTGACGGTGCAGGGCGTCAAGCGGCTCTCGCCGACGACGCACCGGGTGATCGGCGACCGTATCGTGGCGGCCACCTGGGGAATCGCCGCGGCGATGACGATGGGCGACGTCCGGGTGACCGGGGTCAATCCCAAGCATCTGTCCTTGGTACTGGACAAGCTGCGCTCGGCGGGCGCACGCATCTCCTTCGAGCAGGACGGTTTCCGTGTGGTCCAGGCCGAGCGGCCGCGCGCGGTGAACTTCTCCACGCTGCCGTTCCCCGGATTCCCCACCGATCTACAGCCGATGGCGATCGGGCTCGCCGCGATCGCGGACGGCACCTCGATGATCACCGAGAACGTCTTCGAGGCGCGCTTCCGTTTCGTCGAGGAGATGATCCGGCTCGGCGCCGACGCGCGGACCGATGGTCATCACGCGGTGGTGCGCGGTATTCCGCGGTTGTCCAGTGCGCCGGTGTGGTCGTCCGACATTCGGGCCGGCGCCGGTTTGGTACTTGCCGGTCTGGTTGCCGACGGAACCACCGAGGTGCACGACGTCTTCCACATCGACCGCGGTTACCCGAATTTCGTCGAGCAACTGCAGGCTTTGGGCGGCGAAGTGAAGCGGGTCGGCGCGGCGGAGTGAAGTGTTAACCTCGAAAACGCTTCTTGACCAGCGGATTTGACATGATGCACGCAGACACGTAACTTTATTCGAGTCAGAGCGACACGGACACCGACCCGGGCCGAAGAGCTGAGCGGAAACGCTGAGCGAAGGCGAGGGACACGAGGTAGTACGAGGAGCGCCTGACGCTCACACTGGCTCGACCGAGACCCCGATTTGGTTCTGGGGGAACGGCTGAGTTAAGCTGGATAGGTTGCCTCACTGATCAATCAGACAAAGTCTGGGCGATGGTTTGTGCGTGTGTTCTTTGAGAACTCAATAGTGTGTCGATGAATGTCAGTGCCAATTATTTAATTGGTTCCGGCCTCTCATACCCCCCGGTT
>NZ_JBITJI010000003.1:0-177328 GCF_044459885.1 Nocardia sp. NPDC050175
CTCTTCGTTGTAGTTCTTGGACATCGGGTAGATCTTCTCGCTTTCCCTGGTCTGAGACCAAGATCAAGCGTGTCCACTACCTGGGGTCAAGGCCCGACCTCGATAGACGGGATCCTTTTGGATGCCGCCGTACATCACGCCCCTGTTGCGCCTTCGAGAGGTGTGGTGCTGCTGGTGCATGGCATCACGGTGGACATGGATGAGGGCGGGGGCATGTTTGTCCGGTTGGCTGATCTGTTGGTGGCCTCGGGATTCAATGTCGTGAGGTTCTCGTTCCGAGGGCATGGGTCGAGCGGTGGTACCCCGGAAGGGATGACGATCGCGGGCGAGTGCCTGGATCTGCAGGCCGCTCTGGCCGCAGTGGACGATCAGTTCCCCGGACAGCGATTGTCGATCGTGGCAGCCAGTTTCGGTGCTGTGTCCGTGGCGTTGTCGCTGTCATGGTTGGGTGGGTTGCACCGTCTGGTGTTGTGGAATCCGGTGCTGGATCTGTCCCACACTTTCCTGGCGCCGGAGCTGGCTTGGGGGAGAGAAAATTTCGGCCCTGATCAACAGAAAATATTGCAGGACAAGGGTTTTCTGCTAGTTGATGGGGAGTTCAGGCTGGGAAGAGTTCTCTTTCTGGAGTTCGCGCGATACCGGCCGCTCGATGACCTCCTTGCCAGCCAGGCGACGGCGCTTGTGGTGCACGGTGACCGTGACGAGTCGGTGTCGTACGACATCGCCGCGGAGTTCGCGCGGTCCCGTCCGGATACGACGTTGCACACGGTGGTCGGTTCGGATCATGGATTCGACTCCCGAGAACGTGAGGATGAGGCGATCGAGGTGACGGTCGACTGGTTGTCCGAGCATTCCTCGGTGGTGGCGTGAGGGTCGCCGATCTGTACGCGCCCACCCATCTGGGTGACATGGAACACCGACCTGCACACTTCACCGCAAGAATTCCGCGCTCGCCTCACCGCACTCACCTTCGAACAACGCCTGGGCTCCATGGCCGACCGCGCCAACCGCATCGCTACTGCCAGTCGCGAGTTGGCCAACCCAATCACCTTGTCCGCCAACGACTCCGCGAGGCAGGCGCGGGCGGGACAGCTGGTCAAATTCGACTTGGCCACCCAAATGGTCATCGAGATGACCTCACTGGCCGGCACCATGGCCCGCGAATACGCCTGCAAAGCAGGCGAACCCACCCCTGTCGCTGAAGCACTCCTCGAAACCGAGCTGCCTCGACACCACACCGACCGGATTCCAGCGACGCTGCCCGGGGCGCTGCTCGCGCTGGCCGCCCGGTTCGATCTCCTCGTGGCAATGCTCGCTATCGGAGCCAAGCTCACCGGAACCTCCGACCCCTACGGACTGCGCCGCGCTCGGCATCGTGCGCATCCTGCGCGCACACCCCGAACTCGAAACAATCACCTACCGAGACGGATTGGATGCCGCAGCCCAGGCGCTGCGAGATCAGGGAATCACGGTCGCCGACAACGTCCTCGACACCGCCGAGGAACTGTTGAAGACCCGCTACCAGCAGCGTCTCCGCGACGAGAACACACCCGGCCCCTTATCGACGCAGTCCGGTTCGCTGAGGACAATCCCCGGCGCGCGGACCGGTTGCGAGACGAGATCGAGCAAGCTCGCAGCATCCACGGCCCGCAGTTCGCCGCACTCGTAGAAGGACTGCAGCGGATCGTGCGGATCCTGCCACCAGATACACCAGCCGACTACGACCCGACCCGACTCAGCGAACCAGCCGAGCAGCAGTTGACCGGGGTGATCGCCCGCCTCGACCATGCCCAAGACCAACCACTGCCGGAATGGGGCGAAACCGCCACACCGCTGGCACAAGCCCTGCGAGCCTTCTTCGACGACTTACTCGTCATAGCCGACGAGCCCGCGCTGCGCTCCGCGAGGCTTGGCCTGAGCGTGGTCTACGGCTTCGAGTGGATTTCGGTGGCGTCGAAGGAGCGCGAAGCAAACCGAACGAGAAATCGTGGATTGCGTCGAGAATAGCGAGGTCAAGAAGTGTGCTCCCCGCGCACGCGGGGATGATCCGGTCGGCCACAAGCTGCAAGGCCGCCTGATCACGTGCTCCCCCCGCGCGCGGGGATGATCCGAGAACCGCCACTACGTGGCAGTGGGTGACAAGTGCTCCCCGCGCACGCGGGGATGATCCCGAAGACAGGGTCGAGAGCTGTTCGGGACTCAGGTGCTCCCCGCGCACGCGGGGATGATCCGAGCGCTGGTATCGCCGGTGGTTGCTGGGGGGAGTGCTCCCCGCGCACGCGGGGATGATCCGACAAGGCGATCAGCCGGTGCTGGAAACAACCCGTGCTCCCCCGCGCACGCGGGATGATCCGGAGGTCGATTCCTCCACCAACACTCGCACGTCGGCTCGACGCGCACGGAGTAGCCCGAAATAGCGCCGGGGGAGTGGGGGCGAAATCCGGGTGATGACATGCCAGTGCATTGATGCACGCAACCTCGCCTGGTCGAAAGGATGCGTTCTCGTGCAAACGACCTCATGCCAATTCGCCTCCACATTAGAAGGCTGTGCTCGGATGGACTTGAGCAGCGCAGAACCTCAGGCAGCCTTGGCGGGGAGCAGGTCTCCGTCCTCCATAGCCTTCACACTGTTAGATTCCAGTCGCTACGGGGGTCGTATGTGGTGCGCGGTGCCGAATGGGTCGCTGACCGCTGTGTCTGCCGACCAGCTGCCCGGGATCGACCGCGTTGCGGTTGAGCATGATTCGGCAGGAAGTGGTGCGCTCGGAAGGATTCGAACCTCCAACCCCCTGGCTCGTAACCAGGTGCTCTCTCCGTTGAGCTACGAACGCGTTGCTCGCTTGCGCGAGCGGGGTTCCCTCGGCGAGATTCGAACTCGCACCTCCCGGAATCTAGGTCCGGTGCCTCTACCGATTGGGCTACGAGGGATCGGGTTTCGTATCCGTGGGTGGAGTCGAACCACCGGCCTGCACCTTCGGAGGGTGCCGCTCTTCCACTGAGCTACACGGATCTGAAACTCGGGTGGCAGCAGGAGGATTCGAACCTCCGGTGGTGAATACACCTGATTTACAGTCAGGCCCCTTCGACCGCTCGGGCATGCTGCCGTGATCGTCGCTATGAAGTTGTCGAGCACGGACGGCGGGACTCGAACCCACAACCGGCGGCTTTGGAGGTCGCTGCTCTTCGGAGTTGAGCTACGGCCGTATACACGAAAAAGGGGTCACCCCTTGGCGTTCGCCGCGGAGTGACCCCTTGCTCGGGTCTGTGAAAGACACGGGTCAGGGGCCGCTCCGGACGTTCAGCCGTCGATAGCTGACCGTCGATAGCACGGCATTGGCGCGCGACCGCCAGGCACCAGTACGCGACCACTGTCGCTGCTGGATCCCGGTCATCGTCTTCGCCTTCCTGGTGGGGTGTGCCTTCTGTGGTACCGACGTTAACATCCGAATTTCCAGATGGGAACTGAATTTCGGGGTTCAGAAGGTTCGGTTGGTTTCCCGCGCGATCTTGAACCCGGCGCCGGTGCTGTCGTTTGTGCAGGTCACCCCGGCCTCGGCGGAGTCACAGGTGAACGGTCCGACGGTCAGCACCCCGCCGTACGGCAGCACCCGACCGCCGCCACGATTGCCGCCATCGATCGGCGCGCCGACGAACACGCCCTGGTTCAAGCACCGTGCCCCCGAGTGCACGCCGACGGTGAGCGCGCTCGCCTGTGGATTCTTGCTCCAGCAGTCCTTGAACTCCGCGGGCGCGGGCGCGGTGGGCCCCTGACAGCCGACCTGAGCGTTGTCGTCGATCGGCTGATCGAGGATCGCGCACAGGAACGACCCACTCGGCGACTGGAAGTAGTACCCCATCTGCTGCCGGTACTGCGCCGGATCGACCGGACCGGACACCGGCGGCCGCGTCGCGGTGGCGGCCGAGGAGGTTATCGGTGCTGCGGAGGAGCTCGGCGCGGCGGAGCTGGCCACGGCCGAACTCGGCACCGCCGAGGTGGACGTCGGTGTGGCCGAACCCTTGTCGTCATTGCCACACCCGGCCAGCAACGCCAGCGCGACGGCGCACGGCACCACGGCGATACGAGCTCCTCGGATTTGCATGACGGCATTCTGTCGTGCGCCCGCGAGCTTTCGGTCAGGACGCGCCGTTGGGCGTGTCGCCGCCATCGCCCCAGGTGGCGATCAGTTCTTGCGCGCCTGCAAGGTGTAGCTGAGCGGCAACCGCTCCGGATGTGCGGTGAGATGCCACTCGCCACCGTCCCCGAGCGTCATCTGCCCGGGCAACGCCTCCCACGGCACACTCCGATGCTCGACCAGCCCGGTGATCGACAGGCCCGCGGTCAGCAGCGCGGTCACCAGATCGCCGAACCCATGGTTCCATTCGTGGGTCGTCGTTTGTTCGAACTCGGCGTCGGTCTCGACGTAGGTGCCGCCGTCGGAAAACACCGTCGGCTCCGGCATTTCGAAGTACGGGTAACCGAGAACCAGTCGGTCCGTGTGGGTTTCGTCGGTGGCCCACAGCACCGGATGACCCTCCCGGATGAACAGCCGCCCGCCGGGTCGCAGCAGTTCGGCGACGGTCCGCGCCCAGCGTTCGACGCTCGGAAGCCAGCACAGTGCACCGATTCCGGTGTACACCAGGTCGAATTGTGCGGCGCCGAGCGCGGATACCGCGTCGTAAACGTCCGACTCGACGAAATCGATACGCGCATCGGTCTTTTCGGCGAGCGACCGGGCTTGCTCCAGCGAGGCGGGTGAGAAGTCCAGCCCGGTCATGGTGGCACCGAGCCGGGCGAGCGAGAGCGTGTCGGTGCCGATGTGGCATTGCAGGTGCACCCCGCGCAGCCCGCTGATGTCGCCGAGCAGCGGCTGATCGAACCGCACCACCTCGCTGAGAAAGTCCGGTTCCGCGAGGAATCGGTGCACCGCGTAGTCGCGTGACGCGGCGTGCACGGGTGCGCGCTCGTCCCAGTTGGCCCGGTTGAGGTGGCGGTAGTCGTCGGTCACGGTCGCCACTGTGGCATGGACGCCGCAGTGAACGCATGTGAAATTATGGTCAGCAACCACCCCGCTAGCCGACAAGAACGGACAAATCGGGCATGATGAACGCCATGACCTTCGTTATCGATCGACGCACCGCATGCAGGTAACCGCTGTCGAGTGGGTGATCACCATCGTGGTGATCCTCGGCTTGTTCGTCTTCGACTTCTTCGCCCACGTCCGCACCCCGCACGAACCGACCTTCCGCGAGTCCGGCTTCTGGTCCGCCGTCTATATCGGAATCGCCCTGGCCTTCGGCGGTTTCGTCGCCTGGCAGTGGGGTTCGACGTTCGCGGGGGAGTACTACGCGGGCTTCGTCACCGAGAAGGCGCTCTCGGTGGACAACCTGTTCGTCTTCCTCATCATCATGTCCACCTTCGCGGTGCCGCGGATGTACCAGCAGAAGGCGCTGCTGATCGGCATCGTGATCGCGCTGGTGATGCGCGGCGCGTTCATCGCCGTCGGCGCGGCCGCGATCAACGCGTTCAGCTGGGTGTTCTATCTCTTCGGCGCCTTCCTGATCTACACGGCGGCCAAGCTGATCAAGGAGAGCGGCCACGAGGCCGAGCACGAGGAGAAGCGCGACAGTCGAGTCGTCGCGCTGGCCAAACGGCTGCTGCCGACCACCGACAGCTACGACGGCGACAAGCTGATCACCCGCGTCGACGGACGTCGCGTGGTGACCCCGCTGCTGCTCGCCTTGCTGGCGATCGGCTTCGCCGACCTGCTGTTCGCCCTGGATTCGATCCCGGCGATCTACGGTCTGACGAACGAGCCGTACCTGGTATTCACCGCAAACGCGTTCGCGCTCATGGGTTTACGGCAGTTGTACTTCTTGATCGGTGGACTCCTCGATCGTCTGGTCTACCTGTCCTACGGTCTGTCGGCGATCCTCGCGTTCATCGGCGTGAAGCTGGTGCTGCACGCGTTGCACGAGAACACATTGCCGTTCATCAATGGCGGCGAGCATGTCAGCGTGCCGGAAATCTCCACTGGAGTATCGCTCGGAGTGATCCTCGGCATCTTGATCATCGCGACGGTCGCCAGCCTGCTGCGCACCCGCAAGGACTGATGCGGGGCGCCAGAATTCAGAACACCCGGTTGTTGTCCGGTGCGATCTCGAACCCGTGCCCGTCTTCGTCGTTGCTGCAGATGACGCTGAAAGTCTCGGCCCGACAGGTGAATCCGTGCGCGCGCAGGGTGGATCCGGCGGGCAGCACCGGTCCGATGCCGGTGCCGAACTCGCCCGCAGGCCCCGTGTAGAAACCCTGGTTCACACAGAGGTATCCGGCGTCCTCGCCGACCGCGACCGCGGCGGCCGTCGGATCGGTGCTCCAGCATTTCTGCATGTGCGGCGGCGCGGGGCCGGTCGCGCCCTGACAACCCGCGGTGCGTCGGGGCTGGCCCGTCGGCTGATCGAGGATGCCGCAGGTGATCTGACGGTCCGCCGTCTGGAAGTAATAGCCGTCGGCGTTCCGGTACAGCACCGGGTCGGCCATACCGGGCTGGGTCAGCGGACGGGCCGAAGAGGAAGTTGCTGGGTCCGATTTGTCCGGTACGCCCAGGTACGCGTACAACAGGCCAGCGGTGGCAGCCGTCGACGCGAAAACCGCTACGTATGTGCGCATGGCCGCGAGTCTGCCGTGTGGCATAGGGGGTATGTCCGTATCACGCACGGTGTGTCGCCGCAAGTTAGCTGACTTCGACTAACTACCCGGGCTCGCCGCCTGATTCCCCGCAGGAAGAACCGGTAAAAGGGGAATCAGGACGGGCGAGCGGGTGGCACGTTTCAGGACGCGAAAGCGCCGAGCACCGGCAGCCATTCGACGACGCGAACGTCATCGATCAGCTGCTCCTTGGCGAAGGGATCCACCGCGAGCAGCGCGTGCAACGCCTCGACGTCCGCGGCCTGGAACAGCAGCAATGCGCCGGACCCGTCCGGGTACGGCCCGCTGGTCAGCAGGGCGCCCGCCGCGAGCTGATCGGCGAGCCAGCCGCGGTGCGCGGGGCGATGGGTGTCCCGGCCCGCGACCGTGGCCTCGGAGTAGGTGTAGTGAACAGCGAAGATCGGCACGGGGAAATCGCTTCCTATGTCAGAGAGTAAGCAGCATCCGAGTATTACCGAGGGTGTTGGGCTTGACGTAGCTCAGGTCCAGGAACTCGGCGACACCGGTGTCGTAAGACCGGCACATCTCCGCGTACACCTCGGCCGTCACCGGCGTCCCCTCGATTTCCGCGAACCCGTGCCGCGCGAAGAAATCCACCTCGAAGGTCAGCACGAACACCCGCCGCAGCTCGAGCTCGCGGGCCACCGCGATCAAATGCTCCACCACGATCCGGCCGACGCCACTGCCCTTGACATCCGGATGCACCGCGACCGTGCGCACCTCACCGAGATCGGCCCACAGCACATGCAGCGCACCGCAGCCGACCACCCGGCCGTCGAGCTCGGCGACCCAGAATTCCTGCACCGCTTCATACAGCGTGACCAGGTTCTTTTCCAGCAGTATCCGGCCGGCGTAGACATCGACGAGGCGTTTGATCTCGGGCACGTCGGAGGTTCGCGCGCGTCGGACAACCAGTGCGGTGCTGTGCGCGCCATTAGGCACGCTGGGATGCGCGTCGCTGGTCGAACCACCTAGTGGTCCCCGAGAGTTCATGGGGTGCAGAGTAGTCGGGTGGGTTACCGATAGGCTGAACGTGTGCCACACATCCAGTCGTCCCGCTCACCGCATAATGCCGGGCAGCGGGTCCGGCATGACGTGCGCCGGGTAGGCGCCGGTCATCGTCATGCCATGCGTTGTCTGGAGTGTTCATGAGTGCCCAGCCGGAAGAGATAGAGCGACGCTGGTCCGCGGCCAGTCCGATCCGCTCCGGCATCGTCGCGCCGCACGCCGAACCCGTCGTGCCGCTGATGAATATCGCGAACATCCTGACCATGCTGCGCATCGCGCTGGTCCCGCTGTTCGTGGTCGCGCTGTTCGTCGACGGCGGGCACGAGCCGGTCTGGCGGATCGTCGCGGCCGCGCTGTTCGGCATCGCCGCGATCACCGATCGATTCGACGGGCAACTCGCACGCAAATACGGCCTGGTCACCGACTTCGGCAAGCTCGCCGATCCCATCGCGGACAAGGCGCTGATCGGTTCCGCGGTGATCGGTTTGTCCGTGCTCGGCGACCTGGCCTGGTGGATCACCCTGGTCATCTGCGGCCGCGAGATCGGCGTGACGCTGCTGCGCCTGGCCGTGGTGCGCCGCGGCGTGATTCCCGCCGGCCGCGGCGGCAAGCTGAAAACCCTTGTGCAGTCCCTCGCCATCGCGGTGCTGCTGCTGCCGCTGGGCGGCTGGCTCGCCTCGGCGGGCATGGTGTTGATGTATGTGGCCGTCGCGCTCACCGTGCTCACCGGCCTCGACTACGTCGGCCAGGCACTGCGGGTGTGGTTCGCGGGCGGGCCGGGCCGAACGCGCGGCGCATGACGGTGACCGCCGCGGTGTCGACCGACCCGTTGCTGGTGGACGTGCCCGCCGCCGACCTGGTGCACGCGCTGACCGCGGCGGGCCAGACCGTCGCCACCGCCGAATCCCTCACCGCCGGGCTGTTATCCGCGACCATCGCCGGTGTGCCCGGTGCCAGCGCGGTGCTGCGCGGCGGCCTCGTGGTGTACGCCACAGACCTCAAACACAGCCTCGGCGGCGTCAGCGACGAAGTACTGAAGACGGAAGGTCCGGTCGCCGCCAGCACCGCCGAACAGCTTGCGGTCGGCGCTCGAACCAATTGCGGGGCAGACTGGGGAGTAGCGCTGACCGGTGTCGCCGGGCCCGACTCTCAGGATGGGCATGCGGTGGGCACCGTCTTCCTCGGTCTGGCCGGTCCGGGGCACACCGAGGTGATGCGGTTGAAACTCCTCGGGGACCGGTGGACGATCAGGATCAGTGCGACGCACATCGCCGTGCGTGAGTTGCTGCGATGTGTACGACGGCCGGACCCGAGTCCGGCCGGGCAGGGCGGGCAAGGCGAGTGATTTCCGCTGGGCGGGAACCAACCGCCCCTTGTCCGACGTTGTGCCAGAAAGAACGGCGTGCGTGGCACTCGTGAGTGTCATGCAGGTCCCCTGACAGGGAGCGAAGGAGAACGAGATGACGCTGCTGCGAGAGGCCATCGGGGACAGTCTGCGGCGTGCTCGTCTCGCCCAGAGCCGGACCCTGCGCGAGGTGTCCACCTCGGCGCGCGTGAGCCTGGGCTATCTCTCCGAGGTCGAGCGGGGCCGCAAAGAAGCCTCCAGTGAGTTACTGGCCGCCATTTGCGCGGCCCTCGATGTGCCGCTGTCCCGGGTGCTCTGGGATGTGAGCACGATCATGGCCGGTGCCGACGGCCTGCCAACGCGTACCCCGGCCGATGCCGCGGCCGCGCCGTTGCCGGTCGACGCGGAGCAGTCCACCGCCGCCGAGGCCGCGCCTGCCGCGGACGCACCCGCCGCCGAGCCCGCGCTCGCACCCGCGAGTGCCAGTCTGTCGGTGGCCGGCACGGGCGGACGTCCGCTGCCGCTGGCCATGGACACCCGAATCGTCATTCCCGCACCCAAGGCCGACATGCTGGTCCTGGTGAAGGGCATGTGACACCTAGCAAAAGGTGGCTGCCGCGGCAACGCTGCGGACCGGCGCCCGAAGCGGATAGATTCTCACTAGGCGTCGGTTGGGCCGGGTATACCCGGCCCAACGGCCGCATGGTGGAGGATAGGCACATATCGAGTGCGTGACGGTCGCGCACTGGAGCCGCGTCGAGGGCGCGGCACGTCAGATGGAGGCGGGATCAATCGATGGCTAATCCGTTCGTCAAGGCCTGGAAATACCTGATGGCCCTCTTCGATTCGAAGATCGAGGAGCACGCGGATCCGAAGGTCCAGATTCAGCAGGCTATCGAGGAAGCTCAGCGCCAGCATCAGGCCCTTTCACAGCAGGCCGCATCGGTCATCGGCAACCAGCGTCAGCTGGAAATGAAGCTGAACCGGCAGCTCGACGAGGTCGAGAAGCTCAATGCCAACGCGCGCCAGGCGGTCACGCTGGCCGACCAGGCGGCGAACGCCGGCGACACCGAGAAGGCAATCCAGTACACCAACGCCGCCGAGGCGTTCGCCGCACAGCTGGTCACCGCCGAGCAGTCGGTCGAGGACCTCAAGGTGCTGCACGACCAGTCGCTGCAGGCGGCCACCCAGGCCAAGAAGGCCGTCGAGCAGAACGCGATGCTGTTGCAGCAGAAGGTCGCCGAGCGCACCAAGCTGCTCAGCCAGCTGGAGCAGGCCAAGATGCAGGAGCAGGTCTCCGCGTCGCTGCAGCAGATGGATTCGACGCTGTCGGCGCCGGGCAGCACCCCGAGCCTGGACGCGGTGCGCGAGAAGATCGAGCGCCGCTACGCCAACGCGCTCGGTTCCGCCGAGCTCGCGCAGAACACCGTGCAGGGCCGCATGCTGGAGGTGCAGCAGGCCAGCATCCAGATGGCCGGGCACAGCAAGCTCGAGCAGATCCGTGCGTCGATGCGCGGCGATCAGCTGCCCGCGGGTGGCGCGGCGCAGCCCGCCGTCAATCCCGCACCGGCCCAGGCCAATCCGGCGCAGCCGCAGATGAACAAGGGCCAGGCCGCACAGCAGTAACGGTTGGCCGCACGGCGAGGACTTTGTCGGTGGTAGGTGGTTCACTGGCAAGCACTGCACGGGTACCCGGCGGGCCGGCCGTCGGCCGCGTCGGGACCGTGCTGGTCCGATCCGCGCTACCAGTGGGAGAGATGGCATGACTCGGGATAAGGCGCTTCCGGGCCGCAGGCGCGATGCGGCGATCGTGCGGGCGCAAGCCGCGCTGGCTCCACAACCGGGAAGCCTGCCCGACAGTCTGCGCGAGGTCGGCGAGCACGCACTGGTCACCGTGCGCCGCTGGGCCGACCCACGCGAGCGGGAACTGCGCCGTCGGCGCCGAGCCCGCCGCCGTAGCTTCCAACTCGGCACCGCCTCCGGCATCACCACTGCGGGAGCCGTCGGGCTCGTGGTTCTCACCGCGCCCGCCTGGATCGTTGTCGTAATCGGTGGCGGCGCGGTCGCACTCGTCACCGGCACCGCGCTCAGTGCCCGCCGTTATCTGCGGCTGCGCAACACCCCGCTGCCGCAGGCCACGTTCATCCCGCGCAAACAACCACCCCTGTGGTCTCGTGCCCGCGGACCAATCGCGCGACTGGTCCGCGCCGAACGAGCCCTGCACGGCCTCGGCGCCCAGATCGCCCGCGGCAACCGCCTGCCCGACGACGAACTCACCGACATGCTCGAAACGGCGGACTCCGGCTCCGCCGCCCTGCACGCCCTCGCCGCCGACATCACCGCCATGGAACAGGCCCTCGGCGCCATGGGCCGCACCAAATCCCCTGTGGCAGTGGGCCTCACCGATAACCTCCAGTTCGCCCTCGGCCGCCTCGATACCGGTGTCGAGGAATACGAGCAGGTCGTCGCGGCCGCAGGCCGCATCCTCGCAGTCCCCGAAAGTGCCGTGCTACGACACAATTTCGATGCGATCGTCGCCGACCTACGGCACGCCGCCGACCGCCTGGACGGCTGGGCCCAGGCCCTCACCGAGGTCGCCGACCAGCAGGTGCCGCTCGGGCAGCCGGGGCAGCACTGAGCGTCACCGCCTACTGAGGTCGCCGATCAGGCAGGCATCGCCGTCGGACTGTCAGCTCTGAGTGACACGCGTCTGGGTTCCGCGCACTGCTGAAAACCGCACCACATCAACCACTTCCGCCTGTTCGGCGTCTTCAGCTTCGGGATCGGCGCGGTCGAGCCAGGTCTGGGTGGGGTAGGTGATTACGTTCGACGCCTCAGTCGACGCGCCAGCAGCAGGATGAGAACTGGGAGTGCGAGGAAGGCGGCCAGTAGCACGAGAAATGCTGCGGCAGTGGTGGTTTCGGTGTGTGGCTCAGTTGAGCGTTGTGGTGCTGCGTATGGCGGGCCTGGGTACTGATTCGTCAGGTACCGTGGCGCGGACTTTTGCGGTGTCGGCAGGTCCGGGTGCTGGCTCGTCGGGTGGCCGGGGGCGATGTTGTGCAGTGGGGTGCACGGATGGGGACACCACGGTACCGAGTACTCGGGTGTCGGCGAGGCCTCGCTCATTGCTTCATCGTCGTTGTTCGACGGACACCGGTGTATCCGTCGAACAGTCGACAAGGCACGGCGTCCGCGAACCGCGCGCTACCGGATCAGCGCAGCGTGTCCTTGCGTCGCAGTTCTTCGGCCCGGGCGCGCAGCGCGGCATTCACCAGTTCGCGGCCCTCGGCCATCAGGTCGAGCACCTCCCAGGAGGCTTTGCGGGCGGCGCCGCCGACGATGCCGGCGATCGCTCCGCCGTGGCGACGGGCCGCCGCGGCGAGTTCCTGTGCGAGTTCGTTTTCCATCAGGCACCGACCGTCACGTGGGATTCAGTGAATGAGTGTGTGCCGAACATGGTGTGTACATGAGCCGACCATCCCTTCCTGACTGCGGCTATCCGGAAAGCTGCGCGCAAGATCAGAGTACAACCGTACACTGACCGACCGCGCGGCCGGGAGAGCGCAAAACCCAAGCCTTTCGCGAAGCGTAATAGGCGACGGGTCCGACCGGAACACCAACTTTGCCCGGGCCCTACCGCTCGTCGGCGACACATCACCCGGTCGCAGGCCGATTTCGCCGACCGGGCGTTTGGTGCCGAGCACGCCGGGTAGTTGCCTGCATGTAGCTGATCGGCCGGATTCCGTCTCAGGGATCGGGAACATTCACTACAAAGGGCAGGAGCAGTCAGATGCTTGATATTGCCTACCGAAAATCCGCGATCGACCAGGACACGCAGCGGCTGGATATCAGCAGATACCTGGCCTGGGGCAACGTCGATGATCCGGTCCGACGCTCGCGGCAAGCGCAGCGAATCGCCGAGGATCTCGACCAGTCCGAGCACAAGGCAAGTGCCTGAAGCACTCTCATCGAACGCAACGCGGAGGAATCGAATCATGACCGGAATGCTGGAAGAACTCATCGGAAGCGCGGTGTACTCCCCGGAGGGCGACAAGATCGGCAAGGTCAAGCGGATCTACGTCGACAACACCTCCGGCGCACCGACCTGGGTGTCGGTGACCACCGGCATGTTCAGCGGTGACTCGCTGGTCCCGCTGGCCGGCGCACAGCTGCGGCACGACCCGGAGGCCCTGCAGGTGCGCGTCGAGAAGGAGGAGGTGAAGACCGCGCCGCATCTCGAGCACGACGGTCTGATCAGCCCCGAAGCCGAGCGCGAACTGTTCGACCACTACCACATCGACCCGAACCGGGCCGGCATGGAAATGGGCGGCAAGCAGCAGATGCGCGGCGGTCGCCGACCCGATGACCAGGGCATGGTGCGTTCCGAGGAGCGTCTGGCGGTCAACAAGCAAAACGAGGAAGTCGGTCACGCGCGCCTGCACAAGTACGTGGTGACCGAGGAGCAGACCGTCACCGTGCCGACCACCCGCGAAGAGGTCCGGATCGAGCGCGAGCCGATCACCGACCGCTCGCGAGTAGGTCGCACCGACATCGGTGAGCAGGAAGCCGAGGTCACGCTGCACGAGGAGCGCGTCACCGTGCAGAAGGAAACCGTGCCGGTCGAGCGCGTCCGCCTCGCGGTCGACCAGGTCCAAGACGAGCAGACCGTGTCCGAAACGGTTCGCAAGGAGCGGATCGAGACCGAGGGCGTAGACAACGACCGCCACAACCCGCGCCGCAAGTAGCTCAGTCCCTCGATTGATATCACTGGGTGAGGATCGGGCCAACCTGATCCTCACCCAGAAATCTGTCACCGGTCAGAATCCTGGCTCCGGTCGTCGGAAGCGATGCGCGAGTGTTGCTACGTCGCGGTATCGGGTGATTCGCTGAACGGTCGAATATGCTGGGCCGCTTGGTTTTACAGTGGGCCGAGCGGGATGCAAGGTCGGATCGTGGCGGAGGATGCGGACCTCGAGGTCGACGGTTTCCGGGGCGAGGGCGGCGCCGAATTGCTCGGCGAGGGTCAGCCGCACAACGCGCAGGCGATCGAGTGCGTCGACCTGTCTGCCCGCCCGGTAGAGGGCCAGTGCGTGCAGCCGGGCGAGCGGCTCGTGCAATGGGTGTTCGCCCGCCAAAATGCTCATTTCCCTGAGGCATTCGAGGCCGGAGCCGAGTCGCAGCGCGGCTTCCAATCCGGTGACGGTCAGTTCCAGCCGCCACGCGTCCAGCCGCGCGGCTTCCACCGCCGCGTACGGCGCCCACAGCAGGTCGGCCAGCGCGGGTCCGCGCCAGAGTCGGCGCGCCTGGTCGGCGGCCGCGCCGACCTCGGCGTACCGACCGGCGCGTTGCGCGGCCTGCAGTCGGTCCGCGGTGGCTTCGGCGGCGAGCAGGTCGCCGACGACCATTGTCGTCCGGTAGCCCGCCGGAGTGCGCAGGACTGTCCCGCCGTGCGCGCCCAACGCCGTCCGCAACCTCGACACGACAACGCGCAATCGTTCGACGGGACGCGACAATTCACCGTCACCCCACAGGTCGGCGGCAAGTCGCCGGTCGGGGACAGGCACCCCGCCCGCGAGCGCCAGTCGGACCAGCACCGCCCGTTCCAGCGGACGGTCGACCCCGATCGTCCCCGCCCCGTCGGTGACCGACACCGGCCCGAGGATGCGCACCTGCGCGTACCCGGGGTCGGGTGCGCGGGTCGAGTAGACAATGCCTTGCGGCACGGTCATTTTCGCTCCTCCCGGTGGTTCGATGGTGCGGGGCCGACGAGCGTGACCCCGTAGTGCGCGAATTCGGCCTCGACCTCCGCGTCCGAGGGCCGTCGGGTTCCGGCAGGCGGCAGCACGAGTTCGGTGGCGGTGGTCCCGAACGCGCGATGTGCCCGCTCCACACCCGCCGGGGTGTAGTGGTGCAGCACCCGAGCCGTCGCGGTATGCACCGCGAACCCGTGCGGAATACCGCGCGGCAGCCACACCGAGGTACCGGGTCCGGCCTGGATCCGCGCCAGCCCGCGGTGCACGGTCAACTCACCGTCGAGGACGAAGCACAGTTCGTCCTCCCGCGAATGCAGATGAACCGGCGGCTCGTCACCCTTCGGCAGCACGACCTCGGCCAGCGAGAGCACCCCGCCGGTGGTTTCGGCGCGCTGATGCCAGATCATCAGGCACCCGAACGCCCATTCGGCGATCGGTTGATGCGGCCCGAGTTCGTGACGCTGTTCTGGCAAGTGAAGCTCCTCGATTCGATGACTCGCTGTGCACCATGCTCGATCCGGCGGGCCGAGAAGGGAAACACCGATCGGCTGTCGGATCTACAATCCGGAGTTGTGGATGTGGAACTGCGGCACCTGCGTGCTTTCCACGCACTGGCCACCGAGCTGAATTTCACCCGGGCGGCGGCGCGGCTGCACCTGACCCAGCAGGCGCTGAGCAATCAGATCAAGCAGCTCGAAACCCGCATCGGCGCGACCCTTTTCCAACGCAACAGCCGCCAGGTCACGCTCACCGACGCGGGCCGGACGCTGCTGGCCAGGGTGCCCGACATCCTGGACACCGTCGGCGCGGCGATCGCCGACACCCGCGACACCGAATCCGGCGAGCGCACCGAGCTGATCGTCGGTATTCGCGGCGTCACCGGCCTGGACATCACGCCCCGCGTGTTGCGCGCCTTCTCGGCCGAGTATCCGCACGTCGCGGTGACCGTCGGCAAGGTCGAATTCGACGATTCGAGCGCGGGCGTGCTGGCCGGCGCCTCGGATGTCGGGCTGATCTGGCTGCCCGCCCCGGACGGCTTGGACGTGACGCCGCTGCTGTCGGAGGAGCGGATCGCCCTGCTCCCCGCTGATCATCCGTTCGCCGCCGACACCGCGGTCCTGCCCGCGGATCTGGCCGTCCAGCCGTTCGCGTGGTGGACCGACAACCGCGATCTCGCGGCGCGCGAGTTCATGACACTGGCCGAGTATCGCGACGGCCCGGCGATCATCGGCGCCGAGGTGGCCACGCTGGAAGACCTACTGGCCGCGGTGGGTAGTGGCCAGGCGGTCGCGGTCTCGGTCGCCTCTGTCTCCCGCTTCTTCCCCTGGTCCGGTGTGATCACCCGGCCATTGGTCGATGTCGCGCCCGCGGTGCTGGCCGTCGCCTGCCGCACGGGTGACACTCGGCCGCTGGTGGCGGCGTTCATTCGGACTGCGATGAAGGTCGGCGCCGAACTGGCCGCCGAGGGTGCGGTGACCGAGTCGCCGGGTACTACTCACGGCGGGTAGGCAGTCAGGGTTCACCCTGATCTTCACCCGGATATCGCTGCTGACCTGGTGATTTCTCGTCGCTCAGCTGTCAGAGTGGAACCTGTCGGATCGTGGGAGAGCGGTTCGCAGAGACTCTCGGAGGCTGGCAAATGTTGTGGAAGATTATCGGTGTCGTCGCGGTCGTCTGGATCGCGCTGGCCATCATCGGTGCGCTGATCAAGGGCCTGTTCCCGATCCTGGTGATCAGCGCCATCGTGTTCGGGCTGTACCTGCTGTACAAGGCGGTGTCGGGCTCGGACTCCTCGGTCAGCAAGCTGTAGCTTCCGCCCGCGGAGCCTCCGCGCGCCGGGTAGCGCTGCGGGGCCGGGTGGGCGGTAGTCGGACGGATCCAGGTGTGGCCGGGATGCCACCGGGAGGCGCGAGCGAAGTCGCGAACCGTCCGACCAGGGGCCGTGCGCTCCCCGATGAGGGGAAAGCGCACGGCCCCTTAGTCTTGCCTGAACAAGCGAAATGGCAGGACAGAGAGGCAGGCAGTTGGTAGAGCGGCTTTCGGAGGATTGGCAGCGCGGATTGGTGATCGTCGCGCATCCCGATGACATCGAGTACGGTGCCGCCGCGGCCGTGGCCCGTTGGACGGGACAGGGCAAGGACATTCGCTACGTTCTGGTGACCAGCGGCGAGGCGGGGATCGCCGGTCTGCCGCCCGCGGAATCCGGGCCGGTGCGTGAGGCCGAGGAGATCGCCTCCGCCAAAGCCGTTGGCGTGCACCAGGTGGATTTCCTCGGCTATCCCGACGGGCGGGTCGAGGAATCCCTGCAGCTGCGTCGCGACCTGGCTGCCGCGATCCGTCGCCATCAACCAGAACTGGTGGTGCTCTTCAACTTCGGCGACATCTGGGCCCCCGGCTACGCCAACAGCGCCGATCACCGCGCCGTCGGCCGCGCGGCGCTGGACGCTATCTCCGACGCGGGTAACGAGTGGATCTTCCCCGAGCTCACCGACGCGCCGTGGTCGCCGCGGTGGGGAGCGGTGATGGGCCCCAAGGTAACTCACGCCGTCGACGTCTCCGCGAACATCGATCAGGCCAGGGCGTCCTTGGCCGAGCACCGCCGCTATCTGGAGGTGCTCAGTTCGGAACCGGTGGAAGAGCAGGTTCGCGCCATCGTCGAGAGGGCAACCGGCCCGATCGAAGGCTTCCCGGCCGAGCATGCCGTCGGCTTCGAGCTCTACTACTTCAGCTGAGATCCGTTGGCGCCCAGCTGAACCGTCGAGTCGCTAACGGTGCGGGGGAACTGGTGAAGGTGGCCTCGCGTTACTCCGACACCAGTTCCCCATGATCTTGGTCGAGCGGCCGTTGTGTGGCGACGCGCTTGATGACCGGAATCCACGAGTCGAGGGGAGCGACGGTGAGGCCGACGACCTTGCCCGCGTCATCGGCGCGGCGCAGGGCGAGGGCGGCGTCGAAGTCCGGGTCGGCCTCGAACTCGGCGATTTCGGCGGCGTTCATCGGACCACCCTGAGCGATCAAGGTGCGCTGACTGGAGGGGGACAGTCTCTCGGTGTGCGCCGAATCCGTTGCCGCCAGATAGCGTTTCGCGACCACGTGCAGCTCGACCAAGCGGGCAACGCGCGCGCCGAGCAACTCGCGGATGGCGTTCGCGCCATGCCTGCCGTGACCCGCATCATCACCGGGGACCAACTGATGACCGATGTCATGCACCAGCCCGGCGACCTGCAGCTGCTCATCCCGCGGAAACCGCTGCCGCAGCAATTCCGCGCACTGCCGATCGTGGTCGAGGATGTCGACCGGATCGCCACTGCGGTCCGGCATGTCCCACACGTCCTCGCCGTTGGCCAGCAACACCATCAATTCGTCCACCGTGGACACCAGCACGATCGCTCCACTCTCCGACACTAATTGGTCTAGACCATAGCGTCGTCCGCGGCGGAGGTCACGTGAAGTTCTGTTGTCGAGCAGGTGAAGACGCGGGACACGGATGCCACCAGGCCGGAAGCCGGTGTGGCACGCTATGCGGATGCGAGTAGCCGTAGTCGCGGGACCCGATCCCGGGCATGCGTTTCCCGCCATCGCGTTGTGCTTGCGTTTCCTGGCCGCCGGTGACGAGCCGGTGCTGTTCACGGCCCCGCGCTGGTTCGATGCCGCACGAGAGGCCGGAATCGGCGTCCGTCGCCTGAAGGGTCTGGCCCCGCGGCCGGCCGACGACGATACCGACGCGGGCCAGCGCATCCACGAGCGCGCTGCGCACATTTCCACCGAGATCCTGCCCGACCTCGGCGCCATGCTGCCGGAACTGGTCGTTTCCGATGTGCTCACCGCCGGTGGCGGTTTGGCCGCGGAACGTCTCGGTGTCCCGTGGGTCGAGCTGTCCCCGCACCCGCTGTACCTACCGTCGAAAGCCTTGCCGCCCATCGGAAGTGGTCTCGCTCCTGGCGAAGGGCTGCGCGGGCGGATGCGGGACAACGTGTTGCGCACCATGACCGCCCGCGATATCCGCAACGGTCTGCGTCAGCGTGAACATGCCCGCGAGGGTGTCGGCCTGCCCGCGACCGACCCGGGCCCCGCCGCTCGTTTGATCGCCACCCTCCCTGCTCTGGAGGTTCCGCGACCCGACTGGCCCGAGAACGCGCACGTCATCGGCCCGCTCTTCTGGGAACCCACCGACTCGATCCTGGCACCGCCGCCGGGTGACGCCCCCTTGGTGATGGTCGCCCCCTCTACCGCCCACACCGGCGTGACCGGCATGGTGGAGACGGTCCTCGACGCACTCGCGGGCGCCGATGTGCGCGTGGCGATCTCGACCCTCGACACTCCACCGGCCGAGCTGCCACCTTGGGCGACAGCGGGTTTGGGCCGCCAGGACGAACTTCTCACGCACGCTTCGGTAGTCGTCGGTGGCGGTGGTCACGGCTTGCTCGCCAAATCCCTGTCGGCCGCCGTTCCTGTCGTCACCATCCCTGGCGGCGGTGACCAATGGGAGCTCGCCAATAGGGCAGTCCGCCAAGGAAGTTCACTCCTCGTCCGCCCGCTGACCCCGGCGGCCGTCCGCGCCGCCGTCCTCGAAATCCTGGCCACTCCGCGCTTCGCCGCCGCCGCGAAGGCGGCAGCGTCGACGGCCGCGGACGTCGCCGACCCGATCCAGCTCTGTCACCAGGTCCTCGACACCGTCCGCGCGAGTTAGCATGGCCGACCTCGAGTGCCGTCGATGCAAGCGACCTGTTCGCGTAAACCGCAGCCACTACGACGTATTCGAGCAGATGCACTACGTCTGCTTCCACTATGAATTCGAGCACGACGCGTTCAGCGATGGGGATCCGGACGAGGACTGCGGTGTCCCCGGATGTCCGTCGGCTCCGGCCATCCGGCAAGAGGAGCGGCTGGCCGCAACCGTCCGCGCCCTGCTCGACGACTGGTCGGATGGCCCACCGGCGAACTGGGACAACCGTTCGATCCCGGACTACCTCGCCGCGTTGCTGAGTCAGCTCGAGAACACCAACGGCCACTACGCCAGTCGCGGAACTCCCATCCAGTGGAACAGCTGGGAAGTCATCCAGGAGCTGCTCCGCGCCGCCACCGTCGGCGAGTAACGGGGCAGGTGGGGGTCGCGGGTCGGCGCGGGTATCTTGGGCACGGTGCGATTGACGGAGTTCCAGGAGCTGTTGCATACCGAATTCGGGTCGGCCCGCGGCGATGCCTTGCTGGCCGATCACGTGATCCCGTCGTTGGGGCGGACAGGCTCCGCTGCCATCGAGGCCGGGGTTGATCCGCGCGATGTCTGGCGGGCACTCTGCACGGAGTTCGACGTGCCGCGCGGGCGGTGGTGAGCGTGCCCGGCCCGGCAGTGGACCAGGACGGGCCGCTGTATCGGTTCGACGATCGCGAGCGGATGATTCCGGTCGACCCGCAGCGGTTGGCGGCGCGGCTGGCGAAGGCCGAGCCGGTCGACTTCGCCGGATTCCGGCAGACCGGTATCGAGGCGATGCTGCTCGGGCGCTACGACCAGGCCCTCGATCTGCTGGATCGGGCGCTGGAACTCGTGGACACCGAGGAGCGCCGGATCACGGTGTGGATCAACCTCGGTGACGTCTATCGCTATCAAGGCGACGCCGCCACTGCCGAAACGCTGTACCGCCGGGCCGTCGAGCACGCGCGCGTCGCCGCGCCGGACGTGCTGTCGTTCGCCGTGCAACACCTCGGAAAGGCGCTCGCCGAACAGGATCAGCTGGCCGAAGCTCATACGTTGCTGCGTGAGGCGCTCGACTTGCGTGCGGCCGAGGGCGATTCGGAATTGATCGAATCCACTCGGGTCGCCTTGGAAAGGCTCCCTGCGCTGCCGATTCCGTTGCCGCCGAAGGTCGCCGCGCTGCTCGGTGCCGCGCCGACCTGGTCGACCGAGCACGAGGGGCGAAGTGGCGGTGTCGCGTTCGTCAACGAAACCTACTGGGTCAAGCGTGGGCCGAAGGCTGTTGCCGAACACGAGCGGCTGAACTGGCTGCGCGACAGGGGAATTCGGCTCCCGGAGATCGTTGCTTTCGACGGTGATGTGCTGGTGCTCGCCGATGCGGGTGCTTCGAGCCTCGCCGCAGGTTCCGGCGAGGCGTCGGTGGGCACGATCATGGGTGAGCTACTGCGCAGGCTGCACAGCATTCCGGTCGCCGAGTGTCCCTTCGACGGCCGGCTCGACGTCGTGCTGACCCAGGCGCGGCGTCAGGTGATCGAGGGCTTGGTCGACCTAGACGACTTCGAGGAAGAGAACCGGGACCTCGGCCCGGGAGATGTACTGGCGCAACTGCTTGCCGAGCGTCCCGACGGTGAGGACCTAGTCGTGGCGCACGGCGACTTCACGCCGCCCAACGTGCTGGAAGGCGCGATCCTGCTCGACGTGGGCGCACTCGGTGTGGCCGACCGATACCGCGACCTCGCGCTTGCCGTACGCGACCTGCGCGACGACTTCGACGAGGACGAGGTGGCCGCCTTCTGCACCGCGTACGGCCTCGCCGAACCGGATCACCGCCGCCTGGAGTACTATCGCCTGCTCGACGAATTGTTCTGAGGCTCAAGGCTTCTTCGCATAATGGCGGGCGGCCTTGGTGCGGTTACCGCACGTCGCCATCGAATGCCAGCGGCGGGTGCCGTTTTTCGAGGTGTCGTAGAAGAACAGCACACAGTCGGGGTGGGCGCACCGACGGATGCGGTCGGGTGCCTCGCCGAGTAGGTATAGCAGGTTGTCGGCCGCCAACCACGCGGGCAGCCAGGTGATGTCGGGGACGTCGATGACGTTCTCGGGTCCGGCATCGGTGAGCGTGCGTCGGATGCGGCCGCGGTCGAGGACCTCGTTCAGCGCGGTGTGTGTGGCGCTCTGCACCACGTCGTAGATGGCGGTGCGCGCCGCGAGGAGCGCGTCGAGGGTCGCCTGGTCGGCGGTCGCGCGATCGGTCAGTCCGGCCGAGCTCAGCCACACGGTGAGACCGGCCACGTCGGTGAGCAGGTCCTGTGGCCGGCCGTGCTGGTTCCACCGCGTGTCCAGCAGGTCGAGTGCCAGCGGTTCGCCGAGGTGGGGGCGTGGATCGTGCATGACTGAGGGTATCCAGCTCCTTCTGGTGGTCGTGACGACCGCCGGTTCTCTAACCGGCTAAATGTAGTTTACAGGTTGACTCGACTGGTCGACTGCGGTTATCGTCTAACCAGTTAAACCGGTAAAGACGGTTTGCCTCTGGAGGAGGATTACATGACCACGGTCGCCGCACCCAAGCTCGCCACCGGGCACATCGGCCTGAACGTCTCCGACCTGGATCGTTCGGTCGATTTCTACCGCAGCGCACTGGGTTTCGAGCAGCTCACCGCGAGCACCGACGGCGACCGGAAATGGGCGTTCCTCGGTTCGGGTGGCAAACTCTCGCTGACGCTGTGGCAACAGAGTGCGGGCACGTTCTCCGCCGAAACCCCCGGCCTGCACCATCTTTCGTTCCAGGTCGACACCATCGACCAGGTGCGCGCGATCGAGGCGGCGCTGCGCGCACAGTCGGTACCCATCGTCCATGACGGCGTTGTCGCACACGGCGAGGGCACGGCCTCCGGCGGCATCTTCTTCACCGACCCCGACGGCATCCGCCTCGAGGTCTACGCGCCGACCGGCGCAGAGTCCGCACCCGCGCCCAGTGGCGAAGCGCCGACCTGTGGATTCTTCTGAACCGCAGTGTTGTTGAACGTTCCGGCGGCGGATGCCGTCGTCGGCGCATTTTCCGTGAAGGAGTATTGCGATGGCACCCTTCCATTCCGGTGAACTCGCCGTCCAGCAGCGGATGGGTCAGACGGAGATCGCCGATCGGGTCGGCCGGTCTATCCGCGCCGACATCCCCGCTGTCGCCGCCTCTTTCCTGGCCGAGCAGCCGATGGTGGTGATCGCCGCCGCCGACGCCGCGGGCAGGCTGTGGGCGAGCGAACTGGTCGGGCC
The DNA here is from genome assembly GCF_044459885.1 of Nocardia sp. NPDC050175. Classification (NCBI taxonomy): domain Bacteria; kingdom Bacillati; phylum Actinomycetota; class Actinomycetes; order Mycobacteriales; family Nocardiaceae; genus Nocardia; species Nocardia sp. NPDC050175. The sequence continues at coordinate 22,776 of NZ_JBITJI010000003.1, forward strand.
ACCTGGCTTCGTGCATGCCGTCGACGCGGACACCATCGCCGTCGACACCCGGCCCACCGCGGGAGATCCGTTGCAGGAGGCGCTGACTCACCCCGCCCGAATCGGCATGATCGCCCTGCAACCGCAGCGGCGCAGGCGGATGCGCATCAACGGCACCGCGACCACCGCGCGCGGTGGTTTACTCATCGATACCGAGCAGGTCTACGCGAACTGCCCGAAGTACATCACCCGCAGGCACATCGAGTCGTACCACCCGGAGGTCGAACCGTCGCCGCCTCGGCGCAGCACCGAACTCGACGCACGCCAGCAGGCGACGATCACGGCGGCCGACGCGTTCTTCGTCGCCACCGCCGACACCCATGGCAACGCCGATGCCTCGCATCGTGGCGGCAATCCCGGCTTCCTGCAGGTGCTTTCGCCGACCCGGCTGTGCTGGCCCGACTACCGGGGCAACTCGATGTTCATGACACTTGGGAACATCGAGGTGAACCCGCGCTGTGGCATCCTCATCCCCGACTGGGCCACCGGCGGCACCCTCCAGCTCACCGGAACCGCCGAGTTGACCTGGGCACCGGAAACTTTCGCCGTCGGTGCGCAATGCTCGATCGACTTCACCGTCACCGAGGTTGTCGAACGGCCCGGCGCGGGCCCACTGCGCTGGGGTCCACCCGAACTATCCCCGGTCAACCCCTGAGCCACCTCAAAGATAAGGAGTCGTTCGTGCGACCTCCACTGCCACCCTTCGACCTCGAATCCGCCAAGGTCAAGGTGCTCGCCGCCGAAAACGCCTGGAACACCCGCGATCCGGAGAAGGTCGCCGCCGCCTACACCGCGGACTCGGTGTGGCGTAACCGCGACGAGTTCTTCACCGGCCGCCCCGCCATCATCGAATTCCTCACCCGCAAATGGGCTTCGGAGAACGGCTATGCACTCCGCAAGGACCTCTGGGCCTTCGAAGGCAACCGCATAGCGGTGCGCTTCCAATACGAGTGGCACGACGAATCCGGCCAATGGTGGCGCAGTTATGGCAACGAACAGTGGGAATTCGCCTCCGACGGTTTGATGTCTCGCCGCGAAGCCAGCATCAACGACGTCCCCATCCCCGAATCCGCCCGCCGCATCTTCGGCCCTCGCGAGCCAGGCGACAACTCGGTCCTGCCCCAGCAGTAGCTGGCCTGGGCGCGGCGGCATCTTGCGCGCAGTCCTTCCGGCCGCGCATCGATTGCCCTGGCGCGCACGAAACCGCTAGCAAATGCATGCGCAGTACGAGAACCCGTGCGCGGCAGCGGCGCCGTCCGAGGTGGACGGCGCCGTGGTGGGGCAACCTGGATCAGGCGACGACGACCTTCTGCTCGACGTTGTCCGACGCCACGATGGCGCGTTGGCGGTGGAACAGGACGAAGGCGATCACGCCGAACACGATGCCGACGGCCGCGGCGACCGTGAAGGCCGCGTCGAGCCCGGCGGTGAAGTGCGGCAATGTCATCGGCTGGTCCGCACCCGCCACGCCACGGAATACCGTGCCCAGCACCGCGACTCCGAGCGCGAGCCCGAGTTGCCGTGCCGTATTCACCGCACCGGCCGCGGTGCCACCCTGCTGCGGCGGCACCGCCGCCATCCCCACCGACACGAGCGCGGGCGCGTTGACGCCGATTCCCGCGCCGATCACCACGAGCCCGGGAATCAGTGCGGGCCAGGATGATCCGGCGTCGATCACCGTGAGCAGTCCGGTGCCGATCCCGACCAGCACCAGTCCCGCGCCGATGGTCCACTTCGGGGGAGCGTCGTGCATCAACCGGCCGAACACCCCGGCGACCAGGAACGCCGTCGCGGCCATCGGCAGCAGTGCCAGACCCGCGTGCAGCGGCGTCATCCGCAACTGCTGCTGCAACCAGATCGACACCAGGGGAGTGCTGGCGAAAGCCGCGAACGTCTGCCCGCTCGCCCCGAGCAGCGTCGCCCCGAAGTCGCGATTGCGCAGCAGCGCCAGCGGGAACATCGGTGCCGCACTGCGGGATTCGACGACCGCGAAGACAATCACCGCGACGACGCCCAGCATCAGCGCGCTCACCGCGCGACCCTCCGACCAGCCGTGCTCACCGCCGCGAATGACGCCATAGGTGACCGCGGTCGCCGCGGTGGCGAAGGCGAGCATGCCCGGCACGTCGACGGCCCGGTCCGCGCGCCGCACCGACGCGGGAAACACGCTGGCGGTCAACGCGATTGCCAGCACCGCGATCGGCAGGTTGACGAAGAAGATCCACCGCCACGACAACGCCTCGGTCAGCACGCCGCCGAGCACCACCCCGATGCCCGCCGCCGCACCGGACACCGCGCCCCAGACGCCGAAGGCGATGCCGCGGCCGGTGTAGGTCGAGTGCAGCAGCGACAGCGTGGTCGCGAACATGGCCGCACCGCCGATCCCCTGAAGTACCCGCCCCACAATGAGATTCGACGCGGTATCGGCGATTCCGCAGCCGAGCGAGGCGAGGGCGAACAGGACGAGCCCGGCGAGATAGGCGCGTTTCGCGCCGACCCGATCGGCGAGCGAACCGAGCACGAGCAACAGCGCCGCCAAGGCCAGCGCGTAGCCGTCGACCACCCATTGCAGGCTGGACAGCCCGGCGCGCAGATCGGTCGCGATGTCGGGCAGCGCGACATTCACGATGGTGACGTCGATGAGGAGCATCAGCGTGCCGAGGCACGCGGCGAACAGGGGGAGCCATTTCTTCACAGGGGGCCTCCACGGCGGAATCGAACGATATCGACGCCAAGCGTGCGGCAATCGAACGTATCGCCCTAGTCGAACCACCCTCCACGTTAGATTCCTCCTATGCAGCACGACATCGCCCCGGAATCCTCCGCATTGGACGTTCTCGATCGGCAGATCCTGCACGCGCTGGTGCACGACGCCCGGATCCCGTTCGCCAAGCTCGGCGCCATCCTCGACGTCTCCGAACAGACCGTCGCGCGCCGCTACCGTTCGCTGCGCGAGCGCGGCATCATGCACGTGTCCGGGCAGGTGAACGCGGTGCCACTCGGTCACGCGCGGTGGGTGCTGCGGATCAAGTCGACACCGGACAAGGCGTTGCGGCTGGCCGAATCATTGGCCAGATTCCCGGATTTGAGCTGGGTCACGCTGCTGTCCACCGGTTCCGAGGTGACCTGCGTGAGCAGGCCGCGCTCCCTCGAACGCCGCGACGCGCTGCTGCTGCACACGCTGCCGCGGGCGAGTCAGGTGCGCGAGGTCACCGCGCACGAGGTGATGCACCGGTTCGAGGCCGACGAGGAATGGCCGCGCTTCAGCCACCTCTTCACCGGCCAGCAGCTGCGCGACCTGGGTCCGCAGCGCTCCAGGCTGGCGGGCATCGGACCGGATACCCCGCCGGATCTGACGCCCGAGGACGAGGCGATGCTCGCGTTGCTCGGTCGCGACGGTCGCGCGCCCTACGCCCAGATCGCGGCCGAAACCGGTTGGACCGCACCACGAGTCGCGCGGCGGATGACCGAGCTCGCCCAGTCCGGCGTGCTCTATTTCGACCTCGATTTCGCGACCGAGCGGATGGGGCACACCGTGCGCGGGGCGCTGTGGCTACGGGTCCGCCCGGCAGACCTCGACGCGGTCGGCCGGGCGATGGCGACCCACCCCGAGATCGTGTTCGTGGCCGCGACCACCGGCCCGACCAACATGATGGCGTCGATACTCTGCCGCGACACGCCCCACCTCTACCGCTACATCACCGAACGGCTCGGCGCGTTGGACGGCATCACCGACCTGGAGGTGACACCCTCGCTACGCGTGTTCAAGCAGGCACAGACGCTGCTCGACAGTGACCGGGTGTCGTTGGTGCGTTGACCCGCGGCGTTTGCCGAGGCCGCAGAAGTTCAAGTGCGTGTTCGTGGGCGCGTCGCTTGACTCGAACACGTGTTCGTCTAATCTTGGCGCCAGAACTTGTCGGTGCCGCCCTCTAATGTTGGCGCCAACCACAGCAGAGACTTACCCGTCGAAAAGGGGATCAAGACATGGCACCACAGGCGTACGACCGCGACAAGGCTCTCGAACTCGCTCTTGCTCAGGTTGAGAAGAACTTCGGCAAGGGCGCGGTCATGCGTCTCGGTGATGAGGTACGTCAGCCCCTCGCGGTGATCCCGACCGGCTCCATCGCGCTGGACGTGGCGCTCGGCATCGGCGGCCTGCCGCGCGGCCGCATCGTCGAGGTCTACGGCCCGGAATCCTCGGGTAAGACCACCGTCGCGCTGCACGCGGTGGCCAACGCGCAGGCCGCGGGCGGTGTCGCCGCGTTCATCGACGCCGAGCACGCGCTCGACCCCGATTACGCCAAGAAGCTCGGTGTCGATACCGACGCGCTGCTCGTCTCGCAGCCGGATACCGGTGAGCAGGCGCTGGAAATCGCGGACATGCTGGTCCGCTCCGGTGCCATCGACATCATCGTCATCGACTCGGTGGCCGCCCTGGTGCCGCGCGCCGAGATCGAGGGCGAAATGGGTGACAGCCACGTCGGCCTGCAGGCTCGCCTGATGAGCCAGGCGCTGCGCAAGATGACCGGCGCGCTCAGCAACTCCAACACCACCGCCATCTTCATCAACCAGCTGCGCGAGAAGATCGGCGTGATGTTCGGTTCTCCCGAGACCACCACGGGCGGTAAGGCGTTGAAGTTCTACGCCTCGGTCCGCCTCGACGTGCGCCGCATCGAGACGCTCAAGGACGGCACCGACGCGGTCGGCAACCGTACCCGGGTGAAGGTCGTGAAGAACAAGGTCAGCCCGCCGTTCAAGCAGGCCGAGTTCGACATCCTCTACGGCCACGGCATCTCCAAGGAGGGCTCGCTCATCGACATGGGGGTCGAGCACGGCTTCGTGCGTAAGTCCGGCTCCTGGTACACCTACGAGGGCGACCAGCTCGGCCAGGGCAAGGAGAACGCCCGCAAGTTCCTGCTGGAGAACGTCGACATCTGCAACGAGATCGAGAAGAAGATCAAGGAGAAGCTCGGCATCGGCGCCGATGTGACCGCAGACGCGGCTGCCGCCGAGGTCCCCGCCGATTTCTGATCCGATGAACAGCCGACGCCAGTCCCCACCGCGCCGGACCGCGCCCGATGAGTCGCGGTCCGAGCCGGTGCAGGAGATGCGCCGCCGGCTCCATGAACTCCTGTCCGCCTCTGGTGCCGCCACCGATCCGGTTGGATCTTGGCCCGGCGGACAGGACCCCGGACGAGTTCGTCCGGCCGAAGGTGGTTCGGCCGAAACGGACACGTTGGGAACTCGGTCGAGCGCGTCCGATCCGCAGCGGGCGCGTTCGACTGGGTCCGGCCGCGGCCGACGAAAGTCGTCCCGGCGCACAGACTCCCAGTCGGCTGACTCCGAACATGCCGAAGGCCGATGGGCGGATCCGGTGGCGGCCGGATCCGAGCGGGGTGCCCGCTCTACGGAGCTCACCCCGCCAGGCGGGACGGTCGAGCAGGCGAAGGAGGCATGTCTTCGCCTGCTCGCCGTCCGCGCCCGCAGCCGCGCCGAACTCGCGCAACGCCTCGCGGCCAAGGGGTACAGCCCGGAGATCACCGACCCGGCCCTGGACCGGCTCACCGAGGTCGGCCTGATCGACGACGCCGCCTTCGCCGAAGAGTGGGTGCACGCCAGGCACACCTTCTCCGGCAAGGGCAAACAGGCGCTCGCCCAGGAACTTCGCCGCAAAGGCGTCACCGATGCCGACGCCGCGCCCGCCCTCGACGCCATCAGCTCCGACGACGAGGAATCCCGCGCCCGCGAACTCGTCCGCCGCAAACTCCGCAGCATCCCGCCCGGCCTCGACCGCGACAAAACCATCCGCCGCCTGGTCGGCATGCTCGCCCGCCGCGGCTACAACCAGTCCACCGCCTTCACCGTGGTGAAATCCGAACTGGCCCAAGCCGAAATCGACACCTCGGACCTCCACCAGGACTAGCGGCAAGTCACTTCCTCGCTGGACGTTAGTTCGGATATTCGACGCCGTCAGGCTGCTGCCCCTCCGCAGTGTCGTCGAGGGGCCTTGCCGCCTCGACCTCGTCCCCTGGAGCGGGCCAGCGATCCGTCGGCAGGACCCAACGGGCATAGGTGTTCTCTGGGTGCACCGTGATCACATCGCACACCCGCACCACCAAATCCAGTTCGTCTGCCAAGTGGGCGAGGGTCGGGATGACCACGGCGTCCGCGCGCACCCGGGCGATCGTGTTCAGTAGCTGTGACACCGGTTCATCGGTGTGGGCGCCGAAGACCACGATCTTGGCCAGTTCGTAGCCGAGTCTCTTTGCCACACTGCGGATCTGCGTCTCGTCCCAGACCTGCGATATCCCCGACACATCGCGGCGCAGATAGCCGATCGCGGTAGGCCGTCCCCACATCCCCAGTTGCCCTCTCGTCGGTTGCTCGTCTCCGTGCAATCTCCGAGATTAGAAGTGGCCAGTGCCGGTTGGATAGCATGTTGCGAAAGGTTGCGAGAGTGATGCACCGTGCGGCTACACGACTGGGCTGCATTGGTGGATTCCACTGCGCAGCATACATATTCAGTAGTTTCCAGATGCACTTTTCCCTTGACCCATCGTCCGGTGGAGCGCGACAATCGACACGCTCGGGGCAACAGTTCGCAACATCCCATGACAAGGGGTCAACGATGCGTCTGACTTTTATCGGCGAGGATCCGGGCTCGAATCCGAACGGCTCGCCCACGGTGTATCGCACCGACCGCGATTCGTGGATCGTGCAGGGATGGGTAGTCACCGACCCCGAGGCGCTGGCCCACATGAACATTCCGCAGGGCGAAACCTGCGTGGAGATCCCGGACCGGATGATTCAGTTCTTCAGGAAGGGGGACCGTGGCATCGATAGCCTATGAAGAGTTCGAGCGATTACTGGACGAGTTCGTTGTGGAGTCAGTGCATCTGGAGACGCGAGACACCTACCGGACGGCGGTCGAGCTGCCACACATCGCACAGTGGACCGCCGGCGAGCCCGACGACCTGGTCTGGCTGCAGGACTGGTGCGCGACGGTTCGCGACCATGTGTCGGCGGGCCGATCGGTGCGCCGGGCCAGGATCGTGTCGGAACCGTTGAGCGATTATCAGCGCTGGTCCCACAGCATCGCCGCGCCGATGGTGGCGGCCGGCGAGGACATTCGCTGGGTGCCGCGGCGCCTGACGTCCTCGGTGGCCATCCCGGGCAACGACTTCTACCTCCTGGACAACCGACTCGTGATCTTCCTCCACTACGCGGGCAGCGGCGTGGCCACCGACCAGGTCACCTCCGTCGATCCGCACGATATTCAGCTGTGCCGCACCGCCTTCGAGGCCGTGTGGCGGCTGTCCATACCGCACCGTGACTACCGGCCCAGCTAGTTCCGCGCAGGAGGCCCGACGGGCCCTCGGCAGTCGGCTGCGGGAGATCCGCAAAGCCGCCGGTATCACGATTCGTCAGCTCGGCGCGGAGACCGGCCAACATTTCACTCGGGTGTCCAAGATCGAGAACGGCGTGCAGTTCCCGACCGATCGCGACATCCACGCCTGGTGTCAGGTCTGCGCCGCCGTCGATCAGGAACTCGACCTGGTCGCGACCCTGCGCGCGGTCGACTCGGCCTATCTCGAATACCGGCGACAGAGCCGAGCGGGCATGAAGCGGGTGCTCGGCGCCCACACGCCCGAGCGGTACCAGGCGACGAAGGTGTTCCGCATCTACGAACACAACGTCATTCCGGGACTGTTCCAGACGGCGGAGTACACCGCGGCCATGCTGTCGTTCTGGATCCGCTTTCTCGACACCCCCAATGACATCGAGGAAGCCGTCGCCGTGCGAATGGAGCGGCAACGCGTCCTGCATCGCGGCGGCAAACGGTTCGTGGCCGTACTCGAGGAGCAGGCGCTGCGCACCTGGTTCGGCACGGCGGAAGTCCAAGTGGGACAGCTGGGTCGCCTGCTGGAGCTGATGTCGATGCCGAACATCTCGCTCGGCATCATTCCGCTGATGATCGAACGCGAGGCGGTCGGTTCCACCGGCTTCTGGATCTTCGACGACGCCATGGTCGCCCTGGAAACGCCGACCGCGGGCATTCAGGTCACCCAGCCCGCCGAGTGCGCGATGTATGCGCGCATGTTCGAGGTGCTCAAGGGTGCGGCCGTCTATGGCCGCGACGCACGAGGACTCATCTTGCAGGTGCTGAGCGAACTAGACGGATAGCGATCACAGCCCCGGGATGGTGACGAAGACGGCGCCCACACTGTCCTGGCGGAAGAAGATGTCGGCCGGGGGATTTCGGTAGGACGGGATGCCGGAGTCGGGGAGCCAGGTGTAGTCCACCAGTTGCAGCGACAGAGGGCCGGCCGGTGCGACTAACTGCACATCGACACCCTCGGTCGGGGGTGCGTAGAACTGGAAGCCGGTTTTCGGCAGGGGAGTCACGTCGCGGCCCGCCACCCGCATGGAGATGGGTGCGGTGTCGTAGCGCAGGGCAATGTTCGTCGCGCCTCGGGTGGAGCGGAGCCGCAAGTGGACGGTGCGCTGTCCGGATTCGGTGGTGTCGGAAAGGATTTCAGCGGTCGGCGGGGAGAGTTTCTCGGCAGGCGCGACGCCACTCGCGGCGACGTCCGGCCAGAGCTGGGTGAATCGCTGACCTGGCGCGGTGTCGTTGACGAGGTGGCGGGTCCAGCGATCGGGAGTTTCGCGCGAGAGCCACAGCGCCTCGTGCCGGTCGGCGTCGAGCGCGTAGATGAGCTGCGACGGCAGCGGATGCTGATCGTCGAAGCGGTCCACCGCCAGCCCGGCGGCCGCGAGCACGAGCGCGAGGATGAACGCGGTCGACGGAATCGCCCAGCCGCGCCGATCCGGCCACGCCTGGGTGAGGGTCAGCAGCAGGAGCCCGCCGAGCAGCACCACCGCGGGCGCGACCAGGAACGGGGCCGTGGTGATGCCGGTCTGCAACGCGGGCCACGTTGCGCTGCCGAGGAATATCGCCGCCGGGACGAGGAGGACGGTGAGCACCGGCAGCCGCCAGCGCTCGGGCACCGCGAAGGTGGCGGCTACCCCCACCGTCGCGCCGAGGGTGGGTACCACCAGCACGTGTGCGGTAGCGGGCGCGAGGATCGCGAGCAGCCCGCCCAGCACCGCCAGACAGCACAGCAGCCCGGCCACCGCGGCGGTGGTGCCGAAGAGGCGCCGCGCGATCGCATACCAAGCGACGAGCACCGCGGCGGACAGCACGAGGATCGCCACGTAGTAGAACTCGGGCCGATACGGGTCGCCGATCAGCGGCCGGTACTCCGGCCGAATGGCCTGCACCACTTCCCACAGCCCGTACACCGCGCCGGTCGCCAGCGGTGCCGCGACGAAAGCGGTAGCGGCAGCACCGAATATCCGCCGCAAACTGGTCTCGCCCGCCCGTCGGAGCTGCCGGCACAGCCACGCTACGCCGACGACGGTGACCACGGCGAGCGCGATGATCACCCAGAACGGCAGCACCACAAGCAGACCGAACGGCAACTGGAAGTACGTGCGATCGGTGTCGTCCGCGGCGGTGAGATCTTTGCCGCCGAACTCCTCGAGCAACGCGAGGCTGTTGTCGCCCATCTGCTGCACCGTCGCCAGGTCCACGTGCGCCGGATCGTCGAGAATGTTGTGGTAGTACGCACTACGACCGGCGAAGGCCCAGTCGAGCACGCGCAGGCCAGCCGGTTTGAACGAGGTGAAGTCGGTGTTGCTTCCGGTCTGCGCACCGGCCAGCGTCGTGGTCAACGAGTCGGTGTTCGGATGCGGCGCGGCCTGCTCGACGGCGTCCACCAGCGTGCCGTCGGGATGGGTGGTGCGCCACAACAACGGTGGGCCGCCCGCGCCGCGCGCCTCATTGTTGATGACCACACCGGTATTTCGACCGTTACTGTCCGCGACGAACGCTTCCGCGCCGAGTAGCCCGGTCTCCTCCCCATCGGTCAGCAGCACAACAACGTCATTACGCAACGCGGTGCCACCGGCCCGCAGCGCACGCACACTCTCCAGCGCCGCCGCGACCCCGACCCCGTCATCGTTCGCGCCGGGCCCGGAGGCGACGGAATCATAGTGCGCCGTCAGGAAAACCGTTCCGGTCGAATTCGTCCCCGGTATCCGGGCGACGATGTTGGCAACCCGCCCCATCCCGAGCACGTCCCGCCGCAGCCCGGTCGGATATCGCCCGACCCCCTCTTGAATCTCGGTGTCCACCCCGAGCTTGCGCAACTCCCCGACGAGATGGTCCCGAACCCGATCATGGTCCGCCGTGCCGATCGGATGCGGCCGCTGCGCGATCTCCCGCACCACCCGAAACGCCCGCTCAGCACTGAATACATCCGCCGGCGCCGACTCGGACCGATGCCCATGCGGTTGCTGATCCCACGCGGTCAGCAACACCACAGCCAACAGCACAGCAAACGCCACGAACCCCGAAACCCGTCGCCCCATCTGCACGCCCGCGATCGTAGCCCGCCCCACCGACTACTTACCCGCCCCCAATGTCAGCGCCCCGAACCCCACAGATCCCGCGCACAGATTCTCGACCCGCGCACGAATCCGCTGGCAGTTTCGTGCGCGGCGGACAAAAGGCGCGCTGGCTGCACCCGCGCAAATACGAAAGACGGTGCGCTGGAGCGGGTTACCGCGTCCAACGCACCGTCGATGTGCCTAGAACTTGCTACTTCTTGCTGGTGAGGTCCATTCCCGGCGCGGCATCGGTGAGGATCGACTCGGCCGTGAGCACGGCGACCTTGCCCTTCTTGCGGGTGCGCAGCCGCTGTTCCAGCTTGGTCGCGGTGAACGTCAGCGCACTGTTCAAGATGATCATGACGATCGCGACCACGATCAGCGACGGGATCGTGTTCTGTTGCGCCGCACCGAGTTGCTGGCTGGAGCGAACGATCTCGACATAGGTGATCTGATAGCCGAGCGCCGAATCCTTCAGCGCGACAACCATCTGCGAGACCAGCGCGGGCAGCATGGCGGTGATCGCCTGCGGCAGCAGGATCAACCGCATCAGCTGGTTCTTGCGCATGCCGAGCGCGACCGCCGCCTCGGCCTGCCCCTTCGGCAGCGAACGGATACCCGCGCGCACGATTTCGGCGATGACCGACCCGTTGTAGATGGTCAACGCGATCACGACCGCGGCGAGCGCCAGTTGATCGGACGGGAACAGCTGCTTCTGGGAGAACAGCGCGAACAGGAAGATCATCAGGATCAGCACCGGGATGGCACGGGCCACCTCGACGATCGCGCCGGCGACCCAGCGCACCACCCGATGTTCGGACAGCCGCAGGATGCCGAAGATCATGCCGATGACCAGCGCGAACACGATCGACAGCAGCGCGGCGACGACGGTGCCCTTCAGGCCGGGCAGCAGATACGTCTGCCAGACCTCGAGGTCGGTGAACGGCTTCCACTTGGCCGCCGTGAACTGGTCATGGCTGGCGAACCCGCGGTAGAGCACCCAGAGGAACGCCGCCACCGCGACGACGACGACCACCGAGTAGAGGCGGTGCCGAACGCGTCCCTTGGGGCCGGGCGCGTCGAAGAGAACCGAAGGCGCGGTAGTCATCGGGCCACCTCGTATCGTTTGGCGAGCCAGCCGAAGAGCAGCCCGGTCGGCAGGGTCAGGATGACGAAGCCGAGCGCGAAGATGGCACCGACGGCGATGACGGCTGCCTCGTTCTCGTTGACTTCGGCCATGAGGCTGGCAGCCTCGATGACACCGATGGCGGAGGCGATCGTGGTGTTCTTGGTCAGCGCGATCAGCACGCTGCCCAGCGGGGCGATGACGGTACGGAAGGCCTGCGGCAGCACGATGAGCCGCAGATTCTGGCTGAAGGTCAGGCCGAGTGACCGGCCCGCCTCGGACTGGCCCATGGCCACCGTGTTGATACCGGACCGCAGCGACTCACAGACGAAAGCGCCGGTGTAGATGCTGAATCCGAGGATGGCGTAACGGAAGTTGTTGTTCGCCACCGAGTCCGGACCGTCGGCCGCGAGGTGCCAGCCCATCGTGGTGTACAGACCGAGCGACATGAACAGGATGATCAGGGTGAGCGGGGTGTTGCGGAAGATGGTGACGTAGGCGGTGCCGACCGCGCGGGCGATCGGTACTGGGGACACACGCAGCGCAGCGACGATGGTGCCCAGGATCAGCGCGCCGACCGCCGAGAGGACGGTCAGTTTGATGGTCACCCAGAAGGCGTCGAGGATTTTGTCGTCATACCTCGAGATCAGGTCGAACACGGCGTACGTGTCCCTCCCATCGGGTCTCGATTTTCAGGGGGAAGAGTGCGGCGGGTGGCCTGATCCGTGCGGAGCAGGCCACCCGTGCGGGGTGAAGCTCAGTACCGGTTGACCTTCGGCGGTTCCGGCGCCTGGTATCCGGAGCCGCCGACGGACGCGTCGAAGGCCTTCTTCCAGGAACCGTCGGCGAAGATCGCCTCGATCGCGTCGTTGACCTTGTCGCGGAGCTCCTTGTTGCCCTTCTTGAGGCCGATGCCGTAGTTCTCCGTGGTGAACGGCTTACCGACGACCTTGAACGCACCGGTGCTCTGCGAGGCGTAGCCGGCCAGGATGATGTCGTCGGTGGTCACCGCGTCCCAGGAGCCGGCGCGCAGGCCCTCGAGGCACACCGAGTAGGTGTCGTTCTGCTGCAGCTGGGTGTCGGGGAAGTTCTTCTCGATGTTCTGTGCGGGCGTGGAGCCCTTCACCGAGCAGACCTTCTTGCCCTTGAGGGTTTCCGGGGTCGAGATGTCGGTGTTGTCGGAGCGCACCAGGAACGACTGTCCCGCAACGTAGTAGGGGCCGGCGAAGTCGACCTTCTGCTTGCGTGCGTCGGTGATCGAGTAGCTGGCCACGATGTAGTCGACCTGGCCGTTCTCGATCAGCGTCTCGCGCTGGCTGGACGGCGATTCCTTCCAGGTGATGCCCTCGGGCTTCACCCCGAGCTTGCCCGCGACCAGCTTGGCGACCTCGACGTCGAAGCCGCTGTAGGAGCCGTCCTTGTTGCGCAGGCCGATGCCGGGCTGGTCGAACTTGATGCCGATGGTCAGCTTGCCGTCCTTGGCGTGATCCAGGGCGGACTTGCTGTCACCGCCGCCGCACGCGGTGGCGGTCGCGGCGACGACGGTCAGCGCGATCGCGCCGACTCCGAGTCGCAGAGCACGGTTGATCCTCATCGAGTTTCCTTCTCCCTCTCATGGGTTTGCTGGCCGTGTTCGTGGGACGAGGCCGTCCCTCGGTTCGGCACGAGCTCAGCTTGGAGCGCTTGCGAGTCGCGAATGCGCGAGGCCGCGGGTCGATCTCTATGGTTCAGTGGCTCAATATCTTGCCGAGGAAGTCCTTGGCACGTTCGGACTTCGGCGCGGTGAAGAACACTTCGGGTTCGGCGTCCTCCACCACCTGGCCGTCGGCCATGAACAGGACCCGGTTGCCCGCGCGGCGGGCGAAGCCCATCTCGTGGGTGACAACCAGCATGGTCATCCCGTCCTTGGCCAGCGAGACCATCACGTCGAGCACCTCCTGGACCATTTCCGGGTCCAGGGCCGAGGTCGGCTCGTCGAACAGCATCACCTTGGGGTTCATCGCCAGCGCGCGGGCGATGGCGACGCGCTGCTGCTGGCCACCGGAGAGCTGGGCCGGGTACTTGTCGGCCTGGTTGCCGATGCCGACCCGGTCGAGCAGTTCCATGGCGTGCGTGCGCGCCGCGTCCTTCTTGATCTTGCGAACCTTCATCGGCGCGAGCATGACGTTCTCCAGGATCGTCTTGTGCGCGAACAGGTTGAACGATTGGAAAACCATGCCGACGTCGGCGCGCAGCGCGGCCAGGCCGCGGCCTTCGGCGGGCAGCGGGACACCGTCGATGGCGATGTCACCGGAGTCGATGGGTTCGAGGCGGTTGATGGTGCGGCACAGCGTCGATTTCCCGGAGCCCGAGGGCCCGAGAACAATGACTACCTGTCCCTTGGGGACTTCCAGGTCGATATCCCGCAGCACGTGCAATTCACCGAAGTGCTTTTGCACGTTGCGCATCGAGATCATCGGCGCGCTGGCGGCGCTGGCGTCCCCGGTTGAAGCGTTCCCGGTTGTATCGGGCGCGGCGGCGTCGTCGGTCATGGTCCAAGACTGTAAAGGCAAAATGTGGATTTGCCCGAGTTTCCGCGACACACCGTTTTGGCACGCCGCGATGACACGTCACGTTAACCGGATCGACCGGTTCGTCCGGATCGCCGGTTTTCCGGCCGTGGGCGGGCCCGTCATCGTCGCACAGTGCCTGATCAGGGGCTGTGCGGGTGAGCAAGGCCACTGCCGCGAGAGAGCGGGCCAACGGCTAACGCGCCGTCGTTTGGCGGCGCGTTCGCAAATTGCATGCCCCCAAAATTGGGGTTGGGCGTGCCCGTACCCTGGACCCGTGGAATCGATCGGACAGGCAGTGTTGACTCCCACCCACCTCGCCTCTGAAGGCACCCGCAGCTATGAGGTCCGCACCTTCGGCTGCCAGATGAACGTGCACGATTCCGAACGCTTGTCCGGACTCCTGGAGGACGCGGGGTACGTGAAGGCCGCGCCGGGGGCGACGGCCGATCTGGTCGTGCTCAACACCTGCGCGGTGCGCGAGAACGCCGACAACAAGCTCTACGGCACCCTCGGCCATCTGGCGTCGATCAAGGCCGACCAGCCCGGCATGCAGATCGCCGTCGGCGGCTGCCTGGCGCAGAAGGACCGCGGCACGGTCGTGCGCAAGGCGCCCTGGGTGGATGTGGTGTTCGGCACACACAACATCGGCTCGCTGCCCGTCCTGCTGGAACGCGCGCGGCACAATGCCGAGGCGCAGGTGGAGATCCTGGAATCGCTGGAGGCGTTCCCGTCGAGCCTGCCCGCCAAGCGCGAGTCCGCGTACTCGGGCTGGGTGTCGATCTCGGTGGGCTGCAACAACACCTGCACCTTCTGCATCGTTCCGGCGCTGCGCGGCAAGGAGGTCGACCGCCGCCCCGGTGACGTGCTCGCCGAGGTGCAGGCGCTGGTCGACCAGGGCGTGCTGGAGGTGACGCTGCTCGGGCAGAACGTGAACGCCTATGGCGCCTCGTTCGCCGATCCGGACGAGGCCCGCGATCGCGGCGCGTTCGCCAAGCTGTTGCGCGCGTGCGGAAACATCGACGGACTGGAGCGAGTGCGCTTCACCTCACCGCACCCGGCCGAGTTCACCGACGACGTGATCGAGGCGATGGCCGAGACGCCGAACATCTGTCCGCAACTGCACATGCCGCTGCAGTCGGGTTCGGACAGGGTGCTCAAGTCGATGCGTCGGTCCTACCGCAAGGCGCGCTACCTCGGCATCATCGAGAAGGTGCGCGCGGTGATGCCGCACGCGGCGATCACCACCGACATCATCGTCGGGTTCCCGGGCGAGACCGAGGAGGACTTCCAGGAGACCCTGGACGTGGTGCGGCAGGCGCGGTTCACCAGCGCCTACACCTTCCAGTACTCCAAGCGGCCGGGCACACCGGCCGCCGATATGCCCGATCAGCTGCCGAAAGCCGTTGTGCAGGAACGCTATATGCGGCTCATCGCGTTGCAGGAGGAAGTCTCGCTGGACGCGAACCGGGAGCTCATCGGCACCGAGGTCGAACTGCTGGTCGCCGACGGCGCGGGCAAGAAGAACGCCGCCACCGCGCGGATGAGCGGCCGGGCCCGCGACGGCAGGCTGGTGCATTTCCGGCCGGGCGGCACGCCCGAGTCGATTCGTCCCGGCGACCTCGTCACCGTCGATATCACCGAGGCGGCACCGCATCACCTGATCGCCGACTCGCCGATCAAGTCGCATCGCCGCACCACAGCCGGTGACGCGCACGAACGGGGCGTCACGCCGAAGACCGAACCGATCGGCGTCGGTCTGGGGCTGCCTCGCATCGGCGCGCCCGCGCCGGAACCGGTCGCGGCCGCGGGCTGCTCGACCGGTTGCGGCGCATGAGTCGGCGAATCGCAGACATCGCCCGGGTGCTCGGTCATGCTGGAGCCGAACGCGATACGCGACGCGGATCGCACGAGCCGCAACGGTGTATCGGCGAGGGGGCAGCGTGAACGACAAGCCTGGCGACAACGGCTTCGTGGCCGGCGGTGCGGAACCCGACCAGCCCGCGAACCGCAAACCTACTACCGGCGGTAGTGGGTCGGCCGATGCTAACGAACCCGGTGCTGGCACAGTGGACGCGGGCACAGCAGCGAACCACGAACAAGCCGAACGAAACGAGGGTTCAGTGAACTCGGTCGAGAGCAGCAACTTCGAGCAGTTCCGCGACGACCTGGACGCGGTGGAACGCCGCATCGCGGGCGAGATCGACCCCGGCGTGCGCGCCATGGTGGTGGCCGGCGCGGTGTTCGTCCTGTTGCTCTCGCTGGTGCTGCCGCACGCCGGCGGCGCGCGCGGTTTCGACGTGCTGCTCGGCACCGAGGCCGCCCGGATGGAGCACATCGGGCTGCCGTCCCGGATCTTCGTCTGGTTCCTGGTGGTGTTCGGCGTCGGCTTCTCGACCCTGGCCCTGATGACCCGCCGCTGGTTCCTGGCCTGGATCGCGGTCGCGGGCACGGCCATCACGAGCGTGTTCGGCGTCTTCTCCATCTGGCACCGCCAGACCCCCGGCATCAACAACTACCACGGCGCGGGCCCCGCGGTCGGCCTCATCCTCGGCACCATCGCCGCAATCGTGTTGACGTTCCACTGGATTCGCGTCGTCTGGAGCCGCACCACCCTGCAGCTGGCCGCCGAAGAACAGCGCCGCAACGCATCGGTAGCCGCCGAGGAACGCGACCGCCGCCGCCTCACCGGCGAAAACTAACCCCCACAAACCGACCGAAGGCGCCCTTCAGTCACCCAGACAGACCGAAGGCCACCTTCGGTCGATCGCATGTAGTCGACTGAAGGTGGCCTTCGGACTGTCCGGCGGGGTGAAGGGCGCCTTCGGTCGGAAGGGGGTTAGCGGTTGGTGACCGCGCCCTCGGCGGCTTCGGCCCACTCGCGCCACTGCTTGGCCTGTTCGAGGGCCTTCTCCGCGTCACGGGCCTTGCCTGCGGCCTGAGCCTTGGCGGCCTGCTCCTCGAATTGTGCTACCCGCTCACGGAATTGGGCCGCGCGTGCCATCGCTTCCGGGTCGGTGCGCCGCCACTGCGCGTCGACCGCGTCGCGGACCCGCTTCTCGATGGTGCGCAGCTTGCCTTCCAATTCCTGGATGCGTTCGCGCGGGACCTTGCCGACGGCGTCCCACTTGTCCTGCAGTTCGCGCAGCGCAGCGCGGGCGGCTTCCAGGCCGTTGGCCGGGTCGATGTGCTCGTAGGCCTGCAGCAGCTCTTCCTTGGCGGCGGCGTTCGTGTCGAACTCGGCGTCGCGCTCGGTGACGGCGGCGTTGCGGGCGGCGAAGAACACGTCCTGCGCGCTCTTGAAGCGCCGCCACAGCGCCTCGTCGGCCTCGCGTGGCGCCCGGCCCGCGGCCTTCCACTCGGCGAGCAGGTCGCGGAAGATGCCCGCGGTGCCGACCCAGTCGGTCGAGCCGGACAGTTCCTCGGCGCGCACGCACAGCTCTTCCTTGCGCGTCTTCGCGGAGGCGCGTTCCCGGTCGAGTTCGGCGAAGTGCGCACCGCGCCTGCGGTTGAACGCCTCACGCGCCTTGGAGTACCGCTTCCAGAGTGCGTCGTCGACCTTGCGGTCCACGCCGCGGATCGACTTCCACTCGTCGAGGATCTCGCGCAGCCGGTCGCCCGCCGCCTTCCACTGGGTGGATTCGGCGGCGATCTTCTCGGCCTCGGCGCACAGCGTTTCCTTGCGCTCGGTGTGCTCGTGGCGCGCCTTGTCTTTCTCCTCCTTGGCCTGCGCGGCAGCCTCTTCGGAGTGTTCGGCGATCGCGGCCAGGCGCTTGGTGAGCCCGTCGATATCGCCGATGACGGAGGCGGTGGGCAGCGATTCGGCGAGGGCGACGGCGGCGGCCTTGGTCTTACGGGCGTCCGCGCCTGCGGCCAGGCGGGCTTCCAGCAGTGCGACCTCGGTGGCCAGGTCGTCGAACCGGCGGCCGAAGTGGGCCAGCCCCTCGGCGGCGTCACCGGCCTGCCAGGAGCCGACCTGACGGTCGCCGTCGGCGGTCTTCACCCACGCGGTGCCGTCGTCGTCGACCCGGCCCCACGCGCTGGGGTCGGAGACCGTCGGCACGACGGGATGCGGATGCTGGGCCTGGCCCGGCGTCGCGTGCGGCTTGGGCGGTTGGATCGAGCCACCGGGTTTCGGGGCACCGGAAGAGCGCGGCATCGCGCCGGGGCTGGCTTTCGCGGTTCCGTTGCTGTCGGTCATTGCTCCTCGTCCCTGCCGCGCGTCACGGCTGCCTGGTTACGCCCTAGCTCATCCCATTGAACCCGGTTTGAGCCCTTGTGACCATCGACCCATGCCTTCACTCGGAGGAATCTCGGGGATTGCAACCCCTGATGACCTGGGTTGTAGCTCATCGAACAGTATCAATCTCGACCAGCTTTGCGGCAGAGACACTCGAACCCGGGCGGTACCCGGGGTGCGTAAGGGCGTCGCGCGGAACGGTTACGGTTATCCGGTGTTCTCGATTGCCGCCCTGGTCCCGTCGCCGCCGATCCTGGTGCCCGAGCTCTGCGGCGGTGTGACGGGCGCGCTTCCCGGTCAGCAGGGTGATCCGCGCGCGGTGCTGCGCGCGGCCGTGCTGACGGCCGCGGAAAGGCTTGCGGCAGTGACAGACCGCTGGACAGTTGTCGGTACCGGGGCCGCCGACCAGGTGTTCGGTTCCGAGTCGGTCGGTACGTTCCGCGGGTTCGGCGCGGACGTGCGGGTCGCGCTTTCCGCGGCCGCGACGGCCGAGCCGGATGCCCAGCATCCGCTGCCGGTGTTGATCGCTGGGTGGTTGCGGGGGCAGGTGGCGCCTGTCGTGAGTGCCGAGGTTCACCTCATCGCCGAAGACGCTCCGGTGCACTGCTGCGTCGAACTCGGCGCGAAACTGCGCGCGGAAATGGACGATTCGGACAAACGGCACGGCGTGCTGGTGATCGCGGACGGTGCCGCGACGTTGTCGTTGAAGGCGCCGGGGTATCTCGATGAGCGGGCCGGCGCCGTGCAGGACGAGCTCGATCGCGCATTGGCCGCGGGGGACCTGGCCGCGTTGCGTGCGCTGGATCCCGCACTGTGTGCGGAACTCGTGATGACCGGGCGGGCCGCCTACCAGGTGCTGGCCGGGTTGTTCGACACTGATCCGATGGTCGAGACGCTGTATCAGGACGCGCCGTTCGGCGTCGGGTACGACGTGAGCCTGTGGCGACGGACCGAGTCCGCATGAGCGAGCGAGCAATGGGCGCAACGTCATCGGGTCGCGTTGCCTACGACGGAGCCGAGTCGTGACCGATCCCGATATCACCCCGATCGCCGTGGTCGGCCCCACCGCCACCGGCAAATCGAACCTCGGCCTCGACCTCGCCGAACGACTCGGCGGCGAGATCGTCAACATCGACGCGATGCAGCTCTACCGCGGCATGGATGTCGGCACCGCGAAACTCACCGTCGCGGAACGGCGTGACATTCCGCATCATCAACTCGATGTGCTCGAGGTGACCGAAACCGCGACCGTCGCCGCCTATCAGTCCGCGGCGAGCGCGGACGTCGTCGAGATCATGGCTCGCGGTCGCGTGCCGGTTATCGTCGGCGGTTCGATGATGTATGTGCAAGCGCTGCTGGACAAGTGGGAGTTCCCGGCCACCGACCCGGTCGTGCGCGCCCGCTGGGAAGCTGTGCTCGCCGAGGGGGGTGTCGACGCGGTGCACGCGGCATTGCAGGCTGCGGATCCGGCTGCGGCAGCGACCATCCTGCCCACCGACGGCCGCCGCATGGTGCGGGCGCTAGAGGTCGTCGAACTCACCGGCCAACCGTTCGCCGCCTCCGCACCTGAGATCGGCACACCGCGCTGGGGCACGGTGATCATCGGTGTCGACCGCGAGACCGCCGCGCTGGACGAACGGATCGAACGTCGCACCGAGCTGATGTTCGCCGCCGGACTCGTCGACGAAGTACGCACCTTGATCGACCACGGCCTGCGCGACGGCGTCACCGCCCGGCGCGCCATCGGATACGCACAAGTCCTGTCGTACCTCGACAACGAATACGACTTACAGCAAGCGCAAGAACGCACCCTGATCGGCACCCGGCGCTATGTTCGGCGGCAGCGCTCCTGGTTCCGGCGTGACCCACGGGTGCGCTGGGTGGACGGCGCCGCCCCCGATCTGGTGGCGACCGCGCTCGCCCTGCTCGACGAGAAAGAACGGACTCCGCAGTGACCCGACGTGTGAGCACCCGCAATGCCTCGGTCCAGGTATGGCAGGCGTACCTGAACAACCGGACCAAACGCCACCGCGACGGTCGCTTCCTGGTGCAGGGCGTCCGCCCGATCACCCAGGCCGTCGCCAACGACTGGCCGCTGGAGACGCTGCTCTACCGCCTCGGCACGCCCGACCTGTCCAGCTGGGCCAGGGAGCTACTGGACACCAGCGACGTGCCGCAGGTCGGCCTGGTGCCGGAGTTGATGGCCGAGCTCGGCGAAAAGGTCGGCGGCATACCGGAAGTGGTGGCCGTCGCGGTGTCGCGGCAGCAGGAGCTCGACACCTTCGAGCCGGGGGAGCCCGGCGAGGACGCGCCGGTGGTCGTGGTGTTCGACCGGCCCAATTCACCGGGCAATCTGGGCACGTTGATCCGATCGGCCGACGCGTTCGGTGCCAGCGGCGTGATCGTCACCGGGCACGGCGCCGACCAGTACGACCCGCAGGCCGTTCGCGCGTCGACGGGCTCGCTGTTCGCCATGCCGATCGTGCGCGCGGCCGGTGCCGCACAGGTTCTCGAATTCCGGGACCGGCAGGTGCGGCGCGGCATCCCGACCCGGATCGTCGGCACCGACGAGAACGGCCCGCACGCGGCCTACGACCACGACTTCAGTGACGCCACCATCCTCGTCGTCGGCAACGAGACCAGCGGGATGAGCGCCGCCTGGCAGGAAGCCTGCGACGACATGGTGCACATCCCGATGGGCGGCACCGCCAGCTCGCTCGGCGCGCCCTCGGCCGCCGCCGTCGCGCTCTACGAAATTTCCCGGCAGCGCCGGACGTTTGCCAAATGACGAGTAGTTAGGGAGAACACGCACGTGTCGGATATCGAGTTCACCAAGGGGCACGGCACCCAGAACGACTTCGTGGTGCTGCCGGACCTCGAGGTTCGGCTGGAGCTGACCGCCG
Organism: Nocardia sp. NPDC050175; assembly: GCF_044459885.1. Lineage (NCBI taxonomy): Bacteria > Bacillati > Actinomycetota > Actinomycetes > Mycobacteriales > Nocardiaceae > Nocardia > Nocardia sp. NPDC050175. The sequence goes on from NZ_JBITJI010000003.1 coordinate 44,085, forward strand.
AGCGGATCAGCGCGCTCTGCGACCGCCAACGCGGCCTCGGTGCCGACGGTGTGCTGCGGGTGGCGCGGGCCGGTGCGTTGCGTGCCGCGGGCGTGCTCGCCGAACTGCCCGAGGGTGTGGACGAGACCGACTGGTTCATGGACTACCGCAACGCCGACGGCTCGATCGCCGAGATGTGCGGCAACGGAGTGCGGGTGTTTTCCCACTACCTGGTGGCCTCCGGACTGGAGACCGAGCACGAATTCGTCGTCGGTAGTCGTGCGGGCGGACGTCCGGTCGTCGTGCACTCCGCCACCGAGGTCGACGGCGACGTCACCGTCGACATGGTCACGGTCGACATGGGCACCGTGCGCGAACTCGGCGAATCCACCGCCACCATCGCGGGCTGGGCCCACCCCGGCATCGGCATCGACGTCGGCAACCCGCACCTGGCCTGCGTCGACCCCGACCTCTCCGCAGAAGGCCTGGCCAAACTCGACCTCACCGTGCCTCCCGGCTACGACCCCGACCTCTTCCCGCACGGCGTCAACGTGGAAATCGTCACCGCCCTCGACGCCGACCACTCCGTCGACATGCGCGTCTACGAACGCGGCGTCGGCGAAACCCGTTCCTGCGGAACAGGAACCGTAGCCGCGGCCGCCGCAGCCCTGGCCCGCGAAGGTTTCGACCTCGCGACCGACACCGGCGAGGTCCGCGTCCGCATCCCCGGCGGGGAAGTCACCGTCGGCCTGTCCAACGGCACCGCTTGGCTGCGCGGGCCCTCGGTACTCGTCGCGTCTGGATCCATCGCCGAGGGTTGGTGGCAGCACCTCGGTTCGCTGTAGGCGTACCTCGCGCGTTGCGTCGGTTGTGGGCCCTCGATGAGGGTCGGTGACGGCAGCTCTGACACGTCCAGCAGGTCGCGCGCTGTCTCCGGACGAACTTGACCCGACAACCCCCAACACGCTGTGCTCAATATCCGAATGCGCCATGTCGGTGCATCGTGGGATCATGGATCTTGTATGACGAAATCTAAAGTTTATGAATTCACTCCGGCCGACGACTTCACCGAGACGGCCGATGACGACATCCAGCTCGACGCTGCCGCCGACGGCGCGCTGTCCGACGACGCCGCGACCGGCGATGTCGTCGCCGAGCACGCCGCGCGAATGAAGCGCTCCGGCGGCTGGACGTCGGCAAACCCCACGGTCGGCGAGATGCAGCTCGACGAACGCAGCTCGCTGCGTCGCGTCGCCGGGCTGTCCACCGAACTCACCGACATCACCGAGGTCGAGTACCGGCAGCTGCGCCTGGAACGGGTCGTGCTGGTCGGCGTGTGGACCACGGGCAGCGCGGCGCAGGCCGACGCGAGCATGACCGAACTGGCCGCGCTCGCCGAGACCGCGGGGTCCGAGGTGCTCGAAGGACTGATCCAGCGCCGCGACAAGCCGGACCCGGCCACCTACATCGGCTCCGGCAAGGCCGAAGAGCTGCGGGCCGTGGTGCTGGAAACCGGCGCCGACACCGTGATCTGCGACGGTGAGCTCACGCCGGCGCAGCTGACCGCGCTGGAAAAGGTCGTCAAGGTCAAGGTGATCGACCGGACCGCGCTGATCCTCGACATCTTCGCCCAGCACGCCACCTCCCGCGAGGGCAAGGCGCAGGTCGCGCTCGCGCAAATGGAATACATGCTGCCGCGACTGCGCGGCTGGGGTGAGTCCATGTCCCGGCAGGCCGGTGGTCGCGCGGGCAGCAACGGCGGCGTCGGTCTGCGTGGTCCCGGTGAGACAAAGATCGAAACCGATCGTCGCCGCATCCGCGAGCGAATGGCCAAGCTGCGCCGCGAGATTCGCGAGATGAAGACCGCGCGAGACACCATGCGGGCCCGCCGCAGTTCCAGCGGCATCCCGTCGGTGGCGATCGTCGGCTACACCAACGCGGGCAAGTCCAGCCTGATGAACGCGCTCACCGGCGCCGGATTGCTGGTGCAGGACGCGCTGTTCGCCACCCTCGATCCGACCACTCGCCGCGCCGATCTCGATGACGGCCGTGAGGTTGTATTCACCGACACCGTCGGTTTCGTCCGGCACCTGCCGACCCAGCTGGTCGAGGCGTTCCGCTCGACGCTGGAGGAAGTGACCGGCGCCGACCTGCTGCTGCACGTGGTCGACGGTTCCGACGCGCTGCCCGCCGAACAGATCAAGGCGGTCCGCGAGGTGATCACCGACGTGATCAAGGAGCAGGGCACCTCGGCCCCGCCGGAACTGCTGGTGGTCAACAAGATCGACGCGTTGGACCCGATGGCGCTCACCCGCCTGCGCGGCCAGCTCCCCGACGCGGCATACGTCTCCGTCCGCGCCGACCTCGGCATCGACGCCCTGCGCGACCGCCTCGCCGAGGTACTCGGCGGCCTCGACGCCGAAATCAGCATCCTGCTCCCGTACAGCCGCGGCGACCTGCTCGCCCGCATCCACGCCGACGGCCGCATCATCGACTCCACCCACGAGGAAGGCGGCACCCGAGTCCACGCCCGCGTGCCCCACTCCCTCGCCGCGGCCCTCTCGGAATACGCCCACGCGGGCGGCGCGGAAACCAACGGCCACGCCGAGGCCTAGCCACCTCCCGTGACACCGAACGGGACATGACGGCGCGCTCACTCGCACTGTGCCGCCATCATCTCCCGCTCGGCGGACCGCCTGTCGCTTCCGTCGGGGCTATCCACCCTCCCGCGCACGGTTTGTGCCGACGCGTATGAAACTGCTGGCATTTTCATACGCTGCGCGAGGGATCGTGCACGGCGCCGACGCCTGCCAACAGGGAGGCCCCGGTTGGCGCTGTGCCCCTCGCAGGCGGGCGCTCGTGGCGCTACCTTCGCGCATAAGTTGTGTCGGCGCGCATGAAACTGCCAGCGAATTGAGGCGCAGCGCGAGAAGAGGTGCGCGGCGACTTTGGCTGCAATCCCAGGGCCGACAGTCCGGTGCTGTCAGCGACGGCGCGAGCGCTCGCAGTGCCACCCTCGCGCTCGCAAGTTGTATCAGCGCGCAGAAGTTGCCAGCAAATTGAGGCGCGGCACGCGAAACGGTGCGCGGCGACTGCGCCATCATGTCGGCTGCGCGGGTGGTCCTGATCCGGTGCCGTCGACCTCGATGTGAGCCGGCACTGTGAAGGTTCGGTGGTTGGCTCGCACATGTTTGTGATGGCGCACATGGGCCATGGTCGCGCGCACATGTTGTGCTGATGCGCATGAAATTGCCAGCAAATTTGTGCGCGGGACGAGATGTGGTGCGCGGCAGGCAGGCGGGGGTTTTGGCGGTGCGGGGAGTGGGCGGTGAGCTCATAGCAGACCGATCAGACTGTGTTGGCGCTCACATTCGATGCGGCACAGTGGATTTCGTTACGGTATCGTTCGAGGCGACATCAGGAGGGATGTATGTCGCACGACCGTGTGGGTTCGGCCGATTCCGCAGATAAGGCGTCCGGTGCGCTGTTGCTCGACAAACCGGCGCTCAGCGACGGTGCCCCGCTGGCCGTTTCGCTCACCGACAGCGATCTTCGGGTAATCGAGGCGCTGCTGTCGCCGTTGCGCGCGTGGACCAGTCCGCGGTTCTACGGACTCGACAACATCCCCACCGACGGTCCCGTCCTGCTCGTCGGCAACCACAACCTGATGGGCGGCATCGACGCCCCGCTGCTGCTGCCCGAGGTGCTGCGCCGCCGCGGCCGCCTGATCCGTGGCCTCGCCGAAAACGTGCTGATCGCGGTCCCCGGCGTGCGGCACTTCCTGCATCGCTACGGCGCGGTCCGCGGCACCCGTGGCAACTGCCTCGCCCTGCTGAAGCGCGGCGAGGCCGTCATCGTGTTCCCCGGCGGTGGCCGAGAGGCGGTGCGCCGCAAGAACGAGAAGTACGTCCTCAAATGGGAAGGCCGCACCGGCTTCGCCCGGATGGCGATCGAAGCGGGCGCACCGATCGTGCCGATCGCGATGATCGGCGTCGACGACGCCTACGACATCGTCATCGATGGCGACCACCCACTGCTCCGCCCCCTGCGCTGGACCGTCGAAGCCCTCGGCATGAACCCCGAGCTGACACCCCCGCTCCTGCGCGGCCTCGGCCCGACCGTCCTCCCGCGCCCCGAACGCTTCTACTTCTCCGCGGGCACCCCCATCGATCCGGCTCCCTGGCGCGACGCCGACGACATCACCACGGCCGCAAGGGAATTGCGCGATGTCGTCCGCAAGGCCCTGGAGGAAGAACTGAAATTCCTCTTCACGGAACGCGAACATGACTCCGGTCGCACCCTATTCGGCCGCGTGCGCGACTGGATCCAGCGCTGACCTTTGCGTGCCGCTCGGCGACTGGCGGTTTGCGCGCCCGGGCCGACCTCACCGCCCACCGCAGTGGTGCCGCCGCACCATTCCTGATCTGTCGCACCGACAATCGCATGCGACTCTCGGTGCGCCTAATCAAGAGTGGTGCGGTTGGCGGGTCCGTGCCAGGCTCAGTTGCTCGACCTGGTGACCGCGCTGATGCCGCCGCACGTTTCCTGATTTCCCGCACCGAGAATCGCATGCGAATTTCGGTGCGGGAGATCAGGAGTGGTGCGGGGGTTCGGGTTAATTCGGGTGCGGCGTGAGGTCGTAGACCGCGATGTTGCCGATGTGCGTCGCGGTGTAGTGATGGCTCACCCACTCCGCGATCTCCGGCTTCCCGGTTACCTGCCACGGCTTTTCGGGTGCGGATGGCGTGGTGGCGCCCGGCTGCCCGCCGACTTTCCACGACGCGGGCAGCTGCATCTCCTGCACCAGGTAGTACGTCAACTCATGGTCGGCCACGATCTTCTGGAACTCCTCTAACGTCGGTACCGGGTCTTCGACCGCGAATCCGCCGATGGCGATCACCGGAGTGCGGCTGGCTAATTCGAGTGCGGCGGCGATCGAACCTCGATCTACCGCGGCAGACCACCGGGTCGTGCTGCTCATCAGCATCGTGACGAGCTGCGGATTGGTGAACGCGCCGCCGTCGGCGAAGTTCTGCGTCTGGCGGTGGATCAGCGCCGCGATCCCGGTCTCGACGGGCTTGGCCGGCCCGACCTGCGGACTGCGGCCGACATGGGCCTGCGGCAGCGTGGCCGCCGCGTACGCGGTCGACCCGCCGAGCCCGGCGAGCACCCCGACGACCACCAGGATCGCGGTAGTCCTGGTCCGCGCGACCCGCCACCCGGCCGTCGCCGGAATCGCGGTCACCAGCAGCCCGAGCGCCGCCACCACCGTCACCCCGGCGACGGTCCACCGCATCCACGGCAGCCAGTCCGAATTACGTTGCAGCACAACAAAAGCCCACAGACCCATGGTCAGTATCAGCGCGGCGGCTCCGAGCTTGCCCAGCAGCTCGTCGCGCCGCAGCCACAGTTCATGCACGCCAACCGCGACCATCCCGGCCGCGGCGGGCGCGAGGGTCAGCGTGTAGTAGGAGTGATCGATGGCCTTCATCGCACTGAAGGCGCCACCCATCGTGATCAGCCACAGCCCGAAAACCAATGCCGCACCACGTATTTGATTGGTTCGCGGCGCACGCCACCGGGACACCAGCACCACCACGAACGCCAACAGCGCAGCCGGTACCAGCCACGAGATCTCGAACCCACTCTCACCGACAAACAGTCGGCCGATCCCGGGCGAGCCGAAATCGTTGAAGCTCTGCAGAAGTCCGGGCGGCGTCTGATAACCGGACGGCAGGTCGATCTTCCCGGTCGCCGGAGTGTGACCGAGGAAGCGGCCGAATCCGTTGTAGCCGAGCACGGAATCCATCAAGCTGTTGTCCGTCGAACCGGCGAGATACGGTCGCGATGACTCAGGCCACAGGACGGTCAGCAACACGTACCAGCCAGCCGAAACAATCAACGCCGCCGTAGCACCGACCAAGTGCCACAACCGATTCCGCAGTGTAGTGGGCGCGACGATGAGATACGTGACGCCCAGCGCGGGCAACACCATCAACCCTTCGAGCAACTTGGCCAAGAACGCGAACCCGAGTGCGACACCGGCCATCATCAGCCACCGCCCATTCGCCCGCTCCAACGCCCTGATCGTGCAGTAGCCACCCGCGGTCATCAGCAGCACCAACACCGCGTCCGGGTTGTTGAACCGAAACATCAACGCCACCACCGGAGTAGCCGCCAACACCACCCCGGCCAACAGCCCGGCGCCCCGGTTTCGAGTCGCGCGCGCGACCGCCCCATAGGTCAACCAGACCGCGCCCACCGCCATCAACGCCTGCGGAATCAGCATGCTCGCACTGCTGAACCCGAACAACTGCCCGGACAGCCCCATCACCCACTGCGACACCGGCGGCTTGTCGACGGTGATGAAGTTGCTCGGATCGAGCGACCCGAACAGCAGCGCCTTCCAGTCTCGCGATCCCGCCCATGCCGCGCCCGCATAGAAGTTGTTGCCCATGCCGTTGACGGTGATGTGCCACAGATACGCGATCGCTGTCCCGAGCAGCAGCACAGTTACGCCGAGGCGTTCCACCGGACGGGCCGGTGGCAGGGCTGTCGGACTGGAGGTTGGGGCAACGGAACCGGTCGGAGCCGTCGCGATGAGGGTCGCCGCCATCGTCCCACGGTCGCATGCTGATGTTCACCAAAAGTTGGACGGCGGGTTAACACGGAGTCGGAATTCTGTGGTCGAGGACACGGCGTGCTCGGCCGCGGTTTGTCGAGAATCTCGATCTTCTTCCGCGAGGCCGGACCCCGCGCCTGGTTAGCCAACGATTCCGCCCCAGAAGTGAACTGAGATTCTCGTTCCGGGTACCGTATGAGGCAATGACGGGTCGGTGTCGACCGGCCGGTGGGTCACTAGGAGGTTGGTGTGGAGCGCACACTGTTCGAACCCGAACATGATCTGTTCCGGGAGTCGTTCCGCAAGTTTCTCGATCAGCACGTCGCGCCGAACCACGCGAAGTGGGAAGAGCAGGGGATTGTCGACCGCGCGGTCTGGCTCGAGGCGGGCAAGCAGGGCTTCCTGGGCATGGCCATGCCGGAGGAGCACGGCGGCGGCGGGGTCAAGGACTTCCGCTACAACGCGATCGTGGCCGAGGAATCGGTCCGCGGCCAGTACTCCGGCCTCGGTTTCGCCCTGCACAACGACGTGATCGCACCGTATCTGTCGGAGCTGGCCAACGAGGAGCAGAAGCAGCGCTGGCTGCCCGGCTTCTGTACCGGCGAGATCATCACCGCGATCGCGATGACCGAGCCCGGCACCGGCTCCGACCTGCAGGGCATCAAGACCCGTGCGGTCCGCGACGGTGACGACTGGGTGCTCAACGGCGCCAAGACCTTCATCACCAACGGCATCAACGCCGACATCGTCATCGTGGTCGCGCAGACCGACCCTGAGAAGGGCGCGATGGGCTTCAGCCTGCTCGTCGTCGAGCGCGGCATGGCCGGCTTCGAACGCGGCCGCAACCTGGACAAGCTCGGCCTCAAGGCGCAGGACACCGCCGAGCTGAGCTTCACCGACGTCCGGGTGCCCGCCGCCAACCTGCTCGGCCAGGAGGGCGCCGGCTTCATCCACCTGATGCAGAACCTGCCGCAGGAGCGCCTGTCCATCGCCGTGATGGCCGCCGCCGCGATGGAGGCGTGCCTGGACATGACCATCCAGTACGTCCGCGACCGCAAGGCGTTCGGCAAGCCGATCGGCACCTTCCAGAACACCCGCTTCGTGCTCGCCGAACTCGCCACCAAGACCACCGCCGTCCGCGTCCTGGTCGACCGCTTCATCGAAGACCTGAACCGCGGCAAGCTCTCCGTCGAAGACGCCGCCATGGCCAAATGGTGGAGCACCGAGGAACAGGTCGACCTCATCGACCGCTGCCTCCAACTGCACGGCGGCTACGGCTACATGAAGGAATACCCGATCGCCAAGGCCTACATGGACGCCCGCGTCCAAACCATCTACGGCGGCACCACCGAAATCATGAAGGAAATCATCGGGCGTAGCTTGAAACTGTCCTGATACGAGGCGGTTTCCGAGGATCAACGCGGACACATAGAAATGGCGCAGGTCGTGCCATGTGCCAGGAAGCGTTGTGATCACTGTGGGCCCGAGCCATCCTGAACGAGTTGCGCCGCATCGGGATACCGGCAAACCCCTGAATCCACAACAGTGATACCCGTGACGGGGGACTTGGACGGGGCCCCTCGTCAGCAACACGGGTGCACACGGCACGGTGAGAGCCAAAAGTCGTTGCAACGCAAGGGATTGCGGACCTCGTGATATCTGTAGGCGATTCGCCCCCCATGACACGGGCTCGAGAGTGGAACGGAGAAAATGGCAGGGCACGATGGGCGATGAGCGGTTGTCCGTACGGTCGCCGCTTTGCCGCGGGTAACCGTTCAGTCGATCAGCGGCTTGTGGTTGCCGCTGTTCTCGATGGCGCTCATGGAAGGGGGTCCCCTCTTGCGCGACAGGCGAACGTCGTCGGCCTGCGCGGCGAGTTGGCCGAGCATGGCGGCGCGCGTGAGTTCGGCTTTGTTCCCAAGGTGGAGCTTCGAGCGGATGCGCTTCACGTACGTATCGACGGTGTGCTGACTGATCCCTAGTCGGGTCGCGACTTGCCCGTGGGTGAGGCCGTGTGCGATATGTCGCAGAACCTGTTCTTCCCGTCCGGATAGGTGCAGGTAGCGGCCGGTGGTCTCGGTGCACTCCGGAGCAGGCTGTTGTGCGCCGACACGTGTTCCAGCGGTAGCGATCAGCACCGCGCGGACGATGCGCTCGCCTGGTTCGGACTTGCTGACCACGCCCGTCGCTCCGGCTCGGAGGTAGATAGCGTCGTCCGCTGCGGCCTCATTGTTGAGCACTAGTACCGCAATGGACTTCGCAACCTCGGTGATGAGCGTCAGGTCCGTTGGGTGCGGGATAGCCGCTGCGTCGACCAGTGCGGCGTCGGCGGACCAGCACGGGTCCTCGGTGAGCGATGTCCGGACGGAAGTGACTTCGATCCCGGCCGCAGTCAAGGTTTGGCGCAGGCCTAGCAGGAACAGAGGTGACCTGATGAGTAGGTCCGTCCGAATCAAGTTAAGCTCCAATGGATCTCAGCTAAGTAAGCACCATATGGATCTATATACGTTTCAGATTGGGCGCGGGTTCAGAGCATCAATCGGTTCTCTCGTCTCCCATGTCCCCGAAAATCGGGACAAGCGTGTGCTGGATCCGCGCCGGGGGTAGGCACGTTCCGGCAATGTCGGCGGCTTCTGCCGCTATGCCGAGCTCGTCCGAACCCCGCAACCCGGCTGGACTCGGACGCCTCGAAAGTTCGGCCACCGCAACATGATCGGAGAGCCAGGGCCTGCGTCCCCAGAATCGGGGAAGCGACACCTGTCCACGGACCGGCGACGATGGAGTTTCGGCGGGGGCAATCAGATATAACGTGGAGGACTGGATGTCGGCTCTGACCAAAAGTGGCGAACCGCCCACCGTGGATATGAAGCTCACTGCGGCGATGGCGGCGGGCGAGAATGACGAGGATTCGTCCATTCTTGCAGTGAAACTGAATGCAAGACAAGGACTTCCGCTGTCCGCGGCCGACCGCGGCGCTGCTCGAAGTCTGGGAAATCGGCTCTACCAGAAGAATTCGGCGGGGCAGCTGCGGTGACCATCCAGCTCGAGCCGCCCACCGAAAGGTTCCGGGCCTACGGGCCCCGCCACATCGACGCCATCGCTTCACGTTTCGGCCTCTCCGACGATATGCGGGAGACGATCCGCCGCGTCTCGCTGGTCCTGCCCTTCCGGGTGAACGAATACGTGCTCACCGAGCTCATCGATTGGGACCGGGTGCCCGATGACCCGATCTTTCAGCTGACCTTCCCGCAGCACGGGATGCTCACGGCGGTCGACGAGCGGCGACTGGCCGAACTCTCGGCGGATTCGCGAAATGCCTTGCAGCTCAAGGTAACCGTACGAGATATCCGTTACCGGCTTAACCCGCATCCGTCCGGGCAGATGGACCTCAATGTCCCCAGCCGGGGCGGGCGCGAGATGCAGGGCATTCAGCACAAGTACCGGGAATCGGTGCTGTATTTCCCCGGTCAAGGGCAGACCTGTCACGCCTACTGCACCTACTGCTTTCGTTGGGCGCAGTTCGTCGGGGATCCTGAACTGCGTTTCGCCGCACCCGATCCGGCGCAGCTGGTCGACTACCTGGGCGAGCACCCCGAGGTCAGCGACGTCCTGATCACCGGCGGCGATCCGATGATCATGTCCACCGAACGGCTGCGGGCGCACCTCGAGCCGCTGCTGCGCGTGCCGACCGTGCGCACGATCCGGATCGGTACCAAGTCACCGGCCTATTGGCCGCAGCGGTTCGTCACCGATCCGGACGCCGACGAAGCCTTGCGGTTGTTCGAGCAGGTGGTCGACGGCGGCAGGCAGCTGGCGGTGATGGCGCACTTCAGCCACCCACGCGAACTGGATTCCGACCGGACCCGAGCGGCGCTGCGGCGCATCCGCGGCACCGGTGCGGTGATCTACTGCCAGGCGCCGCTGATCGCGCGTGTCAATGACGACGCCGCGACCTGGACGCAGCTGTGGCGCGCGGAACTGGCGCAAGGGGCGGTGCCGTATTACCTTTTCGTCGAACGGGATACGGGGCCGCACGACTATTTCAAGGTGCCGTTGGCACGGGCCGTAGCGATATTCGCCGAGGCATACCGCTCGCTACCCGGCCTGGCCCGGACCGTCCGGGGTCCGGTGATGTCGGCGACGCCAGGCAAAGTGGTGGTCGACGGTGTCGAGACGACCGCCGACGGCAGCTATTTCCGGCTGCGCATGCTGCAGGCACGCAGTCCCGCACTGGTCGGCCGTCCTTTCCGGGCCCGCTTCTCGGACGAGGCTGGCTGGCTAAATGAACTGGAACTGGCTGCGGACACCCCGCCGGATCTGATGGAGGCGATCCGCAGTGCATAGCGACCTGTCACCGAATCTAGCGTTGAACCAGCTCGTTGCGCAACGTAGGGCCGCGGGGGAATCGCTGGTCCATCTGGCCTTCGGCGAGGCGCGCTTGCCGTTGCTGCCCGAGCTGGCCGAACAGCTCGCGATCGGTGCGACCCGCACGTCCTACGGTCCGGTGGCCGGATCGTTGCAGGTGCGCGCCGCGGTGGCGGGCTATTTCACCCGCCGTGGTCTGCCGACCGATGCGGACCAGATTGTGGTGGCTCCGGGGAGCAAAGCTCTGCTCATGGCGATCCAGCTGGCCATTCCAGGCGACGTGGTGCTGCCGCGGCCGGCGTGGAACACCTATCGACCGCAGGTGAACTACGCGGGTAAGCAGGGCTTCGGCGTGCCGATTCCCGCAGCGTGCGGTGGGGTACCCGATCCAGAGGCCTTGCAGGACAAGCTGATCCGGGCCCGACGCGAAGGCGCCACACCGCGGCTGCTGATCCTCACCCTGCCGGACAATCCGACAGGAACCCTGGCGCCGCCCGAGTTGATCCGGCAGCTGTGCGCGCTGGCCCGCGCGGAAGATCTGCTGATCGTTTCCGACGAGATCTACCGCGATATCGTCCACGACCCCGCCGCGACGCCGTTCTCGAGTCCGGCCGAGCTGGCTCCGGAGCGCACCATCGTCGTCACCGGTCTGTCGAAGTCGCTGGGGCTGGGCGGCTGGCGCATCGGCGCGGCGCGCTTTCCGGACGGCGATATCGGCGATAAGCTGCGCAATCCGGTGCTCGCCGCGGCCAGCGAGATCTGGTCCGCGCTGGCCGCTCCGATGCAGCAGGTCGCCGCCTATGCCTACGCCGAGCCGCCGGAGGTAACCCAGCGCATGGCCGATGCGGCCCGCCTGCACGGGCACGTCGCCCGCGCGGTGCACCGGATCGCCGTCGCGGCCGGAGCACGGTGCCGCCCGCCGACGGGTGGCTTCTACGTCTATCCGGACTTGGAGCCGCTGCGCCCGCAATTGGCCGCCCGGGGCGTCACCGATGCGGCATCGCTGGCCGAGGCGCTGCTGGAAGAATCCGGTGTCGTGGTCCTAGCCGGTCATCTGCTCGGGGACGACCCGGGTGCGTTGCGGTTCAAAGCCGCCACGAGCCTGCTCTACGGCGATGAGCAGCAGCAGGCGGCGGCGCTCGCCGCCGCCGATCCGGTGGCATTGCCGCAGATCCGGGCGAACCTCGCGCACGTTGCGCACGGTCTGGCCCAGCTCACCGATCAGCGATCCGTAGCGGCCGAAGATGTCATTTGAGTCTCAGGGTAAGTTTTTCGTGAACGATTTCGGCGTCTTCTTCGAGTTGATCGAGGTCTTCGTGCACCAGGCAGACCAGGCCCCATGCGCTGGCAAGGCCGGTGGTCGCCGGAACGTACGCGCCGCGGCGCGCGAGGATCCGTGAACGGTCGTACGAGGGTAATTTCCGCACGAGATCGAGGCCGTCGATCTCGACGACCGATCCGGGCTCGATATTGATGAGACAGCAGACCAGGAAGTTCTTCTCGAACTGGAATGTTGCGACCGAATCGGCGCCCAGATACAGTCGGACATTCTCGCTGAACGGGCTGGTTCCGGTGCACGCCTCGATCATCTCGGGTATCAGTGCGCCAGGTAGTCGGTTATTCACCTCTATGGCAACCGGCCCGCCGGCGGAGTATTTGAACTCCGTGTCGTTGATGCCGATCCTGACACCCAACGCGGCATTCACCGCTTGGAGGTAAGAGATCGAGTTCCTGATCGCAGGCAGGTCCGGTGATACCGATCGAAAGTTCCGGTAGACGCTGAGATTGTCGCCTAACCGGACCTTCTCAAAGCTTGCTGCGCAGACGATCTGCGGCGATTCGATATGCGGTGAATATGCGATATTAGCAGAGTATTCCGGGCCGTCGATAAAACTCTCGATCAACGCATAGGATGTGGTGTTGCCGTACATGTCGGGTGCTGTCAAAATTCGATGGACTGCACGAAGGACCGATTCTTTGTCGTCGCATCGCGTGACATGGGAGGATCCTGCGGAAGCAGGTGGCTTGGCCACGACCGGATAGCTCAACCGATCCGCGAGCTCGACAGCCTCGGTGACCGAGCGCACCGTATGCCAATCCGCGCACGCGAGGCCGCTTCGGCGCCACGCGGCCTTCATCTTATCCTTATTCGTGCGTGCTTCCACCAGATCGACATTGTTGCCGAGCAGTCTCATTCGGGCGGCGAGTAGATCACTTGGTCCGACTCCGGTTTGGGCTCCCGGGATCACGGCCCGGACGTGGTATGCCTCGAGCGCGCCCGCCAGCTTGTCGAGGTTGTCGAAGTCAGCCAGTCGAAGGACAGCGCGGTAGTCGTCGGTGCGGTAGCTGGCCAGGACATAGGGGGTTGAGAATTCTTGGGACAGAACGGCGATCGTGTCGACGCCGATCCGTGCGGCCTGCGCGCCGTACGGTCCTGCGGATGCCACGGGGTCGACCACGGCGACCACCGGGACGTTTGTGTCGGTCATGGGGAGGTCTCCTGCGGTTATGAGACGAAGATGAAGTATCCGGATTTCGTCGGAGGTGTATCCGGGTCGTTTGATGCGTGCGCTGGGTACTGGGTGTCCGTGCCTGAGGTGCATTCGGCACGGAAATACCGTTCTTCTGGCGCGGTCAAGCCAAGGCTGTGCTGATTGTCATGGACTGGTCCTTTCTTGATCTGTTATCGGCTGATATCGGCGCGCAGTCATCCACACCAAAAGTGCGATAACAAGCAAAGTGCTAGCGGGCAGCAGGTATGAGAACCGTGTCGCGACCTCCCTGGTGACAGCTGCGGTGACGTCCGCGCCACCGACACGATCGGAGACAAGTGCGATACTCAGACCGATCAGTGCCACGCCTGATCCGGAGCCCAAGGCGAATGCGGTCTCCTGTATGGCGCCGACATCGGGCTGATCAGCGATGCGGGCGGACTCGACCATGAGCGTGGTGCCCGACGCGGCCGCGACACCGGTCGATATGCCGACCACAATGATCGCGTAATATCCCAGCGACAAGTTCAGTGCGGACATTGTCAGGAATCCAGCGCAGTCGGCGGCAAGCGCCATTGCCAAGGCCGCCGACGGCGCGAATCTGTTCAGCAACCGCGGCGTCGCTATCGCCCCAAAGGTACACGAGAGCGCCAGCGGAACGATGAGCAGCCCGGCTGCCAGCGGTGTCTTTCCAGCCGCCAATTGATGATACTGCGTCATCGAGAATATCGCCGCACCATAAAATCCCCACGAGGCCATGACCGCAATCGTCGCCGCAGCAAATCCGGCATTCCGAAAAAGGTGGAGTTGCAATGTCGGAGTCCGCGATCGGAGTTGCCGATACACGAAGGCGCCGATGGCGATCACACTGACCGGAATCGCCACCACGCTGAGCGAATTACGCAGATGCGCATCGCTGAGTGACTGCAACGCATAGGACAAACCGCCGATGCCGACGACGCTGCACGCCAAATTGATGAGGTCCACCGGGCGCGGGCTGCCTGCCGCTTCGTCGAGGTAAACCCAACCGATCGCCGCGGCGCCCACCGCGACTGGCACATTCACCAGGAAATTCGCGCCCCACCAGAAATGCTGGAGCAAGATACCGCCGATCACCGGTCCCAACGCTGCGCCGAGGCTCGCGCTCGCGGTCCATATCGACACCGCTAACCGCCGCCCGATGGGCTCAGTGAAGATCGCGCTCAACAGCGGTATCGAAGTAGCCATCAGGGCCGCCGCGAAGATGCCTTGAGCGCAGCGCAGCACGATGACCTCGACGGGTGATCGCGCGAAGGCTGCGGCAAATGATGCGATCGCGAAACCGGTCAGGCCGATGATGAAAGTACGTTTACGGCCGACCCAGGTGCTGATCGTGGCCAGCGTGACAATAGTTGCCGCGATGGTCAACGTATAGCTGTTCACGGTCCAGACGGTCTCGGCTGTGTTCGCATTGAGCACGCTGATCAGTTCGGGAAGAGCCACATTCAGGAGCGTGGTGTCCATACCTCCGATGAACAACGCGGCGGATAGCGCGACCAGTGCCAGTATCTGACGGTAGGTGAACCTCCTCCGGTCCGGCAACGTCCCGGTATTCGGTGATGCGCCAACAGTTTCCAAGATGCCGTCGCCTTTCGCGGATTCCAATTCATTCCCGAGGATCTCGCCCGGCGCCGGATTTCCGATCGGGTGTCCTGGATCCAGGTAATCCCGTCCGGACCGCGACTGCAACCGACCGGGCCGCTCAATGGCCCTGATTTGCGGATCCGGGCTTTGCTGTACAGAGTAGAGCCGCTGGGCGGCCCCTCCGGTGCCGAAATAAAGTACGCACCTTGTGAATTGGACTCGCTTACCCGGCCGTGGGATCGCGATGGCAGGAATTCAGTACCTTGTCAATGTCTTTCAGGGACTGGCCGCGGAACTGTCTTGACAGCAGAAGGTTTCACGCAACGCGAGGAAGATTTCATGGGCACCGGAGAGCTCGAATGCATCGAACGGATGACGGCATGGATTCGGCCGCCATCGTCCGTCGGCTCCCTGGTGAGGCGCAAGCTTGGCCTTCGTCGTCCTACTCGGAATACGGTAGCGCCCGGCCGATTTCGGCGGCGGCGTGGACGACCAGGCCGGCGATCGCCGGGCACAGCGTGCGCGCGAAGACTACCGCGGTAACCGCGGCGACGCATTCACCGTTCGGCCGCCGGATTGGTGCCGCGGCGCAGGAGATGCCCACGGCGGCGTCCTCTTGATCGATCACCACTGCCCGAGGTTCGCCGAGCCGGGCGCGTAGCTGCCGAATATCCTTGTCGGACCAGCATTCCCGCAGCCGGAACGCTGGCTCGGGCTGGCTGGCGAACAAGACTCGCCCCACGGCGGTGCGTCCTGCGACTTCCCCGAAATCACCGAGCTGTAGCCAAGGCGCCCGGTTGTGCGGTATTGCTCCGGCGACCATCGGCAGCTTGCCCGCTTCGAGCACGTGAACATAGGCCATTGTGTGGGACATGTCCGCTAGCCGGTGCAGCGGCGCGTCCACGGCTTGACGCAGTTGCGCGTCGGGCCGCCACTGTCGACCCAGAGTGGCGAGCCTGGACCCAACTAGATGGCGGCTGCCCACACGTCGCACCGCGTTCATGGTGACCAGTTGCGCGATGTGCCGGCGGACCGTCGTCTTCGGCAGTCCGGTCGCCTCGACCAACTCCATTACGCGCAGTCCTTCCGGTGCACGGCCGAGGGTCTCGAGTAGCGAGAACGCGTCTTGCAGGACACTCCGGCCGGATTCGGCGGATTCGGCGGATTCGGAGGTCTCGGTGAGCCGGACGAGATTGCCCTCGTCGGATTCGAGCATGCCTGATTCCTCCTCGCACGCACGGGACGGTACTGCCGACTGTCTGGTTCCAGGCGCCCCGAGCATCCTGACATCGCTATATACGGAATCCGCGTTGTTTTGGTTCGATCAGACCTGGACCCGCTGGGCAGACTCCGTCCTGAGTAACCCGAACGCTCCACACAGTTCTGCGCACCGTTGCCCGGTTCGGGTCGGAGCGTGTTTGTCAGCGCCCTGCGCTGATTTCGCGACCGCCAGGCGCCGCCTTTGGTTCAACCGCGACTGGTCTCGAGGAGTAGGCGGTAGGTGCGGGAGTCGCGGGGGCTGAAGCCTGCTCGCTGGTAGAAGGGTGCCGGTCAGCTCAGCCTGTGTTTGGCGAGAAGGGCTGTGTCGTCGAGGATTTCGTTGGTGGGGCCGTCGGCGACTATGCGGCCTGCGTCGAGGATTACTACTCGGTCGCAGATGCGTTGGGCGTAGGGGAGGTCGTGGGTGACCATGAGGATGGTGGTGGGGAGGGCGGTCAGGACGTCGGCTAGTTCGCGGCGGGCCACGGGGTCTAGGTTGGCGGCTGGTTCGTCCAGGACGAGGACTTCTGGTTGGCAGGCGAGGACGGTGGCCAGGGCGGCGCGGCGGCGTTCGCCTACGGAGAGTTGGGTGGGGGAGCGGTCGGCTCGGTCGGACATGCCGACGGCGGCTAGGGCGTTGCGGACGTTTTCGGTGAGTTGGGTGCCGCGGATGCCGAAATTGGCGGGGCCGAAGGCGACGTCCTGTTCGACGGTGGGCATGAAGAGTTGATCGTCGGGGTCTTGGAAGACCAGGCCGACGCGTTGGCGGATGGCGCGAACAGTGTTGCGGTTCAACAGGGTTCCGCCGATGTGTACCTCGCCCGAGGCTGCGATGAGGACGCCGTTCAGGTGCAGCATGAGGGTGGATTTGCCGGCACCGTTGGGGCCGAGGACGGCGACCCGTTCGCCGGGGGCGATGTCGAGATCGACGCCGTGCAGGGCGCCGGTTCCGTCGGGGTAGGCGAAGGTCAGGTCGACCAAACGTACTGCGGGCGTTGCCAGATCGGTCATCGGAGCGCCCACGCGGTCAGGCAGACGCAGATCGCGACGACGGCGGGCAGACAGCCGAGTAGCCATTGCGTTCGTGTCGCGGGCTGGGTGCCGAAATCCGGTACGGCGCCGTCGAAACCGCGCGACAGCATGGCCAGATGCACTCGCTCGCCGCGTTCGTAGGAACGTAGGAACAAGGTGCCCGCACCACGTGCCGTCGCGCCTGCTTGACGCAGGGTTCGCGGGTCGTCGCCGCGGGAGATCCGCGCCAGGCGCATCCGCGCCGCCTCCTCGAGCAGCACGTCGACGTAACGGAGCATCAGCACGACAATGGTGACGATCATGCCCGGAACGCGCAGCCTGGTCAGGCCGCCCGGCAATTCGCGCACGTTCGTCGTAGCGGCCAACGTCAACGAAACTCCCACGCCGATAGTCCCTTTCGCGACGATCCCCCACGCGGCATACAGTCCGGTAGTAGAAAGTGACATCCCGAGAAACGTCGTCCTAGGCTCACCCGCCGCGAACGGCAGCAACACCGCCAGCACAACGAAGGGCAGTTCGATCAGCAGCCGAGGCGCGATCCAGCGCAACGGAATGCCCGCCCACTCCCAGAACACGATCAAGCCGAGCGCATAACAACCGAAGGGCCAGAACAATTCTCGCAGCGTCGCCACGACGGCGAACACCGTCAACACCGCGCAAATGATCTTCACCTCGGCCGGAACCCGATACGCCGGTGAACTTCCCGGCAGATACAGGCGATGGCTGGTGACGGTCACTTACGTCGACTCCGACTCGGTAGCACTGTGGGCGTGGTTCTTCCGTCCGGTCCGAATCAAATTCACCAGGGCGAACAGCACCGCGAACGCGGCCGCCACCCCGAGAATGCCTGCCACGCCGGTGAGTTTGTTGTCGCCATCGATCGTGTATCCCGCGAACGGCGACTTCGCGAGGTGATGCTCCTTGGCATTCTTGGCGATGCAGTCGCCCTGTAGCTGTTCGGCACCGTCGACCTGGACCACGGTGCAACCACGCTGAGTGGTGGCGTCGAGCCCGTCCGGCTGCGAACTCGCCACGTACGACAGCAGTCCCGCGACGAGCACCGCCACCGCGGCGAACGCGAACAGGAATCCGGTCATCGACAGCCGAGGCCGCAGCGGTGTCGCGGCGGTGCGGCGCTGACCGGTGACCCGCAACAGATAGACGAGGTCGGGTCGCGCGTTGACCACCGCGATGAGCGTGATCGCGGTGATGATCCCTTCCCCGACGCCGATCAGCGCGTGCGTGATGAGCATGTACCCCGCGACCGCCCCGACGGTCGAGCCCGCCGCACCGCCGATCGCGTACTCGATCACGAAACCTATTGAGGCGACAACAGTTCCGGCGAACGCGGCGACGAATCCGACGATCCCGATCCCCGCATCGGCTCGCCGCCGGGACAGCACCGGCAGCACGAGGCGCGCGACCGTGTACCCGACCGTGACCCCGATCAGCGACATGTTCGTGATGTTCGTGCCGAGCGCGGTCAACCCACCATCGGCGAACAGAAGCGCTTGAACGACAAGCACAATCGCCACACACAGCGCACCGACGTACGGCCCGACCAGAATCGCGGCAAGCGCACCGCCCAATAGGTGCCCGCTCACTCCCGGCATGATCGGAAAGTTCACCATCTGCACCGCGAAGATGAACGCCGCCACCAGCCCGGCCATCGGCGCGGCCCGCTCATCCAGCTCGGCACGGGCCCGCCAAGCCGCGAAACCTAGGCCGCCGACCGCTATTACCGCGAAAATCAACGAGGTCGGCGCGTTCACGATGCCGTCGCTCATGTGCATGGCCTGGGTGGTGCTGTAGCTCACCCCTCGAGACGATACTCGCGATACATGATCAGTTGAACAGATGTTCCTATATCGGTAAGGACTGGTCGTATCCGCCCAGGACCGGCAGAGTAGACATGTGGCAGTGAGCATTCCGCTGGACCCCGATCACGCAGGCCGTGCCGCATCGGGTTTGGATATCGCCGGTATCGAGCACTGGGCGGGCCGTTTCGACCTGCTCTCCGACGCCAACCGGCTCCGCCTCCTGGTGTGCCTGCATCACGCACCCGACATCAGCGTCAGCGATCTCGCCGCCGCCGTCGGCATGTCCGGCACCGCGGTCTCGCACGCGTTGCGCCTGCTCCGCCACCAAGGCTGGGTATCCAGCGCCAAACACGGCCGCATCGTCCGCTACCGCCTCGCCGACGACACCATCCACGACCTGCTGCATTGGATCGGCGCCACGCATGCGGAGGAATCGATCGAACAGGAAGTCGTGGGCAGCACCTGATCGCACGTGGTTCCTGCGCGAGCATTGATTGCCGATCGGTGGCTGTGATGGTTGAACGGCGAGGTCATCGCCGCCGGCCAGGCGTATGAGAGCAAGGCCGCGGCGAAGAACGGCATCGAGTCGGTGCAGAAGAACGCCTCCGTCGCCACGGTCGACGATCAGACCGGGTAGTCAATCGGCGTCGCGGACAACCTCGTTGCCCGAGATTGCCCAGCTGCCGCCCGCACTGGTCGCGCCCCGTAGTCCGTCGAGGACTTCGGGGCCCGCGAGCGCCGCGCACATCGGATCCGCCAGCGACGCGAACGCGAAGGTGCGGCGCGCGGTCCAGCGGGTGGAGTGCACGAGCCGTCGGCTCAATTGCGCGAAACCCGGGACGGCGGCGGCGATTACCCACGCGTCGGGGGCTCCGGCGGTGAGGCGTTGGGCCTGCCGCAGCCAGGATGCGGCGTCCTCGGGCCAGTCGACAACGGCCGACACGCGGTAGCCGAGCTCGCGGCACGCCGAGGAAAAAGCATTCGCCGCCGCGGCGGAGTGGAAATCTCGGCTGTGTCCGATGCTGACGGTCGTGCCAGATTGATGTTGTTGCTGCAACATCACCAGGAGGCGCTCGAGTTCGGCTTCGGTGTGCGGCAGGGGAGCCGGCGGCGGGGGAAACAGCCCTAGATTTCGCAGCCGCGGCGAGGGACGATCGGCCTCACCGCGCGAACGAAATGCGTGGTTTCCGGACAACTTCCGTTGCATGCTCACACCTCGAAGACGCTGGCACCACGCGATTCGTGAGATGGCGAGACCCGCCACCGTCCGCCACCGTCCCCAATGCGGCTGGACCAGCTCAGGCGGCCGACCGAACCAGGTGCCGAGCGCGTCCAACAGCCCGTTGGCACTGTCGTTCTCACCCAACCCACGCCGCGGAATCGTTGAGCCGGTTCCGCCGGATCCCCTCGCGCCCCGCTCGGCGAGCGCACGTCGAGCGGGACATGACCGCAGCGCACGTCGAGTGGACGCGCGCTGATGGATCAGGATGCCGGACCGAGCCAGGTGGCCAGCGCTTCGACCAGGCCGTCGTCACCGGCTCGGTCGCTGACCCAGGCCGCGTAACCGTCGGGCCGGATGAGGATGGCGGCCGGAACCGCGATGTCACCCACGCCGGGGACGGCCCAGCGCTCATCCCGGCTGCGAGCGTCGACCACATCGACCCGATCCCGCCACCCCTGCGCCAACGGAGCTTGGTTCCCATTGAGCCGCAATAGCATCGGACGGCCTGAGCGCAGCAGCTCGAAGACCCGAGTGTCGCCCTCGCCCGTGACGAGATCCCCATCCGGCACCCGCCGTCCAGCCAACGGATGATCCCCCTTGGTGTCGTACCGAATATCGAGCGCGGTGATCATCAGCCCGAGCCGCTCCCGCACCACATCCATATCGATCAAATCGCCCATGATGTCGCGCAACGCCTCCATATGCGCCCCCGGCCGCTGCAACGCGGTCTGCGCCCGAGTGTTGTGCAGCACGCGAGCCCCGACCGGCAGTCGCTCCGACTCATAGGTATCGAGCACCTCGTCGAACCCGTTGCCCCGCAAGGCGACTGCCAACTTCCAACCGAGATTGACCGCGTCCTGCACGCCGAGGTTCTGTCCCTGCCCACCGGCGGGGTAGTGAATGTGCGCCGCATCTCCGGCGAGGAAAACACGCCCGTCGCGGTAACGATCCGCCTGCCGAGCCGCATCACCGTAATGCGTCACCCACCGCGGGCTGTGCATGCCGAAATCGGTGCCCGCGATCTCGATGTAGTTCTTCCGGAAGTCCTCGAACAACAGCGTCGATCCACGCTCCATGACGAGGTCGTGCCGCTGTACGACCAGCCGCCACCAGCCGGGCTCGAACTGCACCGCCGAGTAATCGCCTGCCCCACGCCGCAGCCCGAAGAACGGCTCAGCGGGCGGATCGGCCAGTTCGACATCGGCCAGCATCCCGGTCGCGGTCGCATCGGTCCCGGTGAAGCCGATGCCGGCCAGCTTGCGCACCGTGCTGCGCCCACCGTCGCAGCCGACCAGGTAGGCGGCGCGAATCCAGCGGGTCCCGTCCGGTCCGCCGACTTCGACGTCGATCCCCGTCGCGTCCTGCCGGAACCCGACGACCGGCGAACCCCACCGCACCGGCGCACCCAATTCGGTTGCGCGCCGGTCGAGTTCGCGCTCGACCACCGACTGCAGTACCGCGAGCATGAACGGGTACCGAGTGTGGAAGTCGCTGAAATTCAAGCGCAACGCACTGAAGTGTCCCGCCCGCATGACGCGCCCCTGCGGCATCAGGTCGTCGAGCAACCCGCGCTGATCGAAGATCTCCATGGTGCGCGCGTGGATGCCACCGGCACGCGATTCGCCCGTGCGCAAGGGCAGCCCGTCGAGCAGGACCACCTCGACTCCGGCCAGCCGCAGTTCGGCCGCCAGCATCAGCCCGGTAGGCCCGCCACCTGCGATAACAACCTCGGTCGTCTCCATGACCCGCTCCTTAACAAAGTTAAATCCCTTAACGCTGTTAAGTAGACAGCGAACGTTGTTAAGCTGTCAAGAGGTTCCCGACAGGAGGCGGCAGTGAAGCTCGATACCCAGGTCATCGCCCAGGCGGCACTGGACCTGCTCGACGACGTCGGCCTCGAGGGCCTGACCATGCGCAAGGTGGCCGCCGCACTCGACGTGCAGGCGCCCGCGCTCTACTGGCACATCAAGAACAAACGCGAACTGCTCGACGCGATGGCGCGAACCGTCTTCGTCGCGGCCGTCGAGGGCGTCGAGGCGCCGCGGCAGGGCGAGGCGTGGCAGGAGTGGGCGATCGGGCTCGCTACCCGCCTGCGCCGATCGATGCTGCGCTACCGCGACGGCGCGAACGTGCTCGCGGGCACTTACGTCGACGACGAAGCAATGTGGCGCACAGTGGAATTGATGCTGCGCACGCTCGAGGACGCGGGCTTCGCGCCCCGTGAGTCGGCCCGCGTGTTCCCGATCTTGTTGCACTACACCGTCGGCTTCGTCATCGAGGAACAGGCGCGCAGCGGCGCGGAATACGATAGCAATCCCTACCGGCCCGATCGCCTCGAAAAGGTCATCGACGCCGCCCGATATCCACTGACCGCCAATTTGGTAGACACCCTTTTCACTGCTGATTACGACGCCGAGTTCGACCACGGTCTGCGCGTCATTCTGGCCGGAATCGTCACTACCAGAACGGGACAACCGCGCTGATTCGGCCACGACGGCGCAGGGCGCGGAGGTAGCCTCGAAAGGGGTCCTACTCGATGATCCGAGAACCGCGATGCACGAAATGGCCATTACCCAGAGCGTCATCGACGCCGTGTGTGAGCACGCCGCCGGCCGGACCGTACACAGTGTCACCGTCGAGGTCGGCGCGTTATGTGCGGTGGTGCCCGACGCGATGCAATTCTGTTTCGAACTCGCCGCCGAGGGGACGGTCGCCGAAGGCGCGCGACTGGTCATTCAGCAAATACTCGGCACCGCCGAGTGTCGTTCTTGCGGCGCCGAATTCGGCCTGGCCGATCCGATTGTGCTGTGTCGTTGCGGGAGCGCTGACGTCGAGATCCTTTCCGGGCGCGACCTACGCATCCGGTCGATGGAAGTGAGCGAAGCATGTGCGCAACCTGTGGATGTGGCGACGACGCGGCAGCCGTGATCCGCGTCCCGCACGAACACCACCAGCACGGCGATCATGAGTACGACCACGAGCACGGCCATGATCATCACCACGAGCACCAGCACGGCCCCGGCGCCGATCATGTGCACCTGCCGCGCACCGAGACGGTGAGCCTGGAAATGAAGGTCCTGGCCAAGAACGATCAACTGGCGCAACGCAATCGGGAATGGCTGGCCGAGCGCGACATCCTCGCGCTCAACATGATGAGCTCACCCGGCGCAGGCAAGACCACGCTGCTGGAGCGGACCATCCGGGAGCTCGGCGAGCTGCCGGTCGCGGTGATCGAGGGCGACCAGGCCACCCTGCTCGACGCCGAGCGAATCCAGGCGACCGGCTGCAAGGTGGTGCAGGTCAACACGGGCGCCGGTTGCCATCTGGATGCCGAGATGATGCAGCGCGCGCTGGAGACCCTGGACCCCGCGCCGGGCACCCTGCTGTTCATCGAAAATGTCGGCAATCTCGTCTGCCCGGCACTGTTCGATCTCGGCGAACGCAGCAAGGTCGTGGTTATCTCGGTGACCGAGGGCACCGACAAACCGCTGAAGTATCCGCACATGTTCGCCGCCGCCGAGTTGGTGCTGATCAACAAGATCGATCTGCTGCCCTATGTGGACTTCGATCTGGACAAGTGCGGCGAGTTTGCCAGCGCGGTGAACCCCGGCGTGCAGATCCTTCCGCTGTCGGTAACCACAGGTGAGGGCGTGGATCGTTGGTACTCGTGGCTTTTCGAGCAACGACGTCCTCTGAAATCGGCCGCCCTTGAGGATGCCGTCAAGCAGGGCCTAGAATAACGTGATCAGGATCACATTCGGATGATGTGTCTTCAAGCCCAGTGAGACCGCAAACCGAAGATCCGCTGTGGAAGGTGGCAGCTAGATGCCAACTCAGGAAGCAGTGCGAGCCGAAGAGACTCTGATCCATGTGCTCTGGATCAACGCGGGTCTCAGTTGCGATGGCGACTCGGTAGCGCTAACCGCCGCCACCCAGCCAAGTATCGAAGAGATCGCCTTGGGTGCCCTACCTGGGCTGCCCAAAATTGCGGTGCATTGGCCGCTGATCGATTTCGAGTGCGGTCCGAACGGTGGGGCCGACGACTTCCTGGAGTGGTTTTTCAAAGCCGATAGAGGCGAGTTAGAACCCTTTGTGCTGGTCGTAGAGGGTTCGATACCTAATGAAAACCTGCACGATGAAGGCTATTGGTGTGGTTTCGGCAATAACCCCGCGACGGGCCAGCCGATGACCACCAGCGAGTGGCTGGACCGTCTCGCGCCGAAAGCGACCGCGATAGTCGCGGTCGGTACCTGCGCGACCTATGGCGGCATCCACGCGATGGCAGGCAACCCGACCGGAGCCATGGGTGTGCCCGACTACCTCGGCTGGGATTGGAAGAGCAAGGCGGGCATTCCGATTGTCTGCGTGCCCGGCTGTCCCATTCAGCCGGACAATCTGTCGGAGACGCTCACCTATCTGCTCTACATGGCCACCGGTCAAGCGCCGATGATCCCGCTCGACGAGGCGTTACGACCCAAGTGGTTGTTCGGCGCGACCGTGCACGAAGGATGCGACCGCGCAGGCTATTACGAGCAGGGCGATTTCGCGACCGAATACGGCTCGCCGAAATGCATTGTGAAACTTGGCTGTTGGGGCCCGGTTGTGAAATGCAATGTGCCCAAACGCGGTTGGATCAATGGCGTCGGTGGCTGCCCGAACGTGGGCGGCATCTGCATCGGCTGCACCATGCCCGGCTTCCCCGACAAGTTCATGCCGTTCATGGACGAACCACCCGGCGGGAAGCTCTCCTCCGCCGCATCAGGGCTCTACGGATCCATGATCCGCAGCCTCCGACACATCACCGGCCGCACGGTCGACAAAGAGCCGCGCTGGCGGCACAAGGGCGAGAAGCTGACAACTGGCGCGACTCGCACCTGGTAGGAGGATCTTCGATGACTGCCATCATCCCTGAGCCGTCGCGCAAGGTGATCGACCCCAACAGTCTCGTGGAGATGGCCTGGGATCCGATCACGCGCATTGTCGGCAGCCTGGGTATCTACACCAAGATCGATTTCGAGAACCGGGAAGTCGTCGAGTGCCATAGCACTTCGTCGAT
The DNA here is from genome assembly GCF_044459885.1 of Nocardia sp. NPDC050175. Lineage (NCBI taxonomy): Bacteria > Bacillati > Actinomycetota > Actinomycetes > Mycobacteriales > Nocardiaceae > Nocardia > Nocardia sp. NPDC050175. Next base: position 69,556 of record NZ_JBITJI010000003.1, read on the forward strand.
CTTCCGCGGCTACTCGATCTTCATGAAGGGCAAGGATCCACGCGACGCGCACTTCATCACCAGCCGCATCTGCGGCATCTGTGGTGACAACCACGCGACGTGCTCCTGTTACTGCCAGAACATGGCGTACGGGGTGAAGCCACCGAACCTGGCCGAGTGGATCGTCAATCTCGGCGAGGCCGCCGAGTACATGTTCGACCACAACATCTTCCAGGAGAACCTGGTCGGCGTCGATTTCTGCGAACGGATGGTCGCCGAGACCAATCCCGGCGTGCTGGCGATGGCGGAGAAGACGCTCTCGCCGCACTCCAACGACCACGGCTATCGGACCATCGCCGACATCATGCGGGCGCTCAACCCGTTCACCGGCGAGTTCTACCGGGAAGCCCTGCAGGTCAGCCGGTATACGCGGGAGATGTTCTGCCTGATGGAAGGCAGGCACGTGCATCCGTCCACGCTGTATCCCGGTGGCGTCGGCACCGTCGCGACCATTCAGCTGATGACCGACTACATGTCCCGGCTGATGCGCTACGTCGAGTTCATGAAGAAGGTCGTGCCCATGCACGACGATCTGTTCGACTTCTTCTACGAGGCGCTGCCCGGTTACGAACAGGTCGGCCTACGCCGAACCCTGCTCGGCTGCTGGGGCTCGTTCCAGGACCCCGATTTCTGCAACTTCAACTACAAGGACATGGCGGAGTGGGGCCGCAAGATGTTCGTGACTCCGGGCGTCGTCGTCGACGGCAAGCTGGTCACGACGTCGCTGGTCGATATCAACCTCGGCATCCGAATCCTTTTGGGCAGTTCGTATTACGACGACTGGACCGATCAGGAGATGTTCGTCAAGTCCGATCCGCTCGGCAATCCGGTCGACCGGCGCCACCCATGGAACCAGCACACGAATCCCCGGCCGCAGAAGCGCGACATGGACGACAAGTACAGCTGGGTCATGTCACCGCGCTGGTACGACGGCAAGGACCATCTCGCGCTGGACACCGGCGGTGGGCCGCTCGCCCGCCTGTGGTCGACGGCGCTGGCTCGGCTGGTCGACATCGGCTACGTGAAGTCGACCGGGCACAGCGTGCAGATCAACCTGCCGAAGACCGCGCTGAAGGGTCCGGTCAGCTTCGAATGGCATGTGCCCGTGCACGGCAGCAACACGATCGAACGCAACCGGGCGCGCACCTACTTCCAGGCGTACGCCGCGGCGTGTGCGTTGCACTTCGCGGAGAAGGCACTGGAAGAGATCCGGGCAGGCCACACCAAGACCTGGGAGAAGTTCGAGGTGCCCGACGAGGGCATCGGCTGCGGCTTCACCGAGGCGGTGCGCGGCGTGCTGTCGCATCACATGGTGATCCGGGACGGCAAGATCGCGAACTACCACCCGTACCCGCCGACGCCGTGGAACGCCAACCCACGCGACAGCTACGGCACGCCGGGCCCGTACGAGGACGCGGTGCAGGGTCAGCCGATCTTCGAGGAGAACGACCGCGAGCACTTCAAGGGCATCGACATCATGCGCACCGTGCGCAGCTTCGATCCCTGTCTGCCGTGCGGCGTGCACATGTATCTCGGCAACGGCAAGACGCTGGAGAAACTGCACTCACCGACGCAAACGCTGACCGCGGAGTGAGGCCCGGTCGAGCGGAGGGTCGGAGAAGATGACAGTAGACGATCGCCCGGGAGACCAGCCAGACACCGCACTCGACGACGAAACCCGCTGGCGCACAGCGGGTGAACGGATCGAGACCCTGCTGGACGCGAGTTCGGCGGGCGGGGCCATGGCCCGTGAGCGCGCCGAGAACCTGGTGCGTGAGGTCGCGGATCTGTACGGCGCCGGGTTGCAACGGGTGTTGCGGTTGCTCGGCAACGACACCGACACGATCGATCGCCTCGTCCGCGACGATCTGGTGGCCAGCCTGCTGCTGGTGCACGGACTGCACCCGCACGACGTGCACACCAGAGTGCGGACGGCGCTCGACACCGTGCGGCCCTACCTCGGGTCGCACGGTGGGGACGTGGCGCTGCTCGGTGTCGCCGACGGTGTGGTGCGGCTCGAGCTGTCGGGCAGCTGCAAGACCTGTCCGTCGTCGTCGGTGACGTTGGAGCTGGCGGTCGAGGACGCGGTGCGCGCCGCCGCGCCCGAGATCGTGTCCATCGAAGTGGCGGAAGCGCAGGCGGCGTCGGCGGGTGTGATCGCCGCCGACTCGCTGTTCTCCCGGGTGCACGCCAACGGTCAGCAGTCCGGCCAGCCCGCCGGAAACTGGGTGGCGGTACCGGAACTCGCGGAACTGCAGCCGGGCGAGGTGGGCGGTTTCGATATCGCCGGGCTGATCGTGCTGGCCTGCCGGGTGGGCGACAACCTGTTCGCCTATCGGGATCACTGCCCGGCCTGCGACAGCTCGCTGGCCGGGGCCGCGCTGCATCGTCGGGTCGGCTATCCGGTCGGCGACGCGGTGCTGCGCTGCCCGAACTGTCTCGCGCATTTCGACGCGGTGCGGGCCGGCGCGCGGGTGGACGGCGAGGGACATCTCGAACCGCTGCCCGTGCTGGTGCGTTCCGGTGAACTGTCGGTGGCGGTACCGGTGGGGGTGAGTGGGTGACCTCGCCGTTTCGCGCCCTGCAGCGGATCACCGCCGACCGGCCACCCGTGGTGCCGGTCGGCGAGCGGTGCGAGATGTGCGCCGAGCCGATCTCCGACGAACACCAGCATGTGGTGAATGTCGAAGGCAGACAGTTGATGTGCACCTGTCGCGGGTGCTATCTGCTGTTCACCGATCAGGGCGCGCAGCTGCGCTACCGGGCGGTGCCGGACCGCTATCTGCATTTCCCCGAATTCACGATCAGTCAGGGGGAGTGGGACGGTCTGGAAATCCCGGTGGGGCTTGCCTTCTTCTTCCGCAACTCGGCCCTCGATCGGACCGTCGCGTTCTATCCGGGGCCGGCCGGTGCCACCGAATCCGAACTGCCGCTTGCCGAATGGCAGGCGGTGCTGGATCGGCATCCCGAATTGACCGTGCTGGCACCGGATGTCGAGGCGCTGCTCATCCGGGTCCCGGAGCACGGCACCGGCGAGGCCGTGTGTCTGCTGCTGCCGATCGACACCTGTTACGAGTTCGTCGGCCGGATGCGCACGCTCTGGCGCGGTTTCGACGGCGGGCAGGATGTGCACGACTACCTCGACGAGTTCTTTGCCGCCGTGTCCGCTCGCGCGAAACCGGCTCGACCGGGCGGTGCGTGATGAGCCCGGTCAACTCGATGACCTTCGCGGTACTCGACGTGAAGCCGGAACCCTATGCCGTCGCGCCGAATCTGACCGCGCGCATCGGCATAGCGTCGCTCGCCGACGAGCCCGTGCACGCGATCGCGTTGCGGGCGCAGGTGCGCATCGAACCGCACCGTCGCCGCTACTCCGAGGAGGAGGGCGAGGGCCTGGCCGACCTGTTCGGGCCGCGGGAACGCTGGCGCGACACCCAGCGGACCTTTCTCTGGATGCACTGCGCCACCATGATTCGCGGCTTCAGCGGTGGGTCCGAGGTGGATCTGCCGATGCCGGTCACCTACGACTTCGAAGTGACCGGGTCCAAGTATCTGCATGCGCTGCGCGAGGGCAGTGTGCCGTTGATCTTTCTGTTCAGTGGCACGGTATTTCTCAAAGGGACAACGGGTTTCGGGATTCAGCAGATCCCGTGGGACCGCGAGGACAAGTTCGACATGCCGGTGTCGGTCTGGCGCGACGTGATGGCCGCGCACTATCCGAACTCCGGCTGGTTGCGACTGACCAGGGAGACCCTGGATGCGCTTGCCACGTACAAGTCCGAGCACGGGATGCTCGGGTTCGACGACGCGGTGACTTCGTTGCTGGCGCGTTGTCCGGAAGAGACCCCGTCGACCGGCGAGGCACCGTCATGACCGCCGAGACCAGGGCCAGAGCGCGCGCCGTCGCCGACGCGGTGCTGTACGAGGGGTACCTGCTGTATCCCTATCGGGCGAGTTCCCGAAAGAACCAGTCGCGCTGGCAGTTCGGTGTGCTCGGTCCCGAGGGTGCCGCCGCGAACGGGCTGGGCGAAGAGCCGAGTATGTCGGCGCAATGCCTGATCGACGCGACCGCCGACACGGCGATCACCCTGACCGTCCGGTTCCTGCAGTTGCAGCGGCGCGCGGTCGAGGATCGGGACGGGGCGCGGATCGCGGAGCTGACCGTCGGTACGCGTTCATGGATCACCTGGGATGAGGCCGTCGAGCGCGAAATCGTCATCGGCCCAATGCCGCTCGCCGCCGGGACGTGGCCGGTGCGGGTGCCGGGTGGGACCGACATCGAAGACATCACCAACGCGACGGGCAAGGCGGCCGGTCGATTGGTGCGCACCCGCCTCGCGCTGGACTCGCAACTGGAACTCGCCGTCGATCAGGACGCTGGCTACCTCCGGCTCACGGTGCTGCTCCGCAATACCGGCGCGGCCGCGACGGATCAGCGCGACGCGATCGCCCGCTCGCTGATCGGCGCCCACATCATCGCCGAAGTCACCGACGGACAGTTCATTTCGCTGCTCGAACCACCGGCCGACGCGGCCGACGCCGCCGCCCGCTGCGTGCGCGACCGCTGGTTCCCGGTGCTCGCCGGACCACCCGGCGACCAGAGCCTGCTGCTGATCTCGCCGATCATCCTCTACGACCACCCGGAGATCGCCGAGCAGAGTGACGGACCACTGTTCGACTCCACCGAGATCGACGAGATCCTCACGTTGCGCGTGATGACGATGACCGACGACGAGAAGGCGCAGGCCCGCGCCACCGATCCGCGGGCGGCCCAGATCATCGACCGCTGCGACGCCATGACGCCGGAGTCGATGCAGCAGCTACACGGCGTGCTGCGCGACCCGCATCTCGGGCAGCCACAACTGATTCCGGAAATCCCCGAGGGTGTCGACTGGTGGGATCCGCTGGCCGACAACGCCGTTCAACCCGATTCCGACGCGGTATCGATCGCCGGGGTGCGGGTGCGTAAGGGCAGCAAGGTGCGGCTGCACCCCTCCCGGCGGGCCGACGCGCAGGACCTGTTCTTCGACGGCAAGGTCGCCCGCGTCACCTCGGTGCACGAAGACGTCGACGGCCACGCCCACGTCGGCGTCGTCATCGACGACGACCCGGCGGCGGATCTGCACGAATGGTACGGCCGCTACCTGTATTTCGCGCCGGACGAGATCGAACCACTCATCAGCCCCGAAAAGTAAAGGAAGGTCCGATATGGAGATCGTCGGAATTGTTGCGACCGCGGTTGTCGCGGTGATCGTCCTCGGAGCCGCCTATGTCGGCATTCGATCGATACCGGATTTGCGGCGATATCTGAAGATCCGTCACATGTAGCACTGAGGAGATGTCATGACCGACCCTGATCAGCGCGAGGAACCCCAGTCGGAACGGGGCGAGCCGGGCTCGCGCGACACCGGCTCCGACGAGGTAGCGGCCGGACCCGCGGACCGTCCCTCGGGCGATATCGGACACGAGGAGACGACCTCCGCCGAGGGCACCGATCCCACGCGGACCGTCGAATTCACCAATGAGACAGCCGGTTCCGACGCCCAGGCGCCGATCCCGCCGTACGAGGGCCGCAAAACCGAGGCGAACGACCCGGACGAGACGGCCACCGGCGAAGTCGGCGGCGCGGAAGTCGGCGGGGCGACCGCGCCGACCGAGGATCAGGGGTGATCTGACGACGACAGTGCTGGTCGCGGGAATCGGCAACATCTTCCTCGGCGACGACGGATTCGGACCAGAGGTGGTGCGGCGGCTGCCACACCATCCCGACCCCGCGGTGCGCGTGATCGACTACGGCATCCGCGGCATGCATCTGGCCTACGACCTGCTCGATGGGTGGGACGCGCTGGTACTGATCGACGCGCTACCGAATCGCGGTGCGCCGGGCAGTATCCGGGTGTTCCAAGCCGAACCCGACCGCGACGGCGCCGCGAATCTCGATGCGCACGCCATGAATCCAGAGGCGGTGTTCGCCAGCGTTCGCGCGCTCGGCGGCACGCTACCGCCGACCTATGTGGTCGGCTGCCAGGTCGAGTCCGTGGACGAGAGGATGGGTCTGTCCGAACCTGTTGCGGCCGCGGTTGATACGGCAGTAGCTGCGGTCGTCGAAGTTCTGGCGGATTTGTCGCCGGTATCGATCACCGAATCCGCCCGTCCCGATCCGGTTGCCGCGCCCGATCCGGTTGCCGCGCCAGTCGCCGTGATCTCTCGGGATGCCCCTTACGCGCCGGATGCGGCCCCCGCGCCTGGCGCCGATTCCGAGGTGCTACCGCCCCAACACTTGCCCACGCCCGCAGCAGCTCGACAGGAGGAATGACCGATGTGCCTTGGCATTCCCGGCCGCGTCGTCGAAATCCTCGACGGCTACCACAATCAGATCGCGCTGGTCGATGTCCAGGGCGAGAAGCGCAAGGTGAATATTGGTCTGCTGGAGGACGATCCGGCGCGGCCCGGCGACTGGGTGATCATCCACATGGGCTTCGTGATGGAGAAGACCGACGAGGCGGGCGCGGCCGCGGCGCTGGCCGGGTTGCGCATGCTCGGGAGCGGTGAAGAACCATGACCGTGCACCGGTCGCGGCGCAAGGTGGTGGTGCGCGGCGTGGTGCAGGGGGTCGGCTTCCGGCCCTTCGTCTACACCACCGCCGCCGAACTGGCGCTGGCCGGCCGCGTATCGAACGACAGCTCCGGCGTGCTCATCGAAATCGAGGGCGCACCAGCCGATCTGGACGAATTCGTGCGCCGGGTACGCGAGAGTCCGCCGCCCCTCGCCGTGGTCGAATCGGTTGAGCAGCAAACCATCCCGCTGCGCGGCGGCACCGGCTTCCACATCGCCGACACCACCCGCGACGGCGCGGGCCGCACTCTGGCCTCACCCGACGTCGCCCTCTGCGCCGACTGCGCCCGCGAACTCGCCGACCCCGACAACCGCCGCCACCGCCACCCGTTCATCAACTGCACCAACTGCGGCCCCCGCTTCACCATCATCGCCACCCTGCCCTACGACCGCCCGCACACCTCGATGGCCGACTTCCCGATGTGCGCCGATTGCGCCCGCGAATACGCCGACCCGACCAACCGCCGCTTCCACGCCCAGCCGATAGCCTGCCCCAACTGCGGCCCAACCCTCGCCTACACGGGCACCGGCGACCCCCTCACCGCCGCCCGAAACCTGTTGCGCGACGGCGGCATCCTCGCCGTCAAAGGCATCGGCGGCTACCACCTCGCCTGCGACGCCACCAACGAATCCGCCGTCGCCGAACTCCGCAAGCGAAAGCGCCGCGGCGACAAGCCTTTCGCGGTCATGGTGCCCGACTTGGATACTGCCCGCGCGATTGTCGAAGTCGATCCAGCGGCTGCCACATTACTGACCAGCCCCGCACGACCGATCGTGCTGCTGGCCCGCCTCGACTCCGCTGGCCCCGCGACCTCGGCAGATGGCCTGCAGTCGCCAGGTCGCTTGTGGTCGACGGATGGCTCGCAGGTGACAGACGGTCCGCTCGCGGCCGACGGCATGCATGCCGTCGGTACCCTGCCTGGGCTGGACGCGAGGCGGGTCTCGGCTGGACCGTCGGGCTCCGAATCGGGCGCACGTGGCGATGTGTTGCGCGCTGAAGGTCCGGGGCCCGCCGGAAGGGTGATTCCCGCGACCTCGGTGGCTCCTCGTAATCCCGACTTGGGCGTCATGATCGCCTACGCCCCGCTGCACCTGCTGTTGTTCGGGTTGCCCGGCGATCCGCCCGGCCCGCAGGTGTTGGTCATGACGTCGGGCAACCTCGGCGGCGAGCCGATCTGCTACGACGACAACGATGCCCGCGCTCGCCTCACTGGCCTCGCGGACGGGTGGCTGTCGCACAACCGGCGCATCCTCGTGCCGTGTGATGACTCCGTAGTCCGCCTGGTCGACGGCATCGAACTGCCCGTGCGCCGCTCTCGCGGGTACGCACCGCTGCCTCTTGCCTTGCCCATCCCGATGCCGCCGACGCTTGCGGTAGGCGCGGACCTGAAGAACACCTGCGCGGTGGCCGACGGGCGATACGCGTGGCTCAGCCAGCACATCGGTGACATGGACGACCTCGCCACACTCCGGGCCTTCGACGACGCCGAACACCATCTCGAGCAGCTCACCGGCGTTCAGCCGAGCCAACTCGTCGCCGACGCGCACCCACGCTATCGCTCCACCGCGTGGGCGCAGCGCAATGCGGGCGACCGCCCGGTGCGCCTGGTGCAGCATCATCACGCGCACATCGCCTCGGTGATGGGGGAGCACGGATTAGGCGCGGCGGCAACGGTTCTCGGTATCGCGTTCGACGGCACCGGGTTCGGCCCGGACGGCGCGGTGTGGGGCGGTGAGGTGCTCTCGGCCGGTTACAAGGGTTTCCGGCGGCTCGCCCACCTGAGGTACGCGCCGTTGGCGGGCGGTGACGTGAGCGTGCATCGGCCGTATCGGATGGCGCTGGCGCACCTGTGGGCGGCGGGTATCGACTGGTCGGAGTCGATCCCTTCGGTGCGCGCCTGCCCCGCCGATGAACGTACCGTGCTGGCCCATCAATTCGAGACCGGCCTCGGCTGTGTGCCGACCTCCAGCATGGGCAGGTTGTTCGACGCGGTGTCGTCGCTGGCCGGCGTCCGGCACGTGGTGGACTACGAGGCGCAGGCGGCGATCGAGCTCGAAGGGCTGGCCCGCGGTGTTTCGGACGACTTGGGATATCGGTTCACGATCGACGCCGACGAAACCGCCCCCGCACTACTCGACCCGACCCCCGTTCTCGCCGCGGTAGTTGCCGATGCGGCACACGGTGTCCCGGCCGCCGTGATCGGCGCGCGCTTCCACCACGCGGTGGCACACCTGATTCTCCAACTGGCGGTGGCCTATTCGGCACCGTCGACCCCCGTCGCCCTCTCCGGCGGCGTCTTCCAGAATGCCCTCCTGCTCGCGCGCTCCCGCGCCCTGTTGCAGGACAACGGCTTTCACGTCATCACCCATCGCAGGCTGCCGCCCAACGACGGCGGACTCGCGTTCGGGCAATTACTCGCCGTCAGCGCGGGATGAGGAAAGGAGCGCGGCCATGTGCCTGGCAGTACCAGGGAAGGTGCTCGACCTGCAGGAGCGGGACGGCACCCTGATGTCGGTCGTCGACTTCGGCGGCGTGCACAAAGACGTGTGCCTGGAATACATCCCGGACGCGGCGATCGGCGATTACGTGGTCGTCCATGTCGGCTTCGCGATCCAGCGCCTGGACGAGGAGTCGGCGCTGAAGACGCTCGCCGAATTCGAGCGCCTCGGCGTGCTCAACGAGGAATTCGGCGACGGCTTCGCCCTCGCCGCCAAACAAGCCGGGCTCGCCGACCCCACCGCCGAAACAGCCCCACCACAACCAGTTACCGAGGTGACGCCATGAAGTATCTCGACGAGTTCAGCAATCCGGAACTGGCCGCGAAGCTGCTCGACCAGATCCGCGGTGTGACCACCCGACGCTGGGCCATCATGGAAGTCTGTGGTGGACAGACACATTCGATCATCCGGCACGGCATCGATCAGCTACTGCCGAACCAGATCGAGATGATCCACGGCCCAGGCTGCCCGGTGTGTGTCACCCCGCTCGAGGTGATCGACAAGGCGTTGGCGATCGCCGCCCGCCCCGGCGTGATCTTCTGCTCGTTCGGCGACATGCTGCGCGTGCCCGGCAGTCAGAAGGATCTGTTCCACGTGAAGAGCGAGGGCGGCGACGTGCGCGTCGTCTACTCGCCGCTGGACGCGCTGAACATCGCCCGGCAGAACCCCGACCGTCAGGTGGTGTTCTTCGGCATCGGCTTCGAAACCACCGCCCCGGCCAACGCGATGACCGTGTATCAGGCCAAACGCCTTGGTATCGACAACTTCTCGCTGCTCGTCTCGCATGTGCTGGTCCCGCCCGCCATTGCCGCGATCATGGAGTCGCCGAGCTGCCGGGTCCAGGCCTTCCTCGCCGCCGGACACGTCTGCAGCGTGATGGGCACCGAGGAGTACCCGCCGCTCGCCGCGAAATACAAGGTGCCGATGGTGGTTACCGGCTTCGAACCGCTGGACATCCTGGAAGGCATCCGCCGCACGGTGATTCAGCTGGAGGCGGGCAAACACGAAATGGAGAACGCCTATCCGCGCGCGGTGCAGGCGGCGGGCAACCCGGCCGCGCGGGCGATGCTGCGCGACGTGTTCGACGTCACCGACCGGGCCTGGCGGGGGATCGGCATGATCCCGCAGAGCGGATGGAAGCTGTCCGAACGCTATCAGGACTACGACGCCGAGCTCCGCTACTCCGTCAGCGATATGCATACCGACGAGTCGTCGATCTGCCGCTCCGGCGAAGTACTGCAGGGCCTGATCAAACCGCACGAATGCGCCGCCTTCGGCAAGGAGTGCACGCCACGAAACCCGTTGGGCGCCACCATGGTGTCCTCCGAGGGCGCGTGCGCGGCCTACTACCTGTACCGGCGCCTGGATCTGCCCGCGGAGGTGGCTCATGCCTGACGAAACGGTCGTCGCGGGGGCGACCATCGACATGGAGAGCTGGGTCTGCCCGATGCCGCTGCGGGACTCACCCAACATCGTGATGGGTCACGGCGGTGGCGGCGCGATGTCCGGCGAGCTGATCGAGCACCTCTTCCTGCCCGCCTTCGGGGCGGCCGCGGACGCGGGGCTCGGCGATTCCGCGGTGATCACCCTCGGCGGGGTCCGGCTGGCGTTCTCCACCGACTCGTTCGTGGTGAAGCCGCTGATGTTCCCCGGCGGCTCGATCGGTGACCTCGCGGTGAACGGCACGGTCAACGATCTAGCGATGTCGGGTGCGCGCCCGATGGTGCTGTCCACCGCGTTCATCCTGGAGGAGGGCACCGCGCTGGCCGAGATCGCCCAGGTCGCCAAGGCGGTGGGCACGGCGGCGCTCGCGGCGGGCGTCACCCTGGTCACCGGCGACACCAAGGTGGTCGATTCCGGGCACGGCGACGGCATCTTCATCAACACCGCGGGCATCGGCATTGTCGATGACGGTGTCGATATCCGGCCGCAGCGGGCGCGAGTCGGTGATGTGGTGATCGTCAGCGGCGATATCGGGGTGCACGGTGTCGCGGTGATGAGTTGCCGCGAGGGCCTCGAATTCGGCACCACCGTGTGCAGCGACACCGCGCCGCTCAACGGCCTGGTCGCCGCGATGCTGGCCACCGGCGCCGACCTGCACGTCTTGCGTGACCCCACCCGCGGTGGCGTATCGGCCACGCTGAACGAGATCGCGCGGGCCGCGAAAGTCGGTGTGTCGCTGGACGAACGGAAGCTACCGGTGCCCGCCGCTGTGCGCGACGCGTGCGGTCTGCTCGGGCTCGACCCGATGTATGTGGCCAACGAGGGCAAGTTGGTCGCCTTCGTCGCGCCGCAGGAGGCGGACATGGTGCTGGCCGCGATGCGCGAGCATCCGCTCGGCTCCCGCGCCGCCGCCATCGGTGTCTGCGTCGAGGAACACCCCGGCATGGTGGTCGCGCGGACCGCGCTCGGCGGCACCCGCGTGGTCGACCTTCCGGCAGGGGAGCAGCTGCCCCGGATCTGTTGAGCACCAGGTCATCGAGAGGAGTTCACTATCGAGCAGCTCATCAGCGGGACCGAGTTCTTCGCCAGGTACGCCTACGCGCCGAACCGGCTCGGCTACTGCGGCCCACCAGAAGCCGTCGCGCTGCGCGGCGGCGCCGAGGCCGACGTGCGCGCGGTGGCCCGGCAGTTCTCCGGCGCGTGGCCCTACCTACAGGTGATGTCAAGACTGACCGGAATCGCCGACCCACTCGATCACCGCCTCGTCGAATCGTATTGGCTCGGCGGCGGTATCGGCGCGGACCTCGACCCCGACGCGTTCGCAGCCGAACTGCTCGCCGTCATCGGTCCGATGGCCGGCCACTACTGGACACACCTGACCGCAGACCTCGCCACCGAGGCCGCCGCCAACCACTGCTTCCACGTGCTCGGCGTGTACCCGTGGACTCGCCTGCTCGGCAAGGGAAAAAGCAACCACCCGCTCCAGGTCCTCGACGGCTGCCGCATCTCCTGGGGCACCGTAATCGACTGCACGGGAACCGATATCACACTGACCCGCCGCGAACTGGTGTGGGACGGCCGCGAACTGAGCCTGTCGGCCCCCGCACCCCAGCACGCCGAGATCTGGACCGACGGCTACTCAGCCGTCCCTAACCTGACACCCGGCGACCAAGTCGCCGTGCACTGGGGACGACTGTGCGGCCGCTTGGATCCCAGCCAAGTCCAAGCCCTAGAGACCAGCACCGCCCGCCAACTACACGTCACCAACCAGCGACTAGGGCGCGCCCCCTGAATCTTGTTGTGCCCCGCTCGGAGCGACGCTGATCGATCCGATCCACCTACTGACCGAGTGGGCGAGGGCTAACGGCGACGCGGTCCTCGATGCGCTCGACGCCGGCGCGGACCGGTCGCCGACTGAGGTGGGCGCCCAGTCCTTTTGACGGCTTGGTCTCAGTGGCGCTTGGTGACCTGGACGCCTTGGCTGGGGCGCCACACCTCGACGACCAGTAGTTGCTGTTCCTGGTCCACGCTGGTCAGGACGGCGGCGCTGAGGTCGAGGCGGAATGCGTGATCTTCGCCTGCGGGGTCTGCGCCGACTGCCTCGCGTGCGGCGGGATCGGTGAGTTCGATTGCGGTGCCGGAGATCTTGGCGTCACCGTCGGACGGGTGGGCGTGGATCGCGCATCGGCCGTCGCGCTGGAGGTCGCGGGCTTTCCTTGCGCCGGGCATCGAGCCGAAGGTGAGGTCCGGGTCGTGGAAGGCGACTTCGGAACCGCTCACTCGGGGAGATCCGTCGCGGCGAATCGTTGCCAGCACGTGACTCTCGTGTAGCTGGAATCGTCGTTTCACCTCCGCTGCCAACTGCGGAGCTTCGTTCTCGAAATCGCGCCAGGTAGCCACGATCCCTACCATCTCACGACCCACCGACATGTTTCAGGCGCGTGCAGGCCGTAGCTGGGGTTCACGATCAACGGCGCATGGGCGGCGGCACATGCGCCGTTGATCATGGAGCGATCTGTCAGTGCGGCGTCGTCAGGTCGTAGACCGCGACGTTGCCGATATGGACCGAATTGAAGTGGGCGGCAACCCAATCCGCGATTTCCTTGTTTCCGGATGGCCGCCATAGTCCGTTGCTTTTCGGCTGGCCCGGTTCCGTCAGGACTCCCGGCTGGTCCGCGACCTTCCAGGAATCAGGCAGCTGCACCTCCTGGGCGAGGTAATACGTCACCTGGTGAGTGCTGACGAGGCGCTGGAAGTCGGGCAGGGTCGGCACCGGGTCGTCAGAGGTGAAGCCGCCGATGGCGATCACCGGTGTGCGACTGTCGAGTTCCAGGCTGGCGGCGGTCGAGGACCGATCGACCGCCGCCGACCAGGTGGTGGTCGTGTTGCGCAGCATTTCGGAGACCTGCGGTTCGGTAGTGCCGTCGAGGAACGCGGTGACGGCGCGGCGGATCTGGTTTGCGGGGCCCGGTCTTTCGGGCTTGACGGGACCGACCGAGGGTCCGCCGCCGACGTGTTCCTGCGGCAGGGTGGCCGCCGCGTAGGCGGAGGTGCCGCCGAGCCCGGCCAGCACGCCCGCGATCACCAATACCGAGGTGGCCCGGGTGCGGAGCCTGCTCGACACGGCGGGGAAGGCGGTGGCGAGCAGTCCGAGTGTGGCGAGCACCGAAACCGCGAGCAGGGTCCAGCGCAGCCACGGCAGCCAGTCGGCATTGCGACCCAGCAGCACGAAAGCCCACCCGCCGGTCGCGAGAACCAGTGCGGCGGAACCGATTCGGCCGAACATCTCGTCGCGCCGCCGCCACGCTTCGTGCACGCCGAGGGCGAACATTCCCGCCACCGCAGGCCCGATGGCGAGGGTGTAGTACGCGTGCATGCCACCCTTCATGGTGGTGAACGCGATGCCGTCGATCACCAGCCACAGACCGAAAACCAAAGCGGCCCCGCGCAATTGATCGGTGCGCGGCGCGCGCCAGCGCGACACGAGCACCACCACGAACGCCAGTAGCGCGGCGGGCAGCAGCCAGGAGATCTCGAAGCCGATCTCACCGGTGAACAGCTTCCAGTGGCCCGATCCGCCGAACCCACCGAAACCGCCGAACCCACCACCGCCGAGATTGCGCGGCATCTCGTAGCCGGCCGGCAGCTCGAAGCGGTTGCCGCCGCCTCGATGGTTCTGGCCGAGGAACCGCGCGAAGCCGTTGTAGCCGAGGACCAGGTCCATGAAGGTGTTGTTCGTGGATCCGGCCAGGTAGGGACGGGACGAGGCGGGCCACAGGATGGTCAGCAGCACGTACCAGCCGGACGAGACGATCAGCGCGGCGGCCGCACCGGTCAAGTGCCACAAACGATTCCGCAGCGTGGTCGGCGCGACGATGAGGTAGGCGATGCCAAGGGCGGGCAGCACCATCAGCCCCTCGAGCATCTTGGCCAGGAACGCGAATCCGAGGGCGACACCGGCCAGCATCAGCCAGCGCGGGCTGGCGTGGCGCAGCGACCGGATGGTGCAGTACGCGCCCGCGGTCATGAGCAGCACCATTACCGCGTCCGGGTTGTTGAACCGGAACATCAACGCCACCACCGGGGTAACCGCCAGCGCCGCCCCGGCGAGCAGTCCGGCGCCGCGGCTGTCGGTCGCGCGGGTGACCGCGGCGTAGGTCAGCGCGACCGCGGCGACCGCCATCAGTGCCTGGGGGATAAGCATGCTCGCACTGCTGAACCCGAACACCTGGCCGGACAGCCCCATCACCCACTGGGAGACGGGCGGTTTGTCGACGGTGATGAAGTTGCCGGGATCGAGGGAGCCGAACAGCAGCGCTTTCCAGTTCCGCGAGCCCGCCCAGGTGGCCGCAGCGTAGAAGTTGTTGCCCATGCCGTTGACGGTGATGTGCCATAGATACGCGGCAGCCGTGCCGATCAGGAGCGCGGCCAGTCCCACCCGCTCCCAGCGGGTGGCCGGTGGCAGGCCGTCCGGCTCGGGCGTGTCGGCGGGGTCGGTCGCATCGTGCAGGGCCGGTTCGGCGCTGATCGTGGTCACCGCAGGAGCATGCCCGGCGCAGCGGTGAAGGCGCTGGGCGCTCGCTGGCAATATGCTGTGAACGCCCGTGGCCTGCGCGGATGATCGTCGGACCGACGAAACGAACGGCCACACGGATCACCGTGCGGCCGTTCGGGTATCGAACTCGGCTAGATCTTGCGGATTACCGTGACGACCTTGCCGAGTACCTGTGCGTCGTTGCCGGGGATCGGTTCGAACACCGGGTTGTGCGGCATCAGCCAGACATCCTTGCCGGTGCGCTTGAACGTCTTCACCGTGGCCTCGCCGTCGATCATCGCGGCGACGATATCGCCGTTGTCGGCGACGTTCTGCTGCCGCACCACCACCCAGTCGCCGTCGCAGATCGCCGCGTCGATCATCGACTGCCCGACGACCTTCAGCAGGAACAGCGAGCCCTCGCCGACCAGCTCGCGGGGCAGCGGGAACACGTCCTCGACCGCCTGCTCGGCCAGGATCGGGCCACCGGCGGCGATCCGGCCGAGGACCGGCACGAACGTCGGCGTCGGCCTGCTCGGATCGACTGCGGCGCTGTCGGATTCGTCCGCCGTGGCGGCGTGCAGGCTGGTGACGGCGCGCCCGACCTCGTCGAGGCCGCGAACGTCCACGGCGCGTGGACGATTCGGGTCGCGTCGCAGAAAGCCCTTGCGCTCCAATGCGCGCAGCTGATGAGCGACCGAGGAGGTCGACGTCAGCCCGACGGCGTCGCCGATCTCCCGGATGCTCGGCGGGTAGCCGCGCTCGCTCACCGAAGACCGGATCACGTCCAGCACTTTGCGCTGACGCACGGTGAGATCCGCCCCGGTAACCGCCGTGTCGGCGCCGCCTTCGCTCTCTACGCCCGTGTCGTCTGTGTGCCTCACCGCAACCGCCCTTCCTTGCTGTGTCCGGGCTGATCCGTCGCCCGGCATATCTGTGCATGGCCTGTCTTGAATTTCGTCTTTCGAATCTAGTCCGGTCGAGCCGATGTTTCAAACATCTGTTCGAGGAGTGTCGGGCGTTTCCTGCTGACATTGTCGGTGGCACGTGGTAGAAATCGAACATCAGTTCTTCGAACACCTGAGCGAACAATGCATCGAAAAGCGGCACTGAACAGCGGTACCGACCAGCCCGACCGGTCCGCCCAGCTCGAACGACCCAGCTCGAACACAGACGGAGCACCCACCACGGAGGTTTGTCCGATGAGCACTGCGATCAGCGACATCAACACGGAGCTCGACGCGCCCGCAACGGCCCTCGTGCCGCACGTGGACGCTGCCCGTGACATCGATACTCGCGAGGTCGACCCGCGCGACATCGACTCGGCCGAGATCGACCTGGCCTTCGAAACCGTCCCGCGCGTGCATCGAGGCACCCTGCGTACGCGGACCCTGGATTCGACCCACCGCTCCACCGTCGACCGCCGCCCGCGTGGCGCGAGGCCCGGCGGGGTCGCCGTATACGACCGCGGCACACGAACTTCCACCGTGCGGCGGCCCAGCGGCGCGCATCCGGGTGAGCTGGTCGAACAGGCACAGGTCGGATTCGCCGTCCTGGCGGTGGCCGCGCTACTGAGCGCGCTCGTGGTGGCCGCGCTCATCACGCTGGCGCACCTGCGGGCGGGGGACTGGGGTGGCGACACCTCGACGAGCACCGTGCCCGCGGTGGTCGATGGTCGGTCCGCGCCCGTCGATGTCGTGCCCGGAAGCGTGCTGCCCCAAGGTGATATCGCGCCGCGCTGATTGTCGGGTCTGCCCGCGACGCCATCCTCTTCGTGAATCTTGTCGAGTAGCGGGCTTGACGCTCGGCTTTGCCGGCCGGTCGCGAAGTGGCCGAATTTGTTGATCATCGACTAGAACATGTTGCTAGTGTGCTGAACACGTGATCTGGCAAAGGTCTTTGCCAGACATGGCCTTGGCCTTCGAACGAGTTCGGGACTAGCAATGACGCACCTCGCCACCGCCGGACGGTCTGCCCGGCTTCTCGCCCGAATCGTCGGGCTCGCTCTGTGTCTCGTATTCGGGTTCGCTGCTATCCCGGTTGCTCAGGCGGCGCCTGCCTATGCGGCATACCTGGACCTGCCCTCCGTCAATGGTGACGGTGCGGGCGGTGGTGGGTTGAATCCGGCGCTCCCGCTGGATGAATCGGCGCTGTCCGCGGCGGTCGAGGAAGCGCGCGCCGACGGCGTGTCGCCGCGCCGGTATGCGACGTTGCTGCATCAGTACTGGTTGGTTGTCGCGACGCGCAACGCAAACATCGACCTCGCGGCTTGGGATCCGGCGCGTGGCGTGCAGGCCAATGAGGGCACCTTCTGTCAGGTGTACGTCAATTACCTGCGGCTCACCACGCAGCACCCGGAGTTCTACTGGGCGGGGCTGGCGGGCATCGCGGGCGGTTCGTTCGCCTCCGGATTCTTCGACATGAGCGATGTCGGCGTGGTGCTCGACGTGCCCGGCATCCATCAACTCGGTGCCGCGGTAGCCGACCTGTTGCGCAACACGCCGCCGGAACTGGTGCAGGGGTTGCCCGCCGACGTCCGCCTGCTCGCCGAGGAGGGCTCGCGGCTCAGCGCTGAGGATGTCGCCTGGTATCAGACCCGGCTGATGATCATGCAGAAGCACATCTTCACCGACCTGGTCCCGATGCACGAAGCGTATGTCGCGCTGGGCATGCGGGGCATCGACGAGATGTACGACGCGGGCGTGCTCGATGCCGACATCCACACCGCATGGCAGTCCATCGCGTCCGGCACCAGCGCGGGCAATATCGACGCGCTGATCCGGATGACCGACCGCGAACAGAACCGGGTGATCGCCGACCAGTGGGACGCGACCGCGGCGGGCCGCGCCCCGATCGGCCGCGTGCTCACCTACGTGAGCACCATCGCGGGCAAACCCGCCGTGCCCGGCGTCCGCGCACCGGGCGTGTTCGCGCCGGCCACCGTCCGGGCCGACGTCGGCGGCCGCAGCCTGGCCCTGCGCACCCCGCTGCCCGACTTCAACTGGGCCGACCGCGACACCCGCTGGACCTACATCACCGGCGACCTCGTCCCACGCCACGTCGACATGGAGCTGAACCCCGTGCTCGGACCCGCCGTGCTCGGCGAGCCGTTCTGGAACAAACTCGCCCGTGGCCGCCTCGTCCCGCGCCTGCCGGAGCTCATCGCCGACCTGACCTCGCAGTGGCAGATCGTCGAATAGTCCTGCCACGAGCGGGGGCAGCGCCGGCGGGTACAGGGTGAGTGGGACAACCCACGTACCCGGACAGGTATCCTCGAAGAGCTATGCAGGTATTCCGCATATCGCCTGAGGTTTACCTGGTGCCGGGGTCTAGGCCCCTGTACACGTGCTCGCCGGGACGGTCACCCCGATCGGTTGCCGGGCCGGCCGCGAGCACGCGCATCGACGAAGGATCTCTCGGATGCATTGCCCGTACTGCCGACACCCCGACTCCCGGGTGGTGGACTCGCGCGAGGCCGACGAAGGCGCGGCCATCCGCCGCCGCCGCGCGTGCCCGCACTGTGGGCGGCGGTTCAGCACGGTCGAAACCGCGATCCTGTCCGTGGTGAAACGCAGCGGCGTCACCGAGCCGTTCAGCCGGGAGAAGGTCATCCGCGGCGTGCGCCGCGCCTGCCAGGGCCGTGAGGTCGACGACGACGCCCTGAACCTGCTCGCGCAGAAGGTGGAAGACGCCGTGCGCGCCAAGGGTTCCCCCGAGGTGCCCAGCCACGAGGTCGGCCTGGCCATCCTCGGCCCGCTGCGCGACCTGGACGAGGTCGCGTACCTGCGCTTCGCCTCGGTCTACCGCTCCTTCACCTCCGCAGCGGATTTCGAACGCGAGATCCAGGAGATGCGCACCGCCCGCGAGGCAGCGGCCGTCGCCGCCGAATAGCAACCGCCGCACCACTTCTGATTTCGCGCACCTGGAATCGCATGCTATTCCCGGTGCGCGAAATCAGAAGTAGTGCAGCTGTTTCGGTACCGTGCCCCGCGGTGGGCGGGCACGTGTTCTCCGGTGGTGGGTGCCGCTACCTGCGGATGGCGGCGATGGCGCGTTCGATGCGCTTGGCGGACACCGGGTATGGGGTGCCGAGCTTTTGGGCGAACAGGCTGATGCGGAATTCTTCGAGCATCCACCAGATTTCGACTACGGCCGGAGCGTGGCGGCGGTTTTCCGGCAGGGCGTTGACCAGGCGGTCGTAGGCGGTGAGGGCGCGGTCGAGTTCGATCATGCCCTGACGGTCGCGGACCGCGGCGGCGGGCAGGGACTCCAGGCGGGCGACGGCGGCCTGGAGGTAGCGGGGGAGTTCGCGTAACCGGGTGCTGCCCCATTCGGAGACGAAGCCGCGGAAGACGAGGTTGTCGAGCTGGTCGCGGACGTCGTCGGCGATGTCGCGTTCGGAGGTCTCGGCCAGGGCGGCCGAAACCCGGTGAGCCTCAGCCAGAATCGGCACCACGAGACGGACCAGTTGGGCTACCGCGGAGACGAAGTCGGGGCGAATCTTGGCGACCAGCGCGGCAAAATCGTCCGGGTTGTGCACCGGTCCGCCCGCGGCGGCGATGAGCTCGTCGGCGGCCGCGGCGCGGCAGTCCTCGATCAGTGCGTCCAGTGAGCCGTACGGATTCTGTGTCAGCGCAAGGCGATCCGTGGGACGCAGGCTCGAGGTGACGGTGCGGACCGAGGTCGGCAGTGCGTTCAGGATGAGGGTGCGGGTGCCTGCGCGCATCGCGGTGGCCTGTGCGGCAGGCGAACTGAGCACTCGGACGGCCACGCCGTCGCCCTCGGGGACCAGGGCGGGATAGCCGGTGACGGTCTGTCCGGCGACCTCGCGGCGGACCGTCGGCTCCACCGTGCCGAGCGATTCCGACGTCCATGCCGCCGCTGGCGCCCGTTCCGCGCCCGCTGTCGCGCGGGCTACCGATGCGGCGACCTGGTCGGCCAGTTGAGTTTTGAGCGTCGGCAGGCTCTTGCTGCGAGCAAGCACGCTGCCCTTGGTGTCGACGGCCGCGAACGTCATCCGCAGATGATCCGGCAGCGCACCGGTGTCGAGGTCGGTCGGGTCGATCGTGATCGAGCCCAGGCGGGACAGCTCCCGTGCCAACCCGATGCGCAGCGGCTCCGCGCGCGGAGTGAGCGCGGCCAAGGCCGCTGCGGCGAAGTCCGGAGCCGGAACGACGCTGCGCCGCAACGCCTTCGGCAGCGTCTTGATCAGCGCCGCGGCCAACTCGTCGCGCATGCCCGGCACCAGCCAGTCGAAGCCGACGGCACGCACATGGGCCAGCTGTTCGACCGGGATACGGACGGTGACGCCGTCTTCCTCATTGCCCGGCTCGAACTGGTAGGTGAGCGGGAAGCTGAGTTCGCCCTGCCGCCAGGCGTCGGGGAAGGCGGCCGGATCCAGCGCCGCGGTGCCCGCGTTGACGACGGTCGAGGTCGAGAAGTCCAGCAGCGCCGGGTCTTTCCGGCGCGCGGACTTCCACCAGCTGTCGAAATGCCGCACCGACACGATGTCGGCGGGCAGGCGCTTGTCGTAGAACTCGAACAGCACCTCGTCGTCCACCAGGATGTCGCGGCGGCGGGCGCGGTGCTCCAGATCGGCGACGTCGTCGATCAATTCACGGTTGCGGTGGAAGAAGTCGTGCCGGGTCTGCCATTCCCCCTGCACCAGTGCGTGTCTGATGAACAGTTCGCGCGACAGCTCCGGATCGATCCGGCCGTAATCCACCTGCCTACCGGTGACCAGCGGGATGCCGTACAGGGTGACCCGCTCGTAGGCACTCGCCGCCCCGCGCTTGGCCGACCAATGCGGCTCGGAGTAGGTGCGTTTCACCAGATCCCCCGCGAGCCGCTCAGCCCACTCCGGCTCCACCTTGGCCGCCATCCGCCCCCACAACCGGGACGTCTCGACCAACTCCGCCGCCATCACCCAACGCGGCGGCTTCTTCGCCAGCGACGAGCCGGGGAAGATCATGAACTTCGCATTGCGCGCCCCGAGAAACTCCCGCGATTCCGCCTCGCGCAAGCCGATATGGGAGAGCATGCCCGCCAGTAGGGCTTGATGGATCCCGGTGGAATCCCAAGGCATGTCGTCGGATTCGACCGACGAGCTGTCGGCCGTCTGCGGTGCGCCGCCGCGCTTCGAGCGACCACCACGAGCCGCGTTGGCATCCTGCCGGTTCGATGCCCCAGCGCGTGCGACGGACTGCGGATTTTCGGCGGATTGCACAGTGGCCTTGCCGGACCGCCGACGCCGCGAACCACCCTCGCTGCTGGAACCAGGCTGTCCACTCGCCGAACTGTCCGCGTTCTGCTCGCCCGACTGTGCACGGCGCGAACCATTCTCGGAGTTTTCCGGCGAATCAGGCTGCCCTTCTGACGCGCCGTCTCCTTGGCCACGAGATCGTCCGCGGCGCGAACCACCCTCGGTGCCCTCCCGCGAGCCGGACTGTCCTTCTGGCGCACCGTCGCCGCCTTGGCCGCGCGCCCGTCCGCGGCGCGAACCACGCCCTGCCTGCCCCGAGGCAGGAGCCGAGTCGCCTACTTCCGCAGAGCGATCCGATGCCCCATCCGCCGACCATCCGAGTCCTCTGGTGATGGTGCGCAACTGTCCGTGCAGATCCTGCCACTCCCTGATCCGCAGGTAATGCAGGAACTCCTCGCGGCACATGCGCCGGAACTGGTTGGACGACAACGATTTTCGCTGCTCGGTCAGGTACTCCCACAGCCGGAGGTAGGCGAGGAAATCCGATCCTTCGACGATGAACCGCGCGTGCTTGGTGTCGGCGGCCTGTTGATTGTCCGCGGGCCGCTCGCGGACATCTTGAATCGACAGTGCCGCAACGATGATCAGCACTTCCGCCAGGCATCCGTTGCTGTGCGCCTCCACCAGCATCCGCGCCATCCGCGGATCGACCGGAAGCTGCGCCATGTCGCGGCCGATCGGGGTCAGCGTGAGTCCGACGTCCGATTCGGTGTCGCTACCTGTCCGCCGACCCAGCGCGCCAAGCTCTTCCAGCAGCGCGATGCCGTCGCGGATCGCCCGCTTGTCCGGCGCCTCGACGAACGGGAAGTTCTCGATATCGCCCAGTCCGAGCGAGGTCATCTGCAGGATGACGGCGGCCAGGTTGGTGCGCAGGATCTCCGGTTCGGTGAATGCGGGCCGCGACTCGAAATCGTCCTCGGAGTACAGCCGGATGCAGATGCCGTCGGCGACGCGACCACAGCGTCCGGCGCGCTGCCGGGCGGAGGCCTGGGAGACCGGTTCGATGGGCAGCCGCTGCACCTTGGTGCGCATCGAGTACCGCGAAATGCGCGCTGTCCCAGGGTCGACCACGTACCGGATGCCCGGCACGGTGAGCGAGGTCTCCGCGACATTGGTGGCGAGCACCACGCGACGGCCGGCATGCGGCGCGAACACCCGGTGCTGTTCGGCGGTGGACAGCCGCGCGTACAGCGGCAGGATCTCGGTGCGCGGCAGCTTCAGATCGCGCAAAGCGTCGGCGGCGTCCCGGATTTCGCGTTCGCCGGACAGGAAGACGAGCACGTCCCCGTCGCCCTCGTCGAACAGTTCGGCGACCGCGTCACCGATGGCGTCCACCGGGTCGCGATCGACGACCCGGGTGTCCTCGTCGTCTTCGTCGTCGGCACCGGGCAGCTCCAGCGACAGCGGCCGATAGCGCAGCTCCACCGGATAGGACCGGCCGGAAACCTCGACAATCGGTGCGGGAGCGCCGTTCTCGTCGGCGAAATGCCGAGCGAACAGCTCCGGGTCGATGGTCGCCGAGGTGATGATGATCTTCAGGTCGGGCCTGCGCGGCAGCAGCTGTTTGAGGTAGCCGAGCAGGAAGTCGATATTGAGGCTGCGTTCGTGCGCCTCGTCGATGATGATCGTGTCGTAGCGGCGCAGCAGCCGGTCGCGCTGGATCTCGGCGAGCAGGATGCCGTCGGTCATCAGCTTGATCAGCGTGCGGTCGGAGGCGTGGTCGGTGAAACGGACCGTGTAGCCGACGGCGTCGCCGAGTTCGGTGCCGAGTTCCTCGGCGATGCGCTCGGCGACGGTGCGTGCGGCCAGCCTGCGCGGCTGGGTGTGGCCGATGGTGCCGCGGATGCCGCGCCCGAGTTCCAGGCAGATCTTCGGGATCTGGGTGGTCTTGCCGGAACCGGTCTCGCCGGCCACGATCACCACCTGATGCGCGGCGATGGCGGCGGCGATGTCTTCGCGGCGCTGGGTGACCGGCAGCTGCTCGGGGTAGCGGATCTCCGGCACGGCGGCCCGTCGCGCGTCGATGCGGAGCTCGGCCGCGGCGATCTCGGCCTCGACCTTGCCCAGGTCGGCACCGCGCGCCCGGTCGAGCTGGCGGCGCAGCCGGTATTCGTCGCGGAGGGAGAGATTCGCCAGGCGGGTGCGGAGCTCGCGGGGTCCGGTATCAGCTGTCCTGGTCATTGCATTCACAAGCGTAGCGAAGGGCGGCAACTGGTATTTCCGTCAGGCGGCCCGACCGGGTTGCCGACAGTGTGCGGACTGTCCGGATTTGCCGGGTGAACGGGGCTTGATATGCGAGGATCGGGCGATGGACGCCGATTCGGGCACGGCTTGGGTGTATCGCGGTCTACGGATCGTCTTCGGTGTGCTCGGCATCGTGGCGCTGGTGTGGATTCCGTGGCGCAACATGCACGAGGCGGCGTTCTCGACGGGAAACTACTTCAGCTACTTCACCATTCAATCGAACGTGTTCGCGGTGCTGGTGTTGCTGATCGGCGCCGTGCGCGATCCGAACAGTCATCGCTGGGAGGTGCTGCGCGGCGCGGCCGCGCTGTATCTGCTCATCACCGGCGTGGTCTACGCCGTGCTGCTGGCCAATATCGATGTGATGCTCACCGATCGCTGGATCAACGACATCCTGCATCGGGTGATGCCGATCGTGCTGGTCGCGGACTGGGTGCTCATCCCGGCGCGCCAGCGTCTGACCCTCTCGCCGCGCCTGGTCGGTCTGTGGCTGATCTATCCGATGATCTACGGCGTCTACACCCTCATTCGTGGCCCGATCGTCGATTGGTATCCGTACCCCTTCCTGGATCCGCGGCGGCAGGGTTACGTCTCGCTGACGATCGGTTTGATCATCCTCACCGGCGTCTTCACCCTCCTGGCCGTCGCCATCGCGGCCGTCGGTGGCCTGGCCCGCCGCCGAACGCCGTGAGCGGGAAACAGCTGCGTCTCGACGGCTATATCTGTTCGATGCTTACGAAGACGTGTTGATGGCCATACGAGCACTGGGCCGCAGTTGTGTTTGGCCTGGTGTAGCGGGTATCGAAGCAATCGGTGAACATAGGAGCCGTCGTCGCGATTCGGAGGGCGACACCTTCCTCCGGTAAAGGTGGACACATGAACTCGCTATGGCATGGATTTGCCGACATGGGTGCGGTCGAGCGGGACGGCGCGTTCGTCGTTGCCCGTGGCGAGGGCGCCTACATCTACGACGCCGCCGGCAACCGCTACCTGGACGCGACGGCCGGGCTCTGGTTCACCAACGTCGGCCACGGCCGCGGCGAGATCGCCGACGCGGTCGCCGCGCAGCTGCGCAAGGTCGCGCACTACTCGAACTTCGGTGACTTCACCGAACCGGCCACCCAGGAACTCGCCGAGCGGCTGTCGGCCATGGCGCCGGTGCCGGGCAGCAAGATCTTCTTCACCTCCGGCGGCTCGGACTCGATCGACACCGCCGCCAAGCTCGCCCGCCGCTACTGGCACGAACTCGGCAAGCCGGACAAGACCATCGTGGTCGGACGGCAGAAGGCCTATCACGGCATGCACGTGGCGGGCACCGCGCTCGCGGGCATCCCGGTGAACCGCGAGGGCTACGGCGAGTTCATGGCCGACGCGCGCACCATCGAATGGGACAACGCCAAGTCGCTGCTCGCCTTGATCGAGGAGGTCGGCGCGGACCGCATCGCCGCGTTCTTCTGCGAGCCGATCATCGGCGCGGGCGGCATCTACCTGCCGCCGGACGGCTACCTCGCCGAGGTGCGCCGCATCTGCCGCGAGCACGACATCCTGTTCGTCGTCGACGAGGTCGTCACCGGCTTCGGCCGGATCGGCGGATCCTGGTTCGCCTCGTCGCGCTTCGACCTGCAGCCGGATCTGATGACCACCGCCAAGGGCCTCACGTCCGGGTACGTCCCGATGGGTGCGGTTTTCATCGCGCCGCACATTGCCGAACCGTTCTTCGCGGGCGGTGTCTGGTGGCGGCACGGCTACACCTACGGCGGGCACGCGGGTGCGGCCGCGGCCGCGCTGGCCAACCTGGACATCGTCGAGCGGGAGAACCTCCTCGATGGGTCGGCCCGGTTGGAAGCCACGCTGCACGCGAAGCTTGCCCCGCTGGCCGAACACCCGCGCGTCGCCGAGGTCCGCAGCGGGCTCGGTGCCGTCGCCGCGGTGCAGCTCGTCGACCCCGCCGAGGGCCTGCCGATGGTGAAAACCCTACGTGCCCATGGTGTTTCGAGTCGTGCCGCAGGCCAGGGTGCCATGCAGATCTCGCCGTCGTTCGTCATGACCGACGAGCAGGTCGACGAGCTGGTCGAGGGCTTCACCCGCGCCCTCGGCTGAGCTCCTGCGCGCCCACTGATCTGCGGCACGCTTTCTGATCTCCGGCACCGGGAATCGCATGCGAATCTCGGTGCGGGAGACCAGGAGGCGTGCGGCTGTGTGGCTCAGAGTGTGCGGGTCATGTAGTGGCTGTACGGGTCTAGTTTGTAGTTGCCGAAAGGTGCGCAGAACTCGAAACCGTGTGCGGCGTAGAGCTTCTGGGCCGGGACGAAGTAGTCTTGGGTGCCGGTCTCCAGGCTCACCTGCCGGTACCCGCGGGCAGTCGCTTCGGCCAGCAAGTGGCGCAGCAGCGTTGACGCGATGCCGCGGCGTTTGTGCGTCGCCGCCGTGCGCATGGACTTGATCTCGGCGTGCTCGGCGTCGAGCTGCTTGAGTGCGGCGCAGCCAGCTAGGGTGTCGCCGTCCCAACCGCTCCACACAGTGATCTCTGGACGGTGCAGCGCGTCGAGGTCGAGGGCGTGCATGCTCTCGGCGGGGGATTGCGCGCCCAACTCGGCCACGTGTTCGGTGAGCAGGGCGGCGATCTCCGGTCCGGAGAGGTCGTCGATGACGATGCGCAGTGCGAGCTTCGAGCTGGTCGAGGTCGAGTCGGTGGCGAGGGCGCCCGCGGTAGCAGACTGGTCGGTGTTGCTAGACATTTGTCCATAGTGCACCGCATCGCGGAGTCATGATCACTCGACGGACCCCGATCGACCGGCTTTACTGAGAGGGCACTTGCCCGCACTTGCTCGGCGGACGTCGTTGTCCGGCCAGGGGGTCTGAATCATGAAGCTCGCCAAGGTCGCAACCCTCGCCGCGGGCGCTGCTCGCCGGGCCGCCGACGAAACCTATTACGCAACACTGGCCGTGCGCGCCGGATTGGTGACGCCGGAACGGCCGGATCGGCTGGCCAAGATGGGCGCGGCGGTCTACCGGTTCGGCCTGCTCGGCGCGATCCCGTCGGTCGCCGCCCAGCGTTATCGGGACCGCACGGCACTCATCGATGAAGTGGGCTCGATCACTTTCCGCGAACTCGACGACCGCACCAGCGCGCTGGCCAATGCCTGGCGGGCCCGCGGCCTGCGCGACGGTGAGGTCGTGGCGATCCTCGCCCGCAACCACCGCGGTTTCCACTACGCGGTGTTCGCCGCGGCCAAATGCGGTGCCCGAATCGTGTTGCTGAATACCGATTTCGCGGGCCCGCAGTTGCGCGAGGTGGTCGGCAGGGAGGGGGCCGACCTGCTGGTGTTCGACGAGGAGTACATGGAGGTGCTCGGCGATCTCACCGCGCCGCGCGGCCGCTATCGGGCCTGGGCCGAACAGCCCGGCGTCGACACGCTGGAGAATCTGATCGCGGGCGCCGCTCGATCGACCCCGCGGCGCGCCACCACCACCGCGAAGGTCATCCTGCTGACCAGCGGGACGACCGGCACCCCGAAAGGCGCACCGCGCAGCGAGCCGACCTCGCTGGCTCCGCTCGGCGCGATTCTCGATAAGGTGCCGTTCCGGGCCCGCGAGATCACCGAATGCCCGGCGCCGATGTTCCACACGCTCGGCTTCGCGCACATGTTCATCGCGCTCGGCTTCGGTTCGACGCTGGTGATCCGTCGCCGCTTCGATCCGCAGGTCGTGTTGGACAGCCTGCACCGCCATCGCGCCACCGCACTGGTGGCGGTGCCGGTGATGCTGCAGCGGTTGGTCGATCTCGGCCCGGAAGCTCGTGCGGGACATGACTTTTCCGCATTGCGGATCATCTTCGTCGCTGGCTCGCAGTTGGGTGCGGATCTGTGTACCAAGGTGACCGAGGCGTTCGGTCCGGTCGTCTACAACCTGTACGGCTCCACCGAGGTGGCCTACGCGACCATCGCCACCCCCGCTGACCTGGCGGTCGAGCCGGGATGCGTGGGTAGCCCGGTGTCGAGCGCGATCGTGAAGATCCTCGACGAGCACGGTGCGGAACTGCCCGCGGGGCAGACCGGTCGGATCTTCGTCGGCAACAATTTCCAGTTCGAGGGCTACACCGGCGGCGGCGACAAGGCACGCGTCGGCAACCTGATGTCGACCGGCGACGTCGGCCACTTCGACCGTGCGGGAAGGCTTTTCATCGACGGCCGAGACGACGACATGATCGTCTCCGGCGGCGAGAACGTCTTCCCCAGCGAAGTCGAGGAGCTGCTCTCCGCGCACCCGGCGGTCGCGGAGGTGAGCGCGTTCGGCGTGGACGACGACCGGTACGGGCAACGGTTGCGCGCGGTGATCGTTGTGCGGGAAGGACATTCACTCGGCGAGGACGACGTGCGTGAGCACGTGAAGGCGCACTTGGCGCGCTTCAAGGTCCCGCGCGATGTCCTGTTCATCGATGAGCTGCCACGCAATCCAACAGGCAAGGTGCTCAAACGTGTATTGCGCGAGCTCTGATCGGGGTCGACGCTGCTGCCTGTTGTGCGTGAGTGAGGTGGTCGAGCGTGCTGCGCTGTGCCTGTCGCGCGTGGGCGAAGTCATCGAACGCGTGCTGCGCTGCGCCCGTTGCGCGTGAGCGAAGTGCTCGAACGTGTACACGCAGTGCCTGTTGTGTGTGATCGATGCTCGAAGTCGCACTGCGCGAGCTCTGTTCGAGCCACGTCCGTGGTGCGCGATCAAGGTGTTCGAATCTGTGCCGCGCGAGTTCTGGTCGGGCTCAGTGGGTCTGCCCGTTGCGCGTGAACATGTGGCGCAGGATTCCGCGCGGCGGTCGCAGTGCGGCACGTAGGGGACTGGTCGGTGGGACGCTGATCAGGCCGCCTCGCTGGTGCACGACACAGTCGACTACGGAGTCGGCCACGGCTTCTGGATCCTCGAGCGACCCCGAGGACACGGTGCTGACGGTTACGCCTTTGTCCGCGAGTTCCAGGTCGAGTGCCGCGCCGAGACCGACCACGCCGTGTTTGGTCGCGCAGTACACGGCGACTCCGAGCGCAGCGGGCACCCCGGCCGCGGTACCGATGTTCACGATCTGCCCGTGCCCCTGACTGATGAATCGTTCTGCGGCCAGCCGAGTTCCGATGATCACCGCGCGCAGGTTGATATCGATCTGCAGGTCCGACTCGGCCTCCGATTCCGCCAGGAACGGGCCGGCCGGCATCATGTCGGCGGCATTGACCACGACATCCAAGCCGCCGAGTTTGCGTTCGGCGAAGGTGAGGAAGCTCCCGAAACGGGCACTGTCGGTGACATCGAGCGCCAGCCCGATCACCGTGCCGCCGTGCGAGCGGGCGAGTTGATCGGCGACCGCGCGCACCGCCCCCACATCCACGTCGCCGAGGACGATATCGGCGCCCTCGGCCAGGAACGCCAACGCGGTTTCGCGGCCGATGCCGTGCGCACCCCCGGTGATCGCGATACGTTTGCCAGCGAGTGTCTTCCGAGACATATATTTTCGCCTGCCTTAGTCTCCTTCAAACGCTAGATTGTCGCTAGCGCGCGTTCCATGCGATATCGGGTCAGCACTTTGCGCAATCCGGCCAGGGGCAGGTGTCCATGCTGACTTCGGCCGAGAAGGTTGCGGAGACCGGCCACGCCGAACCGGTCGGACGGTTTGGTTTCCCGGCCCGAACCCCCTTGGGAGAGCGGAACATACGATCTCCGGCCAAAAACCTTGCGCATATCGGCCATAGCAAGCAACGATGGACGCGTGGCCTCATGGGAGTGGCGGCGGTCGGTGACACACGCGGTGATCCTCGTCGAGCTCGGGGAAGATCACGGTCTCACCCAGAATCAGTGCCTGCGTGGCACGGATCTGGATCCTCGGGTGCTGAAGACGCCCGGCGCGGAGATCACGGCCGCGCAGGAACTCGGTATCGTCCGCAACGTCGTCACGCTGCTCGACGACAAGCCGGGCCTCGGCCTGGAAGCGGGCACCCGCACCCACATCACCACCCTCGGCGTGTTCGCCCTCGCCGTGCTCAGCAGTCCGACGATGCGACAGGCCATCGACGTCGCCATGCGGTACTTCAGCCTGATGACCTCGTTCTCTCGCGCCTGGCACGTCTATCGGGGCGAGGAGATCTGGCTCTACGGCGACGACCGCGAGCTGCCCGATGATCTGCGCGGCTTCCTGGCCGAACGCGACGTGTCCGCGCTGCTGACGAACTGGTTCCTGGTGTTCGGCGTGCCGCCGCCGGTGCTGCGCGTCGAGGTCGCGGGTGGACTGCGACCGCGGCTGGCGCCGATCTTCGACCAATTCGAGATCCCGAGCATCGATTCCGCCGAGTTGCAGACCGCGGTCTTCGACGCCACCGGCATCGATGAGCCGATGCCACAGGCCAGCCCGCTCACCGCCCAGCTGTTCGAGGAGCAGTGCGACGATCTGCTGCAGCGTCGCGGCCTGCGGCAGGGCGTGGCCGGTTCGGTGCGGTCGATGCTGATGCATCAGATGAACGGCAGGCTCGGTCAGGAAGACGTCGCGGCCGGGCTGCACATGAGCCTGCGCACCATGCGGCGGCGGTTGGCCGAGGAAGGCACGTCCTACCGTCAGCTCTGCGCCGAAACCTTCGGCACGCTGGCCGAGGAGCTGCTCTCGACCGGCCTGACCGTCGAGGACGTCGCCTACCGGATGGGATATTCGGGCGCGCCGAGCTTTTCGAACGCGTTCAAGCAGTGGCGTGGTGTGTCGCCGGGCCGATTCGCGCGCTCGGCCGTCGACCGGTACCGGCAGACGGTGCCGCACTGAGATTGCGGGCCCGGCGAAAAGGGCGCCCCTGCCGTTATCGGGTGCGAGCATAGAACGGGCAGGTCCACGGTCGCCGCGACGAGAGGTGGTGGGATGTGGCGCAGTTCGTGCAGGAGTACGCCGCATTGCGGTGGTCCGTGGTCGCGGCGTTTCTGATCGCGGGGGCGATCGTGCTCGGACGGTTGGCCGCGCCTGCTCGGCTGGTCGTGGGATCGGATCATGGGTGGCGGCAAGGGGCTTCGACTGCAGGCTCGGTGACGGCCGGGTATCACGAGTCCGACGCCGCGCACCTGATCATGTGCCTGGTGATGCTCGCGATGCTGGTGTTTCCTTCCGGCGCGAACCCGTCGGCCGTGCGCGGCGTCCTCACCGCGATGATCGTGGTCTTCGCGGCCTTGCTGGTGAGTCGAATCTCGGAGTGGCACAGCGCGCCTGACCGGACGCCGGTCGAGCGGCTCGTGCCGCTGGGTTACCACACGGTAACCGCTGCGGCCATGCTGTACGCCCTGTCCGGGCACGCGATGTCGGGTCACCCCGGCGGTCCCGCCGTGATTCCGGCGCTCGGGCTCGCCGCGGTGTTCGCCGCGGACGCGCTGCTCGTTGCCCTCGCGGTCGGCCGTCCGCTCGCCAACACGCCGGGCTACCGGGGCATTCTTCTGCGCTCCGGTGGGTGTGTCGCGGCGCTGACCGGACCGCGAAAGCGGTCGGCGATGGTGCCGCATGTGGTCATGGATCTCGGCACCGCCTACATGTTGATTGCGGCAGTTTCGAATTGACCGGCGTCGCAGACCAATCCGCGCGCCAGCTCATACCGAACCCCTGTCTATGCAGGCAGGGATTCGGCCATGACGGAGCACGGTTTCGCTTCAGCCCATCGGTCCGGCGATCCGGCGCCGGGTGCCGACGATGCGTTACGCCTGTGCCCGCTGCCGAGCGAGCTCGATCGACATCGATCCGCGCTGGCCGGCCGGCGACTCGTCACCTTGCTCGCGGCGACCGGAACGGGGGACCGTGCCGCGTTCACCGAGTTCTACCGGCTCACCAGCTCGCGGGTCTTCGGGCTCGCCGTGCGCATCCTGCGCAGCCACGCCACTGCGGAGGAAGTCACGCAGGAGGTGTACCTCCAGGTGTGGTCGACCGCCGATCACTATGACGCCGCGCTGTCGAGCCCGGTCGGCTGGCTCATGATGCTCGCGCATCGTCGCGCGGTCGACCGGGTGCGCGCGGAAGCCGCCGCCGCGGTTCGCGACCTGACCTATGCCCATTCGCACGGGTGCCGCGATCACGACGTCGTCGCCGAATCGGTGACCCAGCGGATGGAGGAGCGGGAGGTCTTCGGGTGCCTGGACGCGCTCACTGCGACCCAGCGCGAGGCGATCGCCCTCGCCTACTACACCGGACGCACGTACCGTGAAGTCGCGGACCATCTATCGGTGCCGTTACCCACCGTGAAGACCCGCATTCGTGATGGTCTGAAGAGACTGGAGAAATGCTTGTCCGTAGAAGGCGCCGATGGCTGACATTCCCCCGCGGTCCGACGCGGAACTGCTCGACCTGGCGTACCCGTGCGCGTTGGACGCCGTCGGCGATATCGAACGCCGCCATATCGAGGAGCGGCTGGCGAAAGCCGATCCTGCTGTGCAGCAGGCATTCTCGGACACCGTGGAGCGGATGCACGAGGTGATGGCGCGGGTCGCGGCCCTCGATGCCCAGGCGCCGCCGCCGGAACTGGAGGCGCGGATTCTGGCGGCACTGCCCGACGACGGGCGCGCCGACCTTCCGTCCGCGTGGCAGCGGCGGATGCGCTGGGTGGTGCCGGTGGCCGCGGCGGCCTGTCTGGTCATCGGCGGCAGCGTGATCGCCGACCGGATCGGCGACGCGCCACCCGGAGTGCCCGGCGCGGAGCAGGTGCACCGGCAACCGGACGCGCGCACGCTGACCAAGCCGGTCACCGGCGGCGGCACGGTCGTGGTGGAAGTCTCACCGCAGCAACGACTTGCGGTGGTCGCGTTCGATGGAGTGGCCACACCGCCGTCCGGGCGGGTGTATCAGGTGTGGTTGCTGCCGGCCGGTACGGACCCGAAGGCGCGGTCGGCGGGGGTGCTCGACGGATTACCCTCGGCGGCACGGCCTTTCGTGACGGCCTTCGACCCCGGCGAAACACTGGCAGTCAGCATCGAACCCCTCGGCGGTTCCCCGGCCCCAACAACCACTCCGATCACAGGGGTGCCGCTGCCCTGAGCCGTGCACCGATCGGTCCGCCGCGCATAGGTTTGCCTGCCGCGTACGAATCAGCTAGCGATTTCGTGCGCGGCACGACAGTACATGCGCAGCCCGGGGTCGGTGGGAGCTCGTCGCGCTCGGCGGCGGGGTTGCCTGGCGCAGCTGGCCTACGCGGCCGATCGGGTCTTTGCGGTGCGGTCAGATCTCCACTGATTGGTCGGCGACTACGCGGCCGCCGAGGCGGACCCAGCCGTCGGAGTCCCAGGCGGTGAAGAGTTGGGAACCCTTGCCCTGGGTGATCACCAAGCCGCGGCGTAGGAGGGCGGTGATGGCGACGGCTGCGGCGCCCGTTGCCTCGTCCTCGGCGATTCCCAAGGTGGGGGCGAACATTCGAGAGCGAAGGACGCCACGGGTCTCGTCGGTCCAGGCCCAGAAGTAGTGCGGGCCACCGGTGAAGTCGTCGGGGCGCAGGGTGGTCAGTTCGTCGAGGTCGGCGAGCTGGTGGAAGGTGAAGTCGGGGGCCCATTCGCCGCGGGCGGTGATCCAGGTGAGGCCCTCGGACAGCTCGACGGCGACCGGGCCCGCCGGAACGGTCAGCTGCCGCACCGGCTTGCCCTGTTCGGCGAACCACCAGGCGGTGCCTACCGACGGGTGGCCGGCGAACGGCAGTTCGACGGCGGGGGTGTAGATCCGCACGCGCGCGATCTCGTCGACCGGGTCCTCGACCACGACGGTCTCGCTGTATCCGGCTTTCGCCGCGAGGGCCTGTCGGTCGGCTTCGGCCACGTCCGCGGCCCGGGCGATGCCCAGTTCGTTGCCGAATCGGCCTGCGGAATCGGTGAAAACTCGCACCACGTCAAGCTGTGTGCCCATGGTCGCCGAGCCTACTATCCGATGCCGACACCGAACTGTCGCGTAGCCCACACCGGGCGTTTATCGAGTCATTGTCGCTGGTCAGGCGGGTACGAAAGAGGCCGCCGACGGTCCGCTGAGCGGATCCGTCGACGGCCTCGATTCGATTGCTCAGACCTTGGCGGCGGCAAGCGTTTCGGTCGACTCCACGGCCTGGCCGACACCGGCGACGATCGCGGCCGCGCGCAGCGACTCGAAGATCACCTCACGGGACACGCCCGCCTCACGCAGCGTGTGCTCGTGCGCCTCCAGGCAATGCCCGCAGCCGTTGATCGAGGACACCGCGAACGACCACAGCTCGAAATCGGCCTTGTCGACCCCGGGGGTGCCGATGATCTGCATGCGCAGACCGGCCCGCAGGTCGTCGTAGCGTCCGTCGAGGAAGGCCTTGCCCCGGTAGAACACATTGTTCATGCCCATGATCGAGGCGGCGCCGAGCGCGGCGTTGTACGCCTGCTCGGACAGCACGTCCGCAGCCTCCTCGGCAATCTCGCGCAGCGTGGTCGCCGACCGGGTCGCGGCCGCCGACGCAAGCAGGGTGCCCCACAGCTGCTGTTCGTTCAGCACGGTGGTGCGCGCGAGCGATGACAGATTGAGCTTGAGGTCCTTGGCGTACTCGGGGAGGGAGTTCTTCAGGTTCTCAACGCTCATATGTCTCTATCCTCGGGTCATCCCCGCCGGCGCGGGGAGCAGTGAATTCAGGGTCGATCATCTAGTGGCGCAGTGCTTCTGAGGTCAGACGCTCGCCGCGAGCAGTTCGCCCGCGTTGATGGTCGGGTCGCCCTTCTTCCAGTTGCAGGCGCACAGCTCGTCGGACTGCAGTGCGTCGAGCACGCGCAGCACCTCGTCGACGTTGCGGCCGACCGAACCCGCGGTGACCGAGACGAACTGCACCTCGTTGTTCGGGTCGACGATGAAGGTCGCGCGGTCGGCGACGCCGTCGGCGTTGAGAACGCCGGTGGCGGCGGCCAATTCGCGCTTGAGGTCGGACAGGATCGGGAACGGCAGGGTCTTCAGGTCTTCGTGCTGGGCCCGCCACTGGAAGTGCACGAACTCGTTGTCGACCGAGGCGCCGAGCACCTGCGCGTCACGGTCCGCGAATTCCTCGTTGAGCTTGCCGAACGCAGCGATCTCCGTCGGGCACACGAAGGTGAAGTCCTTCGGCCAGAAGAAGACGATCCGCCACTTGCCCGCGTGATCGTCGCTGGTGATCTGGGTGAAGTAATCGTCAGGCTGCTGAGCGTCGACCTTGGACAGATCACCACCGATGACAGCGGTGAGGTTGTATGCCGGGAATTGGTCGCCGATGGTCAGCAAGGCCATGCCTAATCTCCTCGTTCTGGGTGGGTTTGCTAGCACTGTGCAGAAAAGCAGAAAAGCTCCCTTGCGATCTTGCCGAAGGGCTTGTGAAAGGTAAAGGTGATCAGTCGCACTACACTGATAGCCGTGACCGATCAGACTTATCAGCCGACCCTGTCACAGCTGCGTGCGTTCGTGGCGGTCGCGGAATACCGCCACTTCGGCACTGCCGCAGCGCGGCTCAGTGTGAGCCAACCCACGCTATCGCAGGCGCTCGCGGCACTTGAACACGGGCTCGGACTGCAACTGATCGAGCGGAGCACCCGGCGGGTGCTCGTCACCGCGGCGGGCATGCGGTTGCTGCCGAAGGCGATGGCAACGCTCGAGGCCGCGGATCGGTTCGTGGCGTCGGCGACCGGAGACGGGCTCGGGGGCACGTTGCGGATGGGCATCATCCCGACGGTTGCTCCGTATGTGCTGCCGGGTCTTCTTCCCGAGTTACAGAAGAAGTTACCCGCGCTACACCCGCAGGTGATCGAAGATCAGACCGCACGGCTGCTGGACGGGCTGCGCACCGGCGTGCTCGATGTCGCGCTGCTCGCGTTGCCTGCCGAGCTGCCCGGCCTCGTCGAGATCCCTCTGTACACCGAGGAATTCGTGTTGGTGACACCGCGCGGTCACGAGCTGGCCGGCCGCACCGACCTCGCCCCGTCCGTCCTCGACTCGCTGCCCCTGCTGCTACTCGACGAGGGCCACTGCCTGCGCGACCAAACCCTGGACCTGTGCCGCTCCGCCGAGGTCCACCCGGCCGCGGTCGGCGACACCCGCGCCGCCTCGCTGGCGACCGTAGTGCAGTGTGTCGCAGGCGGTCTCGGCGTTACGCTGATCCCGGAGATGGCCGTCGCCTCCGAAACTGCCCGCGGCACACTGGATACCGCCCACTTCGCAACCCCCGCACCGGGTCGCACCATCGGCCTCGCCTACCGCACCTCGACTGCTCGCGCGGAGGATTACGAGTACCTCGCCGCGATCATCCGCAGCAAGCGTCCGGAGTAAGAACTGAAGGTGTTCGGCGCCAGCCGGTTTCGTCATCAGCGTCACTCGCGCAGAGTGCGGATCGATGATGCGAGAGGATAGGCAGATGAACCAGTCGCCGAGCATCAGACGATGGAATGCGGTTGCTGCACAGAACTATTCGCTGTTCGCCTACGGGACTCTCCAGTTCCCGGAGGTGCTGGAGGTCCTGATCGGCCGCGTCCCGCAGCGAGCAACCGCCACCGCGCCGGGCTGGCGGGTCGCGGCCCTACCCGGCCGCGTGTATCCCGGCCTAGTCGCCGAACCGAACGCCCTAGCCCGCGGCGTCCTCCTCAGCGGTCTCACCGCGGGGGAGTGGGAGATCCTCGACGCCTTCGAAGACGATGAATACGACCTACGCCCGATCCAGCTGGCCGACTCGGCGGACCCAGCCTGGACCTACGTATGGACTGCCCCTGTCGCCCAAGAAGATTGGCGCCCCGACCACTTCGCCATCCACCATCTCCCACACTTCATCACCCACTCCGCCGAATGGCGGCATCGGTTAAAGATGTGGTCCGATCGACAGAACGGTGATCACTGACACCGATTCGCCGTCGCGTTCGACGTCCGGTCCGTACATCCAGTAGATGCGCCATGCGCCCGGCGTGTGGTTCTCGATGTAGGAGTCCCAGATCTTTTCCTTCTCCAAGCCTGGAAAGTTTTGGTAGCGATGGGAATTCAGACCGGGATAGAGCGGGTCCGTCTGCAGTAGGCCCAGCGCTTTGTGAACCTTTCTGAGTTTGGTTGCCGTGTTCGGCCTTTCGGCCAGTGTGTGCAAGGCATCGGCGGCAGCGCGCGCGAAGCGCAGTTCATCTGCCACCGGTCAGGCCTTGTCCTCGGGGTCGGTGGCGAACTGCGTGAAGTCGCCGAGGTCGACCGTGTCGCCGGACTCGGCGTCTTGCACGCCCTGTCGGATCTCCGCGGCGAGGTGCGGGTTTTCCCACACCGTCATTTCGCGTTCCAGAATCGAGACCACTGGCACCAAAACCACCACCCCGTCGCTGTTGATGCGTATCTGATATCGGCGGCCGGGGCGTGCGCCCGCGCGCCCCAATGCGACGCGCCCGCGGGAATCGGCCTCGCTTTCACCGACGATCTCGAAGCGGCTCAGATCCAAACCCGACATTGTCATCGCATTACCTCCGCGCCCATCATGTCACCAAGTGTGCATGTGGGCAATACCCACTTGATGTCGATCGGTCCGATTGGCGTTTGTAGACGACCGGTCGTATATTCGGGGTATGGCGCGACCGCGACGGAGTGGGGACACTCGGCAGCTTTTGGTGGAGGAGGGGGCTGCTGGGTTTTTGGCGAATGGGTATCACGGGACCGGGATCAAGCAGGTCTTGGACAAGGTGGGGGTGCCCAAGGGGTCGTTCTATAACTACTTTGATAGCAAAGAGAGTTTTGGGCGGGCGGTGATCGAGCATCATTCGTTGTGTGTGCAGCGGAATTTGAGTGAGGCGTTCGGGGCGGCGGCGGATCCGGTCAGTGGGTTGCGGGCGTTTTTCGGGCGGCTGATGGAGGACTTCGTCGAGGCGGAGTTCACCGGCGGGTGCTTGATCGCGAATCTGGGTGGGGAGCTCGAAGGTAGTGAGCTGCTTCGGGAGTCGCTGTCGAGTGCGTGGGGGATGTGGCGTGATCGAGTGGCCGAGCAACTGCGGGAAGCGCAGGGGCTGGGGATGATTCGGCGGGATATCGACGCGGTCGATTTGGCGGATCTGTTGCTCGAATCGTGGGAGGGGGCGGTGATCCGGATGAAGATCGATCGGACGTTGACGCCGCTGAACAAGTGTTTGGACCGTTTGCTGGGGGACTACTTCCTGCCCTGACGTTGGGCTTTCTTGAAAGGGTCGTCTTGCATACCTATTCCAAGACGACCGGTCGTATCAATCAGAAGGAGTGCAGATGACGAAGACGGTGATCGTGACCGGATCCTCCAGTGGGATCGGGCGCGATATTGCCCGGGCGTTTGTGGCGCGCGGGGACAAGGTAGTGCTCAACGGCCGGGATCCGGGCAAGCTGGCCGACGTGGCCGCGGAACTGGGTGCACCTGAGCAGGTTGCCACCTTCGCGGGCGATATCGGTTCTCCCGCAACGGGTTCCGAGCTGGTGCGGGCGGCGATCGAGCGATTCGGTGGTGTCGATGTGCTGGTGAACAACGCCGGCATCTTCGGTGCCAAGCCGTTCGTGGACGTCACCGAGGAGGATCTCGACAGCTACTTGAACGGCAACCTGAAAGGCACGTACTTCACCACGCAAGCCGTGGTGCGGCAGCTGAAGCAGCAAGGAACCGGCGGCAGCATCGTGAATATCGGCACGGTACTCATCAACCACGCCCTGGCCGGGCTCCCTGCCTCCGCCGCGCTGGTCAGCAAGGGTGGCGTGCACGCGCTGACCACAAGCCTCGCCGCAGAACTCGCGGCCGACGGAATCCGGGTCAACGCGGTAGCGCCCGGCATCATCCGCACCCCGCTGTTCGGCGACGGCGACGAAACCGCCTCCGGCCGACTGGCTTTGCTGAACCGCATCGGCGAGGTCTCCGAAACCACCGCCGCAGTCCTGTATCTCGCCGACGCCGAGTTCACCACCGGCCACATCTTCCCCGTCGACGGCGGCTTCATCGCAGGCCGGGCTGCCTGATGCCCTACGTCAACATCAAGGTCACCAACGAAGGCGTCACCCGCGACCAAAAGGCCCGGCTGATCAAAGGCGTCACCGACCTACTCCAGGACGTCCTCGACAAGGACCCGGCAACCACCTTCGTAGTCATCGACGAGATCGACCTCACCAACTGGGGCGTCGGCGGCCTCAACGTCGAGGACTACCGCAACCACTCCTAACCGAACATGTACGCGCCCAACACCTCCCCGTTAGCCGCAACACCGACGACTTGACGTAGGAAGCATCCTCTTGACGTAGGTTGCAGCCTGCGTCAGGTGTATGCAACGTACGTCAAGTCGAAAACGGCACCGGCTCCCACGTGAAAACACTTGGGAGCCGGTGGTGTTCGGAGGTTCTATACGCGCAGGGCGTACGGTTCGATCGCGCCGCGCACGAGGGCTCGGGCGTCGACGGTTTCGGGGCGGTAGGGGAGGGTGGTCAGGCGGTCGGTCATGGCCTGGACCGGGTCGTCGATGCGCTCGTTCGTGCCGAACAGGAATGTCCATTCGTGTTCGTCGCTGCCGTACTGCACCACGGTGTCGAACTGGTCGTGGAAGCGGTTCCAGGAACGCTTCAACGTTTCGTTGCGCCACATGGTCGCACAGCCTGCCTGGGCGCTGAGTACGCCGCCGGGGGCGAGCAGGGCCCGACATCGGGACAGGAACTCGGACTCGTAGAGGCGGTTGTGCTGCGCGTCTTCGACTCGCTCGTCGGGCAGGTCGATCACGATGACGTCGTAGCGGGTGCCCGCCTCGGCGGCCTTGGCGAGGAAGTCCCAGCCGTCGGCGTAGTGCACCTTGACCGGGCCCTCGCCGCGGACGGCGGCGGCCAGCTCGTCGCTGGTGTAGCCGTAGGGCAGGTGCTCGGCGCACAGCTCGACCTCGAGCTGATCGATGTCGACGTGGTCCACCAGCGTCGCGCCTGCGGCGACCGACATCTGACTGGCCACGCCCTCACCGGAACCGATGATGAGCACCTTGTGCAGCTTCTCGGCCAGCACGAAGGCGGGGACCATCATCGCCTCGTGGTAGGTCACCTGGGAGAACTCCGTGGACTGACGATCGTCGTCGGAGAACAGGCTGATGCCCTGCTCGGTGCGCGCGATCACCATGTGCTGGAACGGCGTATTGGTGTCCACGATGACCTCGTGCAGGTCCCAGATGCGGGTCAGGCCCGCGCCCACCGGTTCCTCGATCCGCTGGGGGTCGGCAGTCGGCGTTGCCGACGGGGTGGGTGAATACCGCGAGCCGTGCCCGCGGCGGATGACCTGCATTCGAACATCCTTGGGAGACAATCTATCTCGTAGGAGTTCGACAGCTTTCGACGCACCGGCGCCGATACTGCCGCAGGTGAAAACGTCGACAAAGATGTCGCCGGACTCCGGATAGGTGTGAATCGAGGCGTGAGACTCCGACAACAGCGCGAGGACAGTCACCCCCTGCGGATCGAACTTCTTGTGTACGACATCGCAGATGGTGACGCCCGCCGCGATCAAAGACTCACGCAACGCCGATTCGAGTCGTTCGAGGTCGTCGCAAAGGGTCGCGTCGACACCACCGAACTCGGCCAGCACGTGCCAGCCGGTGAAATCCGCCGTCATGGGCATACTCACTCTCGCCTAAGGGGATGGCAGCCGGCGAAGCCGGCGGGGCGGGTGGGTTCAGCGCCCGAGACATGAACGGTCAAGGGCGGAAAACCATTGAAGGACACCGACGAATAACTCGCGGTATAGGCGCCGGTGTCGAGGATCTGGATGCGATCACCGGCTCGCAACGTGGTCGGTAGGAGGACACGCGTGCGTTGATACAGTACATCGTCTCCGTCGCAGGTAGGACCAGCCACCACTGCCTCGTCGACAGGGTCACCGTCCCGATCCGTGACGAATCGATAGGCGATGTACTCGTTCTCGGTCTCGGCCATGCCGTTGTAGCGGCCGATGTCGAGATACACCCAGCGCCGGGCGTCCGGCGCGATGCGCACGCCGACAACTTCGGCGTGGATGATGCCCGCGGAACCGACCAGCGCGCGGCCGGGTTCGACCACCAATCCGGCGGTCTCGGGCAGGAATTCGGCCGCGGCGGCGTTGACCACCGCCGCGATCTCGGCGAGGGCGGGCGCGGGATCGGCGTACGCGATCGGCAGTCCGCCACCGATATTCACGGATCGGACGTGAATATCCTTGTCGGCCAACGCTTCCACGATGCGTCCCGCCTGCTCGACGCCGATCCGCCAGGCATCCGGATCGAGCTGCTGGGACCCGACGTGGAAGTACGGTCCCGCGACGATCAACCCGAGGTCACGGGCCCGCACCAGCAGCCGGAACGCCTCGCCCGGCGTGCAGCCGAACTTGGTGCCGAACGGGGTGCGCGACTCGGGAGCCGAAGCGAGGAAACGGCATTCGACCTCCGAGCCCGGCGCGTGCTCCACGATGCGCAGCAGATCGTCCTCGGTGTCGAAGGCGAAGCGGCGCACGCCGAGCGCGTAGGCGCGGGCGATGTCGGCGGCCTTCTTGATCGGGTTGCCGTAGCAGAGCGTGTCGGGTTCGACGCCGAGCGCGAGGCACAGCTCGATCTCGCCGATGCTGGCGACATCGAACTCGGCGCCTTCCTCGTCGAGTGCGCGGATGATCTCCGGCACCGGACTTGCCTTGACCGCGAAGCGAATCCTTGCCGCGGGCATGGCGGCATGGAGCGCGTGGAAGTTCGCACGCACTCGCTCGGGATAGATGACAAGAAACGGTGATTCGGGCATAGTTGATCTTTCGCTTGGCAGCAGCGGAGAGAGTATCAGCGGCCCCTACCCAGAAACGAATCCGTGAAACCTCGTGCCGGTGGCACCTCAGCGAACCACCCGTAAACGGGCGCGAGATAGCCGCTGACCTGTATGGATTCTGTAGTGATTCGGGTGGGCCGGGCGGTGCGCCTCAGCCTGCGGAGACCGTGATTTCGTCGAAGACGACCTCACCCGCGGCGTCGGACTCGGCCAGGTCC
This sequence comes from Nocardia sp. NPDC050175, assembly GCF_044459885.1. Taxonomy (NCBI): domain Bacteria; kingdom Bacillati; phylum Actinomycetota; class Actinomycetes; order Mycobacteriales; family Nocardiaceae; genus Nocardia; species Nocardia sp. NPDC050175. The sequence goes on from NZ_JBITJI010000003.1 coordinate 111,144, forward strand.
ACCACGCCGACGATCGACCAGCCGTGGTCGCCCGCCGGGTCGTCGAGGACCTGACGCACCTGCCAGAAACCGGGTCTTCGTTCGATCTGGAACAGTTGCGGTCCGCGCGCGTCCTGGCCGATGCCGATGCGCTCGTATTCCTCGAAATACGGGGCCAGGTCGGTCTCCCAGTCCGGCCCGGTGCCCATGTCGGCCAGCACATCCCAGCGCCGCAGCGAGGCCAGCTCGACCCGGCGGAACATGGTGTTGCGGATCATCACCCGGAACGCGCGCTCGTTGGCGGAGATCGGGCGCACCGTCTCGGCGCCGAAGGCGAGCTGGTCGGTGTCGATCTCCGCGCCGGGGTTGGTGAGCTGCTCCCATTCGTCGAGCAGGCTCGAGTCGACCTGGCGGACCAGTTCGCCGAGCCACTCGGTGATGTCGTCGAGTTCCTCGGTGCGCGCGGCATCGGGCACGGTGCGGCGCAGCGCGCGGTAGGCGTCGGCGAGATAGCGCAGCACCACGCCCTCGGAGCGGGCCAGCTCGTAGAACGAGATCAGCTCCGCGAAGGTCATCGATCGGTCGATCATGTCGCGCACCACCGACTTGGGTGACGGCGCGAATTCCGACACCCACGGGTGCCCGGCGCGGTAGGTCTCGAAGGCGGGCTCGATGAGCTCGGCCAGGGGTTTGGGCCAGGTGACCTCTTCGAGCAGCTCCATCCGCTCGTCGTACTCGATGCCGTCGGCCTTCATCTCGTTGATCGCCACACCGCGCGCCTTGTGCTGCTGAGCCATCAGCAGCTGGCGCGGATCCTCGAGCGTCGATTCGATGAGGGACACCACATCGAGGGTATAGCCGGGCGCGTCTTTGTCCAGCAGGTCGAAGGCGGCCAGTGCGAACGGCGACAGCGGCTGGTCGAGGGCGAAGTCGCGTTGCAGGTCGACGGTGAGGCGGGCGCGGCGGCCCTGCGCGTCGGGTTCGTCGAGCTGCTGGACCACGCCCGCGTCGCGCAGCGCGCGGTAGAGGCGGATGGCGCGCAGGATGTGTTTGCGCTGGGCCGGGCGCGGCTCGTGGTTGTCCTCGAGCAGGTGGCGCATGGCGTCGAAACAGTTGCCTGGACGGGCAATCACGTTGAGCAGCATGGAGTTCGTCACGCTGAAGCGCGACACCATCGGTTCCGGCTGGGCGGCGACGAGGCGGTCGAAGGTCTCCTCGCTCCACGAGACGAAACCCTCGGGTGGCTTGCGGCGCACCACCTTTCGCTGTTTCTTCGGGTCGTCGCCCGCCTTGGCGAGCAGGCGGGTGTTCTCGACTTCGTGCTCGGGAGCTTGCACGACGACGGTGCCCATGGTGTCGTAACCCGCACGACCCGCGCGGCCCGAAATCTGATGGAACTCACGGGCTTTCAGCCTGCGGGTGCGCACGCCGTCGTACTTGGTCAGGCCGGTGAGCAGCACGGTGCGGATGGGCACGTTGATGCCGACGCCGAGGGTGTCGGTGCCGCAGACCACCTTCAGCAGACCCTCTTGCGCGAGGCGTTCGACCAGGCGACGGTACTTCGGCAGCATGCCCGCGTGATGCACGCCGATGCCGTGCCGGATCAGCCGGGACAGCGTTTTGCCGAAACCGGAGGCGAAGCGGAATTCGCCCAATGCCGTGGCAATGGCGTCCTTTTCGGCGCGAGTGGCGAAATTCACGCTGGTCAGCGCCTGGGCGCGTTCGAGCGCGGCGGCCTGGGTGAAATGCACCACGTAGACCGGGGCCTGATGGGTGGTGACGAGTTCTTCCAGGGTTTCGGTGATGGGGGTGCGCGCATAGGAGAAGGTCAGCGGGACCGGGCGTTCGGTGCCCGCGACGATGGCCGACGGGCGGCCGGTGCGGCGCTGCATGTCCTCGGCGAAGAAGTCGACCTCGCCGAGGGTGGCCGACATCAGCAAGAACTGGGCGCTGGACAGTTCCAGCAGCGGAACCTGCCAGGCCCAGCCGCGATCGGGGTCGGCGTAGAAGTGGAATTCGTCCATCACGACCTGGCCGACGTCGGCGGCCGAGCCCTCGCGCAGGGCGAGGTTCGCCAGGATTTCCGCGGTGGCGCAGATGATCGGCGCGTCCGCGTTGACGGCGGCGTCGCCGGTGACCATGCCGACCTTGTCCGCGCCGAAGACCTCGCACAGGGCGAAGAACTTCTCGCTGACCAGCGCCTTGATCGGCGCGGTGTAGTAGGTGCGTTTGCCCTGGGCGAGGGCGATGAGATGCGCGCCGACCGCGACCAGTGACTTACCGGAACCCGTTGGCGTCGCCAAGATCACGTTGGATCCGGACGCCAATTCGAGCAGCGCCTCGTCCTGCGCCGGATACAGCGGGGTGCCCTGCTCGGCCGCCCACGCCCCGAAGGACTCGTAGAGGGCGTCGGCGTCGGTTCCCGGTATCTCCAGCAGCTCGGTCAGATCCACTCCGAACACCCTACGGGCTGGCGCCCGCAGGGTTGTTACCGCTGCTCTTCCGGCCCGGGACCGGTCTCCCCCTCGTAGCCACCCTGCTCGGCGAGGAAGCGTTCGAATTCGGCGCCGAGCTCGTCGCCGCTGGGCAGTTCGCCGTCACCGACGAGCAGGCTCGACTGGCGTTCCTGCGCGCTGACGAAGCTGTCGTACTGGCGTTCCAGGGCGTGCACGACGGTCTCCACCTCGGAGTTTCCGGCGATGTGCTCGTTGACCTGTTCGCGGACCCTGGCCGCAGCCTCGCCGAGCGCGGCGAGCGGGAGATCCAGGCCCGCGTTGTCGGCGACGTTTTCCAGCAGGGTCTGCGCGGCCTCGGGGTACGCGGTCTGCGCCAAGTAGTGCGGCACGTGCACCGAGAAGCCGACCGACTCCTGACCGTGTTGGGCCATCCGGTATTCCAGCAGCGACGAGGCGCTGCCGGGCACCTGCAGTTCGCCGGGCCAGCGCTGGTGCTCGGCGATGAGGTCGCGGTCGGAGGAATGCGCGGTCACGCCCAGCGGGCGGGTGTGCGGAATCGCCATCGGGATGGCGCTGAGGCCGATGCTGCGGCGCACGCCGAGCTGTTCGGCGAGCAGGCGCACCGCGGTGGTGAACTTCTCCCAGCGCAGGTCCGGTTCGATGCCCGCGAGTAGCAGGAACGGGGTGCCCGCCGTGTCGCGCAGGGCCCAGAGGTTGAGCTCGGGCTCGGCGTACTCGGAGAAGTGATCGGTCTTGAACGTCATGAGCGGACGGCGCGAGCGGTAGTCCAGCAGCTCGTCGACGTCGAAGGAAGCGACCAGCTCGCTTTCCAGACTCTCGCGCAGGTGCGTCGTGGCCAGCCGCACCGCATGCCCGGCATCGGTGAAGCCCTCCAGTCCGTGCACCAGGACCGGACCCGCGCCGTCGTCGGACGACAGCTGTGGAGCGGGAAACTCCAGTTCGTACATTCGCGACTCGTGGTCCATCGCGTGCTCCTTCCTGCGCGGTTCCGCCGGCCCGGGTGATGCTCGGTCTTCGACACCGAAGTCATTCGAGACGAGCAGCGTCCGAGACGGGGACCAACGTCCATTGTCCCCCATGTGGGTGACTGCCACCGCGCACGGCCGGACACCGACCCATACGACGAGGCAACAGCGTCGGCGCCCCGCGCATTCCCGGTGCGGCGGCGTGGCATCGCGGGCGGGCAGGGGGAGTTTGGCACAGTGGGGTGGGTGACTGTGGCGGATTCGACGGGCAAAGGGGCGGGCTTCGCCGTGTCCGCGGCGTGTGTCGTGCTGCTCGCCGGGTGCGCGTCGACCGTGGACGGTCATCCGGTCGCGGGGGAACAGACCGTGGTCACACGGCATGTGGATGGGGCGTTGTCGGCGTTGCTGGTGCAACCTTCGCAGTTTCCGGGGAAATATCCGGCGGTGGTGTTGCCCGCCGAGGCGGCGGCGCAGGCGGCAGGGGATTTGACCGGGGTCGGGCGGAGTGCGCGGGTGCAGCCGGAGAATTGTGTGCCGCCCGCGCAGCAGTTCGGGGCGGACAAGACGGCGATCGCCGTCGGTACCGATGATGCGAGTCGGGCGACGATCACGGTGGAATTGACGCGGACCGAGCAGCCGCTCGCTGTGCTGCGTAACCAGCTGAAACAGTGTGGCTCGGTGCGGGTGAGCAAGGGGCCCGCGATGACGACTGTGGCGACCGAGCTCGAGGCGGCGCCGCCGATCGATGCGGACGACACGTTGGCGTTGCGGCGGACGGTGACGCCGGACGTCGGCGGAGCCGGGTTGACGCAGACGATGCGGACGTTGGCCGGACAAGTCGGGGATGTGCGAATCACTGTGACGTATATGTCTTTTTCCGATGCCAAGCCGGATATGACCGCGGTGGATGAGCTGTTCACGACGGCGGTGCAGCGGGTCGAGAAGGGGTAGTGGGCGCGGCACGGTAGCAGGTCGCGCGGACAGTCGAGCGGTAGCGGCTGGGCCATGAAGCTGATTTGTCCACAGGCACTGAGAATTCCCCAGGGCGGCTGAATCGCCAGGTCAACGCGGCAGGCTCGGTGGTATCGCCGGGCAGTCTCGACGCCATGACCACTCCCGCGAACCCTCATCCCTCCGGTAATGCCGACGCACAGGCCGATTCCACACCCGACGCCCGCGCCCAGGACGAGCTCTTCTGTTCCCGCCCATCGCTGCTCAGGGGCAAAAGCCCTTCCCGCGCACCGGTGAGCCTGGCCGCCGCCATGCGGTCGTGCGAGTTCCTTCGTCTGGGTGATCAGTTGGGGCCCGATAGTTCAGCGCCGCAGGAAGATTCGGCGCAACTGGGTCGGACGGCGTCGTCGGACGACACGGTGCGAGACAGTGCAATGTGGTCGGATGCCGCAGCAGATCAGGTTGAGATAGGGCCGGACCAAACTGTGCAGCGGGGCAATACAGTGCGCTCGAAGGGCGCGGCGCGGCCTAATGGCATCGCACAGCTGGAAGATCGGGCGCTGCCGGACGACATGGTGCGGCCGGACAAAGCGGCGCAGCTGGGTAATTCAGCGCGTTCGAAGGGTCCTGTGCGGCCTGATGAGATCGCGCAGTTGGCAGGCCGGGCGCTGTCGGACGACACGGCGCGGTCAGACGATACGGCGCTGCCGGATCGCGCGGCGTGGCTGGACGACGCAGAGGGGCTGGACGATACAACGCTGCCGGGTGGTGTGGTGCGGCCCAAGGACATCGCGGAGTCGGATGACATCGAGCAGCTGTGCGACAGCGAGCTGATCGCGGACATCGACTCGTGCGACGCAACTGAGGTTCGCGACGACGACGGTGAGCGATTCGGCGATTCGGCGAGTGCGGATGTCGGCGTCGTACCTGACAGCGGCGAGTTCAGGGTCGATGATCGCGGCCGCACCCTGGTCTTTGCCGATCAGGCGCCGCCGTTCGATGCGGAGGTGCCGGATTGTGCTGTGTGCGTGGAGGAACCGGGGGAGATCATTGCGGCGGTGCCGGCGATGATCGGGTTTCCGCCGGAGCGGTCGCTGGTGGTGTTGGTGTTGCGGTCCGCGCCGGGGCGCAATGGTGGGGCGATCATCGATGCGGTGGTGCGGTTCGATCTGGAGCAGGAGGGTGGTCGGCGCAGGCTGCGGGCAGGGATGGTGGCGCAGTGCATTCTGCAGATCTGTGCGCATGACGATGTGGCCGAGGTGCTGGTGGTCGTGGTCGATGATCGGGCCGTGGAGCCGGAACGGCGCAGTGTAGAGGTCGGGGAATGGTGCGGCAGTGGGCGATTCGAGGTGCTGGTCGACTCGCTGGAGCGGCGGCTCGCCGCGCACGACATCGATCTGGCCGGGGCTTGGGCGGTGCCCGCGATCGAGCCGGAGCAGCAGTGGTGGAGTTTGGTGGGCCCGGATCGGCGTGGGGCAGTGCCAGATCCGGCCACTTCGGCGGTGGCGCTGTCGCATGTGCTCGACGGTCGCCAGATTCGCGGCTCCCGCGCGGAGTTGACGGCGCTGGTGGCCGAGGACGTCGAGGTGCGGGATCAGGTGGCGGCGATACTGCACAGCGCACTGTCGGTGGCCCGCGATCGTTACGCACGGGCAGTCCGGCGCGGTGATCCGAGCGACTACAGCAGGCAAGCCCTCGACTACGTGCTGTGGCAGATCGCGAACACCGAATCCGGCGTGCAACTCATGGTCCCCGAGCTCGCGGAACTCGCTGCCGCACTGCGTGACCGGGCGGTCCGCGACGCCATGTTCGCCCTCGCCGTCGGCGACCACGCCGTTGCGGCCGAAGGCCTGTGGGCCGCCCTCACCCGCGCCCTGACCGGCCGCGATCGCGCCGAGGCCGCAGCTCTGCTCGGCTACAGCGCCTACGTCCGAGGCGACGGACCGCTCGCGGGCATCGCCCTCGAAGCCGCGATGGACGCCGACCCGGACCACCCGATGGCGGCATTGCTGGAAACGGCATTGATGATCGGCATGCGCCCCGACCAACTGCGCCGCCTGGCCCGCAGCGGCTATGACACCGCGGCAGACCTGGGCATCGACCTCGGCTCGCCCGCACCGTGAAGTCCAGTCCGAGACTAGGTTTGCGACCGGCTTCCCGCCGTCACTGTGGGCCGTATGTGCACAGCGAGTTCTCGTATCGGGCGGTGTGATGCAGCATGTGCAAGCGTCAGTGCGCAATCCTCTTGCGTCGCACCGGGAGCACCCTCTTTCGCGAGGAGTCGCGCCGACTCAGCGGGATCAGCGCTCGTTGTGACCAATCGTGTTCAGCGCCAACTAAGTCTGAAGCAGAGATGGCCGGGGCAGCGCAGCGTTCGAGGAATGCCGTGCGACAGGGTGGGCGATGGGAGTCTCAACGAGAGCTGTGCTCGGCGGCGACTAACGCCGCTAGAGCCGACGGAGGGGCCGGATATATAGCCGGGGCGGCACGGCGTGGAAGCCGTGCCGCCCCGGTGAACACGAAGGGGAGAGACCTCAGCGGGCGCTGTGCGCGCGGGGGCCGAGGGACTGGAGGAAATCCCAGGCGTCGGAGACTATTTCGTCGAGGTCGTTGTGTTCGGGGTGCCAGCCCAGGTCGGCGATGGCGCGGGCGCTGGAGGCGATGAGGGTGGCCGGGTCGCCGGGGCGGCGCGGGGCGTCCTGGGCGGTGATGGGGAGGCCGGTGACGCGTTCGCAGGACGAGATCACCTCGCGGACCGAGAATCCGGTGCCGCTGCCGAGGTTGTAGACGCGGTGCGTGCCCGCCTCGGAGGTGGACAGGGCCAGCAGGTGGGCCTGGGCGAGGTCGCGGATGTGGATGTAGTCGCGGACCGCGGTGCCGTCCGGGGTCGGCCAGTCGGTGCCGAACACCGAGATGGCCTTGCGGTGCCCGAGCGCGACCTGCAGTACGAGCGGGATGAGATGTGTTTCCACCACCCGGTTTTCGCCGAGGCCACCGTAGGCGCCGGCGACATTGAAGTAGCGCAGGCTGGTCGCCGCCAGCCCGTGCGCGATCGAGTAGGAGGTGATGGCGTGATCTATGGCGAGTTTCGACGCACCGTACGGGTTGGTCGGCCGGGTCGGCGCGTCCTCGGTGATCGGCACCTGTTCCGGTTCGCCGTACACGGCGGCGGTGGAGGAGAACACCAGTCGCGGCGTGCCCGCGTGGCGCATCGCCTCGAGCAGCTCGAAGGTCTTCACCACGTTGCCGTGCCAGTACTTCTCCGGCTGCTGCACCGACTCACCGACCAGCGACTGCGCGGCGAAATGCAGGACACCGTCGAAGGTTTCGGCGGCCAGCAGCGCGGTCGCGGCCTGCGCGATGTCGCCCTCGACGAAGCGGGCGGCGGACGGGACGCCGTCCGCGTTGCCGGTGGACAGGTCGTCGACAACGACAACCTCATGACCCTCTTCGAGCAGCACCTGGGCGCAGACGCCGCCTACGTATCCGGCGCCACCCGTGACGAGAAGTTTCACGCGTCAGACCAGCTTCACCTGGACGGCGTGCGCCATCTCGTCGGACAGTTCGAAGCCTTCGTGGCCCGGCACGGTGATGATCACCGAACCCGGCCTGTTCTCGACGGTCACGCGCGCGTCGGGCACCACGCCCGCTTCCCGCAGCTGACCGATGACCTCCGGGTCGGTCTGGATGTGCTCGGCGAGCCTGCGCACGACGACGGCGTGCACCTGACCGTGCGGCAGATCCGACAGCCGGACCAGGGTCTCCTCGGCGGAGGTCGATGCCACGATGCCCAGCTCGTCCAGGCCGGGGATCGGGTTGCCGTAGGGGGAGGTGGTCGGGTGGTTGAGCACCTCGACCAGGCGCCGCTCGACGTCCTCGCTCATCACGTGCTCCCAGCGGCAGGCCTCGGCATGCACGTTCTGCCAGTCCAGGCCGATGATGTCGACGAGGAGTCGTTCGGCGAGGCGGTGCTTGCGCATCACCGCGACCGCCATACCGCGGCCCTTCTCCGTCAACTCGAGATGCCGGTCTCCGGCGACCAGCAGCAGACCGTCGCGCTCCATCCGGGCGACAGTTTGGCTCACCGTCGGCCCACTCTGCTCGAGGCGCTCGGCGATGCGGGCGCGCAGGGGCACCACGCCCTCCTCCTCGAGGTCGTAGATGGTACGGAGATACATCTCCGTGGTGTCGACCAGATCTTTCACCTGTTACCCCTTCGTCGGCACGAATTCTACCTGCGCACACCGACACGGCCCTGCGCCGGACGGTGTCGCGCCGCGCAACACGCGGCAATGCGGGATTCCGGCCGGCGCACGGCAAGCGGGCGCGATCGCTCTTCTCTGTATTTCTACTGCATAGCAACGTTCGACGGGGCTTGTACCTTCCCGCGTAGCGTTGCGACCATGGCCACTGCACCGCGCAGCGAACACCCGGCGCCACCCGGCGAACAGCGCAGCCGGGGAACCGTCGTCTGGACCGACCGATTTCTCGACTACGCCTGGACTCCGGAACACCCGATGAAACCGGCGCGCCTGAAGTTCACCATGGCGCTGGCCGAAAGTCTCGGATTACTCGACGGTGTCGAGCTATTGGCGCCCGCCACGGCCGAGCGGGCCGACCTACTGCGCATCCACACCGCCGACTACATCGACGCGGTCGAGCACGCCGAACCACCGGCCGGATCGCCGCAGGCGCCGCCGTACGGGCTTGGGTCGCCGGACAATCCGGTGTTCCCCGGGATGCATCGGGCGGCCTCGGTGATCGTCGGCGGCACCCTGGCCGCGGCCAGGGAGATCGCGGCGGGCCGGACGCGGCGGGCGGTGAGCATCGGCGGTGGCATGCATCACGCGATGGCCGACTCGGCGGCCGGGTTCTGTGTGTACAACGATGCGGCCGTGGCCATCTCCTGGCTCTTGGACAACGGCTTCGACCGGATCGCCTATCTCGATGTCGATGTGCACCACGGTGACGGTGTGCAGTGTGCGTTCTACGCCGACCCGCGCGTGCTCACCGTCTCGCTACACCAGCATCCGGCGACGCTCTGGCCGAACACGGGCTGGCCGGAGGAGACGGGCATGGGCGCCGCCGAGGGCACCGCGATCAACCTGCCGTTGCTGCCCGGCACCCGAGACGCCCAGTGGCTGCGCGGTTTTCACGCGGTGGTGCCCGGCGCGTTGGCGGCCTTCCGCCCGCAGATCGTGGTCAGCCAATGCGGCGTGGACACCCATCGCGAGGATCCGCTGGCCGATCTGGAACTCACGGTGGACGGCCAGCGCGCCGCCTTCCGTGCGATGCGGGACCTGGCCGACGAGCACGCCGAGGGACGCTGGCTCGCCGTCGGCGGCGGCGGTTACGGGCTGGTCCGGGTGGTGCCGCGCGCCTGGACACACCTGCTCGCCACGGCACTGGACCGCACCATCGCCCCGGAGACCGCGATCCCGCAGGACTGGATCGACCAGGTCCAAGCGCAAGCGCCCAGGGTGGACCCGCCGCGCACGATGGGTGACGGCGGCGACATCGCCTACCTCCCGTGGGATGGTCCGGGCGGCACGGGGGAGACTGGGGACCCGCGGGTAGACCGCGCCCAACGCGCCATCGACACGGCCGTGCTGGCCACCCGCCGAGCAACTTTCGGATTGCTCGGCCTGGACCCGGAGGACCCTCGTGACTGACCCCGTAGACACTCCGGACACGCCTGCGGTTCCGCCGCCCCCGCCGCAACACTGGTTCGCCGACATCCTCGCCTCCGACGGTGGCGTGGTCCGGCTGCGGCCGATCACACCCGACGACGCGGACGCGCTGCAAGAGTTCCACGCGGCGCTGTCGGACCGCACCAGGTATCTGCGCTATTTCGGTCCGTACCCGCGGATTTCGCCGAAGGACCTGTATCGGACCACCCACGTCGACTATCACGACCGCGTCGGTCTGGTGCTGGTGCTGGGGACGGCGATCATCGCGGTGGGCCGCTACGAGGGACTCGACCGGGTGGGCCGGCGGTCCGCGGAGGTCGCGTTCGTGGTGGCCGACGGGCATCAGGGGCGCGGACTCGGCTCGATCCTGTTGGAGCACTTGGCCGGTGCCGCCGCCGAGAACAAGATCGAGACCTTCGTCGCCGAGGTGCTCGCCGAGAACACCACCATGGTGACGGTCTTCCGGGACGCGGGCTATCAGGTCGAGCGCAGCCGGGACGGGTCGGTGCTGCACTTGGAATTCGCCATCGATCCGTCCGAAGCCTTACTCTCCGTGCGGGATTCGCGTGAACGTGCCTCCGAGGCGCGCAGCGTGGGCAATCTGCTCACCCCGCGATCGGTGGCGGTGATCGGTGCGACGCCGAGCGCGGGCCGGGTGGGCGGCGCGGTGCTGAACAACCTGCTGTCGGGGGTGTTCCAGGGGCCGGTGTTCCCGGTGAATCCGAATCGGCACTCGGTGCGCGGCGTGCGCGCCTACGCGACGGTGCGCGAGATCCCGGACGAGGTCGACCTCGCGGTGGTCGCGGTGCCGCCGGGGGCGATCGGTTCGGTGCTCGACGACTGTATGGCCAAGGGTGTCAAGGGACTTGTCGTGCTCACCGCGGGATTCGACACGACCGGCGTCGGCGGCGGGGAAGCCGAACGCGAATTGGTCGCGGCCGCACGGGGACACGGGATGCGGGTGGTCGGGCCCAGCGCGCTCGGCATCGCGAACACCGATCCGGCGGTGGCGCTCAACGCGACGTTGGCGTCGGTGCTGCCCGGTCGCGGGCGGATCGGGTTCTTCTGTCAGTCCGGGCCGTTGGGCGCGGCGATCCTCGGGGAGGCCGCGGCCAGGAATCTGGGGCTGTCGACGTTCGTGTCAGCCGGTGACCGCGCCGATGTGTCCGGCAACGACCTGCTCCAATACTGGGACACCGACCCGGACACCGATGTCGTCCTGCTGTACCTGGAGAGCTTTGGTAACCCGCGCAAGTTCTCCAGGATCGCGCGCCGGGTAGCCAGGACCAAGCCGATCGTCGCGGTCAGCAGTGGTCGCCATGCGGCACGACCCGCGGGCGATATGGATCGTTCGATCGTGCGAGACCTGTTCGCGCAGGCGGGGATTGTGCAGGTCGACTCGATCTCGGAGCTGTTCGACTGCGCCGCGCTGCTCGGGTATCAGCCGCTGCCCAGCGGTTCCCGGTTGGCCGTGGTGGGGAACAGCGCGGCACTGAACTGGTTGGCCGTCGACGCGGCGCAGAGCGAAGGACTCGACGTCGGTGACCCGGTGAATCTTGGTCCGCAGGCGACCCCTGGCGCGTACCTCGACGCCACGGTGGCGGCGTTGCGTTCGGACGACATCGACTCGGTACTGGTGGTTTTCGCGCCGCCGGTGCCGCTGCCGATGGCGGGTTTCGCCGATGCCATTCGCGCCGCCGCGGCGGAGGTGCCCGACGCGGGCAAACCGATCCTGACCACTTTCGTTGCCGAACAAGGCATTCCGAATCTGCTCTCGGTCCGCGGCCCCGGTGCGGCGGCGGTGCGTGGGTCGATTCCCTCGTATCCCGATCCGGAGCGGGCCGCGCGAGCGCTCGCCCGAGTCCGTCGCTATGCCGAGTGGCGGACGAGGCCCGTGTCGCAGGTGCTGCGTCCCAACGGAATCGACACCGAACGCGCGAAGCGACTGGTGGCGCAGTGGATGACCGACTCGGGCGGGCGTCGGCTGACTGATCTGGAAACCGTCGAACTGCTCGACTGCTACGGCATTTCGGTGGTGGAGTTCCGCGAGGTGCGCAACGCCGACGAGGCGGTCGCCGCGGCCGAGGAGCTGGGCTACCCGGTGGCGGCGAAGGCGACCGGCGAAATGTGGCGCCGCCGACCGGATCTCACCGGTGTCCGCCTGGACCTGTGGCGTCCCGAAGCGGTGCGCCAGGGATACGCGGACCTGGCCGAGCTGTGTGGTGACCCGGTCCTGCACATCCAGAAGATGGCGACCAAGGGCGTCGGCTGCGTCCTGCGCGTCCAGGACGACCCGTCATTCGGCTCGGTCATCGAATTCGGCCTCTCCGGCCTGATCATCGAACTCCTCGGCGACCGCGCCTACCGAGCCCTACCCCTCACCGCCGACGAGGCAACCGCCCTCATCGACGCTCCCCGCGCCGCCCCACTACTCTCCGGCACCCCGGCCAGCCCCCGCGTCGACAAAGCGGCCCTAGCCGAACTCGCCCAACGCATCTCGGCCCTCTTCGACGACCTCCCGGAGATGCGCGAACTCGCCTTCGACCCCGTCCTCGCCTCCACCAACTCGGCCGAGATCCTGTACGCGCGTGGACGAATCGGCCCTGAACCGAGCCGTTTCGACACGGGGCCGCGCCGGCTCGGCTGACCTGCCGGAGTTGCGTGAGCCCGCTTTCGGCCGTGTGCTCGCGTCCGCCAGTTCGGCCGAGATCCTGTACGCGCGTGGACGAATCGGCCCTGAACCGAGCCGTTTCGACACGGGGCCGCGCCGGCTCGGCTGACCTGCCGGAGTTGCGTGAGCCCGCTTTCGGCCGTGTGCTCGCGTCCGCCAGTTCGGCCGAGATCCTGTACGCGCGTGGACGAATCGGCCCTGAACCGAGCCGGTTCGACACGGGCCCGCGCAGACTCGGCTGACCTGCCGGTGGTATGTGAGCTCGTCTCCGATCGTCGCTCTCGGCCGCGAGCTCGGCGGAAATCCGGTACGTCCATGGCCGTATCGACCTTGAACCGGGTCGCTTTGCAACCCGGCTGACCGGCTGAAGATGCGTGAGCTCGCTTCGATCCGCGCTGGCGGCCAGCAAGTCCGCGGAAACTTTCTGCCCGTTGATGAATCAGCCACTCGAGACCGGCCATGGTCAGACCTACCTGGACATGTCATGGGAACCAAAAGCAGCATTCACCGAACTCGCGCAGGCCTACCAAATGACCTGACCACGCTCGGGCAGCACTACCGAAGGTGTTGATGCGCTTGGTGTCTCGATGAATCGAGGGCTGGTGGATTCGCCCCTACGGGCAGATTCACGCCGACCGGTTCGCGGCTCCCGGAGGGGGCGGGGAGCGCGGCACCGGCCGGCGTTGGCAGGTGACCCCGAGGGTCACCAGGTCGGACGCCGGACCTGCCTCGGGAGCAGCCCGGCGTCGTCAGTAATGCCGGAGCGAATCCGGCACGGGTTTCGGGGATATCAGCTGGCGTAGGCCCGCAGGCGGTCGGCCCGCTCGCCCTTGCGCAGCTTCGCCATGACCTCGCGCTCGATCTGCCGGACGCGCTCGCGGGAGAGCCCGAAGAGCTTGCCGATCTGGTCGAGGGTGCGCGGCTGGCCGTCGTCGAGACCGAAGCGCAGGCGGATGACCTGCTGTTCGCGCTCGTCGAGGGTGGCGAGGACGCTGCGGACGTCGTGGTGCAGCAGGCCGGCGATTACCGCGGACTCGGCCGAGGTGGCCTCGGAGTCTTCGATGAAGTCGCCGAGCGGGGCCTCTTCGTCGTTGCCGACCGGCATGTCCAGGCTTACCGGGTCGCGGCTGTGATCGAGCAGATCGGAGATCTTCTCGACCGGGATGCCGGACTCGTTGGCCAGTTCCGCGTCGGTGGCTTCGCGGCCGAGCTGCTGGTGCAGTTCACGCTTGATCCGAGCCAGCTTGTTCACCTGTTCGACCAGGTGGACGGGCAGCCGGATGGTGCGACTCTGGTCCGCCATGCCGCGGGTGATGGCCTGACGGATCCACCAGGTGGCGTACGTGGAGAACTTGAAGCCCTTGGCGTAGTCGAACTTCTCCATCGCGCGGATCAGACCCAGGTTGCCTTCCTGGATGAGGTCCAGCAGCGGCATGCCGCGGCCGGTGTAGCGCTTGGCGAGCGAGACGACGAGGCGAAGGTTGGCTTCCAGCAGGTGCGACCGCGCGGCTTGACCCTCGCGAACGATTTGCGCCAGATCGCGCTTGCGGGTGGCCGACAAACGTTTGCCGGTCTCCAACAGGTTCTGCGCGTAGAGGCCCGCCTCGATACGCTTGGCCAGCTCGACCTCGTCGGCGGCCGTGAGCAGCGCGGTACGGCCGATTCCGTTCAGGTACACACGTACCAAATCGGCTGCGGGGCTCTGGGCGTCGAGGTCCTGATCGCTGATGCGCACACGAGTGGTGGCGGGGCTTGTCATGACTTGCCTCCTGTCGGTGGTGTCTCACTCCGAACAACGGACCCGACAGAGAGAAAGTTCCCCGTCTCGGCTCAGATAAACCGCTCTGACGTGCGGTTTTCATCACTCTCGTCTGAGAAGTTCCTGAGAAGGTCTCAGCCGTGGAACGCGCCTGTTGTCCGGTGCCTGCACCGACCTACCCGCGATTGCCGGAATTACACGGGCCGCACCAGTCCGTGGCGGACCAATCCGGCCACCACGGACAACGCGTCGGCCGCGAACTCCGTGGTCACCTCGTCAGATCCTTGGGCAACCGCCAGCAGTTCGATTAACTCGTATAACGGCAGGCCGTCGGCGCGCATTCCCGCGAGCAGGGAGATGGTTGTCTCGTCCACCTCGTGCTGCCAGCGGGGTCCGTCGCCGCGGTGCACGCGCGCGACCTGCTGCGCCCAGCCGTCCGGGCCCGGCAGCGCGACGCGTTCCAGCGCGGTCGCCGGGTCGACCACGAAACGTGAAGTCCAGGCGAGTTTTTCGTCGCCCGCGACGGTGCGCAACCAGGCCGATCGCTCGAAGTAACGGGTGGCCTCGTCGCCGAGCGGATCGTCGAAACCGTGGGTGAGGTCCTCGGCGAGCAGCTCGGTCGGACCGTCGATGGCGCGCAGGTATACGAAGCCGAAGCCGATGCCCTCGACGTCGGCGGCGGTGAAGGCGTCCAGCCACTGTTCGGCGCGGGCCTGTGCGGCCGGGTCGCGCGGGTCGAGACCTGCGTCACGCAACCACGTTCCGACGTAGAGGGCGGGGTCGGCGACGTCGCGCTGCACCACCCACGCGTCGACACCGTCCGCGGGCAGCCAGGACGACACTCGATGCCGCCAGTCCTCGCCGTCGACGTGCACCCAGGCCGCCAGCATCGCGGCGGTGCCGCCGGGCGCGAGCAGATCCGCCGCCTGTCCGATGACCAACTCGCTGGCGCCGTCGAGGGCGAGGCCGGAATCGCGGTAGGTGTGTTCGATCCGGGCCGGGCCGACGACGAACGGCGGATTGGCTACCACCTGATCGAAGCGTCGTCCCGCGACCGGCTCGAACCAGGAGCCTTCGAGGAGTTCGATATCGAGTCCGTTGAGTGCGGCGGTCGCCTCGGCGAGCCACAGTGCGCGTGCGTTGACATCGGTCGCGGTGACACGGCCGGCGTAGGAGGCGGCGTGGACGGCTTGCACACCGCAGCCGGTGCCGAGATCGAGCACGGTGCCGACCTTGCGCGTCGGGGTGGCGCGCAGCAGTGACAGGGAGGCGTGGCCGACACCGAGCACGTGCTCCTCGGTGAGCGTGCGCCGCCGCATCGAGTCGTCGAGATCGGACAGGATCCAGCGGGTGCCAGCTCCGGCGTCGAGGGGACGCAGGTCCAGCGCAGCACGCACGGTGTCGCCATCCCGGTCCAGCAGCCCCGCTGCGATCCCGCGCTCGATATCTACCGGTGCGAGCGCGGCGGCGACATCACGCTCCGGGAGCGGGTCACCGAGCAGCAGCAACCGAATCAACGTGCCCAGTTCCCCCGCGTCCCGCGCGGCCCGCCGCACCGGCACCGGCTCCGACCGCCCCAACGCCGCGTGCACGTCCTCTCCGAGTACCTCGAGCAGCGTGTCGGCGTCATAACCGACCCGAGTAAGCGCCGCCCGCAGCTCCGGGCACAGCGCGGTGAGCAGAGATCCGGTAGTCGTAGCTCGGTTAGTAGGCACACCGGTACTTTGCCACCGCCCCCCGCACACAAGAGATCGAGCCAACCCAAACACCCTTCCCCCAACCCCCCTACCTCACCCCGACAGCAGAATCTGCACCCTGTCTCGGGATCGGCACTAGCTTTAGGGCCCTATTCCGACTGGGGTTCAAGGCCAGATCCCGAGAAGTAGTGCAATTCCCGACACTGACAGCCGATCACCGGACTGGAACCCAGCCGCTCACCCGTTGTGTAACCCGAACACCCGGCATACGCGGTGTTCGGGTTACACAAAGGGTGAGCGGCCTCCAACTCGCCACGCCGACAGCAGAATCCGCACCTTAACTCGGGATCGGCACTGGCTTTAGGGCCCTATTCCGAGTGCCGATCCCGAGACAGAGTGCAGATCCTGGGCATACCGACTCGGGGAGCACCTCGCAGGCCCGATCGGCCACCGAAACCGCCGCCGACCACCCCGCTCTTGTCCAAAGCGCTTGTGACGTGACCACAGCCAGATGACCACTTCAGGAACGCGACATCGCGCACCTGACGTGCACCTAAAGCCGGGTACGGCAGGCGACGCGCCCAGCACTACTCACGGGAAAATGTGGATAGGTCTTCAGCTTCTATGGACTGTCCACCTCTGGAGTTCTAAGAAGCACTTGCCCGGATGGGTGCACTATTCCGGGGGTCTCTTTGTGTACTGGTCCGGGTTGGTGTGCCCAGAGATCTCCGGTGGGTGCTGTCTCCGAGGTTTTCGACTGGTTCATCGGATGACCGGAGTAGTGCTGGGCGCGTGAGGTGGGGTTCCCGACCTTCTCTACCGCGGCTTGGTGATGACAGGTGCGGGTTGGGAGCGGGAGGACTGGCTGTGGTCCGGTTGAAAGAGGCTAGGGAAAACGAGTCGAGCCAAAGGGGCGTTGGGCGTCATCGAGTCGAGTCAAAAGGTTGTTGTTGAAGATCAGTTAGCGACCATATGACTCGACTTGATGGTTAGCCGGTGTTCGGGTCGCGGGCGGTGATGCAGTAGATGGCGTCTGCTGGGTCGTTCATCACGATCCAGCTTTCGTGGCGTTCTACCACTGTGGCGCCCAGGGTTTCGTGCCACGTGGCGGTGGCTTCGATGTCCGAGGAGGACAGGTCGACGTGGGCGCTGGTGGGGCGGTCTTCGTCGAGGCGCTGGAGGAGTAGTTGGAGGGGGCGGGGCTCGGCGGCGCGCAGGTGGGCGAATTCGGGGTGGTTGCCTTGGCGGAAGTTCCAGCCGGTCAACGACTTCCAGAAGTCGGTCTCGGCGGCGTGGTCGGTGCGGCCGATGTCGAGGCAGACCTGGTCGAGGCGGCTGAGGGTGCCGTCGGGGGCGGTCATGGCGGGCGCGGGGGTGCTGGTGGCGCGGCCGCTCGGTGTGAGACAGAAGGTTTGGCCGCCGGGGGAGCGGAGGACCGCGTAGTCGGGATGGTTCGCGACCAGGTCGGCGCCGAGGTCGAGCGCGGTGCGCACGGCGGTGGGGATGTGGTCGACGTCGAGGTCTAGATGGACGCCGCCGAGACCGGTGACCGCCTGCATCTTCACGCCCGCCGCGGCGAAGAGCGCGGGATCGGGGAGCAGCGTGAGGAATTCGTCGTGTTCGCCACGGCGTGCGGAGAGCTCGGTGCCGGTGACCGTGGACCAGAACTTCGCGCAGTCGTCGAATCGCTGTGCGGGGCGGTCCAGGAAGGCCCAGATCCACCTGATCATGTTCACTCCTGTCTTGTACCCCGAGACACCCTAGGGAAAGCCACGCGCGGTGTCGAGCGGATTGGCGTGTCGCCCGCGCTGGCACGATCTTGGTGCTTTGTGGCATTCCGGCCACTCGTTGGGTGGGTGGTTTTCCGGCACGCTCAGCGGGTGACCGAACTGCAGACGCCGACCGTCCCGCCCCCCGACACCGTCATCAGGCGCGGTCCGCATCCCGCGTGGATCGTCGCGGGCGTCGGATTCATCGCGTTGCTTGGTGCCGCCGCGTTCCGTTCGGTGCCGAGCGTGCTGATGGATCCGCTGCACGAGGAGTTCGGCTGGTCGCACGGCACGATCGGATCGGCGGTATCGCTGAATCTGCTGTTGTACGGGCTGATTTCGCCGTTCGCGGCGGCCCTGATGGACCGGTTCGGTATCCGCAAGGTGGTGTCGGGTGCGCTGGTGCTCGTCGCGGCGGGTGCCGGGCTGACGGTGTTCATGACTCAGCCGTGGCATCTGATGCTCACCTGGGGCCTGCTGGTCGGCGTCGGGGTGGGGTCGATGTCGATGCCGTTCGTGGCGACCATCACCGGTCGCTGGTTCGTGCGCCAGCGCGGACTGGTCACCGGGGTGCTCACGGCGGCGGGTGCGACCGGTCAGCTGGTGTTCCTGCCGCTGATCTCCATGCTGGCGCACGAGCATGGTTGGCGGCTGCCGTCGCTGATCGTCGCCGGGACCGCGCTGGCCGTTGTCCCGTTGGTGCTGCTGTTCATTCGGGATTTCCCGAGTGATGTCGGTGTCACCGCCTACGGTGCGGAGCCGGGCAGTGTCGTCGGTGTGCGGACACCCGCGACGGTCGGCGCCTCGCGCGCCATCACGGTGCTGGTCAAGATCGCACGCACGCCCGGATTCTGGCTGCTGGCAGGCGGTTTCGCGGTCTGCGGTGCGTCGACCAACGGTCTGGTCGGCACCCACTTCGTCAGCGCCGCGCACGACCACGGCATGCCGCCGACCGCCGCGGCGAGCCTGCTTGCGACGGTCGGCATCTTCGATGTGGCGGGCACCATCGCGTCCGGCTGGCTGACCGACCGCATCGACCCGCGCTATCTGCTGATCGGCTACTACGTGCTGCGCGGCTTGTCGCTGCTGATCCTGCCGTCGCTGCTCGGCCCGCACACCCAGCCCAGCCTGTGGGTGTTCATCATTTTCTACGGCCTCGACTGGGTCGCGACCGTCCCGCCCACCGTCGTGCTCTGCCGCGAACTCTTCGGGAACGACGGCCCGGTCGCCTTCGGCTGGGTGTTCGCCTCGCACCAGATCGGTGCCGCCGTCGCCGCCACCGGCGCGGGCGTTATCCGCGACGTGCAGGGCAGCTACAACTTGGCCTGGTACTTGGCCGGTGGCCTGTGCGCGACCGCAGCGGTCATGTCCGCGTTCGTCCGCCGCAAGGTCTGATCAGCCGTCGATGGACTTGTGTGACCGTGCCTCGATGGCGGTGCGACGCTCGTCCCAGCGGCTGGGTTCGTCCTTGCGACGGGGCGGCCGGTCGTTGGCGATGAGCACGGCGATCCACGGGAGCGGGATCGAGACCGCGATGATGAGGATCGCCAGCAGCGCACTGTGGAAGGAGCTGTAGGCGATCGCGGCCAGCACCAGGCAGGGGATGCGGAACGCCATGATGATGGTGTACCGGCGGACCCGGGAGCGATGCTGATCTTCCAGCGAGGGTTGAGCCTCGGTGATCAGGACGGGATGCTTGTCGTCGGTGCCGGGGAAGTATCCGGCCGAGCCAGTGGAAGCTGGCGGCATCGTCACGTCCGGGCGCTCACCACGGCCGATGTCGTCGGCGTTGGGAGAGTCGCCGTGCTGCTGCATATCTCTGAGTCTTCCACTGTCGGCGCACCAGCGCACACAGCGTGGTCAGGCGGACACCGGACCGTGATCAGTCATCCCATCTTGGAATGCGGCATCATGGAATGCGTGAGCACCGACACCATGGTTCGCCCCGATTCGACCACCGACGAGTCGACGAGCGACGACACCCCCAAAGTCTTCCACTACGTCAAGAAGGACCGGATCGCGGAGAGCGCCGTCATGGGCACCCATGTCGTCGCGCTGTGCGGTGAGGTCTTTCCGGTGACGAGGTCGGCCAAGCCCGGTTCGCCGGTCTGCCCGGACTGCAAGAAGGTCTACGACGGGCTGAAAAAGGGCGACTGAGGTTGCTGGGGCGTCTGCGAGGACGCCGCATGCGGCTGATCGGGTGCGTCGACAGGTGACGGCGGAGACTTCTCCGCCGTCGCGCTACTTTCTGTCTTCGGATCGTCCTCGTCGGACGAATCCCCGGTCAGCTGGTTGGTGATCCACTCCTTCACCTGTTCCATCCGGGTCGCCCGGGCGGGCCAGAACTCCTGCACGGCGGCGTTGAATTCCGCGCCGAGGATCACCGCGAACCCGAGGAAGTACGTGAACAGCAGAAACGCGATCGGCGTTGCCAGCGCGCCGTAACTGACGCCGGTCTTGGTCACCCACGCCAGATACCGCCGCAGCACCTCGCTGGCCGCGATGAAGAACACCGCCGCGACCAAGGCCCCGCCGAACAGCCGGTGCCAGGGCAGCGAGGTGTGCAGCGCCAGCTTGTACAGCGTGGTCAGCACGATGATCAGCAGCAACCCGACGCCGGGGTAGTAGAAGAAATCCAGCAGCTGCAGTCCGGTGACCCGCCACGGTTCGGGTATCACCCGGCCGATCAGCGTGGGCCCGAGCGCCACCAGCGGCAGGATGAACACCGAGGCCACCAGGAACGCCACGTACAGCAGCAGCGCGAAGATGCGCTGCCACACCGGATGTCGCAGGTCCTGCTGATCGTGCGCCTCGACGATCGAGTCGACGAACGTCGCCATCGCCGACGACCCGGCCCACAGCGACAGCACGAAACCCACCGAAACGACCGCGCCGCGGCCCTTCCCGAGCACGTCCTTGACGGTCGGTTCGATCAGATCCGTCACCACGCTGGCACTGAACAGGTCCCGGCTGAACGAAATGATCTTGGATTCCACGATTTGCACAGTGTCCGGCCCGAACCACGTGCCGACATAACCGAGGCTGCCGAGCACGCCGAGCAGCAGCGGAGCCAGCGACAGCGTCTGCCAGAACGCGGCGGCTGCGGACTTGGCGAAGATCGAGTCGTCCCACGCCTTCACCACCACCCGCACGATGAGCTTGGTGGTGTTCCTGCGGGCGCGGCGCAGCCGGATGGTCACCCGCTGACCGAAAGTGAGCTGACGCGCGGCGATGCCACCGCTGAGCGACGGTAAGTCGGTCCGCAGCGGATCGCTCGGCAGGGAGTTTTCGTCGGTCATCGTGTCTACAGCATCGCGCACCCGACGTCCCCGCACCGGATTCCGGGGGCGACGTGTCGTCGGGCAATCGGTGAACTTCGGCGTGTCGGTAGTTGAACATGTGATGCCTGTCGCCGATGCCGCGTCGGTTTAGCAACACGCCGTGCCGGGCCAGTAGGGTCGAGTGCGTGACTGGGTCGGGTGGCGCCGCTGTGGCGGGAAAAGCGGAGACACCGGGCGATTCGGTAAGACCCGATGCGTCGGGGACGCCGAACAGCTCCGGTACATCGGGCGGCGGATCGCTGCGTGCCTGGCAGCGCCGGGCCTTGACCAAGTATCTGGCGTCCAAGCCACGCGACTTCCTCGCGGTGGCGACGCCGGGCGCCGGCAAGACCACGTTCGCGCTGCGGGTGGCCGCCGAACTGCTCGCCGACCGGACTGTCGACCAGATCACGGTCGTCGCGCCCACCGAGCACCTCAAGCATCAGTGGGCGCATTCCGCGGCCCGGTCCGGGATCCAGCTGGATTCGCGGTTCTCCAACGCGACCGGCGGCACGTCCGGCGACTATCACGGTGTCGTGGTCACCTACGCCCAGGTCGCGTCGCATCCGTCCCGGCATCGGGTGCGCACCGAAAACCGCAGGACCCTGGTGATTCTCGACGAGATCCACCACGCGGGCGATGCGAAGAGCTGGGGTGAGGCGACGGCCGAGGCGTTCGGCGACGCGACCCGGCGGCTCGCGCTCACGGGAACCCCGTTCCGCAGCGACGACAGTCAGATCCCGTTCATCACCTACGAACCCGACGAGTCGGGTTTCCCGCGCTCGCGCGCCGACCACGCCTACGGGTACTCCGAGGCCCTCGCCGACGGCGTGGTCCGGCCCGTGGTGTTCCTCGCCTACTCCGGCGAGGCGCACTGGCGCGACAGCGCGGGCGACGAGCACACCGCACGGCTCGGCGAGCCGCTCAATCCCGAACAGACCGCCCGCGCCTGGCGCACCGCGCTGGACCCGGCCGGCGACTGGATCTCGGCCGTGCTGCGCGCCGCGGACATGCGGTTGCGCCAGTTGCGCAGCACCGGCATGCCCGACGCGGGCGGCCTGGTGATCGCCACCGATCAGGACCGGGCCCGCGACTACGCCGAACTGCTGGAACACATTTCGGGCACCAAGCCCGCGCTGGTGCTGTCCGACGAACCGACCTCCTCGGATCGGATCGAGCAGTTCGGCGCGAGCACCGAACCGTGGATGGTCGCGGTGCGCATGGTGTCCGAGGGCGTCGACGTGCCGCGCCTCGCGGTCGGCGTGTACGCGACCAGCGCCTCGACGCCGCTGTACTTCGCGCAGGCCATCGGCCGGTTCGTGCGTGCGCGCAAGCCCGGCGAGACCGCGAGCGTGTTCCTACCCTCGGTGCCGGTGCTGCTGGACCTGGCCGCGCAGCTGGAGTTGCAGCGCGACCACGTCATCGGCAAGCCGCACCGGGAGAAGGACGGGCTCGACGACGAGCTGCTGATCGACGCGAACAAGCAACAGGACGAGCCGGGTGAGGAGGAGAAGTCCTTCGTCGCGCTGGCCGCCGACGCCGAGCTCGATCAGGTGATCTACGACGGATCCTCCTTCGGCACCGCCACTTTCGCGGGTAGCGACGAGGAGGCGGACTATCTCGGCATCCCCGGTCTGCTCGACGCCGACCAGATGCGCGCGCTGCTGCGCGAGCGGCAGACCAAGCAGATCGCCGACCGTGGGGAATCGGCCAACGCGCCCGAGCCGGGCCCGCAGGTCGCGAGTGCGGCCGAAAGAGTCGCTACCGCCGATCGATTGGGTGAGTTGCGGCGTGAACTCAACAGCTTGGTCGCCATGCACCACCACCGGACCAGCAAGCCGCACGGAGTAATCCATGGTGAGTTGCGCCGCGAATGTGGCGGGCCGCCAACAGCGTTGGCGTCGGCTGATCAACTGGTTGAGCGAATCGCGGCGCTGCGCCGGATGTAGGTGCGGCGGCGAGGTCGCCAGCGCCGCAGGTCGCGAAACACCCGTCCGGCGTGCCTCGGAATGGCGGCGCGCGGCCAATCGGCAGGGGAGCTGACCGGCTCAGATGTCGCGGGTCGGCCTCGCGATAGCCGCCAATTGGCATGGCGCACAATGCAACGCGCCGCCGACCGCCCTTGAACTGCTGGCTGACCGGCTAGCGGGCCTGCCGGGCGCATCGGGCAGGCAGTGGGCCTGCCCGGCGCATCAGGCAGGAGCCGTCGTTGGCCAGGCCCCCATCGCACAGTCGATCGACTGCGTCAGGTCCGCCAGTGAAGCCCCATCGCGGGCCTGGATCGACAATCCATACAGCACCGTGGTGTAGAAGTGAGCCAGTCCATGGGTGTTGGTGGTTGCGGGCAGATCGCCTTCCGTGACACCGCGATCCAGTCGTCGCCGAATATCTTCGGTTGTCTCCCTGCGTTTTTCGACCAGGAAATCGCGGATGCTCTCGCTGCGCGTGGTGTAGGTCGAGCCCGCCAGCACAACCATGCAGCCGTGCGGTTTGTCCTCGACGGTGTAGGCGATCGCGTTGTCCCGCAACATCGCATCGATCGCGGCGCGCGCCGTCGGCTCCTCGCGTAACGCCCGCGCGGTGTATCCGCCGTCGGTCTGCCCGTACAGGCCGATGGCCTCCCGGAAGAGCGCCTCTTTGCCGCCGAACGCGGCGTAGAGGCTGGGGGAGTTGATGCCCATCGCGGTGGTGAGGTCGGTCATCGACGAGCCCTCGTAGCCGTGCTCCCAGAACACCTCCATGGCGCGGCGCAGCGCGTCGGTGCGATCGAAGGCGCGTGGTCGTCCGCGTTCGGCCATGGTCGATCCTTTCTGTGTCGATCGTTAAATATACCCCTTGACGGCAGTGCGGTCGATGCGCTTAGCTATTTATGTATTGATCGACACAGAATTTGAAGGAGGACCGATGTCGGATCTCACGGGCAAGGTGGCACTGGTGACCGGCGGCAGCCGAGGGATCGGCGCGGCGATCGCCAGGAAGCTGGCGGCCGACGGCGCGGACGTGGCGATCACCTATCAGAGCGCCGAGGTGCAGGCGAAATCCGTTGTCGCGGAGATCGAATCGCTCGGCCGCCGGGCGGTGGCGATCCAGGCGGACAGCGCCGACGCCGGTGACGTGGTGCGCTCGGTGAACCAGGCCGCTGCCGAGCTGGGCCGGCTGGACATCCTCGTGAACAATGCGGGCATCTTCCCCGCCAAGCCGTTCGAAGAGTTCACCCTCGAGGAGGTCGACCGCGCGCTGAACATCCACGCGCGGGCCGCGTTCGTCGGCGCGCAGGCCGCGGTCGCGCACATGACCGACGGTGGTCGCATCATCAGCGTCGGCACCAACCTGTCCGAGCACGCCCCCTTCGCCGGGCTCTCCCTCTACAACCTGAGCAAGTCGGCGCTGAACGGATTCACCAAGGCCCTCGCCCGCGAACTCGGCCCCCGCGCGATCACCGTGAACCTGCTGCAGCCGGGATCCACTGTGACAGACATGAATCCGGTCGACGGCGGCCACTACGACACCCAGGTCGAGCTGACCGCCCTCGGCCACTTCGCGAAGCCGGACGACATGGCCGCGATGGTCGCGTTCCTCGCAGGGGAGACGGGCCGCAGCGTCACCGGCTCGATCTTCACGGTCGACGGTGGCTCCAACGCGTAGGTTCTCGCGCCGCCAACTCGAGCAGTCTCGGGGGGCGCGACGGTGTCCGGTGGAACGTCGCCGCGACCACTCGTGCCATCGGAAGTGACGCTTACCCCACGCATTAGGGCAGGCATAGTCGACACGATCGGCGATGTAGGCCGTCGGCCAGTAGCGGCAGGGAGACAGGCGACGGTCCGGAATGGCGGCCTGCCGGCGAAGTCTCGCCCGGGCGAGACGCCTACAGCGCGGTGGGATGCGGCGCCGTAGGCGCTGGGGGTGGCGTAGCCGACGCGCCCTGCGATGCGGGCGATCGCGGGCCAGTAGCGACAGGCGGTAGGCAATGGTCCGAGGGGGCGGACTAGCCAGCGAAGTATCTGCCCGGCGAGACGCCTACAGCGCGGCGGAATGCGGCGCCGTAGGCGCTGGGGGTGGCGTAGCCGACGCGCCCTGCGATGCGGGCGATCGCAGGCCAGTAGCGACAGGCGGTAGGCAATGGTCCGAGGGGGCGGACTAGCCAGCGAAGTATCTGCCCGGCGAGACCCCTACGGCGCGGCGGAATGCGGCGACCACTCCTGCCGTCGGAAGTGACGCTTCCTCCACGCACCAGGGCAGGCATAGTCGACACGATCGGCGATGCGGGCGATCGCAGGCCAGTAGCGGCAGGAGACAGGCGATGGTCCGGAATGGCGGACTAGCCAGCGAAGTATCGCCCCGGAGAGACGCCTACGGCGCGGCGGAATGCGGCGACGTAGGCGCTGGGGGTGGCGTAGCCGACGCGGCCTGCGATGCGGGCGATCGGGAGCCCTGCGGCCAGCAGGGGGAGGGACGCGGTGAGGCGGATCTGAGTTCGCCACTGGCCGAAGCTGATTCCGGTTTCCGCGATGAAGAGGCGGGCGAGGGTGCGGGGACTGGTGGCTACGGCGGTGGCGAATTCGGTGAGGGTGCGGTTGTCGGCGGGGTCGGCGGTCAGGGCGTCGGCGACCTGCTTGGCGCGGGGGTCGGTGGGTGAGTGGGCGCCGATGGGGATCACGTCGACGGGTTCGATCAGGTCGAAGACCACGGACTCGGCCCGTTCCCGGCGATCGAGGGTCGTGTCCGGGGCGCCGAGATGGTCGAACAGTTCGTGCAGCAGTCGGGTGACGCGCATCATCGTCGGCGCGGTGAAGGCGACGGGACAGCGTTCGGGTTCGACGTAGATACCGCGCATGTCCGCGCCGTCGGCGGTGCCGGTGCGGTGCGGGAGGCCGCTGGGGATCCACAGGGCTCGGGTCGGCGGCAACACCCAACGATTGTCGCCGACCTCGACGGCGATGACTCCTCTTGCGGCCCAAGCGATCTGGTGCAGTGGATGCTCGTGGGTATCGAACCAGTAACCGGCCGGCAGCACCCCGGCGCCCAGTACCATCGCGGTGGAACCGGGCGGGTCGGGCTGGACGGACGGATGGCCGTTTCGCGACACAATATGTCACCGTAGCTCATCGCGGTCACGGCCGTCGGCTCCTAGCGTCATGCGCATGGCGATGAACCTCTTCCACCGATTCTGCTGTCGCTCGTCGATGTGGGAACGGACCAGCGCGACGAAGATCGTGCCTTGGGCGCTGTCCGGCCTCGACCTCGGCGGCTCTGCCCTCGAGATCGGCCCCGGCTACGGCGCGAATGTGCGCGCGTTGCTCGACCGCGCAGGCACCCTCACCGGCGTCGAGATCGACCCGGACCTGGCCGCGCGGCTGCGCACCCGGCACGGATCGGTGATGACGGTGGTGGAGGGTGACGGCACCGAGATGCCTTTCCCGGTAAAGGAATTCGACTCGGTGGTGTGCTTCACCATGCTGCATCACGTGCCGACGCCCGTCCAGCAGGACGCCCTGTTCGCCGAAGCGCTACGCGTCCTGCGTCCCGGTGGCGTCTTCGCGGGCAGCGACGGCCTCGACAGCCGCATGTTCCGCCTGATGCATATCGGCGACACCTGCGTTCCCGTCCCGCCGGAAACCGCCGCTGACCGCCTGACCCGCATCGGGTTCACTGACGTCCAAATTGAAACGGGCGCAACAAGCTTCCGCTTCCAGGCCCGTCGGCCTGACTGACGCGACATCCACAGAGTGTCGGTACGCCTCACAGAGGGCGTGTTCGCTCCTGTGAGGCGTATGCAGGGTCTGTGAGCCTCGGTCAGGCCGGGGCTGCGGCATCGAAGTAGGTGGCGGGGGCGAAGGTGTTGATCGGTACCCACCGTGGTACTTCCACAGGAGCGGGTGAATCATCCTGTGCGGCTTGGAAATACCCCTGCACTTCCAAGGCGAGGCGCGGGTTTTCGTCCACCCGGCTCGCCATGTCGTAGAACGCGGCCAGCACATGCAGGCACCGTGCCGTGCGCGCCTTACACGAGCAGTCGGTCCCGGCGAGTACAGGCGCGATGCTGAGTTCGGCGGCAACCACCGCTCGATGCATGTCGTCGGTGAGCACGGTGGTGTCCGGGAGGATCTCACCGATCGCAGTGATCGCGGCCCGGGGCATCGGCGTCACTTCCAGGTGGATCACCGAGGCCTCACTGCCGCGATGAATGGTGGCGCGCACGACGCGCCCCTCGATGGTGGCCTTGACGCCGTGGTTGCGTGCGATGGAGCGAGCGCGGGGGAGCAGCGGTTCGGGCCGGGTCTGGCTGAGCGGTTCGGCAAGGCGAACCCAATCCCTGCCCCATTTGGTGTAGCCGAACTCGTTGTCCGCCATCAGTTCTCCCTCTTTCGGCGCAGGATCTCGACGAGTTGGTCGTCGTCGAGGCGGGCGAGTGCGGCGATGCCCGCCGAGTCGCCGAGGTCCGAGAGCGCGGACTTGCGGTCGTGCATGCGTGCGATGTGCTCTTCGACGGAGGTGGTCGAGGTGAGGGTGGTGACGGTGACCGTCCGGGTCTGGCCGATGCGGTGTGCGCGGTCTGAGGCCTGCGCCTCGACCGCCGGGTTCCACCAGCGGTCGAAGTGGATGACGTCCGCGGCGCGGGTCAAGGTGAGACCGGTGCCCGCGGCGCGCAGGCTGAGAACCAGTACCGGCGGCCCGTCCTCGGCCTGGAAGCCGGTCACGATGGCGGCCCGCTCGGCCTGGTTCAGCCCACCGTGGAAGAACGGCGTCGTGATCCCGAACTGCTCGGCCAGGTGCCGGACCAGCAGCTCACCGGTTTGCCGGTACTGGGTGAAAATCAGGGTGGGCGCGTTCATTTCGAGGTTGTTGGCCAGGATGTCGGTGCACAGGTCCAGCTTTCCGGAGCGGCCCGCGAGCTCGGTGAGCTCGCCGGTGACCAGGCCGGGATGGTTGCAGACCTGTTTGAGCGCGGTCAGCGCCGCGAGCACCCGGCTCTGGCGGTCGATGCCGGTGCCGAATCCGTCGTCGATGGCGCGGACGAGCAGCTTGTCGTAGAGCTCTTCCTGCTCGTCGGTGAGATCACACAGCAGGTCGGTGTGGATCTTGGCCGGCAGCGACGCGGCGACCTGCGCCTTCTTCCTGGTGAGCACGACGGGTTCGATGGCGTCCTGCAACCGCGCCGCCGCGGCCGCGGATCCCTCCTGGATCGGCCGGACGAATCGCCGACGAAACTGCGTCTTGTGCCCGAACAGCTTGGGCGTCACCAGGTTCAGCAGCGCCCACAGTTCCTCGAGATGGTTCTCCACCGGCGTGCCGGTCAGTGCGACGCGCACCTCGGCGTCGAGCGCCCGCGCGGCCTTGGACAGCTGCGTGCCCGGATTCTTCAACGCCTGCGCCTCGTCGAAAACGGCCGTCGCCCAGCGGCGCTCGTCCAGGTGCTGCTTGTGTATCCGCACCGTGGGATATCCGGCGACGACGACAGTCCCCGCACCCGCATCGATTTCACCGCCGCGCCACACCACCACGCGCAGTCCCGGCGCGAACCGATCGATCTCGTGCGCCCAGTTGCCCACCAGCGAGGTCGGGCACACGACGAGCTGCGGTCCGGCGGCCGCCCGCCCGAGCAGAAAACCGATGGTCTGCACGGTCTTTCCGAGGCCCATCTCGTCGGCCAGCACGGCCCCGCCGTGCGCCGCGGTGGTTTCCCGCAGCCAGCTGACCCCGCGCACCTGATACGGCCGCAGATCGGCTTTCAGGGCCGATCGCAATTCCGTTGTCACGGCTTGGGTCTCGCGCAGCACCCGCATCGCACGCTCGGCGGACACGATCGAGGTGCCCGCCGCGTTCGGTACCGCATGCGCCGCGATCGGCAGTGAATCGGGGGATTCGTCGTCCAGTGTCGTACGCCAAACTTGCACGGACGCCCCCGCATCGGCGAGCTCGAGCGCGCCGAAGGTCGCGGGATCGATCAACGCGCAATCGACCTCGCCGACCTCGATCGCCCCGTCGAACCCGGTTGGCACGGCAAGGGTCAGCGTCTCCCGATCACCGAGCGCGGCGGGTGCCGACCCGGTGTGCTGCCCGGTCCAGGTCCATAACGCGAACATGTGACGGTCGGGCAGATAAGTGGCCTGTGTGCTGGGCAGAGCGAACCCCTCCATCGGCGTATGGTGTACGAAGTATCTGAATAACGTACAGAGTACCGAGTTTGTTCCGAGGAGTCCCTTGCCCGACGAATCCGCCGCCGAGCAGGCCAAACAACTGGTGAGCCTGCTGTGGCGGCACGAACTCCCGCCGCGGTCGGGTGGGCGCGGACCGAAGCCGACGGTCAGTGTGGACGCGGTGGTCGACGCCGCGGTGGCGCTCGCCGATCGGGACGGCTACGCGAAGGTGTCCATTCGGGCGGTGGCCGCCGAACTGGGCCTACGTCCGATGAGCCTGTACACCTACGTCCCGAGCAAGGACGCGCTGACCGTGCTGATGGTCGACGCGGTGGCCGACGAGGACACGCCGATCCCATCGACCTTGCCCGCTCGCGAGCGGATGGCCGCCATTGCCCGCCAGACGCGCGCTGAGCTGATCGCCCATCCGTGGCTGCTGGAAGTGTCGCCGTGGCGTCAGGTGATCGGCCCCGGCCGGATGCGCCGCTACGAACGGCAGCTGGCCGCCATCGACGGCATCGGCCTGTCGGAGGTCGAGCTGGATCGGGTGATCGCCGTTTTGTCGGAATTCGCCACCGGCAACGCGCGTGTCGCGGTCGGGGCGCAGCGCGACACGCAGGATATGACCGACGCGCAGTGGTGGGAGGTGTACGGCCCCTTGCTCGCTCAGGCCATGCCGTCCAGTCTGTTTCCACTGTCGTCCCGGGTCGGCCAGGCGGTCGGCGAGCTGTATCAAGCCCCGGCGGACCCGGACGGCGCCTTCGACTACGGCCTGGCCCGGCTGCTGGACGGAATCCTCCAGGACCGGAAAACCCCTGAACACACCGACAGCGGGCGATCCGAGGATCGCCCGCTGCGGTAAACGGTTTTCTGTTGTCGGATGCTGTTATCTCAGGACGCGAGGAGTGGTCAGATTGCGGGAGCGGATTCCGTATCGATCACGGCTTCCAGCTCACGCAGTCGATCCATGTGTTCGTTCGCGTGGTGCTGGCAGAAGAGCAACTCTCCACCTGCGGGCAGAACGGCACGCACTCGTGCTGCCGCCCCGCAGCGGTCGCAACGATCGACCGCGGTCAGTGGGGTGCTAGTCAGGGTTCCTGGCATGACTCCTCCGTCCTGGCTCCCGGTTTCACAGACCGTTCGCCTGGTGTGGGGCCCGTGGTCACTCCGCGGGCTCGCAACCGCTACTTCCCAGCAGTGGTATGACTACTCTGTCAGACGTTCGGGACGGGGGCTTTGTTCCCGTGAGTGATTCTGTGTGTTTTCGATAACACGACCAGGGATTTCGCTACTGGCGAACATCCCAGGTCACGCTACGAACTACGTTTGGTCACCACCTCGAACAGGCCGATCCAGTTGTCTACCGGGAGATTACCCGTGACCCATGACACTCACACGCTTGTTCACATATGCACTTTGGGCGAGTGGCTTTCCGCTCGGCAAACGGGCGAGTATCGCGCGCCGTCGCTCGACGAGGTGGGGTTCATCCATCTGTCCGCGCCGCAGCAGGCCCACCTGCCCGCGAACCGCCTCTTCGCCGGTCGCCGCGACCTGGTGCTGCTCCGCCTCGACCCGGCCCGGCTCGGCGCGCCGGTGAAGTGGGAGCCCGGCGTGCCGACCGACCCCGAGTCGATGCTGTTCCCGCACCTGTACGGGCCGCTGCCGACGGGCGCGGTGATCGCGGTCGAGGAGTTCCAGCCCGGTCCGGATGGCGTGTTCGCGCCATTGGCCAAATGAGCTATCGGTCGCGGACCTCGCGCGCCACGATGGCCGCCTGAACCCGCGACCGCACACCGAGTTTCGTCAACACCCGGGACACGTGCGTTTTCACGGTGGTCTCGCCGATGAACAGGCGACCGGCGATCTGCGCGTTGGACAGCCCGTCGCCGAGGCAGTCGAGCACCTCGCGTTCGCGTTCGGTGAGGTCGCCGAAGCCGCTCGGTTCCGGTTCGGCCGCATCGGTATCCGTCGCGGCGAACGCGGTGATCACCGCCCGGGTCACCTCCGGGGCGAGCACGCCGTCGCCCGCCGCCACCGTGCGCACGGCCTCGATCAGCGACTGCCCCGACGCGGACTTCAGCACGAAACCCGACGCGCCCGCGCGCAAGGTCCGGAAGACGTACTCGTCCAGATCGAACGTTGTCAGGATCAACACCTTGGCCAGCCCGTCGGCGGTGACCCGCTCGGTCGCGGTGATCCCGTCGACGCCGGGCATCCGCACGTCCATCAGCACCACGTGCGGCCGCAGCGCCTTGGCCTGCGCGACCGCGACATCGCCGTCGGCCGCCTCGCCGACCACCTCGATGTCATCCTCGGCGTCCAGGATCATCCGCAGCCCGGCGCGGATCGCGGCATGGTCGTCGGCGATCAGTACCCGGATCGTCATGACGCGCTC
This sequence comes from Nocardia sp. NPDC050175, assembly GCF_044459885.1. NCBI lineage: Bacteria > Bacillati > Actinomycetota > Actinomycetes > Mycobacteriales > Nocardiaceae > Nocardia > Nocardia sp. NPDC050175. The sequence goes on from NZ_JBITJI010000003.1 coordinate 142,955, forward strand.
GCCGCGGTGAGCGGCAGGTGGGCGAGCACTTCCCACCGGCCGGAATCCGGTCCGGCGGTGAAGTTTCCGCCGAGCGCGGCGGTGCGCTCGCGCATGTTGATCAGGCCGCGGTGCGGGTCGCCGTTCTCGGCCCGCCGCACGGCGAGCGCCGCCATCGGGTTGCGCACCAGCACCCGTAGCTCCCCGTCCCGCGCGCCGACCTCGATCTCGACCTCTTGTCCCGGTGCGTGTTTCATGGCGTTGGTCAATGCCTCCTGAACGATGCGGTACGCGGCCTGATCGACCGCGCTGGGAAGTTCGGTCCCGTCGAGCGTTTCGCGCACCCGCACGCTGATCCCGGCCGCGCGGGCGGCGTCGACCAGGATGGGCAGCTGCGCCAGCCTGCGCGGCGCGGCCACCTCGTCGGTGCCGCCGTCGCTGCGCAGCAGCCCGATCATGGTGCGCATCTCCTGCAGCGCGCTGACGCTGTTGGTCCGGATCGACCGCATGATCCCGGTGACCGCGGGGTCGATTTCCTTGCGGCTCATCACCCCCAGCGCGGCCTCGGACTGGATCGCGATGGCCGACAGGTGCCCGGCGATCACGTCGTGCAGATCGCGCGCCATGGTGGTGCGTTCGTCGGCGATGGCGGCGCGCCGGTCCAGCTCGGCGACCAGGGTGAGCGCCTGGGCGCGGGCGCGTTCGGCACCGGCGATCTCCTTGTGCGTGCGTACCGAATTCGCCCACCACAGCGGCGTGGCGATGAACGCGAACACGACGACCAGCGCGATCGAGACCGCCCGCAGATCGCCGGTACGGACCAGCGTCAGGATCACCACCAAGCCCGAGAACACCGACCAGACCACCATCGTGATCCGCGACGCCCGCTGCGCCGAATACAGCACGGCTGCGTAAATCAGGTCGCCGTACAGAATCCACACCGGCACCGACGGGCCCAGGCGCATGTCGACCAGCAATGGCACCAGCCCGACGATCATGGCCAGCACCGGCATTCGACGACGGCACATCGTCAACAGGCACAGCGGCGCGAACACGACGAGCCGCGTCGTCAGCGGCACCTCGACCCCGCGCTCGACCAGGGCGTACAGGCTCGCGGCGTAGAGCCCGGTCCCGGCGGCGAACGAGAGCAGCGCGCCCAGCGCGTCGCGCGCGGTACCGGGGACCTCCGACCACTGCCTCACCCCACTATCTCAGCACAGCTCTGACCAGGCGCCGTCCGCCGAAGTGATGACCGCGCGGTCGAGTGAATCGGACATCGGGCTAACCTGGACCCCGTGAATGTCGACGTGACTGCCCTACCCGGGATTGGAGTCCGCAAAGACTTCGAGGTGCGCTCCGGCCGCCGGATCGGCGTGGTCGCGCATCGCGACGGCGATATCGACCTCATCGTCTCCAAGATGGACGATCCCGACGCCTGCGCCGCGCAGATCCCGCTGAGTGTCGACGAGGCGGCGGTGCTCGCCAATCTGCTCGGCGCGCCGCAGCTGGTCGCGAAGCTGAACGACGAACACAGCGACCTGCCCGGCATAACCACCCGGCAGCTGCCCATCGCCGACGAATCGCCGTACGGCGGACGCACACTCGGCGAGACCGCGATGCGCACCCGCACCAAGGTGTCCATCGTCGCGGTCATGCGGGCCGGCCAGTTGCATCCCTCACCTGGCCCTGACTTCACCTTCACCTCAGGCGATGTGCTCGTCGTCGTCGGTACCCCGGACGGCTTGGACGCCGCCGCGAAGATCCTCACGCACGGCTGAAACCAGTGACTGAAACCGCGCTCGCCTTGATCGAGCTCGGAGCGATTCTGTTTGCCCTCGGCACGTTCGGGCGGTTGGCCGGTCGCTTCGGGATGTCTCCCATTCCGCTCTACCTGATCGGCGGCCTCGCCTTCGGCCAGGGCGGCTTCATCGAACTCAGCGCCGCCAACGAATTCGGCCACATAGCAGGCGAAATCGGTGTCGTGCTGCTGTTGTTGCTGCTCGGCCTGGAGTACACGGCGCCGGAATTGATGACCGGCCTGCGCCGGTCCTGGGCGGCCGGTCTGGTCGACATCGTGGCGAACGCGACGCCCGGTGTGATCGTGGCGTTGATCCTGGGCTGGGGCGCGGTCGGCGCGGTCACCATGGGCGGTGTCACCTACATCTCGTCCTCGGGCATCGTCGCGAAGGTCCTCAACGACCTCGGGCGACTCGGTAACCGGGAGACACCGGTGATCCTGTCGATCCTGGTGTTCGAGGATCTGGCGATGGCGGTGTATCTGCCGATCCTCACCACCATCCTGGCCGGGCTGAGCTTCGCCAGCGGTGCGAAGTCCCTGGCGGTCGCGCTCACCGCGATCACGGTGGTGCTGGTCGTCGCGCTGCGTTATGGCCGGTACGTTTCGGCCATCGTGGACAGCTCGGACAACGAGGTGTTCCTGCTGAAGCTGCTCGGCGCGGCGCTGCTGGTGGCCGGTGTCGCCTCGGCGTTGAACGTGTCCGCGGCGGTCGGGGCGTTCCTGCTCGGCATCGCCATCTCCGGCTCGACCGCGCACGAGGCCGCGAAACTGCTGGAACCGCTGCGTGATCTGTTCGCGGCGATCTTCTTCGTGGCGTTCGGGCTCACCACCGACCCACAGGCCATTCCGCCGGTGCTCGGCTGGGCGGTGGCGCTGGCGGTGGTCACCACACTGACCAAGATCGCCACCGGCTGGTGGGCGGCCAGCAGGCAGGGCATCCGGCCGATGGGCCGGGCGCGGGCGGGCGCGGCACTGGTCGCGCGCGGCGAATTCTCCATCGTCATCGCCGGATTGGCGGTGACCATGGGCGGTGTCGACGGACAACTGGCCGCGCTCGCGTCGGCCTACGTGCTGCTGATGGCGATCGTCGGTCCCATTGCCGCGCGCGTCGTCGAGCCGGTGGTCGGGCTGGTGCAGCGGCGCATGAAGCCCGCCGTCGTCACTCCGTGACAGTCACCCGCTAGCAGTAGGGGTCGCCGCGGAATCCGCGACTCCCACCGTCGTAGGCGCAGGCTCGTCCAGTTCGCGTGCCGCGCGGCGCGCCGTCGCTCGATCGATCCAGCGCCACACGGTGGTCGCGAGTATCGCGATCAGGAAGCCGATCACCATCGCACAGAGATGGCCGTAGTCGGTGAACGACGGCCCGCTGAATGCCGCCGCGACCAGCACCACGATGAGCGTGACGGCCCAGATCAGTCGCGTCGACCCGCGGAATCGGAACGCCATCGCGGCCAGCACCGCGGTGAAGCCGTAACTGGTACCGACGTCGGTGGCGTGCGCCACCTTGAACGGGATGATGCCGTGGTCGATGGCGTGCGAGATCCCGGTGACCGTGAGCAGGGTCGCGCCGATGTGCCCGGCGGCGAACAACAGGATCCAGCGACTGGTGCCGAGCCAGCGTTCGGCGGCGGCCATCACGATCAGGAAGCTGCCGATGGTGGTCCACGGGAAGCCGCCGTCGGTCCAGAACGCGGAGGCGACCAGCACCTGAACCGGATTGTGCCGCATGTTGATCAGATTGGTGGACGCGGACAGGATCAGTCGATGTTCGGTCGAGTCACCGAGGCCACGCAGCGTCCACCAGGTGACGAACAGGGTGAAGGCGTAGGCGGTGCTGGCCGGTGCGGCGGACAGATGCGCTCGAATCGCTGGGAGCACTCGACGCCAGAGCCGCGGGCGGCGTAACCACGCCCATGCCGCCCGCAGTTCCGTGACCAGATCGACCGTCTGGGTCCAGGGTGTCTCGAGCCTGCTCGAGGTAGAGGCAACCACCTACCCAGTCTGCCGTGTCCGGGCCGGGAAGCCCCGACCGGCTCGCCTGTTACCCGACGTTGGTGATCGTGCAGCCCGGTCCGTAGGGACCTACGCCGAGTTTCGTGAGAGCGTCGGTGACAGCTTCCTCGGCATTGTTTCCGTACCCCACGGCGCTGCCTTTGCCCTTACATTCCACCGTGGCGTGCCACGTGTCGGCGTGCGCGCCGGGGATGGCCAGGCCGACGAACGCGGCGGTCAGGATGCCGATTTTCAGTACCTGCGTGAGTGTTTTCATGAAGCCCCTCCTGAGTAGATCCCCAGCGTTCTGCGAAATCCGCACTGGATCAAGGGGTTTGCTGTCTGTTGGCAGACAGCTTGGCAGTCGCCGTCGACGCGTGGCGGAAACCGGGCGCGGCCTGCTGTGTTCCGGGTCACCCGAGCCGGCACCGCGTCCGTAACCTCGCTTCACACCCGGGCAACAAACACTCCCAAGAATTGGTCCACCGACCAAACGGTATGTGGACAAGGAGTGCGTAGCGCCTATGACGATCGAGGACGTGAAGGTGACCGATACCGCCGGTGCGGAGTATCTGGCCAAGCGGACGCTGCGCTCGGGCTCGGCCGGATGGGTGCTGCTCGCCGGGCTCGGCGTCAGCTATGTGATCTCCGGTGACTACGCGGGCTGGAACAGCGGCATCGCCCAGGGCGGCTTCGGTGGTCTGCTCATCGCGACCGTGTTGATCGCGGGCATGTACCTGGCGATGGTCCTCGGCATGGCCGAGTTGTCGGCGGCGTTGCCCGCGGCGGGCGGCGGCTACACCTTCGCCAGGCGGGCGCTCGGTCCGTGGGGCGGATTCGCCACGGGCACAGCGGTATTGCTCGAATACGCGATCGCGCCCGCGGCCATCGCCACGTTCATCGGCGGGTACGTCGAATCGTTGCATCTGTTCGGGATCACCGACGGCTGGTGGGTGTATCTCGCGGTGTACGCGTTGTTCATCGGGGTGCATCTGACCGGGGCGGGGGAGGCGCTCAAGGCGATGTTCGTGATCACGGCGATCGCGCTGGTCGGACTCGCGGTGTTCGCGGTCTCGGCGTGGGGATTGTTCGAGGTTGGCAATCTCACCGACATCCCGGCGGACCCGAATGCTGTTGGCAGCTCGTCGTTCCTGCCGTTCGGTGTGTTCGGGATCTGGGCGGCGGTGCCGTTCGCGATCTGGTTCTTCCTGGCCGTGGAGGGTGTGCCGCTGGCCGCCGAGGAGGCGCGGGAGCCGGAGAAGAACGTGCCGAAGGGGATCATCAGCGCGATGCTCGTGCTGATCGTCACCGGCGCCGCCGTGCTCTTCCTGGCCACCGGAGCGCTTGGCGCGCAGGCAATTTCGACCTCGGGCAATCCGCTGGTCGAGGCGCTCGGTGACAGCGGCGCCGCGAAACTGGTGAACTACATCGGCCTGGCCGGTCTGGTCGCGAGCTTCTTCTCCATCGTCTACGCCTACTCCCGGCAGACTTTCGCGCTGTCGCGGGCGGGTTATCTGCCGACGAGCCTGTCGGTGACCAACGCGCGCAAGGCGCCGGTGCTGGCGCTGATCGTGCCCGGCGTCGTCGGTTTCGCGCTGTCGCTGACCGGCAAGGGCGCGATGCTGCTGAACATGGCGGTGTTCGGCGCGGCGCTGAGCTACGTGCTGATGATGGTGAGCCACATCGTGCTTCGGGTTCGCGAACCGAACATGCCGCGCCCATACCGCACGCCCGGCGGCATCGCCACCACCGCGTTCGCGCTCGTGATCGCCTGTGCCGCAGTGATTGCCACGTTCCTGGTCGACCCGGTGGCGGCGACCTGGACGCTCGTCGCGTTCTGCGCCTTCATGGCCTACTTCGGGCTGTACAGCAGGCATCGGCTGGTCGCCAACTCACCGGATGAGGAATTCGCGATGCTGGCCAAGGCCGAAGAGGAGCTGGAATGACTCGCTACACACAGCAACTCGGCGGTACCGCCTACACCTTCGACGGTCTGGTCGAGTTGCTCGCCAAGGCCACCCCGCTGCGCAGCGGCGACGAATTGGCAGGCTGCGCGGCGCATTCGGACGCCGAACGGGCCGCCGCGCAGTGGGCGCTGGCGGAGGTGCCGCTGACCCGGTTCCTGGACGAGCCGGTGGTGCCGTACGAGACCGACGAGGTCACCCGACTGATCATCGATACCCACGATCGCGCTGCGTTCCAACCGATTTCGCATCTCACCGTCGGTGGTCTGCGGGACTGGTTGCTGGCCGTCGCGGCCGGTGCCGGTGCCGCGGCGATCCTGCGCGCGGTATCGCCCGGCCTCACGCCCGAAATGGTGGCCGCGGTCAGCAAGATCATGCGCAATCAGGACCTGATCGCGGTCGCCCGTGCCGCCGTGGTCACCGCCGGTTTCCGCACCACCGTCGGCCTGCCCGGCACGCTGGCCACCCGGTTGCAGCCGAACCATCCCACCGACGACCCACGCGGCATCGCTGCCGCCACGCTCGACGGGCTGCTGCTCGGCTGTGGTGACGCGGTGATCGGGATCAACCCGGCGACCGATTCGCCCCAGGCGACCGCGGACCTGCTGAGCCTGCTGGACGAGGTGCGGGTCCGCTTCGACATCCCGACGCAATCCTGCGTCCTCTCGCACGTGACCACCACTATCGGTCTGATCGAGGCGGGCGCGCCGGTCGACCTGGTGTTCCAGTCGGTCGCGGGCACCGAGGGCGCCAATGCCGGTTTCGGCGTGAACATTTCGCTGCTGCGCGAGGGCAACGAGGCGGGCCGGTCGCTGCGCCGCGGCACCGTCGGCGACAACGTCATGTACCTGGAAACCGGTCAGGGCTCGGCGCTGTCCGCGGGTGCGCACCTCGGCACCGGCGGCAAGCCGGTCGACCAGCAGACGCTGGAGACCCGCGCCTACGCGGTGGCCCGCGACCTGGACCCGCTGCTGGTCAACACCGTCGTCGGTTTCATCGGCCCGGAATACCTCTACGACGGCAAACAGATCATCCGCGCCGGACTGGAGGATCACTTCTGCGGCAAGCTGCTCGGCCTGCCGATGGGCGTGGATGTCTGCTACACCAACCACGCCGAAGCCGACCAGGACGACATGGACACGCTGCTGACGCTGCTGGGTGCGGCGGGCTGTGCCTTCGTCATCGCCGTGCCCGGCGCGGACGACGTCATGCTCGGCTATCAGAGTCTCAGCTTCCACGACGCCCTGTATGCCCGACGCGTCCTGAATCTGCGTCCGGCACCGGAATTCGAGGCGTGGTTGTCCGGGCTCGGCATGATCGATGCTGCAGGGCGAGTGCTCCCGGTAGAACCCCTCGCATCGCCACTACGCGCGCTGGCGGGTGCCTGATGAAACGCAGGCTGGAAGTTGTTGCTTCGCTGGAAGAATCGGCATTCGAGACCGACGCGGCGTCGGAAAGCGCTGCAGCGCACCTGTTCTGGCAGGATCTCCGGCGCAGTACCCAGTCGAGGATCGGCCTGGGCCGCACCGGTGACGCACTGCCCACCGCGCGGGTCCTGGAATTCCGCGCGGCACACTCGGCAGCCCGCGACGCTGTGCACATGCCGTTGGACGTAGCAGCCTTGGGGGAGCGGGTCGCCGAGCTCGGCATCGGCGAACCCGTGCACGTACGCAGCCGAGCAAGCGACCGCGCGGAGTACCTACGCCGACCAGACCTCGGCCGATTGCCCGCCGAATCCCCCGATCCCGCAGCCAGGTCCGATTTGTCCGATGTCCCGCACGGCACCGCCGACATCGGCTTCGTCCTGGCCGACGGACTGTCCCCACGCGCACTCACCGACCACGGCCCCGCGACCCTGGCCGCACTGATCGAAGAACTCACACCGCACTACTCGATCGCCGCCCCCGTGATCGCGACCCAGGCCAGAGTCGCCCTAGGCGACCACATCGCCGCGGCGATGGGCGTGGCGACAGTAGTGGTCCTGATCGGCGAGCGCCCCGGCCTCTCGGTGGCCGACAGCCTCGGCATCTACCTGACCCATTTACCCCACCCAGGTCGCACGGACGCCGACCGTAACTGCATCTCCAACATTCACCCGCCGGAAGGCCTCGGCTATCGGCAGGCGGCAAAGGTGGTCGCGGGCTTGGTCTCCGGCGCACGCGTCCTCGGCCGCTCGGGTGTCGACCTCAAGGACACCTCACGCGCCGATGCGCTGGAATCCGGCGAGATCATCTCCATCACCAGCGACTGACCTGACTGTCACAGCCCGTAACTGCGCGAGGCTTTCATCGCGGCGTCGGCCCGTGCGGCAGCGCTTTTCGCGCGCGCGGCGGCCTGCTTGACGAGCTTCTCTTCGGAATCGGTGACCTCGACCTGGGTCACGCCGGGCGTCGGCGCGGGCGCGGCCTGGGCACGAACGACAAAACCGACCACGGCCAGCACGGCAGTGATCGCGACGGCGACGAACAGGGAACGCAGAACACGCACTTGTCCTCCAAGAATGATCAGGGTAGAGCCGGACCAAGCGAGAGACGAGACGATGTGGCACAACCACACTACCGGCCATCGTGCTGCGCGTTTGCTCAGGCCCGCCGAAGATCACCTCGGAAACGACAAAGCCCGCATCCGCCGCGCCGCTGAAAACGAAAGCGGCACAACGAATGCGGGCGTCGAAACGACCTAGTCCAGGTAGTCGCGCAGGACCTGCGAGCGGCTGGGGTGGCGCAGCTTGCTCATGGTCTTGGACTCGATCTGCCGGATGCGCTCACGGGTGACCCCGTACACCTGGCCGATCTCGTCGAGGGTGCGCGGCTGGCCGTCGGTGAGGCCGAAGCGCAGCCGGACCACGCCCGCCTCCCGCTCGGACAGCGTCTCCAGCACCGACTGCAGCTGATCCTGCAGCAGCGTGAAGCTCACCGCGTCCACGGCGACAACGGCTTCGGAGTCCTCGATGAAGTCACCGAGCTGGCTGTCGCCCTCGTCGCCGATGGTCTGGTCCAGCGAGATGGGCTCACGCGCGTACTGCTGGATTTCCAGCACCTTCTCCGGCGTGATGTCCATTTCCTTGGCGAGCTCCTCCGGGGTGGGCTCGCGGCCCAGGTCCTGGAGCAGTTCGCGCTGGATGCGACCGAGCTTGTTGATGACCTCGACCATGTGCACCGGGATGCGGATGGTGCGGGCCTGGTCGGCCATGGCGCGGGTGATGGCCTGCCGGATCCACCAGGTGGCGTACGTGGAGAACTTGTAGCCCTTGGTGTAGTCGAACTTCTCGACGGCGCGGATCAGACCCAGGTTGCCCTCCTGGATCAGATCGAGGAACGCCATGCCGCGGCCGGTGTAGCGCTTGGCCAGCGAGACGACCAGTCGCAGGTTGGCTTCCAGCAGATGGTTCTTGGCGCGGTTGCCGTCGCGGACGATCCAGGTGTAGTCGCGACGCATCGCGACCGGCAGCTTCTCGCCCTGCTCGGTGAACTCGCGCACCTTCTCCGCCGCGTAGAGGCCGGCCTCGATCCGCTTGGCGAGCTCGACCTCCTCTTCGGCGTTGAGGAGCGCGACCTTGCCGATCTGCTTGAGGTAGGCGCGCACCGAGTCGGCCGAGGCGGTGAGCTCGGCGTCCTTGCGGGCCTGCCGTAGCGCCTCGGATTCCTCTTCGTCCCAGACGAAGTCGCCCGAGGCCTTGTCGGCGGCGGTCGGTTCGGCCTCCTCCTCGGCGACTTCGGCGACCTCTTCGACGACCAGGTCCTCGGCGTCCTCGGTGAGGTCGTCCTCGGAGACCTCGAGGTCGCCGAGATCGGCGACGTCGAGCGACTCCTCGTCGCCCGCGTCGTCGGGGCCTGGCTCGCCGTCGGCTCCCACCTTCTTGGTGCCGGCCTTCTTGGCGGGCGCCTTGGCACCGGCCTTCTTCGCAGGCGCCTTCTTGGCAGCGGCCTTCTTGGCCGGGGCCTTCTTCGCGGCAGCCGCCTTACGGACCGGCCGGGCTTCGGTTACATCTGCGGAATCGGCCTCGGCCGAATCGGCGGTCTGACGGGTATTCGTGGCTACCACGTACGCCCTTTCGTGACGGTCTCGTGCGGCGTCACGCCAGAGTGGTCTTCCGGCGGAGCGGTCTGTCGGGTTTCACCGGCGAAAGCCGGTCGGGGTTTCTCCGGTTCAGCACCGGGCACGTTCCATTGTAACGATCTAACCAGGGTACCTATGGCCACCATGCATGAGGCGGCGCTTCGCAAGCTCCGCTTCACTCGATGTCAGCAACGGTAAAGCGTTCTTTCGCTGCGCTACACCCACGGTATACCGTCCGAACTCGCGCCGTCGGAAGGTTGCCGCAGCCGGTCTACGGCGCGATGCCCGCGTCGATCGCCATGGCCGCGCCGACGATGCCCGCGGTGTTCTTCAGATGCGCCGGGATCACCTGAGTTCGGTTGGTGAGCAACGGAATCCACTGATCGGAGTCGCGGCTGATGCCGCCGCCCGCGACGAACACCTTCGGCCAGAAGAGGTTCTCCAGACCGATCAGTACCGTGCTCACCTCGGCGGCCCACTGCTCGAAGGACAACCCGTCGCGGTCCTTGATCGAGGCGGCGGCGCGATGTTCGGTCTCCATGCCGCCGACCTCGAGATGGCCGAGTTCGCTGTTGGCCACCAGGGTCCCCTGGTACAGCAGGGCCGAGCCGATGCCGGTGCCGAAGGTCAGCAGCAGCACCAGTCCGTCGAAATCCTTTGCCGCGCCGTAGCGATCCTCGGCCAGGCCCGCCGCGTCCGCGTCGTTGAGCACGGTCACCTCGCGCCCGTCCAGGGTGTTCGAGAACAGCGCCCGCGCGTCGGTACCGACCCACGCCTTGTCGATGTTGGCCGCGGTGCGCGCGACCCCGTCGAGCACCACCGACGGCAGGGTGATGCCGACCGGTCCGTCCCAATCGGCTTGAGCCACCAGCTTTGCCACCGCGTCGGCGACGGCCTGCGGGGTGGACGGATGCGGTGTCGCGATCTTGATGCGTTCGTGGACCAGCTCACCGGTCGCCAGATCCACCGCGCCACCCTTGACGCCGCTGCCGCCGATATCGATGCCGAATGCGTGCCCCCGAGCGGACATGACTGAGCCCTCGTTCCTGTGCTGGCCGGTGTGGAGCACAACACCGATGCACAAGGCTTCACCCCGGCCGCGAGCGGCGATGCGGTGGTGTGCCCGACGACGGCGTTGTGTCGTGCACGACAAGAGTAATGCGCGATCGATGCTGCGCGTTCCCGAGGATCTGTGATGCGATGGGGGGCGTGCCGGAAACCTCATCGCCCGTGTCCGACTACACCTCCGAGATCATCGTCGCCCGCGGCGACGAGGCTGAACTGCGCAGAGTCGCCGTCGACCTCGCCGAAACCGCCGCGGCGCACGTCCGTGCCCGCCGCCCCGAGGTCTTCGGCCAGGCCAGTGGACCCGCCGAGGGGGCGGTGCAGGCCAAGGCCCATCCGACCGACCCGGTGACCATCGTGGACACCGAAACCGAAGAACTGATCCGCGGCCTGCTGGCCGAGCAACGCCCCGGCGATCCCATCCTCGGCGAGGAGGGCGGCGGCAGCCTCGCCGACTCGGCCGCCGACGTCGTGCACTGGGTAGTAGACCCAATCGACGGCACGGTGAATTTCCTGTATGGCATCCCCGGCTACGCGGTCTCGGTGGCCGCGATGCGTGGCGGGCGTCCGGTCGCCGGCGCGGTGGTGGACGTCGCCCGGCGGGCCACCTACAGCGCCGGGCTAGGGCTCGGCGCGATCCGGGTGGACGCCGAGGGCGCGGTGGAACATCTGCGCTGCACACCGGTCGAGACGGTCTCGATGTCGTTGGTGGCCACCGGTTTCGCCTACGGCAAGCACCGGCGGACCAGGCAGGCCCAGTTGATCGGCGAGATCCTGCCGCAGGTGCGTGACATTCGTCGCTTCGGCGCGGCCGCGCTCGACCTGTGCCACGTCGCGGCGGGCCGGGTGGACGCCTACTTCGAGCACGGCCTCAACGCGTGGGACTGGGGCGCGGGCGCGTTGATCGCGGCCGAGGCGGGTGCCCGGCTCACGCTGCCGCCTGCCACCAATCCGGGCGAGGCGGGCGACCTGGTGATCGCCGCGGCTCCGGGCATCGCCGACGAGTTGTTCGACCTGCTCGACCGAGTCGGTGCCACGGAGCCGATTCCCGACCGCTGAACGCGAAGAAGCCCGATCAGCGACCGCCGATCGGGCTTCTTCAGCTTCTAGCTAGCAGCGGGCCTGTCTGGCGGCTTCCAGCAGCTTGATGTCGATCGAGGTGCTGTTGCCCGGCGCCGGGTTCTTCAGCGACCGCAGCACCTCCTCGGCGTCGTTGCTCGGCCGGATGTCGCGGAACAGCGACCCGAGCACCATGTCGACCGTCTCGTCGGCCCGCTGATCCTCGATCAGCTCGGCGCACGGCACGACCAGCTGGACCGACGCGGCGGCCGGTCGGCCGTTCACGCCGAACCGGATCTGGCCGGTGCACTCCAGGTCGCCGTTGACGTATACCGAATCGTTGCCATATTGCGTTCCCGGCGCGCTGGCGAACCCGAGGTCGCCGAACTGCGCCGCGACGTGCGCGGCCTGGCCACGCTGGTTGTTCGCGTTGAGCACGCGCACCTTGCTGGCCGCGAGCGGCGCGGGTTCCACGTCCTGCAGCCTGCTCGCGCCGACCCGCTGACCGAGCGCCGCCGCTGGTTGAGCGCCCGGCTCGGTGGCCGGGCTCGGCGAGTTGCACGCCATCGCGCTGGTGTCGTGCTCGGTCGTCGTCAACGCCTTGACCCACACAATCGTGCAGATCAGCGTGACTATGCCGAGCATGATGAGCCAGGGCTGCGGGCGCCGTCGGAGGAAGGGCCTGCCCTGGGAATCCACGGGGCGGCCTTCGGTGATCAGTGAAACCACCAGCACACTCTACGAAAAGGTCACGGTACGGGGTGACGGCAGGCCGTCGAGCGGCGAAATAGGTTGCGGAAGGTCTCGGGGAGTTCGACGGACGGTGTCGATTACCCGTCGGTTTCGAATCGTCTGTGTTTTGATTGCGACTTTTGTGCTGGGGTCCGCTATTGTCTGGCGGCCCAGATCGAATCGCCGATGGCGAAATTGGTGGTCGGTCGCGGGAACAAGTAGGGCATGTCCTGCGTTTACCGAGCGCTATCCGGAGTGGATCAGCCCGATCCGACCTGATGGGTGACCGGTGTACGTGTGACGTGCACCACCGGCGGGACGGTGCGAGTCACGGCGGTTCCAGCAGGAATCGGGTGAGCAAGCCGGTCCGGGATATACGAAGTAAGGACGAGGGGAAGACGACATGGCAACCGACTATGACGCACCGAGGCGCACCGAAACCGACGATGTGTCGGAAGATTCGCTGGAGGAGCTGAAGGCTCGTCGTAACGAGGCACAGTCCGCCGTCGTGGATATCGACGAATCCGATACCGCGGAGTCGTTCGAGCTTCCCGGCGCGGACCTGTCGGACGAAGTGCTGAGCGTTCGGGTGATCCCGAAGCAGGCCGACGAGTTCACCTGTTCCAGCTGCTTCCTCGTGCACCACCGGAGCAGGCTGGCCAGCGAGAAGGGTGGTCAGCTGATCTGCATGGACTGCGCGGCGTGAGCTAGCTCGCGGTGATCAGCCCGCGCTGGGCAGCCCCAGCGCGGCTAGGACCCGCTCGGGGTGACGCGTACTGACCAGCCAGTACGGCGTCGGATCGTCCGGGTCGTCGAGCACGAGTAGCACCATCGGTCCGATCCATGGCCGATGCTGCACATAGGCGGCGGGGTCGAGCTGGCGACCCAGCGCCGCACTCTTCGCCGTGCGGGCCACGACGGCCGCACGGGCGACGAAATTCACCGGGAGGTGGGCGCGGTCGGCACGGAGCTCCAGCGTGCCCGACGCGTCCCGCGCGACCTCGACGCGGTGCCTGCTCAGCCACACCAGCACCCACACCGGAATCGGGAACAGCAGCACATAGGGCAGCCAGGCCCGCAATCCTGGTGCGCCCATGTGGATTTCGGCGGCCAGCAGCCCGGTGATAGCGAACGCCACCGGCCACCACCACAGCGGCACCCAGAGGCGCTCGCGGTACAGCTGCGGGGTTTGCTGTTTCTGGTCCATCGTCACGGGGTTGGGCTGGTCCGACACGACTCAACACTAATTCACGACTGCGGCTGGTCAACGCGTAGGCTCGACCAACGTGAGGGAGCGAAGCGAGCGAACCATGGACACAGCAGCCACGCTCATGACGGAGCCGAGCGCCAGCGAGGCGGAGTCGTGAGCGCACTTTCACCCATACCCTTGCTGCGGTTGGATCCCGGCATCCCCATGCCCGCGCGTGCCCATCAGGGCGACGCCGGCGTGGACCTGTGCACCACGGAAGACGTCATCCTGGAACCGGGGGAGCGGGTGCTGGTCGGCACCGGCGTCGCGGTCGCGCTACCCGTCGGCACGGTCGGCCTGATCCATCCGCGATCGGGTCTGGCGGCCAAAACCGGGCTGTCGGTGGTGAACACACCCGGCACGGTCGACGCGGGCTACCGGGGCGAGATCAAGGTGTGCCTGATCAATCACGACCTGCGCACGCCCATCGAGCTGCGCCGGGGTGACCGGATCGCGCAGCTGCTGGTGCAGCGGGTGGAGCTGGTCGACTTCGTGGAGGTCGACACGCTCGACGAAACCGCGCGCGGTGCGGGCGGTTACGGCTCGAGCGGCGGTCACGCGAGCCTGACCGGTGCGGGCCAGGTCACCGTCAAGGAGGCGTGATGGGCATGTTCGGCAAGAAGAAGCGATCCGACGACGACCAGTACCTGGACGACGATTACGAGGTCGACGAGTACGACGACGAAGACGAGTACGACACCGACCAGCACCCGGTGGTCGCCGGCAATTACCGCGCCGCCGGTGCGGAAGGTTCGGGCCCGTACGACTTCACCGAGGTTTCCGATCTGCTCGAGAAGGTCACCGATCAGCGGCTCGACCTCGGCTCGGTGATCCTGCCGGTGCCGCAGGGCGGCCAGCTGCAGGTCGAGATGACGCCCGACGGCATGCCGCAGGCGGTGCACCTGGCCACCGAGCACGGCAGGCTCACCGTCTCCGCGTACGCCGCGCCGAAGTCGGCGGGCCAATGGCGCACGGTGGCCGCCGATCTCGCCGATTCGCTGCGCAACGACGGCGCGCGGGTCGCGGTGGAGACCGGTCCGTGGGGGCGCGAGCTGCTCGCCATCACCGAGGGTGCGGATCTGCGGTTCATCGGTGTCGATGGGCCACGCTGGATGGTGCGTCTGGTCGCGGCGGGCCCGTCGGGTGCGTCGAACGACGGGAGTCCGCTGGTCGCGGCGGCCCGGGCGATCCTGCGCGAGACCGTGATTCGCCGCGGCGACGATCCGCTGCCGGTGCGTGAACCACTACCCGTGGTGCTGCCGCAGGAACTGGCCGAACAGCTGGCCGCGGCGCACCAGGCACAGGCCGATGCCCAGCAACAGCAGGCGGCGGCGCAAGCCGCGGCTCCGCAGGCCGCGCCGCCGCGGATGCCGGAGGGACCGCGCCGCGGCGCGGACGGTTCGGCGATGCAGCAGTTGGGTCTGAACTAACTCTGCATTAGCTCAGCCGCGCGCCAGGGCGACAAATCCCGTGTGCCCGAGGATCGCCGGATCCGCGCCGAGTTCGGCAAGCGTGATCCGGTGAATCGTCGACCGCGGGATCAGCGCCGCCCATTCCTCGGCGATCGCGAACGGATGCACCGGGTCGTCGACGGCCGTGACCACCGCGACGGGCACCTCGATGGTGCCGAGCCGCTCGGTCCCCGGCCACTTGTAGTCGGCCGCTTCCTCCAGTGCCGCAGGCAGATTCGGCCATTGCGACCGCCACGACCGGGTAAGCGCGTCGGCGAGCCAGCGCGGGCTGCTCGCTCGCATCCGCTCGACCACCGCGTCCAAGCCGTCGGTCCGCAACTGCGCCGCGGTCGCCGACGCGCTCAACGCGGCAGGACAGGCGGTCGTGTCCGGCCCGGTCCACCCGGGCAGCGCCGCGACCACCCCGACCGTCCGGTCCGGATGCTCGGCCGCCCACTCGATCGCGACCGCGGCACCCAACGAGATTCCCGCCACAACAATCGGTCCCGCCGCGGCCGCCGCGTCGAGCGCGGCCCGGTAACTCGCGACCACCGCCGTCGGGTCGGGCTCCACCGCGACCACGCCGAGACGGCGCGCGCTGCAGGCGGGTTCGAACGCGCGACGCGCGAAATCCGCGTCGGATCCGGTTCCCGGCAGCGCCACGACGACGTGGGCGGCCGACACGGAGTGTGGGGAGTCGAACACCGGTCCGAGCGTAGCGGGGGTGTGCCGGTGCATCTACAGTGGCGGGTGTACGTCCACCGCCGGTCGTGCTGAGAATCCACGATGGTGTGCGATCCACACTGTCTGCTCTATGCAGGAGAGCGTGCGAAATGTCATCCGCTGCCTCAGGGTATTTTCGACGTCTGGGCCGCAGACTGACCGAGGATCTCGACCAGTTGGACGCCGAGGAGCTTGCCGAGAAATCGGAGGCTTCGGGAGCGTGCCGTGCGTCGGAGTGTCGCCGCGGCGACGAGGCCACGATGCTCGGTAAGCTGCGCAGTGTCGAAGCGTGTTCGAAGACCGCCGGCGCTACTGTGCAAGCGGAATTCTTCGACGGCACCGACGCCATCACCCTGGTGTGGATCGGCCGTCGCCGCATTCCCGGTATCGAACCCGGGCGGCGTATCTTGGTTCGCGGCCGCGTCGGTGATCGAGACGGCCGCAAGGTGATCTACAACCCCTACTACGAACTGCGCGGGAACAGCTGACGTATGCCATCGAGCAACGACAACGCCCCCTCGGGCGAACAGACCCCCTCGACCGAACCGCTCGAGCCCGCCGTGGCTCTCGACCCTGGCGAGGCTCTAGACGCTGACGAGGCTGTCGGCTCTGACGAGGACGTGGCCGAACAGACGTTGCTCGAGCAGTTGGGCGGCTTCAGCGGCCTGATCTATTCGACGGTTCCCGTCGTCGTGTTCGTCCCCGTGAACAGTTTCGCCGGACTCACCTGGGCGATCTGGGCCGCCCTCGGTGTGGCCGCACTCATCCTGGTCTGGCGCCTGATCCGGCGCAGCCCCATCCAGCCCGCCATCTCCGGCTTCCTCGGCGTCGGCATCTGCGCGTTCATCGCCTACCGGATGGGTGAGGCCAAGGGCTTCTTCCTGTTCGGCATCTACACGAGCCTGGTGTACGCGGGTGTCTTCCTGATCTCGATGCTGGTGCGCTGGCCGCTGGTCGGCGTGATCTGGGGCGTGCTGAACGGGCACGGCACCGACTGGCGCAGCGATCAGCGGGTGCAGCGCCTCTACTACGTCGCGACCACCACCTGGGTGCTGGTCTTCGGTGCCCGCTACCTGGTGCAGTCGCAGCTCTACGACACCGACCGCACCGGCTGGCTGGCCTTCACCCGCATCGCCATGGGCTGGCCGCTCACCGCGGTCGCGCTGGCGGTCACCGTGTGGGCGGTGCGTCGTGCGGGCCACATGCCCACCAAGTCCGCGGTAGCCGCGTAAAACGTTAACCCTGCGGGTCTTTCCCGCGAAAGCCATCAGGGGTGGGGTAACTGCCACCGCCGAGGTGGGTGGTTACCCACCCTGGGGTGCCTGGCTGGTGGGTCCGGTTCGTCAGACGATCGTTGCGTACAGAAAACAACGCACGATCGTAGGAAAGGACTCGGACGTGGCTACCGAGCACAACACCGCAGCATTGTCGAAGAACCACAATCCGGCCCTGTCGGAGAGCCGCCGGGTGGCGGCCGAACTGGACAAGTTGATCGGCCCGGCGGCAGCGGGCGACCAGAACGCCGTCACCGAGATCATCCGCGTCGTGCATCCGCTGGTCCGCCGGTATTGCGGTGCGCGCCTTGGTAATACGGCGCACCTGCAGGTGACCGCCGACGACGTGGTGCAGGAGATCCTGATCGCCACCGTCAAGGCGATCCCGCGCTACCGCGATCAGGGCAAGTCGTTCCTCGCCTTCGTCTACGGCATCGCCTCGAACAAGGTCGCCGACGCGTTCCGCCGCTCGCAGCAGCACCCCACCTACCCGATGGCCGAGATGCCGGACACCGCGTCCACCGAGGCGGGCCCCGAGGAGTGGGCGCTGGCGCTCGAACGACGCGCGGCCACCAAGGAACTCATGAAGATCCTGGCGCCCGCGCACCGCGAGGTGCTGGTGATGCGCATCGTGCTCGGCTGGTCGGCGGCGCAGACCGCCGAGGCGATCGGCACCAGCCCCGGCGTGGTCCGGGTGATGCAGCACCGCGCGCTGAACAAGCTGCGCGCGGAACTGAAAGTGGCCTAGCCGAAGTCGCTAGCGCCCGCGAAAGTCGCTACCGCCGCGCATCAGCCCTGTCGGGGAGTCAAGGCTTGATGCCATGGTTGGCGAGTTCGACCCGGAGGTCCTCTTCGGCCTCCACCGAGGTCACGAACAGCAGTTCGTCGTCGCCCTCGAACGGATCATCCGGTTGCGGCACGATCACCCGGCCGCCGCGCAGAATCGTCACCAGGGCGGCGTCGCGCGGCAGGGTGAGCGTGCGCACCGGTTTCCCGGCCAGCCCGGTGTCGCCGGGCAGCGTGATCTCGACCAGGTTGGCCTGACCCTGCCGCAGCGTCATCAGGCGCACCAGATCGCCGACGGTGACCGCCTCCTCGACGAGCGAGGCGAGCAGCCGCGGCGTGGACACCGCGACGTCCACACCCCAGGACCCGTCGAAGAGCCATTCGTTGCGCGGATCGTTCACCCGCGCCACCACCCGGCGCACGCCGAACTCGGTCTTGGCGAGCAGGCTGTGCACCAGATTGGCTTTGTCGTCACCGGTGGCCGCGATGACCACCTCGTAGGTTTCCAGTCCCGCGTCCTCGAGCAGCGCGAGTTCGCAGGCGTCGGCGTGCACCCAGACCGCGTCCGGGATCGCCTCCGGCTCGATGTGGTCGAGTTGCCGCTCGAGCAGCATGACGTTGTGTCCACCGCGCAGCAATTCCCTGGCGATGGATCGGCCGACGGCGCCTGCCCCGGCGATGGCCACTTTCATGTTCAGTCCTCGCTCACGGGGGGCTTGCCTGCCAACGCGATGGCCTCACCCACGGAACCGGAGGTGGCGGCGACATAGACGACGTCGTCGGCCTGCACGATGGTCTTGCTGTCGGGCAGCAGGCCCTGGCCGAATCGGATGATGAACGCGACCCGCACGCTCACCTCGCGCTCCAGGTCGCGCACCGTCCGGCCATACCAGTCCTCGTGCAACGTCAGCTGCGTCACAGCTACCGTGCCGGTCGGGTCGCGCCAGGTGGTGGTGGTGTTGTCGCCGATGAGGGTGCGCAGGAACCGGTCGGTGGTCCACGGCACGGTGGCGATGGTCGGGATGCCGAGCCGCTCGTAGACCGCGGCGCGTTTCGCGTCGTAGATGCGCGCGACCACCCGCTCGACGCCGAACATCTCGCGGGCCACCCGCGCGGAGATAATGTTGGAATTGTCACCGGAGGAGACGGCGGCGAACGCGTCGGCGCGTTCGATTCCGGCCCGCACCAGCACATCTCGGTCGAAGCCGACGCCGGTCACCCGTTCACCGGTGAAATCCTGGCCCAGGCGCAAGAAGGCGGCCGGGTCCCGATCGATCACGGTGACCTCGTGGCCGACCCGGACCAGGGCACGGGCCAGCGCCGAGCCGACGCGCCCACAACCCATGATCACTACGTACACCCGTGCAACCTCGTTCCTGGAACCAAGCGTTCGGTCTGCTAATTATGTGGTCGAACGGTACCTGCCGAATCATTCCATCGGCCACGTTCCCCCTCCACCGCGTGGCCAAACCTGCGAGCCACGCGCGCGACCACCCTCGCGTGCGCCTATGCTCGCTCCAGTGTCCAAGTTGACGACGGCAGCGAAACGAATGCTGCTGGGCAGGCCTTTCCGTAGTGATTCGCTTGGCCATACCCTGCTGCCGAAGCGCATCGCCCTTCCGGTGTTCGCCTCCGATGCGATGTCCTCTGTCGCGTACGCGCCCGAAGAAATTTTCCTGGTGTTATCCGCGGCCGGGATCTCGGCCTACGTCTATGCCCCCTGGGTCGGCCTGGCCGTCGCCTTGGTGATGGCCGTGGTCGTAGCAAGCTATCGGCAAAACGTGCACGCCTATCCGTCCGGTGGCGGTGACTACGAGGTCGCCACTACTAACCTCGGACCCAACGCCGGTCTGACCGTCGGCAGCGCGCTGCTCGTCGACTATGTGCTCACGGTGGCCGTGTCGATTTCCTCGGCCGCGTCCAATATCGGCTCGGCGATTCCGTTCGTCGCCACGCACAAGGTGCTGTTCGCCGTGGTGGCGATCGCCATCCTGACCGCGATCAACCTGCGCGGCATCCGCGAGTCGGGCACCACCTTCGCCATTCCGACCTACGCGTTCATCGTCGGCATGTTCATCATGCTCGGCTGGGGGCTGTTCCGGATCTTCATCCTCGGCGACAACCTACAGGCGGAATCGGCGGGTTTCGGCTTGAAGGCGGAGGACGAGCACCTGTACGGACTCGCCTTCGCCTTTTTGATCGCCCGCTCGTTCTCCTCCGGCTGTGCCGCGCTGACCGGTGTCGAGGCGATCAGCAACGGCGTGCCCGCGTTCCGGAAGCCGAAGTCGCGCAACGCCGCCACCACGCTGCTGATGCTCGGCACCATCGCGATCGTGCTGCTGATGGGCATCATCATCCTGGCCCAGAAGATCGGGATCGTGTACGCGCACAACGATGCGGATCTGATCGGTGCGCCGCCCGGCTACCACCAGAAGACGTTGATCGCGCAGCTCGCCGAGACGGTGTTCCATGGGTTCCCGGTCGGGTTCTTCTTCATCACGACGGTGACCGCGCTGATCCTGGTGCTCGCCGCGAACACCGCGTTCAACGGGTTCCCGGTGCTCGGTTCGATTCTGGCGCAGGACCGTTACCTGCCCAGGCAGCTGCACACCCGTGGCGACCGGCTGGCGTTCAGCAACGGCATCCTGTTCCTGTCCGGTGCGGCCATCGCTTTCGTGGTGTTGTTCGGCGCCGAGGTCACCAAGCTGATCCAGCTGTATATCGTCGGCGTGTTCGTCTCGTTCGTGCTCAGTCAGACCGGCATGCTGCGGCACTGGACCCGGCTGCTGCGCACCGAAACCGATCCGGCGCAACGGTCGCGGATGAAGCGGTCCAGGGTGATCAACGCCGTCGGCCTCAGCGCGACCGGCGCGGTGCTGATCATCGTGCTCATCACCAAGTTCTTCGCCGGTGCGTACATCGCCATCTGCACCATGGTGGCGATCTTCATCGTGATGAAAATGATTCGCCGGCACTACGATTCGGTGTCGCGCGAGCTGGACGAGCAAGAGTGGGACGGCGTGCTGCCGAGCCGCTCGCACTCGATCGTGCTGGTGTCCAAGCTGCATCTGCCCACCCGGCGGGCGCTGGCCTATGCCCGCGCTACTCGGCCGGACACGTTGGAGGCGATCACGGTCAACGTCGACGAGGCCGACACCAGGGCGCTGGTGCGTGAGTGGGAGCAGAGTGATGTGACGGTGCCGCTCAAGGTGATCGAGTCGCCGTATCGGGAAATCACCAAGCCTGTTCTCGATTATGTGAAGCGGGTGCGTAAGGATTCGCCGCGTGATGTGGTGACCGTGTTCATTCCTGAGTACGTGGTTGGGCATTGGTGGGAACAGGTGCTGCACAACCAGAGTGCGTTGCGGCTCAAGGGGCGGCTGTTGTTCGAGCCGGGTGTGATGGTGACGAGTGTGCCGTGGCAGTTGAGTTCGTCGACGCGGGCGCGCACGCCTGGCATGGTGAACGCGCCCGGGGCGGTGCGTCGCGGTTACGACGATCGATCATGAGTGGGCGGGACGGTTCCGTGGGTGACGGCTCGGATTGTGTCGCGGCGGTGCGTGTGACGACGCTGCGTGCGTTGTCCGAGCTCGGCGACGGCGAGGCGCAGGGATGACCGATTGGCGTGGCACGACTTTCGAGGTGCGCCTCGGGCCGCCCGGACACGGTGGGTTCTGTGTTGGTCGGCACGAGGGGCGAGTGGTGTTCGTCCGGCACGGGCTGCCGGGTGAACTGGTACGGGTGCAGGTCACCGAGGATCGTGGCGGTTCGTTCTGCCGCGCCGACGCGGTGGAGATCCTCGAGCCGTCCCCGGACCGCGTCCCCGCCACCTGCCCCGTCTCCGGCCCCGGTGGTGCGGGTTGCTGTGATTTCTCCTACGCCACCCCGAAAGCCCAACGGGCGCTGAAGGCTTCGGTGGTCGCCGAACAACTACGCCGACTCGCCGGAATCGACCGCGAGATCGTCGTCGAGCCGATCACCGGCGCCGGCGACGCCACCGGCGGCTGGCGTACCCGCATCCGACTGGCCGTCGACGCCGAAGGACGAGCGGGCGTACACGGCTACCGCAGCACCGAGGTGATCACGGATCTACGGTGCCCCCAACCGGTTTCAGGTGCGCTCGACGGGGTGGCGGATCGATTGTGGACGCCGGGAGCGGATTTGGTGATCGCCGTCGACGGTGACGGGGTACGGCACATCATCGAGCTGGCTCCGGCCGCTGACGGGGACAGACGGAAGTCCCGCGGCGGTGAGTGGCAGCGAGCCGAGCCGAGCGCGGCCGGTGAGCGTCGCGACCAACGCGGCCGTGATCGCCGTGGTCGCGCCGAGCGAACCGATCGCCGCCGTGCCAGTGATGACCAGGGCGTGCGTGGGCGTGACGACCGTGCCGGGCGTAGCGGCGGAGCCGAGCGCGACAACCGTCGCCGCCCGACCGGCAAACCAGGCAGCGAACTGCGCGGCGACGACGCGCAGGGTGTCACCGAGCGTGGCCATCGTCGCCGCCCAGGTGAAATCGGCGGCGTCTGGCGCGGGGGCACCGCGCGGCGCGATACCGAGAACGATGACCGCGGCCCCGATGAGACTGATAGCAGTGGGCAGCAAGAAGCCGGTCGCCGCGGCTCTGCCAAACACAACCGCAACCGTCACGGCGGGCTCGATCGGCCTGCTGGCGACGACCGAACCGTCGACGATCGCGATCAGTTGCGCGGCGTCGATGAGCGCCGCGGTCGGCAGGACGTTGATCGGCGGGGCGAGGATGACCGGGCCGGATCGAGTGGTCGTGACGGGCTGCGCGGTGCCGATGAGCATCGGGGTCGGCAGGATGCTGGTCGGCGTGGCGACGATGACCGGGTCGGACCGCGTGGTCGCGACGGGCTGCCGGACCCTGATGGTCAGGATGATCGGCGCAGCCCCAATGAGTCTGGTGGCACGGGCGATACACGGCGCGGCCCGAGTGGTCGCGATGGGTCGCGCGGTACTGATGAGCGCCGTGGTCGGCAGGATGCTGGCCGAAGTGGCGACGGTGACCGGGTCGGACCGCGTGGTCGTGACGGGTTGCCGGGCCTTGATGGGCGTGGTGGCACCGGTTGGGACGATCGCCGCATCGTCAACGAGTCTGGTGGCGTGGGCGATACACGGGGCAGCTCGAGTGGTCGCGATGGGTCGCGCGGTACTGATGAGCGCCGTGGTCGGCAGGAGAGTCGTGCTCGGCGCGGCGACGGTGCAGACATGCGTGGTCGGGACGGGCGTGGCACTGATGACCGCGGGGTGGGGCGCGCGGAGGAACGGTACGACGCCGACGGCCGGCTGGAGGCGCCGCAGGCCGGTGAGCGGCGTAATGCTTCTGCTCGGCGCGCGGCTACTCATGCGGCGCGCGATGAGTGGGTGATCGCTGGAACCGGGCGCGCGGTCGAGTATGTTGCGGGCCGCCGCTGGGAGGTCTCCGCGACCGGCTTCTGGCAAGCCCATCATGGTGCCGCGCAATGTTATTCGGACTTGGTGGCCGAGTGGTCCGGGCTACACCCCGGCGGCCTGGCCTGGGATTTGTACAGCGGTGCAGGCGTTTTCGCGTCCCGCCTGGCGGACCAGGTCGGCCAGACCGGCGCGGTACTCGCAGTGGAGTCGGCCCGCTCGGCGGTCGCCGACGGCACCGCGGCCCTGCACGACCTGCCCTGGCTCGACCTGCACGCCCAGCGAGTAGAGCGCTGGGTCACCGAACGCGTAGGCGGCGCAGCACCAGACACCATCGTCCTCGACCCACCCCGCGCGGGTGCGGGCAAAGAGGTGGTCGCCGCGATAACCACAACCGGCCCCCTCCGCATCATCCACATCGGCTGCGACCCAGCCGCTTTCGCCCGCGACCTAGGCCTCTATCAGTCCGCTGGCTACCAACTGGCCGACCTGCGGGCCTTCGACGCTTTCCCCGGCACTCACCACGTCGAATGCATCGCGTTGCTCGAGCGTCCAGCCTCGCAGTAACACGGCGACGACGGACCGCACAGTCCCAGAGGAAGATACGAATGTAGTGCTGGCGAATCTTCCCGCTGAGATGCGCGAGAACCTTGTGACCGTGCTCGAGCTCGATTCAGAGCATCGAATTGGACGGTGCCTCGACAACTCGACCGTTCGTCGGGACATGTGGCGGCGAATGTGCGTGGGCTCGCCCTCATGTCGCGTTCGGCAACGCAACTGTGCTGATCCGGGCTTGCGTGGCGGGCGGGCGGAGCACGGTGGCCGGATTGAGCGGGGCGGCTGGATTGAGCGGGCGGCCGGTGCTGGACTAGCAGTGCCGGGTGCCGATTAGGAGCGGTCCGCAAACTCTTTGCGCGGGTCTCGCGGCGGAATCGCATGTGATGCCGCGTACGGGAGGCAAGGTTCGTGCGGCGGTGGCGGGTGTGCGTCAGTCGTTGCCGGACAGTGGTGGGGGAGGCCGGGGCAGGGCGCCACATTCCTTGCGCTGGTCACGCGGAATCGCATGTGATCCCGTGTATGGGAGGCAAGGTTCGTGCGGTGGTGGCGGGTGTGCGTCAGTCGTTGCCGGACGGTGGCGGGGGAGGCTGGGCAGGGCGCCACATTCTTTGCGCTGGTCACGCGAGATCCCATGTGGCCCGTGTACGGGAGGCAAGGTACGTACGGCGGTGGCGAGTCGCGTATTAGTCGTTGCTGAACCGGCGGCGCGTGACGCCAGATTCGGTGCGGCTGCACATCCTTTGGGGTTGCACACACCGGACCGCATGCGGAAATCGAGTGTGCGCGGCGGCGTACGGCGGGTCAGTCGTCGTAGACCGGGGGTCTGCGGTCGCGGCGGGCGCGGATGGCTTCGTCGAAGTTGTCGGTGGTGAGGCGGACGTAGAGTTGGGCCATTCCCTCGTGTTGCATGTGGGATTCGAAGCCGCCCGCTTCCATGCCGCTCCACAGCATGCGTTTGGTGAGTTCGGTGCCGACGCGGCTGAAGCTGATGATGCGGTCGGCGAGGTCGTAGCAGGTTTCGAGGAGTTTGGCGGCGGGCACGGTGCGGGAGACGAGGCCGATGCGTTCGGCTTCGGCGGCGTCGACGTCGCGGCCGGAGAGCATGATTTCGAAGGCGCGGGAGGCGCCGATGGCGCGGGGCAGCAGGTAGCTGATGCCGAGTTCGGTGGAGGTGAGACCGTTGTTGATGCCCGCCGCGCGAAAGTAGGCTTCCTCGGCCGCGATTCGGATGTCGGTGGCGACGCTGAGACAGAATCCGCCGCCGATGGCAGCGCCGTTGATCGCGCCGATCACCGGCTGGTTCATCCGTCGCAGCGTGATCATCACATCGTTGAGCAGGTCCATCGAACGGCGCGCGACGCTGGTGACGGTGAGTCCCTCGACATTGGGCACCTTGCCCGCACTCTGCAGATCGGCGCCGGAGCAGAAACCCTGTCCCGCGCCGGTGAGCACCACGACCCGAATATCGTTGTCGGCGCTGACTTCTTCCAGTGCCTCGCGTAGCGGGATCATCACGTCGAAGGCCATGGCGTTCATACGATCAGGGCGATTCAACGTGACCAGGGCGATGTGCGGTCGCGGTGTGTCGATGAGCACGAACGACATACGAACCCCTAACCGGCGACGGCGTGTCACCAACTTCTCAATATAAGTCGTCGGCGGTCCGCACTCGTCCGATCGCGACTAAGACGTACGCGCACCGGTTGCGGTGATGGTGATCGACGCTCACCATGTCCGGTCGCGGTTCCTCGGACGCGCGCCGGGTTGTGCCGGATACGC
Source organism: Nocardia sp. NPDC050175 (assembly GCF_044459885.1). Taxonomy (NCBI): domain Bacteria; kingdom Bacillati; phylum Actinomycetota; class Actinomycetes; order Mycobacteriales; family Nocardiaceae; genus Nocardia; species Nocardia sp. NPDC050175. Next base: position 168,835 of record NZ_JBITJI010000003.1, read on the forward strand.
GCTTGCCGCAAGGGATGCGGAGCCTCAGCCGAATGAAGGCCAGGAGTTTGCCGGTGCCGCAAAGGTTTCCGATTTGGCCGCCACTGGACGGACCGGGAACCAGGTGAACAGCAACGCCGCGATGACGGTGAGCACGCCCCAGCCGACGATTCCGCAGCCCGCGAGCAGCGGATTCGCTTCGTGTGCAGGGGAGTTGAACCAACCGAACAGCGCTGCGCTGCCGTTGATCGCGGCGTGCGCGACGACGCATGGCCAGATGCTGCCGGTATACATCCGCAGCCAGCCGAGGATGGCGCCGAGCGGCACGCAGAATCCGATGAACGCGACGGCGGCCCAGGCGCCGAGGTTCGGATAGTTGTAGCCGAGCAGCGTCAGCGGAGCGTGCCACAGCGCCCAGATCACGCCGGTGGCAACGATTCCGCCGGTGAGGCCGAGGCGGCGGGTGAGCTGCGGCATCAGCCAGCCACGCCAGCCGAGCTCCTCGCCGAGCGCGAACGGCAGGGTGCCGAGGGTGGATACGGTGACCGCGTCGACGACGAGGGCTGCCACCATCGCGGGGCTCGGGAACTCGAAGATGTACACGCCGAACAGCGCACTCAACCCGAACGCCAGCCAGAGGAACACTGGCGCGCCGAGCCAGGCGGCCACGATGAGCCACCCTGTCCGCCGTGGTCGCGCGCCGAGCCGTAACCCGTTCTGCGAGAACAGCGCAGACCACGATAGTCGCCGGTATCGCCACACCGCCAGCACGCCGAGCGCGGGGGACAGCATCATCAACGCGGCCGCCGTATGCAGCCACAGTCCGGACCGCAGCCCCTGACCATCGAGCCACGGCCCGGACGCGAGCACCCACGCCGCACCGAACGCGACGAGCAGGAACAGAACGAAATCGTTGCGACGAGCGATCATCCGACATCCTTAGGACGGCGTGCTGCCTTACCTACTCGGACGCGGCGGACGTCCGTCCGGTTCCATCGATGTCGAAAGTTCTTCTATTGTCGCCCGATCAGAACGGTGGCGGCTCGTCGCCAGTCGATCTGTTGCGCATGCCCGCTGAGACCAGCAACGGTTGGTCGGCAGGTTGTCCGATGTCCGAGCGGGGAATGTGGCGGACGGTGAGCCGGAGCGGGCCGGACTGCTGCAGGGCGATGAGTTCACCGAGATGAACGGCCATCGGATTCGTTGACCGACACGCGAGATTCCGTGTGCGACAAACTATGTGCGACAAACTATGTGCGACAATCCATTTGCGACAACGGTTTGCGGCAAACGGTTTGCGATAAATGATTGCCGAGACCTGTGGCAGTCTGGCCCTGTCGGATTAATCCATCTGCCAGGTAACCCGAATGTCCGCCGAGATCTCGCTCTCGCCGAGCTCGACCGGAACCGGAGCGGCACCATAGGCGTCCATCGCGACCGACATCGCCTTCACCCGCGGAAAGGAAGGCGGTGCGGCGGAAGTATTCTCGGTGATCTCGAGCACCGCGCCGAGCGCCCGGCCCGCCCTTGCCGCGAACTGCTCGGCCTTGGCGACCGCGTTCTCCCACGCCGCGTCCCGGGCTTGGACGAGCAGCGACTCCTGATCGGCGAAGGTGAGGTTCAACCCACCGAGCCGAACATCGTCGCCCCCCGCGTCGACAGCGTTGGCGATGATCGTCGCGGGACCCGGATCGGCATCGTCACCAAGGTTGCGCAACGCGACGGTCAGCGACGTACTCGCGAGATATCCGGTGATCCGATTGCCCTGGCCCTCGGTCCACACTGTCTCGGTGTGCACCGACAATCCGCTGGTCGCAATGTCCTTACCCTCGACACCGTCGGAGCGCAGCGAACGAGTGACACCCGCGACCCGCTCACCAGCCTTGCTGTAGGCAAGCGCGACCTTGCCCGCCCGACATTCGACAGAAATCGTGACGCGCATCAAATCCGGCGTGGCGCGTGCAGTGCCGCTGCCGAAAATCGTGATTACGCCCGCACCGGCGGACTCGGACTTCTCGTTCACGGCATGCTCCTCAAATGGTCGGCGGTGAGTCTCGCTTCATGTGGTCAACGGCGGAAAGCACGCAATCGTCCCCGCCGGTCAAAGTTTGTCAGCCTTCCTCGGGATACCTGGTCAGAGCCGCACCTTTTGCCCACGCGTCGCGACCCGATCTCGGCGTCCGCTGGTTGGGTGACTCTCGTCGTCGGTTGCGTGCCGGGTGCGGGGTGCGATGCTGCCGACGCAACAACGGTTCAGGGACGTCTGCTTGTTCGGGAATGATCGAGTACTGCCGAGCGCGTGAGGTGGGGTTCCCGGCCTTCCCCTGCTGTTGGTCACGGAGTGGCGGTTCCAGCCTGGCTGGCCCGCTGCGGTGCTGCTCTCAAGCATCTTGAGCAGCGAGTGTGTCGGGTGCGGTGCAGTCGGTGGTGTCGAGCGAGCCAACACATTGCCACTTGACGCACGTTGCATCCTCTTGACGCATGCTGCAACCTACGTCAAGAGGATGCTTCGTACGTCAAGTCGTCGTGGCTGCGTTGAGTCGAGTCAAATGGTCGTTTGCGGATCGAGGCGAGTCAAAAGGTCGTTGTTGAAGATCAAGTAGCGACCATTTGACTCGACTCGATTCTCCGAAGCCCCTGTCGCGCAACGACAGCTGCCTGGCGACGCTGGAACGGATCCAATGCGCACCGAACTTGGGTTCCGAAGGTCTCGATACGCCGCCACAGCCGGCCAGCCAGGCTGGAAGTCCACGCCGCGCGCCTGACCGTACGGGGAAGGCCGGGTACGGCACACGGCGTGCTCAGCACTATTGGGTAAATACGTGGGACGCGTACATCTTCACGGGAAGTCGCCACCCGCAAAACCCCCGCGGCCCCCGAAATCGCACCCCACCGCTGTCCGCCAGGGGAGTGACTCGGGTGCGGTGTAGTCGGTGGTGTCGAGCGAGCCTGTGCAGTGCCACTTGACGTAGGTTGTGTCCTCTTGACGCATGTTGCAACCTACGTCAAGAGGATGCTTCGTACGTCAAGTCGTCGTGGCTGCGTTGAGTCGAGTCAAAAGGTCGTTGTTGAAGATCAATTAGCGACCATTTGACTCGACTCGATTCTCCGAAGCCCTGTCGCGCAACGACAGCTGCCTGACGACGCTGGAACGGGCCAATGCGCACCGAACTCGGGTTCCGAAGGTCTCGATACGCCGCCACAGCCGGCCAGCCAGGCTGGAAGTCCACGCGCGCGCCTGACCGTACGGGGAAGGTCGGGTACGGCGCACGGCGTGCTCAGCACTATTGGGTAAATACGTGGGACGCGTACACCCTTCACGAAGAGTCTCCACCACCACACCCCCCCGCGTTCCCCGAAATCTCGCAGCACCGCCGTCCGCCGTGATGACGGCAACCCACGCACCAACCAATGAATCGCTCAGTAATCACCCCCGCGCACGGCAATCGCGCGCACCGCCGCGTCCATCTGCGCATACGCCCCTGCCGCCAACCGCTCGAGCAACGCCAACTTCAACTGCGGGGCCCGGGATGCGAGCTGATCGAATCGCGCAGGACTCAACACCGCGACCCGTACCCCGGTCTCGGCCCGCGCCTCGTTCACGAACGGGGTCCCGACCAGCATCGGAATCTCCCCGAACGACATCCCGGACGACAAACTCACCAGCCGATGCGTCCGGTTGTCACTGCCCTCGAAGGTGATTCGCACCCGCCCCTCCAGGATCAGATACAGCCCGGACCGGGCACTCCCGCGCCGCGCGATCACCTCACCGCGGGCGAAGGTGTGCACCTCGAACTCCTTCGCCAACTGCACCCGATCATCGGACTCGAGCGCCGCGAGCGCCGGATGATCCTCGATCGCGATCGATGTGCACACCGGCTCGTCGCCGGGCCGATGCTGGTCGAGCACGATGTCCTCGCACCATTCGGTCGCCGTGTCGCGGTCGATGAACACTCGCCCGCGCGGATCGTTCGGATCCAGGCTCGACACCACGTGCCCGAGCTTGGCGTCGGGATCGACCAGTGCCACCCGCACACCGACCGCCGCGAGTTCGGTCTGCAGATCATCGATCATCCGCACCGCGATCTCGCTCACCTCACCGACCCGGCGCAGATCCACTACCAGCGCCTCCAGCTCACCCGCCTGGGTCTCGATGGTCCGTACCGCACTCTCCGCGCCCGCGAACAACAGATCGCCGTGCAGTTCGTAGACCCGCGCCCGATGCCCGTGTTCGGCGAGCACGGCGATCTCCTCGGTCGTCCGGCGCAGCCGCGATGGCACCTCGGCCACCGAGTACCCGGCTCGGATCGCCGTCCGCGCCGCCCGCGTGACGTGCAGAAAGTGCAGTTCCAGCCGCTGCGACAGCTCCCGGCAGGCCGCGACGCCGCGCACGCTGTTGCCGTGCTTGTCCAGCCGCGGCGAGTAGACCGCGATGCCGATCTGCCCGGGCAGCACGGCGACGATGCCGCCGCCGACCCCGCTCTTCGCGGGCAGTCCGACGCTGGTCACCCAGTCGCCCGCCGCGTTGTACATGCCGCAGGTGGTCATCACGCTGAGCACCCGCTCGGTGAGCGCCGTGGACAGTGCGCGTTCGCCGGTCACCGGGTTGCGTCCGTTGTTGGCCAGGGTGGCCGCCATCTGCGCGAGGTCGCGGCAGGTCACGTCGATCGAGCACTGCCGGAAGTAGCGGTCGACCGCCTCGTCCGGGTCGGAGTCGATGATGCCGAACGAGCGCAGCATGTAACCGATCGCGCGATTGCGGAAACCGGTGCGCGCTTCGGACGCGTACACCGCCTCGTTCATGCTCAGTTCGCGCCCGGCGAAGCGCGAATAGCAGCGCCGGATGCGCTCGAATCGCTCGCTCGGATCGCGGCCGGTGATCAGCGACGCGGCGGTGATCGCGCCCGCATTGATCATCGGGTTGCGTGGGCGCTCGGTCACCGGATCCAAACTGATCTCGTTGAACGCCTCCCCGGAGGGCTCCACGTCGATGCGTTCGTCCACGAACTCGGTGCCGCGATCGGCGAGCGCGAGCGCGTAGGTGAACGGCTTGGAGATGGATTGGATGGTGAAGGAGATGTCCAGGTCGCCGGTGCCGTAGACCCGCCCGTCGGCGGTGGCCAGGCACAAGGCGAACGAATCCGGCTGCGCCGCAGCGAGTTCCGGAATGTAGTCGGCAAGTGTACCGGAATCGTCGGGCCGGCACAGTTGGAATACGTCGTTGACGATCCTGGACACGACGCCCGGTTCAATTGTCCGCTCGATCGCCTCTTCGGGCTGGGCCACACGATCACTGTAGGCCGAGTACGGTATGCCGAGGCTCACATTTCGGCCTGATGTCGGCAGGTGGCGGTCGTTGCCAGGTGTGGCAGTTGGGTTCTCGTTCGAAGGCACTGCCCGCCGCTCCGTAGACTGATCGGATCAGAAGCGCTATCCGGAGGGAGCGAGTTCAGGTGGGAGTGCTTTCCCGGGTCGACACGCCCGAAGATCTTCGTCCGCTCACCGCACCGCAATTGCGTGAGCTGGCGGACGAGATCCGCGATTTCCTCGTGCAGAAGGTTGCCGCGACCGGCGGGCACCTCGGCCCGAACCTAGGCGTGGTCGAGCTGACCATCGCGCTACACCGGATCTTCGATTCGCCCGCCGATCCGTTGATCTTCGACACCGGCCACCAGGCCTACGTGCACAAGATCCTGACCGGCCGCAAGGGCGAGTTCGACACGCTGCGCAAGCAGGGCGGCCTGTCCGGCTACCCGAGCCGCGCCGAGAGCGCGCACGACTGGGTGGAGTCCTCGCACGCCTCCGCGTCGCTGTCCTACGCCGACGGACTGGCCAAGGCGTTCGCGCTGACCGGGCAGGACCGGCGGGTGGTCGCCGTGGTCGGCGACGGCGCGCTCACCGGCGGCATGTGCTGGGAGGCGCTCAACAACATCGCGGGCGCGCCGGACCGGCCGGTGGTGATCGTCGTCAACGACAACGGCCGCTCCTACGCGCCGACCATCGGCGGCCTGGCCGACCGGCTGACCGCGCTACGCACCCAACCCGCCTACGAGCACGCGCTCGACGCCGGGAAGCGGATCCTGAAGAGCATCCCGCGGGTCGGCGAGTCCGCGTACTCGATGATGCACGCGGTGAAGGCCGGGATAAAGGATGCGGTGAGCCCGCAGGAGCTGTTCAGCGACCTCGGGATGAAGTACGTCGGCCCGGTCGACGGGCACGACATCGTCGCGCTGGAATCCGCGCTGCGCCGGGCCAAGGACTTCGGCGGGCCGGTCGTGGTGCACGCGGTGACGCAGAAGGGGCACGGGTACGCGCCGGCCGAGAACCACATCGCCGATCAGATGCACGCTTGCGATCCGATCGATCCGCTCACCGGGGTGCCGGTGGGTGGGCCGAAGGCGCTGGGGTGGACGTCGGTGTTCTCGCAGGAACTTGTCGCACACGCTGAACGGCGCGACGACATCGTCGCGATCACCGCGGCCATGCCGGGGCCGACCGGGCTCGCGGCGTTCGGGGAGCGGTTTCCGGAGCGGATGTTCGATGTCGGCATCGCCGAACAGCACGCGATGGCGTCGGCGGCCGGGCTCGCGCTCGGCGGCATGCATCCGGTCGTGGCGATCTATTCGACGTTCCTCAACCGTGCGTTCGATCAGCTGCTGATGGACGTCGCGCTGTTGAAGCAGCCGGTAACCGTGGTGCTCGATCGCTCCGGCATCACCGGACCGGACGGCGCCAGCCACAACGGGATGTGGGATCTGTCCGTGCTCGGCATCATTCCGGGGATCCGGGTGGCGGCACCGCGTGACGCGGCGACGTTGCGCGAGGAACTGGCGGAGGCGCTCGCCGTCAACGACGGACCCACCGCGATCAGGTTCCCCAAAGGTAGTGTCTCCGACGATATCTCGGCGGTCGAGCGACTCGACGGGGTCGATGTGCTCCGGCTTGCCGCGGGCGATCGCGCCGGCGACGCCCTCGACGGTGGCGGATCGGTCCAGGCGGTGCGCGGTGATGTGCTGCTGGTGGCCGTCGGCTCCTTCGCCGAGGTTGCCCTGCAGGCCGCGGATCTGCTGGAGAACGAAGGTGTTTCGGTCACCGTCATCGATCCGCGCTGGGTCCTGCCGGTCTCCGACACCCTGGTCAAGCTTGCCGAAAACTACCGGCTCGTAGTGACATTGGAAGACGGTGGGCTGCACGGAGGCATCGGCTCGACCGTCTCGGCCCGGTTGCGCAACTCCGGACTGGACATCCCGACCCGGGATCTCGGTGTGCCACAACAGTTCCTGGATCACGCGTCGCGCGGTGCCGTGCACGCGGAGCTCGGGTTGACCGCGCCGGACATCGCCCGACGGATCGGTGGTTGGCTCGCGGCGCGGTGAGTTGAGTTCGCGCCGCAGTGGATCGGGATTGCATCGCGGTCGATCAGGATCGCAGTGGACCCGGGATCGGATCGCGTGACCGTGGATCGGGTTTCCTGATCCGCTGAGCGAGAGCGCGATCCGCGTGCACGTATGCGGCGGCTGCGGCGAAAGAGCAGGCACGGCCAGCGGGTATCGCTCTGCTCGGGTCCGATCCTCGTGAGCCCTCGCGGCTGTCGCCAAGCGGATCCGCTTGGCGACAGCCAACGCTCCGCTGGCTTGGAATTAGTACTCGAGCTTCGTTTCCTGTCTTACGCGTCCGCCCACTTCGATCAGACCGTCCGGGCGCGGGGCGGTCACGATTTGCGAGCCGTGTCCCTGTGAAATGTGCAGCGGGCGGCCGAGACTGGCGGTGAGGAGTAGGGCTGCGGCGCCGGTTGCCTCGTCCTCGTCGATGCCGTCGTCGCGGCCGGGGAAGGCGCGGGCTCGGAGCTGACCGGCAGGCTCGTCCTGCCAGGCCCAGGCGTAGATCCACTCGCCCGGTTCCGGCACGGCCAGTGCGTCCACTTCGGCCGCGGAGTTGTACTGGCGCAGGGTGCGCGGCGGTGCCCATTCGGCTTGCGCCGCAATCCAAGTGAACTCTCCGTCGGTGCGGGTGCGCACGACGCCTGCTTGCGTGATCAGGGTGGGGACGTTGAGGAGCCAGGCTGTGCCTACGCACGGGTGTCCGGCCCAAGGCAGTCGGAGGGTCGGCGTGTAGATGTCGATGACGCCGCGCTCGGGGTCATCGATGAACACGGTCTCGCTGAAACCCAGCTTCCTGGCGAAAGCCTGGCGCTCGGCTTCCCCGGCGACAGCCGACCCATCGCGCACGACGCCGAGTTGATTGCCATGTCGACCGTCAGGGCCGCAGAAGACGCGCAACACCTCGTATTCAATCACCCACGTAGTCAACCATTTCGATCGCTCACCAAGATCGGGCATCTCATGATTGACGGGGCATGGTGGTGGACTGACGCGAGAACGACTGCCGCTATGTCCTATTGGCGGCCAATGTCTGTCGTTGCCGCGTTGCCGCGTTGCCGCGTTGCCGCGTTGCCGCGTTGCCGCGTTGCCGCGTTGCCGCGTTGCCGCGTTGCCGCGTTGCCGCGTTGCCGCGT